>NZ_LXET01000001.1 GCF_001655005.1 Hafnia paralvei ATCC 29927
TTATTGGAAACAAGAAAATCTAAAAAGAATCGCCGCTGACGCGGCGAATTTTTCTTCTTCATGGCTTCAGTTGTTTTAGCCACTGTTCGATAAAATCTGCAATTTTCTCGGTCTTATTAATATCTAATTGCGGAATATCACAATCAACATGCCCATCACTTGCTAACACCAGCACATGCTTATCAATGATGCCTGTAAATGGCTTTCCTACTGATGCACGGTAGAGTGCAATCTTAGAGATTGCTTCATGCTTGAAGCCCTCAACTAAAATTAAATCACAGCGCTCAGGATCGATCTTTGATGCAAGAAATTGCAGGTCTAGAGGCTTTTGCTCAGGCGTTTCAGTCATTAGCGCCCAACGCTTATCGCTTGCCACTAACGTTTGTTCTGCTCCGGCCTTACGCAATTCGTAACTGTCTTTTCCTGGTGTATCCACATCCATATCATGGTGGGTATGCTTAATTAGCGCTATCCTGATCCCTCTAGCATTCAGCTGTGGTATCAACTTCTTTAAAAGCGTGGTCTTTCCTGTTCCGCTATAGGCAGCGATTCCAAGTAAAGGTATTTGAGTTTTCATTCTTGTTCCTTTAGCTTCTGCTCACAACGCTGACATTCTTCATGAGTATTAAAATTAATAAAGCAATCTCGAGCAAGGTAGGTAACCTGCTGTGCATTACATTGTTCTAAAAATATCATTAATTTGCGTTCACCTTGCTCAAGATATTTCATCAATGGTGAAATGAGTTCGCGACTTAATAATGCGATAGTTGGATGAGCTCTATTGCCATCATGTATATATGCGGCCTTATGACCATCTCTTTGCATCCAAAGATATTGCACTATATCTGATGGGATAAAGGGGACATCACAGGGCGCAAACATAACCCATTCATGCTTGCTTTGCTGCAAACCACTTAGCATCCCTGCTAACGGGCCAGGATAGTCTCTGAGCGTATCAGTGAAAACCTTTAGCCCGGATTGCTGATAGATGGGTAAATTACGGTTTGCGCTGATTGAGAGTGTTTTGACTTGGGGCTTAAGTGTTTCTAAGACATATTGATAAAGGGGCTTCCCGTTAAGCATGACTAGCCCTTTATCATCTCCACCCATTCGAGAGGCTCTTCCTCCTGCCAGTATTACGCCTTCAATATCATGCATGTGGGCCTCCTTTTGTTACTTATATACTGTATTGTAACGCGGGGATGCGGCACTTTCCCATGCGTGTAATAGTTTGTAAAAAGTGAATGTTATACGAGCTAGGACTATCTTTGGTAAATTAAGCCTGATAATTTGTCAGCCCATTAAGCATCAGGGAGAAATAAAATGAAATGCCATCGCGTTAATGAACTAATTGAATTAATCCATCCAGCTTGGCAGCAAGAGCCTGATTTGAATTTGGTGCAGTTTTTGCAGAAGTTGGCCGATGAGGCCGGATTTAAAGGTAATTTAGGTGAGCTGACCGACGATATCCTTATTTATCACCTTAAGATGCGTAATAGCTCAAGTACAAAGGCTATTCCCGGTTTGAAGAAAGACTATGAAGAAGACTTCAAAACCGCCATCCTGCGCGCTAGAGGCGTAATTAAGGATTAATTTCAGACACGATAGTGCACAAACAGCGCAATAGGTCGATTTGATAGTGCTATTATCTCGGTTTATTGCGTGAGTCTTGGCCTGACTATGACTAATCCAGCTTTCAGTTTTCAAACACTTACTCCCGATCTCATTCTTGATGCTATCGAGAGTACAGGAATTCGCATTGATTCAGGTTTAACAGAGCTTAACAGCTATGAGAACCGCGTCTTTCAGTTAATGGACGAAGATCGACAACGTTATGTTGTGAAATTTTATCGTCCGGAGAGATGGTCTGATGGCCAAATTGATGAAGAGCATGTTTTTGCTCGCGAATTGGCCAACGCTGAAATTCCTGTTGTGGCCCCCCTATCTCTGCATGGACAAACTCTTCATCACTTTGCTGGATATGCGTTTACTCTGTTTCCCAGTGTTGGGGGGCGGCAATATGAAATAGACAACGACGATCAACTTGAATGGGTCGGGCGCTATATGGCTCGAATCCACCAAGTGGGTAAACAACAGCTCTTTTCTGAGCGCCCAACGATTGGCTTGGATGAATATCTTTATCAGCCAAGAGACGTTTTAGAAAGAACACCATTATTGCCAGCGAAACTCAAGCCAGCCTTTCTGGCTGCGTTAAACTCGTTGATTGTTGAGGTTGAGCAATATTGGACGACGGATTGGGCCCCCGTACGCTTGCATGGTGACTGTCATCCAGGGAATATCCTATGGCGTGATGGCCCATTATTTGTCGATCTAGATGATGCGCGCAACGGTCCGGTTGTTCAGGATCTTTGGATGTTGTTGCACGGTGAGCGCCAAGAACAGCTGATCCAGTTGGATATTTTGCTTGAGGCATATGGAGAATTTGCTGATTTCGATACTCAACAGTTAAAGCTTATTGAGCCGTTACGCGCGATGCGTATGGTGCATTATTTGGCATGGGTTGCTCGTCGCTGGCAAGACCCTGCCTTTCCAAAGAGTTTTCCGTGGATGGTTGATGAAAGTTTCTGGTTGAGGCAAACATCAGCCTTCATGGAGCAGGTTAAGCTGTTACGAGCACCACCGTTGCAGCTAATGCCGATGTATTAAATCAAAAACTTAAGACGATGGAGAAGTTCGCATGAAAAAGATTTTGTTGGCGTTAGTTGGGATCGCAATGGCATTTGGTGCCTCTGCGGCTCAATTCTCTGAAGGCGATCAGTACGTTAAGCTTGATAAAAGCATAACTGGAGAACCACAGGTATTAGAGTTTTTCTCTTTCTACTGCCCACACTGCTATGAGTTCGAAGAGGTTTACCACGTTTCTGATGCAGTGCGTAAAGGTCTGCCTGAAGGCGTCAAGATGACCAAATACCATGTTGAGTTCTTGGGGCCGTTGGGTAAACAACTGACTCAGGCTTGGGCTGTTGCGATGGCGTTAGGTGTTGAGGATAAAATTACTCAGCCAATGTTTGAGGCCGTGCAGAAAACTCAGAGCGTTCAGAGCCCAGAAGATATCCGCAACGTCTTTATTAAAGCGGGTGTCAGTGCAGCAGACTATGATGGTGCCTTGAACAGCTTTGTCGTGAAATCTCTGGTTGTTCAGCAAGAGAAAGCTGCTGAAGATCTTCAATTGCGTGGTGTTCCTGCAATCTTCGTTAACGGCAAATATATGGTCAAAAATGATGGTTTGGATACCAGCTCAATGGACTCCTACGTTCAGCAGTTCTCTAACGTAGTCAACTTCTTGCTGAAACAGAAATAATCCATTTCCGTCTCATAAAAAACCGGGCTAAAGCCCGGTTTTTTATTTACTCGGCGAGGCATAAACTTTTTTCAAATGATCGATAAGCTGATCTTTTTGCTGCCACAGATTGTTCAGCCATAGCTGGAACTTTCTTTTGAAAACCTTATCGTTAAAGTAGTCTCCATGCATTTCGGAGCTCACTGATAGGGTTTCCACATGTACAACAATTCGTTTCATTCTTCCACAAAGTAAATCGAGAAAAGGACTACGGTTATTGTCTGGGTACAGTAGCGTGACATTTAATACGCGATCAAATTGCTGACCTAATGCGTTCAAAGTGAATGCAATTCCAGCGGCTTTGGGAGGAAGTAAGTTGCGATAAGGAGAGTGTGATTTTATGCGTTTTTCTTTAGTGCTCCGAGTACCTTCAACGAAGTTAACAATGGTCGTAGGGCGTATGCGGAATTTCTCACAGGAACGGCGAGTGGCTTCAATATCTTTCCCGCGCAGTTCAGGGTGCTTTAGCAAATGACTTCGAGAATAGCGTTTCATAAATGGCATATCTAATGCCCAACATGCCAAGCCAACGAACGGAATCCAAGCGAGTTGTTGCTTTAGAAAATACTTATTCATTGGAATATGATTGCGTAACAAAACGCAAAGAACGACGATATCTGTCCAGCTTTTGTGGTTACTGATAACTAAATACCAGTTCTCTTTGCTTAGGTTTTCTAGGCCGTAAACTTCCCAATTCAGGCCGTAATTAAGCTTCATCAGAATGGATAACCCCTCACACCAGCACCACATCATGAAGTCGGCGAAGCTTGCGATATAGCGCCAAACGATAGGGATGGGGAGCAGTAGCTTAAGGACCCCGGCAAGCGTAATCGGCACAGAACATAAAATCGTTACCATTACCGTTAACACCGTGGATAACACAAATATGATAGGGGATAGGACCAAGGTAATTAACGTAGGCATTAGCTTGTTCGCGCAATCGCAATCGAGTTGTTAAAGTACGATTTTATCAGAAGGGTCATTGAACTACAGCAATTCTAAAAATATATGACAGATAAGCTGCAAAGCAGTGGCGTTGTTGATAATTTAGGCTAATCTGTATGAGGTTGCATGCAGGTATACAAAATTTTTGGTAAGTGATTGAAATATTATCCACATCATTAGTTGCTTGATGCTTTTATACACACATATGTGTTTTTGTATATAACTCATTTAAATTACTAATAAAATTACTACTAAGTTCTCAGTGAGAACCCGCGTTATTAAATTTATGATCTTTTGTTCACAAACTTATCCACAATTTGATCAACAAGATCTGAATACTTGATCGCATTCCTCATCAAATCTCCCGCTAAAATTCGTCTCTTGTCTCGAGGTATGGCATCCTTACCTCTAAGTCCACCATCACGATAAAGACATACTATGGCCGAAATACCTGAAAACCCTCTGATCCTAGTTGATGGATCTTCATACCTGTATCGCGCATACCACGCTTTTCCTCCACTAACTAATCGTGCGGGTGAGCCTACAGGGGCAATGTATGGCGTGTTGAACATGCTGCGCAGCCTGATGCTGCAATATCAACCTAGCCACGTAGCCGTGGTATTTGACGCCAAAGGAAAGACTTTCCGTGATGAGCTGTTTGCTGAATATAAGTCTCATCGCCCGCCAATGCCGGACGATTTACGCGAGCAAATAGAACCGCTACATAAGATGGTACAAGCGGTGGGATTGCCGCTGCTGGCTGTATCGGGCGTTGAAGCCGATGACGTCATCGGAACGCTGGCGCAGGCTGCTGAAAAAGCAGGTCGCCATGTACTGATCAGTACCGGCGATAAAGATATGGCTCAGTTGGTTACGCCGAATATTACGCTGATCAATACCATGAATAATACGATTCTGGGGCCTCAGGAAGTATGTGATAAATATGGCGTACCGCCAGAGTTGATCATTGATTTCCTCGCGCTGATGGGCGACTCCTCGGATAACATTCCAGGTGTACCTGGAGTCGGTGAAAAAACGGCTCAGGCATTGTTGCAGGGAATTGGTAGCCTAAAACAGATCTACAGCGATCTGGATAAAGTCGCGACGCTGAGTTTCCGTGGTGCTAAAACCATGGGTGCCAAACTTGAATTGAATAAAGATCAGGCCGATCTCTCATACCTGTTGGCGACGATTAAGACCGACGTTGAGCTAGACGTTACCTGTGATGATCTCAAGCTTAAACCCATGGATACAGCTCAGCTGCATGAGTTGTTTAGTCGGTATGAATTTAAACGTTGGCTCGAGGATGCTGAAACCGGCTCTTGGTTAAGCGGTGAGAAAAAAGCGCCGCCGGCGCGAAAATCGGCAAAAGATGATACTGAAACCGCGGTTACCGCCGTTGAAGAAACTACGGCGATTCTGTCGCAAGAAAACTACCTCACTGTTCTGGATGATGCAGCGCTTGATAGCCTCATCGCCAGTTTGAAAGCGGCCAAGATTTTTGCCTTCGATACAGAGACAGACTCTCTGGATGTATTGACTACCAATCTGGTTGGTCTGTCATTTGCCACTGCGCCAGGCGTAGCGGCATATATTCCGGTTGGTCATGATTATCTGGATGCACCCGATCAACTGGATCGTGACGATGTATTAGCTAAGCTAAAACCCGTGCTGGAAGATGCTAACTTGCTGAAGGTGGGGCAGAACCTCAAGTACGATCAGGGAGTGATGGCTCGCTATGGTATTGAGCTTCAGGGGATTGCCTTTGACACTATGCTTGAATCTTACGATCTCGATAGCGTCGCTGGCCGCCATGATATGGATAGCTTAGCTGAGCGTCATCTGAATCATAAAACGATCACATTTGAAGAAATTGCGGGTAAGGGGAAATCTCAGCTCACGTTTAATCAAATCGCTTTGGAACAGGCCGCACCTTACGCAGCCGAAGATGCCGATGTTACATTGCAGCTGCATCTCAAACTTTGGCCACAGTTGGAAAAAGAAGCCGGTCTGAAGAAAGTCTTCACCGATATTGATATGCCGTTGGTTCCTGTGCTTTCCCGTATGGAACGTACTGGGGTGCTGATCGATAGCAATATTCTGGGTAAGCACTCGCAAGAGTTAGCTATTCGTTTAGATGAGCTTGAGAAAAAGGCGCATGAAGCCGCGGGTGAGCCGTTTAATCTCTCTTCTCCAAAACAGCTACAAGCTATTCTGTTTGAAAAACAGAAACTGCCAGTTGTGAAGAAAACACCGGGCGGCGCACCCTCGACCAACGAAGAAGTGTTAGCTGAGCTGTCGGAACAAGGTTTTGAACTGCCAACCATCATTTTGGAACATCGTGGTTTAGCGAAGCTAAAGAGCACCTATACCGATAAACTTCCGCAGATGATTAACCCTGCTACTGGGCGTGTGCATACCTCCTATCATCAGGCGGTTACTGCGACAGGACGCCTCTCATCTAGCGATCCAAACCTGCAAAATATCCCTGTGCGTAACGACGAAGGTCGAAGGATCCGTCAGGCCTTTATTGCACCGCAAGGCTATAAGATTGTCGCCGCCGACTATTCACAGATTGAACTCCGCATCATGGCTCATTTGTCTGGTGATAAAGGTTTACTGACTGCGTTTGCTGCTGGTAAAGATATTCACCGCGCAACGGCGGCAGAGGTGTTTGGGCGGAAATTAGAAGATGTGACGAGTGAACAGCGCCGTAGCGCAAAAGCTATCAACTTTGGTCTAATTTACGGCATGAGCGCATTTGGTTTAGCTCGCCAGTTGAATATTGCACGTGGTGAAGCACAGCGCTATATGGATCTCTATTTTGAACGCTACCCTGGTGTGCTTGAGTATATGGAGCGTACCCGTCAGCAGGCCGCTGAGCAGGGCTATGTTGAGACACTAGACGGTCGCCGTCTCTATCTACCAGAGATCCATTCTCGCAACGGTATGCGCCGTAAGGGAGCTGAGCGGGCAGCAATCAATGCTCCTATGCAGGGAACTGCGGCCGATATCATCAAGCGCGCCATGATTTCTGTTGATGCATGGCTGCTGCAGCAAAAAGAGCCATTGGTCCGCATGATTATGCAGGTGCACGATGAATTGGTGTTTGAAGTGCATGAATCCGTGATTGAGCAAACCGTAGAAAAAGTCCGCGAATTGATGGAGCAAAGCCTAGAATTGGCGGTTCCGCTGAAAGTGGATGTCGGTACGGGGGAAAATTGGGATCAAGCTCACTAGATGATGGTTAATTAAGCTATTTATGTAATTTAACTACATAAAACAGCGCTTAAAACCAAGAATATGCCGCTAAATTGAACGCATTTGTGTAAGTAAGCTACAAAAAAGGTTTTACCCTGCCTGAAAATGTTGTAGAGTTACAGACGTAGGGTACAGAGGTAAGATGTTCTATCTTTCAGACCTTTTACTTCACGTAATCGGATTTGGCTGAATATTAGCCGCCCCAGTCTTTTATGACTGGGGCGTTTTTTTTTGTCTAAACAAAAAAGGGCCGCCAGAGCGACCCTATTTATCTGGAATCTAGCCGTTATTCTCCGCTTTCTTCCTCTTCTTCAGACAGCGTTTCTGGTTCGATCTCGCTAAACCATGTATTCAGTTTTTCACTCAATTTATCTACCCCAAATTTTTTCAGGGAAGAGAATGTTTCAACCTGAATATCGCCCATAAATGGTAGTACGGCTTCACGCACCATATTCAATTGGGCTTTACGTGCGCCAGACGCCAATTTATCGGCCTTGGTTAGCAGCAACATGACTGGCAGGTTAACGTCAACGGCCCATTGAATCATCTGCTGATCGAGATCTTTCAGCGGATGGCGGATATCCATCAAAACCACTAATCCCTTCAGGCAGTTACGTTTTTGCAGGTATTCACCCAACGCTTTCTGCCATTTACGCTTCATTTCTTCCGGCACTTCGGCATAACCATAACCCGGTAAGTCAACGAGGCGTACACCGTCGGTGACTTCAAACAAGTTGATCAACTGAGTACGACCAGGTGTTTTACTGGTACGTGCCAAGCCTTTTTGGTTAGTTAGCGTATTCAGAGCACTGGATTTGCCTGCGTTAGAGCGGCCAGCAAATGCTACTTCGATGCCAATATCAGCAGGTAATGCGCGAATATCAGGGGCACTGGTGACGAAGTGAGTCACATGATAATTATAAGTTTTACGGTTCAAAACGTTCGTCTCCATTAAAACATGGCGGTATCTGGTAGGGATTATAACTGCAACAGCCGCAAAGAGCGCATAAAACCGCTGTTTATCTGATGTAAGCTCGAGGCTTACAGCCTTGTGAGACATTGGCTATTTATCTTTCGGGCAATGACGTTTTCAGTTATGAGACTGAATTTATTAAATTAATAGAATCATATGATTACAAAATTACGTGATCTTGCTCACGCTGTAACTTGGGCTGTAGTCCCTTGTTTAGAGCAGCCATTTCTTTAAAGTATCTATCAACGCAAAGGATGGCGGTACGGAAAACTTCGTCAGGAAGACGAATCTCAGGGAGCGCAGGGGTGCGTAGTGAGCGAAAGGATTCACGCTAAAGGATTTAGCGAAGATATATAGGATATATATCTGAATGGATCACACCAACTCAGGAAGAGTTTAGCGCTAGGATTGGCGCAATAAGGACAAGAGCCTCAGGAAGAGGGTGCAAGGAGCAAAACGGCAAAGGGAAAAACCGGGACGTTGAGTGCATTCAGGGATTGAGATGCGTGAATATCCTTCATTTGAAGGCTAGAATTAAGGCGACAGTTTAGGCTGTCGCCTTTTTTCTTTGCGTGCTTTCTGGTAGGGTGTGCGCACTGTCCGCCCCCCAGTTTAAACGCCTGTTTTTCGGGTGTCGGAGACCGGCGTTTCAGGAGTTAACCTGAGCTCGCTAATATTTCTCTACTCGATTTATCTCTCTGTGAGTACACGCTAATGAGTCCTGCCAATAAAACGCCGAAAGCTAAAACTTCAGCGCCAAAACAAAAAAGAAAAACCCGTGTTGAGCTTGATCTGGAAGCCCGCGCGCGCAAGCGCCAGAAGAAGCACCGCGGTAATAAATCTGGTGGTCGTGCAAATCCTGAAACTGCAAACAAGAAGACCACTGATTCTGCAAAGGCTATCGATCCGCGTATTGGTAGCAAAGTACCAGTGCCGCTGGTAGCTACTGAAGTGAAAAAGCCAAAGGCAAAAGCACCTAAGCCCGAAGTGAAAAAACGGCTTTCACCAGAAGAAGAGCTGACCCAGTTAGAAAACGATCCGCGTTTGGACGCGCTTCTGATCCGCTTGGATGATGGCGAAGAGCTGAATAAAGAAGAGCAGACCTACGTCGACAACATGCTGGATCGCATTGATGAGCTGATGGAAGAATTAGGTATCGAGCTTGGCGACGAAGATGATGAAGTCGATGAAGAAGAGCCGAAAGAAGACATCGTTAAACTGCTCAAGCGCGGTAACCCGAAAGACGTATTTTAATCGCCAATGTGGCTAATACTGATAATAGCCTTACTGCTTACGTGTTATCTGTTGTGGTTATTAGGTAAACTATGGTGGCTGTCGCGGCGTAAACAACGCTGGCGGCAAGCTGCCATGACCCGCCAGTTTTCACGACTTCCTCGTCACCGGTCTGGCAGGCGAAATCATCGGAAGGAGTAAGCATGTCGGAACAGGCGATAGTCTGGGATCTGGCCCTGATTCAAAAATATAACTATTCTGGGCCGCGTTATACCTCATATCCTACAGCATTAGAATTCAGCGAAAGCTTTACTGAGGCTGAGTTTACTCATGCTGTAGCTCGTTATCCTGAACGAGCGCTCTCGCTTTACGTTCATATCCCTTTTTGCCACAAGCTGTGTTACTTCTGTGGCTGTAATAAAATCGTTACCCGCCAAACACACAAAGCAGATGAATATCTCGATAAACTGGCATTAGAAATCAGCCAGCGTGCGCCGATGTTTGCTGGTCGTAAAGTTTCTCAACTGCATTGGGGCGGCGGTACTCCAACCTATTTAGATAAAACTCAGATTTCTCGCCTCATGCGCATGTTGCGCGATGCTTTCGATTTTCTACCGGATGCCGAGATTTCCATTGAGGTTGATCCGCGAGAAATTGAGCTGGATGTCCTCGACCACCTACGCCAAGAGGGTTTTAATCGTCTGAGTATGGGGGTGCAGGACTTCAATAAAGAAGTTCAGAAGCTGGTTAACCGTGAGCAGGACGAGCAATTTATTTTCGATCTGATCAACCGAGCTAAAGCGATTGGCTTCACATCGACAAATATTGACCTCATATATGGCTTACCAAAACAGACGCCAGAAAGCTTTAGCTACACGCTACAAAAAGTGGCTGAGCTCAACCCCGATCGCTTAAGCGTATTTAACTATGCGCACATGCCGAAACTGTTTGCTGCCCAGCGCAAAATCAAAGATGAAGACTTACCGTCAGCAGACAGTAAGCTATCCATCCTACAAGAAACTATCGCGATGCTCACCGATTCCGGTTATCAGTTTATTGGTATGGATCACTTTGCTCATGCCAACGATGAGCTAGCCATTGCGCAGCGAGAGGGTAAGTTACATCGCAATTTCCAAGGCTACACTACGCAGGGTGATAGCGACCTGCTGGGGCTGGGCGTTTCCGCGATAAGCATGATCGGGGATAGTTATGCGCAGAACCGCAAAGTGCTAAAAGAGTATTACGCTGATGTGCAAGACCATGGTCATGCGCTATGGCGTGGTATCTCCATGACTGAAGACGATTGCTTGCGCCGTGATGTGATTAAAAATCTTATCTGCAATTTCCGTTTGGACTATTCCCACGTAGAGAGACAATACGGGATCGTCTTTGCTGATTACTTCGCTGATGATTTAAAACTGCTAGCGCCCCTGGTTGAAGATGGGCTGGTGGACGTTACATCAACCCGTATTGAAGTCACTCCTCGCGGTCGCCTGCTGATCCGTAATATCTGTATGTGTTTTGATATCTACCTACGTAAGCAAGCGAGAATGCAGCAGTTTTCACGAGTGATTTAAGTTCTGCGAACTATCAAGATCGCTTTCGTGAGATGACGTCTGTGCACGATTTGGTGTTGACCATTCATGGCCGCCCCAAGCACCACGCCAACGTTCTGTTGGCGTGGCTCACCCGGATAAAGCGCTGCGTGATTACGTCAGTAAATGGGCATTAACGCTATTTTCCGTCACTTTCCCTGTTAATGCTGTTATCAAGTTATCTACTGCGCAGGCTGCCATATTATAGCGAGTTTCTTCCGTTGCTGAGCCAATGTGAGGCAGTGCAACAACGTTAGGTAACTGCAGCAACTCTGAATCAACAGGTAAAGGCTCTACTTCAAATACATCGAGGCCAGCAGCGCGAATCGTGCCGTTTTTCAACGCCTTAATTAAAGCGGTTTGATCGACAATTTTACCGCGTGCACCGTTGATTAGAATGGCACTTGGTTTCATCTTCGCTAAGCGCTCTGTATTGATGAGCTTGTGTGTTTGTTCGCTGTAGGGCAGCGTGATACAGACGAAATCAGATTTCGCGAGCAGTTCATCCAGTTCACAGCGACGTGCGTTAAATTCCTGCTCGACTTGCGTATTGGGGCGATCGTTCCAGTACAGAACGTTCATGCCAAAACCGGCGTGCGCACGGCGTGCTAACGCTGATCCGATGCGCCCCATGCCAAGAATACCTATGGTTTTATGGTGAACGTCGACGCCATAGCTATCAACGCCGATGCTGCGTGTCCATTTGCCTGCTTTCACCATTTCGGCCATTTCCAACGCACGGCGTGCGGTCATCAGAATTAGCGTAAATACCGTATCTGCCGTGGTTTCTGTCAGAACAGTAGGGGTATGCATTAATACGATTTTACGCCGTGTCAGATCGTCTACGTCAAACTGGTCGTAACCTACTGAAATAGTAGAAATTGCTTTTAGCTTTGGCGCATGGTCTAACAAATCCGTGCGTACCGGCACACTGGCGCCGATCATGCCATCGGCGCTTTCTAGTGCTCTGATCACCTCCGCGCGATTGGCATTATTGATTCCATCAAAGAATCGGACATCAAAATGCTTCTCTAGGCGTAGCTGCAGGTCAGTAGGTATTTTTTTATACAGAACAACAGATTGCTTCATCATTTATTTCCCCTGAGAAACGGCAGGAGCTGATTTAACAGCGACTTTTTTTTGAGCGTCTGAAGGTTTCACGATGAGCGTTAGCCACACAGCAACCAATAACGCACCGGCCATGAATACGTAGGATGCGGCTGGCGATCCGGTTGAGCCATTCAGATAACCGACGAACCATGAGCCAAAGAAAGAGCCCAGCGCGCCCATGCTGTTAATTAATGCCATTGCACCACCTGAAACGTTGCGTGGTAGCATTTCTGGAATGATGGCGAAGAACGGGCCATAAGGCGCATACATCGCGGCTCCGGCAATGACCAGCAGCGTATAAGACCACCAGAAATGGTTAGCGCCTACTAGGTAAGAACCGATAAATGCCAATGCGCCAATGAGCAGTAAAGGCCATACGAAGAGTTTGCGATTTTGCATTTTGTCAGATGCCCAAGACACCACGATCATTGCAATCGTTGCCGCTAAATAAGGCACCGCAGAGAGCCATCCCGCTTCAACCATTCCCATGTCAGAACCGTGGCGTAGAATTGACGGTAACCACAGAACAAACCCGTACACGCCGATGCTCCAGGCAAAATATTGAGCACACAGGATAATGACGTTCCTCGAGCGGAAAGCTTCGCCATAGTTACGTACGGCCTTAATGCCTTGCTGTTCTTCTAACAATTTAGCCTGCAGAGCGGCTTTTTCTGATTCGCTCAACCAGCCCACTTGCTCTGGTTTGTCTTTAACCAATACCCACCAGCAGAATGCCCAAATGACCGCAGGGAATCCTTCAAATATGAACATTTCGCGCCAGCCATAGGCATGGATTAGATAGCCAGACACTACTGACATCCACAAAACCGTGACCGGATTGCCTAAAATGAGGAAGGTATTAGCTCTGGAACGTTCGGCTTTGGTAAACCAGTTACTGATATAGATAAGCATGGCTGGCATGACTGCCGCCTCGACGACGCCGAGGGCAAAACGAATTGCGGCCAGTGCCGGAATATTACTAACCAGACCGGTTAAGGTGGCGCACATCCCCCACAGAATTAAGCACCAAAATACCAGTTTGCGCACGCTGCGTCGTTCGGCATAGATTGCACCAGGTATTTGAAAGAAAAAGTAGCCGAGGAAGAACAGTGCACCCAGCAGGGAGGCCATTCCTTTGGTGATACCAAGGTCTTCGTTAATTCCTGCGGCAGAGGCAAAGCTGAAGTTCGCGCGATCAAGATAAGCCATGCTGTAAGTGATAAAAATCACCGGCATGATGTACCACCAGCGCTTCGGGGCAATCGTTGATTTGCTCATGGTTATAATCCTTCAGTATGATTTAGATACATCCTTGGGATGTAGGGCCCAGAGGTGGATGTGTTATTCGTTATTCGCCGAGCTGAGCTCGGGTTGGTAAACCTTCGCTATCACCAATGGCCTGTACGGCCAGTGACCCGATTTTATTGCCGCGCATAACGGCCTCTGGTAGGGCTTTACCTTCTAACAGCGCACTGATCACACCAACAGCAAAACCGTCACCAGCGCCTACGGTATCAATGACGTTCTCAACGCGAACAGCGGCTACGTGTTGCTGGTGGCCATCGGCGGTTTTAAACCATGCGCCATCTGGCCCTAATTTGATGATGACGGCTTTTACACCGCGGCTAAGGTAAAAATCAGCAATGTCTTCCGGTGTCTGTTTGCCTGTCAGAATTTGTCCTTCTTTCAGCCCAGGCAAAACCCAATCAGCTTGAAATGCTAACGCATTGAGCTTTTCACACATCACTTGCTGACTCGGCCATAGCACTGGACGTAAGTTTGGGTCAAAGGAGATAGTTTTGCCCATTGCGCGCATCTCTTTGGCGGCGTGATTCGCCAGTTCTAACGAGTCAGTTGAAAGGGCTGCCGCTACGCCGCTAAGGTGCAAATGGCGGGCTTGAGAAAAGTAAGTGCGATCGAAGTCATGAACCGAAAGATGGCTAGCCGCAGAGCCTTTGCGGAAGTATTCTACCTTGGGATCGGTTCCATTTTCTGCTTTAGATTTCAGCTGAAAACCGGTTGGGAAGCGCTGATCGACGATAACGCATTGGTGGTCGATCCCCTCTTGCTCCAGAGTAGCTAGAGTAAAGTGACCAAAGGAGTCATCACCCACGCGGCTCACCCATCCAACATTCATGCCAAGACGAGATAAACCAATGGAGACATTTAGCTCCGCTCCTGCGATACGCTTAGTAAACTGCATTGCCTGATCCAGTTCACCGGTCTCATTGGCGACGAACATTGTCATTGCTTCGCCATAGGTGATCATGTCTAGCTGTGAAGTTTTCATATCAGTTCGCTCTCAATAAATTAACGTAGTGGCGAGTGATTGCAGTCAAATCATCGCCTTCTAAAGGGAATTCAATACCGCGCATGACTTGATTAGGAAGCTGTGACAGCAGAGGTTTCCAGCGACCATCACTATTATCCAATTCGACCGCGCACCAGCCTTGGACTCGTTTTTCAGCCGCTTTTACATGCACGTAGTGCACCATATGCGCCAGTTTTTGCGCAGCGATCTCGGCATCTTCATTCACCCAATCCCAGTTGGCCATATCAAAGGTCATGCGTATCGGTGAGTGGCAATCTTGCACGGCGGCAAAGAAAGCATTCAGAGGTGAAAGAGTGCCGCAGTCTGCTGTTTGGTCGTTTTCAACGACCAGCGGAACATCGTATTTTTTGAGTAAGGCGTTTAGCGCGGTAAAGTCATAGCCGGGCTGATAGTGCCCAAGGGAGAATTTGACCAAACGGGCATTTAGCTCGATGGCTTCATGAAGGCGTTGCTCAAGAGCAGGATTCAGCAAACCGTCTGGAGTAAAAAGACCTTCAGGCACGGAGTACACGGCAAAGAGTTGATGACGGGCAATCTGCTTCGTGAGATCACCTAACGTTTGCAACTCTGCCTGCGATAATAGTTCACGGCGGATTTCTACGCCGTCTGCGCCAGACTCCGCAATAATCGGCAATAGATTAGCCTGCCCGCCCAGCTCATTGACTTTGTCCCAGCCGTAAGCGGCAGTGACCACGACGATTTCTCTTTTCATATTCACTCCAATGACGATTAATTCATCATCAATTCAATAACGCCAAGATATTTGGAACCGGTTCCATAAAAAAGTGGAAAAATGATGATGTATGACAGTGGTCACATATTGGTTCGGGGGGAATTCAGAAGTGTGACCGATGTGGGATTGTCATTGCAAAATGTAAGGAGACTTCGTTTATCAAAGCAGAGGTAGTCGCTATTTTTTACGCACTTTGGCTTTGGAAAGCGTTTTAAACTCATAAAAAAGCCCACCGCAGATTGGGCAGGCTTTTGAACCAAGAGGTAATTACTCTCCAGGGAATAGGAAAGGATTGATGCTACTGCGTCCGAAACCTTCTTCTTCCATTTTAGCGTCGAGCACTAACGTTGCTAAGTCGTCTGCAACGGGCTCCACTTTTGGATCTTTTTCCTGATAGACCATCTTCAGGTAAGTACCACAATCACCGCAGCTTTCTGCTTTCACAGCGGCATTCTCACTGTCCAGCGACCAGTAGTTTAAATCGCGGGTTTGTTCGCAGTTGGTGCACTTCACACGAACTACATGCCATTCGCTTTCGCACAGGTTGCAGTGCAGATAGCGCAGTCCGTTAGTTGTACCCATGTGGATAACGCTGGCAACAGGCATACTGCCGCACACGGGGCAGTATTGACGATTTTCGCCATATTCTGCCTTGGCTTTGCCTGGCATTTGTGTCGCCATCTGTGCCCAATAAAGCGACAGCGCCGCCCAGATAAACGGAGCTTTGTCGCTTCCGACAACGCCGAAATTACCGGCAAACAGATCTTTTGCCATGATTTCTAATTCGGAATCAGACGTCTTGGCCAAGTTTTCCAGTACGGGCTGAATATGCTCCGGAGCATCAGGCATCAACTCGGCAATCAGTGCCTGTAGCAGCGTGTGCCAGTGATGTGAACGCGGGAAAATCGAGGTATCCAACGGTGGCTTGCCTAACGCGGCGGCATTGGTCAGCGTTTGGGTGAGATCGAGCGTTAGCGGATTGTCGTGTAGCGCTTTTTGCTGCGCTTCAGCAATCGCCGCCGCAAAATTAAGGTAATCGCCCAGAGGATTATTTTCCGCGAGCTGACGTAAACGTTCTGCGCGGCGGGAATAGAGGCTTTTCAGGTTAGCGAAAAGTACGGGTGGAATATTATCCAAGCCACCTGTCTTTTCACGCTCTGCGCCTAGCTGTTCTTTTGGGACGATTTTAATGCTCATTGATGAAATCCAGTGTTGAGTTAGTCGCTCTAGTAACCGATGAGTGGTTTGTTTATTAAGGTTTAAGTAAGGCTTCGCTCGCCTGTCAGTTACGGCTTTCATATACCGATTTAGCTGAAGGTGTTCGAAAAGGGGCTCTCGTGTGAGCCCCAAACTCCACGCAGACGTCCTGCCTGCGTGGCTTTCCTAACCTATAGCAAAAAACGTGAACGTCATGATGTCAGAAATAGAGGTTCATTTCCGCTCTTGTTCTTTAGCTCGCACCTCTCGATACCAGCGCGGATGGTGTTTTTTGGCCCACGCAGCGGGCACCCAGCCTTCGACCATCGCCGTGATCGTGCCTTTCACCCACAGAGCTGCATAGATGTGAACCATAATAACAACAATCAGCAGCACTGCGGCGAATGAATGCACCATCAGCGCCACGCGGATCACTGGAATGGAGAACGCATCGGCGAAATAAGGACGCCAAATCACTACGCCGCTGGCTAAAAGTAGAATCAGGCTGCCGATAGCGGCCCAAAACACACACTTCTGTCCAAAGTTATAGCGACCGGTATCACCGACTTCTTCATTCATCGCAATCTTATGAATGTTTTTCGCCCATGTGATGTCTTCACGGTTGATGAGATTATGTTTCCAATAGCGGAAGAACATGATCAGGAACGAAGCAAACATCACTACACCAAAGAACGGATGTAGGATACGCGCGAGCTGCGGCGTGCCCATAATGTACATCAGCCAGTTAAACGACGGGAAAAAGAACCCGAGGCCGCTGATTGACACGACAATAAAGCAGAATGCCACAATCCAGTGGTTAATACGCTCTGGCGCTGAGTAACGCTGAATCGGCTTTTCCTTCCTCATTTGCGCTCCTCCTTCTCATGCTGGTCGACTTCTGGTTTGATATCATCCACCTTGCCGTCGATCTCTCCCTCTTCTTCGTCGTGTACGCGGTTTGGACCCACGCCGACGTAGTGGAAGATACTCGCCGCGAAAGTGGCAGCAAAACCGACGGCAGCCAATGGTTTCCAGATGCCTTTCCAGAACTGAACCGTTGGGCTGATGGTCGGGTCTTTCGGCAAGCCGTGATACAGTTCCGGTTTGTCAGCATGATGTAGAACGTACATGACGTGAGTACCGCCGACGCCGGCAGGATCGTATAGACCCGCGTTGGCGAAGCCACGGGTATGCAGTTCGTTGATACGCCCTGCAGCCAGCTCTTTCATTGCTTCTTTGGTACCGAAATGAATCGCGCCCGTTGGACAGGTTTTCACGCAGGCCGGTTCTTGACCAACGGCAACGCGGTCAACGCATAGGGTACATTTGTATACCCGATTGTCTTCCTTGTTCATGCGCGGTACGTCAAAGGGGCAACCAGCGATACAGTAGCCACAGCCAATACAGTGCTCTGACTGGAAATCGACGATGCCGTTAGCGTACTGGATAATTGCACCTTCGGACGGGCAGGCTTTCAGACAGCCCGGATCCGCGCAGTGCATACAGCCATCCTTACGAATGAGCCATTCCAGCTTGCCGTTTTCCTCAACTTCAGAAAAACGCATCACCGTCCACGATTTAGCGGTTAAATCGGCGGGGTTATCATACACGCCGACGTTATGACCCACTTCATCGCGAATATCGTTCCACTCTGAGCAGCCCACCTGACAGGCTTTACAGCCGATGCAGGTGGTAACGTCAATCAGCTTCGCCACTTCTTCCTGATGATTACGCGCCTCGGGAGGCGGCGTCAGAGAATTGGTGGCAGAGCGCCGGATTATGTCCTGAGATTGATAAGCCATAATGCGTCTCCGTTACACCTTTTCCACATTAACCAGGAACGCCTTGAATTCAGGCGTTTGCGTATTGGCATCACCGACAAACGGCGTCAACGTGTTGGCGATAAAGCCCTTCTTCGCCACGCCTTGATAGCCCCAGTGGATTGGAATACCGATAGTATCGATGTCTTTGCCATCCACCTTCAGCGTGCGGATACGCTTCGTCACCACTGCCTTGGCCTTAATGTAGCCGCGGTTAGAGCTGACCTTCACCGTATCGCCATGCTTGATGCCTTTCTTCTCTGCCAGTTTTTCACCAATTTCAACGAACTGCTCAGGCTGAAGAATGGCATTCAGCAGAGCGTGCTTGGTCCAGTAGTGGAAATGCTCAGTCAGACGATAGGTTGTGCCCACGTATGGGAATTTATCAGCTTTCCCCATGGCAGCCAGATCGTCTTTAAACACACGTGCAGCAGGGTTAGACACCACGTTTGGATGCAGTGGGTTAGTTCCCAACGGTGTTTCGAACGGCTCATAGTGTTCAGGGAATGGGCCTTCAGCCATTTTATCAATGGCAAATAGGCGTCCCATCCCTTCAGGCTGCATGATGAATGGACCAACGCCGCTGTTGGGGGCTGCGGTACTGTAGTCAGGAATATCAATACCAGACCACTTCGCACCGTCCCACTCCAGCAACTGGCGTTTTGGATCCCACGGTTTACCCGATGGGTCTGCCGACGCACGGTTATACAGAATACGGCGGTTAAGTGGCCATGCCCACGCCCAGCCTAAAGTATTACCTAAACCGGACGGATCGCTATTATCACGACGCGCCATCTGGTTACCCTCTGGCGTCCAGCTACCGGCAAAGATCCAGCAACCACTTGACGTGGTGCCGTCGTCGCGTAACTGAGCAAAGGAGCTAAGTTGCTGGCCTTTTTTCACCAAAACGGCACCGGTGGTTGGGTCAACCAAATCGGCTAAGGCTTTACCGTTGTTTTCTCTCGCTACTTCTTCTGGTGCTGGATTTTCTGGCGTGAGGTAATCCCACGTCATATTCAGCACCTGCTCTGGCAAAGCCCCGCCCTCTTTGGCATACATTTCTCGCAGGCGTAGGAAGATACCCGCCAGAATTTCACCGTCGTTCAGGGCTTCCCCTGGGGCGTCCGCGCCTTTCCAGTGCCATTGCAGCCAACGGCCGGAGTTAACGATAGAACCGTTTTCTTCAGCAAAGCAGGTCGATGGCAGGCGGAAGACTTCTGTTTGAATCTGCGACGGGTCAACGTCGTTAAATTCGTCGTGGTTCTGCCAGAAGGTTGATGTTTCTGTATTCAGCGGATCGATCGTCACCAAGAATTTCAGCTTGGAAAGCGATTTCACCACTTTGTTTTTATTAGGGAACGAGGCAACTGGGTTAAAGCCCTGACATAGATAGCCATTTACTTTACCTTGCGACATCATTTCGAAGTACTGGAGTACGTCGTAGCCTTTATCCCACTTCGGTAACCAGTCAAAGCCCCAGTTATTTTCTTTCTGCGCTTTATCACCATAGAAAGATTTCATCAGGCTGACGAAGAACTTAGGCGTATTACCCCAGTAGTTCACCTGACCCGGTAGCGTTGGTTTTGGTGTGGTGGCAGCCAGATAGGTTTCCAGATCGGTCTGTTTTTCAGACGGCAGATTCAGATATCCCGGTAAGCTGGTAGACAGAAGACCTAAGTCGGTTAGACCCTGAATGTTAGAGTGTCCGCGTAGCGCGTTAACACCACCGCCAGCCATACCCATGTTGCCGAGCAGTAGCTGGATCATCGCCATAGTACGGATGTTCTGTGCGCCAACAGAGTGTTGCGTCCAGCCCAAGGCATACAGGAACGACGCGGTTTTATCCACGGCGCTAGTTTCAGCAATGTATTCACACACTGTTAGGAAATCGGCTTTAGGCGTCCCACAGATATTCTCGACGACTTCCGGTGTGTAACGGCTGACGTGCTCGCGCAACATATTCCACACGCAGCGTGGATCTTGCAGAGTGTCATCACGTTTAGCGAAACCATTCTCGTCGAGCTGGTAGTTCCACGTTGTTTTATCGTAGGTACGTTTTTCTTCGTTATAGCCGCTGAATAAACCGTCGTCGAAGGCATAGTCTTCACGCACTAGCAGGCTAGCGTTGGTGTAGTTTTTAACGTACTCAGCGTTGATCTTGTTGTTGCTGATCAGATACAGCAAAACGCCCGACAGGAATGCAATGTCGGTACCGGAGCGGATCGGCGTGTAGAAGTCAGCCACCGAAGCGGTTCGGGTAAAACGTGGATCGATAACGATCAGCTTGGCTTTGTTGTGGATCTTGGCTTCCATCGCCCAGCGGAATCCGACGGGATGCGCTTCAGCGGCGTTACCACCCATGACCACAATCAGGTTGGCATTTTTAATATCCACCCAATGGTTTGTCATCGCACCGCGACCAAATGTTGGAGCAAGACTTGCTACCGTTGGTCCGTGTCAGACACGCGCTTGGTTATCCACGGCAAGCATGCCGAGGGCGCGACTAAATTTTTGGGTTAAATAACCTGTTTCGTTGCTGGAAGCTGATGCACACAACATGCCGGTAGAGAGCCAACGGTTAACCGTCGTGCCTTGCTCGTTGGTTGGAATGAAGTTGGCATCGCGGTCTTCTTTCATCAGCTTGGCGATGCGATCAAAAGCATCGTCCCAAGTGAGGCGCTGCCATTTATCTGAGCCAGGAGCGCGATATTCTGGGTATTTCAGACGTGATTCACTGTGGATGAAGTCCACCAGACCGGCACCTTTAGGGCACAAGGCTCCACGGTTTACCGGATGATCAGGGTCACCTTCAATGTGGAAAATACTTTCTTTTGCGTTCTTTGCGCCGTCACCGAGGCTGTACATCAACAACCCACAGCCGACAGAACAGTATGTACAGGTATTACGGGTTTCGCGTGCGCGTAGCAGTTTATACTGCCGAGTTTCCGCGAGTGCTACCGCTGGAGCAAAGCCCAACGCAGCGGCCGTGGTGCCTGCCATACCGCCAGCGCAGATCTTAAAGAACTGTCTTCTGCTGACCTGCATGGAGATCTCCTTACGTATCTACCCTTTACCTTTCAAGTTACCTGCAAGATAGGTATGGCTTGAAAGCTATCGAGTATCACATTGCTTCAAAAAGTTTGTTTTCTTGGTTTGTTTACAAATAAATCATTAAACCCGAGGTTCCATAGTTTGCGCTGAGGTTTCTCGGTATGACTTTTTAGGGTCAAACTTTGCTAACTTGCTCACTCTTGGGGGCGTGCGAAGTTACTTTGTGCTTAAATACTACCACATGAATCCTGTGGTTGTTACAGGTAGGTATCAAAGACGTGAATAAGATGAGTTTCTTAAATAATAATCCGGTTAATGGTGTTCGCCAAACAATGGTGCAACAACGTGGGCAACTGCACACTTCACAGTCTGATTGGGTTGCAGAAGAGGTACCCGTAGCGCTGGTTTATAACGGTATATCCCACGTAGTGATGATGGCATCACCAAAGGATTTTGAGGCGTTCGCTCTAGGCTTTTCACTTTCTGAAGGGATTATCCGTACGCCACAGGATATTTACGGTATGGATGTCGTTCCGGCATGTAACGGCGTTGAAGTGCAGATCGAACTCTCTAGTCGCTGTTTTATGTCGCTAAAAGAGCGTCGGCGTTCGATGGCGGGGCGCACTGGCTGCGGAGTGTGCGGCGTGGAACAGATTACCGACGTTGTTCGTCCGCTAGAGCCGTTGCCATTTACCCAAACTTTTGACCTAGAAAATTTGGATAACGCTTTACGCCAGTTGCGCAGCGTGCAGCACATTGGTGATTTAACAGGTTGTACTCACGCCGCTGCTTGGATTGATCCGCTCGGTGAGTTACAGGGCGGTTGTGAAGATATTGGTCGTCATGTGGCGTTAGATAAACTGCTGGGTATCCGTGCTAAGCAGCCGTGGACACAAGGAGCTGTATTGGTTTCGAGCCGGGCCAGCTACGAGATGGTGCAAAAAGCAGCGATGTGCGGTGTGGAGATTTTGTTTGCCGTCTCTGCGGCAACGACCCTAGCAATTGATGTCGCTGATAAATGTAATTTAACGCTGGTGGGATTCAGTAAACCAGGTCGTGGAACTGTGTTCACGCATCCACAAAGGTTGCGGTAGGTTTGTTGCAGGGAAATATATTCCTGTCATGCTTCAAGTTGCCTTTTTGTTGGCTGCGTTCGCTTAACCTAATCACTTGCCGCCTCAATGCAACTCAACCATTTTAGGGGATAAGCGATGACGGGATGTATTTAACTGTTGGCGGATAAGCCATTATCTTACCCGCCACGTCGTTTTATTTTTTCTTGCCGGAAATAGCTTTCCATAATCCCGCTACCGCGGCGAGGATTACAACGAAGAATTTCTTCAAGAATATTATAATTAAGCCAATTAGACCCGCTTTTTTAGCTGTGACCGCAGCGCCGCCAGCAACTAATGCTGCGAGAGAATAAGAGGATGTTGTATCCCAAAAATGATGGTCTTCATAACGGTTTCCCTCAGTAAATGAGGCTACTTTTAATAAATCTGGTGCTGATTTTTTCACTGCGGGTAAATCTTTTTTGTCGGCAATAATGTTAATGTTCAATACACCTTTACGACCAAGGTTTCTGATATAATAGTTGACTGCTTCATCCGAAGCAGTAGGGTTCAGGCTTAAACGTTGTGCCCAATAAATAATATGTGAGCTTTGATCGTAGTGAGGCGCTTCTGCCCAACCTAATAGATATATCGGGTCATAACCCTGATGTTGTCTTTCTATATTTCCAACTGAGGTTTGCTGCTGCATATCCTTGAGGACTTTATCATAATCAATAGTTTTGGCATCGTCATCGGAGATGTAGGCATCATCCTCAAATGTGATCTCAGCGCCCCAGCCTCTCTCCTCAAGTGGAGATAAATCGACGGGAACTAGCATGCCAAGTCCCAGTTCACCGCTGGGCGGGTTTCCCCAACCATCAACTAAAACCTTTTCACTGTCTTGAGGTGATAGATAACGAAATTTATCACCTGTATTAATTATGATATTTCCATTTAGTAAATTTATAGTACCTTGCTGATAGTGTAATTTTCTTTCAAGGTTTTTGAGATTAGAGGTTAGCTCAGCATGAGCACAAGTCGATAATAGCCCAATGATTAAAGCGATTTTAGTCAATGCCTTTGAATACTTCCTTGATAGTATGTGGGCCATTTTTAGTCCGTTAAGTTTGAGCTGTTGATAATAGATATGCTATAAATCTTATAGCTCAAAATATACCACTTATGCTATCTCGATAAAATTAATCTGTGGCATAATAATGTTTTACAGGTGCTTAATTGGTTTTGTCATGTTGACTTTCATCAGCGTTATGAATTTATTTTGACGTGTTTATTCTTTCTGTAAGAAGCATTTTTATCATGTTAGATATTAAATCAGCTCATTCTTGAAAATAATTTTTAAAGAAAAATAGAACCACTATTTTCAGTGGGAACACATCTTCGCTTTTGTGCTTATGAGTTGTAGGAGTGCGCACAGAGTTTCTATGTGCTAGCGACAATCACAACAATCGGTAAAAACAATGAATAAAAACCTGACCTCAAAATGAGGCTGAAAACCGCGCTAACGCTGAAGTAGCGCAAGCTTAAGCTATCGATTTCTCAAAAACCACATCGCCAGCAGGTAATTGATAATCATTTTCAATATCATTTAATCTACTATAATGACCAGACTGCTTAACCGGAGCGGATGTTTTGCTCCTTGGAAATCTGGAGAAGATGAATATGAGCTATACCCTGCCATCCCTACCGTACGCCTATGATGCACTAGAGCCTCACTTCGATAAGCAAACGATGGAAATCCATCACAGCAAACACCATCAGGCTTATGTTAATAACGCCAATGCTGCACTGGAATCGTTGCCTGAATTGGCAAAACTGACCGCCGAAGAGTTGATTGCTCAGCTCGACAAAGTGCCGACCGAAAAACGCACTGCGTTACGCAATAACGCGGGCGGCCACGCTAACCACAGTTTCTTCTGGAAAGGACTGAAACTTGGAACTGAGCTGAAAGGCGATTTGAAAGCGGCTATCGAGCGCGATTTTGGCAGCGTTGACAAATTTAAAGAAGAATTTGAGAAAGCAGCAGCAACTCGTTTTGGCTCCGGCTGGGCGTGGTTGGTGTTAAAAGATGACGGTAAACTGGCCGTGGTTTCTACTGCGAATCAGGACAGTCCGCTAATGGGCGAAGCCGTTTCTGGTGCTTCTGGTTACCCAATTGCGGGTCTGGACGTATGGGAACATGCTTATTACCTGAAATATCAAAACCGTCGTCCAGATTACATCAAAGCTTTCTGGAGCGTAGTGAACTGGGATGAAGCGGCAAAACGCTTCGCTGAAGCGAAAAAATAAGAGTCTGTTAAAGACAGTCACTATCAGAGCGTGGGGAAACCCACGCTTTTTTGTTTTTAAACTCGAGTAGCACGGTATAGTAATGCCATAGCCATTTTCTCAATAGAATCTGCTTTGGGAGCTCAACATGCACTATCCAACTATTTATGTCGGCACCATCGTTCCTTATGAGGGCAGTAAGCCCAGCGCTATAGGTAAACGTCAGATCACGGGCGGCGTGATGCTTCACCGGCTGGGGCTGGATGGCGATGAGCAGGCAGAGAAAAAAGTGCATGGCGGGCCCGATCGCGCGTTGTGCCACTATCCGCGCGAGCATTATCATTTCTGGCGTCAGCAGTATCCACAACAGGCAGAGCAGTTTTGCGCCCCTGCCTTGGGGGAAAACATCTCCACTGAGGGCATGACTGAAGAAAACGTGTTTATCGGTGATATTTATCGCTGGGGCGACGCATTTATTCAGGTCACGCAGCCACGTTCTCCTTGCTACAAACTCAATTATCACATGGATATTGAGGAATTTTCCGTGCAGATGCAGGAAACAGGGCGTTGTGGTTGGCTGTATCGTATTGTGGGCGAAGGGGTTGTAAGTGAAGATCAGCCGCTAGAGTTGGTATCGCGTAATAGTGGTATTAGTGTGGCAGAAGCTATTTCCATCTGCTTCCATATGCCGTTTGACGAGGAAGAGTACCGCCGCCTCATGTGTGCTGCGGGTATCTCCGCAAGCTGGAGCAAAACGCTACAAATGCGAGTGCTCAGCGGCAAGATTGAAGATATGAATCGGCGACTCTTAGGGGCTTAACCTTCGTTGGCTTCGGCCATGATTTTAAGCCACTGAATGAAAGCATTAATTTTTGGCCACTGGCGTTCTGAAAGCGTTGAAATGTAGTAGCGTTGCTCGCACTGCATTTCAAACTCAGGGAAGGGAGTGATGAGCTCTTTTGTCGCCAGTCGTTTATTGACCAGTTTTTTACGCCCCATCGCTATCCCCACATGATTCATTGCGGCGATGACAGCCAAATCTGAGCGATCGAATCCCATACTGCGCTGATCTTCGGCGATATCAACCTTAAAATGCTGTGCCCAAGAGTGCCATTCACTTTGATCAGAATCGTAACTCCATGCCTGGCGGTCGTGTAGTAACGTGCACTGACGCAGATTGAAAGGTTTGCCGACCAGATCGTGGCGCTCAGCATATTCAGGGCTACAAACCGGAACCATCGACTCATTCATGAGATGCTGGCATGCCAGTTTTTCGGGTGGCTTATCATCGAAATAAATCGCGAGATCGATGCCTGCGCCGCTGAAGTTCACCATTTCGTTGCCGGTTAATATATTTAAGCTAATCGCCGGATATTTCTGTGCAAAATCAGCCAGTTTGGGAACTAACCAGCACTGTGCAATTGAGGGGCGTGAATAGACTGTCAGCGTGCCTGATAATTCCTGACTTTTGATCTCTAAAATTTCTTGATTGAGATAGCTGAGTGATGATTTTAATGCCCAGAATACGCGTTCACCGTCGGGCGTAAGCGCAATTCGGCGATGAAACCGTTGAAACAGCTTGAACCCGAGCTCTTCTTCTAACTGGTTGATCCGGTGACTCACAGCACTTGGGCTAATAGAAAGTTCTTCGGCCGCTAATGCAAAAGATTCATGCCGTGCAGCGACTTCAAACGTATAGAGCTTTGATAGTTGGTAGCCGTTTAGCAGTTTGTTACGTGTGATGTATTTTTGGCCGATATTCATAACTACCCCCCTATTTTTAGGGTTATAGCATATCTGACTTGAGGGACAAACGAGCGTCTGTGGATGATCTAATGTGACCCAAACCAAATATTAATAGCTGAACTTGAGCTATATCACTGCTTTGATTCAATCTGGTTCATGTGAATGATGATTTTCATCGTTTGTCAGGCGTGTTCACTTCTTATCCAATAGAGAGGAGATTTATTACAGGGTGAGGTTGGAAATGGACTCGCAAATTTGGGTAGTCGGAACGCTATTAACAAGCATCATTATAATAATATTAACCATCGTTAAGTTTAAGATTCACCCCTTCCTCGCATTATTACTGGCCAGCTTTTACGTGGGCGTATTAATGGGAATGAATCCGCTGGAAATGGTTAACGCCATTGAAGGTGGAATTGGAGGCACGTTAGGATTTCTGGCCGCCGTCATCGGTCTGGGGACAATTCTTGGCAAAATGATGGAGGTTTCTGGAGCCGCTGAGCGTATCGGTATTACGCTCCAGAAATGCCGCTGGCTATCACCTGATGTCATTATGGTTTTGGTGGGTTTGGTATGCGGTATTACGCTGTTTGTCGAAGTGGGCGTGGTGTTACTGATTCCTCTGGCATTTTCTATCGCGAAGAAGACGAATACTTCGCTGCTGAAACTGGCTATTCCGCTGTGTACCGCCTTGATGGCAGTACATTGCGTTGTGCCTCCGCATCCGGCAGCGCTATATGTCACTAATGCTTTAGGCGCAGATATTGGCACTGTCATCGTGTATGGCCTCTTTGTTGGGTTGGTCGCATCGCTGATTGGTGGACCACTATTCTTGAAATTTCTCGGCCATCGTCTGCCGTTTAAACAAGTTCCTGCTGCGTTTTCCGAGTTGGAAGTGCGCAAAGAGGAAGATTTACCCTCACTCGGCGCAACGCTGTTTACTGTGTTGCTGCCCATTGTGTTGATGCTGATAAAAACGGCTGCTGAATTAAATATGGCGAAAGGTTCAGCGCTGTATAACTTCTTTGAGTTTATCGGTAATCCAATCACCGCGATGTTCATTGCCGCATTTGTTGCGTATTACGTGTTGGGTATTCGCCAGCATATGAGCATGAGCAAGCTGCTGAGTAAGACCGAAGATGGTTTCTCCTCCATCGCCAATATTTTGCTCATTATCGGTGCGGGTGGTGCCTTTAACGGCATCCTTAAAGCGAGTGGGTTAGCGGATACGCTGGCGGTGCTGCTCTCCAATATGCATATGCATCCAATCCTTTTAGCTTGGCTGGTCGCCATCATTTTGCATGCGGCGGTGGGGTCGGCTACGGTTGCGATGATGGGAGCCACTGCAATTGTTGCTCCGGTACTGCCGCTTTATCCCGACGTGAGTCCTGAGATCATC
This sequence comes from Hafnia paralvei ATCC 29927, assembly GCF_001655005.1. GTDB lineage: Bacteria > Pseudomonadota > Gammaproteobacteria > Enterobacterales > Enterobacteriaceae > Hafnia > Hafnia paralvei. The sequence goes on from NZ_LXET01000001.1 coordinate 28,095, forward strand.
ACTCTAGCGATTGGCTCCGGTGCCATTGGTTGCACGATTGTCACCGACTCACTGTTTTGGCTGGTTAAGCAATACTGTGGGGCTACGCTCAGTGAGACATTTAAATATTACACGGTGGCGACCTTCATCGCGTCACTGATCGCATTAGCAACGACTTTCCTGCTCTCTTATATCGTTTAATCGAGAATATTTATGAATACGTTTGAAATTGAAAATTTGGTTGAACAATATCCATTGGTAAAACAGCTGATTAATTTAGATGAAGTGACATGGTTTAACCCAAAAACGACCACGCTAGCCGAGGGGCTCCCTTATGTTGGCTTAACGCAAGACGATGTAACACAGGCTGAAGCCCGTCTTAAAAGATTTGCGCCTTATCTGTGCCTAGCGTTTCCTGAAACGCAAAAAACGCAGGGTATTATTGAGTCTGATGTTGTGGCGATTCCTGCGATGCAACAAGCGTTAGAACAGCGTTACCAGCAGAAGATTGCGGGTCAACTCATGCTGAAAAAGGACAGCCACCTACCGATTTCTGGCTCGATAAAGGCTCGAGGTGGAATTTATGAGGTGCTTACTCATGCCGAAAAATTAGCAATTGAGGCTGGAATGCTCTCTGAAACGGATGACTACAGCGTGCTGTACTCTGATAAGTTCCGTCAATTCTTTAGCCAGTACAGCATTGCCGTTGGATCGACGGGTAATCTAGGTATGTCGATTGGCATCATGAGCGCTAAATTGGGCTTTAGCGTTAGTGTTCATATGTCTGCGGATGCACGGGCGTGGAAAAAGCAAAAGCTACGCGATCACGGTGTGAACGTCGTGGAATATGCGCAGGATTACGGTGTCGCGGTAGCTCAAGGTCGCAAAGAAGCTGAGTCAGATCCGCGCTGTTTCTTCATCGATGATGAAAATTCCCGCACGTTATTTTTAGGCTATGCCGTGGCTGGTGGACGCTTGCGCCAACAGTTTACCGAGATGGATATTCGGGTTGATGCAGAGCATCCATTGTTTGTTTATCTTCCTTGTGGTGTCGGCGGTGGGCCTGGCGGCGTTGCATTTGGCTTGAAACTGGCATTTGGCGACCATGTGCACTGTTTCTTCGCAGAGCCGACACATTCACCGTGTATGTTGCTGGGTATCCATACCGGCTTACACGACGAAATTTCGGTACAGGATATTGGTATAGATAATATCACTGCAGCTGATGGTTTAGCCGTAGGCCGCGCATCTGGTTTTGTTGGCCGTGCGATGGAGCGCTTGCTCGACGGTTTCTACACCTTAAGCGATCAAGAAATGTATAACTTGCTGGGGATTCTGAATCAACAGCAAGGGATTCAGCTTGAGCCATCAGCGTTGGCGGGGATGCCAGGGGCGGTGCGGGTTTGCGGTAGTACTGAGTACCTGAACGCTCATGCATTGGATAAGCAAAAAATGCAAAATGCCACCCATCTCGTGTGGGCTACCGGTGGCGGCATGGTGCCTACCGAAGAAATGGCGAAGTACCTTGCGGCGGCAAAAATCTAGTTTTTAATTCGAGATAAAAACAACGGGGCATTTTGCCTAATGCTGATCGTTTAAGAGAGTGAGATACACGGGGCTAGCACACCGCGGGGCGCTCCGGCAGCTAAAGCTGCTACGACCCCATCGGTGTACTTCCCCTAAAATCACGCTTAAGTGACCGGCATTAGGCATTTTGCCCCGTTTTTGTGTTTTTAATGATTTTACAAATACAGCGAACGAACAATTAGGAAATGCCCGCCAAAATAGCTGGCAGCAATGATGGCGTCGGCAGCACGGAAGGAGAAACGGTAGCGGTTAATGAGCCACACCACGTTTGACAGCAACAGCAATGAAGCTCCCACCAACAGTGAGAAGCCAAAATCAGTACCGCGAGCAAAGTATTGATCTCCCGCCATCCAAACCATCAACAGCGTCATCGCGATATAAGTCACCACCGGCCAGCGCATGTCTTCTAAGCGTGTCCAGATAGTTGCCGTTAGCGCCAGTCCGATAATGATGAGTACAGCCAGCATTGGCAGATAAAACGATACGGTTAATGCGCTGGCAAAGCTGATGGTGTACAGCAAGTGGGACAGAAAAAAAGCGCCGATGGCATAGAGCACGCGTTCACGAGGCAGCAATAGCAAGGCATCAGCCGCCAGAGTCGCTAGCAAACCGAGCAGTATCAGATAGCCATTTGCCTGAATATTTGGGGCGCTCCAAGCTAACAATAGCAGCAGCAGTAAAGTGACTGGTTTAAATACCCAGCGTTGCCAGCGGGGGCCACGGTAGCTGGCATCGACAAAAAGCCAACCAGAAAAGAAGACTGCGAGAAATGCCCAACTCATCATTTATCCTTTTTAATTAGCTAGTTAAATTATATAACGCTCTACGTGTTTAGTTGCATGAAGTATAAAATCAAATAAATCGTCACTTATCATCTGAGTGTAGGGGATCACGGCTGGCAGCGACAATCCCTTTAGTTGAAGGCTGTGCGGATGAAGTGTAAACAACTTCATGTTATTTTAAGCCGCTGTACTGATGACGTTATACACGGTATTACGTCATCGGTTTTTACGTTGATGAAGTCTTAAAACGAGAATTGCCCACTGGCAGTGATGAGGAACGTCATGTCTGGTCAACAGCCCTTATACCGTATTCAATTTATGAATAACGGTAAAAACTATCAGCTTTATGTGCGTGAACTTGTACAAAGCAATCTTTTCGGATTTATCGAAATCGCTGATTTTGTTTTTGATACTCAAAGCGCCGTATTAGTCGATCCTTCAGAAGAAAAGCTGAAAAGCGAGTTTTCTGGCGTTTCACGCAGTTTTATCCCCGTTCAAGCGGTTATTCGTATTGATGCCGTTACAGAACGCGGTAGCGCTCGGATCTCAGACCTTGGCGATAATGTAACGACTTTCCCTTACCTGCCAGGCAAAAAACCATGAGTAAACCACCACTGATATTTGTTGTGATCGTTGCCGTTATCGTGGTGTTTGCCGCTCAGCGCTTTATGCAACAACGCCGTCAGAACGCCATCAACGATGCCGCACCGATCAATACTCAGAAGGTTGAAGTCAGCGCCAAGCGTGAATTCCCTGCGCCTAATCGTCGCTCACGCCAGCGTGAAGTGATCGCGGGTGAGGATATGCGCTATGAGGTCTACTTTAAGCCATTGATTGGCGGTAGTAAGCTGAAGTTTATTGTGCCGGAAACGACGTATCATCAGATAGACAAAGGTGCTGTGGGGAAACTCAGCACGCAGGGCACACGTTTTGTTGGTTTTGAAGCTGATGTAAAATAGCGTCACCTCCCCGAGTTTGGGGAGGTGAATTCGGACTGATTATTTTTTCGGTGGTGTATTTTTCTTCTGCCAAGCCAGCAGTTCAAAAACCCCAAACAAGAAGATTCGTACTTCCTGCCATTTACTGATTTTAGGCTGATCTTTGGTCAGCGTCGTTTTCAGCATGGTGACCTGCAAGCCGTGCATCAGAACCATGAACACCAGCGCGACATTCATAAAAATGTTAAGTGGGCGCGTATACGGGTGAACGATGTTAACCAGCATAAATCCCCATACGCACAGCATCAGCAAGCGGCCAATATTAATTCCCATTGTTGATTCCTCGAATTATGGCGCGCTGCGCAAATATAAGCGATAAGCAACCTGACCGGCGACTTTCTCGCGGTGCAGAGTCCAGTTAGCGGGGACGTCCGCAGCGGCGCTTTCTACTTCAGCCTCTACGTAGATGGATGCATCTTCAGCCAGCCAGCCGTTGTTTTCTAACAGAGTAATGGTTTCCGCTAATAGCCCTTTACGAAAAGGCGGATCGAGAAAAACGACCTGATATGGCGTACCGGGCTGTGATAACCATTTTAGCGCATCGGTGTTTTGCACAGTGACTTTATCGGTATTAATTAACGCTACATTCTTTTTCAACTGAGCGGCAACCATACGATCGGCCTCCAGCAACGTTGCATGTGCGGCGTAGCGAGAGACCGCCTCAAAGCCTAACGCCCCGCTGCCGGAAAAACAGTCGAGACAACGCGCATCGTTTATCACCGGAGCCAGCCAGTTAAATAGAGTTTCACGTACGCGATCGGTTGTCGGGCGCAGGCCCGGGCTATCTGGAACTGGAAGCTTTCGGCCACGCCATAAGCCGCCAATAATGCGGATTTGTCCGCTGGATTGGGATGCTGGTTTCTTTGCCATGAATGCGGTGTTTTTTGTTTAGGTTGCGAGATGAGAAGACGTCATAACAGTCTGATCTTCATTATTGCACTGCAAGGTAACCGTTTATTGATGGAAATGCCACTTGAAACCCTTCGGCATGCATGTTGCGATAAGGGGTTAAGTGGTAAACTTAACCAATAGCATTTTATTAACGATTTTTGAATTTCAGGCGGGAGAGCAGTCGCACTATGGCAAAAGATAAAAAACGTGGTTTTTTCTCCTGGTTAGGGTTTGGTCGTCAGGAAGAGCAGCCAGAAAAGGCGCAAGAAGACATACAGCAAACACCACCAGAAGCAGAAGAAACCAAGCAACATCAAGCCGATGCGTCATCAGAGCATAAAACTGCGCCAGAACAACTGGATGACAAACTGCCTGAGCGTGAATCTGACCATGCTGATTCTGTTGAAACTCCGGGTGAGTGGGACGCCTCCGTTGCGCCAGAGCATGCTGCTGAAAATCTACCTCACGCAGAGCCACATGTTCCTCATGAAACCTCTTCTAAGGTTTTAGCCGACGAACTGGTGGAAACCACCGAGCATTTAGCCACTAGCCATGAACATCGCGCTGATGCACAAGATGCGGAAGTTTTTGCAGAGCAGGTTGTTGAGCTCACTCGTGCACATCATGAAGAGCCAGAAATAGTCGAAGAGGTCCCTGAGCTTCAGCGTACTCCAACTTCTGCGGAGGTTACGGCTGAAAACATCATTCATGCCAGTGAACCACTGGAAAGTCATCATGAAGCCCACCACGGAGGTGAGCATCTTGAGCATGATGCCGAAGTCTTTGCTGAACAGGTTATTACGCTGACTGAAGCGGCGCATCCACACGTCCATCAGGAACCCGTTATCGACGAGCCTTATATCGAAGAGCTGGTCGAGCAGGAAATTGCAGAAGACGATGTCATTAAGCCAGAACCAACAATCGTTGAGGCAGAGCCTGAATCAATCGACGTGATTGCCGAGATTGCCCGCTCGGAAGAAGTGGTCGATCTGGATACCGATGACGTTGAAGAGCCTAACGTTGAGGACACGCAAGCCGATGCACGGCCTGTCGTTCAGCATGAACAAGAACGCCCGACCAAAGAGGGCTTCTTCGCTCGCCTAAAGCGTAGCCTGCTGAAAACCAAACAGAATCTGGGTTCCGGATTTTTCGGCTTGTTCCGTGGCAAGAAAATCGACGACGATCTGTTTGAAGAGTTGGAAGAACAACTGTTGATCGCCGATGTGGGTGTGGAAACAACCAGCAAAATCATTAAATCACTGACAGAACATGCCAGCCGTAAAGAGCTGAAAGATGCCGAGTCGCTTTACGGTAAGCTGAAAGAAGAGATGGGCGAGATCTTAAGCACGGTCGATAAGCCGCTCGACGTCAGTGGTCGTACACCATTCGTTATTTTAATGGTCGGTGTGAACGGCGTCGGTAAAACGACTACCATTGGTAAGCTGGCCCGCCAGTTTCAGGCCGAAGGTAAATCTGTCATGTTGGCTGCGGGAGATACTTTCCGTGCGGCAGCGGTTGAACAGCTACAGGTATGGGGTGAGCGTAATAATATTCCCGTGATTGCACAGCATACCGGTGCGGATTCTGCTTCAGTCATTTTTGATGCTATTCAGGCGGCTAAAGCTCGTAATGTTGATGTGTTGCTGGCCGATACCGCAGGGCGCTTGCAGAATAAAGCGCATCTGATGGAAGAGTTGAAGAAAATCGTACGCGTAATGAAAAAGTTGGACGAAGATGCGCCACATGAGGTTATGCTGACGATTGATGCGAGCACCGGACAAAATGCCGTTAGCCAAGCGAAGTTGTTTAACGAAGCTGTCGGCCTGACCGGTATTACGTTAACCAAGCTGGATGGAACGGCGAAAGGTGGGGTGATCTTTGCTGTGGCCGATCAGTTTGGCATTCCAATCCGCTACATTGGGGTTGGTGAAGGTATCGAAGATTTGCGGCCATTCAAGGCCGACGATTTTATTGAGGCACTTTTTGCCCGTGAGGATTAATACGGATGATTCGCTTCGAACAGGTCAGTAAAGCGTATCTGGGTGGGCGTCAGGCTCTGCAGGGCGTAGATTTTCATCTGCGTCAGGGCGAGATGGCGTTTCTCACCGGCCACTCAGGCGCAGGGAAAAGTACCCTGCTGAAGTTGATATGTGGCATTGAGCGCCCAAGCGCAGGACACATTCTTTTTGGTGGTCATGACATTAGCCGCTTGCGTAACAGCGAAGTGCCGTTTTTGCGTCGCCAGATTGGCATGATTTTCCAAGATCATCATCTACTGATGGATCGCACGGTATATGACAATGTGTCGATGCCGTTGATTATTTCTGGTGCTAGCAGTGAAGACATTCGTCGCCGTGTTTCGGCGGCGTTGGATAAGGTCGGATTGTTGGATAAAGCGAAAAACTTCCCGATTCAGCTCTCTGGTGGTGAACAGCAGCGCGTAGGCATTGCACGTGCGGTGGTGAATAAACCCGCTGTTCTACTCGCTGACGAGCCAACGGGGAACTTGGATGAGGCGCTGTCGGAAGGCATTCTGCGTCTGTTTGAAGAGTTCAACCGTGTTGGCGTGACGGTGCTGATGGCTACCCATGATATGGGACTGATTGCACGTCGTCGCTATCGCATGCTGACTCTCAGTCAGGGGCGTATGGACGGAGGTATTTCGCATGGCTAAGGCTCCAAATCGCTCGGCCACGCGAGCAAAAACGCCAGATAAAGCCAAGGCTCTGCGCGGTGGTTGGCGTGAACAATGGCGCTATGCGTGGATTAACACGCTGGCGGATATGATGCGCCAACCGCTAGCAACTCTGCTCACGGTGATGGTTATTGCCATCTCTCTGACGCTGCCAAGCGTATGCTATCTGGTATACAAAAACGTCAGTGAGGCTGCTGCCCAGTGGTATCCAACGCCGCAATTAACGGTTTATCTGGATAAAGCGCTGGATGACGATGCTGCTGAGCAGGTCATGACGGTGCTGAAAGGCGAAGAGGGTGTAGATAAGGTTAACTATCTCTCTCGTGAAGAAGCGCTGGGCGAGTTCCGTAATTGGTCCGGCTTCGGTGGCGCGCTGGATATGTTGGAAGAAAACCCACTGCCCGCGGTTGCTATCATTACACCTAAGATGAACTTTGAAAGTAGTGAAACCCTGAATACGCTGCGCGATCGCGTTGCGGCGGTGAAAGGTGTTGATGAAGTTCGCATGGACGATAGCTGGTTCGCGCGCTTAGCGGCGTTAACCGGACTGGTTGGTCAAGTGGCGGCAATGATCGGGATACTGATGATTGTTGCGGTGTTCTTGGTGATTGGTAACAGTGTGCGTCTGAGCATCTTCAGTCGTCGAGATACCATTAATGTGATGAAACTGATTGGTGCAACCGACGGTTTCATTCTCAGGCCATTCCTCAACGGCGGTGCGTTGCTAGGGTTTAGCGGCGCTATTCTTTCTCTGATTCTGTCGCAGGCGATGGTGTGGCAGCTTGGCTCCGCAGTAGCCAAAGTCGCCTCTGTATTTGGTACAACTTTCGTGCTGCATGGCTTAGGCTGGGACGAATGCCTGCTGCTGGTGCTGGTTTCCGCCATGATTGGCTGGATTGCCGCATGGTTGGCAACCGTACAACATTTACGCCGATTTACACCACAGTAGTGAAATAGTGCTATACTCTTCCCTCGTTGAGTTGCTGACGGGGGAAGAGCCATTCTGGTTAAACCCGATACCGGTTCTCCATCCTATACTCCCCCCATCACTTTCCCACCGTGTTCATATTCGTTGTAGAATTGTGCTATTTTTATGCACGCAACATTGAACTTGTGGGATGATTCACGGTCAAAATTTGCAGAATCGTGTTAGTGTTTACGCCGATGTTTTTTAGAATGGTTTCGGCGTTGCTGGTACGACTGGATAGAATATTGAGAGGGTTTGAATGACCAAAGAGATGCAAACTTTAACCTTAGTTCCTCAAGGTAGCTTGGAAGCTTACGTACGTGCAGCCAACACCTATCCGATGCTGACGGCAGAGGAAGAGAAAGAACTGGGTGAACGACTGCATTACGAGGGTGACTTGGATGCAGCAAAACAGCTGATTCTGTCGCACCTGCGCTTTGTTGTTCATGTTGCCCGTAACTATGCCGGCTACGGGCTGCCACAGGCAGACCTGATTCAGGAAGGTAACATCGGCCTGATGAAAGCTGTGCGCCGCTTTAACCCAGAAATGGGCGTGCGTCTGGTGTCCTTTGCGGTTCACTGGATTAAAGCCGAGATCCATGAGTACGTGCTGCGTAACTGGCGTATCGTGAAAGTCGCAACAACCAAAGCACAGCGTAAGCTGTTCTTCAACCTGCGTAAAACCAAGCAGCGTTTAGGCTGGTTCAATCAGGACGAAGTCGAACTGGTTGCGCGTGAGCTGGGTGTGTCTGAAAAAGACGTGCTGGAAATGGAATCTCGTATGGCTGCTCAGGACATGGCTTTTGACATGTCTAACGACGATGATGAGAGTTCACCAGCAGCACCAGTGCTGTTCTTACAGGATAAATCTTCTGATTTCGCCAACGATATCGAAGATGACAACTGGGACAGCCACGCCGCTGATAAACTGACTTTGGCGATGGAAGGTCTGGACGAACGTAGTCAGCACATCATCCGTGCTCGCTGGTTAGACGACGACAACAAAGCAACGCTGCAAGAACTGGCCGATCAATACGGTGTTTCTGCAGAGCGTGTGCGTCAGCTTGAAAAGAACGCAATGAAAAAACTGCGTGCGGCGATTGAAGCCTAAGCTTCATCCATAACGTAGTTTCCGATTAAAGGCGATGCTTAGCATCGCCTTTTTTGTGCTCTTTTTAGTGTGCGATGAGGTAAAAAGGAGCGACTACTCAATTTTTAGAAGATCTTGCTTATCTAGCGCGGCAAGCACGTTGCTCACCTGCTGCTCAAAATCATCCGGCGTTTTATCTTTGCGAAAATAGTAAGGTATATTGCGTTCATAGTCGGTAGAGGCAACCGCAGATTGTCCCCAGAGCATGTATTTGGTGATAAATGCCAATATATTTTTACGGCCTTGCTCGGAGCTGAGAATGATCGTAGGGTTGGTTGGCAGCACAAAGGCTGTTTTGATAATGTTTTTTTTATTATCTAACCCATATAAGATTAAAGATACTGCCTGCGGAGTTTCCACTACACCCACCTGTGAATAACGTGCAACGAAGGCTTTGCCGTTTATCCATGTCATAAAGAGTTGTCGATCGCGTACGAGAGCTAGTGGTGCTTTACGTTTAGTAAGAAATGCGGCGTAGAAACAAAGGGGAATGGTTATGGTATGGAAGAGAACCATAACTATATCGCCAATTAAATATTGTTCTCCATACCTTAATTCATTGTATCTATAATAAAGATACTCGGTAAAATTTAATTTTTCATCATCACCTATAATGCTTTTAAATCTATTTACATATTCATCATTATCCATGTTTTCAATTAAATCAATAACGCGATTATTGCAATTTTTCCAGTTTTCATTAAAATTACTACTGAAGCGCATGGCGCTAATAAATAGCCATAGAAGCCACGGGATAAATATTACCCACCTAATCATTTGCAAGCCACTTCGGAACATGCAAATGCGTTCATTTATATACTGCAAGGATATTGTGCTGTGTAATTCATGGATGTTCTTAACCTTGTTAGGGGGTGATAGTAACTGAGATTGCTCCTCAATCAGTAATGAAGACTCAAGGGTTTTAGTGAAATGGAACCATTTTGGGCTGTGGTACATCTTATACTCCCTTTTTATCTGTTAGCGTATTTAACTCACATGGGGAGTCGAGTTTATCTAGTGCGGCAAGCACATCGATCACTTGTTGTTCAAAGTCGTTAGGTTTTTTATCTCTACGCAAATAGAAGGGGGTATCACGCTCATAGTCAATGGAGGCGACTGCAGATTGTCCCCAAACCATGTACTTAGTGATAAAGGCGAGAATATCTTTACGTTTTTTTTCTGAGCTAAATAAAATAGTGCGACTGGTATGTAGAGGAAATAATGTTTTTATTATTTTATGTTGTCTATCTAGACTATAAAGAATCAAAGATACATTGATTTTTGTTTCAAACACCCCGATTTGTGAATAACGTGCAACATAGGCACGGCCTTTAATCCATGTTATGAAAAGTTGTTTTTCTCGAGTTAAAATCAATGGTGCCTTTCGTTTTAAAATAAACGAAATATAAAAAAATAGGATGGTTGTAAGAAAGCTAAAGGTCGTGATTAATATATCAGTTACATAAATCTCGGTAGAGTGTGAATAGTTATTGTAACGATATTGAATATACTCCTGAAAATCCATTTCCATATCGTTATTTACATTTTTTTTTAATTCATCTATCCTGATAGATAGCTGATCTATGGACTCATCATTTTCAGTATGTGATTTTATTTTTTTTCAAAATATAATATTTTTTCCACAGTATATTTTTCAACTCTATCCCAGTCATTATGAAATGAAATTGTGAAAGAGATAAAATTAAATATTACATATAATAATAAAGGAATGGTCATGATTAATATTGTACTTTGTATTTCTAAATGAAAGTGACATTTGCGATTATTTATTTTTAGCAAGGAGATAATATCGTGTAATTCATTGCTATTTTTTACTTTCATATGTCTAGTTAACAAATCATCTTGATTCTTGATAAGAAGGTAACTTTCAGGTTTATTTTTATCAGTTTCTATTGATTTATTATTCATTTTACTTAACGTCCTCATTGATCATACCAATAGTATATTCAGAATTAAGCTCTCCTTTATCATTTAATATTCTCATTGGAACAATGATTTCTTTAGATGGTATATAGTACCATTCGAGTTGTGATGCATAAATCTGGCGAGCCTCCATGGGTATGGCTATAGTTTGTACGCCATCTTTTGTGGTCATTTTACGTATTGCATCTTTTTTAGCTATATTAAATAATTTATTGAGCCTTTCGTCTGGACGTCTTTCAGAATTATAAATGTATTTCAATGGATGCTGAGTGTAAAAACAATATTGGATATCTGATAACCCAGGTTCAAAAGTTGGTAATTCAAAAGTATAAAAAACTATTTCATCATATGAGAATTTAAAGTCTTTTGGCTTACCTATTATATCTAGTTTTGGCATGGAAAATAAGTTGATAAATTCTTGTAACTCTAATGATAATCGAGATTCTATTTTGTCAATTTCATTGTTATCTTTTGTTATTTTTAATTGTTTATTTATATCACCTCTTAATTCACCCCAATATCCGTACTGCTTCCCAGCCCCCCAGAAACAGTTATAGAGAGTATTTTCTAAAGCACTGCGTTTTGTATATATAGCCCCAACAGTTCCGCCAATTAGCATAGCAAAAGCAGATGCGGTTGCTAAAAATACAATTTCTGGGGCTACTATAATGCCAAGCATTACAGCGAAAGAAATACCAATAAAAGATACATATGCAACTGTAGTTATAGTATTACTAACCATCTCACCCGTATTCCCCTGCTGATAAGCATCAAAGGCATCCATTGTTGAAACTACGGCACTGAGAAAGTTCACCAGCGCTAAGGCACCCGTTACACGTTTTGTAATGACTTCGCCTTCTAAAGCTAGCGCATAATCGCCGAGTTTAGGTGCTAATGGGTGGGCTGTGTGGGTTGATATTAACTTAGCGACGTTTTTAGAAATGTTCAGCACATCGACTGTCAAAGAGGTAATGGCGGCCGCGGTTTTAGTCAGATTGTATATCACGTTGCCACGAGCCAGCGGATCGGCTTTTTCATACTCAGAGGTTTGAGCAACTAAGCTGCTCAGTACCATGCAGTTACAAAATGCGGAAAGGCCAGAGAAGCCAGTATCAAATAACATGAATAGTGTGCTGGGAGCCGCTGTGGCATTGCCAATACTGCGTTCAAAGCTGAATTTGTTCCCCTGAGGAGCTATAACACCCACGCGAGGAAGCCTAAATCGTAGAGGGTCATTGGCATCAGGCAACGCATGTTCCCAGTCAAATAATTTGTTCGAAATTGGCAAGTTACCGTGAGTGATTTTGCCATGCTCTATGACTCCAGTTCCTGTCGCTTCCTTGTTAAAGCTTGCCCTGTTTTGTTTAATTCTTTCTGCCAACTGATTGAGCTGCTCACGGGTAAATAGTTCTTCTTCCTGAAGGATCTCGATCCCCATCACGTGTAGCAATCTAGGAATATGTGTTTTAATTTGCTGCATCGCGGCTTTAGATAAGGTTGAGGTTGTGCGAGCAAGCCAAGTATCACCATACATGGCCGAACCTAAAATAGAGGCCAGTCCGTGTAAAATCTTGTCTACGGCTTTTACACTTTTATCCGCCCAACTGATTTGTTCCTGCGGTTCAGTCAATACGGGGACTAGTGTATTCCACAGCACGCCCCAGACGTTATGTTCATCACTAAATGAGCGTTGACTCTCCGCTGCTTCGGACATAATGTTTTCTAGCGCGTTTTTACCAGGCTCAGAATCGGCAACGGCAACAAACAATTCGCTGGCAATATCCGCTAGCTTGTTGAATTCATCCTGCTGCGTTTTTGGGCTTGGTGCAGTAGCGAAAAAATATTTAAAATACGAGTCAAGGCCGCCCACGCAGTTGGTCACAAACGGGCTCATCATAAATTGTTCATACAGCTTGGCAAACATGCGCTGACGTTCTTGATAGCTATCTAGCTCTTGCTTCATTTTCAGCCAATAGTTATTCCAGCTATCCTGATCAATTCCGTTTTTTACCGCCTTTTGAATATCTTTGTTATCACTGCTTTTTAATTGCTCAACAAATCCACCAATAGTCAATGGATAGTGGTTTTCTGCCAGAAATTGTTGCTGCCATTGAATGAGAATATTGTGCGCTAGCACAATTTCTTTTTGTCGGCCTACAGGGTCAAACAGCACCACGATACGCGATTTTTCGCCATAACAAAGTTTGCTACGGATCTCTTTGGCGATATCGTCGGGCTCCATCCAGTAAGAATCTCGAGTAGTTAGAATATCAATGTCTATGCTGCTCAAATCATTAGGGTGATCTTTATCCTGTACTATTAAAGCCCGTTGCTGTTTATGCCGATAATCTTCAATCAGTCTAGTGAAATTAGCCTCAGTGGCTTCAAGAGAATAGGGGCCATCATTGGCATCTAAGTTAATCTCCTGCATTGATTTTTTTCGTAGCTGTTTGTCGCCATTTATTGCGTCAATAACATCTGCATGCCACTCATGTTCGCTATATACGATACTAATGTTAGATACTCTTTTAGGCACGAAGGCGAAATAATAGCCTTCACCTCGCGGGCCTAGCTCCGGGGTTAACCCATCCTGTGCATTATTACCATTTTTAAAAATGAACTTTCGGTAGCGCTCAACGCACTGCTTTTTGCCGTTGGTCGTTTTTTCTTGTTGCTCATATTTAAAAATATGAAAAGTGTCAAAGTCTTCATCTTTAATATATATCCAGCCAGGGCGCAACAGACGCACTACGTAACCTAGGGCATCTCTTAATGAGGTTGCTGAAAGCATTGTTTTTATATCGTTCGGTGGAAGGGCATACTGTAGCGATGATTCAAAAAAATTGGCGTAAGCATAGCGAACCGGATAAATGGGTTTCACATCGCTATCGCAAGGGGATTCATAAGTACCGACTTCTGTTGATCCTGAAGTTCTATCGTCGGCGGCCTGCATGGCCTGATCCATATTGTCCATTATATTACCTTGGCTTCTGATAGGTGCCAGACAAGGCCAAACAAATCTTTGGCTCTAAGTTCTTGGCTAAGAGGAAAACGGCAGGTGTGGGATTGAACCAGTTTGCCCCACTCATGTTCTGGTAGGCAGGTCATACTGCGTGCAGCAACATATAGAAGAACCGCTCTTTCCAAAGAGAAGCCCCAGCATAGGGCTCGGTTAATATGTTGAGTGATAAAATAAGAGCGGAAACCCTCACTAATCTGAGATCTTTCAGCTATATAGTTTTGGAGGAATAAATCCACTTTTTGAATAAATGCCTGATAGACCTGCTGGGCGAAATAGTTACACATACGCTGGGTTAAGCGAAAATAGCTGCCTTTTATCTCTCGTATTGGGTCGGAAATCGTAACTATGTTGATCGCGCTATGTTGCTTGGGTTGAAGATAAATAATGCATTGTGAATAACGCATAAATGAGGCCAGAGCAGAATAATCCATGAGACTGATAATTGTCCCGAAGGCTCTTGGATCGTAAAAACGAAAATAGCTCCAGCGTTCAGTTTCCGGGTTTTTCACATAGGTAAATTTGCGCAGATGATGAAAAACAGTACCAAAGTCAGCATAGCTACGAATTAATATTCCCAGAGGCAGCTCAACTAACTGCGAAATTAATCGGCGGTGAAAAAAATTCCATTGGTGGTTATGTGATGTGATATCAACTAAATAAGGAGCTATGTTTTCCATCACGGTTTCTGACTCACCTTTAAATAGGCACTGCCAAGTAAGACCGGATGCCATGAGATCGGGGATAAGAAAGCGTCCATCTTGTTGATAAACTGCCGCATCAATAATGACGTAGCATCGTAGGTGACTATGCAGGTCATTTTCGCCTTGTTCCAATACCAGTTCTTGTAATCTCTGACCGATACAGGATTCTAAACCTTTCTCGGATGGAACACATGTTATAGGTATTTTTCGATCGAGAAGATCGCCATTCTGGTGAGGGAGCGGTTCTAAACAATAGCTGCGATCCATAAATACTGGATTCTCATCATTTAATTTCAGCGCAGCTAAAATAAAGTCCTTTTCATAACGTGTACTGTTTTCTAGATAAACATCAAAGGGGACTATTTCGGTATAGTCGGCATTAATTAACCCCAACTGAGTGAAATGATGAAATAATGTATTCACCACATAGCGTCGTTCCTTGTTATAAATTAAGGTTGGCGCGCGGAACTGCACATGTTTTTTGCCATTGGGTACATTAGGCGCGTCAAAAATAGACTCGGTGACCCATAAAGTACCATCAATGTTATCGAATAGCGTTTCGTCCATGTGTCGGCCAACTCCGTGTATTATTCAATGGTTCCGATGTGTTGTCCTGGTATTACAACATTGCTGAAAGGTGGGCAGCCGCAGGCGACATAATCACCCGCTAAAATAACGTAGACGCCATCGACTTTACCCAAGCATGGCCCTGCTGAAACTAGGGTTCCTATGCCTTTCTTGCATGCGTTGCAGGTTGCCTGCATACCAACCAATGCCACTGGTTTACCATTGATTTTCATGGTTGGGGAACCCTGTAGCACTTTGCCACCCGTGCTGGTTTTATCGTTTTGGCAAATGATTGGGCGCATTACTAACCTTCCTGCTCTTGACGGGCTTTTTCACGACAGTCTTCCGCAGTAGGTTGTCCATCGGTTGCGGCTCCAGATAGAGAAGAGACAGAACCAGGGATGCCCGGTATAACGTCTAATTCACCTTTGATCGATACTTTTCCTGTCAGCGTAATTCCGCTGCCATCGATAGTGATCGTTCCTCCTTTGCTTTTAAACATCACTCGTTCACTGGCTTGCAATGTGTGCACTTTAGTGTGGCTATGAATACCCTCCACAACCTCAGTAGTGTATTTACCATTGACCGTACACTCTTTATCTTTTCCTACATTTTGGCTGTGAGTCGCGTGAATTTTCTCTTCCCAGTTATTATTAATTTTCGTAATAAGATTTTTTTCAACGGTTTCAAATTGATTAGCATCAATTTGAATATATCGATCTTTGACAATATGTAGAGACTCGTCCTTGCCAACGTAGTGGCTACGATTGTTCATAACGGTATGGCTTTCGTCATGTTCTATTTTTTGCGTTTTATCATGCTTAATCTCTATCAGCTGATCTCTTTGGGCATGAATATAAATTTCTTCGCGCCCAGCATCGTCTTCAAAGCGCAGTTCATTAAACCCTTTGCCCTTATGGGTTTGAGTTTTGAACGTAGTGCGCGTTTTTTCTGCAGGCAAATTAAGTGGAGGTCGGTTTAATGCATTATAAGTACAACCCGTAATAATTGGGCGGTCAATGTCTCCATTGAGGTAGGAAATGATCACCTCTTGCCCAATGCGTGGCGTGGCTAAAAATCCATAACCACTACCGTTCCAACCCTGTGCAACGCGTACCCAGCACGATGCTTTCTCATCGGCTTTGTCATATCGGTTCCAGTGAAAATGGACTTTTACTGCACCGTCCTCATTGACATAAATTTCCTCGCTGAAGGGGCCAACGACTTCAGCGACTTCATCCCCGTCTGCGAGTGGCTTGTAGTGATATGGGGCGCGCCACTCATCACGGGCTGAAATAAAAGTGAGTTCGTTGGTTAACGTTGTACCTTCACCGCTGTCTTCTTCCTCTAACGATTCTGGCATCATGCCATGATGGGTCACCGTGACGACCTGCCAGCGATCGTTCATTGTCTCCACTGGATGCTCGGTAAGCTGAAAGATCCTACCCGGCATCAATTTTATGCAGTTAGATGAAGCTATCCCCGTTTTGCTGTCTGAACTCAATTGCTCTATGCGATAGCGAACCATCGGCGCCGCTTCCGCATCATGTTGAAAACGTCCGTAGCTATCAAAAACGGTGTGAGGAGAACCTGGCAGTCCTTGAGATTTAGAGAGCGCACTGTGGGTGAGTCGGTCGTTGGGGTTTTGGTAGTTTCGGTCTTTGTGGATCGCTTCACGTGGGCGTACAAATGAGCCGAAGCGTAGCTTATTAATAATGTCGCCTTGAATTGCTGATTGTGGATGAGGGTTATAGGCTACCGTTGCGTCAACCAGCATTCCGTAAAGGCTATCGCTATAACACATTCCCTCATCATCAAACCAATATACGAACCCTTCTTCCGCAGCGAGTCGATCAAAAAAATGAGCCGCAGACTCACGCTTTTGTGTCACGTATTCGCGCTGTAGGTGATTATCTTTTATCAGCGTGCACTTTGCCTCAACGTGATTATCTTGCAGCAATTGCTGCAAAATTTGAGGTGTATTGAGCTGGTGATAGATTCGACTATCTTGATTGAGCGTCATCACCCACGCTTCAGGACGGATCGTCAATGTGTAAAATGTGCGTCTAAATCCAGAGTCTCCCCGTTCTACACCCGCCACAAGACCCGTAATTGTTCGCTGTTCAACATCGTTAACTTTGACTGTTAATGAGGCTTTTGCAGAAGCTGGGCATCGGGGTCAAAATCGTCTCGTTTGCTTACGACTTTTAGCGTGAGCGTGAATAGCTGGGAGAGTCCTTCATCCAGTAAGAATTCAGCAACGTCAAATGCTTCTGAAGGAAGGTTGCCAATTTTGCAAGAAAAATACAGCCCTGTCTTTTCCATAAAAATATATCCTTAATCATTTTTTAATTCTGTGTTAAACCTGTTTTGTTAATTTATTTTTTGTATTGATAGGTTTTCCATATATATGGATTCGGTGATATGTATTGTCTTGCTGATAATAATACTACTTTATCTTGATAGGATATCGATAGTAATACGCTCTTATTTGTTTAAAATTATTTATATATTACCTTGCTCGAAAATATTATTTAACTTATATAAATAATAGATTGGTTGTTGATATTAATTCGGTAACGAATGACTTTTGAGAATATATAAATAATGAATATTTATAGTCGGTGTTTATCATTTCAGTCTTTGCATCGCGACCACACTATCCGCTACATTGATCTGTGTTCCCTCTTAACCAATGAAGCCCCATGCCAAACAGTTACCTTAAGGAAGATACCGCGCGTCAGATCGTTTCTCGTGCGATGAGCATCATTGACTATTCTGTGAACGTGATGAACGAGCACGGAGTCATCATTGCTTCAGGTGACCCGAGCCGCTTGCATCAGCGCCATGAGGGGGCGGTTTTGGCGCTCACCGAGAATCGGATGGTGATCATTGATGATGCAGTGGCCAGCAGGCTTAAAGGCGTGAAGCCGGGAATTAATTTGCCCATTATATTTCGGCAGAGAATGGTGGGGGTGATCGGGATTTCCGGCGAGCCAGAAAAAGTGCAGGCGTATGCTGAACTTGTTCGCATGGCTGCGGAGCTTATCCTTGAGCAGGCAGAAATGCTGGAGCAAAACCAGTGGGAAAAACGCTATCGTGAGCAACTCGCTTCTCAGCTGATTATGGAGCGCGGTAGCGTTGCATCGATGGCGTCAATGGCGGCATATCTTGGATTAGATCTGTCCTTACCGCGGATTGCATTGATTGTTAGCCTTCATGAGCAGGAACATATTCGCCAGCGTGAGTTATTAGAAACGCTCAGCAACCATAACCATGAGACGTTGGTGATGATGCATGGCTTCGATCGTATCGTTGTCTTGCTGCCGCTCAATATAAGTCGTAGTGACGATAATGATGCGGCAATCAAAAAAGGTCTGCGTAAACTGCATGTGCAACTACAGTCGCGCTTTCATGTAAATATCTACGTTGGTGGCCTATTTGCTGGGGATGATGGTGTGCGCCGTTCTTACCTGAGTGCTCAGGCTTTGCAGGAGATGGCGCAACGTCAAAAGCTGAATCAGGCCGTTTTATATTATCGAGACCATTTTTTACCGGTGTTATTAAATGGATTTGCAGACAGCTGGCAGGCCGAAGAACTGGGGCTCGCGTGGCAGGCATTACGTCAGGCTGATGCTAAGGGTGTTCTATGTCACACTCTGCGCTGCTATTTTGTACAGAATTGTGATCTGTCTCAAACGTCAAAACAGCTGCATATCCACGTTAACACCCTTCGCTACCGCCTACAGAAGATTGAAGACATAACGTCTTTAAAAATCAATGAATTAAACTCTATTCTTCAGTTGTATATTGGCATGCAGATTTATCGCTGATTTGTAGCATCCTACAAAAAATGCAGGTTCTAACCGTCGATTTTCTGGTGATTCGCCTCAAGCTATTTTTCTTTGTCTCCTCATAATGCCTCCTTGTACCTACATTCGTCTTAGACGATCTCACAATAATAATGAATCAAGGCAGGAGTGAATAATGACAACGGTTTCTGCTCTAGGCGCAATAGTGGCACTGGTTGTATCCATCGTGCTTATTTTACGCAAGGTTCCACCTGCTTACGGCATGATTGCTGGTGCTTTAGCGGGCGGTTTGGTTGGCGGAGCTGACCTCATTCAAACAATCAGTCTTATGATCACCGGTGCTCAGGGTATCACCAACGCCGTATTACGTATTTTGGGTGCAGGTATTCTCGCGGGCGTGCTGATTGAGTCTGGCGCAGCGAATACCATCGCTGAAACTATTGTACGTAAAGTGGGCGAGAAGCGTGCGCTGTTGGCGCTGGCAGTCGCGACTATGCTGCTGACCGCCGTCGGTGTGTTTATTGATGTGGCGGTTATCACCGTTTCTCCAATCGCTTTAGCGATTGCCCATCGTGCTGATATTTCCAAAATGGCGATTCTGCTGGCGATGATTGGCGGCGGTAAAGCGGGCAACGTGATGTCGCCAAACCCTAACACTATCGCGGCGGCAGACAGTTTCCACGTACCTTTAACCTCATTGATGGTGGCAGGCATTATCCCTGGTCTGTTTGGTTTGGTACTGGCTTATTTTCTGGCTAAACGTCTGAAGCATCGTGGCTCAAAAGTTGAAGCTCATGAGTTGGTTGTCGGTAAACATGACGCTGCGCTGCCAGCCTTTGGCGCGGCGATCGCCGCTCCTTTAGTCGCTATTATCCTGTTGGCGCTACGTCCAATTGCTGGCATTGCCATTGACCCATTAGTTGCATTACCTGTGGGGGGCTTAATTGGTGCGGTGGTTATGGGGCAATGGAAACATACTAACCAGTACATGGTTTCCGGTTTATCGCGTATGGCTCCGGTAGCAATTATGCTGCTCGGCACCGGTACGCTGGCGGGGATTATTGCTAATTCAGGTCTGAAAGATGTGCTGATTACAGGCTTGACGGCTTCTGGTATGCCTTCGTATCTGCTGGCACCCATTTCAGGGGCCTTGATGTCGATGGCGACGGCATCCACGACTGCTGGTACCGCAGTGGCTTCCGCAGTATTTAGCTCCACGCTGATTGGTATGGGGATTTCGGCTCTGGCGGGTGCGGCGATGATTCACGCAGGCGCAACGGTACTCGACCACATGCCACACGGCAGCTTCTTCCACGCAACCGGCGGTAGCGTCAACATGCAGGTGCATGAGCGTTTGAAGCTGCTGCCTTATGAAACCGCCGTGGGTCTGATGATCGCCTTTGTTTCTACCATGATGTTTGGTGTGTTTAATTTAGCGGGTTAACGAGGTACGCATGAAAATTGTGATTGCTCCTGATTCATTTAAAGAAAGCCTTAGCGCTATGCAGGTTGCCGAGGCCATTGAACAGGGTTTTAGCGAAATATTCCCGCAGGCTGAATACATCAAGCTGCCGATGGCTGATGGGGGGGAAGGCACTGTGGAATCAATGGTTGCAGCGACCGGTGGAGAGCGAGTGCATGTGAATGTAACCGGTCCTTTAGGGCTGCCGGTTAATGGCTTCTTTGGCTGGATGGGCGATGGTGAAACCGCAGTGATTGAAATGGCCGCCGCGTCGGGGTTGCATTTGGTCGCGCCCGAGCAACGTAATCCGCTGGTCACCACCAGTTTTGGTACCGGAGAACTGATTCTAGCGGCGCTTAATCACGGGGCGCGCAAAATTATTCTCGGTATTGGCGGTAGCGCCACCAATGATGGCGGTGCGGGCATGATGCAAGCGTTGGGCGCACATTTTCATGATATCGATGGCAAAGAGCTTCATGTTGGTGGCGCGGCGCTTGCTCAGTTAGCCAGCGTTGACCTTAGCCAATTGGATGCTCGTTTAGCACAGACCGATATTTTGGTGGCCTGTGATGTTGATAACCCTCTGTGCGGAGCGAAAGGTGCGTCGGCGGTATTTGGCCCACAAAAAGGCGCAACGCCAGAGCGGGTTAAACTGCTAGATGCCGCTTTGCAGCATTATGGTGAGAAGATCGAGCTGGCAACCGGAAAATCGGTGCTAAATGTGGCTGGAGCGGGTGCCGCAGGTGGTATGGGGGCGGCGCTGTTTGGCTTGCTTAACGCACGCTTACAGCCGGGCATTGAAATCGTCACCGAAGCATTAAAGCTGGCCGATGCGGTACAAGGGGCCGACTTGGTGATCACCGGTGAGGGGCGCATCGATAGCCAAACTATCCATGGAAAAACGCCTGTTGGAGTGGCGCGAGTCGCTAAGCGTTACGATATTCCGGTTATCGCTATCGCTGGAGGCATGACGCCAGATTATAGCGTTGTACATCAGCATGGCTTGGACGCGGTATTTTCAGTACTAAACCGCATCCAAACGTTGCCTGAAGCACTAGAAGGCGCCCGAGAAAACGTGCATGTTACAGCACGCAATGTCGCGGCGGTTTGGAAGATGGGGCGCGGCTGATTTTTAATTCTGCCAGCCTTGTTCGCCGCTATTGAGTTCACAAAAATTAAAACCACAGGCGGCCATAAACGCATTCATTTCTTCAAGTCCAACACCAGGGACTTCACTCGCCGCCAGCTGCCAGACATTAATTTCTGGTAGTTGGCGCATCGTATCTTCCACTAAGTACAGTCCAACCCCTCGACGGCGCGTGACTTCTCGCACGCACAGGTCATGTAGCGTGGCGAATCCTTTTTGCCGATCGGCACATACCTTGACTGCACCTAGAAGCCGATCGTTAAAACGTGCAGCAAATAGGGCATGACCGTCATCTAACCAAGCCTGCCATATCTCCGGCTGCTGTTCAGGCCACACTTTTCCCAAGTCACGAATATCGTCTGGATTTAAGGCCATCAAGCGCTCAATAGTCAGTTTCATGTTTTATCTTCTGCCGAGAATAATTGATAAGCATTGTAAGTGATCTGTATTCATTGGCGGTGTAACTTTTAGTGTACAAAATTTGAGCTGATTATTTTTGTCGATCTGCAATTTTCAGAGTAAAAAATTAGTAAATGAATTGTTTAACAGATGAACGTGCTTGCCTAGTGACAAACTCTGCCGCTTTACTCCGATTTTTGTGCTGTTTACACCGCTTGTTTCTAGCTATCTGATTTGATTTGCAGAATAAATCTCCTGTTTAATGATATGAAAAATAAAGTCTTATTAGAAAATATTGCTGTGCAATCACATAATTCATTATTTCTTATGCGTAAAAATGTTATTTGTTAATAATATGTTGCTTGATTGCGCGCTAAAGCAAACACAATAAACACAACGACAGGCGGGGATGAGCAGATGAGTATCAATAAGGGTAAGGTTTTTCTGACTGGCTGTATTGCGTTAGCCATGAGCAGCAGTGTTATGGCGAAGGACATTAAAGTGGCGATTGTTGGCGCGATGTCTGGCCCGGTTGCACAGTATGGCGATATGGAGTTTACCGGGGCTAAGCAGGCCATTGCGGATATCAACGCCAAAGGTGGCGTGAACGGCGATAAGCTAGTTGGTGTGGAATATGACGATGCCTGTGATCCAAAACAAGCAGTCGCGATTGCCAACAAAGTGATTAACGACGGTATCCGTTATGTTATCGGACACCTGTGCTCCTCTTCGACTCAGCCTGCTTCCGATATCTATGAAGATGAAGGCGTTTTGATGATTACGCCTGCGGCGACCAATGCCGATCTGACCACGCGTGGCTATAAACTGATCATGCGTACGACGGGGCTGGATTCTGATCAGGGGCCAACCGCGGCGAAATATATCCTGAATACCATTAAGCCACAGCGTATCGCCGTGGTGCACGATAAACAGCAGTATGGCGAAGGTCTGGCACGTTCGGTTAAAGATGCGTTGGAGAAATCCAATGTAAAACCAGTGCTGTTTGAGGGTATTACCGCTGGCGACAAAGACTTCTCTACGCTGGTTGCGAAGCTGAAAAAAGATAACGTGGATTTTGTCTACTTCGGCGGCTACTACCCAGAAATGGGACAGATTTTGCGTCAGGCCAAACAAGCGGGTCTGAAAGCTAAATTTATGGGGCCAGAAGGTGTGGGTAACTCATCACTATCTAACATCGCGGGCGATGCATCTGAAGGCATGCTGGTGACGCTGCCACAGCGTTACGATCAGGTTCCCGCTAACAAAGCTATCGTAGACTCGCTGAAAGCCAAAAAACTGGATCCGACAGGGCCATTTGTTTGGACCACCTACGCAGCATTGCAATCTCTGACTACCGGAATGGAGCGCAGCAAAAGCGAAGAACCCGCTGATATCATTAAAAACCTGAAGTCTCAGCCGGTTGATACCGTTATGGGGCCATTGAGCTGGGATGATAAAGGCGACCTGAAAGGCTTCGAATTCGGTATTTTCGAATGGCATGCCGACGGCTCATCTACGTCGGTTAAATAGTTCTGACGGTTCTTATTTTCGTTGATGCCTTAGTTGAATACGCCACGCCGACGCTGTGTCGGCGTGAGGGTCGGAAGTGCCAAACATGGCGCATGTTGACCCAGAGCGAAAATGGCATCTCGAATAAAGCATGCGAGTGCGGAGACCACTCGCGCGCGGTCTTTGCCCATACGCCTAAGTTATCGATGAATGCGCGATAAATAGGTGGACGAAACCTTACTCCAAGGTTTTGGCGTGCGGGATTAGAACAGCGTTGTAACATCATCACTAAGCCCTTATGTGGTATGAGGATAGGGTATGTCAGAACAGTTTCTCTATTTCATTCAGCAGATGTTCAACGGCGTTACGCTGGGGAGCACCTACGCGCTGATCGCCATTGGTTACACCATGGTTTACGGCATTATCGGCATGATCAACTTCGCCCACGGCGAGGTATATATGATCGGCAGCTATGTCTCCTTTATTGTTATTGCGGCGCTGATGATGCTGGGCATTGATGCTAGCTGGCTATTGATTGGCGCGGCTTTTATCGTCGCTATTGTGATCACGAGCGCCTACGGCTGGAGTATTGAGCGCGTTGCTTATAAGCCCGTACGTTCTTCAAAGCGTCTGATTGCGCTAATTTCTGCCATCGGAATGTCCATTTTTTTGCAAAACTACGTCAGCCTAACGCAGGGCTCGCGCGATCTGGCATTGCCGCGTCTAGTGACTGGGCAATGGACATTAGGTGAAAGTAATGGTTTCTCCGCCAGTATTTCCACTATGCAGATCATCATCTGGGTCGTAACGTTTCTTGCGATGTTGGCGCTAACGCTGTTTATCCGCTATTCGCGGATGGGGCGCGCCTGCCGTGCCTGTGCAGAAGATCTGAAAATGGCGAGTCTGCTCGGCATTAGCACCGATCGCGTGATCTCCCTTACTTTTGTTATTGGTGCAGCAATGGCGGCTGTGGCGGGTGTACTGCTCGGTCAGTTCTACGGCGTTATCAATCCATACATCGGTTTTATGGCGGGGATGAAAGCCTTTACTGCGGCGGTATTAGGCGGGATCGGCAGTATTCCTGGGGCGATGATCGGCGGATTGATCCTCGGCGTAGCAGAAGCGCTGACTTCCGCTTACCTCAGCACTGAATATAAAGATGTCGTGTCATTTGCGTTACTGATTGTGGTGCTACTGGTGATGCCTACCGGTATCTTGGGGCGGCCGGAGGTTGAGAAAGTATGAAACAGCTCAATCTGGTTAATGCGATTATTTCGACCATCACCATGTTCGTGTTGGCATCGTTTATCATGGGCGTCCAACTCGGGCTAGATGGCACCCATCTGGTCGTCAATATGGCAGATTCTATACGTTGGGAATGGATTGCTGTGGGCTGTGTGGTGGTCTTTTTCTTCCAATTGATGCGTCCGCTGATTCAGCAGGGGCTGAAAAAAGTGTCAGGCCCCACTCTGGTGCTGCCAAGCTTAGATGGCTCAACGCCAAAACAAAAACTGGTGCTGATGCTTATTCTTATTGCGGCAGTGGTGTGGCCGTTTGTGGTATCGCGTGGAACCGTAGATATTGCCACGCTGACGCTTATCTACGTGATGCTTGGACTGGGGCTAAACGTCGTTGTCGGCCTGTCTGGCTTGTTAGTTCTGGGATACGGTGGTTTCTACGCCATCGGTGCTTATACCTACGCGTTGCTTAACCATTATTACGGAATTGGTTTTTGGGAGAGCTTGCCAATTGCGGGCATTGTTGCCGCCGCCTTTGGGTTACTGTTAGGTTTTCCGGTATTGCGTCTGCGTGGTGACTATTTGGCCATTGTGACGCTCGGTTTTGGTGAAATTGTACGTATCCTGCTGCTGAATAATACGGAAATTACCGGCGGACCCAACGGTATTAGCCAAATTCCAAAACCTACTTTCTTTGGCTTGGAATTCAACCGTAGTGTACGTGACGGAGGATGGGGCTCATTCCACGAATTCTTTGGCCTCAAATACGACCCAAGCGATCGCATCATCTTCTTGTATTTGGTGGCGCTGTTGCTGGTGGTTATCACGCTGTTTGTGATTAACCGGTTACTGCGCATGCCGCTTGGGCGGGCGTGGGAAGCGCTACGAGAAGACGAAATTGCCTGCCGTTCATTAGGCTTAAGCCCAACGCGTATCAAGCTGACGGCGTTCACCATCAGCGCGGCGTTTGCCGGTTTTGCTGGAACGTTGTTTGCTGCACGACAAGGGTTTGTTAGCCCAGAATCTTTCACCTTTGTCGAATCGGCTTTTGTACTGGCGATTGTCGTGCTTGGTGGTATGGGTTCACAGTTTGCGGTGATTCTTGCTGCGGTTATTTTGGTAGTTTCTCGCGAACTGATGCGCGATCTGAATGAATACAGCATGTTATTACTGGGCGCATTAATGGTGCTGATGATGATTTGGCGTCCGCAAGGATTACTGCCGATGAAACGCCCTCAGCTGAAATTTGCCACACGCAAAGGAGGGCAGGTATGAGCACACAACCTCTGTTGCTGGTGAACAATCTCTGTATGCGGTTTGGCGGCCTCCTCGCCGTGAATAATGTAGCTCTGATACTCAATCAGGGGGAAATCGTCTCTCTTATCGGCCCTAACGGGGCGGGAAAAACGACGGTATTTAACTGTCTGACCGGTTTCTATCGCCCGACAAGTGGCTCGATAAAACTGCGCGATCGCGAATTAGCTGGGCTTGCAGGGCAGCAAATCGCTCGTATGGGGGTGGTGCGCACTTTCCAACATGTACGCCTCTTCAAAGAGATGACGGTAGTGGAAAACCTGTTGGTGGCGCAGCATCAGCATCTCAAAAGCGGTGTGTTTGCCGGTCTACTGAAAACGCCTAAATTCCGCCGCGCGGAAGCCGATGCATTGGAACGTGCCGCGGTATGGTTAGAGCGTGTTGGATTGTTGGAGTTTGCCAATCGTCAGGCGGGTAATTTGGCCTATGGTCAGCAGCGGCGATTGGAGATTGCACGGTGCATGGTGACACGGCCTGAGCTGCTGATGCTAGACGAGCCAGCGGCCGGTCTTAATCCAAAAGAAACCGATGAACTCAACGAACTCATCGCTGACTTACGCCGTCATCATCAGGTTTCGGTGCTGTTGATTGAACACGATATGAAGCTGGTGATGGATATTTCCGATCGGATTTACGTGGTTAATCAGGGGACGCCGTTGGCGCAAGGCTCGCCGGAAGAGGTACGCAATAATCCTGATGTTATCCGTGCTTATCTAGGAGAGGCGTAAATCTATGCTATTTAACTACTCCCGTTGTCATGTTGAACGAGGGCCATGTTCATGCTGACATTAGAAAACGTCTCAGCCCACTACGGAAAAATTCAGGCGCTGCATAACGTTAGCATCCATATTCAGCAGGGTGAAATTGTGACGCTGATTGGTGCTAACGGCGCAGGAAAAACCACGCTGCTGGGAACGCTATGCGGCGAACCTCGAGCTACCGCAGGCCGTATCAACTTTCTTGGGCAGGATATTACCGATTGGCAAACCGCACGCATCATGCGTGAGGCGATTGCTATTGTGCCGGAAGGCCGCCGCGTATTTTCGCGTATGACCGTGGAAGAAAATTTGGCGATGGGGGGATTTTTCGCCGATCGTCATCAGTATCAAGAACGTATCGCTCGAGTTTACGATTTATTTCCCCGTCTACATGAGCGCCGTGTTCAGCGCGCAGGAACCATGTCCGGTGGAGAACAGCAGATGCTAGCGATAGGTCGCGCTCTGATGAGTCAGCCTAAGTTATTACTGCTGGATGAGCCGTCTCTGGGGCTGGCACCTATCATCATTCTGCAAATTTTCGATACCATCCAACAGCTGCGCGAAGAAGGCATGACGATCTTTCTCGTAGAGCAAAATGCCAATCAGGCGCTTAAGTTGGCGGATCGAGGCTATGTGTTGGAGAACGGTCATGTTGTGCTGGAAGATAGCGGGACAGCTCTTCTGGCTAATAGCGCAGTGCGTAGTGCTTATTTAGGCGGTTAAGCCTGTCATGATGATAGCGGCATGGATGCCACTATTTGTGATAATTCAAAGGGAGATAATGTTTTGTATCCCTTCCTAACTCGCTGATATTTAGGCCGCTATAGTTTCTTTATCTAACTAACGCGTCGCGTGCCCTGCGTCATTCTTTCGTCATAATTCCTTCATCTACTGGTTATTTTTCTGTCATACGCGCATGTCATGGTACATCCCGAAAATAAGACGTTCTTTATCACTCAACGTTTACGGTGATAACACTCATTTGACGGGGATTTGGCATGATGAATATGACAATAAAGCGCAGCATGTGCAGTTTAGCAGTGATATTTTGCTTCAGTGCACCTGCATTAGCGGTGACTGAAATTCCATTTTGGCACTCGATGGAAGCCGAGCTAGGCACGGAAGTTGATAGTCTTGCGCAGCGTTTTAACCAATCACAAGATGAGTACAAGATTGTACCCGTCTATAAAGGTGATTATGAACAAAGTCTCGCCGCCGGGATTGCTGCTTTCCGTGCGGGTAAGGCGCCCGCTATTTTGCAGGTGTATGAGGTCGGCACTGCAACCATGATGCAAGCTAAACAGGCCGTGAAGCCTGTGTATCAGGTATTTAAAGAGGCCGGTATCCCTTTTGATGAATCCCAGTTTGTTCCCACTGTGGCGGGCTACTACGCCGACAACGCCACGGGCCAACTCCTTTCCCAGCCGTTCAACAGTTCTACACCCGTTCTGTATTACAACAAAGATGCCTTTAAGAAAGCGGGTTTAAATCCTGATGAGCCACCAAAAACTTGGCAGGAGCTGGCTACCGATGCGGCTAAGCTACGCGCAAGCGGTATGAGTTGTGGCTATGCGTCAGGTTGGCAAGGCTGGGTGCAGTTAGAAAACTTTAGTGCGTGGAATGGTGTTCCTTTTGCTACCGAAAACAACGGATTTGGTGGCCCGTCAGCGCGTTTAGAGTTTAACCAGCCATTACAGGTTAAGCATATTCAGCTGCTGTCAGACATGCTCAAAAAAGGCGATTTTAGCTACTTTGGCCGTAAAGATGAGCCAACCGCTAAATTCTATAACGGTGACTGCGGCATGATGACGGGCTCTTCTGGCTCGCTGGCCAATATCAAACAGTATGCAAAATTCAACTATGGCGTGGCTTTCATGCCGTATGACGCTGATGCTAAAAATGCCCCGCAAAATGCAATTATCGGTGGGGCTAGTCTGTGGGTGATGAACGGTAAAAAACCTGAAACCTACAAGGGCGTAGCTGAGTTCTTCCAGTTCTTGGCTAAACCAGAAATTGCCGCCGAGTGGCACCAGAAAACGGGCTACCTGCCCATTACGACCGCAGCCTATGAGTTGACTAAACAGCAGGGTTTTTACGACAAAAATCCGGGCGCTGACGTTGCGACTCGCCAAATGCTAAATAAGCCGCCATTAGCCTTCACTAAAGGTGTTCGCCTAGGCAATATGCCGCAAATTCGTACCGTGGTGGATGAAGAGTTGGAAGGCGTATGGACAGGTAAGAAAACGCCACAGCAAGCGCTGGATGAAGCGGTATCGCGTGGCAATCAACTGCTAGAGCGTTTTGAAAAATCAGCTAAGTAATATCGGTTCTACCTCTCCAGCCGTTCAACCCAAAGGGCGGTTGGTGAGGTATCTGTACTCTGTAGCAAATTTGAGGTGTTATGAGTTCCCGAACTCCCGCATTTAAACGCAGCTGGTTGCCCTATGCGCTGGTTGCTCCGCAGCTTTTGATCACCGCCATTTTCTTCTTGTGGCCCGCAGGCGAAGCACTGTGGTATTCGGTGCAGAGCCTCGATCCTTTTGGTCTTTCCAGCGAGTTTGTTGGTTGGCAGAATTTTATCACTCTATGGCATGATCCCTACTACTTAAGCGCGTTTCGCACCACGTTGTGGTTTAGCGGTTTGGTGACATTTTTTGGCCTAGTACTGTCGCTATTTTTTGCGGCGTTGGTAAATCATATTTTACGGGGCCGCCGTTTCTATCAAACTTTGTTCATTCTGCCCTATGCCGTGGCTCCCACAATCGCTGCTGTGTTGTGGATGTTTCTCTTTAACCCTGGGCTGGGTTTGGTTTCGCACTTTCTCGGTGTGATGGGCTATAGCTGGAACCATGCCCAAAATAGCGGACAGGCGATGTTTCTGGTAGTTCTGGCTTCAGTCTGGAAACAGGTGAGCTACAATTTCCTGTTTTTCCTTGCGGCGCTACAGTCAGTCCCCAAGTCGCTGCTTGAGGCTGCTGCCATTGATGGCGCAGGGCCGATTCGGCGTTTCTTTCATATTGTCCTTCCCCTGATTTCTCCAGTGAGTTTCTTCCTGCTGGTGGTCAATTTGGTCTATGCGTTTTTCGATACGTTTCCGGTTATCGATGCAGCAACCGGCGGTGGACCGGGACAATCGACCACTACGCTGATTTATAAAATCTATCGTGAAGGCTTTGCGGGGCTAGATCTTTCCAGTTCGGCGGCACAGTCGGTCGTATTGATGTTGATTGTGGTTGCATTAACTATGATTCAGTTCCGCTATGTTGAGCGTAAGGTACGTTATCAATGATTGAGAACCGTAAAGGCTTGGATATGTTCTGCCATATCATGCTGATTTTGGGTGTGATCGTGATTTTGTTTCCGCTGTATGTGGCGTTTGTGGCAGCAACGCTGGATAAGCAACAGGTCTTTGATGTGCCGATGACGCTCATTCCAGGCTCCCAGCTCTGGCACAATATAACGCAGGTTTGGCAGCAAGGGGTTGGTAGCGCAGGTGCGCCATTTGGTATTCAGTTAATGAATAGCTTTATTATGGCGTTGGTGATTACTGTTGGGAAAATTGCGGTGTCGATGTTATCGGCGTTTGCGATTGTCTACTTTCGCTTTCCATTGCGTAACTTATTCTTTTGGCTGATATTCATTACCCTGATGCTGCCCGTTGAGGTCCGTATATTTCCTACCGTTGAGGTGATGGCAAATTTAAACCTGATGGATAGTTATACTGGGCTCACACTGCCGCTCATGGCTTCGGCTACGGCAACGTTCCTATTCCGTCAGTTCTTTATGACGCTGCCGCATGAACTGTTGGAGGCCGCTCGCATTGACGGTGCTGGTCCAATGCGGTTTTTCCGCGATGTGGTATTCCCACTGTCTAAAACGAATTTAGCGGCGTTGTTTGTGATTACGTTTATTTATGGTTGGAACCAATATTTATGGCCATTGCTGATCACGAGCGATCCGGCGATGGGAACGGCGGTAGCTGGGATTAAAAGCGCCATCTCAAGCGGAGAAAGCGCAACGCAGTGGCAACTGGTGATGGCCGCACTGCTGATGACTCTGTTACCGCCATTGCTGGTGGTCTTAGGGATGCAGCGTTGGTTCGTCCGCGGTCTGGTTGATAGCGAGAAATAATACAATGGCACGTTTAAAATTACAGACCGTCAGCAAAAGCTATGACGGCAAAAACGCAATTATTAAAGGTATCGATCTGGATGTTGCCGACGGTGAGTTTATCGTTATGGTGGGGCCGTCCGGCTGTGGTAAATCGACCTTACTCCGCATGGTTGCTGGTCTAGAAGAAACGACGAGTGGTGATATTTATATTGGTGATGACCGTGTAACTCACAAAGAGCCTAAAGATCGTGGTGTAGCAATGGTGTTTCAAAACTATGCACTTTATCCGCACATGAGCGTGTTCGACAATATGGCTTATGGGCTGAAGATTCGCGGGCTGGGCAAAGAACTTATCCGTGCCAAAGTGGAGGAAGTCGCAGCCATTTTGGAGTTACAGACGCTGCTTAATCGCAAGCCTAGTGAGTTGTCCGGCGGGCAGCGTCAGCGGGTGGCGATGGGGCGTGCTATCGTGCGCGAGCCCGCGGTGTTTTTGTTTGATGAGCCTTTGTCCAACCTTGATGCAAAACTGCGCGTTCAGATGAGACTTGAGTTACAGCAGTTGCACCGTCGTCTAAAAACGACCAGCCTGTATGTGACTCACGATCAGGTAGAGGCGATGACCTTAGCGCAGCGCGTCATTGTGCTAAATAAGGGCGTTGCTGAGCAGATTGGAACACCAACGGAGATCTACCATCGTCCTGCTAGTCGTTTTGTGGCGGGCTTTATGGGCGCTCCCGCGATGAATCTGCTGGATGGTTGTATTAGTACAGATGGCCTGTTTTTTCAGATTAACGATGGTCCACAGCTACGCTTCGAACAGCCGATCTCTGCATTAGCGGGTCAAACGCTCACGCTAGGTATTCGCCCTGAGCACCTGCGTCGAGCGGCAGAGCATGAGTCCGGAAGCGAGTTTATGGTTAATCAACTTGAGCTATTGGGCGCTGATAACTTGGCGCATAGTCGCTGGGGGGATCATGGTGTGATTCTGCGATTACCGCATCAGGATTTACCTGAGTTAGGTTGTTCTCTACAGGTCGTGCTACCTCATGAAAATCTACACTTTTTCGATATAACGACGGGCTTACGTATTGAACCATAAGCGAGCAGTGAAGCCCTCGGTAGCGGAGTAAAACATGACAATAAAATGGCCTTATCCAAAAATCGTTGCCCACCGTGGCGGTGGTAAATTAGCACCAGAAAATACGTTAGCGGCTATTGATATTGGCGCTGAGTATGGCCATAAAATGATTGAGTTTGATGCTAAGTTGAGTGCTGACGGTGAGATTTTTCTATTACATGATGACAACCTAGAACGCACCACCAATGGTTGGGGCGTTGCTGGCGATTTACCGTGGGAAAAACTGGTCAGCCTAGATGCGGGAGGATGGTATGGGCGAGAGTTTCGCGATGAACCATTGCCTCTGCTTTCTCAGGTGGCCGATCGTTGCCTTGAGCTTGGCTTATCAGCGAATATCGAGATTAAGCCTACCACGGGCGTAGAAAGTGAAACTGGGCGGGTGATCGCGCTTGCCGCTAAGAATTTGTGGTCAACGCATCCTATTGCACCATTACTGTCGTCGTTTTCGGTTGAGTCTCTAGAGGCTGCGCAGCAAGCTGTGCCAGAACTGCCGAGGGGATTGCTGCTAGAGAAATGGGATGGAGAGTGGTTGGCGATGACCACGCGATTGGGCTGCGTATCATTGCATATTGACCACAATGAACTGACCGCTGAGCGTGTGTCCGACATTAAAGCCGCAGGTTTACGGATCCTGGTTTATACCGTGAATAGCCCAAAACGAGCACGCGAATTATTAGATTGGGGGGTGGATTGTATCTGTACTGATAGGATTGATGTGATCGGAGCGGATTTTGGGTGATTGTTGGTTGAGGGGCGGCGTACGCCAGAATATGTATCCTAGGTGAAAGGTTTCGTCCGCCTAATACACCGGCTTTCTACATTATTATTTGTGCAGGCGTCCGAGCAAGGCACCCCCTCCCAGCCCACTTCGTGGGTACCCTCGTTCTATCATTCCGGTCTTAACGGAACGAACGACAATCGCGAGTATTCGGCGCATCCCTGCGCCTCCGTCGTTCTTTGGCCGATATCAATCGGCGAATCCTAACCTACATGATTCATTCGGCTGTCCGGTAATGTGCCGGAAAACG
>NZ_LXET01000002.1 GCF_001655005.1 Hafnia paralvei ATCC 29927
TATTTCACCGCAATCCCATAGAGGATTAGCGTTCCAAACCGAAGCGGATATTGCTAGAGTGCGAGCTGGCTTCCCTAACCCGTACGCCTTTACTCATCTACCAATGAAGCTCGATACGAATAGGCGCCCGTAAGACGGGGCTATCCCACTAGTACCCCCCATTATTCTTTTTATTCTGATCCACCGTATTCTGCTGATTTAGCATTCTTTGGTTATTTGCCTTTTTCTGCTGGTCCATTTGATTCAGCTGTAATTGCTGTTGGCGTTGCTGACGATTCTGGTTATTGAGCATGCGTTGTTGATTGTTGTTTTGCCATTGCTGATCGGCATTCAATCGCATATTTTCATTGAGTTGATGTAGTTGCTGTGCTTGATTGTCACGCTGAATCTGTGTTTGGGTATTGCGTAACTGCTGCTGATTGAAGGTGTTGCTCTGATTTTGGAACCCCTGCTGTTGCTGCTGGATCATTTGCTGTTGTTGCTGCATAACCGCAGACTGAGCGTTGGCATCGGTGCTCAATAGTTGGAGCGCCATCGGGGAAAGCAATAGGGCTGGAAGTAAAAGACGTAGTCGGGTGTTCATAAGACCTCCTATAACGCTATAGCTTTAAGTCTAAGGCATTTCATCGTGCTTTGCGTGGCAGGAGAAGGCAAATATGAGTGATTTTATTCCCTAAATTTTCGTCATTGCTCGTTTTGTTCTTGCTTTTTTTGCGAAAAACCGCAATCTCTTGAAGGTCTTTCAGCTAAGCTGATAGGCTGTTTTGACAACGAATCCATGCGCTTAATGCGGTTTTTTGTTTATAACATGTTCGTTACAATGCGGGCAATTTGATGAAGAAAATGGATCGGTGTTATGGAACAGTTTGTCGCAATTTCAGTTGAGCAGGCACAGCAAAAGTTACAGCAGCCAGATGTAGTGTTAGTTGATATTCGCGATCCGCAGAGCTATGCCGCTGGGCATGCCGCAGGAGCGTTCCATCTGACCAATGCCACATTACAAAACTTTATGCAAAACAATGAATTTGATACGCCGGTGATGGTGATGTGCTATCACGGTAATAGTAGCCGAGGTGCGGCTCAGTATTTGCTGCATCAGGGATTTGAAGAGGTTTATAGCATCGACGGCGGGTTTGAAGCGTGGGTGCGCGCTTATCCCCAGCAGGTTGAGACTTCATCCCTGTAGCGCTCATAAGGCATTTATACCCGTCATACCTCAAGTTGCATGTGCATTGGCTATGTGTGTTCATCCCAGCCTCTAACTGAAGATTAGCCTTTTTGTCCTGCAACTTGAATGATTTAGGGTATATGCGGTGCTATTTTAATAAGCAGGTATTCATGGTTCGTATTATTTCCCTGTCTAATCCACGTCTGGCGCAGGCGTTTATTGACTACATGGCGACACAAGGCGTTCGTTTAGAACTGGAAGTTCACAATGATGAAGTTGTGCTTTGGCTCGCCGATGACTCCCGACAGGCACAGGTGGAACAAGAGCTGACTCGTTTCCTTCAGGAGCCTTTGCATCCACGTTATCAGGCGGCAAGTTGGCATTCTGGGTCAACCCATAGCGGTTTGAAATATTCCAATTTTAGCTATCTAAAGAGTTTTACTCGCCAGACGGGTCCACTCACCGTAGGCATCACGGCGATTTGCGTCGTCGTCTATTTGTTTATGGTAGTACTCGGTGACGCCGCGGTGATGAACTGGCTGGCGTGGCCAGCTGATTCTAGCCAATACTTTCAAGTTTGGCGCTGGGTGAGTCATGCTTTCTTGCATTTCTCTGCGGTGCATATCATCTTCAACCTGATGTGGTGGTGGTATCTTGGTGGGCAGGTTGAAAAACGCCTCGGTGCTGGGAAACTGCTGCAAATTGCGTTGGTATCGGCCTTTATGAGCGGATGGGCGCAGTCTCTGTTTAGTGGTTCCAATTTTGGTGGTCTATCTGGTGTGGTATATGCGCTAATGGGCTATGTATGGTGGTGTGGTGAGCGATCGCCTCAGATGGGCGTGAATATGCCGCGTGGCCTGATGGTGATTTCAGTACTGTGGCTGGTGGCTGGGCATTTCGACTGGTTCGGAATGTCGGTTGCAAACGGCGCGCATATTGCTGGTTTAGTGATTGGATTGTTGATGGCGTTTTGGGATACCCATCATCAGCGTAAAAATAACGCCTAACCGCCGGACATCCGGTAACTCAGGGGAATTGACGTGAAGCAAACACAGCGCCATGACGCGATAATCGATCTTGTTCGCCAGCAAGGGTATGTAAGCACAGAAGAATTGGTTGAACATTTTGCGGTAAGCCCACAGACGATTCGCCGCGACCTGAATGATCTGGCTGAACAAAACAAAATCCAGCGCCATCACGGTGGTGCTGCGCTGCCATCCAGTTCAGTAAATGCGGCCTATCACGATCGTAAAATCATGTGGTCGGATGAAAAAGCACGTATTGCTCAGCACGTTGCGAGCCTAATCCCAGATGGCGCTACGCTGTTTATTGATATCGGCACTACGCCAGAAGCCGTAGCTCATGCACTACTGAATCACCGCAACCTCCGAGTCGTGACCAATAACTTAAACGTAGCGACGTTGTTAATGGGCAAAGAGGATTTTCGTTTGATTTTGGCTGGTGGCGAAGTGCGTACTCGGGATGGTGGCATCATGGGGGAAGCAACGCTCGATTTTATCTCACAGTTTCGTTTGGACTACGGCATTCTTGGTATCAGCGGTATCGATATGGATGGTTCGCTGCTGGAGTTTGATTACCATGAGGTACGCACCAAGCGAGCGATTATAGAAAACTCACGCTGCGTCATTCTGGTTACGGATCACTCCAAATTTGGCCGTAACGCGATGGTTAACTTGGGCAATATGGACCTCATCGATTATCTTTTCACCGATGAACAGCCACCGGCAAGTATCCAGAAAATTATCGAACAGCACGAAGTACAGCTCGAAATCTGCTGATTTTCCCCTTCCCGCGCCTCGCGCCTAAACGCACAGAGCCTGTTTGTTCTGTGCGTTTTGCTTTGTTACAAATGCGTTGGTGATTCCAAAATATTCTGTCTGCTGTGCATCTGTCTCTGATTTCTCCGATCAAACTTCGCAAGTGAACGCTTTACTCCTTGAGCCATTTGGATGGCGAAATAAATTGCTATCGGGTGGTTTATTCATCGATAAAACTAACCTACTAGGTTATATTGCTAAGGAGAGCAGATGGAAAAGCGAACACCGCATTGCCGATTAGAAAAGATACGGAGTCTGATAGGGAAGGGGTTGATTAGAGCAACAGCATTGTCGTCTCGGAACGCAAGACAGCTAAATTTTAGTCGTGCTGATATGTATCGAATAGTGAGCGAATTGTCTACGCAGGACTTTCATAAAAGTATGACGACCTATGAGAACCACCGAGTTTGGCAAGATGTTTACCACTGCCATCTGGATAAAGTGTCTCTCTATGTGAAGTTAACGGTAATTGATGAAGTGTTGATCGTTTCTTTTAAGGAGCTGAATGATGATATGTCCTGAATGTGGCTCAGTGAATACGGTAAAGGAATACCGTGATATGCCTTATACCTACAAAGGTCAGACGATAATCGTTAAGGCTGTTGGCGCTGATTGGTGTCTCAACTGTGGGGAGGGTGTTGTTTTCACTGAGGAGTCAATTCGTATTGATAGCATCATGGGAGATTTTAACAAACAGGTAAATGCCTCTATCATTGAACCTGAGTTCGTTATCGCGATGCGAAAAAAGCTTAATCTGTCTCAAAGTGAGGCCGGTGAGATCTTTGGCGGTGGGGTCAACGCCTTCTCACGCTATGAGACAGGCAAGGCTCTTCCCCATGTTTCCACTATCAAACTGTTAAAGCTGTTAGATAAACATCCCGAACTGCTCGCTGAAATCCGCGATTAACCTAACTATTCCTTGTGCCTGAGCCGTTCTGCTTGGGCGCCCCCTCACCAAATAACCACACAATATGTAATTTTATTATCTCTTAACTGTTATCTTCATCACGCGAAAATGTTTTTGTTTGGTTAATTTGTGGCGCTAATGTTTGTTTGTGAGTATTATAATGCTCGTAAACGAACATTATTTGCTTGTTTTTCTATCATCAATGACAGAATTAGAACTGTTTCGAGCATCCGGAGGGGAAAGTGGAAACCAAAGACTTGATCGTTATCGGTGGTGGCATTAACGGTGCCGGTATCGCTGCGGATGCGGCAGGACGCGGGCTTTCCGTTCTGATGCTGGAAGCAAAAGACCTGGCCTGCGCAACATCATCGGCGAGTTCCAAATTAATCCATGGCGGTCTACGCTATCTGGAACACTACGAGTTTCGTTTGGTCAGCGAAGCGCTGGCAGAGCGTGAGGTTTTGCTGAAACTTGCACCTCATATTGCTTTCCCAATGCGTTTTCGCCTACCGCACCAGCCCCATTTGCGTCCCGCTTGGATGATTCGTACTGGTTTATTCCTGTACGACCATTTGGGCAAGCGTACTAGCTTACCGAGCAGTAAAGGGCTGCGTTTTGGCCCAGACTCAGTGTTGAAATCCAGCTTAACGCGCGGATTCGAATATTCAGACTGTTGGGTGGATGATGCGCGTTTAGTGTTGCTTAATGCGCAAGAAGTTGTGGTGCGTGGTGGTGAGGTTCGCACGCGAACTCAGGTTACTCGTGCCTATCGTGAAAACGGCCTGTGGGTGGTTGAGGCCAAAAATGCAGACACCGGAGAAACGTTGACGTGGCGTGCCAAAGGTCTGGTTAATGCGACTGGCCCATGGGTAAAACACTTCTTTGATGACGGTTTAGAACTGAAGTCTCCATATGGTATTCGTCTGATTAAAGGCAGCCATATTGTTGTGCCGCGTGTGCATAATCAGCCACAGGCTTACATTCTGCAAAACGAAGACCATCGTATTGTCTTTGTTATTCCTTGGATGGATGAGTTTTCAATCATTGGTACGACCGACGTGGAATATCATGGCGATCCGCATGATGTGAAAATCGATGATAACGAAGTGAATTATCTACTAAAAGTTTACAACGATCACTTTAAGAAACAGTTGGGCAAAGAAGACATCGTCTGGACATATTCTGGTGTTCGTCCGTTGTGTGATGATGAGTCTGATTCACCACAGGCGATCACTCGTGATTACACGTTAGATGTGCACGATCAGGATGGCAAAGCGCCATTGCTCTCCGTGTTTGGCGGTAAGTTAACAACTTATCGTAAGCTGGCTGAACATGCGCTTGAGAAGCTGTCTGGTTATTACGAAAACTGCGGCCCAGCATGGACTAAAAACGCGGTACTGCCGGGGGGCGACTTAGGTACCGATCGTGATAGCTATGCAGCGCAGTTACGTCGCCGTTTCACGTGGTTACCAGAGGCTCTGGCGCGCCGCTATGCACGTACCTACGGTACTCGCACTGAACAACTGTTGGGTACGGCACAATCGCTGGAGGATCTGGGCGAACATTTTGGCCACAACCTTTATGAGGCAGAATTGCGTTACCTTATCGCAGAAGAGTGGGTTGTCGAGCTTGATGATGCTATCTGGCGACGCACTAAGCTGGGTATGTGGTTAGATGAAGGTCAGAAACAACGTGTGGCTGAGTGGATAAGAGAACACCGTGTGAATTAGGATATCCTGTTGGTTATGATTATGAGTGCAGTGACCACCAAAGCGTGTCACTGCACTCATGTACCATTGGGGGGTGATGTTCTATTCTCCAGTAAAGTTGCAAATTTGAGCGACGGTATGGCTGACCATTTGCATGTGACGATATTTAACAGAAAAATAGCTCTGCGCAACACCGTTAGATTCACATGCCTCTCGACGGTTTTTGCCATGGACTAATACATCTTCGAGTGATTGTCTGATACTTGGGCTATGCATGACGCAAACCATCGATAGTAGGCGAAAAAGTCTGATATCAACCTGACCTGGGATGAGTTTTCCTAGCTTCGCATGTCTTTTATTAACATGCTTTTCCTCATGGTTATTTTCCATCACTATTCTCCATTTATTAAGGATACTTCATCGCCTAAGTTTATAATTTGGCGCAGTCTTACCTTATCCACCGCTTCTGGGTTATTATCATGTAACGAATTGATATTGAATTGATAACTTATTTACGTTACGAATTCGGTTTTGAAATAAAAAACCAAGCTTAAAGGTGATATTAAAACTATATTAATGGCTCTCTATTATTTAAAATGTGATTTATTCAATTAATGTAGTGTAAATATGCCACTTTAATATTTATCTGCTAAACGGCACTCAGTTATAAATTTGCAAAGGTAAAATTAATATTCACATCAAGTTCTTATATCTTTAAAATAGGTATATACATGTCGCAATGAATTTTATGGTTCTCATTGCATAATGAATGGATATTTAAGATGCTTGTATTATTAGCCCACTGTAAATCGTGCTCAGCAAGCGACTTTATAAATATCAGCTTTGAGAAAAGATAATAATCCTCCCAAGAGCCATGAAAACTAAACATGGCATATTGCCCCTTAGGGATAGTCATGGAGCATTCTTCTTCATTTTCAACAGTAATACCTACTGTTGCCTCAACACACACTAAATCATCTCTACTAGTTGTGATGCAACTAATATCATTAATCGAGGTGGTGACCCAAATACTGTCAGCATCATTGTTTAGATGCTCGTTAGCATAACCCCTAATATTATCAATAAAGCTACGATCGTCTATGTCGGTACGAGCTTTGTAATTTATTTTATTGCCAGCAATAAACCGAGGCTCATCCCAAAAAATTATCTCTGCTCGAAAATCAGGGAGTGCGTACAAAAAAGTGAACTGCAAAATATGAGTATTCCACGTTATGTCATTTCGGTAAGCCGTCGGACTTTTACCAAAAAAACGCTGGAATGCTCGAGAAAAACTCTGCCCACTATGATAATGAAGCCCTATAGCGATTTCTGTAATTGGCAACCGGCTAAACTTTAAAGTGACGGCTGCTCGAGTCATCTTGCGGCTAAAAATATATGCACCCAAAGAAATACCATAATTTTGTCGAAACTTAACTTCTAGCGTTCGACGACTCATGCCAATAACGTCAACCAATTGTGCTATCGATGCGCCAGTATAGATATTGCGCTCAACCCAATAAAGAATGTTACGGCAAGTTTTGCTGTCCATATATCCTCTCCGAAGCGACTGATGATGATTTTAGTCCTCCAGATGTTATATACGTTCCATTTTGCGCAAATTTTTATAATTTTTTTTAAATTTTCACTTCGCGATGTGCTATCCCGTACACCTTCTCACTCGGATGAGTATCACACTGTGAGCGTGAGATGAATGGAGAAGGGCTACGAAGGTGTTCTGATTGTGTGACCCACAGCAAGAGCACAACCCTCATAGCCCAGCTAATCCCCCTACAGCTTCACTGGCTTAATATTCCATATTTCATCGGCATATTCTTGAATCGTTCGGTCGGATGAGAAATACCCCATATTGGCAATATTCATCACTGTGCGGCGAGTCCATTCATCGCGATTCTTGTAGAGTTCATCAACCTTATCTTGCGTATCAATATAGCTTCGATAATCCGCTAATAGTTGATAGTGATCGCCGAAGTTTACCAATGAGTCAAACAGGCTTGCGTAGCGGCGTGAATCGTCAGGACTGAAAGCACCCGTAGCAATTTGAGTGAGTGCTTGATTTAGCTCAGGATCCTGTTCGTAGATTTGGCGCGGGTTGTAGCCATTATTCCGCAGAGCCTCAACCTGTTCTGTGGTGTTGCCAAATATAAAGATATTTTCTTCACCCACGTGATCCAACATCTCTACATTAGCACCATCCAGCGTACCAATCGTCAGTGCTCCGTTGAGCGCGAATTTCATATTGCTGGTGCCCGATGCTTCCGTGCCTGCCGTTGAAATTTGTTCGGAGAGATCCGCTGCAGGGATGATCATTTGTGCCAAACTTACGCCGTAGTTAGGGATAAATATAACTTTCAGCTTACCTTTGATACGCTCGTCATTATTGATAACTTTCGTCACGTCGTTAATCAAATGAATAATCTGTTTGGCGTTGTAGTATGCGGAGGCCGCTTTACCCGCAAAGATTTTCACTCGTGGTGTCCAGTCTTTTTCCGGCTCTTGTAAAATACGATTGTAGTGAGTGATGACGTGTAACACGTTGAGTAACTGGCGTTTATATTCGTGGATCCTTTTGATTTGGACATCAAAAAGAGCATTCGGGTCTAACACCACGTTCAGCTTTTGTGCAACGTAAAGGGCAAGCTGTTTTTTGTTATGCAGTTTGGCTTGCTGAATATCGCGAATGAACGTCGGATAATCAATGTGTGGCAGTAACTCATTGAGCTGACTTAAATCAGTGCGCCATCTTTGCCCAATATTTTCATCCAATACTTTAGATAATGGCTGATTGGCCAACGCTAGCCATCTACGCGGTGTCACACCGTTGGTTTTATTACAGAAGCGGTTTGGGAATAAGCGAGCAAAATCGGCAAACAGTGACTGTACCATGAGTTCTGAATGAAGCTCAGAAACGCCGTTCACCTTATGGCTAGCGATCACGGCTAACCATGCCATGCGTACTCGGCGGCCGTTCGTTTCGTCAATCACTGAAACACGAGAAAGCAGCGCATCGTCATCGGGGTATTGCTCTTTTACATCCTTTAAGAAGTGGTCGTTAATCTGGAAAATCAGCTGTAGGTGGCGCGGCAGGATCTTGCCTAGCATGTCGACAGGCCAAGTTTCTAACGCTTCGCTCATTAGCGTGTGGTTGGTATAGGAGAATACTTGTACGACGATGACCCAAGCTGCTTCCCACTCAAATTTATGGTCGTCAATCAGCAGGCGCATGAGTTCTGGGATAGAAAGCACCGGATGGGTATCGTTCAGGTGGATAGCGATCTTTTCAGCTAGGTTTTCTAGTGTGTGATGTGTTTGCCAATGACGATGGAGGATATCCTGCACCGTCGCGGATACGAGGAAATACTCTTGTCGTAGGCGCAGTTCTCGGCCTGAATAAGTCGAGTCATCAGGATAAAGTACCCGCGATACGTTTTCAGAGTGATTTTTATCTTCCACGGCGGCAAAGTAGTCGCCCTGATTAAATTTACCCAAATTGATTTCATTACTGGCGCGTGCAGACCAAAGGCGCAGGGTATTTGTCGCATCGGTATCAAAACCAGGAATGATTTGATCGAAGGCAAGGGCTAAAACTTCTTCCGTTTCGAGCCAGCGAGTGCGGTTGCCTTCTTGCTGAATTCGTCCTCCGAAGCGAACACGGTAGCGAGTATTATGGCGCACGAACTCCCATGCATTTCCATACTCTAGCCAGTTATCGGGAGATTCTGCCTGTTGCCCGTTAACGATATTTTGTTTGAACATACCGTATTCATAGCGAATGCCGTAGCCGCGAGCTGGGAGGGCGAGTGTGGCCATTGAGTCGAGAAAACAGGCCGCTAAACGGCCTAGACCGCCGTTGCCGAGCCCAGGGTCGATCTCCTCATCGATCAGTTCCTCGAGGTCCAGCCCCATTTCATCCAGAGCTTGTTTAATTTCGTCGTATACGCCGATCGCCATCAATGCGTTAGACAACGTGCGGCCTAGCAAAAACTCCATTGAAAGATAGTAAACCTGACGAACATCCTGTGAGAATTGAGCTCGGGTTGAACGCAGCCAACGCTCGACGATTCTATCGCGTACTGCAAATAACGTGGCGTTTAGCCAGTCATGCTGAGTAGCAATTGACGGGTCTTTACCGACGACAAACATGAGCTTGTAAGCAATCGAATGTTTGAGCGCTTCGACGCTGACAACGGGCGAAGTATAGCTAAACGGTGAAGTCATAATCAGTACACCCCGGTAATGAAAAACATGGGTTACAGCATGGATGGTGATCGAATGTGATTAGTCCATCGATGCCGACAAATTCTGTCTCAGACTAAAGTCGGTTATAGAGGTCAAGGTAGCTTACGGCGGCTTTCTCCCAACTGAAGTTCTGCGCCATCGCCTGCCGTTGTACATATCGCCATAATGTCGGGCGAGTCCAAAGGACAAAGGCGCGGCGCAGCGCGTTCGATAGGTCTTTAGCATCGCATTCATTAAAGACAAAACCACTGGCGCTGCCTTCGGAGAGGTTTTCCAGTGAGCAATCATTAACCGTATCGGCTAAACCTCCAGTATGGCGCACCAGCGGCAGCGTGCCGTATTTCAGCCCGTAAAGTTGGGTGAGCCCGCAAGGTTCAAAGCGACTTGGCACTAAAATGACGTCTGCTCCAGCGATAATTCGGTGTGAGAATGCTTCGTGGTAGCCGATTTGCACGCCAACTTGACCAGGATAAGCTGCCGCTGCCGCGAGAAAAGCCTCTTGCAAAGGTGCATCACCGGCACCCAGCAATGCCAGCTGCCCCCCTCCTTTCAACAATGTGGGCAATGCTTCGAGCACTAAATCCAAACCTTTCTGACTGGTTAAGCGGCTTACAACGGCAAAAATAGGTTTCTCTGGATCGACATCCAGCCCCATTGCGGTTTGCAGATGTTGCTTATTCACGGCCTTGTCTTTGAGGTTCTCACGCTGATAGGGATTGGCGATAAGCTCGTCCGTGGCAGGGTTCCAGATAGCGTCGTCGACGCCGTTGAGAATTCCGCTCAGCCTGCCTTCTCGTAGAAGCTGTTGCAGTAACCCTTCCATTCCGTAGGCAAATTCGGGGCGAGTGATCTCTTTGGCGTAAGTCGGGCTGACCGTGGTGACATGATCGGCATAGAACAGACCTGCTTTGAGGAACGAGATTTGTCCATAAAATTCAAGCCCATAAATCTGAAAGAAATCCTGTGGCAGATATAATTCAGCCATATGATGGGCAGAAAAGAGTCCTTGATAGGCGAGGTTATGCACGGTAAAGACCGAACGGGCTGGGCG
The DNA here is from genome assembly GCF_001655005.1 of Hafnia paralvei ATCC 29927. Taxonomy (GTDB): domain Bacteria; phylum Pseudomonadota; class Gammaproteobacteria; order Enterobacterales; family Enterobacteriaceae; genus Hafnia; species Hafnia paralvei. The sequence goes on from NZ_LXET01000002.1 coordinate 10,931, forward strand.
ACCTCGGGCAGCGAGATAAGCACAGGCAAGACCCGCATGCCAATCGTGGGCATGTACCACCTGCGGACGCCAGTAATGATCACAGCCGCTAGCCAGTTCGGCAGCAACCCATCCTAATAATCCGAAACGGCGATGGTTGTCCGAGTAGGCATACATCGCCTGATCGTGATAAGGGCTGCCGGGACGATCATACAGGTGCGGTGCATCAATCAAATAAATACCAACGCCTTGAAAATGGCCAAAGCGTAACGTTATGCGCCCAGCAAAGGTATCCAGCGTCGCGACTTCGTGAGTCTCAGGGATTCCCTCTTTTAGAGCAGGAAATCCGGGAAGCAGAACGCGCACATTTGCTCCCTGAGCAATTTGCGCCGCAGGCATTGCACCGACAACGTCGGCTAATCCACCTGTTTTCAGCAGGGGAAATAATTCAGAACAGACGTGCAATACGTACATCGGTACTCCTCAATCGAAACGAGTGATAGATCGGCCCTATGCTTCGTCACAAACGAGCCAACATTTCGCGCGTAACTAGCACTATGCCGCCTTCAGAGCGGTAGAAGCGTTTGCTGTCTTCTTCAACGTTTTCTCCAATGACCATGCCTTCCGGCAGTACGCAGGCTCGGTCAATGATGCATCGACGCAGGCGGCATGAGCGGCCGATATTGACGTCGGGTAACAAAATGGAAGAATCAATTGTGCAAAACGAGTTCACACGCACGCGGGGGAATAACACAGAGTGCACGACAACTGAGCCAGAAATGATGCAGCCACCAGACACTAACGAGTTCATGGTCATGCCATGGCTACCGGAGCGATCCTGAACAAATTTAGCCGGAGGCAGCGATTCCATGTAGGTACGAATTGGCCAACGCTTATCGTACATGTCGAGCTCGGGTGTGACAGAGGCGAGGTCAAGATTGGCACGCCAATAGGCATCCAGCGTGCCCACATCACGCCAATAAGGTTGAACGGTATCGTCGTCAGTGCTAGTGACACAGGAGAGTGTGAACGGATGCGCCCACGCTTTGCCTTGAGCCGTGATTTTGGGGATCAGGTCTTTACCGAAATCGTGGAAGGAGTCTGCAAGGCTCATATCTTCTTCTAGCAACTGATAAAGATATTCGGCGTTGAAAACATAAATCCCCATGCTGGCTAAAGACATATCTTCGCTGCCGGGCATGGCGGGTGGATTTTGCGGTTTTTCTAAAAATTGTAGGATCTTGTTATCGTCGCCGACCTCCATCACGCCAAACTCACTCGCTTCATGCCGAGGAACCGGAATACAGGCCACGGTGCATTCTGCTCCACTTTCCACGTGGTCAATCAGCATGCGCGAGTAGTCCATTTTGTAGATATGGTCACCAGCCAGAATCACGACAAATTCGGCATGATAGCGGCGAATAATATCTAAATTCTGATATACCGCATCAGCAGTACCTTTGTACCAATGTTCGGACGCATCACGTTGTTGGGCAGGAAGGAGATCGACAAACTCATTCATCGATTCATTGAGAAATGACCAACCGCGCTGGATATGTTGCACCAACGTGTGTGAGTGGTACTGAGTGATGACGCCGATACGACGAATGCCGGAATTGATACAGTTTGATAGTGCGAAATCTACAATGCGAAACTTACCGCCAAAGTGAACCGCGGGTTTAGCGCGCGTCTTGGTGAGATCTTTCAAGCGGGAGCCGCGGCCACCTGCCAGAATCAGGGCAACAGACTTCTGAGGTAATTGACGCGCCAACATCAATTGGTTCTGATTTTCTGACTTAACCATTTCCTGACTCCTTGTTTTTATGCGCGCAGTCCGCTTATTTTCATCTTGGACTGGGCGATGTAGGGCTATGAACGTGTCAGTACACAAACGCTATGCGCGGGCATGATCGCCTGTGCTGAATTGCTGCCTGCTGTGAGCATTTTGAACGGCGCAGACACCTGCCAATGACCTGCAGGCAGGCCGATCTCCACGTCGTGCTGCGCAGGATTGACGATCATGAGCCAGTCTCCAGACAGCTGAACTTGTAGTAGTGTTGGCGACTGGGACTGCCATTCTTCGGTTGTTAGCGGCTTTGCATTGGCATTCAGCCAACGGACACTACCGTCGTTTTCATCCCACCAACGATTTGCACACAGGGCAGGAATACGTTTTCGTAGCTGGATAAGTGAAGCGGTGTATTCAGTTAAAGCGACGTCCGCGCAAGACCAATCCAGCCAGGCAATTTCATTGTCTTGGCAATAGGCGTTGTTATTGCCCTGCTGGCTATGACCCATTTCATCACCGGCGAGCAGCATTGGCGCGCCTTGTGACAGAAGTAGCGTGGCGAGCAGAGCCCGCTGGCTGCGGTTTCTATGGCGCTGAATATCCTCATTTGCGTCTAATCCTTCAACACCGTGGTTATTGCTGTAATTGCTGTTGGTGCCGTCACGATTTTCTTCTCCGTTAGCCAGATTATGCTTGTCGTTAAAGCTGACTAAATCGTGCAGGGTGAAACCATCGTGAGCGGTGATTTGGTTGATGCTGGAGGAAGGCGCCCGACCATGGTGTCGAAATAGCTGGCTGGAAGCCGCGAAGCGTTCAGCAAAGACGCCGGCGCTGATATTACCCCATAGCCAGAATTGGCGGATTTCGTCGCGGTAGCGATCGTTCCATTCGGAGAACGTGAGTGGAAAATGGCCTAACTGGTAGCCATTGGGGCCGATATCCCACGGTTCGGCGATAAACTTTACTCGCGCGAGCACAGGATCTTGAGCGATGGTGATAAACAGAGGTGCATGGCGATGAAAATCGGCGTTACGGCCTAGTATAGTACCGAGGTCAAAGCGGAAACCATCGACGTGGCACTCCTCAACCCAATAGCGTAGGCAATCCATCACCCATTGCACGCTGTGAGGCTGAGTTAAACGCAGCGCATTGCCGCACCCCGTCCAGTTTTCCAAGGCTCCGTGTGAGTTACGCCAGTAATAGCTGCGATTGTCGATGCCGCGTAGCGACACCATCGGGCCCGTTTCATCTAGCTCGGCGGTGTGGTTAAACACGATGTCGAGGATCACCTCTATGCCAGCGGCATGTAACGCTTTTACCGCATCGCGAAATTCGCTAAGCGGCGTTGTTTTGGCACTGCCAGAATGAAAACTGGGCTCAATGGCAAAAGGGGCAAGGACGTTGTAGCCCCAATAGTTAGTCAGACCGATTTTTTGCAGGCGTGGTTCATCTGCATGTAGCTGTACCGGTAGCAATTCGAGTGCGGTGATACCTAATCGTTTGAAGTATTCAATCATCACCGGATGAGACAGCGCGGCATAGCTGCCTCGTAACTCTTCGGGAATATCTGGATGCTGCTGAGTGAGCCCACGGACATGAGCTTCGTAGATGATAGTATCGCCCCACAGCACATTTGGCGGTCGATCGTTTCCCCAGTCGTAAGATTCTTCACTCACGATGCAATGGGGAACCACGTCACGGTTGTCGCGCCAGTCTGGTTCGTTTAGCCCCCCGCTGAGACGTTCATCGAGCGGAAGCGTGCCGGTTAAAACTCGAGCGTAGGGGTCGATCAGCAATTTGGCTGGATTAAACCGTTGGCCTTTCTCTGGCCGCCAATCACCATGTACGCGGTATCCATATTCCAATCCCGCTTTAGCCCCCGTTAAAAGCCCATGCCAAACGTCACCGCTGCGGGCGGGGAGTTCATAAGATTCCTGATGCCCGCTTTTATCAAAAATGCACAGCTCAACTCGCGTCGCATGTGACGAAAAAAGGGCGAAATTGATGCCTTCTGGCGTGATGTGGGCACCCAACGGGCCCGGTTTACCGGGTTTCAGCATCAATCAGCTCCTCTTGCAATGGAGGGGTTAGCTGTAGATAAAGCGTTGCTAGTGGTGGAACAGTGAGCTCAATGGAGTGCTCGCAGCCATGACTGCCGACTGGCTGGCTATCGATCCCCCCCTGATTCCCACTATTGCTGCCGTGGTAATAGAAAGAGTCGGTGTTCAGGATTTCGCTATAGTGACCTGCATACTCGACGCCGATGCGGTAATAGCTACGTGGAACTGGCGTAAAGTTGCTCACAACCAGAACCTCGTTGCCGACTTCATCGCGGCGTACAAAGGCGAAAACGGAGTTTTCGTGGTCATCGACCACGCGCCAGCTAAAGCCGCGCGAATCACAATCCCAGCGATGCAGCGCCGGATAGTCGCGATAGCAATGGTTTAAATCGCGCACCAAACGCTGTACGCCGCTGTGCCAGTTGTCTTCGCCCTCTAGCAAATGCCAGTCGAGGCTGGTCTCGAAATTCCATTCGCGCCCCTGTGCAAATTCGCAGCCCATAAACAGCAGCTTTTTGCCTGGATGAGCCCACATAAAGCCGTAGTAGGCACGCAGATTGGCAAATTTTTGCCATGCATCACCGGGCATTTTGTCGATCATGGAACGCTTGCCGTGCACCACCTCATCGTGCGATAGCGCCAGCACAAAATTTTCGCTCCATGCGTACAGCAGGCCGAATGTCATTAAATTATGATGGTATTTGCGATGCACTGGATCGAGCTTCATATAATCCAGCGTGTCGTGCATCCATCCCATATTCCACTTGTAATGAAAACCTAGCCCATTGGCGTCTGGTGGCAAAGTTACGCCTGGAAAATCCGTCGATTCCTCTGCCATCGTGACTGCGCCGGGACGCTGCTCACCGATGGTTTTATTGGTATAGCGTAGAAAATCGATGGCTTCCAGATTGTGGTTTCCGCCAAAACAGTTGGGGATCCATTCGCCCTCTTTGCGGCTGTAATCGCGGTGGATCATTGAGGCGACGGCATCCACACGTAGGCCATCAATGCCGTAACGTTCCATCCAATACAGCGCATTACCAGCCAAAAAGTTACGTACTTCGTAGCGTGAATAGTTATAAATCAGCGTGTTCCAATCTTGATGATAGCCTTCGCGCGGATCTGAATATTCATATAGGTCAGTACCATCGAATTCTGCTAATCCCCAGATATCACTAGGGAAATGTCCTGGAACCCAATCAAGCAGTACGTTGATGCCAGCTTCGTGCGCCTTATCCATGAAGTAACGAAAATCTTCCGGCGTGCCGAAACGGCGCGTTGGAGCATACATCCCTAGTGGTTGGTAGCCCCAAGAGCCATCGAAGGGATGCTCGTTGATCGGTAGCAGTTCAAGGTGGGTGAATCCCATCTCTTTGACATAAGGCACCAGTTGTTCCGCCATTTCGCGGTAGCTGAGCCAGAAATTGTTGTCACTATGGCGTCGCCATGAGCCTAAATGCACCTCATAGATAGAGATTGGGGCATTAAGTTGGTTAGCTGCACTACGTTTCTCATCCGTGGGGACTTTGGGTGGCAACTGAGTGATCAAGGACGCAGTATCCGGTCGCATTTGGGCTTCAAAAGCATAGGGATCGGCTTTTAAAACCGTTTTGCCGTTGGCATCAATAAGTTCGAATTTATACAGCTGACCCGCATGGACACCGGGAATAAAAAGTTCCCAAATTCCGCTCTCTTGGCGTATCCGCATTGGGTGACGGCGGCCATCCCAAAAGTTAAATTCGCCTACAACGGAAACCCTGTGTGCGTTTGGCGCCCAAACGGCAAAGCTTACGCCGCTGATGTCCGCCAGATGGGTGGGATGTGCACCTAAACGCTCATAGGGGCGTAGGTGTTTACCTTCGGTGAGTAGCCAATTATCTATTTCACCGAGTAACGGCCCAAAGCGGTAGGGATCTTCGATGATCTGCTGGTGATCGTTCCATTCGACACGGAGTAGATAATCAAAAGGTGCTTTGCGTCTCGGTAGGAGGCCGCTGAAAAAGCCGCGTTCGTCAATTCGCTCAAGCTCAGCGACTTTGCGCATCGTTTTACGATCGAGTACCTGTACAGATGTTGCATCTGGCAATAAAGCCCTCACCACGAGGCCTTTGGATGTGTTGTGCATGCCCAAAATAGAAAAAGGGTCAGCACACTGGCCTGAGAGCAGTTGATGCATCATTTGACTGCTGGGAAGTACGGACATGGCATTCTTCCTTTAATTCACAGCATGAGTCTATTTTTCAATTATTCGTTTTCGAATAGTTGCTAATAACATCATGCTCGCCATTTAGAATGTTTTTTGTGGAGCGTTGCTCAATAATTTCTCAACAAAAAAACAAAGGCACAAATCGCTACAGCGCGAACGTTTGCAGGCTTTCTTATTCTTTGGTTAGTTTTAAAATTAACCATTTTTAAGCATAGTCAGCTTTTATAGATGTATGTGCTAAACAGCAGTTATTTTTCTGGGGAAAGAAATAAGCGTGGTGTGAGACCGTAGAAAATATGCCTACGGTCTCTTAACGTGAAGACAATGATTATTCCGCTGAAACCTTACGGCGGCGTTTATCTAAATCGCGAATCAAAAGGTTAACGTTAGGATCGTTAAACATCTCTTCAAGGGTATGTGTCAGCTTACGACGCCAGTTTGGATATTGATCGCTGGTGCCGGGAATGTTGACCGGTTTTTCCATATCCAGCCAGTCTTCAGGCTGTAAGCCGAGTAGGGCACTGGCGCTATCGGCGACATAGCGTTGCAAACCTCGATTAAGCGTCGGGCTCATTGCTAAGTGATTGGCGCGGTGACCTACTTTTTTCGGTACACATCCGTATTGATGTAAACCGTTTAGCAATCCTTGCTTAGCCACTTCGCGATCGGCATGTAACTGTCTGAGGACGTCTAAATCGGGATAAAGGCCGAGCTCTCTGCCTAGATGTAAATCATCGGCTTGCCAGTAGCCGCGCAGCGTCGGTAGATCGTGGGTAGTAATAGTCGCCATGGCCTGCACGGTATAGGATTGCGGGGCACGGAAGCTATTGTCCTGATCGTGCTCAAAATACAACACTTTGTAGGAGTACACTCCACAATCGCGTAATTTAGCGATAATTTCAACCGGTACGGTACCCAGATCCTCGCCGATAACCATACAGTGATTGCGCTGACTTTCTAATGCCAAAATTGCCAGCAAATCATCGACTGGATAGCGTACATAGGCACCTTTATCGGCAGTTTCACCGTAGGGTATCCACCATAAACGCAGCATTGACATGACATGGTCGATACGTAGGGCACCGCAGCAGGTCATATTAGCGCGCAACATATCGATGAACGGTTGATAGGCTCGAGCGGCCATAACGTGAGGGTCCATCGGTGGCAGCCCCCAGTTTTGCCCTAACGGGCCGAGAATATCCGGCGGTGCGCCAACGGAAGCTTTCAAGCAGTAGAGCCCATTTTCGCCCCATGTTTCGGCGCCGCCTTCGGCTACGCCTACCGCTAAATCGCGATATAAGCCAATCGGCATTTTTTGCTGCTGGCAAACTTCAAAACATTCAGAGAGCTGACAATATGCCAGCCACTGTAGCCAGAGGTAAAAATCGACTTTATCCGCATGTTGGTGGCAAAACTCGGCCACGCCGCTGCTGTCTGCGTTGCGTAAATTATCAGGCCAAACTGGCCACCCCCACATAGTCGGGTCCTGAGCGCTGAGATGCGCATGCAGGGCATCGAAGGCGGCCTGTTGGTACAGGCTTTCTCCACCCTGTTGCACAAAGTGCTGGAAAGCTTTCAGACGCTTGCTACTGCTTTTTTGTTTAGTAAATTCAGGATATGCCCGTTGGAGTGCATTGAGCTTGAGCGTGATAACGCTGGTGTAATCGACCCATTCGCTAGCTCTGGCTTCGCTGAGGCGCAACTGAGTTTCTGCATTATTCCACCATGCTTGGGCTTCAGCGCTATGCTTGAACTCTTCAACCTGATTCACGTCGATATAGGCCACGTTGAGCCAACGACGAGAAGATGGACTGTAGGGGCTGGCGCTTTCCGGATTAGCAGGATAGAGAGAATGAATAGGGTTTAGGCCGACAAAAGCGCCCCCGCGTTTAGCGACGTTCAGCACCATCTGCTTAAGGTCGCCGAAATCACCGATTCCCCAGTTGTTGTCCGAGCGTAAGGTGTAAAGCTGTACGCAGGCTCCCCAGAGTTTACGGCCGGTGAGCAGCGCATCGGGTTCAAAGCAGCGCGTAGGCGTGACAATAATTTGGCACGTCCACGCTTGTTGTTCATCACGCAACGTTAGCTGATGGTAGCCCAACGGTAAATCACGCGGCAGGGTCAGGTTTTTACGCCGCTGTACTTTGCCGTTGTGTACGCCCGTTCGCGCCTGCTTATCTGCTGGTTCAGATTCTAAAGTCAGCGTCCACGTGTATTCCCCAACGGTCTGGAGATTGAGATGGCAAGGGCGCCCCTGAGTAAACACCACCACCGGTGGAACCGGTGAGCCGACCTGCGTCGGCGTGAATGGATGCATCGCTTCCAGCAGACGCTGTTTGGTTTCAGTGCTAATCGCTTGCTGTTGTCCATGGGCATTGATATAGCTGGCGGCGATACCTGCTTGCGCCGCCAAACTTTCCAGCAGCTTGCGTTCGTCTTGCTGATGCTGCGTAATTTGTTCCATTGGCGGTGTTGTTTTCTCTTTCATGGAACAGCTCCTTAACGCTTGGCCTGCCAGATTCGCTGTTGATAATCGCGGATAGAACGGTCAGAGCTGAACATACCCACGCGAGCGGTGTTGAGGATGGTTGCTCGAGTCCATTTATCTTGATCGCGATACAGCACGTCCACTTCTTGCTGGGCACGACAGTAGTCGGCGAAGTCGGCTAATACGAGATACGGATCGCCGCCGTCTAACAGGCTATGCAGCATTGGGTCGAAGGCGTGCTTATCGCCATTGCTGTAATGCCCTTTGGCGAGCTCATCCAGAATGAGCTTCAGTTGTTTGTCTTTACGATAAATTGCTTTTGGCTGATAGCCTTTGGCTAAGGTCGCCTTTACCTGTTCTACGGTTTGTCCGAAGATAAAGATGTTCTCTTCACCCACTTCCTGTGCAATTTCAACGTTAGCGCCATCCAGCGTCCCAACGGTTAACGCGCCGTTGAGCGCGAGCTTCATATTGCCAGTGCCAGAGGCTTCTTTACCCGCAGTGGAGATCTGTTCTGAGATATCGGCCGCAGGTATCATCAATTCCGCCACAGAGACACGGTAATCAGGGATGAATGCTACCTGCAAACGACCTTTCATTAACGGATCGTTATTGATCTTTTCGGCAACCTTGTTGATCGCATAGATAATATTTTTTGCGAGGTAGTAACCCGGAGCGGCTTTTGCTCCGAACAGGAATACGCGCGGTACACGGTTTGCCTGTGGGTTGTCGCGTAGCTCATGATAGAGAGCCAGAATATGCAGCAGGTTTAGATGCTGGCGCTTATATTCATGCAGTCGTTTAATCTGCACGTCGAAGATTGCATCAACGTTCAGCTCTAACCCCATCACGTTTTTTACATACTTCGCCAGTGCGATTTTATTCTCACGCTTGATGCTCTGATATTTCTGGCGGAAGTTCGCATCGTCGGCATAAGGCTCTAGCGTTTTCAACGCGTCTAAATTATTGGCCCACTCGGTTTTCAGCGTGCTGTCGATCAGTCCTGCGAGTGCTGGATTACACTGCTTCAGCCAGCGGCGTGGCGTGATACCGTTGGTCACGTTGTGGAATTTATTCGGCCACAGTTGGTAGTATTCAGGGAACAGGTCTTTTACGACCAAATCAGAATGCAGTTGGGCAACGCCATTGACGGCAAAACCGCCGACGACGCACAGGTTTGCCATGCGCACCTGCTTGTTGTGATGAACGGCCAGTTTGCTCCACACGGCCTCATCGCCTGGCCACTGTTTCTGCACCTGCTTTTTGAAGCGGGCGTTAATTTGTTTGATGATGTCGAAGTGGCGCGGCAACAGGCTACGCACCAAACGTTCGTCCCAACACTCTAGTGCTTCTGGCATCAGGGTATGGTTGGTGTAGGCGAAGGTGTTGCTGGTGATTGCCCATGCGTCATCCCACGACATTTGATGCTCATCCAACAGCACGCGCAGTAGTTCTGGGATCGCGATGGTTGGATGGGTATCGTTAAGCTGGATAACCTCATACTTAGGTAAATCGGCCAGTTTACGTCCCGCTAAATGGTGTTTGCGCAGGATATCGGCTACAGAGCAAGCGCAGTGGAAGTACTGTTGCATGAGTCGTAGGCGTTTACCCGCTTGATGGTTATCGTTTGGATAGAGAACCTTAGTGAGTTTGGCTGCTTCAATACCATCGCTTTCCGCTTTTAAGAACTGACCATCGTTGAATTTGGTTAAATCAAATGGATGCGCGTGGGTGGCTTGCCACAGACGCAGTGGTTGGCTTACACCATTGTGATAACCCAGAATGGGCAGATCCCACGCTTCTCCGCGAAGTGTTAATGCTGGCTGCCATAAAACGTTACCCTCCTTTTGCTTAATCAGCTTACCGCCAAAATTCACGTCTACGTTTAATGCGCTGTTATGACGGAACCACGGGTAGCTTTCGCGCTCCCAGTTGTCTGGCGCTTCCATCTGATGACCGTCGCTGAAGGATTGGCGGAACAGACCATACTGATAGCATAGGCCATAGCCAGTAGCTGGCTGTTCTACGGTCGCCATGGAGTCAAGGAAGCAGGCTGCTAAGCGACCTAATCCGCCGTTGCCCAAGGCGGGGTCGGTTTCTTGTTCCAATAAATCGCTGAGCAAAACATCATGCTTGGCGAGCGCTTTTTCTACCGCGTCATACCAGCCCAGATTGATCAGATTGTTGGCAGTGAGGCGCCCAATGAGAAACTCCATGGATAGATAGTTCACGTGGCGGAGATCGCTTTTGGCCAGTGCCTTTGGTTGAGGTAACGCCGATAGCTGCTCAGCAATAGCTGCACTTACCGCCTGCCACCATTGATGCTCCGTCATCTGGCTGGATGCGGTTAGTCCAAAGTGTTGCCATTGACGGGTAAGTGCCGCCAGGAATACGTCCTTATCAAATGGGATGTGCGACATATCAGTCTCTCTCAAGCATAAAGTTCAGGAATTGACGATATCCTGCCGACCCACCGGTTTTATAACATCCTCCCGAAGAGGGATGAGGCGGGGAGGAGGGGCGGGGCGTAGTCAAAACTGTGATCCATACCTACTCTCTGTCGTACAGCAGATGGAAAAATCTAGTTTCGATAACTTGAATGTAACGCCAAAAACTCAGTTCTTGTATAAGAAACCAACAACTAAATTGTTAAGAATAGATATGAAATGTGAGGAAGCCGAAAATATTTGCTTTGGAGTCAGTAAAGAGACCTCCGTAACCTAAACCGAGGATCAATGAAACGGTGTTGATTCAATTTTTAGGCAAAGAGGTAAGAAGTTATGAGAAATGTGATCGACTGCAATTTCCTGCTACCAAGTCATCGTGGTCTGTTGCATTAAATGGCGTGATATCCCAAGTTAAACATGACTAATTAATTACGAAGCGCGAAATAAATAAAGCCATATTTTTAGTGAATATTGCTGTGGTTTGCTTTGGGCTTTCTTTGTGGGGTTTTACCATGCTAATTCCGTCGAAATTAAGCCGTCCGGTACGGCTACAAAATACGGTGGTACGCGAACGGCTATTAACCAAACTAGCGTCAGCCGGTAATTACCGGCTGGTATTAGTGAATGGGCCAGCGGGCTATGGTAAAACGACGCTGCTGGCGCAATGGGCAGAGGAAAATACCAATTTAGGTTGGTTCTCTCTTGATGAAAGCGATAATCAGCCAGAGCGTTTTGCAAGTTACCTGATTGCCGCTTTGCAGCAGGCAACCGGTGGACACTGCCACAAAAGCGAAGCGATGAGCCAAAAGCATCAGTACGCCACGCTTTCTGCATTATTTGCGCAGCTCTTTATCGAGCTTTCTGATTGGCATTCTCCGCTGTGTTTAGTCATCGATGATTATCATTTGATTACTAATGCACAAATCCATGAAGCGATGCGCTTTTTCCTGCGCCACCAGCCGGACAATCTCACGGTGATGCTGCTTTCACGTACTCTGCCGCCGCTGGGCATTGCTAACCTCCGCGTACGTGAACAGTTGTTGGAAGTGGGTACCAAACAGCTCGCCTTTAACCATCAAGAAGCCTCTCAGTTTTTCAATCATCGTTTGAAATCTCCGCTGCCTGATATTGAAAGTCATCAACTGTGTGATGAAGTTGAAGGCTGGCCGACGGCGCTTCAGCTGATTGCACTCTCTGTGCGCCAGTCTACGACTACGGCACAAGAGTCTGCGCGCCGTCTTGCCAAGATTAATGCCAGCCATCTCTCTGACTATTTGGTTGATGAGGTTCTCGATCGGGTTGATGCCAGTACCCGTAACTTTTTGTTGCGCTGCTCAGTGCTGCGCTCGATGAATGATGCTTTGCTGGTGCGGCTAACTGGCGAAGATAACGGTCAGCAACAGTTGGAAGAGCTGGAGCGACAAGGCTTATTTATTCATCGCATGGATGCTGATGGGGAGTGGTTCTGTTTTCATCCCTTGTTTGCCAACTTCTTGCGGCAGCGTTGCCAATGGGAATTGGCCGCTGATTTACCCGACCTGCATCGTCGTGCTGCTCAAGGCTGGCTGGACCAAGGATTTCCCGCCGAGGCCATTCATCATGCCTTAGCGGCCGGAGATGTCGACATGTTGCGCGATGTTTTATTGCAGCATGCATGGGAGCTGTTCCATCAAAGTGAACTCTCGTTGCTGGAAGAGTGCTTGAATGCCCTTCCTTATGAAAAACTGATCCAGAATCCGCGTTTGGCGTTGCTACAGGCGTGGCTGGCGCAGAGCCAACATCGCTACAGCGAAGTGAATACTTTGCTGGAACGTGCCGAACATGAAATGAATGTGCAGAATATTGTCATTGATGCCGCTATGTTGGCCGAGTTTGATGCGTTGCGCGCGCAGGTGGCAATCAATGATGGACTTCCTGACGAGGCAGAAAAGCTTGCCGTTGAGGCTCTGAAACATTTACCGATCAGCAGCTATTATAGCCGCATTGTCACCAGCTCCGTGATTGGCGAAGTGCACCACTGCAAAGGGGATTTATCCCGCGCGTTGCCAATGATGCAGCAAACCGAGCAGGTGGCTCGCCGTCATCAGGCTTACCACTACGCGCTGTGGGCGATGCTGCAACAGAGCGAAATCCTGATTGCACAGGGCTTCCTACAGGCCGCCTATGAGACACAGGAAAAAGCTTTCGAGCTCATCAATGAGCAGCACTTAGAACAACTGCCAATGCATGAGTTTTTGCTGAGGATTCGCTCGCAGGTTCTATGGTCGTGGATGCGTTTAGATGAAGCTGAAGAGGCCGCGCGTAAAGGCTTAGCCGTCCTTGCTAACTATGAACCTCAGCAACAGTTACAGTGTTTGGCGATGCTGGCGAAGTGCTCATTAGCGCGCGGCGATCTGGATAACGCCAATCAGTATTTGCGCCGCTGTGAGAACCTGCTGCAATCTGGGCATTATCATCGTGATTGGCAAACTAACGCCGATAAGCCTCGGGTGATAGCTTGGCAAATGACGGGTGATCGCGCGGCTGCTTCACAGTGGTTGATGCAGGCCGAGAAACCTTCTCGTGCTGATAACCACTTCTTGCAAGGGCAATGGCGTAATATTGCTCGAGTACAGATTTTATTAGGGCGCTATGAGGAAGCCGAAGTGGTGTTGGACGAGCTAAATGAAGAGGCTCGTCGGCTGCGTTTGGTTAGCGATCTCAACCGTAATCTATTGTTATGCAATTTGCTGTATTGGAATACCGATCGCAAAAGCGAGGCACTACGTGTACTGATTGAAGCGCTGAATTTAGCCAACCGCACGGGTTTTGTGAGCCACTTTGTGATTGAAGGAGAGGTAATGGCTCAGCAGTTGCGCCAGCTATTGCAGCTCAACACGTTACCAGAGCTAGATCAGCATCGTGCACAGCGTATTTTGCGTGACATTAACCAACATCATCGCCATAAATTCGCTCATTTCGACGAAAGCTTTGTCGAGCGATTGTTAAACCATCCGCAAGTGCCGGAACTGATCCGCACTAGCCCGCTAACCCAACGCGAGTGGCAGGTACTTGGACTTATCTACTCCGGCTACAGTAATGAGCAAATTGCCAGTGAACTGGACGTCGCGGCAACCACTATCAAAACTCACATCCGCAACCTGTACCAAAAACTCGGTGTAGCACATCGCCAAGAAGCGGTGCAGCAGGCGCAGAATATTATGAAGATGATGGGGTATGGGGTGTAAGTGTATTTGCCCAAGTAAGGCGGATCCCCAATGTTATAAACGTGAAGGATTTCGTACGCCTAATGCTCTGAAATCTACATGCACATCGTGCAGGCGTCCGAGTT
>NZ_LXET01000003.1 GCF_001655005.1 Hafnia paralvei ATCC 29927
CTGGCTTTAACGGAACGAACGGCAATCGCGAGTATTCGGCGCATCCATGCGCCTCACCCCTACGGGGCTAACGCAAGCGTTGTTCAAATTTGCTCCAGGCAAATTTGTCCTGGCTCCTCCGTTCTTTCGCCGACATCCCTGTCGGCGAATCCTAGCCTTCATTCCTCCCTTCGGCTGAAGAACAACGTGCCGGAAAAGGTCAAAATCAAAAGATAAGCCCAAAGCTTGCAGGTTTTTAGTTTAAGTCTTGGTAGGGAGAGCCGCCGGTACAGGGATGTACCGGCGGAGTTTGGGGCGCCCTGGATGGGCGATACCAAACCGGAGCGGAGATGGCGTCTCGGATAAAAGTGCGCGAGTGCAGAGACCACGCGCTGGTGGTCTCTGCCCGTACGCCTTCATCAGTGTATCAGTGAAGCTCGATATGGACAGGCGGGCGGAATATCACACCGTAGTTCCATACACGAGCGGCATAAAAATTCTTCACCGCAATGGCATACACAAACCCGTTGCGCTCACACTTACAATAACGCTGCCAGCCGGTTCAAATCCGACTGAATGGCTCCCGCAGTCACATCGCGCCCCGCTCCTGGGCCGCGAATAACCAGTGGGTTATCGCGATACCAGCGGCTTTCAATGGCAAACACGTTATCACACGGTAACAGCGCTGCCAGCGGGTGTTCTGGACGTACTGCTTCTACGCCAACGCGAGCTTTACCGTTAGCATCAAAGCGTGCCACATAGCGCAATACTAAACCTAGCTCGTTAGCTGCTTCTAAGCGCTGGATCATCTGCTCGTTCAAGTCCTCGCCGTTCTCGAAGAAGTGATCGATAGAACCGCTTTCACAACCGGCGGGTACCAGTGATTCCACGCGAACCTGATTAGGCTCGATATCGTAGCCCGCTTCACGTGCCAGAATCACTAGCTTGCGCATAACGTCTTGGCCAGAGAGATCGACGCGTGGATCGGGTTCGGTGAGTCCTTGCTGCCATGCTTGGTCTACTAAATCGGTAAATGGCACAGTGCCATCAAACTGGAGGAATAGCCAAGACAGGGTACCGGAGAAAATTCCGCTGATGGACAAAATGGAGTCACCGCTGTCGCGTAGATCGCGCACCGTATAGTTTACCGGTAAGCCCGCGCCGACGGTTGCGTTATACAGCCAGTGACGACCCGTTTTCTCAAACGCATCTCGGATCTGGCGATATTCATCACTGCCTGATGCGCCCGCTAATTTATTGGCGCTGATGACGTGGAAACCATAGCTGGCAAAATCACGATACTGCTGTGCCAGCGAT
Organism: Hafnia paralvei ATCC 29927; assembly: GCF_001655005.1. Taxonomy (GTDB): domain Bacteria; phylum Pseudomonadota; class Gammaproteobacteria; order Enterobacterales; family Enterobacteriaceae; genus Hafnia; species Hafnia paralvei. The sequence goes on from NZ_LXET01000003.1 coordinate 1,297, forward strand.
TCACTGGCCGTAACATCTAACACCACTAAATCGTCGTAAGGATGGGCACGCATCCACAGGAACAGATTTTCTTCATCCATTTCCTGCGCTTCATCGTCGAAGAATGCCAATGCACGGCTGGCATCTAATCCTTCATAATTGAGCAAACTTCGGCTGCTATCGACCACGCCTGCCAGCACAAATTCAAATCCGCTACGAGCCGAAATATTTTCCTGCTCACGGGCAAACAGCTCTAACCAGCGGGAGCCGATATTGCCTTTGCCCATTAACACCAGCCCGACGCGCTTTTCAGCACGGAACAGGCTGGTATGCAGCCCTTGAATCAACGCTTCGGTTGGGCCACGGCGTAATACGGCTACTAAGCTGATACTGTCTTCCGACTGGCAGAAGAATTCGATTGGCTGATCTTTTAGCTGCTGATAGAAACGGTGGCTATGCAGTGGATTCTTGCATACGCCAGCACCGACTAACGCAACCAGAGCCAAACCTTCGCGCAACTGCAACAGTCCCGGTACGCCAGACTCTTCTAGCAGTTTCAGTGCGCTGCCAACGACCTCTGCGGTATAGCACAGCTGAATCATATGACGGTCGCGATGTACGCCAGTGGCTAACGGTCGCAGCTGTGAACGCTTCAGCACACGATCAACTTCTTGACGTACGTTTTCAAAATCATGGCTTTGCGGAACGTTGAGTTCAATCAGGCAAACTTCATCATGGCTGGTAACTATTTTGGCACCGGTGCCGGAAGCTAAGACGCGCTCAATGCGCGTCGAGCCCTGCTCTGGCTGGTAGCTACAACGCAGCTGCAGATCGATATCGCTAGCGGAAACTGGCTGCAAAGTACGCGCATGCAGCACCGGCGCGGCTAAACGTGCCAGTTCACTGGCTTCATCTAAGCGCAGCAGCGGCAGCAGACAAGCATCTTTAACCTTACGTGGGTCGGCGCTGTACACACCGGCTACGTCACTCCAGATCGTGACACGGGAAACGCCGGCCAGTGAGCCGATTTGGGTTGCAGAGTAGTCGGAACCGTTACGTCCCAGCAGTACGGTTTCTCCTGCATCGTTGCGGCTGATAAAACCGGTCGCAACCAAACGCTTATTGGGATGCTGCGCTAACAGTTGCTGTAACAGAGGATAAGAGCGACCTTCGTCCACCTGCGGCTGAGCGGAGTGCTCGGCGCGGAGGAAATCGCGTGCATCAAGCCATTCTGACTCCATGCCTTTGACGTTTAGTAGTGCAGACATCAGACGTGCCGACCAGATCTCACCGTGTCCGACCACCTCAGCGTAGGTTGCATCGCACATAGGTTCATCGAGCAATGTGGCCAAACGCTCCAGATCTGAAGTAAAACGCGCAACCAGAGGCTCGGCCAATTCGGCAGGCAGCAAGCCAGTGATCAATTCCGACTGATAGCGGCGCAGCGCCTGCTGTACCTGATGAGCAGAGATCCGGTCAGTTTGGCTCAGCCTCAACCAGCTAATAAGCTGGTTGGTGGTGCTACCTGCGGCGGAAACGACCATCATATCGCCAGGGAAGCTGTACTCCGCCATGATCCCCGCGACGCGCAGATAACATTTCACATCGGCTAAACTACTGCCGCCAAACTTATGCAGTTGGCGTCCTACCGCCTGCCCAGCTACCGGTTGTGCGCTCATTCTTTACCTCTTAAAGCCAGCCTAATATGCAGCGTCATCGCTTGAAAAACAGCACGTTAGCGTTGGCTGTTAGCTTTCTGGAACGCCTGTTCCAGATCGGAAATTAAATCATCGCTATCTTCGATGCCCACAGAAACACGTAGCAGGCTTTCTGAAATACCTGCGGCTTTACGGGCTTCTGGAGCCATACCTGCGTGAGTCATAGTGCCTGCGTGGGAAATCAGACTTTCCACGCCGCCTAAAGATTCTGCCAGTGTAAACAGTTGCAGTGCATTTAGGAATCGCCGGAGCAGGGCTTCATCGCCATCCAGTTCAAAACTTAACATGGCTCCAAAACCAGACTGTTGACGGCAGGCAATTTCATGGCCTTGGTTTTCTGGTAATGATGGATGATAAAGCTTTTTAACCAGCGGCTGCTGCTTGAGGAAATCAACGATTTTCAGCGCATTTTGCTGCTGTAGCTGAATTCGTGGGTTTAGGGTACGCAAGCCGCGCAGCAGTAGATAGCTGTCGAATGCACCACCGGTAACCCCAATATTATTTGCCCACCACGCGAGCTCGGTGACGTGTTCAGGGGATTTGGCAATTACTGTTCCCGCCACTACATCAGAATGGCCGTTCAAATATTTTGTGCAGGAGTGCAACACCAAATCCGCACCTAGCTTCAGTGGTTGCTGTAGCGCGGGGCTCAAGAAGGTGTTATCCACCACGGTCAATGCTCCCGCCGCTTTTGCCGCCGAGCAGATTGCGGCGATATCAACCACGCGCAGCAGTGGATTGCTGGGTGTTTCAATCAGCACTAGCTTAGGTTTTTGTTCTAACGCTGCGGCGAGCACCTGTGCATCACCCTGATCGACAAACAGCACGTTATACGCACCGCGCTTGGCGAGGCTATCAAACAGACGATAGCTGCCGCCGTAACAGTCGTGCGGTGCAACCAGAAGATCGCCTGGTTTGAGGAATACGGTACACACCAGATGAATAGCAGACATACCGGAGCTAGTCATGACTGCGCCAGCGCCCCCCTCAAGCTCAGCCAAAGCTCGCTGAACCACATCACGCGTAGGATTTCCACGGCGAGAATAGTCATGTGCGCGTGGCTCATTGAAATCGGTAAAGTTGTAGGTGCTGGACAAATGGATCGGTGGAACCACGCAACCATACTGTTCGTCATCGTTCAAACCGCTGCGCACTGCAAGTGTTGCCTGCTTATAAGTCACGTTGTTCTCTCCGCGCTGGGTGATGTGTAGGGTGAAAGTGGAATAAAGATTAATCGCTTCGAATATAGACGTCAATACTTCTAGACATCTAAACTTCTTTGCGTATAGATTGAGCCTTGAGGAAATAACCGCTAAAATTATGTCAGTTTGAAGTGCGCTGAGGTCACAGAATAGTGACATAAACTGATAAATCAGACACTTTGTGAGCATAAATCGTGAGAATCGGACATAATTAGCCGTTTCTCAAAATAACTAAGTCTAACGAAGGTATCCCCATGGCTGCTGAATGGAATGGCGAATACATCAGCCCTTATGCTGAGCACGGCAAAAAAAGCGAGCAGGTGAAAAAGATCACTGTATCTATTCCGCTGAAAGTGCTGAAAATTTTAACCGACGAGCGTACTCGCCGTCAGGTTAACAACCTACGTCATGCAACCAACAGTGAATTGCTGTGTGAGGCTTTTTTGCATGCATTCACTGGTCAGCCACTGCCTAATGATGCGGACCTGCGTAAAGAACGTAGCGATGAAATTCCTGAAGCAGCGAAATTGCTGATGCGTGAGATGGGTATCGACCCAGATACTTGGGAATATTAATTTGCTCTGGTGTCAAAATAAAAACCACGCTTTGTAGCGTGGTTTTTTTTATCGAGTAGAAACGGATTTTAACCCCCTTTGACGGGGGAGGAGACGGGTAACGAATGCAGTTTAAGCGGTGATAGGTGCATGTATTTCAGGACGCACACCCAGAGTATGGCAAATTGCGTAGCTCATCTCAGCGCGGTTTAGCGTGTAAAAATGGAAGTCCTTCACGCCTTCGCGGCTGAGGATTTTCACCATATCCATCGCGATATTAGCTCCGACCATTTTGCGGGTTTCTGCGTCGTCATCTAGGCCTTCAAACATGTTGGTCATCCAATGAGGAACGCGCACGTTCGTCATGGTGGCAAAACGCTGTAGCTGCTTGAAGTTGGACACCGGCAGAATTCCTGGCACGATTTCAACGTCAATGCCCGTTGCCACGCAACGGTCGCGAAAACGTAGGTAGCTTTCAACGTCGAAGAAAAATTGGGTAATTGCGCGATTGGCACCGGCATCTATCTTGCGCTTGAGGTTGATCAGATCGGCCTGTGGGCTTTTCGCTTCTGGATGTACTTCTGGATAGGCCGCTACCGAGATGTCAAAATCCCCGACCTCTTTTAGTAAAGAAACCAGATCGCAGGCATACATATCCGGTTTGCCGCCACCGGCTGGCAAATCGCCGCGCAGGGCAACGATATGACGAATACCGTTATTCCAGTAGTCCTGAGCAATGGTGCGCAGTTCGTCACGTGTGGCGTCTACGCAGGTAAGATGCGGCGCGGCTTCAAGTCCGGTGCGTTCTTTGATGCCTTTAATAATGCTATGGGTACGGTCACGTTCACCAGAATTTGCGCCGTAGGTTACAGAGACAAACTTGGGTTTCAGGCTGCTCAAACGATCGATGGACTGCCAGAGAGTATCTTCCATTTCGCTAGTGCGTGGCGGGAAGAACTCAAATGACACATTAATTTGTCCGTGCAGTTCTGCCAGACTTTGGTTCAACGCCTCGCGCTGATTTGCGTGAAAGAAACTCATACCCCGTCTTCCTCTTGTTGACCTGTTCGCGCGTAGCCGCACTTTTTATTATCGTTTTCATTAAGCGTCTATACGTTTAGACGTCTAAACATGAAGTTGCCGTAAGTTGGTCACTGAGTCAACAGTTAAATGAATTTCTCGCATGATGAATGTTCAGGGGAAGGTGAAATTAATTCATGTGCGCGCGCAGCGGCGGCCAGTGGTACATATGGGTTATCCTGCGGGGCGTGAAAGATTTAGACCACCGATATACCACAGATTAGTGGTCTAAATCCGTTGTATCAGTCAGCACATCACATCGACATCGTTTGCGCTGTCAATGGTTCCAATACCTTATACAACTCTCTGAAAGCTTTGCGTCTTTTCTGATAGCACGCATGGCGAGCAGCGTCAGGCTTATGCATTTGCTCCAATGGGAGCTCAGGCAGCAGGTCTGCAAGAGGGGTATTTGGATGCAGCGCTATCTGGGCTAAACGCGCAGCGCCAAGGGCTGGCCCCACGTCGCCCCCAGTGCGATATTCCAGCGTTTGCCCGCTGATATCAGCCAGCATTTGCCGCCAATATGCGCTGCGAGCGCCACCGCCGATGAGTGTAATACTGTGCGGTTTGAGTCCCGTAGCGTGCAGGACATCCATGCCGTCTGCGAGTGCATAACCCACCCCTTCCAACACCGCACGGCACAAATCTGCACGTTGGTGCTCATGGGTTAATCCCCAGAATGCGCCTTTGGCTTCCGGATTATTATGCGGCGTGCGTTCTCCAGAGAGATATGGCAAAAACCATAGTGGAGCTTCAGCCGGAGTGCTGTTTTCTACTTCCTTTAGCAGTTCAGCTACACTGCGAATACCTGTCAGTTTAGCTATCCAGTCGAGACAAGAGGCCGCGCTAAGCATCACTGACATCAAATGCCATGTATTCGGTAAAGCATGACAGAAGCTGTGTACCGCGCTTTCAGGGTTACTTAAGAAACCGTCACTGACGGCAAAATAGACGCCGGATGTACCCAGCGATAGCATGGCTTGGCCTGACTGGTATAGGCCAACGCCGACGGCACCTGCTGCGTTGTCGCCGCCGCCGGCGATAATCGGTACCACTGGCATGTGCCAGCGTTCTGCGAGGGTTGAAAGCAGTTCACCCGTGATTTGTGAACCTTCGAATAGTGCAGGCATGTGGCTGCGCTTTAACCCTGTGGCGGCCAGCAATTCATCGCTCCAGTCACGCTTGCCAACGTCTAGCCACATGGTTCCGGCCGCATCGGACATATCGCTGGCGAATACGCCACTCATTTTCCAACGTAGATAGTCTTTCGGTAGGAGTACTTTATCGACCTGCGCAAAGATCTCGGGCTCATGTTTAGCCACCCATTTTAGCTTGGGGGCGGTAAATCCGGGCATCATTAAGTTGCCGGTTATTTGGCGAGAATTAGGAACACACTGCTCTAGCTCTCGGCATTCCTGTGCGCTGCGTCCGTCGTTCCACAAGATCGCTGGACGTAGAATTTTGTGCTGTTTGTCTAACAGTGTCGCACCGTGCATCTGGCCAGTCAGGCCAATAGCTCGTACTGCGCTGAGCGAGCGATGTTGGCCTAGCGCTTGAATCGCTGCGTCAGTGGCCTGCCACCAGGCATCAGGGTTTTGCTCCGACCACAGCGGGTGCGGTCGATTCACCTGTAACGGTTCGCCGTGGCTGGCAATGACCTTGCCGTCTTCACTGAGTAATATGGCTTTTACGCCGGAAGTCCCTAAATCAATACCCAGATACATGGTGAAACTCCTGTCATGGTTTGGTGTTCATCAAAAACCTCTCCCTGACAGGGAGAGGTTAAGGGAGCGATATGTATCAGCCGAAAATATAGCGATTAACTACGTTTTCCAGCAGCTCTTGATGACCGCTTTGGTGCTGTGGTGCCAGTTGGTTTTGCTGAGCGTATTGCGCAATCGCGTCCAGAGAGAGTTTACCTTGCAGGATCTGCTGACCAAACTCACCGTTCCAGCCTGCATAACGCTTAGCCACGCGACGATCTAATTCGCCATCTTCAATCATTTTTGCCGCGATCTTCAATGACAGCGCCATTGTGTCCATTGCGCCAATATGACCATAGAACAGATCATATTTATCTGTGCTCTGGCGGCGAACTTTCGCATCGTAGTTTAAACCACCGGTGGTGAAGCCGCCTGCCTTGAGAATTTCGAACATAATCAATGCGTTTTCTTCAACGCTATTGGGGAACTGATCGGTGTCCCAGCCCAACTGTGCGTCACCGCGGTTAGCATCGACAGAGCCAAAGATACCTAAGGCAATCGCGTTAGCAATTTCATGATGGAAGGTGTGACCCGCCAGCGTGGCATGGTTGGCTTCGATATTCACCTTAATCTCTTTTTCTAAGCCGAACTGCTTCAAGAATCCGTAGACTGTGGCGACATCATAATCGTATTGGTGTTTGGTCGGTTCCTGAGGTTTTGGTTCAATCAGCAATGTTCCTTGGAAGCCGATTTTGTGTTTGTGATCGACAACCATCTGCATGAAGCGGCCTAACTGCTCGCGCTCTTGGCGCAAATCCGTATTCAGTAATGTTTCATAACCTTCGCGGCCACCCCACAACACATAGTTTTCACCGCCCAGCTTTTTGGTGGCTTGCATTGCCTGACAAACCTGAGTGGCGGCCCAAGCGAAAACTTCAGGATTTGGATTGGTTGCCGCACCTGCGCCGTAGCGCGGATTGGTAAAGCAGTTAGCCGTGCCCCACAGCAGTTTCACTCCGCTGGTTTCTTGCTTCTCGGCAAGAACGTCGGTCATTACTGCAAAGTTGTTGATGTACTCTTTGAGCGACGCGCCTTCCGGAGAGACGTCGATATCGTGGAAGCAGTAGTACGGCACATTGAGTTTGTGGAAGAACTCAAAGGCCACATCCGCTTTACGTTTCGCCTGAGCCAGAGCCTCACCCGGCTGCTGCCATGGGCGATCGAATGAGCCGATACCGAACATATCGGCGCCGTTCCAGCAGAAGGTATGCCAGTAACATGCGGCGAAGCGCAGATGGTCTTCCATGCGCTTACCAAGAACAATTTCGTCTGGATTGTAGTGGCGGAAGGCTAAAGGATTGGTGCTGTTAGTTCCTTCAAAACGAACACGTTCTAGTTGATCGAAATAAGCTTGCATGGTGATGCCCTCAAATAGGTTCAATGTAATCAACCCCTCCATCTTGAAAGCCTATTTACGACAGCTCAATTACGATATTTCACACTGTCGTTAAGAGAATTATTAAGTGTGCTCCATATCGCAAAAATTCCTAAAATAATAAAATTAGCAACAAAACATGATGATTGTCATAAAAAACACAATTCATAACCAAGAAGTAAAATATGGTAATTGTTTTAAGTCTACGACCACCGGAGGATTAATAGCGAGTTTAATTACTCTCGAAGAATACTCTCTTATCTGATTTATTAATATTTCACTCTATGGACAGAAATAAAAAGAATTTTTATTAAAAATCAGATGTTGCATGTCTAAAAATCAAGGCAGGGCAATTAACATGAAACAGAATTACAACTCATCCTACATCTTTAGAATTACGCTTGTCGCCACTTTAGGAGGGCTGCTATTTGGTTATGACACCGCCGTTATTTCTGGTACCGTTGATTCCATTAACCAAGTCTTTGTACAGCCTCAAGGCTTAGGCGAGGCGGCGGCTAACTCGCTGCTTGGTTTCTGTGTTGCTAGCGCACTGATTGGCTGTATTATTGGCGGCGCTATGGGGGGATATCTCAGCAATCGTTTTGGTCGCCGCAATTCGTTAATGATAGCAGCATTGCTATTTCTTATTTCTGCTATCGGTTCTGCCTGGCCTGAATTGGGGCTTAGCGATATTAACCCCGATGGCGGGATACCCGTTTATTTAGCTGGTTATATACCTGAGTTTGTTATTTATAGAATTATTGGTGGCGTAGGGGTGGGATTGGCCTCGATGCTTTCACCGATGTATATTGCAGAAGTTGCACCGGCCGATATTCGCGGGAAGTTAGTTTCATTTAATCAGTTCGCCATTATATTTGGCCAACTCATGGTCTATTGCGTTAATTATTCTATCGCTCGCTCTGGCGATGCGCTGTGGCTAAACAGTATCGGCTGGCGTTACATGTTTGCTTCAGAGGCTATCCCAGCGATCCTCTTTTTTGGCCTTTTGTTTACCGTGCCGGAAAGTCCTCGTTGGCTCATTGCTCGCGGTCAAACTCAACGTGCGGGCGATGTATTAACGCGCATTATGGGGAAACTGCAGGCCGATGTGGCGCTGAAAAATATTACTCGATCGTTGAATAATCCAGAACATACCAGTGGACGACTGATGATGTTTGGTGCTGGAGTGATCGTTATTGGCATCATGCTTTCGGTATTCCAGCAATTTGTCGGCATTAATGTGGTGTTGTACTACGCACCAGAAGTCTTTAAGACCCTGGGGGCGAGTACTGATATTGCGTTGCTACAAACGATTATCGTAGGTGTTATCAACCTGACCTTTACCGTGATTGCTATCATGACGGTGGATAAGTTTGGTCGTAAACCGCTGCAAATTATCGGCGCACTCGGGATGTCATTGGGGATGTTTGGCTTAGGAACTGCATTCTATGCTCAACTTTCTGGCGTAGTGGCCTTGGCGTCGATGCTGTTTTATGTGGCGGCTTTTGCCATGTCATGGGGACCGGTTTGCTGGGTTCTGCTGGCAGAAATTTTCCCTAACGCGATCCGGAGTAAAGCGCTGGCAATTGCCGTTGCTGCTCAGTGGATAGCTAACTACTTTGTTTCCTGGAGTTTCCCGATGATGGATAAAAACTCCTATCTGGTCGCCCATTTCCATAACGGTTTTTCTTATTGGATTTACGGTGTGATGGGGATTCTTGCGGCATTGTTCATGTGGAAGTTTGTGCCTGAAACTAAAGGTAAATCTTTGGAGGAACTGGAGTCACTCTGGACTTATCGCCCACGTGCGCAGGAGCAAGATATTAAACTGTGAAATCGGTCATACTCATCCGGCACAAAACCGGATGAGTTTTCTACGAACATCATTTCCCATTGTTTATTCTGGTTTATCTTTTCTCATCGCCATCACTGTTCAATGGAGCCAGCATGTTTGCCAAACGCTATCGCATTACATTGTTATTCAATGCCAACAAAGCGTATGACCGCCAAGTTGTCGAGGGAGTGGGCGAATACTTGCAGGCTTCCCAGTGTGATTGGGATATTTTTATTGAAGAAGATTTCCGCTGTCGCATCGACAATATCAAAGACTGGTTGGGCGATGGTGTGATTGCTGACTTTGACGATCGCGAAATTGAAGCTTTGCTTCGCGGCGTTGATGTTCCTATCGTGGGCGTAGGGGGATCTTACCATCGTGAAGAGGATTACCCTCCGGTTTCCTATATTGCCACCGATAATCATGCGCTGGTCGAGAGCGCATTTATGCATCTCAAAGAGAAGGGCATTAACCGTTTTGCTTTTTACGGTTTGCCTAGCAGCAGCGGTAAACGCTGGGCACAGGAACGCGAGTATGCGTTTCGACAGTTAGTCTCTACCGAACAGTATCAAGGTGTGGTGTATCAAGGGCTGGAAACCACGCCAGATAACTGGCAATACGCACAAAACCGCTTGGCTGACTGGGTGCAAACACTGCCGCCACAAACCGGAATTATTGCTGTAACGGACGCGCGCGCACGTCATCTATTGCAGGTGTGTGAGCATCTGGATATTGCTGTACCTGAAAAAATCAGCGTTATCGGCATCGACAATGAAGAGTTAACCCGTTATTTGTCGCGGGTCGCTTTATCATCAGTGGCGCAAGGGACTCGCCAAATGGGCTACCGGGCGGCAAAAATGCTGCATCAGTTGTTGTCGAGCGATAGTCCGATCGCCCCGCAGCGAATTTTAGTACCTCCGATGCGCGTCGTAGAGCGAAGATCGACAGATTTTCGCTCGTTACGCGATCCCTCGGTTATTCAAGCGATGCATTTTATCCGCCACCACGCCTGTAAAGGCATTAAGGTTGAACAGGTGTTGGATGCGGTTGGGATGTCTCGGTCCAATTTGGAAAAACGTTTTAAAGATGAAACAGGGCATACAATCCACGCCGTGATCCATGAAGAGAAACTCGATCGCGCGCGTAATTTGCTGATCGCTACTTCTCTGTCGATCAACGAGATCTCTCAGATGTGTGGCTATCCGTCGCTGCAATATTTTTATTCGGTTTTCAAAAAAGGCTACCAGATGACGCCAAAGGACTATCGCGACCGCTATGGCGATAATATGGCTTAATAAAAAATAGCCATCTCGTGTGCCGTAATTATTATGTATAAAAACGAGCCAATAATGCCTAGACGTTGGTATCGCGGGAACTCCATTTTCATGTAGTAGTGATGGAGTTTATTACGATACCCATCCTTTTCTGTCTATTTTTCCCAGCCCCCAACTACATGCCAAACTTCCCGCCAGTGCTAGCCCAAAGACCAAGAAAATATCGAGTAGTGGCCAACTTCTGATGTCGAAATGATGAGTACGAATGAAGTGGATAAAGAATGCATGGAAACCATAGATGGCGAGGGAATGGCGTGAAATAAATGCCATCCATCCTGCTTGCGAATGGTTAAAGTTATTTTTGAAGAACAGCAAAATAGCGCAGCTGGCGATGAACACCAGCGGGCCACAGTACATGTAATAGGTATCAGTAAAGCCGCCATTGTGCTGCGTTTGGCGATAGGTCGAGAAAGCAATGGCGAGTACGCAGCCAATGAATATCAGCGCAGCGCCCCAGGAAATACGGGCTCTTTCGGTATGTAGCATGCCTAAAGCACGTCCCATGAGCGCATACAGCAGGTAGTAAAACATGTCGCCGGAGATATGAAGATTGACGGGCAACAGCTTTATACCAGCATAGCTATAGGCAGGCAGGTTGGGATTAGCGATAACGGCAAGTACCGCGACCACGACGACCAAATAGCGGGCGCTGACGGCGCGAACGCTAATCAGTGGCGAAATAATATACAGCGCTAAAATCGCATAGAAGAACCACAGGTGATAAAACACCGGTTTGACAAGGAAATAGCGAACCGAAAGCCACGGATTTATATGGGTAAGCGTGCTGATATACAGTAATCCCAACGCGCTATAAAACAGTAAACAGCGCAGAACATGCAAAACATGTCGTCCCTGAGCCGATTTTTCACCGAAAAAAAGATAGCCTGAAATCATGAAAAACAGCGGCACACACACGCGCGAAGCCGAGTTCAGAATGTTTGCTACGTCCCAATTGAATAGGCCTATGCTGAATCCGTTGGTAACGTAATATGTCGTAGAGTGGATCATCACGACCATCAAGCAGGCAACGGCGCGTAAATTGTCTATCCAAATGATTTTCTGACTCATGTCTGTGCGTCAAACCCTTACCTGAATTCCGCTTACTATCCACGGTGTCTTTTGTTAAAAACAGGTTAACCTTCCATCCCTTGCAACGGCAATCAGAACAATGCTCAAGCTTAATCAGGATTTATGTTTTGAGTTACACATCACTGATTGCCAAGAGTGACAATTGGCGGCAAAATAGCCACCCAGCCTAATGTTGTTCGTAAGGTTTATCTGTTAACCAACACATCGCCGGGTTTCTTTTTTCTTTTCTGAATATTCAAATAACTAATAAATATGCAAAAGTCTCTTTCCGCCGCAGGGCGATTGGGCCGACAGGCGCTGTTATTTCCGCTTTGTTTGGTTCTCTATGAATTCACCACTTATATCGGTAACGATATGATTCAGCCCGGTATGCTTACCGTGGTGCAAGAATTTAACGTTGGCCAAGAGTGGGTGCCAACCTCCATGACGGCTTATCTGGCTGGGGGAATGTTCCTGCAATGGTTGCTAGGTCCCTTGTCAGACCGAATTGGGCGCCGTCCGGTGATGTTGACCGGCGTGGCTTATTTTGTCGTGACCTGCTTGGCGATCTTACTGGCGCAAACGATCGAGCAATTTACGCTGCTGCGCTTTTTGCAGGGAGTGAGCTTGTGCTTTATCGGTGCCGTAGGTTATGCCGCGATTCAGGAATCCTTTGACGAGGCGGTGTGTATAAAAATCACCGCGCTGATGGCCAACGTAGCGCTTATCGCACCTCTGCTTGGGCCGCTTGCCGGAGCTGCTTGGGTGCATGTGCTTCCGTGGCAAATGATGTTTGTGATGTTTGCCGCACTGGCGGCTTTTGCGTTTTATGGGCTGTGGCGTGCCATGCCTGAAACCGCAACGCGTCGTGGTGAGAAGCTTTCGCTACAGGCATTAGGCTCGGACTACAAGCAGGTACTGTCTAACCGCCACTTTTTGTGTGGTGCGCTGGCGACAGGCTTCGCTAGCCTGCCACTGTTAGCATGGATCGCACAGTCTCCGGTGATCATTATTAGCGGGGAAGGGTTAAGCAGTTATGATTACGGTTTGCTACAGGTGCCTGTATTTGGCGCGCTGATTCTGGGTAACTTCACGTTAGCTAAATTGACCAGCAAACGCAGCGTGCGCTCGTTGATCAAGTTGGGCGCATGGCCCATGATGTTTGGGTTAGCGTTGGCGGCTATTGCGACGGTTCATGCTTCTCATGCCTATCTGTGGATGACGGCAGGCCTGAGCATCTATGCTTTCGGTATCGGTATTGCTAACGCCGGTTTGTATCGCTTAACGCTGTTCTCCAGTGATATGAGCAAAGGGACAGTTTCTGCCGCAATGGGGATGCTGAGCATGCTGATATTTACCGTTGGCATTGAGTTAACCAAGCACGCTTATCTGCTGGGCGGTAATAGCTGGTTTAGCTTGTTTAATCTCATGAGCGGAATTATCTGGCTGACGCTGGTGGTGCTATTCTTGCGCAATAAGCAGGTTGGTATGCCGCAGGCAGCATAAGCGATTTGTTATCCCCCTCGCCTTGGCTGGAGAGGGGCGATATCAGGAAGGTTACTGAATATTTCCCTCTTCATCATCCTCTGTTGCTGGCAATACCATGTAGGTGCCTTCAAACACAGCGCCAGCGTGTTCATCACCGTATAAGTTAACTGAAAGCTGCACTCGTGCCTTGCGCCCACGCGCCAAGCGGTCAAGATCGCCGCTGACAGAGCTGAGATCGGCCACCGCTCGCGGACGGCCAGTAATCGGTGCGCTATAGCGAATATGGGCATCTGCCAGAATAATCGTTCCCCCAAGATGCCGTTCACGCAGCAGCAACCAAATAAGTCCCCAGCCTGTGAGCGTGGCGAGCGAAAATAGACTACCTGCAAACAGCGTTTGATGAGGGTTTTGATTGCCTGACTCTGGCATGGTTGTCACGAAACGCTGACCAGTATATTGGCTGATACGTACGCCCATCTTTTCGCTGAGCGGAATATTTTCGTACCAAGCTTTTTGCAACTGCGCACACCAGTCGGGGCGGTGCAAGATGTCATCTAATGTTGCTACGGGTTTAATCATAAGAAAGTGGCGTACGGGTGTCGTTTGCGGTGCGGTAATTTCGCCCTGATTTTCGAAACCGAGCTTGGCAAAAAACTCTACGGCATCTTCACGCGCGCTACATACTACGCGCTTAACCCCTTCTTGGCGTGCCACGGACTCCAGAGTCATTGCCACTAGTGTTCCTAGACCTTTGGCCTGTACGGCAGGATCTACGGCGAGAAAGCGGATTGAGGCCTCATTATCGGCATTGATATATAAGCGCCCAATCGCCACGGGCTTTCCCGATTCATCGACCACCATTTGATGATGCGCCATGGCATCATAGGCATCTCGCTCCGATCCCACCGGTTGATGTAGCGGCTTACGCAGCATCTCCCAGCGGAACTGGTAATAATCTTTTAGCTCTTGCTCTGTAACTGGAACTCGCAGGTGATACATGACTTGCTCTCTCTCATCGTACAATCGCAAAGATACAGATAAACATCATGGCTTGAACACACAGCCTGAGTGCTAAATAGCCTAAACTTGAAGCCAGAAAGTGACCGGCCCATCGTTAAGTAACGAAACCTTCATATCTGCCGCAAACTGCCCTGTCTGGGTATTTATTCCTGTTTCACGACACTGGCCAACAAAGTATTCATACAGGCGTTCGGCTTCGTCTGGAGCCGCCCCACCAGAAAAACTTGGGCGCATGCCTTTTTGGGTATCAGCTGCCAACGTAAACTGAGAAACCACCAGCACACTGCCGCCAGCTTGTGTAACGTTAAGATTCATCTTGTCGTTTTCATCACTAAAAATGCGGTAGCCGAGTACTTTGTCTCTGAGTCGTTGAGCCTTCTGCTCGTTATCATCTTTTTCAACACCCAGTAATACCAGCAGCCCTGGGCCAATTTCACCCACGGTATTCCCCTCAACAACAACGCTGGCCTGCGTGACTCTTTGAATTAACGCTATCATTTCGTTTCTCTATTCCTTATCGTTTTCTGGCGATGTTAGTTGAATTTGCTTACTTTCTTCTCGCCTTTCTCGCTGGTGCATCGCGCGGTATTCGCTCAATGAAACGGTGATCTCCGCTCCGAGCAGGACAATGCACCAGCTCCAATAGACCCACACAAACAGTATCGGGATCACGGCCAACACGCCATAAATCAATTGATACGACGGAAACATTGTTACGTATAAGCCAAAGGCTTTTTTACCGAGTTCAAACAGCAATCCCGCTACTATCGCGCCACATAGAGCATCACGGGCAGGGACTCTTTGAGTCGGCACCACGCAATAAATTAACCAGAAGCTGGCGCATGACAATAGTAACGGGAAGATACGTAGTACCTGATCGACCAGTGAATACACGCCAGCCATGGCTAGCCAGCGGATCGATAATAAGTAGGTGCTGATTGCCATACTGGCACCGACGAGAATAGGCCCAAGCGTAAGTACCATCCAATAGATGGCAAATGAATAGACAATAGGGCGCTGGGTTCTACTGCGCCAAATGTGATTGAGTGCGCCATCGACGGAAGAAATCACCAGCAATGCGGTCACAATCAGCCCAACGGCACCCACGGCGGTCATTTTGCTGGAGTTTGCAACGAACTGTTCGAGATAGGACTGCACCACATCACCGGCTGCAGGGACAAAATTGGTGAAGATAAAGTGCTTTAGCTGCTCGGAAACTTCGCCAAACATCGGAAACGCCGCGAACAGGGAGAAAATAACCGTGACGAGTGGAACCAACGAAAGCAGAGAGATATAGGCCAGACTGCCCGCCATCATACTCACCCGATCGTGATTCACTCTGGCCCATAGCAAACGCCCAAAGGAGACGCAGGATTTAGCAGACTGTCGAGAAAACAGGGACATAACCCCTCCTGAAAACAACGCCCAGACAACGAAATTGCTGCCTGAGCGATTAAACATCTTTTAATGTTAACGTTTTCTTAGGGTTGCGCAAAAAAATGTGACGGTATCGACAAAATAAATGTAGATATCGCGTTACGCAAAATACTCTGGCACCACTTTATTATCCGTCACCAGAATAGACTTAATCCCCAATGCTCTCGCTGCTGTCACGTTTTCTTCATTGTCATCGAAGAATACGGCATCGCTTGCGGGGCAATGCTCCTGCTCCAGTACATACCGATAAATTTCCGCCTCAGGTTTACGCATGCCGAGATCTTGAGAGAGATACATGTGATCGCTTGCAGCTTCAACTTCAGGATAGTGTTTCGGCCAATAGTTGCTATGCAGACGGTTGGTATTAGACAGCACGACAACGCGATTGCCGTAGCTACGCAACTTCTTCATTTGCTCAATGACTTCTGGACGCAGGCCAACAAATATCGATTGCCAGCCTAGCTCAAATTGTTCAAAGCTAAGTGCGATGCCCATTTCTGCACAGAGTTTTTCGGCAAACTCTTCGTCGGTAATGGTTCCACGTTCGTGCTGCTGAAAAACCTCTCCCATCTTGAAGCGTTCAGAGAGCGTCGCCAATGGTACGCCGCTATACTTGCTCCACACCCCAAGTACACGTTTGAAATCTATATCAACAATCACATTCCCTAAATCAAAGATGTACAACATGTGACGCTCCTGATTTTTTGTGAGTTTTTAACTTTAGCTTGAAACCGCAGGTGGGAATAGACACCAACTATAAACGCCTTAACCCAAACTCCCCTGTTATCTCCTTTTTCACAACACCTCTATAGCAAAACTGGGTCCCTAAACGCGTAAAAATTGGACATAGATCACAATTGTTCGCTACCAAACCCGAATTCATTAGCAGCAAAACCTTTATTTTACTGTGGGTATAAGACTTTTCTAACTTACGCCGATAGCCAATCAGAGTGCATATTTTTTCCCCCAAGACAAGGCAAGGACACTATGTTTAAAAACTTAAAAATCAGAACAGGATTGTTACTGCTGCTAGCAGTATTTGCCATACTTCAACTTGCCGCTAGCGGTATGGGAATATATTTTATTAATCAAAATGATAAGGACATTAATTTTCTTGAAACGACGGCCAATGAACAGAAGGTTTTATCCGATTCTCGTGATGCCGTATTGCGTCTGCGATCAATTATCGATAGCACGTTTATTCAATTAACCAATCGCATGCCGGTTAATGTTCCTCAAGTGGTTAAGGCTTTGCGTCATGAATTGCAAACCTCGCAGCAGAACTTTGAACTGTTTATGAAAATTCCTGGGCTAACCATGGAACAGCCAGAGCTGGGTAAGATCATGAAAAAAGCTCAGGAGGATCAGGTGGCGAGCGCATTAACCAATATTGGTATCTTCGAGAATTTCACTACCCCAGAGCAGCTGCAAAAGAGCATGACGGACTATCAGGATGCTCGTCAGAAGGCTCGTAGCGGTTACGATGAAAAATACAAAAATTATGAACAACTGCGGCAGGAGAATCTGGTCAAGATCAGCGAAATCAGTAAGGCTTCATATCGAATCTCTATTTTGGTGATGTGTGCGATTTTGGTGGTGGTCGCTCTACTATTCTTGGCAGCCTATTTCTGGCTAGATCGTATTTTAGTGAAACCCTTAAGCAAGGTTTCTGGCTATTTTGAGCAAATTGGTAAAGGCGATCTTCGCCATACGATTGAAGTCGAAAACAATAATGAAATTGGTCGGTTGTGTGCCTCGTTGCAAGAAATGCAGTATGAATTGATCGAGACGGTGAAATCCATCCGCGACGGCGTGGAGTCTATCAACATTGGCACTCAAGAAATCTCTGCGGGTAATACCGATCTGTCTAGCCGAACCGAGGAGCAAGCCTCTGCTCTAGCGCAGACTGCTGCGAGCATGGAGCAGATTTCATCTACCGTTAAGCTTAACGCCGATAACGCCGTGCAGGCTTCATCAATGATCCAAGCTTCTGCCACCATCGCCAATGAAGGTGAGCAGCAGATGAAAGAGATGAATAGCAAAATGCACGTGATTAGAACCAATGCGCAGAAGATGGGGGACATTATTAGCGTCATAGACAGTATTGCGTTCCAAACCAATATTCTGGCGCTAAATGCGGCGGTGGAAGCCGCTCGGGCTGGAGAGGCTGGTCGTGGATTTGCCGTGGTCGCTAGCGAGGTTCGCAATCTTGCTCAACGGTCTGCGCAGTCCGCTAAGGAGATTAACAGCCTAATTTCTGAGTCTTCCCACCATATTCAGGAAGGTGCGGAGCTGGCAGACAAAACTGGGTTAACCATAGCGGAAATGACGGGTGCCATTACTAAGGCAAGCACGATGATGGATAGCATTTCTTATGCGTCTGAAGAACAAAGCCGTGGAGTAGAACAGATCCGCGTGGCGATCACTCAGATGGATCAGGTGACGCAACAGAACGCCGCATTAGTAGAACAGGTGGCAACGACGGCGACCAACGTGGAAGAGCTTTCTGGCTCATTAAGCAATGCAGTAGCGGTCTTTCAGATTAAAGGGATGAATGACAAGCTTTCTGCCAAGCAAACGGCGGCTAAGGTGACAGATCTAGACGAAAACTGGATTTAAGTGCCGCCTATTTTCCGTCAGGGGTTTTAAATTTTAAACGTAAAAAAGGGCACCTTAAGGTGCCCTGATATCAGACGTTAACGATCGTTAAAGAAGATTAGTCTTCTTTAGGGCCACGAGCTGCGCGGCGACGGTCGTTTTCTGTCAGGTGACGTTTACGAATACGTACTGATACTGGAGTTACTTCTACCAGTTCGTCGTCATCGATGAATTCCAGCGCTTGTTCCAGAGACATTTTGATCGCAGGAACCAGAGTGGTTGCTTCATCGGTACCGGAAGCACGCATGTTAGTCAGTTTCTTACCGGTCAGGCAGTTTACAGTCAGGTCGTTAGAACGAGTATGAATACCGATGATCTGGCCTTCATAAACTTCAGCACCGTGACCTAAGAACAGCTTACCGCGATCCTGCAGACCGAACAGAGCAAACGCAACCGCTTTACCCTGACCGTTAGAGATCAGCACGCCGTTCTGACGTTGGCCGATATCGCCTGGACGTACATCGTCGTAATGGCTGAAAGTGGAGTACAGCAAGCCAGTACCAGAAGTCATAGTCATGAATTCAGTACGGAAGCCGATCAGGCCACGAGCAGGGATGATGTAATCCAAACGGATACGACCCTTGCCATCTGGAACCATGTTTTTAACGTCGCCCTTACGTTCACCCATGGCTTGCATGACTGAACCCTGGTGCTGCTCTTCGATATCCAGAGTGACGTTTTCAAACGGTTCTTGCATACGGCCATCAATCTTACGGTTGATAACCTTAGGACGAGATACTGCCAGCTCGAAGCCTTCACGACGCATGTTTTCGATCAGAACCGACAGGTGAAGTTCACCACGGCCTGAAACGCGGAATGCGTCAGCATCTTCGGTTTCTTCAACGCGCAGAGCAACGTTGTGTACCAGTTCTTTCTGCAGACGCTCCAGAATCTGACGGGAGGTCACGTACTTACCTTCTTTACCGCAGAACGGAGAGGTGTTTACGCAGAAATACATGGTCACGGTTGGTTCATCAACGCTCAGCGCAGGCAGAGCTTCAACATTACCGACTTCACAGATGGTGTCAGAAATGTTCAGTTCACCCAGACCGGTGATTGCGATGATGTCGCCAGCTTCAGCAACGTCAGCTTCGATACGCTCCAGACCCATATGGGTCAGAACTTTACCGACTTTACCGTTACGTGTTTTGCCTTCGCTATCGATCAAAGTCACCTGTTGGTTAGGTTTGATTTTACCGCGTTTGATGCGGCCGATACCGATTACGCCTACATAGTTGTTGTAGTCCAGCTGAGAGATTTGCATCTGGAAAGGTGCGTCAGCTTCAACTTGTGGCGGAGATACATGGTCAACAATCGCTTGATACAGCGGAGTCATGTCGTCGGCCATATCGTTATGGTCCAGACCCGCGATACCGTTTAACGCAGAAGCGTAAACGATTGGGAAGTCCAGCTGCTCGTCGGTTGCATCCAAGTTTACGAACAGGTCGAATACCTGATCGACAACCCAGTCAGGACGCGCGCCAGGACGGTCAACTTTGTTGATAACCACAATAGGTTTCAGACCATTAGCAAATGCTTTTTTGGTCACGAAACGGGTCTGCGGCATAGGGCCATCCATTGCGTCAACAACCAGCAGTACCGAGTCAACCATAGACATTACACGTTCAACTTCACCACCGAAGTCAGCATGCCCCGGGGTATCCACGATGTTGATACGGTAGTCTTTCCAATTAATAGCGGTGTTTTTCGCGAGGATGGTAATCCCACGCTCTTTCTCCAAATCGTTGGAGTCCATTACGCGTTCAGTTGCTTCTTCACGTTCACCGAATGTACCGGATTGTTGTAGCAACTTGTCAACCAGGGTAGTTTTCCCATGGTCAACGTGCGCAATAATGGCGATGTTACGCAGATTTTCGATCACAGCTTTGCCTCAGGCATTAGAAATAGCGCGCTATTGTACACGTAATAAGCGAGGGACTAAACAAGATCACAAGCATCTCTTATAAACAACCGTAAAAAGGTGAGTTTGTGATCCTATTCACGATGCCAAACGGCGCGGGAATGAACAATTTGCACTGGAATGGTGCATATGAAATCTTACATTGCACCATTCTGGTGCGGAATTCTATTCTAGTGCATAGTCTCCTACCACCAGATACGCCAATTATGCGCTTTCCGAGCGATTTGTAAAGTTGGCATGGTTTTAGCTTGTATAAATTTATGGTGAATAAACCATTTAAATATACAGATTCGTTCCACGACGACCTTAGGCAACCGGGAGTAGAGTATGTCCGCTGAACACGTATTAACAATGCTGAATGAGCATGAAGTCAAATTCGTAGACCTGCGTTTTACTGATACTAAAGGTAAAGAACAGCACGTTACGATCCCTGCTCATCAAGTCAATGCTGACTTCTTTGAAGAAGGCAAAATGTTTGACGGCTCCTCTATCGGTGGATGGAAAGGTATCAATGAATCCGACATGGTGCTGATGCCTGATGCAAGCACTGCGGTTCTGGATCCTTTCTTTGAAGAGCCAACTCTGATTATCCGTTGTGACATTCTTGAGCCAGGCACCATGCAGGGCTACGATCGTGATCCGCGTTCCATCTCTAAACGTGCAGAGGATTTCCTGCGTTCTTCTGGCATTGCGGACACCGTTCTGTTTGGGCCAGAGCCAGAATTCTTCTTGTTCGATGACATTCGCTTCGGTAGCAGTATCCGTGGTTCCCACGTCGCTATCGACGATATCGAAGGCGCATGGAACTCCAGCACCAAGTACGAAGGCGGCAACAAAGGCCATCGTCCTGCGGTGAAAGGCGGTTATTTCCCAGTTCCTCCAGTCGATTCTTCGCAGGACATTCGTTCTACCATGTGTCTGACTATGGAAGATATGGGCTTGGTGGTTGAAGCGCATCACCACGAAGTAGCAACCGCTGGTCAGAACGAAGTGGCAACCCGCTTCAATACTATGACCAAAAAAGCTGACGAAATTCAGATTTACAAATACGTGGTTCACAACGTGGCTCACGCGTTTGGCAAAACCGCCACCTTTATGCCTAAGCCAATGTTTGGTGATAACGGTTCTGGTATGCACTGCCATATGTCTCTCTCCAAGAACGGGACTAACCTGTTCGCAGGCGACAAATACGGCGGTCTGTCTGAAATGGCGCTGTACTACATCGGCGGCGTTATCAAACACGCGAAAGCAATTAACGCGCTGGCTAACCCAACCACTAACTCATACAAGCGTTTGGTTCCAGGCTATGAAGCTCCAGTTATGCTGGCGTACTCAGCCCGTAACCGTTCTGCTTCTATCCGTATTCCAGTGGTTGCAAGCCCTAAAGCGCGTCGTATCGAAGTTCGTTTCCCAGACCCAGCGGCTAACCCATACCTGTGCTTCGCGGCACTGCTGATGGCTGGCTTGGACGGCATTGCAAACAAAATCCATCCGGGCGATGCGATGGATAAAAACCTGTATGACCTGCCGCCAGAAGAAGCGAAAGAGATCCCAACCGTGGCGGGTTCTCTGGACGAAGCGCTGGCCTGTCTGGATGCAGACCGCGAATTCTTGACCCGTGGTGGCGTGTTCACCGATGACGCGATTGATGCTTACATTGCACTGCGTCAGGAAGAGATGGAACGTGTACGCATGACTCCACATCCGGTTGAGTTCGAACTGTACTACAGCGTTTAAAACAGCGTCGAATGACACTCGTTTATACGATTGGCATCTCTTGGTGAGGTGCCGTTAAAAGATTCAAATTGGTTCGTCGATTTTTTGTTGCCGTGGAAACTTTATACCCATCTTCGGATGGGTTTTTTTCTCCACTTTTCTGAGCAACTCAACTTCTGGGTGGCAGTAGCGAAATTTTACTCGCTAAATCCCAAGGTTTTGAAAGCATGCTAAAGTGCATTTATCTTATTTGCACCAAAACAGTGCAGGAGCTCGTAGTATGGCTGACCAATCCCTGACCGATGCACAAACCGCACGTAAACAGCCTGATTCTGGGCAGATCCTCAATTCTCTTATTACCTGTGTTTTGCTGCTCGACCGTAATCTGGCAGTGCACTATGCCAACCCTGCTGCTCAGCAGCTACTGGCGCAAAGTTCACGCAAATTATTTGGTACGCCGTTGCCGGATTTGTTGGGGTATTTTTCGCTGAATGTGCGCTTGATGCACGACAGCTTGCATGCGGGGCAGGGGTTTACCGATAACGAAGTGACGCTGGTGATCGACGGGCATGCGCACATCATGGCGCTGACCGCCCAGCCAATGAGCGATGATTTTATTTTGCTGGAGCTGTCACCAATGGACAGCCAGCGTCGCCTTAGCCAAGAGCAACTGCAACACGCCCAGCAGGTTGCCGCTCGCGATTTAGTTCGCGGTTTGGCGCATGAGATTAAAAATCCGCTAGGGGGATTACGCGGTGCAGCACAACTATTGGCTAAAGCGTTGCCGGATCAGTCACTGACTGAATACACCAAGGTGATTATTGAGCAAGCCGATCGATTGAGAAATCTGGTTGATCGTCTGCTTGGGCCACAGCGTCCGGGTCAGCATGTAACGCAGAGCATTCATCAGGTGGCAGAACGGGTGTGTCAGTTGGTATCGTTGGAGTGCCCCGATAACGTCACGCTGGTGCGAGATTACGATCCCAGCCTACCAGAGCTAGAGCACGACCCAGAACAAATAGAACAGGTGTTGCTGAATATCACACGCAACGCACTACAGGCGCTAGGCAATGCTGGCGGCACCATAACGCTGCGCACGCGCACTGCATTTCAACTCACGCTGCATGGCGAGCGCTATCGCCTCGCGGCGCGTATAGATATTGAAGATGATGGCCCGGGGATCCCCGCCCATCTGCACGATACTTTGTTTTATCCGATGGTCAGCGGCCGTGAAGGTGGTACTGGACTTGGCCTATCGATTGCGCGAAATCTTATCGATCAGCATCAGGGTAAAATAGAATTTAATAGCTGGCCGGGCCACACCGAATTTTCAGTTTACTTGCCTATTCGCAAGTAACTGACCAAACCGGCGTATCGCCCACCTGTAAACAGAGGTGACGACTATGACAACGCAACAAGGAATCGTCTGGATCGTAGATGATGACAGTTCCATTCGCTGGGTGCTGGAACGAGCACTGACCGGCGCGGGTATGCGCTGTGTCACGTTTGAGAACGGAAATCAGGTGCTAGATGCCTTAGCCACCCAAACGCCAGATGTTTTACTCTCTGATATTCGCATGCCGGGAATGGATGGTTTGGCGTTGCTTAAGCAGATTAAACAACGTCATCCGATGCTTCCGGTCATCATAATGACGGCGCATTCTGATTTGGATGCTGCGGTCAGTGCCTATCAGCAAGGGGCTTTCGATTATCTGCCAAAACCGTTTGATATTGATGAAGCGGTGGCTCTTGTTGAACGTGCAATCAGTCATTATCAAGAACAGCAGCAGCCAGCACGTAGTCAACCCGTAAACGATCCCGCAGCCGATATCATCGGCGAAGCGCCTGCTATGCAGGATGTTTTCCGCATTATTGGCCGCCTGTCTCGCTCTTCCATCAGCGTGCTGATTAACGGCGAGTCGGGTACTGGTAAAGAATTGGTTGCCCATGCTCTGCATCGCCACAGCCCTCGCGGAAAAGCGCCCTTTATTGCACTGAACATGGCGGCAATCCCTAAAGACCTGATTGAGTCGGAATTGTTTGGCCATGAAAAAGGGGCGTTTACTGGCGCCAATCAAATCCGTCAGGGGCGCTTTGAGCAAGCCGATGGCGGCACGTTGTTTTTGGATGAAATCGGTGACATGCCGTTGGATGTTCAAACCCGCTTGTTACGCGTGCTGGCAGATGGTCAGTTTTATCGCGTGGGGGGCTATGCGCCGGTAAAAGTGGATGTACGTATTATTGCCGCAACGCATCAAAATCTTGAGCAGCGCGTTCAGGAGGGGAAATTCCGTGAGGATTTATTCCATCGCCTGAATGTGATCCGTGTACACCTTCCGCCTTTACGTGAGCGCCGTGAGGATATTCCACGCTTGGCGCGTCATTTCTTAAAAGTTGCCGCTACCGAATTAGGCGTGGAAGCCAAAGTATTGCATCCCGATACCGAGCTGGCGCTAACGCGTTTGCCGTGGCCAGGCAACGTGCGTCAGTTAGAAAACACCTGTCGCTGGCTAACAGTAATGGCTGCGGGGCAGGAACTGCTCGTTCAGGATTTACCGAGCGAGCTATTTGAAACTAGCGTACCGGAAACCACGGGCGGAACATCTCCCTCTGGTCACTGGTCAGCCTTATTAGCCCAATGGGCAGAACATGCTTTACGTTCAGGGCATCAAGATTTGTTATCTGAAGCACAGCCAGAGATGGAACGTATTCTGTTAACAACGGCTCTGCGCCATACCCAAGGACATAAACAGGAAGCGGCGAGATTGCTTGGCTGGGGGCGTAATACCCTGACGCGTAAGTTAAAAGAGTTGGGCATGGAGTAATGTGACACGATCTATCGGTTGTGTGTTAATGAATGGTATCTGGTTAATAAAAATACAATCGAGCGCACAAAAAAAGAGCTGGTCAGATCTTTAACCGCACCGTGTGGATCGGTATGATCGTCGACACCGTTTTTGGAGGATTATGATGATCGATTCGCTGCTTGCCATGATCTCGCATGGTACTGAATTAAGCGCTGCGGCTGGGCACACCTCGCAGACTGCATTTGCTGCTGTATTATGCGCTGCGCTATTTAATTTTTTTGGTTAATTAATTTCACTTTCTTCCCCATCTCTGAAAGGGCGTTGTTCTAACAACGCCCTTTTTTGTTGGCACAATCTTTAAAATGCACTCTGATTAAGACGTAATTCGGAACCCTGTGTGTGCCTTTCGCTGTTATGCTGAAATGAAAGGGGCTGAATTATCAGACAATCTTGACGCGCCCCTCACTATAAAATCGCGGATCTCCAAGGAGCGAACATGAAACCTGCCATCGTGTTGTATAAAACACTGCCGGCCGATCTACGGCAGAAGCTCAACCAGTATTTTAACGTAACTGCCTTTGACGAGCTTTCTCATCAAACCTATCCCGCATTTTTACAGGCGCTGAAAAATGCTGAAGGGCTGATTGGCTCGGGTGGGCGCATTGATGCAGACCTGCTGGCTCAGGCGCCAAAACTGCGGGCGGTTTCAACGATATCGGTGGGTTACGATAATTTTGATGTCGATGAGATGACGCGCCGTCATATTTTACTGATGCATACGCCGACGGTGTTAACTGAAACTGTGGCAGACACGCTGATGGGCTTGATGTTGGCAACGGCTCGCCGCATTCCCGAGTTGGATGCGTGGGTACGCGCAGGTCATTGGAATGATAGCCTTGATGCGAAGTATTACGGAACAGACGTTCACCATAAAACCATCGGCATTCTTGGCATGGGGCGTATCGGGATGGCATTGGCGCAGCGTGCCCACTTTGGCTTTGGTATGAAGGTGCTTTACAACACGCGTACGCCAAACCTGGAAGCCAACCAAAAATATGCGGCTCAGCATTGCGATTTGGACACGCTGTTGACGCAGTCTGATTTCGTCTGCATTACGCTGCCGCTGACGCCACAAACGCACCACATGATTGGGCGTGAACAATTAGACAAAATGAAAAAGAGTGCCATTTTAATCAATGCAGGGCGCGGTCCTGTGGTTGATGAAGATGCACTGGTTGAAGCGCTTAAAGATGGAACAATCCTTGCGGCCGGCTTAGATGTTTTCGAGCGGGAACCTTTGCCAAAAGACTCTGAGCTAATGACGCTCAAAAATGTCGTGCTAGCACCCCATATTGGCTCTGCGACACATGAAACTCGTTATGGCATGGCGGAGTGCGCAGTAGATAACTTAATTGCGGCATTGACGGGAACAGCAATGGAAAACTGCGTGAATCCGCAGGTGGTGCATAAAAAATAGAAATTATTAGGGCAGGTTTAACCTGCCCATAACATTTTTATTTACCCAACCATTTGAACTATAAAGAATAATACTGCTCTTTGACCTTCTGCCAATCTTCAGGAGGAATGGGGGACAAATATTTTTCTAACTGCTTAAAATCGTGCAGTACCGCCTTTTGTCTAACCCAGCGGCGGCGGCTTTTTTCTAAGTCCAAAAATCCAGCCAATACTTCACCACGGCTCTTCACATAAATATGACGCACGTAGCAGCAGCCATGCTGGCGATTAACGCTATGCATTTTTTTGAAAGCAACGGCGATCTGTTTAAACATTTCTGCCTTTACTTCAGGACTGCAGTCGAGATGCATATTTTGTTCATACCAGTCACCAATGCTGACGAAATCCTTCATATCTTCCGTCACCAATAATGCACGCCACTCACCGTTAATTTGTAACGCTTTGCCATAAACGATTTTGGGAACAATCACACCAGCCGCGGCGAGTTCATCAATGACTTGAATCTCACGCACAATCGTTGGGCGACCAAACGGATAACGTAGCGAGTGGAATAGGTGCGCTACCTGACGTTTTACATAGAGCGTTTTTCCGTCACGTTCGATGCGCTGAACGCCACTCATACCTTTGCGCCGTTCGTTGGGCTCTTCGACCCAATCACCTTCGGTTGCCCACCAGCGCTGAAACTCATCTAACTCTTTTTTCGATGCCATACTCGCCCCTCGCGAGAAATTTTCTTCACTTAATCACTGTTTGGACATCCCTAAATCCACAGGAGAAGATACCAAACAATGAAATAATAATCACAACAACTAATAGTTAACTTAGCTTAAAGGGCTATGTTTACCAGCGCTCTCCTCGCTATTTATTGTTTTGTAGGAATTATTGTTTTGTAGAAAACTCGCGCGGTGTAATGCATGAGGCATGTGATTGGAAGAAGAGAGAAATCGAATTAGCGGACAGCAAATATCCAATTTGCAGTTTTAATAGGTGAAACGTTTCATAATGGCA
The DNA here is from genome assembly GCF_001655005.1 of Hafnia paralvei ATCC 29927. Lineage (GTDB taxonomy): Bacteria > Pseudomonadota > Gammaproteobacteria > Enterobacterales > Enterobacteriaceae > Hafnia > Hafnia paralvei. The sequence continues at coordinate 28,735 of NZ_LXET01000003.1, forward strand.
GCGGTTATGTGGTTTACACCACAGTTGTATGCAGCGGCTTTTGCGAGAATCTGCAGTAACTATAAGTGGTTATGACATTTTCATGGACCACTGGCGAGCAAGTCATATGCCGCCTTTTATTACCTGTTAATCAAGGATGTGTACGATGAGCGATATCGCCCTTACGGTGAGTATGCTGGCGCTTGTTGCTGTTCTGGGATTGTGGATCGGCAATTGGCGTATATATGGTGTGGGGCTCGGAATTGGTGGTGTGCTGTTTGGCGGGATTGTGGTTGGTCATTTTGCACAATCGTATGATCTCAGTCTTAACGGCGATATGCTGCATTTCATTCAGGAATTCGGCCTGATTTTATTCGTATATACCATTGGGATTCAGGTCGGTCCTGGCTTCTTCTCCTCTCTGCGTGTATCTGGATTGAGGTTGAATGGCTTTGCCATTCTTATGGTGGTTCTGAGCGGTATCGTAACTGCGTTAGTGCATAAGATTTTTGATGTTCCTCTGCCTGTCATTTTAGGCGTATTTTCTGGTGCGGTAACCAACACTCCAGCGCTAGGTGCTGGGCAACAAATCCTGACTGATTTAGGCTCGGACCCTGCGTTAGTCGATAAAATGGGGATGGGCTATGCAATGGCTTATCCGTTCGGGATTTGTGGCATTTTGCTGGTGATGTGGATCCTGCGCTTAATATTTCGCATCAGTGTTGATGCTGAAGCTAAAGACTTTGATTCAAAAAATGGATTGAAGCATGAACTGCTGCAAACGATGAATATCTCGGTGCGAAATCCAAATCTCGCGGGGCTGCCTATCCGTGATGTGCCTATTATCAACAGTGATGAAATTGTTTGTTCACGCCTAAAACGGGGTGAACATTTGATGGTTCCCATGCCAAATACAATATTGGAGCTGGGAGATCTTATCCATTTGGTAGGGCAACGGCAGGATTTGGAAAACGCGCGTCTGGTGATCGGCGATCAGGTCGATACTTCGCTTTCCACACGTGGTACTGAGCTTCAGGTAAGCCGTGTCGTGGTGACTAACGAAAAAGTATTGGGCAAGAAAATCCGTGATCTGAATCTAAAGCAGAAGTATGACGTCGTTATTTCACGCCTTAATCGTTCCGGTGTAGAGCTGGTGGCGAGCAGCAATGCTAGTCTCCAGTTTGGCGATATTTTGAATTTGGTAGGGCGCCCTGAATCTATCGATCAGGTTGCAGATATCGTCGGGAATGCTCAGCAGAAGCTGCAACAGGTGCAGATGCTACCGGTATTTATCGGTATCGGGCTCGGTGTTTTGCTTGGCTCTATCCCGCTGTTTATCCCTGGGTTCCCTGCCGCGCTGAAGCTGGGATTGGCCGGTGGCCCTCTTGTCGTGGCATTAATCTTGGGACGTATCGGCAGCATCGGTAAACTGTATTGGTTTATGCCTCCAAGCGCTAACCTTGCGCTGCGCGAGCTGGGGATTGTGCTGTTCTTATCGGTTGTGGGGCTGAAATCGGGTGGGAACTTTATCGATACGCTGGTCAACGGCGATGGGGTTTCATGGATTGGCTACGGTATTTTGATCACCGCTATCCCGCTGCTCACGGCAGGTATTCTGGCTCGAGCCATGGCAAAAATGAACTACCTGACTATCTGCGGTATGTTGGCTGGCTCAATGACCGATCCTCCGGCGCTGGCTTTTGCTAATGGCCTACACCCCACTAGCGGCGCAGCAGCGCTGTCATATGCAACAGTTTACCCATTGGCGATGTTCTTAAGGATTATGTCTCCGCAGCTGTTAGCGGTGATTTTTTGGACAATGTAGTGGCATAAGCTCGGGTCTATGGAAGGGGCTTCTATGCTATCGCGTTGGATGCGTTTTTTACCGCGTCGGATGCGTTTTTTACCGCGTCGTTTGGCCGACCGGTCTCGGAGCGCACATCCTGTACGCCATCGACCTACCGCCATCTTCCCTGATGGCGGTTCTAGGATGCATTTCATCTAGGGTGTCTGAATTTATGCATCAACGGTGAAAGGTTTCGTCCGCCCGTTAGCATTTATGTGTCCATGACACCGCTGGCGTAGGCGTCCGACGAGAGGTTACCGGCGCGTAACCTCTCGACTCTCGCGCTTTTTACCGCGTCGCTTGGCCGACCGGTCTCGGAGCGCACATCCTGTACGCCCTCAACCTACCGCCATCTTCCCTGATGGCGGTTCTATCATGCATTTCATCTAACACGAAAAGACAAAATAATATTGTTTTGTCCTTTGTCTTTGTTTTTTTAATTGTTTAAGTCTTGGAAGGGAGAGCC
>NZ_LXET01000004.1 GCF_001655005.1 Hafnia paralvei ATCC 29927
GGATAAAAGCGCGCGAGTGCAGAGACCACGCGCTAGTGGTCTCTGCCCGTACGCCTAAACTAGTGTATCAATGAAGCTCGGTATGGACAGGCGGGCGGAATATTACACTGCAGTCCCACAAACGACAGGCGATCGAAACATTACACCGCAGCCCCACGAATTCTCACTTCACACTATTATTCCCCTTCACTCTCGAATATTCTTACTCTGCTAACTTTTTATTAACAGGAGTCACGAATGTCTTCTCATGATGAGTACCTACAGCGCGCTTTAGCGTTGGCGGCGGAGAGCGTTGAGCAGGGCGGGCGTCCATTTGGTGCGGTAATCGTACGTAATGGAGAGGTTGTCGCCGAAGCGGTGAATACCATTCATCTTAACGGTGACCCAACGGCACATGCCGAGCTGAACGGCATTCGTGATGTTTCTACACGTCATGGTAGTACTGCGCTGCGTGAGTGTGTGGTCTATGCAAGCGGTCAGCCTTGCCCAATGTGCTTGAGTGCCATGTATCTGACCGGCGTGCAGGCGGTGTATTTCGCCAACGGTAATCAGGATGGGGAAGACTATAAACTCTCTACTGCAGCGATTTATCAGCAACTGCAGTTACCGTTAGAACAGCAAACTTTGCCAATCCATCATTTACCGCAGTTGAATGGTCGTAAGCTGTATGAACGTTGGGCGCAAAAGCAGTCATGAGCCAAACACAAAAGCATGGATTGATGTTGTTAGTTTTGGTGTTGATCGGCCTGAACATGCGTCCGTTGTTGACGTCTATTGGTCCATTGCTGCCACAGTTACGTGAAGCCAGTGGGATGAGTTTCACTGCCGTTTCGTTGTTAACCGCGTTGCCCGTTGTCGCGATGGGCGTTTTAGCGTTGGCGGGTGGTTGGGTTGATCGCCATTTCTGCGAGCGTAATAGTGTGGCATTGAGCCTGTTGGCCATTGCCGTGGGGGCTTTACTGCGGGAACTGGCACCGCAAAGCCTATTGCTGCTGAGCAGCGCGTTGCTTGGCGGTATTGGCATCGGGATTATTCAAGCGGTAATGCCGGCGGTGATCAAACGAACATTCCAGCGGCGTATGCCATTGGTGATGGGACTGTGGTCAGCGGCATTGATGGGTGGTGGTGGTTTAGGCGCGGCGCTAACGCCTTGGTTAGCTGAGCATAGCGACGTTTGGCATCGTTCTTTAGCATGGTGGGCGTTGCCAGCACTGGTTGCGTTAATCGGCTGGTGGCCGCAGAGTAAATCGCTCAACCAGCCGATAAAATCGTCGCAATTAGCGCAGCCATTGCGGCTACATCTTAGTCCACGCGCGTGGACGCTGGGCCTGTATTTTGGGTTGATCAACGGCGGTTATACCAGCCTGATTGCATGGCTTCCACCTTACTATATGCAGCTTGGTGCCACGGCACAGTTCAGTGGTAGTTTGCTGGCGTTGATGACGGTAGGGCAGGCGGCAGGCGCGCTCATTCTGCCTATGTTTGCGCGTAAACAAGATCGGCGCAGCCTATTAATGGCGGCGCTTACGTTACAACTGATCGGTTTCTGCGGATTTATCTGGTTGCCACTCCAGATGTCGGTACTGTGGGCGGTAGTGTGCGGTTTTGGGCTCGGTGGTGCTTTCCCGCTGTGTTTGGTTCTGGCTCTCGACCATTCACCTCAGCCAGCTATTGCGGGGCGTTTAGTGGCCTTTATGCAAGGTATTGGTTTTATCGTCGCAGGGCTATCGCCGTATCTTTCCGGTTTACTGCGTAGCTTAAGCGGTAACTTCCTGCTGGATTGGATGTTCCATGCAGTGCTGGTGGTCGGACTTATGCTGCTGACGCTGCGCTTTGTTCCGTCACATTATCCACGAGAATGGGCACTGAACCGCCATTAAAAAATCGCCAGCGTTTAAAGCGCTGGCGATTGTCTTTGGCGTCAAAACGGCTATTTCAAGGAGACCGTCAGCTCTCCGCAGCCTTGCTGTGGGATAATGATAATACCCATTTCGTCAGGCTGTACTGAACCGTTGGTCGCAGAATTCACGCTGTGAATATTGCGTAAGCACAGACTCCAGTTGCACGCGTTACCTGTGCTGCTGACATGGAGTTGCTTGCCTTCACGTCGTACGCTAAGCGTGAACTGAGTACTGCCGTCGGCGGCAGGGATCACCGCTTGAGCCAGTGCGCCGTCTTCGAGGACGAACAGGTGGAAAACAGTGCCGTCGGCATAGTCGTAATCTGGTTTCTGGCTATTATTTCCAATCGCAATCAGGCTATTTGGGCGAACATATAGCGGCAGGCTGTTGAAGTCATGGCGCTCTTTACGCCAGCCGCCGGTGACTTCTTGGTTAGTGTACAAATGTGTCCAACGCCCAGTCGGCAAGTAGACGCTAACGTCGCCTTTTTCGCTGAATACCGGTGCAACCAGCAGCGAATCTCCCAACATGTATTGGCGATCCAGATAATCACAGCCAGGATCGTCTGGGAACTCTAGCATCATGGCGCGCATCACTGGTGAACCCGTATCCCTTGCCTGCGCAGATGCGGCATACAGATACGGCATCAGGCGGCATTTCCACTCAGTGAAGAAACGCACCACGTCGCAGGCTTGGTCATCATATGCCCATGGCACACGATAAGATTTACTGCCGTGCAAGCGGCTGTGGCTGGAGAGCAAACCAAATGCGCACCAACGTTTGTAGACGTGAGCTGGCGCGGTATTTTCGAATCCGCCGATATCATGACTCCAAAAGCCAAACCCAGACAACCCTAGCGACAATCCCCCACGCAGGCTTTCAGCCATGGATTCATAGTTGGCGTAGCAGTCGCCGCCCCAGTGAACGGGGAATTGCTGTGCGCCCACGGATGCCGAGCGTGCAAACAACACCGCCTCATCTTTACCCAATGTCTGCTGCAAGACTTCGTAAACTAACTTGTTGTAAATAAAAGCATAGTGGTTATGCATTTTTTGTGGACATGAACCGTCATGCCATACGACATCTGTCGGGATGCGCTCGCCGAAATCGGTTTTGAAGCAATCCACTCCCATATGAATCAGGCGTTTCAGATGGCTGGCATACCAGTCACAGGCGGCTGGATTAGTGAAATCGACAATTCCCTGTCCTGGTTGCCATTTATCCCACTGCCATACGTCGCCGTTCGGGCGTTTAAGCAGATAGCCTTTTTCCATCCCCTCTTTGAACAGCGGAGATTTTTGTCCAATGTAGGGGTTAATCCATACGCAGATTTTTAACCCTCGCGCTTTCAAGCGTTTGAGCATGCCTTGCGGATCGGGAAAGGTTTCTGCATCCCATTCAAAATCACACCATTGGAATGCCTTCATCCAGAAGCAGTCAAAGTGGAATACGTGTAGCGGCAGATTACGTTCCGCCATGCCGTCGATAAAGCTATTGACGGTTTTTTCGTCGTAGTTAGTGGTGAATGAAGTCGTTAGCCATAGGCCGAATGACCACGCAGGCGGCAGTGCTGGGCGGCCTGTTAGACGAGTATAGCGATCGAGAACCTGTTTCGGCGTTGGGCCGTCAAAGATCAGATATTCCAGATATTCGCCTTCCACACTGAACTGCACTTTCGAGACTTTTTCTGAGCCTATTTCAAATGACACGCATTCGGGATGATTCACCAGCACGCCGTAACCGCGGTTGGTTAAGTAGAATGGAATATTTTTGTAGGCTTGTTCGGTACTGGTGCCGCCGTCTCGGTTCCAGGTTTCAACGTTTTGCCCGTTTTTCACGAAAGCAGTGAATCGTTCACCTAAGCCATAGACGGTTTCACCGACGCCTAAATCGAGACGCTCATACAGATGTGTTTTGCCCTCTTTAGCGTTCTGAACATAACCATTGGATTTTGCTACGCTGCCAGTAATACGTTCGCCACTGCGTAGAAAGTCTAACGCCCAGTTTTCACCTTTAGTGACTCGCACGCTGAGATTTCCGCTATGCAGTGCGGCAAAACTATGGGTGTCTTCCATCCGAATGAGATGTTCGGTGGAGTGAGTTAAGGGATACTGTGGCCCGCGTTCCACTCGTCCAGCAAAGTGTGCGATGCGTACACCGATCACGCCTTCCTGCGGGGAGAAGAAACGCAGCGTAAACAACGGTGTGTCTAGCTGTGCAGAACGAACGCTCGCGTCGCGTGGGGCGGCATAGACGATCATCTCACGGTCATGTTGTTCCACCTCGAATACATATAATGGGTGGATTAGGCTGAGTCCTTCTTGGATGAGCCAGTTACCGTCACTGATTTTCATGACTTAAGTCCTCTGATGTCTTCATCTCTTGATTAAATTCTTGTTCGTTACGGCGTACACCTGCGGCTAGCTCTTTTAGGATGCGATTGATGAAAGGAGTACGTAGGGTGTAAAGGCGAGCCGCAATCACGGCGCTAAGGAAGTAGCAAATGGCTGGAACCAGCGTGAATAGGGCAATAATGCTGGCCATGGTGGCGCTATTTTGGGTTGCTGCGCCGGATTGGTAGCCTGAGCCCGCGAGCATCCAACCAATCAACGCACCGCCGAGTGCCAGACCCAGTTTTAGAACGAATAACGTACCGGCAAAGCTGATCCCTGTGAGACGTTTTCCGCTTTTCCATTCGCCGTAATCAACCGTATCGGACATCATCACCCACTGAATTGGGGTGACCAACTGATGCAGGATGCCGATGATAAAGATGAATACAAACATGGTGATATTCGCGCCGATAGGTACAAAGAACATCGCTACGCTCAATACCGTTAAAATCGCGTTGGTCCACCAGAATACGCTTACTTTGCATTTCCAATCAGTCAGTGGCTTGGCAGCAGCGCTGCCAAAAAGATTGCCAACGCAGTAAACGGTTAAGAACACGGTAAATACGGGGGGATTGTGAAGTAGGGATAGAAGATTAAACAACGCTGAGCCTTCTGGTGGAGCACCAAGCACATAGGTGACGTAGTACATCATTGCCCCTCCGCGCACAGACACCGCCAAAATATTAAAGATGGTTAGCAGGCCGACGATACGCCATTGATCATTGCGCATGATGTCTCTGAGATCTTCACGCATGCTGCCCTGAATCGCGCCTTCATCGCTAATACGTTCTTTGGTGGTAGCGAAACAGATAGCCAACATGAATACAGCGACAAGGGCGAGTATCGCAATCCCTCCTTGAAAACCGAAAGCCTGATTGCCTTTACCGACGAAATTGACCAGTGGCATCATGAGTACGGTACTTAGCATGCCGCCGGCGGTCGCCAGCACGAAGCGATAGGACTGTAGGGAAATACGCTGTGTTGGATCGGCAGTGATAACGCCGCCTAGTGCGCAATATGGAATGTTGACGACGGTATACATAAGCGTTAACAGCGTATAAGTACATGCGGCGTAAACCATTTTTGCCGTTAGGCTAAGATCTGGCGTGCTGTAGGCGAAGACACAGACGATGCCGAATGGAATGGCGGCGAATAGCACATAGGGGCGAAACTTCCCCCAGCGGGTACGGGTGCGATCGGCCACCAGACCCATGACGGGGTCGGAAATAGCATCCAGCGCTCGAGCCACTAAAAACATGGTGCCAACGAAGCCGGCTGGAATACCAAAAATATCCGTATAAAAAAACATCATGTAAAACATGACATTATCAAAAACGATATGGCTAGCGGCGTCGCCTAGCCCATAACCGATTTTTTCCCGCATTGACAGAATATGGTTGCTCATATATCCCTCTGAGGCGCATCTAGTGTGAATTCAATACGCCATTTTTAGAGCAAGGATATATCGCTAACCATTGTGTTTTTTGGTTCTGAAATTATGTTTTGTGTTTTATGTGATCAAGGTAACCGGTTTTGAAACAGAGTTATTATAGGGAAAGATGAGACGCAGTTAAGTTATTAGCTGCGTCTATATTTTAGGCGCGCGTACGCCAGAAATCGTAATAGATGTGGTCTACCTGAAAATCAACGTTGGCACTATCGCCGGTCAGCTTCCAGCCTAGATGGAAGGCAAAATCAAAGGCGACGCCCAGACCTTTACCACTCAGTAAGTTGCCGTCTTCAACGATCTTTTCATCCACGTATATACCGTCTTTCACATCCTGATAAAGCTCGCCTGAGCAAGTATAGCGGCGCCCCTTGAGCAGATGATTACCGCCCAGTACGCGGGCAGCGGCAGAACAGATGGGGCAAATCCATTTCCCTGCTTCGTCGTGGCGACGAATGAATTCAACCACTAAGGGGTTCGCGGCAAGATTAACGGTTCCTTCTGGCCCGCCGGGGATCACAACGGCGTCGAAGGTTTCATCCATATTGCGTTCCAGAAGTGCATCGGCAAACATCCGAATATTGTGGTAGCTGGTGATTTCCAACATATCTTGGCAGGCTAACGTGGTGACGCTGATATTAAGGCGGCGCAGCACGTCGATGGTCATGATAGCTTCAGCTTCTTCAAATCCTTTAGCCAACAATACAGCGACTTTCTTAGACATGGTATCTCCTGCTAATTAGGGGCGGTTATTTATGCAGCGAAGAGTACCAAACTTGTACCGATAAAAATAAAACGATGTTTTGAATATGCCATGGGCGTCGCGAAACAAGGATTTATCCTTTAGCATTGCAGGGATTTCGGGGTATAATTGCCGACTCTCTCGATCTCCTAATGGAAGATCATCGTCCCCGGTGGGGCGGCTGGACTTCAAATCCAGTTGGGGCCGCCAGCGGTCCCGGGCAGGTTCGACTCCTGTGATCTTCCGCCAATTTGCCTCTACTGAACTCTTCCAACGTCAACTAGGCCCCTGTTAAACCTTTGTGTATCAAGCTATCCATATATCCCGAGGTCAACCGGCATCAAACGGTTTTGGGGGGTATCAGGTTCGTTACTGGCGGAAATCCCTCAGGAGGATGGATTCATCAAAGGCCGGAGGATGTCATAGCGCTAACCGATGCTAAAGTTAAAACCGCGAAGTTATCCGGTTCATGGATTTTGTTCGCGACAATCCGCATCAGCAGGTCTTTGAGGACGATCTGTTCACCATTCGCTATTTCCAGAAAGGTAGCGGACATATCACGTTTAAACGCCTTGAACTGGTGGAGAAGATGAATGACATTGTAGCGAAGCATTATCTGGGAGCGCTGCCCGCAAAATAAACGCTATCTGCGTAATGAGCTTCACCAGGAATTTCTGGCATACTAAGCGGATTACAGCATTGCTAGTCAGATGTAAGCGGAGGCGGCATGACAGATAAATACTTAACCCAATCCCCGGCAGGCGAATTTGTTATGTTTGCCAGTGATGACGGTGAAGTTCGTGTTGAATGCCGCTTTGAGCAAGAGACGTTATGGCTCTCTCAGGCAACCATCGCAAGCCTTTATCAGATCACTCCTCAGGCCGTTACACAGCACATTAAAGCGATCTATGAAGAAGGCGAACTTGAACAAAACGCAACCTGTAAGTCTTACTTACAAGTTCAACAGGAAGGTGGCCGTCAGGTAAGCCGCAACAGGCTTCACTACAGCCTGCCTGTTATTCTTGCTGTAGGCTACCGCGTTCGCTCCCCTCGCGGCACGCAGTTCCGCCAGTGGGCAACCCAGACGCTCCAGGAATATCTGATCAAAGGTTTTGTGATGGACGATGAGCGGCTGAAAAATCCGCCAGTGGGTTCTTCTGCTGTGCCCGATTACTTCGATGAGATGCTCGAACGCATCCGCGATATTCGGGCCAGCGAGCGACGGGTTTATTTGCGGGTTAGGGAGATTTTTGCGTTAGCTGCCGACTATCAACCGTCGCTAAAAGAAACCACTCAGTTCTTTCAAACCATCCAGAACAAGTTGCATTTTGCCTGCACCGGACATACCGCCGCTGAACTCATTCATCTTCGTGCTGACGCCAGCCAGCCGCATATGTGGCTGACCAGCTATAAAGGTGAAGAGGTACGTAAGGGTGACGTGACGGTGGCAAAAAATTATCTCACTCAGGATGAGGTTAGCGAACTCAATCGCGTGGTTAACATGTGGCTGGATTTTGCCGAAGATCAGGCCCGCCGCCGTCAGCAGGTCTTTCTGCGCGACTGGCAGGATAAGCTGGATCAGTTCCTGCAATTTAACGACCGTGAGGTTTTGCAAGGTGCTGGTACGGTCAGTAAGAAAATGGCCGATGAAAAAGCCCAGGCTGAATATAGTCAGTTTGCTGAGCAGCAGCGCCGCTTAAAAGAAGCCGAAGGCGAGAAGGATATTGCCGCTTTGCTACAGTGGAAAACAGAGCCGAAAAAGTAACTCAGAATGCCTCCGCCCTCATAAGGAAAATCATTTGGGGGGGCTTATGGGAGTTACTCATTTATCCAACACAAAATATTAATTTTAACTCAATGAGTTAAGTATCAAATACGACTCCTGTGATCGATTTAAAACATCCTCTATATAGGCAAGTTTCCTCTATACCTATGCGGTAACACCCCCTCCTTTCTACGCAAAAACGTGACGTGAATCACACTAATCGTGCAAAGCAATAGATCGCAAACAATGAAATAAATGGTTTTTAATTCTACAAAAATAATATTTTAATAGTAATTAATTTTATCAAAAATATTTTTAACGCACTAAAAGATCGTTGCTATCTATTTAGCAATGATTCCATTATAGAAAAGTCTCATGGTCTTCATTTTTTCTGCATGTAGTATCTTCTCGGCGGCGTAAATATATAATGTTGAGATGAAAGGATGCTTGGCGTGTATTACTTATTAGTTTTTATTTTATCGTCATTTCTTGTTGTCATGGTTTCATTCATAACTGGCAGCTATACCATTTTACTTAATGCCACTATCCCATTGGGTTAGAATAGCGTAGGTTGAAGAATGAGTGATGCTATACAGGTCTATAACGTAAAAAGCAGAAAAACCAGAAAGAGAATGTATTTTTCTCTATGCTTAATTGTTTTTATTACATTTCTTTATTTTAGTGTGACAAGTCAAGCAGCGCTGGTTTATATTGCTAGGAATATGATCCCTGATATTTCTGTGTTACCGGATGATTACACAAAATATACTAATAATGTCACTCGCGTTGGTGATCTTCACTATCCGTCAAAATATGGTAGCAGTGATTTTGATATTTACTATCCATCGCAATCCACATTTAAGGCGTCTTTGCCGGTGATTATCTGGGTGCATGGTGGTGCTTTTATTTCGGGTGACAAGCGGAACGTGGAAAGTATTGTTTCGATGTTAGCAAGCGCGGGTTATGTGGTTATTGCTATGAATTATCAATTGGCGCCAGAAGCTCGTTACCCTACGCCAGTCTTGCAAGTATATGAGCTGCTTAACTACTTGCCTTCCTTAGCTCTGGCCTATCCTCAGATCGATGACAAACGTGTGTTTTTGGCTGGTGATTCGGCCGGTGCGCAGATCTCAGCACAAAGTGTTTTAGCGATGAGTAATGCGAAAATGCGTCGTGAGCTGAACATTACGCAGTCTATTCCAGAAAATATAATACGCGGTGTTTTGCTCTTTTGTGGCCCATATAGCGTTGAGAAGACGCTAGCAATTGATAGCCCATTGATAAAACAGGCCTTTGATACTATTGGGTCAGCTTATCTTGGCAAGGAACTATGGCGGCAAAGTAAAGAACTCGAGCAGTTTGATATTATTACTAATGTAACATCAAAATTCCCCCCAACTTTTATTGCGGATGGAAACTACATGTCTTTTTCCGATCAGGGAAAGGCGTTGGCAGATACGCTGAAAAATAAAAATGTTCCTGTTCAAACGACCTTTTTTAATGGGTCTAGAGTTATTCCTCACCAATATCAGGTCGATTTTTCCCGGCCAGAAGCGTGGTTTACCTTTTTTAAAGCTAAAGGTTTTTTGCATCAATACAGTGAGTGATAAATTATTATTTCTTGTGGTTCTAGTCGCGTTCAATAGCCTCTTGCGATCTCTATTCAAAGAGGATGCAAGATGGCTATTTGAACCAAAATGAACGCTATATGGTTAGCTTTCAGCAACGTCTGCCAGCGCTTTATGGATTACTGCAGAGAGCTCGGCAACATCAAATTTTGCGACATAACCATTGGCTCCGACTTTACGCACATGATCTTCGTTTGCGCTGCCTGACAGTGATGAATGGATCACGACCGGAATATGTTTTAATGCTGGTTCGTTTTTAATATTTCGCGTTAGAGTAAAGCCATCCATCTCTGGCATTTCAATATCGGTGAGTACTAGCCCAATGCGGTCTGTAATGGGCTGACCAGCGGCTTTAGCTTCGGCGGCAATGGACTGGATTTTTTCCCATGCCTCTAAGCCGGTGGTGTGCATAAGCGCCGGAATCCCCATCCCTTTCAAGCCTTGTTCCAGCATGGAGCGAGCAACTTTAGAGTCCTCTGCCACAATCGCCAGTGCGCCAGGCTTCAAGGCATAGATTTTCTCTTCGATAGCGTCTACATCGACATCGCGGCCAGAGGGGATGATGTCATACAGAATTTGTTCAACGTCGAGTACTAGCGCCAGATCTTTGTTGCCGTTTTCGTCTTCCATGCTGGCGATACTGGTAATGTTACGGCTACTGACGCCTGAATCTGCGGCATGAACTTGACTCCAGTCCAAGCGAATAATGTTATCCACTGACTCCACGGCAAAGGCTTGAGTGCTGCGTGCATACTCGGTGATAAGCAGCAGGTTGAGACCCGTTTCCGGTGTGCAGCCAAGCGCTGCAGGGAGATCGATAACCGGCATTATCTGGTCACGGATATTTACCACGCCTAATAGAGGGGACATCATGCCTGCTGCACGATTAATTTTTTGCATTGGCACGATTTCACGCAGCTTGAAAACGTTGATGCCATAAAGCTCTGATTTACTTTCGTGTTGACTGGTTCCTAACCGAAACAGCAACAGCTCGAACTTATTGGATAAGGCCAGATTAGCCCTTTCATCGATATCTTTCTGAAAACTATCCATCTAAACCTCAGTTGCTTATCGGTAGGTGTGGGTAACAATGTTGGTAACAATACGAAGACATTTTCTATAGAGGTTATCGGCAGCAACTGGGGAAAATGGAGTGGTTGTGGGGAAATGATATGTGACCGAGCAAACAAAATGAGTTTAAAGAAAGCAACTCAAGCCGATGGCTTACACCCGCTTGAGTCTAGGGAGATAATAAATTACAAACGCATTCCACCAGAGACTTCAATTCGTTGCGCGTTTACCCAGTGATTATCGTCGGATAAAAATGATGCCAGCATTTTTCCGATATCGTCAGGTAATCCCGGGCGACCTAATGCGGTCATATTGGAGACAAGCTGATTAATCTCGGGGTTATCACGCACCACGCCGCCGCTAAAATCGGTTTGAATTGCTCCTGGCGCCACGGTATTTACTGAAATATTGCGGGGGCCGAGATCGTGAGCCATATAGCGGGTGAACACTTCAATAGCACCTTTAACGGTGGCATAGGCCACGCTATTTGGATTCACAAAGCGAGTGACTCCAGATGAAATATTCACGATCTGGCCACCATCACGCAGCAGCGGCAGTAATTTTTGAGTCAGGAAAAAGACACCTTTGAAATTCACTTGAAACTGTAAATCAAGCTCTTCCTCAGTGACCTGCATAAACGGCGTATGGTTTGAAATACCCGCGTTATTGACCAGATAGTTGAATTTATCGGTGTTTAGCTCAGCCAGTGCGTTTTTTACCTGAGTGGAGAAAGCATCGAAACCTGCGATGTTAGCGGTATTCAGATGAATGGCGATAGCTTTAGCACCTGCTTCTGTAGCCGCTTGAGTAACCTCTTTAGCTTCTTGTTCTCCAGAGTTAAAGGTAAATATAGAGTGAACTCCGCGCTTGGCGAGATTAATGACGGTGCTGCGACCCAGACCACGACTGCCACCGGTAATAACAGCGACTTTAATATTCTGTTTCATGACAAAATTTCCTCGATTAACGATGAGTTCATGATAGGCGAGGAGAGAGATAGTGGTGTGCCTGTTATCGGCGTATTATTGCCTAATCGTATTTTATTGCGGGTCATGAGCATGACTGAAGAATTACTCGCTCTATTAGCAAAACATACTTTCTCCAGCCATGAGCAAACTCCGTTTCACACGGCTTTACCCAGTGTCACTTTGGTCAGAGCGAGCAATGGTCGTTATCCCCGCTATATTTTGCATCGTCCTGCTCTTTGCATGGTGCTTCAAGGAACCAAACGTACAGTTTTTGGTGATATGCCCTTTGACTACTCTGCTGGGCAGGCGCTAGTCGTTACCACCACCATGCCCGGCGTTAGCCGCATTATCGAAGCCGATGCCCTCCATCCTTACTTAGGCATTATCGTTGAGTTCGATATGGTGATCCTGAGAGATGTGTTTATTCAGCTCTCTCAGCGACCCATACAAAAAAATGAATCATCTCATGCGGCTTTTGTGGTCGATACCAATGAGTCTCTTTATCGTTGCGTGCTTCGAGGACTGCGTTTACTCGATACGCCTGATGCGATCCCTGTATTGCATACGGGATTTATGCAGGAGTTGTGTTATTGGCTGCTGACGGGGCCCAACGGGGCGGATATTGCGCGCGTTATCATGGGGGATGGCCACTCGGCAGGCGTTCTCAGCGCATTAGCGCTACTGCGTGATAAATACACTGAATCGTTGAGCCTTGATGCATTAGCTAAAGCCGCAAACCTTAGCCGCTCTGCCTTCCATCGAAAATTCAAAGACCTAACGGGAATGAGCCCGCTTGATTATCAAAAGCAACTGCGATTGCTGGAGGCTCGCCAGTTATTGCTAGCGCATAACAACACGGCGGAAGCGATTGCTTTCCAAGTAGGCTATAACAGTCCGAACCAGTTCAGCCGTGAATACTCGCGGATGTTTGGCCTATCACCGCGCAAAGATGCACTGGCGTTAAGATAATGATGAAAAAATATTATTCAGAGATAGGAGCCGCTGAGAATGAAAAAATTGGCGTTAGATTTTTATTCTGCCGATGTTATTACCGTCGCCAAGCGACTGATTGGCTGCTATTTGGTGCGTGAGCTGGAAGAGGGGACGATTATCGGACGCATCAATGAAGTGGAAGCCTATGATGGAGCTATCGATAAAGCCTGTCATGCCTATGGCGGTAAGCGAACGGTCAGGAACGAACCGCTTTTTCGTGCTGGTGGCATTGCACATGTTTATTTTGTGTATGGCATGCACAATTGTCTTAATGTAGTCAGTGGTGTGATGGATGAGCCTGCAGCCGTATTATTGCGTGGTATTGATATCGTACAAGGCGCCGATTTAGCCGCATTTAATCGCTATGGTAAACGGATGGAGGAGTTAACCAAGGCACAGATTAAAAACCTATCCAACGGCCCAGGAAAGCTATGTAGTGCGCTATCCGTAGATAGGACTTTTGACTATGAGCCTTTGTCCGGCAGTCGGCTGTATATTTGTGGGCAGATAAGAGATTTTCAAAAGTTGCCGGTTACAGTGACTGCGAGCAAACGTATTGGTATTGATTATGCGGAAGAAGCCGTTGATTTTCTCTGGCGATTTACTGGCTAGACGTTGTGTGACATAGAATAACAAGCAGTATTTGACTCAGATGTTTCATATCTCGATTACGGTCATATAGTCGTTGATCTGCTTAATAAACGTCTTTAGCAACAATACTTCATCGGCTGTCCACCATCCCATTAAGTGGCCGATAAATAATGCATTGTGCAAATCGTGAGACGTTTTTATCTCAAACGAATAATCTCTCATTTCCTCCCAAGTACAATCAAAGTTCTGGCATGTAACTATCCTGTGGGGATCAGAAACGTACCTCATGATATAGCGCTGATTACCTTCTGTCAGAAGATATATCTGCTCATTAAATACACAGAATGAGAATGGAAAGTGGATATTCATAAGTGAGCTAATTATGCCGCGAGTAACATTAACGATGTCCATCGCTGAATACCTACAATCGATACAAGAGTCTTTTATTTATAAACACAGATAAGTGAAAAAGAGAACGATCTTGATCACAGAGTAAATAAACTTAGTAATGAATTGGGTATTTTAGATAGGAGGGTTAATACCGCATGTTATTTATTAATGGGTGAAAATTAAATCTATTTTTAGAATATTAACAATAAATCTACGTTGTGTCTTCTTGAGAATAGGTGCATTGACTACGTGACGGTAACATTTATAACAATTCGTTAATATTAATTAAATTATATTTGTAATAATGCAAAAATATTTTTTTATTTAAATATTCATCCAATATTTCAAATGAAAAAGAACTTCATTTTTTATAACTCAGAAAATAAATAAAGGATCTAATTATCGCGACTCCTATCACATTCAAAGTTGAAATATTTAAGCATACTGCCGGCGTCAAATAATCTGCGGGATGAGAAAATGAAGATATATAATAATCTGC
The DNA here is from genome assembly GCF_001655005.1 of Hafnia paralvei ATCC 29927. GTDB lineage: Bacteria > Pseudomonadota > Gammaproteobacteria > Enterobacterales > Enterobacteriaceae > Hafnia > Hafnia paralvei. The sequence goes on from NZ_LXET01000004.1 coordinate 14,389, forward strand.
CAGTGACGCTTAACGACATAATCGAGGCCCAGCAAAGGATAAAAGGCCATGTCTATAAAACCGGCATGCCTAAGTCAAACTACCTCAGTGAACGTTGTAACGGCACCATCCATCTTAAATTTGAGAATATGCAGCGCACCGGTTCTTTTAAAATCCGCGGCGCATTTAATAAATTGAGTTCTTTATCTAGAGAAGAGCGTGAGCAGGGCGTTATCGCTTGTTCAGCGGGTAATCACGCACAGGGCGTTTCTCTTTCCTGCGCGATGTTAGGAATTGATAGTAAAGTTGTCATGCCTTGCTGCGCTCCAAGCTCTAAAGTCGCGGCGACAGCAGATTATTCTGCCGAGGTTATCCTGCACGGAAATAGTTTTAATGACACCATATCGAAAGCGCAGGAATTAATTGAAGCAGAGAATAGAATATTTATTCCACCTTATGACGACGTTAAAGTAATTGCAGGCCAGGGCACCATTGGTTTAGAGATTCTTGAAGACCTGTATGACGTTGATAACGTTATTGTCCCTATTGGTGGTGGGGGATTAATTTCCGGTATCGCGATTGCGCTGAAATCAATTAACCCAACAATCAATATCATAGGTGTCCAAGCGGTCAATGTTCATGGTATGGCCAAATCTTTCCATGAAGGACAATTTTTATCTCACCGCACAACAGGTACAATCGCGGACGGCTGCGACGTAGCGACGCCAGGTAAACTGACATATGAGATTGTCAAAGAGCTGGTTACCGATATCGTGGTAGTCACGGAAGAAGAAATTAAGCGCGGCATGATTGATCTTATTCAGAGAAACAAGATCGTGACTGAAGGTGCCGGTGCGCTGGCATCTGCGGCAATATTAAGCGGTAAGCTCAAGGGCTATATCGAAAATAAAAAGACCGTTAGCCTTATTTCCGGTGGGAATATTGATTTATCCAGAATATCCGAGATAACGGGACTGAATCACGTTCACTAATAATATGTTAAGACCCTACTGAGGTTGCGGTAACGCAGCCTCAAGAAAGGGCAAATCCGCGAGGAATATAGTATGACGACAGACAGCGTAACTTATGCAAAACAAGGATCTACGTGGCGAAAATCGGACACCACATGGACTCTGGGGTTATTTGGTACGGCTATCGGTGCAGGGGTTCTGTTCTTCCCTATCCGTGCAGGTTTCGGCGGTTTAATTCCAATCCTCATCATGCTGGTATTGGCCTATCCTATCGCTTTCTTATGCCATCGTGCATTAGCGCGTTTATGCCTATCGGGTAGTAATATTTCCGGCAACATCACCGACACGGTTGAAGAGCATTTTGGCAAAACCGGTGGTGTCATCATCACCTTCCTGTACTTCTTCGCGATTTGCCCACTGTTATGGATTTACGGTGTCACTATCACCAACACCTTTATGACATTTTGGGAAAATCAGCTGCAACTCATGCCGTTAAACCGCGGCTTAGTGGCTTTGGTTCTGCTGATGGCGATGGCTTTCATCATTTTCTTCGGCAAAAACCTGATGGTTAAGGTAATGAGCTTCCTGGTATTCCCGTTTATTGCCAGCCTAGTTCTGATTTCTCTGTCGCTCATCCCTTACTGGAACGCCTCTGTATTTGAGCAGGTAAATGCCAGCAGTATTTCTTTGCTTGGTCATGATGGTATTTTAGTCAACGTTTGGCTAGGTATCGCCATCATGGTGTTCTCCTTTAACTTCTCGCCAATCGTCTCTTCTTTCGTTGAGTCAAAACGTGAAGAATATGAACCTGAGTTTGGTGCGCAGTTCACTGAAGACCGTTGCTCTAAGATTATCTCTCGCGCCAGTATGCTGATGGTTGCCGTGGTGATGTTCTTCGCCTTTAGCTGCCTGTTCACGCTCTCACCAGCGATGATGGCCGATGCGAAAGCACAAAATATTCCAGTTCTTTCTTATTTGGCAAACCATTTCTCTTCCATGTCAGGTGGTAAATCAACGTTCTCAACCGTGTTGGAATATGGAGCCTCGCTGATTGCTCTAGTGGCTATCTTCAAATCGTTCTTCGGTCACTATCTGGGAACGCTGGAAGGTATGAATGGCTTAATCGTTAAGTTCGCGTGTAAGGGCGATAAGAAGAAGTACTCGGCTGGCAAACTGAACATGATTAGCATGTTCTTCATCATGGGTTCGACTTGGGTCGTCGCTTATGTAAACCCAAATATCCTCGACCTGATTGAAGCGATGGGTGCGCCTATTATTGCCTCTCTGCTGTGTTTACTGCCGATGTATGCAGTTCGTAAAGTTCCTGCTCTGGCAAAATACAAAGGCAAACCAGAAAACTACTTTGTCACTATCGTTGGTCTGCTGACTATCCTGAATATCTTCTACAAACTCGTTTAATCTAAATTAAAAAAATAGCAGCTAACTCCTCTCTGGGGAGTTAGCTGTGAGGTATCTCTATGTCTTCAAAATCTGTAGTGCTAGTTATTAATTGTGGATCTTCGTCTATAAAATTCTCTGTTATGCAGGGAAATAACTGTGATGTGATGATGTCTGGCATTGTTGATAACGTTGGTATTGAAAATACCTCAATGACGATAGATAAAACTATCAGCATTAATTTAAAGACCGGTAGTTATGAAGATGCTTTGAATTCTATCGTCAGAGAATTAGAAAAAAGAAAGCTGAGTGAGGCTATTTCTTGTGTAGGCCATCGCATTGCTCACGGTGGGGAAGCCTTTAGCGATGCAACCCTGATTAATGACGAAGTATTGGAAGAAATAACTAATGTTTCCTCTTTAGCACCACTGCATAATTACGCTAACTTGGAAGGAATAATGGCAGCACGTCATATATTCCCTGATTTACCCCACGTAGCCGTATTTGATACGGCATTCCATCAGAGTCTAAAACCAGAAGCCTACACTTACGCATTACCACAGCAATATTTTAAGAAATATGGTGTAAGACGTTATGGTTTCCACGGCACCTCACATCGTTACGTTGCTCAGCAAGCTATTGAGCAGCTTGGTTTGGATGAAAATAATTCAGGCATTATTGTTGCTCACTTAGGCAACGGTGCGTCGATATGCGCAGTGCAGAACGGTAAAAGTGTGGATACGTCCATGGGGATGACGCCGTTAGAAGGCTTGGTGATGGGAACCCGCAGCGGCGACGTTGATTTCGGGGCGCTGGCCTATCTGGCGGATAAAACCGGTAAGACGCTGGATGACCTGATGTTTATGGTAAACAAAGAGTCTGGGCTATTGGGGATTTCCGGCCTTTCCAGCGATCTGCGTGTCTTGCAGAAAGCTTATGAAGAGGGGCACGAAGGGGCTCAGCTGGCAATTAATGTCTTTGTCCATCGTTTGGCCCGCCATATTGGCGGCCACGCTGCATCATTGACCAAGCTTGATGCCCTCATTTTCACCGGTGGCATTGGGGAAAACTCCGAGCTTATTCGTAAGCTAACGCTCGATCATCTGGCAGTCTTCGGTTTGAAAATTGATGACGTTAAAAATCATATACGCCGTACCGGTGACGCTGAGATCGTTACTTCTTCATCTTCCAAAGTGATTGCCGCAGTCATCCCAACCAATGAAGAAAAAATGATTGCGCTGGACGCCATGCGAGTGAGTTCCACTGCTGAAAATATCGCGTTCGCATAACGTAGTGAAATAAAGCTGAAATAAATACTCTTTTCGCCCCTATATTCGACAGGGGCGATATCATCGTATATGGAGTTTGATGAATGAATATCGATCTAGATGTATGTGAGAATATATTTACCGACGCATGGAGCGGATTTTCTGGTTCACAATGGAAAGAAGAAATTAATGTAAGAGATTTTATTCAAAATAACTATACGCCATATGAAGGCGATGAATCTTTCCTTTCCACAGCCACCGAAGCCACCACTAAACTGTGGGAAAAAGTGATGGAAGGTGTGCGGCTTGAAAACGCGACTCATGCGCCGGTTGATTTTGACGATAATATCGCGACAACTATCACGGCACATGCTCCGGGATATATTCATCAAGATCTGGAAAAAATAGTTGGATTACAAACTGAAAAACCACTGAAACGCGCGTTATTCCCGTTTGGCGGTATTAATATGATTGAGAGCTCTTTTGAAGCTTACAATCGTAAACTGGATCCAAATTTTAAATACCTTTTCACCGATATTCGTAAAACCCACAACCAAGGTGTATTTGACGTTTATTCTCCAGAAATGCTGCGCTGCCGTAAATCGGGCGTTCTGACAGGCCTGCCGGATGGCTACGGCCGTGGGCGCATCATTGGTGATTATCGCCGTGTGGCTCTGTATGGCATTCGTTATCTGATCCGTGAAAGAGAGCTACAGTTTGCCGATCTGCAGGGCAAGCTAGAAAAAGGGATTCAACTTGAGCAGGTGATCCGCCAGCGTGAAGAGCTTGCTGAGCAGAAACGTGCGCTGCAGCAGATTCAGGAAATGGCGGCGAAGTATGGTTTTGATATTTCGCGTCCGGCGCAGAATGCACAAGAAGCGATCCAGTGGCTTTACTTTGGTTATCTGGCTGCGGTGAAATCACAGAACGGCGGGGCGATGTCATTGGGACGGACGTCAACGTTCCTTGATATTTATCTTGAGCGTGACCTCAAAAATGGCGTCATCAACGAGCAGGAAGCCCAGCAGCTGATTGATCATTTCATCATGAAAATCAGAATGGTGCGTTTTTTACGTACTCCTGAGTTTGACACGCTGTTCTCCGGCGATCCGATCTGGGCAACGGAAGTCATCGGCGGCATGGGCTTAGATGGCAGAACGCTGGTAACGAAAAACTCATACCGTTATCTAAATACGCTTGAAACCATGGGGCCATCGCCAGAGCCAAACCTGACAATTCTGTGGTCTGAGCGCCTGCCGAAAGCGTTTAAAGCCTATGCGGCGAATCTCTCGATTGCGACTTCATCGTTGCAGTATGAAAACGATGATTTGATGCGTCCTGATTTTGACAGCGATGACTACGCGATTGCTTGCTGCGTTAGCCCTATGGTGGTCGGTAAGCAGATGCAGTTCTTTGGCGCACGTGCCAACTTGGCTAAAACCCTGCTTTATTGCATCAACGGCGGTGTGGATGAAAAGCTAAAAATTCAGGTTGGGCCAAAAGTACCAGCCATGACCGATGAAATATTGGATTACGACAAGGTGATGGCAAGTCTGGATTCGTTCATGGACTGGCTGGCGGTACAGTACATCACCGCACTGAACGTTATTCACTACATGCACGATAAATATAGCTATGAAGCTGCGTTAATGGCACTGCACGATCGTGACGTTGTACGCACCATGGCGTGTGGTATTGCAGGGCTTTCCGTTGCCGCTGATTCTCTGGCAGCAATTAAATATGCCAAGGTGCGTCCAATTCGCGATGAAAGTGGCTTGGCGATTGATTTTGCTATCGAAGGGGAATATCCGCAGTTCGGTAATAACGATCAGCGGGTGGACGATATTGCCTGCGATTTGGTTGAGCGCTTTATGAAGAAAATTCAGAAACTGCCAACCTACCGTGATGCTGAGCCAACGCAGTCTATTCTAACGATCACCTCTAACGTGGTTTACGGACAGAAAACCGGTAACACCCCAGATGGGCGTCGAGCGGGTACGCCGTTTGGTCCAGGCGCTAACCCGATGCACGGACGCGATCGCAAAGGAGCCGTTGCTTCATTAACATCGGTGGCGAAACTTCCGTTCAAATATGCGAAAGATGGCATTTCATATACTTTCTCGATTGTTCCCGGCGCACTAGGTAAAGACGAATTTATCCGTAAAAACAATCTGGTTGGTCTGATTGATGGTTATTTCCATCATGAAGAACACGTGGAAGGCGGCCAGCATTTGAATGTGAACGTCATGAACCGTGAAATGTTGCTAGATGCGATTGAGAACCCGGACAAATATCCGAGCTTAACTATTAGGGTATCGGGTTATGCCGTGCGTTTTAATGCGTTAACGCGTGAACAGCAACAAGACGTCATTTCGAGAACTTTCACCAGCTCGCTGTGATCGACTAGTCGTGTTTGATCCTCAATGCCTCGCAAAGCCTGCGAGGCATTTTTTATGGGCGTAAGGGGGGACGTTTGGTCTCACAAATCTGCGCTAAACAAGTACCACCCTGAATTAAGTAAGGCTATTCTATACATAAGTTTTCTACATGGAGAGGTCATACATATGTATAAAAGCATTTTGGTGCCGGTAGATATTGAAGAGGATATTCTGACTCAAAACGCACTGCGCCACGTTGAGTATCTGGCAAAAATGGCTGATGCCGACGTTCATTTTTTATATGTACTACCCGATGCACAGGCTTTCGTCACCGCTTACTCGTTTGGTATCAAAGAGTTTGAAAATAAAGCGGTTACCTACGCGGAAGAGAAAATTCGGGAGCTTATTCAGGGTGTTGACCTGCCTAAAGATCGCATGTCATACACCATTCGCTTCGGCACACCGCGTGATGAAGCATTACAGCAAGCAGATGAAATGGGGGCAGACCTGATTATTGTAGGGTCGCATCGTCCAAGCGTGAAAACCTATCTGTTGGGCTCCAACGCCGCAGGTATCGTGCGTCATGCAAAAGTGAATGTGATGGTAATTCGCTAGTTTTTGCTTCTTCGGTACTTCTGATATTTCAATGAAAGGGGGCTAATGCTGATCGTTTAAGAGATCGAGATACACGGGGCTAGTACACCGCGGGGCGCTCCGGCAGCTAAAGCTGCTACGACCCCATCGGTGTACTTCCCCTAAAATCGCGCTTAAGTGACCGGCATTAGCCTTCTGCAGGCTCCCTTTTTTATCAATCAGCGCCCATTAATTGAGTAGCAACAAGCAGGATAAATCATCATTCGCGTTTATCTGATCGACGTATGCGTTTAGCTCTTTTGCTAAGTTGTGGTTGTGGTTATAAACCATATGAAATGAGCCAAAAAGCTGCATGATTTCTTCCTGAGTCACGTCTCGCGTCATGGATATCATCGATATTTGAGTTTTTAGATAAAAATAATCCGCAATCATCAGATAATATTTACGCAAGATGTCGCCCATCTCATCGCCGGGAAAAGCGTTGTTGTACATATGGTAAAGAATGTAATTCTTCACTACATGTTCTTCAGAGAGGCAACTTTTGGCTAGCACCTTTTCCCATTGCATATTTAAAACTGTGAATTTTTCCTGCACCATAGCTTCGTTGGGTTCTTTATCTAGCTCTAAATAAGCTGCGAGATTCAGGTGATTTTGTACCATGAAGTTGCGGCCGCGACGAAGTTGTTGAATAGCGGTGCCAAAGACACTCAACAGCATCAATTTCATGCTGGCTGAGCTACTGATTTGTTTACGTTGCTTGGTAATTTCGCCACTTGCCAATTGATTTTGCAGATTTAAGAAAAGAGAGTCTAGATTCTCGACGTTGGTTTCAACTTCATACTTAATCTGCTGTAAATAAAGGATCAGATGTACGATGGCGAGTAAATTATCTTCGATGGTAGGGCTGTCAGCCATGATGAGGTGGCTGCAAAATAAATTGATTAATTGACTCGTTTGAGAGCGATCTGCGTTTACTCCCTTCTGCTTAATTCGTATGGCCGTTTCAACGATTAATTTTTCATGCTCATTTACTAGCATGCTATCTGGTTGAAATAACACTTGATTAACCACTTCGGGGCAAGCCATTGTCAGGCTGAGTAAGGTCTCGTTTGCATACTGTCTTTTTAGTCGAGGGAATGTGTTGCAAGTCATACTCAGCGCATTGGGGCCCATTTCAGCATGGATAGTGCAGAGTTTATCTGCATTTAGCATTGGACAATTCCCTGACTCATTCACTTTAACCATCGCAAATTCATTGTAGCCTTTGCGGGTTAACAGCAGCGAGTTTTTGGCAAAAGAGCGAATCTTTTCGTGGTGGGCATTGGTGTATTTTTTGTAGGTTTTCTTATCAATAAAGATCTGCCAACCGGAACAGCAATGATCGATACACTCAGCTCCAGAGCATTGGAATCGGGTGTAAAAATTTGGGGTAACGGTCTTATGTGTTTTCATATGCTAGCCAGTGATGGGTTTCTCGTAATGTTTAAATTATCACCAGCACGTTTTTTTGATCTTTGAATAAGCGTGAGAAAAATAGGTTAATTTAAATCACTGTCATGTTTGACTCAGCATCTGACGATAACTACGTTTTTCCCTCATTGATTCATTTAAACCTAGCGCCTGTGCTTTTTGCTGTAACTCTTGTAGCAAGCTGGGAAGCGCGGATTCGTCGTCGGTCATAATGGCAATCTCGGCGAAATGCCCGAGCGTTGGCAAGTGATCTATGGTGATGTGATAGCGCCCAAGAAAATAGATGCTACGGTTTTTTTCCATACGCAGGCTTGGGACAAACCCCAGCTTTTTGACCATACTGGCGACTTTTTCGCAGTCCTCGATGTTAATTGCTTCACACTCTGAGGCATCTGGCCCCTTCACTATCCACAGCTTGATTCCAGACGGCTGCATTTCACGAATGCACATGCTGACGCCGTGATTGATCAGTGGAAAACCGGGAAGCTCGTAGTAGCAATCAATTTCGCGATTATCAAGATGAAAGGGTTGTGCACCCGCTGCGGTGATGCGCTGAAGAAAAGCGTCGGGCTCGCTGAGATGAAATTTTAGCTCAGCTTCGTATTTTCCGATGAAGTGATCGTGTCTCATTACTATTCCTAGGGTTAGAGGCTATGCAGCCAATAATAACACGCTAGCAAAGTATAACTATGAGACGTATTGGCTAATGTATAAATAAAAAACTGCGATTTTGCTATGGAATATCAATTCACGTAAAGATTTGTGAAGTATTAATAATGTATATTACTAGCATTAGTTTAGTTTTTTTTTCTTGTGTGAGTATAAATATCACTATGAGGTAAAAAAATAAAATCGTTGTTCATATATGTCATTCACAAGAAGTTTAAAATAATAAGAATCAACGTTAACGCATTGTTTTTATTTGGTTTTATATTGTTTTTGCATGTCAGAGTATGCACTTTACAATAACGATGAAACGGGGCAATACTAGCAGCGTGTTAACGAAATCAAAAACGATATAGCATTGAATAGACCTGCATAGATAAGTGCTTATTCTATAAAGTATGGCGACTAGTGTTCTGAGAATATATTAAAATATCCTCAGCACGACTAATCGTTATGTCTATTTATCTGTAAGGATAAAAACATGATGAAAGTATTAATTGTTGAAAGTGAATTTTTACATCAAGACACTTATGTCGGAGCGGCGGTTGAACGGTTGGCTGATGAACTCGTGCGGCAAGACGTCGAAGTGTTAAAAGCGACTTCATTTGATGACGGTTACGCCATTTTGTCTGCGAATGAAGCTATTGATTGCCTGATGTTCAGCCGCAGTATGGATGATTCAGCAGAGCAGGTGCTGGCACAGCAATTGCTGAATAAGTTACATGAACGCCAAGAGAATGTGCCGGTATTCCTGCTCAGCGACAGAGAAAAAGCGACTCAGGAACTGAGCCGCGAGATGATGGAGCAAATTGACGAATTTGCGTGGATCCTCGAAGATACCGCAGATTTTATTGCTGGTCGTGCCGTTGCTGCGATGAAACGTTATCATCAACAACTATTGCCACCGCTGATGTCGGCACTAATGAAATATAGCGATGTTCATGAGTATTCATGGGCGGCTCCAGGTCATCAGGGGGGCGTTGGCTTTACCAAAACGCCAGCTGGACGCTTCTATCATGATTACTACGGCGAAAATTTGTTCCGTACTGATATGGGGATCGAGCGTACCTCTCTGGGATCTCTGCTCGATCACACCGGCGCATTTGGTGAAAGTGAAAAGAACGCCGCTCGCGTATTTGGCGCCGATCATTCCTATTCTGTGGTCGTAGGGACTTCAGGCTCCAACCGCACCATCATGCAAGCCTGTATGACCGAAGATGACGTAGTGGTCATTGACCGTAACTGTCATAAATCCATCGAGCAGGGGCTGATTCTGACCGGTGCTAAACCTGTCTACATGCTCCCTAGCCGTAACCGCTATGGCATTATCGGGCCAATCTATCCTCAGCAAATGCAGCCTGAGGTTATTAAAGAGAAAATAGCCAACAGCCCACTGACTAAAGATAAAATCGGCCAGCAGCCTTCTTATAGCGTCGTCACCAACTGTACCTATGATGGTGTTTGCTATAACGCGAAAGACGCTCAGGGATTGTTGGAAAAAACCACCGACCGCATTCATTTTGATGAAGCATGGTATGGTTATGCCCGTTTTAATCCGATGTATCACAACCACTATGCGATGCGTGGTGAACCTACAGAGAACGATCGCAACGGTCCAACGCTGTTTGCGACTCACTCCACGCATAAACTGTTGAATGCGTTGTCGCAGGCATCTTACATTCACGTACGTGATGGCCGTGGCTCGGTAGATTTCTCTCGGTTTAACCAAGCTTACATGATGCATGCGACCACTTCGCCGCTGTATGCAATTTGCGCTTCTAACGATGTTGCTGTTTCTATGATGGACGGCAATAGCGGCTTGTCACTGACTCAGGAAGTGATTAATGAAGCAGTGGACTTCCGTCAAGCGATGGCGCGTTTATATAAAGAGTTCACTCAGGATGGTGACTGGTTCTTTAAACCTTGGAATCAGGAAATTGTCACAGATCCAGCCACCGGTAAACAAATGGCATTCGAAGATGCCCCAGCTGAACTGCTGGCGTCGGAGCAAAGCTGCTGGGTGATGAATCCGGGCGACAACTGGCACGGTTTCAAAGATCTGCCTGAAAACTGGAGCATGCTTGACCCAATTAAGGTCAGTATTTTAGCACCGGGTATGAGTGATGATGGTGAGCTACAGGAGAAAGGGGTTCCGGCTGCTTTGGTTACCGCTTGGCTGAGCCGCCACGGTATCGTGCCAACACGTACTACGGATTTCCAAGTGATGTTCCTGTTCTCGATGGGGGTAACGAAAGGGAAGTGGGGGACGTTGGTCAACACCTTGCTTTCGTTTAAACGCCATTATGATGCCAATACCCCGCTATCTCAGGTTCTGCCTGAGTTGGTAGACGATTATCCTGAGGTCTATGGCAAGTTAGGTCTGCGTGATTTGGGCGATAAGATGTTTGCCTATCTGCGTAAAAATAACCCTGGTGCTAAGCTGAATGCGGCATATTCGGGTCTTCCTGAGGCGGTGATGACGCCACGTCAGGCTTATCAGTCTATTGTTGCGAATAAGGTGGAGATGGTTGCGATCGACGGTCTGGTCAACCGCATTGCAGCCAACTCCATCATCCCTTACCCACCAGGAATCCCAATGTTACTGTCTGGTGAAAACTTCGGTGGCGAAGATAGCCCACAGATTGGTTATCTGCGAGCCTTACAGGCGTGGGATCATGAATTCCCTGGTTTCGAGCATGAAACTGAAGGGACTGAAATTATCAACGGTGTTTACCATGTGATGTGTGTTCGCACAGAGTAACTATCGTTGGTGATGTAGCAAAGACACCACAGCAAAAAACAATAAAGTTTTATCTCTTGTAGTATCTGCGCGGGCATGTCCCGCGCTTTTTTGTCTCTAATGTTTACTTTTTAATCTGTAATCGAGTAAATACCCTGCGTAAATAAATTTATACGGCTCTATTTATCTTTTAGATATTGAATAATTAGAAAAGCACTGTATTTTATTCATTGGCATTTGAATCATCATATGTATTACTTTTTCTTTTATGTCTTATTACTCTAGTCGATAAGTCTAGTTTAGTAGCGGCATTTTATTCTTTACGTCTGTAGGATGTCTTATTATGAAACTTAGTAGCAACGACAATTGTGTTGTCGTTTTAACTCGAAAAGATGTCACCGTTAATTTCAACGAAGAAAATGAAATCACGTTCAAAGCTAATCACATGATGCTCATATCTTGTGAAAATAACGTAATAGATTTCTCAGAATTAGAGCCTTCATCGGTGCTGCATTTGAATAGAGATGTAATAAAAGACTATATCCATTTTTTAAAAAAAGACATCAGCCAAGTGTCTCCCAATCTACGCTCTGTACCGTGTTTTATGATTGAGCGGTGCCAAACCCCCCACATCTTTCAAGAGGCTGCACGTCTCTCTCAAGATTCGTTAACTTGTGAAGTCGATCTCGAACGTAGACGTTGCCTTGCTTTCACAGTGCTATCAATTTTTCTCAATAATAACAGCCTCATACCTTTTCTTATTCGTGAGGTGAGAAGCAATTTAAGTGCTAATGTTTACAACATTATTCAAAGCAATATGCACAAAGAGTGGAGCTTGACTTCAGTCGCCAGTTGTCTGTGTTTAAGTCCTAGCTCATTGAAAAAAAAGCTAAAAAATGAAGATACTACCTACAGTAAAATCATTACTGACTGTAGAATGCGTTATGCTGCAGAACAACTACTTGTTTTTAATAAAAATATTTCTCAAGTTTCTTCTCTTTGTGGTTATAGCAGCACGTCATATTTTATCTCAGTCTTTAAAGAATATTACGGTGTCACCCCCCTAAACTATGTACACCGTAGTCGAGATAGAATGACTGCATAATTCTTCTATTAAAATGAGTAAATATTATTTAATATAATTTATCACTAGCTAGTCTATATATATTTTAAGTTTGAAAAGTTATGTAATCTTTTTATGTTTTATCTTTATATATATAGTTTTATCTAAATGGTCGTCGGCTAAAAATATGCTAATAATGGAGATATTCACCGTTAGCCTCTGGAATGATCTCACTCTGAGCGTAATATTGGTTTTACCCTAAAACTTCTATTTAACTTAAGGTTAGATTATGTCTACGGATTCTGAATCTCATAAAGTGGGACTCATTCCTGTTACTCTCATGGTATCAGGTAATATTATGGGTTCCGGTGTATTTTTATTGCCGGCAAATCTAGCATCCACCGGTGGGATTGCAATCTACGGATGGTTGGTGACCATCATTGGCGCGCTAGCGCTGTCGATGGTCTATGCCAAAATGTCGTCCTTAGATCCCAGTCCCGGCGGTTCTTATGCTTATGCTCGTCGTGCTTTTGGCCCTTTTCTTGGTTATCAAACTAACGTTCTGTACTGGCTTGCCTGCTGGGTCGGTAACATCGCGATGGTGGTTATCGGCGTAGGTTATCTCAGCTACTTCTTCCCTGCATTAAAAGATCCGATGGTGCTAACCGTCACCTGCGTTGCCGTACTCTGGATTTTTGTTTTACTCAACATCGTTGGGCCAAAAATGATTACTCGCGTACAGGCCGTGGCAACCGTCTTGGCCTTGATCCCGATTGTGGGCATCGCGGTGTTCGGGTGGTTTTGGTTTCGGGGTGAAACCTATATGGCGGCGTGGAACGTCAGTGGTCAGGGGACATTTGGCGCCATTCAAAGCACGCTTAGCGTGACGCTGTGGTCATTTATCGGGGTTGAAAGCGCCTCGGTTGCTGCCGGTGTTGTGAAGAACCCTAAACGTAACGTCCCAATTGCCACCATCGGCGGGGTTTTGATTGCTGCAGTGTGTTATGTGCTGTCCACAACCGCCATTATGGGGATGATTCCAAATGCTGCGCTGCGTGTCTCCGCTTCTCCTTTCGGTGACGCTGCTCGTTTAGCGTTGGGAGATACCGCAGGAGCCATCGTTTCTTTCTGTGCTGCCGCGGGTTGTTTAGGCTCACTTGGTGGTTGGACGTTACTCGCCGGTCAAACAGCAAAAGCGGCCGCTGATGACGGATTATTCCCTCCTATTTTTGCCAAGGTCAACAAAGCAGGTACACCGGTAGCTGGTTTGCTAATTGTGGGTGTGCTGATGACCATTTGCCAATTCGGGAGCATTTCACCTAATGCGGCGAAAGAGTTTGGCCTTGTTTCGTCAGTGACCGTTATCTTTACGCTGGTACCTTATCTCTATACCTGTGCGGCGCTGCTATTGCTAGGGCATGGTCATTTTGGCAAATATCGCGCTGTGTATATTGCGGTTGTCACCGTTGCCTTTATCTACTGTATTTGGGCGGTGGTGGGGTCCGGTGCGCAGGAGGTTATGTGGTCATTTGTCGTACTGATGGTGATTACCGCCATGTATGCGTTGAACTATAACCGTCTGCATAAAAACCCATATCCGTTGGATGGCACCAATCCTGACGGATCGCTGAAAGCTACGTCGAACAACTAAAAGCAGGCGTACATCATAGAATATAAAAACCGCAGCGGTTTCCGTCCTGCGGTTTTTACGGTCTCTGTTTATGCTAGTGCGCTGCGTTGCTGTAGGGCAACTAAAGCAGCAAGTGCACGTTGAGCATCGCCTTCCGGGACGAATATATGGTCATGGTAATAGGCGGCCACTACGTTCGCGCTGATGCCATTCTCGGCTAGTTCGGTAGCGATAGCGGCAGTTAAGCCAACAGCGTCGAGACTAGAGTGAACCGTTAGCGTAATTTGGCGAAAATTGCTGCTGATGTTTAATCCGGCGGCTTGGGCATTTTCTCGCGGTAAGATCAGGGTGAGCCCTTCGGCTTCAAAAAAAAGGCCAAGCGGATTGAGTTTGCTAGCCTGTTCCAAGGTTAGATTCTGGCTGGTACAAAATACAAAGGTATTCGGATTCAGCGCTGGCTCCATAGAGGCCAGTAGTTGAGTGATCTCTTTTATTCCGTTCATATTGACTTCTCCATTCCGTTTTTTGCGCAAGAGTAGCGGGCTATTCATGTGGCGTTAAATTAAAAAAAGTTTGCTGCAATTAGGTATGCTTATAGGCATATAGTAATGCTCTGCGATTGCGTGAGGACAAGGCCATGATTGAAGTGATTCTGGTTGATGAAAGCGACATGCCGGTTGGCAGAATGGAAAAATTAGCCGTTCATCAGCAAGGGCTGCTGCATCGGGCTATCTCAGTGTATGTTTTTAACGATCATCAAGAGCTACTGCTTCAGCGTCGTGCCGTGGGTAAATATCATGCGGGTGGGCAATGGAGCAATACCTGCTGCGGTCATCCATTTCCCGGCGAAGATACTCAAGAGGCGGCAATGAGGCGTTTATATCAGGAAATGGGTATGGCCTGTGCCTTGCACGAATCGTTTGAATTAAGTTATCGCCTCGACGTTGGGGGCGGGTTGATCGAGCACGAACTGGCTCATGTGTTTATCGGCCACAGCAATGTTGTGCCGCAGCTTAACTCAGAAGAAGCTGACGCCTTCGCTTACCATCCGCTTGAGGAAATTATTGAGCAAATGGCATTAGAACCTGAACGTTTTACTCCGTGGTTTAGACTATGTCTGCCAAAAGTGATTGAACGCTTGGGCTAACCGGTTCCTTCTTCCGTCATGGGAGAGGGAATGTTTTACCCATTCCTATTCTGTAATGAAATGTCGGTCATGTCGTTTTTTGTCCTCTGGGCCTGATAACGGGCTACCTTCTGTTTTTCCTCATATTTATTCACTGAACCAGAGCGGCTATTCCTGCTTTGATTCAGAAGTTAAACGCTATTCGTAAAGTTGTTCAAATTGTATTCAAAAAAATTGAATAACTAGCTCAAAAGTATCCGATTTTAACGCTTCGTTAACCGATCTATTCTTTAGTCATCGGAAGGCAAGCGCCTTTCAAAACATAGAAAAATTCAAGAAAGGTAAATATTATGAAAAGCATCAAAAATTTAGCTGTAGTTTTAGCGCTTTCTGTAACTGCATTTGCTGCTTCTGCTGCAGATCTGTCTTCCGCTCCGACTTCTGATATGCAGAAAATGGGTGTGGTTTCCGTTAGCGGTGCAACGACTCTTGATGGTTTAGAAGCTCGTGTTGCTGCCAAAGCTGAGCAGGCAGGCGCATCTTCTTATCGCATCATTTCCACGACTGGGAATAACCGCATGCACGCTACTGCGGAACTGTACAAATAAGTTTTCTCCCCTCTAGCACCCTGAGTTTCAAAAACAGAAAAGGCCTTTCCCCATGATGGGGAGAGGCCTTTTTGTTTACCACGATCTGCAACATGTTGGTACACGGTGCCTTTCTCATGTTTTTGGTGGTAGCCTAACTCTATTGCATTCGTAAGCGTCAATCATGTCCAACGGGATCGTTGAGGAGAGCATTGTGGGAATTAACATCGTGGATAAAAAAATCGGTTTTATCGGTTGTGGTAATATGGGCAAGGCGATCTTAGGTGGATTGGTCGCCAGTAAATTGGTCCCAGCAGAAAATATCACGGTGTATAACCGTAGTGCGAAAAGCGTGGAAGCGATTAGCCAGGAATTTGGCAGCCGTGGTGCAAACAGCGCTGATGAAGTCGCTAAAGAGGCTGATGTGTTGATCGTGGGTGTTAAGCCAAACATGATGGCTAACATTCTTGGTGAGATCCGTGACGCTTTGAAACCAAACGCAATTATAGTTTCTATTGCAGCTGGGGTGACTCTCGAAACGCTAGAATTTGCCCTTAAAGACGGGCAGAAAGTGGTGCGTGTCATGCCTAATACGCCCGCTCTCGTCAATGCGGGAATGTCGTCGATAACGCCGAATAAACAGGTCAGTGAAGATGAAAGCGCGCTTATCGTTGAAATCTTTAGTAGCTTTGGTCGAGCAGAAATTGTCCCTGAATACCTGATTCACTCCGTGGTTGGTGTAAGTGGTTCAGCCCCTGCCTATGTGTTTATGTTTATTGAGGCCATGGCTGATGCCGCTGTTCTTGGCGGTATGCCGCGTGCGCAGGCCTATCAATTTGCTGCGCAGGCGGTAATGGGGTCGGCAAAAATGGTGTTGGAAACAGGGAAACATCCGGGGGAGCTCAAAGATATGGTGTGCTCACCAGGTGGAACCACGATTGAAGCGGTGAAAGTTTTAGAGCAAAAAGGATTACGTGCAGCCGTTATGGATGCAATGCAAAGTTGTATGGCTAAATCTGAAGAAATGAGTCGCCGCTAGTTCTCCCCTCTCTCCCGAATGCTTATGTCGAAGCGATCGCCCTTTTATAGGACGATCGCTCATGTTATTACCCGCAAAATTTCGTCAGGATATTGATTATAAGGTACTCATAAAGTGCTCATATCGATGTTGACTTTTCAGCAATTGAGAACTATGTCGCCGATTGAGAACTTTCTTGGTAAATTCCCTCCCCGAGTCTGAACGATTCGGAATGTGGTGTGTCTCATGTCTTCTAGGATTGGTAACAAGGTTTCAGAAAGTAATGCAAAAAATAAAATTGCTATCACAACCAATGCAGGCGCTGCTGTTAGCGATTTATGTTGGTATTTTTCTCAATATTCCGGTTTTTTTACGCCGTTTTGATGAAGTTAAAGAGGGGCTCCACTTTTCCAAATGGATGACGGGAAGTTTAGAAGTTTTAGTCGTCCTCCTTTTCACTTTCTTTGTGCTGAGAGTCTGTTCGCTAGGCGGCCGCCGATTCTTTCAGATTGCAGCCACATTAATTACCCTGATTTCAGTCGCAGCCAGTTACTACATGACAGCATTTAACGTTGTGATTGGCTACGGCATTATCATTTCTGTGTTTTCGCCCGGAGATCTTGGGCTGTTTTCCGAGGTTGTCGGTTGGAAATTTCTCCTTTGGTTTATCGCTGCTAGCATCATTCCTTTAGCCATTATCTGGTTAGGTTCTGGGCGTAACACACTGTTAGAACAGTTAAAAACGCCTGGAAAGCGAATTTCATCCTTGGCCGTTATGGCTGCAATCGTTGCCGTTGTTTGGGTTCCATTAAACATGATGGGGACCGCGCAGAAGAAAATTGATCAGAAAAACAACGTGGATATGCCGAGCTATGGCGGTGTCGTCGCCCACTCTTATCTGCCATCAAACTGGCTAGCGGCATTTGGCCTTTATGCTTACACTGCCCTAGATGAGCGTCAGGATGAGGCCGATTTATTGGATCCTGCAGCGAAGTTTACCTATGTTGCGCCTGAGGGGATTGACGATACTTATATCGTATTCATCATTGGCGAAACTGCCCGTTGGGACCATATGGGCGTTCTTGGCTATGAGCGCGATACTACGCCTCAGTTGGCGAAAGAGCCTAATTTGGCTGCGTTCCGCGGAGAGTCTTGTGATACTTCGACCAAGCTTTCGCTACGCTGCATGTTTGTGCGGGAAGGCGGCACTGAGAATAATGCTCAACGCACGCTAAAAGAGCAGAACATTTTCTCTGTGCTTCACCAGATTGGCTTCAGCTCAGAGCTATTTGCGATGCAAAGTGAGATTTGGTTCTACAACAATACCGATGCCGATAACTTCTCATTCCGTGAGCTGATTGCGGCAGAGCATCGTAACGATGGCAAACCGGTAGATGATATGTTGCTGGTGGAAGAGCTGAAAAACTCGTTGCAGAAGCACCCTAACGGCAAACATCTGGTGGTTCTGCATACCTCCGGTTCGCATTATCTGTATACGCAACGCTACCCGCGTAGCTATGCAAAGTTCCAGCCGGAATGCATGGGAGTTGATGACTCTTGCACCAAAGAACAGCTGATGAACTCGTATGACAACAGCATTTTGTATACGGACAACATGATTAAAAGCGTGATTGATCAGGTGCGTGATAAAAAAGCGTTGGTATTCTATGCCTCCGATCACGGTGAATCGATCAGTGACAACGAACATTTCCACGGAACTCCGCGTGAAATGGCTCCGCCGGAACAGTTCCGCGTACCGCTGATGGTCTGGGCATCTGACAAGTTCTTAGCATCTGGTGATAACGCTAAAATGTTTGCGCAAGTACAAAAGCAGGCCAAACAGGGACAAACACATCGCCACGTTGAGCTCTATGATTCCATTCTGGGGTGTTTAGGTTATACGTCGCCAGACGGCGGTATTAATGAAAACAATAACTGGTGTCGTTTCTAATTTAGTCAGTTAGCTTACTTAATCAGTTGGCTTACAAAGCCGGAGAGAATCTATCGCTCCGGCTTTTTTATCTAAACATTCATACCTCTGCATGAATTTTTCCTCAAGTTTCCCTTAAAAGCGCCGATAAACTGATCAATCGTTAGCCAGTTTCCTCTGTTCTGGACTTACTCTCCGTAGAGAGAGGCATTCCCGTTGGCGACGAGACATACCCCGTCTAACGCTCTCTTTTGCAGGCTCTTTAATTCCTAGGGATATCACCATATGAGTAAACACCTGACAGTCCGTGGTGGGCTGGCCATCATCATGCTTGTTTATACGCTGCTATTGCTGATGATTAGCATCATTGGTATTCAATCTGTTCGCCAAATCAATCAAAAACTGGCCGTCGTCAATCAGGTGCAGGCCGAAGAGCTGAGCCCGTTGGCGGCCAGTTTCAATGCTACCCTGCGAGCACGCACTGCGGGTGCGTTATCGATGCGACAAATGGAAATGGGGAAGCTAGCGGCAGCCGATGATAGCCGCCAACGAGCTGAAAAATTAATCAGTGAATCTGATGCTGCGATGCAGAAATTTACCGATCTGAAGAAGTTAACTCCACGTGGTGCACAGTTGAGCGCTGAGTTGGAAAATAGCTATCAGATTTATGTGAGCCAAGCGTTACGCCCAATGTTACAGGCTCTGAAAGCGAATGATAGCGCGAAATATTACGCCCTGTTGGAAGATCAGTTGCGCAACCTGTCCGCTAATTTTGATCGGGATTTGCGCGACTTCCGTGCCTTTGCTGATGAGGTCGGGCAGAAAGCTCTGCAAGATGCGCAAAATGATTACCAGCGTGATCTGATCATCATCAGTTGTGCATTTGCCTTCTCGCTGTTGATTGGAGCACTGTGTTGGGTTGCGCTGCGCAAAATTATTTTGCATCCGTTGGATCGTCTGGATGCGCATGTTTCGCTGATTGCCGACGGTGATTTATCTCAGGATCTTGAAAGTGAAGGTAAATCAGAGATTGCTAAGTTAGGCCGCCGTTTACGCAGTATGCAGACGTCGCTGGCCGATACCGTCAGCCAAGTGCGTGATGCCAGTGTGCAGGTGGAGGTGGGGGCTCGAGAGCTGACCGCAGGTAACCGTAATTTATCACAGCACACCGAGGAGCTGGCTGCTTCTCTAGAAGAGACGGCCGCCAGCATGGAGCAGTTAACTGCCACGGTGAAGCAAAACGCAGATAACGCCGAGCAAGCCAACCACCTGGCTGGAAATGTGTCACATACGGCAGATAAAGGGGCTGAAATTGTTAGCGAGGCGATTACTCGTATGCAGGGTATTTCGACCAGTTCTCAGAAGATTGCCGATATTATCAGCGTTATCGATGGCATAGCCTTCCAAACCAATATTCTGGCTTTGAATGCGGCCGTTGAAGCTGCTCGTGCCGGAGAACAAGGGCGTGGATTTGCTGTCGTGGCTGGCGAGGTGCGTAACTTGGCACAGCGCAGCGCCCAGTCGGCGAAAGAGATCAAAACGCTGATTGAAGACTCTGCCCGTCGTGTGAAAGAGGGGTCGTCAATGGTGACATCGGCGGGTGAAACTATGGCTGAGATCGCCACCGAAATTCGTCAGGTAACGACGCTGATGGGTGAGATCTCTGAGGCTTCGCACGAGCAAAGTCGCGGCATTGAGCAGGTAAATCAGGCTATCTCCCAGATGGATCAGGTGGCGCAACAGAATGCCGCACTGGTGGAAGAATCCGCTGCTGCAACGGGCTCTTTAGAAGAGCAGAGTGGGCATTTGATGCAGAGCATGAGCGTGTTTAAGCTGGCGCAAAACTAAAGTGGAATAACACAGGTTTAGGCGCGGCTTTTGTCGCGCCTTTTCTATTGAGAGCAGATGAGAGCAGACCCAATTATTCCTGCTTTACAAACGACACCAGCTTAGGCTGCGCAATACGTTGGTAGTCTTGCGTGTTTAAGATCATTGAGCGTTCAAGGGTACCTGCGTTAAAGGCCAATTCGTCAAAGCGTTCAAACAACAGCGGGTCGGCAACGAGCAATAAGTCAGGATGGAAACTAAACGGAGGGATAGCGCCAAAAACGCAGTCAGTCAGCGTATCCACCTCAACCGGGCTGGCTAGCGATGCACGAGTCCCGCCGATGCCGTGTGCCACCGCGCTTAAATCGGCCTGTTTATCCGCAGGTAAAATTGCTAGCACGTGCTGTTTAATACCGTTCCCTTTCACATGACACAGCAGTGCCTTCGCGCCTTGGCCAAGCTGAGTGCCACGGATCTTAGCCACCTCTTCAGATTTGCCTGCCGTTGGATGCTCAACGACTCGGTAGCGAGCCTGCTGTTCATTGAGCAGCGCCGTTAAACGTTTAAATGTTGCTATCGACATGCTATCACTCCTGATTTTCTGTTCACCCCACATCTACTTCGAAGTTATGTGGCTATATTTTTAGCGTCATTTTATGTTGTACTATTTTTTTTGTGTGAAAAAATCGTTGTACAACATATAAAGATGAGCGGCGCTCCAGGAGAAATTTGGTGCACCTTGTTGCTCGCCATTCAGCGGATTGTAGTTCTCACGAATTGGGCCATCGGTCATTAACCCATTGGCGTGAGCGAAGAACCGATTAGCCATTTCCACCGCATCCGCACGATAACCGTAACGCTCCATTCCTTTCAGCCCAAAGTAGAACTGATCCACCCACACGCGGCCGCGCCAGTAAATATCTGCGCCAAACGCCGGATTAGTTAGCGCTGCGGTGCCGAGTGGGACGTAAGTATTAAACTCTTTCGGATCTTTCATCACCTTCACCACGGCATCGGCATGTGCCTGAGTTGCCGCGCCATTAAACAGCGGCGACCAGCCTTCTGGCCCTTTGCCGCGCGCCACAATCTGTTTGCCTGCACAGCCATTTGCCAGCGGTTTATCTTCGATGCGGATGTCGTAGTAGAAGCCAGTTGCATCGTCGAACATACAGGTGTTGATGTAGTCGGCCAGTTTTTTAGCGTGCTGGCTAAAGCGTTGCGCATCCTCAGGTTTACCGAGGATCTTTGCCATTTCCGCCAGATAAGTGCTGTCGCTGTACATATAGCTGGCCTGATCCACCGACTCTTGTAACAGCGAATATCCCAGCAGCATGCCGTCTGGGGCGCGGTTTTCGGCGAACAGAACCTGCCAGTCCTCGCGCTTGCCGCCTTTATCCAGATAACGTTGCAACTGGTCTGGGTCGATAAAGCCAAACACCGCTGCGTCATCGCGCCCGGATTCCCACGAAGCCGCAACCTGCGCCGGAATGTCGATGCTGTCATATTTCCCGCTACGCAAGACGCGGTTGTAGTTATCCAGGCCCACCATTTTTTGCTCTTTGCCACCGCGTTTCACGGTAAAGATCATTTTGCCGTCCGGTGTGTTATGCGCTTTATCGCGCGTGGCACCATATTCCGGTACGCCATTTCGGTTGTGGTCGCGGTTACGCAGCCACCAGTCGTGATAGGCCACCAGATGCGGATACATCTCCTCAAGCCAGATTTTGTCGTTTGTGGTTTTGTATACTTCTATCACGGACCAGGCCGCCAGGCTTGGTTTGGTGTTGCGTTCATTCCAGTTGCTGCCATCGCCGCCGCGCTCCGGGCTGGTGTTGTAGGCGATAAGATCGGGTACAAAACCGGCATCCCATGGTCGAACAGGATCATCCGATGGGATCTGCCAGGCAAAGACCGCGCGGATGTTATCTTTGGCAACTGACGGGTTGAAATGCGCCATGGCATAAGCCTGCTTCCAGGTGTCCCACGGCCAGGTTTGATTCCCTGAGAACCAGCGTCCGGTTACCGATGGCGTAACGGAATCAAATTTCATCGCACCGGCCACTCCGCGCCAGTTACCGTTTAGCGTCTCGATAGCTTTTACCGCTACGCGGGTTTGCGCTGCCGTGGCATCAGGATTATTCAGACCCGTTTTCAGATAGCCTTCCCAGCGCTGCTCGGATGCAGTGAGATACGGCTGCGGACTTTTGAGAATATCAGCAATCTTGCTTTGCTCTTTTTGCGTTTCGGCTGCCGTCAGCAAATGAGAGTAAGTGGTGTAAATTTTGGTAGAGCTGTCAATTTTTGCTTTAGACACAAAACGATGACCGTCGATCTGCGTGTTCATTGGCAGAGTCTTATGGATTTGGTACTGGGAATCGCCGGAGGTCATTAAATTCGCGTCGGCGCGCACTTTACCAAAGTTCACGGTCAGGCCGTCGGAGGTGGCATGCAGCGTGCGCGTGTAACCGGGAAAAGCCTGCTCGATGGTCTGATCGGACTGCGGTTTCTGTTCCTGAAGATGGTATTTCTCGAGTAACTCACCATCCCAGACCAACTCCAGAGGCGCGTCGGTGGTGATTTCTGTTTCCAGCAATGAGGTGCGGGAGGTGACAAAACGCAGCGTCATTTTTACCGTCACGCCTGGGGCAGTCAGCGTCTGGATAAGCGCGCCAGGAATGCTGTGCGCCTGCATCGTGAAAGCGACTTTCTGGCCATTTTTATACACGCTCAGGCGGTCGAAATTGTTCGCCATAAAGTTGATGTACTCTTCGGTCAGCAGCGCGGGGCCGGGGAATCCACCCATTCCTTCACTGCTTGCCGGTAATAAATGCCCGTGCCAGGCGCCGTCATCAAACAACGGATTAAAACGCTGATGCTCATCAAAATCGTAATCGAGCATGGCGTGCGGTGCGCCGGTACGGTCAATCACATTTTGATAATCGTTGGCTTTTAACACTGTGGTGTCGTGGTGTGTGGTTTTACAGCCAGCCAGAATCAGCACGGCTGCGAGCGGGGCAAGACGGAATAAAGGTTTCATGTCGTATCCTTACCAGTAGAAATATTGCATCAGGAATACCGAGTTGCTGGCATCCGTGGTGTCGTTATGCAGATAAAAACGGCTGTCCAGCGCGGTGGCGAACTTGCCGTCGAAATATTCGTACCAGATACCAAACTGTGCGTAGGAGGTGGTCTGGTCTTCGGCGTTATCCAGCAGATGTTTTGCGTAGCTCCACGCGGTGGAGAGATAAAGTCCCTTGCTCGGTTCAACCATGCCGCTGACCATCATCCCGCTTTCGCTGCCGGGGTTGGTTCCATCGCCTTTGCCGGTATGGTGCCAGACTCGCCCAGCCAGATGTTTGCTCTGTAAACCCAGCAGGTAAAGCTGCCCGGTGCCATCAGTGACTTCCAGCCCGTTAAGCAGGGTCAGGTCTTTTTGAATGTCGTATTGAAGATAGCCGTTGATCATTGCCCGATAGGTGTATTTATCTGAATAACGGTCATATTTGCCAAAATGGAGCAAGGCTTTGCTTTCGTCAACGCGGCTTTCCGGGGCGGCGGTGATGCTGTAGCGAAAGTCTCCGGTGAGGTTTTGTACTTTGGCGGCGTAGGTTAAATCGCGCGTATTGGGGATCACGTAACCGTATTCTGGTGTGAAATCTCCCCACCATTGCAGGTCATCCAGCGAGGAATCGTTACGCCCGCTTAAGATCCATTCGGTGCCTTTATCGGTGCGATAGCCGCCGTAAAAGCGGTTAATGCCGCCTTCGAAACCGCCCCAACTATGGTCTGGCACCCACGCGTTGCCCTGGTGGTCAGCTTGAACGGTCCAGCCTTCGCCATACAGCAGACCGAACCAGTTGCCGTGTTTGACTTCCAGACCGCCCTCAATATAGGTACCGTCGCTGTATTTGTGTTTATTGTCGCCGTTCAGGTAAACACTGCCACCTAACCCCATTTCGCCATAAAAGCGGAATGCGGTTTCGGCATTACTGGCAGATATTTCCGGAGCGTTGGGCATCTGTCGCTCAGCCGGTTCAATAGTTTCAGCGGCTTGTAACATCCCCATCGGTATGAACAGCAAAGCCAGCGGAGTCAGTGATAAATTTTTAACCATGAAATCCATTCCTTATCGTTATCACTGCATTCACGCAGTGGAATGGAAAACATACTAGTTAAAAATTTACTAAAAAATACACTTAAATTAGTAAAGCGATAGTTCGATCACAACTTCAAATGGGCGGGGGAATAGGTTAAATACAGCGATATACATGCTACTATTGTGCCACTGAGCTATTGTTTTCATCTGATGATTATTGGGATTTTATGGCTACATTGAAGGAAATCGCGAAGGCGGCCCAGGTCTCGGTGGCGACGGTTTCACGAGTGCTAAATGACGATCCCACCTTGAGTGTGAAAAGTCAGACGCGTCAGAAAATCCTCGAAGCCGCAGAGCGCCTCGAATACAAAGTCCCCAGCGTCAAGCGACAGGCTAATCAGCGCCTGACATTTGCTGCACTTTATACTCATGGACAAGAACTAGAAATCAACGATCCCTATTATTTGGCGATGCGTTATGGCATTGAAACTCAATGTGAAAAGCTAGGCATCACGCTAGTTTCTTGTTATGACTTTAAAGGCGACAGAACGCTGCCAGCAGTCGACGGTTTACTGATTATTGGTAAACCTCAGTCTGTTGCACAAGCAATACTTGAACAGCAGGATTTACCGCTGGTGTACCTTGATGGCGTCACCAATGATCCGCGCTTTGACTGCGTGAGCGTTGATTTATATAAAATCAGCCAGAAAGTTATCGACTACTTTATTTCCCGTGATTACCTGCGCATCGGTTTCATCGGCGGGCGCGATGACCCTGAATATGCCGATCAGCGCGAGCGAGCGTTTGTTGAATACGGGTTAAGTAAAAACGTGGTCCAGCCGCAGGATGTTTACTACGGCGATTTCAGCAGCCAGGCGGGTTACCAGTGTGCGAAAAAAATGCTTTCTGCATCAAAGGATTATCCGCCAGCCTTGTTTGTTGCGACCGACTCCATAGCCATTGGTGTGCTGCGCGCATTGCATGAACATGGCGTTAAAGTCCCCGAGCAAATGGCGCTGATTAGCGTCAACGATATTCCAACCGCACGCTTTGTGTATCCTGCTTTATCAACTGTCCGCATTCACTCCGAAACCATCGGTGCGCAGGCCGTTAACCTGCTGATGGAACGGATTCGCGACGATCGGACCATCCCACTTTCCGTCTTTGTTCCAAGCTCTTTGCTGTTGCGAGACACAACGGTATCTCCTTGATTTTTAAGGGTGGGTTAGCGCAGGCGACATCCACCGCAAATCCTTAACCTCAACGATTTATTGTGATCCCCTCGGCATTTAGTAAACTTTAATTTTTTGTTTTACTAAATATTTACTATTGTTTACCCATACCCACGTAATGAGGATGTTGGCGTGAACAATTGGGAAAACATCGAAAAACAATCTGAGAACCGTTTACCAGCGAGAGCTTGGTTTCACAGCTATAGCAGCACGGAGCAGGCGAAAGGACTGGATCGTTCCGCGAGTCAGGGCTTTATGCTGCTAAGTGGCAAGTGGGCTTTTAACTATTTCGACCATCCGGAAAAAGTGCCTGCTGAATTTTATCATCAGCCAATGACGGATTGGGGTAACATCACCATTCCGAGCATGTGGCAAATGGAAGGCCACGGTAAACTGCAATACACTGACGAGGGTTATCCATTCCCTATCGACGTGCCTTTTGTTCCCACCAATAATCCAACCGGTGCCTATCAGCGCCAGTTTTCACTTCCGCTGGACTGGTTGCAACGCCAGATCATTATCAAATTTGATGGCGTAGAAACTTACTTTGAAGTCTATGTTAACGGCCATTACGTTGGCTTCAGCAAAGGCAGTCGCCTGAGCGCTGAATTCGACCTCAGTCCCTACGTGCAAGCGGGTGAAAACTTGCTTAGCGTGCGGGTGATGCAGTGGGCGGATTCCACTTACATCGAAGATCAGGATATGTGGTGGATGGCGGGGATTTTCCGCGATGTTTACCTGATTGGTCAGCCGCAGGTGCATCTGCATGATTTAACCGTAATCACTGAATTTGATGAAAATTATTGCGATGCGGAACTTCAGATAAGCTGCGAGCTTCATAATAATTCCGCGACGCACGCCGTAGATTTCCAGCTTCATGCCCAATTATTGGATGGCGATAAATGCGTTGCCGAACAGCAAACTACGCTCGCGATACAGAATGATTCAACCTGCCAGTTTTTGCTGCCGGTAAAACAGCCAAAGCAATGGAATGCGGAACATCCCAACCTCTATTTGCTGCTGTTAACGCTGCGTGATGCCAGCGGTGAAATCATCGAAGTAGTACCGCAACAGGTCGGCTTCCGTGACATCAAAGTGCGCGACGGGCTATTTTATGTGAACGGACGCTATCTGAAATTACACGGCGTGAACCGCCACGATCACGATCATCAGAAAGGCCGCGCAGTGGATATGGAGCGTGTTGAGCGCGACATCATTTTGATGAAGCAGCACAACATCAACTCCGTTCGTACCGCACATTACCCGAACGATCCCCGCTTTTATGCCTTGTGCGACCAGTACGGCCTGTTTGTTATGGCGGAAACCGATCTTGAAAGCCACGGCTTTGCTAACGTCGGTAATCTCAGCCGCATCACGGATGATCCTGCTTGGGAACAGGCTTACGTCGAACGTATCGAACGCCACGTCATGGCGCAGAAAAATCATGCTTCCATCATCATGTGGTCGCTGGGCAATGAGTCGGGTTACGGCTGCAATATTCGTGCGATGGCCGCGCGCTGCAAGGAACTCGACCCAACGCGTCTGGTGCATTACGAAGAAGATCGCGACGCAGAAGTGGTCGACGTTATCAGCACCATGTATTCGCGCGTTTCGATGATGAACGCGTTTGGTGAATATCCGCATCCTAAGCCGCGCATCATTTGTGAATACGCCCATGCGATGGGGAACGGGCCGGGTGGGCTGGCGGAATATCAGGCGGTATTTAATCAGCATAAAAGTTTGCAAGGCCATTACATCTGGGAATGGTGCGACCACGGTTTGCTGGTGCACGACGAGCAGGGCCGCGAGCGCTATCAATACGGCGGCGATTACGGCGACTTCCCGAACAACTACAACTTCTGCATGGACGGCCTGATTTATCCCGATCAGCGCCCGGGCCCTGGCCTGCGTGAATACAAACAGGTGCTATGCCCGGTCAATATTCGCCAGACGGAACACGACGATGTGTTGCTGGTGGAAAACCGATACTGGTACAGCACGCTGGGCGATATCGAGTTTCAGGTGGCATATCAAGTCGATGGCAAAACCCTCGCGCAGCAAACATTAGCGCTGCCGCATTTGCTGCCTGGCGAGGCCGAAGAGTTGCGTCTGTCACCACCGCAACTGCCAGCCGGTGAAGTGTTTATCAACGTTGAAATCATTAAGCGGAGTGCGACGAGCTACAGCGAAGCGATGCATGCTCTCGGCCACTTCCAGATTTTGCGCCAACAGGCGGAATCGCGTGAGCCGTTGCCGCTCAAGAAATCTGGCACATTACGCAATGACACGCAGGGGCATCAGCAAGTTATCAGCGGCACTGATTTTACTCTGACGTTCTGCCGTTTAAGCGGCGAGCTGGTTTCCTGGTTAGTCGCAGGCGAAGAGATCGTTGGGCGCGCACCGCATCTGACGTTCTTCAAACCAACAATTGATAACCATAAGCAAGAATTTGAAGGCCTGTGGCAGCCGTATCACCTGCATTTGATGCAACATAATTTCCGCGCGATGCGGCATTTCTCGCAGGGTGACGATGAAATTATTGAAATTGATAGCGTCATTGCGCCGCCGGTATTCGACTTCGGGATGCGCTGCACTTATCGCTGGCGCATCACGCCCGCAGGCCACGTCACGCTGGATTTGTCCGGCACGCCTTACGGCAATTACCAGGCTATTATCCCGAAAATTGGCCTCGATTTTGGCATCAGCAAGCGCTTTAAACAGGTGGAATATTACGGACGTGGGCCGGGTGAAAACTACGGCGATAGCTGCCAGAGCAACCTGATAGGCCATTATTGCCAGCCCGTTGAGAGCCTGTTTGAAAACTATCCGTTCCCGCAGGATAACGGCAACCGGCAGCAGGTGCGCTGGCTGAGCGTCGAGGATGAAAAGGGTAACGGGATTTTCATTCAGCCGCGCAGACCGATTAACTTCAGCCTATGGCCTTACAGCGCTGAAATGTTGCAACAGGCGCAGCACATCAACGAACTGGAAGTGTGCGATTACCTGACGCTAAACCTTGACGACCAAATCCTCGGCCTTGGTTCCAACTCCTGGGGTTCCGAGGTGCTGGATTCATTCCGGGTTTACCTCAAACCGTTCGAATACGGCTTCACCATGGTGCCGTTCCGTAAGGCAGAAACTGCGATAAGCGATCTGGCGAAATACGATTTCCATCCACAAAGCGTACGCGCACATTCTTGATGAGGCTGGCGTAATGATTATTGTAAATACTTTAGAAGAATTTCAGAGCGTTTACCGGGCTGGGAAAAAATGGCAGCGCTGTATGGAAGCAATTAATAACCTGAAGAGTATTAAGCCTGATGTTTTTTATTCGATAGGGGATTCACTAGTTTATCGTCTTACGGAATGTTCTGGTGCTGGTGACGGGCTATTTGAAGGCAACCGCCGTTACTTCGATGTGCATTATTATCTTGCCGGACAAGAAATGGTGGAATATGCCGCCAAAGCTGAATTAACCCCAGAAGTTCCTTATAAGGATGAATGTGACCGAGAGTATTTCAGCGGGCAGGGCGCAAAACAGAAGCTGGTGGCGGGTAATGTCGCCATTTTTGAAAACCACGAAGCGTACAGATTTTCTGCTGGGGATAGCATGCGGAAGGTCATCCTGAAAGTTACCGTTGAGGAAACGTATTTCCTTAATAAATAAAACGTCGGATGGTGCTAACGCTTATCCAATCTACGTTAGCGACATCCGCAAATACAATAAAAATACCCTACATGTGGAGTTAATATGGCTTCAACGAACAGAAACACCATTGGCAAGTTTGGACTATTAGCCATGACATTTGCGGCGGTATTTAGCTTCAATAATGTCATTAATAATAATATTGAATTAGGTATTGCGTCGGCACCGGTTTTTTTAGTGGCAACGCTTATTTATTTTATTCCATTTTGTTTGGTTATTGCCGAGTTTGTTTCGCTTAATAAAAATTCTGAAGCGGGCGTTTATGCGTGGGTGAAAAGTGCTATGGGTGGGCGTTGGGCATTTATTACCGCCTACACTTACTGGTTCGTTAATTTGTTTTTCTTTACTTCATTATTACCGAGAGTTATTGCTTACGCATCGTATGCATTTCTCGGATATGACTATATATTTACGCCATTGACTACAGCAATTATTAGTATCTGCTTGTTTGCATTTTCGACCTGGATTTCTAACCATGGCGCGAAATTGCTGGGGCCAATGACGTCTCTCACTTCCACGCTCATGCTGTTGTTGACGTTCTCCTACATTATTCTTGCGGGTGCTACGGTGATTGGTGGTGTAGAACCTGCTGACCCCCTCAACGTAGAGGCAATTACTCCTCATTTTAGCTGGGCGTTTCTTGGCATTATTGCGTGGATTTTTCAAGCAGCAGGCGGTGCAGAGTCTGTGGCTGTGTACGTTAACGACGTAAAAGGTGGCAGCAAAGTCTTCGTGAAAGTGATAATCCTTTCGGGACTGTTTATTGGTGGTTTGTATACGGTTTCTTCTTTACTGATTAACGTGTTTGTTCACAAGGCTGATTTACACTTTACCGGGGGTACAGTTCAGGTATTTGAAGGGTTAGCACGTCATTTTGGCCTGCCCGCGATGTTCATGAAGCGTTTTGTGGGGATTGTCTCTTTTACTGCGATGTTTGGTTCTTTGCTGATGTGGACTGCGGCTCCGGTAAAAATATTTTTCACGGAGATTCCAAAAGGTATTTTTGGTGAGAAAACCGTGCACTTAAATCAGCATGGAGTGCCTACTCGTGCCGCCTGGATCCAGTTCTTAATTGTCATTCCTCTGATGCTTATTCCAACCATTGGTTCGGGCAGCGTACAGGAATTGATGAATACGTTGATCAATATGACGGCGGCAGCATCTATGTTGCCTCCACTATTTATCATGCTGGCATACCTAAACTTACGCATCAAATATGATGGCGTGAATCGCGATTTCCGCATGGGAACACGCATGCAGGGCATTACCATCGTCAGTGTGCTGATTGTAATTTTCACCGTTGGGTTTATTGCTTCCACGTTCCCAACGGGTGCCAGCATCATGACCATCATGTTTTATAACGTCGGTGGGTTGGTTATCTTTCTTGGTTACGCGTGGTGGAAATACAACAAGTACGAAAAAGGGCTGGACGCGCGGGCTCGATATGAAGCAGACACTCCGCTGGCACAAATTGTGCTGGAGCAGCAACGAGATAATATAACGACAGCAGGTATTCCTGTGGTTCGTTAGTTGTGCCATTAAATCAGCCAGCCCGTTAAATCAGACTGGCTTTTCTTGTTTTGCTATAACTCGTTTAATAATCACCAGCGCGTTTTTGAACGGCAAATCCTCTGTGCTAAGGTTAAGCCAGAAACAACATTGCACATGCCCTAACATGATGCGAAACAGCCAAAATGATTCCCCAAAATGGAGCATGACTTCGCTCAGAACAGCATTTCCTCCTGTCGATGCCGCAAATTACAAACCCAATTGTTCAGATATTCAGCATTTGGCGATAATTTTTTCACCAATTCTGCCAGAGATATCCGCTATTAAAATTTTGTTACATAGTGAAATAAGCTGACCAACGACTGCTAGCATAAATTTTAATCCTGTAAATGTTATCAAGACGTTTCTTTAATGTTTGTATGCTGTATATCACAGTCCTTGTAAATCACCTTTGGTTATATTGACGTCACCTTAAACACTTGCGAAATTGGTATGCATAAGGTGGGTGATTAACACTGGAAGCCCCTTCCAAGTGCTACCCAATGTGGCCCCGAAGAATCGTTCTCTTTGGCATGCGGGTTGCACCCATCCTTGGCTTTTCAGCCAACACTGCACGGGTCGCATATAAAAAAACAGATCTGGCAGACACACACATCACTACGGAGCCAAGCGTTATGTCTTCTTATAAGAACACCTCCACTCACCGTGGAAAAAAAATAGGTGCGTTGAAGTTGGGGATTGGTCTGGTTGCTCTGGCGCTGGCCGCCGGTGCTCAGGCAAAAACTCTGGTTTATTGCTCAGAAGGTTCACCTGAAGGTTTTAACCCTCAGTTGTTCACTTCTGGTACAACTTACGATGCGAGTTCTGTGCCGCTCTACAACCGTTTAGTTGAGTTCAAAACTGGCACCACTGAGATCCAGCCGGGTTTAGCCGAAAAGTGGGAGATCAGCCCAGATGGTAAAACCTACACTTTCCATCTGCGTAAAGGCGTGAAGTGGCAAGGCAGCAAGCTGTTTACCCCAACGCGTGATTTGAACGCTGATGACATCGTGTTCTCCTTTATGCGTCAGAAAGATGAAAAAAACCCGTACTACAAAGTGTCCGGTGGCACCTATGAGTATTTCCAAGGTATGGGATTGGGTGAATTGATCAGCAAAGTAGAAAAAGTGGACGATAACACCGTACGCTTTGAACTGACACGTCCTGAATCACCATTCTTAGCTGATTTGGCAATGGATTTTGCGTCTATTTTATCTGCTGAATACGCCGATGCGATGATGAAGGCGGGTACACCAGAGAAGATCGACCTTGAGCCGCTGGGGACGGGGCCATTCCAACTGGTGCAATATCAGAAAGACTCCAAAATCCTGTACAAGCCGTTCAAAGATTACTGGGGACCTAAGCCAAAAATCGATCGCTTGGTCTTCTCCATAACGCCGGATGCTTCCGTGCGTTATGCCAAACTGCAAAAAAATGAGTGTCAGGTGATGCCGTATCCAAATCCGGCTGACATTGACCGCATGAAGCAAGATAAAAGTATTACGTTGATGGAGCAGCCGGGTCTGAACGTTGGCTACTTGTCGTATAACGTTGAGAAAAAACCGCTGGATAACGTGAAAGTGCGTCAGGCACTGACGATGGCGGTAAATAAAGAGGCGATCATTGAAGCGGTGTATCAGAAAGCGGGTCAGCCAGCGAAGAACCTGATCCCACCGACCATGTGGAGCTACAACGACAAAATCACCGACTATGCTTACGACCCAGCGAAAGCAAAAGAGTTGTTGAAAGAAGCAGGCTTGGCAGATGGTTTTGCTATCGACCTGTGGGCAATGCCGGTACAGCGTCCATACAACCCGAACGCTCGCCGTATGGCTGAGATGATTCAGGCTGACTGGGCGAAGGTCGGTGTAAAAGCCAAGATTGTTACCTATGAGTGGGGTGAATACCTAAAACGTGCGAAAGACGGCGAGCATCAGACCGTGATGATGGGATGGACTGGGGACAATGGGGATCCAGATAACTTCTTCGCGACGCTGTTTAGCTGTCAGTCTGCTAAAGATGGTTCTAACTACTCAAGATGGTGCTACAAGCCGTTTGAAGATTTGATCCAGCCAGCACGCGCTGAATCCGATCACGAAAAACGCACCGAACTTTATAAACAGGCTCAGGTCGTTATGCATGATCAGGCACCCGCGTTGATCATCGCTCACTCCACCGTTTATGAGCCAGTGCGTAAAGAAGTGAAAGGCTATGTGGTTGATCCATTAGGTAAACATCACTTCGATCAGGTGTCTCTCGACTAACCACGTTAACCCCTCCCATCCTCCCTCTTGTCAGGGGGAGGAATAGAAATAGATTGTGCCGAGTGGGCATTTTCATCATTCAACGCTCTTCTGTGAAGGGGAGCGTTGGGGTGGGGTCTCCGTTAGACGTAGCTGTACTGTGAGCAATGCTTCAATCATAAAAATAGAGAGTACGGGATATGTTGCAGTTCATACTCCGGCGTTTGGGGTTAGTGATCCCAACGTTTATTGGCATAACGTTATTAACGTTTGCTTTTGTTCACATGATCCCCGGCGATCCGGTCACGATCATGGCAGGGGAGCGCGGGATCTCCGCCGAACGTCATGCTCAGATGATGACGGAAATGGGCTTGGATAAACCGCTGTATCAACAATATTTCATCTACGTCAAAGACGTACTGCACGGTGATTTAGGCACCTCGCTCAAGAGCCGAACGCCGGTTTGGGTTGAGTTTGTCCCCCGTTTTAAGGCCACGCTGGAACTCGGTATCTGTGCGATGTTATTCGCTATCGCGGTCGGTATACCGGTCGGCGTATTAGCTGCGGTGAAGCGCGGCTCCATATTCGATCATACCGCTGTCGGTATCTCACTGACAGGCTATTCCATGCCGATTTTCTGGTGGGGGATCATGCTTATCATGTTGGTATCGGTACAGTTCAATCTCACGCCCGTATCGGGGCGCATAGACGACAGTGTTTTCCTTGATGATAGCTATCCGTTAACCGGATTTATGCTGATTGATACCCTATTGTGGGGAGAGCCGGGTGATTTCAAAGATGCAGTCATGCACATGATTTTACCTGCCATCGTGCTGGGTACTATCCCATTGGCGGTCATTGTGCGTATGACCCGCTCATCGATGTTGGAAGTGCTGAGTGAAGACTATATCCGTACCGCTCGCGCGAAAGGTTTGGGGCGTATGCGCGTGATTATTGTACATGCGTTGCGCAATGCGCTGTTGCCGGTGGTCACAGTCATTGGCCTACAGGTGGGGACCCTATTGGCGGGGGCGATCCTGACAGAAACCATCTTCTCTTGGCCTGGGCTAGGGCGCTGGTTGATTGATGCTTTGCAGCGCCGAGATTATCCGGTGGTACAAGGTGGTGTGCTATTGGTAGCCGTCATGATCATTCTGGTTAACCTGCTGGTTGATGTGCTGTATGGCGTCGTTAACCCACGTATTCGCCATAAGAAATAGGAGGCGCAACGATGTCTAACGTTACAACAACGTCCTCGGCAATAAGCGCGCCTAAGCCGATGACTCCGTTTCAAGAATTCTGGCACTACTTCAAACGCAACAAAGGTGCGGTGGTAGGACTGGTCTATATCGTCATCGTTTTAATTTTGGCGATTGGTGCAAACGTGTTGGCTCCGCATCTGCCAGCGGAACAGTTCCGCGATGCCTTGCTTAAACCTCCCGTATGGCAAGACGGCGGCAGTTGGAAATTTATTCTTGGCACAGATGATGTAGGCCGTGATGTGCTGTCGCGCCTGATTTATGGTGCGCGTTTGTCACTGCTGGTGGGATGTCTAGTGGTCGTATTGTCACTGATCCTCGGCGTGATATTCGGCCTGTTGGCAGGATATTTTGGCGGTGTGGTTGATGCCGTCATCATGCGTATTGTGGATATCATGCTGGCCTTGCCAAGCCTGCTGTTGGCTCTGGTTCTGGTGGCTATTTTCGGCCCGTCGATTGTTAACGCTTCATTGGCGTTAACCTTTGTTGCGCTGCCGCACTACGTGCGATTAACGCGTGCGGCGGTGTTAGTTGAGGTGAACCGCGATTATGTGACCGCTTCTCGTGTAGCGGGCGCAGGTGCGATGCGCCAGATGTTTATCAATATTCTGCCTAACTGTTTAGCGCCTTTGATTGTGCAGGCGTCGTTAGGTTTTTCGAATGCCATCCTCGACATGGCTGCATTAGGTTTCCTTGGCATGGGGGCTCAGCCGCCAACGCCAGAATGGGGAACCATGTTGTCTGATGTACTGCAATTTGCGCAAAGTGCGTGGTGGGTCGTGACCTTCCCTGGCTTAGCGATTTTGCTGACGGTCTTGGCATTTAACCTGATGGGCGATGGATTACGCGATGCGTTAGATCCGCGTCTCAAGCAGTAGTGGGTAGAGGTAGAATATTATGGCTTTATTAGACGTTAACGAGCTATCAGTTCACTTCGGTGAAAAAGAAGCGCCGTTCCGTGCCGTTGATCGCATCAGCTACAGCGTTAATCAGGGTGAAGTTGTCGGCATCGTTGGTGAATCAGGTTCTGGCAAGTCAGTGAGCTCTCTAGCAATCATGGGGCTGATTGACTTTCCTGGACGTGTGACGGCTAGCAGTTTGAGCTTTAACAATATTGATTTGCAGAAGATTTCTGAAAAAGAGCGCCGTCAGATTGTAGGTGCTGAAGTGGCTATGATTTTTCAGGATCCTATGACCAGTCTGAATCCGTGTTACACCGTGGGTTTTCAGATTATGGAAGCGCTCAAGGTGCATCAGGGGGGCAACCGCAGTACGCGTCGTCAGCGTGCTATCGACCTGCTAACGCTGGTAGGCATTCCCGATCCGGGCTCGCGCTTGGACGTGTATCCGCACCAGCTTTCTGGGGGGATGAGCCAGCGAGTGATGATTGCAATGGCCATTGCTTGTCGGCCAAAACTGCTCATTGCTGATGAACCTACCACGGCGCTGGACGTTACCATTCAGGCACAGATTATTGAGCTACTGCTGGAGCTACAGCAAAAAGAGAATATGGCGCTGGTGCTGATTACCCACGATTTGGCACTGGTCGCAGAAGCAGCCCATAAGATTATCGTGATGTATGCGGGACAGGTTGTGGAAGCAGGGACAGCGCAGGAAATTTTCCGAACCCCACGCCATCCTTACACTCAGGCTCTGCTACGTGCGTTGCCAGAGTTTGCCGCCGATAAGGCGCGATTGGCATCGCTCCCCGGTGTTGTTCCGGGTAAATACGATCGTCCAAACGGCTGCCTGCTTAACCCTCGGTGCCCGTATGCCAACGATTTGTGCCGTCAAGTTGAGCCAGAACTTAAAGATATCAACGGACGCAGGGCAAAATGCCATACGCCGCTTGATGATGCGGGGAGACCCACACTATGAGTCACGCAACACTGAATAAGCAGGCACCGCTGCTTCAGGCTATCGATCTGAAAAAACATTATCCGGTGAAAAAAGGTTTATTCGGCGCGGAACGTTTGGTTAAAGCGCTTGATGGGGTCTCGTTTACGTTGGAACGCGGCAAAACGCTGGCGGTGGTTGGTGAGTCTGGTTGTGGTAAGTCGACGTTGGGTCGCCTGTTAACCATGATTGAAATTCCTACTGGTGGTGAGCTGTATTATCAAGGACAGGATTTGCTTAAGCCGGATGCAACAGCGGAAAAACTGCGTCGGCAGAAAATCCAGATCGTGTTCCAAAATCCCTATGCTTCGCTAAATCCACGCAAGAAGGTCGGGGCTATTTTGGAAGAACCGCTCACTATCAATACGTCGCTTAGCGCCGTTGAACGCCGCGAAAAAGCATTAGCGATGATGGCGAAAGTGGGATTGAAAACTGAGCATTACGATCGTTATCCCCATATGTTTTCCGGTGGGCAGCGTCAGCGTATCGCGATTGCACGCGGTTTGATGCTCAATCCTGACGTGGTGATCGCTGATGAGCCCGTTTCTGCGCTGGACGTTTCGGTGCGCGCTCAGGTACTGAACCTGATGATGGATTTGCAGCAAGAGATGGGGCTGTCTTATGTCTTTATCTCTCATGACTTGTCGGTGGTGGAGCACATTGCCGATGAAGTGATGGTGATGTATTTGGGGCGCTGTGTGGAAAAAGGGCCAAAGGATGCCGTGTTTAACAATCCGCGACATCCTTATACCCAAGCGCTGCTCTCTGCGACGCCACGCTTGAATCCAGACATGCGCCGCGAGCGAATCAAGTTGACCGGTGAGCTGCCAAGTCCGTTAAATCCACCGCCTGGCTGCGCCTTTAACGCGCGCTGCCGTCGTGCATTTGGCACTTGCAAGCAGCTACAGCCACAGCTGAAACAGTATGGCGAACAGCTGATTGCCTGTTTTGCTGTGGATCAGGATGAAGCTGCGGAAAGCGCTTAGTATCGATTTATCAGGATTCTATTTTGAGAGCTCTGAAAAGAGCTCTTTTTTTATATGAAAAATAAGACTATCGCGAGATAAATCACCATGTATTTAGTGCGTCTTTAATGTTCTATAAAGGTATGCTTGTACATTATATTAGCAAGCTATAAGTTTGCTATGATTCATTCATGGGCATAGAAATATCTTAATATGGTCATCGTTATTATTTGAAGCATTTGGTAGGGGCGTTAAACAATCAAAAATATATATTTTTTAATGCCTAGAGTGTTCATACAAGTGTACATAATTAAATGCTTTCTGTTACGGTAGAAATATTCTCTGCGTATTTGAGCATAGTAAATACCGCGTTATAAATGCGATTTAAGGGAATATATATTGAGAAGGCTCCCTTTGGGGGAGCCTTTAGATACGCTGTTTTGCATGCGATATTACTGCGGGTAAGGCACCCAATCGCCACCGTTGAGGCGGATATAAGGTTTGCCCTGATACTGAATAACGATGGCGTTATCGTTCTCTGAAACTGGTGCCGTTTGTGGTAGCCCTTTCAGCAAGGCTTGCCAGTTTACGCTGCTTTCCGTGAAGATTTTACCGTCAACGGAACGAGCAACTAACTCGGAAAGAGCCAGATAGCTGCTTGGCTGATCGACAATAATTTCAGTCGGTTGCGGTGCTTTCATACCGATAAACTTGATACCAACGGGGACATGCGTAATGCTTGGGCTTGGAATATCACGTAGGCCTGACATCTGCATTTTGTCCCCAACAAGCGCGGCACCATGCTCAGGCACGACAACCACCATCACTTTGCGATTTGATTTCTCAAGCTGCGTTAGGAATGCGTCTAGCTGATCAAACAGTTTTTGTGCGCGGGGCTTATAGTCGGCGCTCTTGCTGCTACCAACCATACGATTACCGTCATGCAGTGGGATCAGGTTAAAGAAGGTGGCGGTGCGTGCATCGCCTGACTTTTCAACGGTTTGCTGCCAGCGTTGTAAAACTTCTAAATCGTTAAATATCGGTTCTCCATCAAACGACGTGAGCTCGTGCGAAATCCCTGCCTGAGATTCCAACGGCGTCTGCAAACCGGCATCTTTGCGCAGGTCTTCCAAGTAGTTACCGAACTTACCTGAGTGGTCCATAATGAGTCTCTGACCAAAGCCGAGTTTAGCCAGATTATCCATCAGATAGCATTGCTGGCCTGCGGCAGAGTAGAGCTCTTTATGCGAAGGCTGGCCGCAGCTCGCACGTAACAGACGAATCGACGCAGGGCCGCTGTAGGCGGTAGCAGAGTTAAAGTTTTTGAACAGAATATCGAAGTGCTTCCACAGTGGGTGATCCTGCAAGCCAACAGAATCCACATCAGACCACGCCAAAGAACAGATGTTGATAATCAACAAATCGAATGGCTGTGCATCGGCCGGTAGTGCCGTCGGGAATTGGGTTTGGCGCTGCTGTTCACTGGCATAAAATGCGTCGAGGTAAGCTGAAAGATTCTTATTGTCAGGTGGTGCAGTTTGAGCAGGAAGATCGCTGTTAACGCCTGCTGAATTTGTGCTGGCATCGGAAGATTCTGCCGCTGCCGTTGTGGCATTCGCGCTAGTGGTATCCGGTGTGAGTGAGAATGCAGGTCCGGCAATCTGCAGCACGTTTAACCATACAAGGGCCCCGACGACGAACACGGTAACGCGTATCCACTGCGAGATAAAAAGATAGCCAACCAGCATGACAAAGCCCGCGCCAATCATTTTCCAGTTAATGAAGCGATTCACTAAGTCCAGCAGATAGGAGGCCGAGAAGCCCGCCAGCTGCGAACCTTGGCTCATGATGCTGTTAATCCCCGGTAGCCATGTATCGTGATAGAACAAGCCAATCCCAATAGGGATCGCTATCCAGTTGCGCCAGCGGTGCAAACGGACGTTTGGCAAAGGAAACAGCAAAAAGGCGAGGAATATCAGATTTGATAGCGCATCAAAATTAAGATAACCAAACCACAGCAGAGCGAACTTCAGCAGGAAGTAGAAATTCCAGCCTCCAAGTCCGCGCCAGTAGTGCCACAGGTCCGTTAAGGTATTCGTGGAGTTACTATTTTTGGTCATTTTTACGGTCTACCGTGACAGAAGTGTTACGTTGTAAGCGAGTATTACGCCGCAGGATCCCCTCGGATTTTAAATAGCGCGGCGTGAAGAGTACTTGGCGTATTGATTGCAGAATATGGGGTAATTTTTTACGCAAATAGTAGCCCAATGGCAGAAGTATCACCGCACAGACGATGATGATTTGCAAAATATCCATGCTGTTCATCATTCAACACGCTCCTGACTTGGCGTGAGTAATAGCCTGATTGGCTGCGGTGAATGGCGTAAAGGATGTTCCGCCGCAGATTCACTGTTTTTGCGATTTACCAGCGGTGTGATGCGGTCTGAAAGGTGCCAGTTAGATGGCTTGTTGGACTGCATCTGCTGTAGTTCGGCGATGATCAGCTTGTCTTGATACCACACCATGCGATTTGTGAAGACCTCATCGACCGGCAATGGGAATATATGGCTAAGCGCGATATCTAAGTCATTGATTCTACATGATGAAAGAAACAGCGTTAGCCGGTTTTCATCGATAGTAACCAAATCACCAAAGCGACGGGTTCGGCAGATTGTTAATACCTGTTCAGTGCGCAATCCTGGAACGGGGCGTAAGGCAATTAAAATGCCTTTGCTATCTTCTGGTAATAAAGTGTTATTCATCAAAGACATCAGCGTTTCGCAGAAGGTATTGTAAGGAATATATCCTTTCAAGTTCAGCGGACGCATGGCTTCAATCAGTAGGTCAATGTCTGACGGTACATGGCGAGGATAGGTGTGCCCTTGAACACTTTCCAACATTGTTAGACAACGTGATAGCGGCGCATTGTGTGGGATTATCAGGTTAGCCCCGCAGGCCAACAATAGTCGCTCGTCGCTGAAACGTAGGCAGGTAGTACTTTCGCGCACCACCAGTTTGATCGCCTTGCCACGTTGGCGGCGCAAACTATGAATTTCACGCGCTAATGTATCGATTTGATCACTATTAGAAAGTTGGAAAACTAACGTACAGGCTTGAGCGGCATAGGCGGCATTAAACAACGCAAGGTTGCTTTCAAACAGATGCCAGTTTTCAGAGAGCGGTGGAGCCCCTTCCAATACGGCTTTATGCGCCATATAAATTTGTTCATCGTTGCGGGGTTGTGGTGCTTGTAGAGTATCTTCATGGGCATGCCAACCGCGCTCGTCAAAATAGACCCCCACGTCTTGCTGCGCAGTAACGCCGTTTTGATTACACCAGTAGGCAACGTCGTAGCGGTGCAGATCTTGCAGCCAGCGTAAGCTTGCCAAGCCGCATAGCGTACGATGCTGGGACTGAAGCATGGTTCTCTGGCTATTTGCACTTTTGCCGTAATCGATAATCAGCAAGGTGCAATTTTGTTGGCGTAGCCAGCGGGTGGTATCTCGCATCCACTCGGTCAGTTCATAGGGTTGCAGCTGCTCCCAAATTCCTGATGGCGTGAATAACACCAGCAGTCGGTTTTTCGGATGCAGACCGCGCATCAGATCTTCCGTAAACTGAAATAACGCTTTACGCTTTTCGGGAAGTGAGTAAATAGGGAGTTTATTGGGGCCAAGCGTGTAGTTAGCGCCGATAATATCCTGCGGTGGACACTTTACGCTGATTAACGCTGCACGCGTTTCTGCAGGCTGGCTTGAGATTACCTGCTGACAAAAGCTTTTAGCATCAACTTCACGGTCTGCACTAATCCAATAGAGGCCGGGAGCTTGCATTATAAGAAGCTCATCCCATAGTTGATGAACCCCGAGAGAAAAAGATAGCGCCATAGAGTGTTAATTCTCTGAATGTGATTATACCCGTCAAGCTTAACGTTTTTACCTAATCGCTAGATTTATCCTAGTCTCCATAGATTTTTTTGTGTCGCTTTTTATCTACGGCGATAATTTATTTGTCGTATGCGGTCTACTAGCGAAAAAAGATAAACGAATGTAACATTATAAATAATTTACGACAAATTACTAAGACTGATGCGTACCCGCTATTACGTTGTAGTCACGGGTTTTTTTAAGCTGTCTATAATCATAAACATTAGTCGATTTTTCATGGATAGCAGAATGAATGACAAAAGAATTAATCTAATTGCGAAAGATCCTACGTTTACTTTCCAAAATGATATTGCTGCACTGAGCAATGCTTTTGCTATTCCTAAAATCAACTATGTTGATATCTCACGCCAAGAGCATATGAACGAAGTGATTCGTCGTTGGCCGCTATTGGCCGAGCTCACTCAATTGACGGGGAGAGTCCGTTAATGGCTGTTATTGCTTTGCAAGGGCTGCGAGGTGGTGTGGGGACCACATCCATCACCGCCGCATTGGCGTGGGGGTTACAACAGTTAGGCGAGTCAGTATTGGTGATCGATATGACGCCAGCAAATCTATTGCGTATGCATTTTAATACTGACTTCGCTCATTCCCAAGGTTGGGCTCGCGCCGAATTTGATGGTATCGCATGGCAAGACGCTGCGTTACGTTACACTGAATTACTGGATTTCTTGCCTTTTGGGCAGATTAACGGTGATGAGCACGCTCAATTTTTTACTGACGTAACGCGCTGGATAGATTGGTCGCGAAATATTAATGCGCTGCGCGCGAGCGGCAGATATAACTGGATCTTACTTGATGTTCCCAGCGGTATGCACCCACTGGCACAGCACTTTACCTCGTTGGCTGATAGTGTCATAAACGTTATTGTTCCTGATACCAATTGCCACATTCGGTTGCATCAACAGCCCCTCCCGCAGGGCGTTTTTCTGTTGGCTAATCAGCTAGTAGCGACGAGCCAACTACAAGAGGATATCTATCAGCTTTGGCTGCAAAGTTTACCTTCTTTGCTGCCTATGGTGATCCACCGTGACGAGGCGATGGCAGAGGCGAGCGCAGTCAAACAGCCGCTCGGAGAATATTATCCGCACTCTTTGGCGGCGGAAGAAATTATGACACTCGCCAACTGGTGTTTGCTGCATTTCGATGCTGAAGGCAATGCTGCCGATGGGATGATCCCATGAGTCTCCTTCTCGATCTCTTTCTCATGCGGCCAGCGCGTCAAGCTTTGGTCGATCGTTACTACCAATATCGGCAGTCAGCTTCAGCATTGGGTTCCGTATTAGGCTGCTTCTGGTTGACGGTTGCGTGGTTCTTTCTCAAGCTGGAGTCTCCCCGCTGGCAGCAGATCCGCGCGCAACAAACGACGCTTTTTCCCCATATTGATACGCAACGTCCTCGACCACTCGATATTGTTCGTTACGCGATCCAGAGTCTGTGGCTAATCGTGTTCTTCTCGGGGAGACACACGAAAGAGTGGGGTATCCGCGCGCTGATTAAAAAATGGCATAACGGCTATCATGATTGGCTGAAAAGCTTACCTGAGAAGATGCAGGAGCATGGTGCGGAGGAGTCGGAACAGGCTTTTAATCGTTTAGGCCAAGGCATACGCCGTCTGGTATTGGGCGTTATGTGTGTATTCTCCGCTCTTCTTGCGTTGCTCTGTATTTCCCAGCCGTTTGACTTAAGTTCGCAGTTTGTATTCGTGGTGCTGCTGTGGGGCATCGCGATGATTGTGCGGCGTATTCCAGGCCGTTTTTCGTCGCTGATGATGATTGTTTTGTCGCTAACGGTCTCTTGCCGTTATATCTGGTGGCGCTATACCTCAACGCTTAACTGGGATGATCCGGTTAGTTTAATCTGTGGATTGCTGCTGCTTGCTGCTGAAACCTATGCGTGGGTCGTTTTAGTTCTGGGGTACTTCCAAACCATTTGGCCGCTGAATCGTCAGCCAGCGCCTATGCCGGAAGACATTAAGTCATGGCCGACCATTGATATTATGGTGCCGACTTATAACGAAGATATGAGCGTGG
The DNA here is from genome assembly GCF_001655005.1 of Hafnia paralvei ATCC 29927. GTDB lineage: Bacteria > Pseudomonadota > Gammaproteobacteria > Enterobacterales > Enterobacteriaceae > Hafnia > Hafnia paralvei. Next base: position 57,956 of record NZ_LXET01000004.1, read on the forward strand.
TGAAGCCCACCATTTACGCAGCTCTCGGTATTGATTGGCCAAAAGAAAAACTGAATATCTGGCTGTTAGACGATGGTGGACGTGAAGAGTTTCGGGAGTTTGCTGAGCAGGTTGGGGTGAAATATGTCGCCCGTACGACCCATGAGCATGCCAAGGCCGGTAACATTAATAACGCGTTGAAACAGGCGACTGGTGAGTTTGTCGCGATTTTTGACTGTGATCATGTCCCCACTCGCTCATTTCTACAGCTAACTTTGGGGTGGTTCTTCAAAGATAAAAAGCTAGGCATGATGCAGACACCGCATCATTTTTTCTCCCCTGATCCTTTTGAACGTAACTTGGGTCGTTTCCGTCGGACGCCAAACGAAGGCACCTTATTTTACGGGTTGCTACAGGATGGTAACGACATGTGGGACGCCACTTTCTTCTGTGGTTCGTGTGCCGTATTGCGTCGTAGCGCGTTGGACGAAGTCGGCGGTATCGCCGTTGAAACCGTTACCGAAGATGCTCACACTTCTTTACGTCTACACCGTCGTGGGTGGACATCAGCGTATATCCGCATCCCACAGGCTGCGGGGTTAGCCACCGAAAGTCTTTCGGCCCATATTGGCCAGCGTATTCGATGGGCTCGCGGTATGGTGCAGATTTTCCGTTTGGATAATCCATTGCTTGGCAAAGGTCTGAAGCTGGCACAGCGTATCTGTTACGCCAATGCGATGTTGCACTTTCTGTCCGGCATCCCACGGCTCATTTTCCTCACCGCGCCTCTGGCGTTTTTGCTGATGCACGCCTATATCATTTTTGCTCCCGCGCTGGCGATTGCGTTGTATGTGATCCCACATATCGTTCACTCCAGTCTGACTAACTCCAAAATTCAGGGCAAATATCGCCATTCATTTTGGAGTGAAATCTATGAAACCGTGTTGGCATGGTACATCGCTCGGCCGACCACGGTGGCGCTGCTTAACCCGCATAAAGGGAAGTTCAACGTTACGGCGAAAGGTGGATTGGTTGAACATCAGCACGTTGATTGGGTTATTACCCGTCCGTACCTGATTTTGGTATTGCTCAATTTTGCCGGTTTGATTTTGGGGATTTGGCGGATGTCGTTTGGTCCACAAGATGAAATCTGGACGGTAGCAATGAGTATGGCGTGGGTGTTCTACAACATGATCATTCTGGGGGGCGCTGTGGCTGTGTCGGTTGAAACGAAACAGGTTCGCCAATCTCACCGCGTAGAAATTGCTATGCCCGCGGCAATTGCACGCAAAGACGGCCATATCTTCCCTTGCACGCTACGCGATTATTCCGACGGAGGCGTGGGCGTCGAACTGCGAGAAGGCAGCGTGCTCAATGATGGGGAAAACATCACGCTGATGCTGAAACGTGGTCAACAGGAGTATTCGTTCCCCGCGAAGGTGACACGCGTCTTCGGTCAGAAAGCGGGCTTGCGCATGGACAACATGAGTGTGGCCCAGCATATCGAATTTATTCAGTGTACGTTTGCGCGCGCCGACACTTGGGCGCTATGGCAGGACAGCTTTGCCCAAGACAAACCGGTAGAGAGTTTGCTGGATATTTTGAAACTTGGCTTCCGTGGATATCAAAGCCTTGCTGATTACGCTCCCCCTATTTTGCGCAGTGTGTTTATTGGATTCACTACGCTGGTTACGTGGACGGTGTCGTTTATCCCACGTGGGGTGAGCAAGGCTTAGCAGGAAGGAACAATAAACGCCCCGGCACCGCAAAACGATGTTTGGAATTGATAGACCCAAAACAATCGAAGAACGGTGGTTCAGACATTGGCTCAACATTGATGATAATGCGATGAATAAAAAAATATTTTGGCTAACAGCAGTGGCATTAGGTATTAGCACATTAGTGCATGCTGAGCCCGTGTCTCCTGTTATAGGAACGGAAAACACGGATGCTAACGTGGCAACGAGTGAAACGGCTGCAACGCAACCTCAGGTTGTCGCGGTTCCGACTCGTGACGTGAATTTAACCTTTGCCAAGATTGCGCCAGCGCCTGGTAGCATGCACTTGCGCGGTGTCGATCCTACCGGCCAGTTTGAGTTTGGCGTACGCAGCGATGAAGTTGTTTCGAATGCGATGCTCAATCTTGAATTTACACCGTCACCGGCGCTGTTACCCGTCGAGTCACAGGTTAAGGTTTTTCTTAACGATCAACTGATGGGTGTTTTACCGATATCTAAAGAGCAACTAGGTAAGAAAAACAGTGCTCAGGTACCGATCGATCCACGCTATATAACTGACTTTAACCGAGTACGCCTTGAGTTTGTGGGTAATCATCGGGAGATCTGTGGAAACCCAGCCAGTAACGCTGTGTGGCTGGATGTGAGTAACGCGAGTTCGGTTGATTTAACCTATCAGGGGCTGCCGCTTAAAAACGATCTTTCTTATTTCCCTGAGCCATTCTTCGACGCGCGCGACTACAGCGCTCTGACGTTGCCAATCGTGTTTGCAGGTCAACCTGATCTGGCGGAACAACGAGCCGCGGGCGTATTAGCCTCTTGGTTTGGTTCGAAGGCACAGTGGCGCGGACAAAATTTCCCTGTTTTGTTTAATCAGTTGCCAGAAAAACACGCCGTCGTGTTTGCTACCAATGATAAACGCCCAGATTTCCTGCGCGACTATCCTGCGGTGGATGGCCCTGTCGTGGAGATGATCAGCCACCCAGATAATCCTTATGTGAAACTGCTGCTCGTGTTGGGTCGTGATGATAAAGACCTGATGACGGCGGTACGCGGTATTGCACAGGGGAATATCCTGTTCCGAGGCGCTAGCGTTGAGGTTGAAGGGGTGAAAACCCTCGCACCACGCATACCATACGATGCGCCAAACTGGGTGCGTACCGATCGCCCAATGACCTTCTCTGAACTGCAAACTTATGCAGAGCAATTGCAATCCAGTGGCCTTGAGCCGTCACCGATTAGCGTCACTCTTAATCTACCACCAGACCTATTCCTGATCCGCAGTACCGGCATTGATATGCGGATGAAGTATCGCTATACGTCGCCGCTGACCGCCGACGGGTCTCGCATGGGTATTTATCTGAATAACCAGTTTATTGAGGCCTATAACTTGGTGCCTGAGAAGGAGAAAGGCGCTCTGCTAATGCGCTTGCCTCTGTTCCAAGGTCTTATTGATAAAAATACCGATGTCTCTATTCCGGCACTGAAGCTGGGGGCGAGTAATCAGTTACGTTTTGATTTCGATTATGCGAATCCGATTTCCGGTGGTTCACTCAATAACTGTGTAACGTCACAGCCGATACCTAATACCGTTGCGATTGACGGTAATTCGACCATCGACTTCTCTGGCTATCGTCACTTTATGGCGATGCCGGATCTGCGTTCGTTTGTTAACGCTGGATTCCCATTTAGCCGTCTGGCTGATTTGTCCGAGACTGAAGTGGTTGTGGGTAAACAACCCACGCCGTCACAGGTAACGGCCATGCTGAATGCTCTGGGGAGCATTGGTGCCCAGACGGGTTTCCCTGCGCTGAATGTATCGTTAACCGACGATTGGGCGCAGGTCAAAGATAAAGATAGCGATGTGTTGCTAATTGGAACGATCCCTGAGGCGTTGAAAAACGACGATAAAATCGATCTTCTGGTGGATGCGACCCAAAGCTGGATCAAGATGCCGATGCGTAAACCAAATCTGGATACCATCATGCCAGAGGCGTCTTCGATGAAACCTGATTCGCGCACTACGATTCGCTCCGATGGCGCAATGGCTGCGGTGATTGGATTCCAATCGCCATACCATGATCAGCGCAGCGTAGTTGCGCTGCTCGCAGATAGCCCACGTGGCTACGGCTTACTCAATGAGGCCATGATTGATAGCGGCAAGAAAGCGGCAATGTCAGGCTCGGTGGTGGTTATCCGCGAATCAGGTGTAAATAGTATGCGCGTGGGTGATATCTACTACGTAGGCCATCTGCCATGGTGGGAACGTTTGTGGCATATGTTTGCTACCCATCCGATTCTGGTTGCCGTGATGTCTGCGGTGAGCGTTGTGCTGATAGCGATTGTGCTGTGGCGTTTGCTACGCATTTTACGCCGTCGCCGCTTGTCCCCGGATGAGCGAGACTAATCATGTTTGGGTGGATAAAAGCCCGAATTCTATCAGCCTCTCCTCTGGCGGGGAGAGGCGCTGAATCAGGCGGGTGGCAGATCGGTGCCATTGGTGGACTGTTACTGCTATCCAGTCTTGCAACTCATGCCGTTGCAGCCTGCGATTGGCCGGAATGGCAGCAGTTCAAACAGAATTACATCAGCGAGCAAGGGCGAGTGATTGACCCCAGCAGCCCGAAGAAAATCACGACCTCGGAAGGACAAAGCTATGGACTCTTCTTTGCGTTAGTGGCCAACGATAGGGCTGCGTTCGACAATATCCTGCAGTGGACACAGAACAATCTGGCGCAGGGCGATCTCAGTGCAAGACTTCCTGCTTGGCTATGGGGAAGGAAAGATAAGAATCAAGAAGGCAAAGAAGAGTGGGGCGTTTTGGATACCAACTCAGCGTCTGATTCTGATTTATGGATTGCCTATTCGCTGATGGAAGCGGGGCGGCTATGGAAGGTGCGTAGCTATCAATCGCTCGGTGTCTTATTGCTTCAGCGCATCGCACGTGAAGAAGTGGTTCATTTGCCGGGATTCGGCGTCATGTTACTGCCCGGTCGTGTTGGCTTCGCGCATCCTCCGGTGTGGACCATAAACCCGAGCTATTTGCCCCCACAGTTGATGGCGCGTATGGCTCATTTTCATGGCCCATGGGCGGCGCTGCATAATAATAACCAACGTCTGCTGCTGGCAAGCTCACCGAAGGGTTTTGTTCCCGATTGGATTGATTGGCGTAAAGGTAAGGGCTGGGAAGCAACGCCGGATAAGCCAAATGTTAGCGGGTATGACGCGATTCGTGTTTATCTCTGGGCAGGCATGATGGCCGATGAAGATCCCAACAAAGCCGTATTAATTAAACAGTGGCAACCCATGGCCACCATAACCGCTGAGCTAGGTTATCCGCCAGAAAGAGTTAATGTGGCGACCGGTAAAGCGACCGGATATGGCAATTCGGGATTCTCGGCGGCGTTATTGCCGTTTCTCGCTGGCTCACAGGCACAAGCCGTTCAGCGACAGCGGGTAAAAGATAATCCACTCAGTGACGACGCCTATTACAGCTATGTACTAACGCTATTTGGCCAAGGATGGGACCAACAACGTTATCGTTTTAATTTAAAAGGTGAGCTATTACCTCATTGGGACAGCAGCACATGCGTAAGTATCGCAACTTCTCATTAAGCGGGTTGAGTCTCTCGATCGGCCTATCTCTCGCGTCTATGACCGGTGTTTCTGTGGCCGCAGATACCGTCGTTTCTCCACAACAATGGTTGCTGGAGCAAATCCGTGTGGGTGAGGCCAGCCATCGCGATGATTTGGTGAAGCAGTCGCTGTATCGCTTGGAGTTGATTGACCCGAACAATCCTGATGTTATCGCTGCGCGTATGCGCCTAGCGTTGCGTCAGGGAGATCAGCAGCTTGCGCAACAGCAGTTGGATAAATTAAAGACGCTGGCACCGAATTCTGAGGCTTACAAACAAGCCAAGATGAATATGGCACTAACCACACCGGAAGGCCGTCAGCAGCTACAGCAGGCACGTTTATTAGCTACCGCGGGGCATGTTCCGGAGGCTATTAAGGCTTATCAGAAATTGTTCGATGGTACGCCTCCCTCGGTGGATTTAGCGGTGGAGTATCTGCGGGTGGTGGCGCGCCAGCCAGGGCAAGAAGCCAACGTGATTAATCAGCTCGAAACGTTGCGCAAAAGTAATCCCGGTAACGGTGAATTGCAACGAACGTTGGCCAGCATGCTGTTAGGCACCAATCAAACGCAGAAAGCGTATGCGGTGCTGGAGAAAATGGCCGCTAACGACAGTACGCGCGGCGATGCTGCGGATTTGTGGATGGGAAGCATTAATCAGCAGCCTGTGAGCGCACAAAGCGTAGCCGCGTTGCAGCGTTATCTGACGGTGTTTGGGCAAGATCCATCTGCTGCCGATGCACGTAAAAAACTGGCTGACCAACAGAAATTGCTAACGGATCCCGCGTATGTTGCTCGTTCCCGTGGTTTGGCGATGGTGGATTCTGGCAAAGGGGGCGTTGCCATCCCTGACTTGCAGAAAGCGCTGGTGGCGAAACCTAATGATGCGGATGTATTAGGCGCTTTAGGTCAAGCCTATGCACGACAGGATAATCGACCGAAGGCATTGGAGTATTTCCAACGCGCGCTAAAAGCGGATTCTACGGGTTATGACCGTGATAAATGGCTCAGCTTAATCAAGAGTAACCAGTATTGGCTGGCGATTCAGTCCGGCGATAAAGCGTTAAAGGCCAACCAGCTCGATAGTGCTCAGCAAAAATATCAGCAGGCCCGCGGTATCGATAATACGGATAGCTACGCGCCATTAGGGTTGGGCGATGTTGCCGTTGCTCGCAAAGATGACGCCAGCGCGGAACGCTATTATCAGCAAGCACTTCGTCTGGATTCAACCAACAGCAGCGCGGTTCGTGGGTTAGTGGGTATTTACCAACGACAGTCGCCAGAGAAGGCGCTCGCTTATCTGGATAGCCTATCGCGTGGGCAGCGAAATGCGATGCAGGGCGCGATAAATAGTATCCAAAGCGATGTGTTGCAGCAGCAGGCACAGGCGCTGGAACAACAGCAACAGTGGGCGGGGGCGGCCAGCAAGCTACAGCAGGCTTTGAAACTGTCGCCCAACGATGTGTGGTTAACCTATCGCTTGGCTAAAGATCTGCATGCGGCTGGCCGCACAGATGATGCTGACCGCGCTTTTAGCACCCTGGCGCAGCAGCTACCGGGCGATCCGCAGCAGGTTTATGCTCATGCGCTGTATCTTTCCAGTACCGATCGCGATCGTGCCGCGTTAGCTTTGGTGGACTCTTTGCCGAAAAGCAAATGGGATGCGGATATACACGAGCTTTCAGATCGTTTGCACTTTGGCGAGACGTTACAGAAAGCCCAAGATCTACGCGATGCGGGGCATGAAGACGAAGCGATTACTTACCTACGTCAGCAGCCGGCGAATACACAGGTGGATCTCACCCTTGCGGATTGGGCCATGGAGCGTGAAGATTACACCGTCGCCTTGGCGGGCTATCGAGATGTGCTTTTGCGTGAGCCCAACAATGCATCTGCTCATCTGGGAGAGATTGAAGCCTTTATTGCGCAAGGAGAGTTAGAACAAGCTCGCTCTCAGTTGCAGGCATTACAGCAGGAGAAACCGGCTGACGCACCGAGTATGAATACCGAACGCCGCGTGGCTGACGCGTGGGCATCGGTGGGAGATATGTCCAAGGCACAGGAAATTTTTGATCGCATTACACCGCAGGCGGCTAAATCGTCAGGTCAGGCCGGTGCGTTAGTGATGCGTGATGCGGCGCGGTTTGAGCAAAAACAGGGTCATCCCGATAAAGCTCTCGATTATTATCGCGATGCCATGGTGACTTCGGGTATTGCGCCAAGCAAACCACAGGACAACGATACCTTCACGCGTCTAACGCGTAATGATGAGAAAGATGATTGGCTCAAACGCGGCGTGCGCTCTGATGCCGCCGATCTTTATCGTCAACAGGATGTGAACGTTACGCTGGATCACGATTACGCTCGCTCAAGTGGCACAGGGGGTTATTCAGACCTCACCGCTAATACCACCATGTTGCAGATGGACGCACCGTTATATGACGGGCGCATGTTCCTCCGCACGGACATCGTGGATATGCAGGCCGGTTCGTTTAAAGGTGGCACCTATAAAGAGAAATTTGGCACCTGCTATGTGAACGGTTGTAAACCAGGCAATAGCCAAAACTCTACAGGCGCGAGCTTGGCTGCGGGCTGGAAAAAAGCCAATTGGGAAGGGGACTTCGGCACGACCCCGATGGGGTTTGATGTGGTCGATTGGGCCGGTGGACTCAGTTATAGCAGCGATTGGAATCATATTGGTTGGACGGTGAACGCGCATCGTCGCCCGATTTCTAGCTCATTATTGGCATTTGGCGGGCAGAAGGACGATCAGACAGGAACCACATGGGGAGGCGTGCGTCGTACTGGGGTCGGGATCAGTGGTAGCTATGATCGCGGCGAAGCAAACGGGGTTTGGGCCGATCTGAGTGCGGATCAGTTGACGGGGAAAAACGTCGAGGACAACAGCAGTATTCGCTGGATGGCGGGTTATTACTACAAGCTGATCAACGAAAATAACCGCCGTTTCACCGTCGGGCTCAGCAACATGATTTGGCATTATGACAAAGATTTGAGCGGCTATACGCTGGGGCAAGGTGGTTACTATAGTCCACAGCAATATGTTTCCTTTGGTGTGCCGGTGAATTACCGTCAGCGTACGGAGAATTGGTCGTGGGAGCTTGGTGGTTCAGTATCTTGGTCACATTCAAAAACGAGCACGACCGATCGTTATCCGATTAAGAACCTGCTCCCTGAGCCGGATAAAAAGAATAACAAGTATACGGATAAATATGATACGGATAGCGGCAGTAGCAGTAGCGGGGTAGGTTATACGCTGCGGGCGATTATCGAACGCCGAGTGACCTCTAACTGGTTTATTGGCGCCGGTGTAGATATTCAGCAGGCGAAAGATTACACCCCAAGCCATGGTCTAATCTATATCCGATACTCGGCCGCCGGTTGGCAGGGAGATATGGATCTGCCACCAACGCCGCTTACGCCTTATGCTGATTTCAAATAATTAACTCAGCAGAAGGCTCTCAATGAGCCATTTGCGCATAAAAAGACCCGCTGTATTCTAATATGGCGGGTCTTTTTATTTTTTGGCTGTTCAGAAATTGGCTGAATTTGCGGTTAAAAATGGTGTAAAACACATCGGTTTAACACGATTACGCTTAAATCAGTGTAATTGTTTGTTAAAGAGTTCGGCTTTAGGGTTAAAAACCGATGTGATCAAGTATACTCTGGCGGGGAAATGGGCAGTTTTATTACTAGCCAACCAAACATGTCGCAATTTTTTAATGTTATCGGAGAGACAGTTTGCGAGTCAGTCGTTCCTTAACGATCAAACAAATGGCAATGGTGTCTATTGTGGCACTTATTACGATTTGTATTTTTGTCGTGATTCAGTTGTTCCACTTTGTGGACCAACGCAAGGAGGACTACGTCCAGCAACTGGAGAATTTGGCGCATTCGGTTCGTGAGCCTCTATCGGAGGCGATGCTGAATATGGACGCAGTGAGAGCACAGAAAATTCTCGATAGCCTCGTCCCTATCGGTATTCTCAGCCGTGCCGACGTCATGCTACCTAATGAGCTTCAAGCGCTTAAAGGGCGTTTTCCTCAGGCACGGGCAGTTCCTGAAACCGTCATGCAGATCTTTGATCTGCCCGTTCAGGTTTCTATGCCGCTCTACGGAACTGAACGAAATATTGCCGCACGCCAGCCATCGTCTTATCTGGTGCTACAGGCCGATTCATTCCGTATTTACCAATTTATTCTCTCGACGCTGTCAACCATGGTGTCGACGTATCTTCTGCTGGCCCTGATTTTAACGGTCGCGATTAGTTGGTGTATGAACCGACTGCTGGTGTATCCACTGAGGGCGCTGGCGCAAGAGTTGCGCAGCATGCCGTTGGATGCGCCTAATTTTCATCAGCTAACGCCACCTCCGCTACACGGTGATGATGAGCTGGGATTGCTGGTGCGCAACTATAACCGCAACCAGCAGGCCTTGGAAAAAGCGCATCAGGCGATGAGCCGCATGTCGACGCGCAATCCAGTGACGAATTTGCCGAACATGACGCTGTTCGTTCCTTTATTAGAGCAACATTTACTGGTTTGTCGGAAAGAAAACTCAGGCATTGTTGTGATTAATATTTGTACTCTGCAAGAGGCCATGGGCGTTCTTGATGCCGCTCAGCGTGACATGCTGTTGAATTCGCTAATTTGTCGGCTGAAAGCCTGTGTCAGTGACTCTGATATGTTGGCTCAGATTAATCAGGATCGCTTTGTGGTCTTGGTGCGCAACGTTGAGATGCCACATTCGCTGACGTTATTTGCTAAAAACGTGATGGATATTATCACCCAGCCGCTCGACTTAGGCGCAATTGCGATCAGGCCAACCGCCTGTATTGGAATTTCGCTTTATCAGCCAGATCCTAAGCAGCCGATTGATGCCAAGAGGGACGCAGAACAGCTGCTGAGCCAGGCAAGTTCGGCAATGAATGTCGCGGCGCGTGAAGGAAAAAATCAAATTTTATTCTTTGAACCGACGCTGGCTCAAAAGGCCAAAGATCGGCTAACCAAAGAGACGGAGATTATGTCTGCCCTGACCCAAGGGGACTTTTCTCTCTACCTTCAACCGCAGATCGACCTTCGCACAGGACGTTTAGCTGGGGCAGAAGCACTAATCCGCTGGAACCGCCAAGACGGCGAACTGATGCTGCCTTCTGAGTTTATTCCTCTTGCCGAAGAGGTCGGTGGTATAGAAGCCTTAGGCGAGTGGGTGATCACCGAGTCGATGGAAATCTTATCGACATGGCAGAAACAGAATATCGGTGTGCCTATTTCTCTGAATGTTTCTGGTGTTCAAATTGCCAATCTTGGCTACGTTGAGCTACTCGAGAGAATGCTGCTTGAGTATCAACTTGATCCGCATATGCTTCATCTTGAAGTGACGGAAACCGCTTATATCAGCAACATAACTCAGGCTGCCGAAATGCTAGCACGGCTGCGAAAAATCGGTATTAAGATTGCGTTGGACGATTTTGGTATGGGCTACGCGGGCTTAAACTATTTGCAGCATTTGCCTGTGGATATTATCAAAATTGATAAAAACTTCGTCGATCAGATCCCTCATGATGATGCTCTTGTGCGAATTGTCGCGTCCATTGCGGAGGTTCTCGCTTTAGACGTCGTGGCGGAAGGCGTGGAATCACATACTCAATGTGAGTGGCTGCTTAAGCACGGGATCTACTATGCGCAGGGCTATTGGTTCTCACCGGCGTTGCCACAAGATGAGTTTGAACGAAAATATTTCCTAATCTGATTATTCTCTTTTCGAAACAAATGATTATGGCCAGACTTCTGGCCATTCTCCCAATAAATCCCCTCTTTTTGTATTGATAACCCTTTTTTCATTGCGGGTTTGATGCGTTTCAGCTCATAAAAATGATAAAATTTGGTTACTAATTACAACATTGCATTTCCATATTGTTACGCCGGTGTTATTTTGCGTCCAACGCAGTACAGAGTCATATAAAGGAAGGTTGTACTAGGTGTAACCCTCCTTTGGTGCGTTGTATCTGATGCGTGCGTACCCGATAAGGAAGTGAATAATATGAAAAAAAATATCTTTAAAAGCCTTTATTTCCAGGTGTTATTAGCTATTTCACTGGGGATATTACTGGGCCATTTCTACCCTGACCTCGGCGCACAGATGAAACCTCTGGGCGACGGATTTGTTAAACTCATCAAAATGATTATTGCGCCAGTTATCTTCTGTACGGTGGTAACTGGCATTGCAGGTATGGAGAGCATGAAGGCGGTTGGCCGTACTGGCGCAATTGCTCTGCTCTATTTTGAAGTTGTCAGCACCATCGCGTTAATTATCGGTCTGGTCATTGTGAACATCGTTCAGCCAGGTGCTGGGATGAACGTCGATCCTGCCGCGTTAGATGCTAAGGCCGTGGCGGTGTATGCCGATCAGGCTGCGCAGCAGGGGCTGGTGGCGTTCATTATGGATATTATCCCCGGCAGCGTTATTGGCGCTTTTGCTAGCGGTAATATTCTTCAGGTCCTGTTATTCGCCGTGATGTTTGGTTTTGCACTGCATCATTTAGGTGAAAAGGGTCAGATGATGTTCAACTTCATCGATAGCTTCTCCAAAGTTATCTTTGGCATCATCAATATGATTATGAAGTTGGCTCCGATAGGTGCATTTGGTGCCATGGCCTTCACCATTGGTAAATACGGCGTTGGGACACTGGTACAACTGGGGCAGTTGATTGTCTGCTTCTATATTACCTGTGTGCTGTTCGTGGTGTTTGTGCTCGGCTCCATTGCGAAAGCGACCGGATTCAGCATCTTCCGCTTTATTGCCTATATCAAAGAAGAACTGCTGATTGTACTGGGTACATCGTCATCTGAGTCTGCGCTGCCGCGTATGCTGGATAAGATGGAGAAAGTCGGGTGTAAAAAATCGGTAGTCGGTTTAGTCATACCGACCGGATATTCGTTTAATCTGGATGGTACGTCGATTTATCTCACGATGGCGGCGGTGTTTATTGCGCAGGCTACTAACTCCCATATGGATATCTGGCATCAAATCACACTTCTAGTGGTGTTACTGCTCTCTTCCAAAGGGGCTGCCGGTGTAACCGGAAGCGGATTCATCGTTCTGGCGGCGACAATTTCTGCGGTAGGTCATCTGCCAGTGGCGGGTTTGGCACTGATTTTAGGTATTGACCGCTTTATGTCCGAAGCTCGTGCGCTGACCAACCTGATTGGAAATGGCGTGGCAACTATCGTCGTAGCTAAACGCGTTCGTCAACTGGATGAAAACCAAATGAGAGCGGTTTTAGGTAAAAAAGACCGCAGCGCAACGCAAACTCAGACGCTATAACCCTCCTACTTCTCGGTTTTTGTTACCGAACATGACGGATTGCCCCCATTCGCTTGATGCGAGCGGGGGCATCTTTATAATGTGCCCATTCATTTCTACAACCGCTGACTCTTCATGCGTGAGTTACAGATACGTTGGCAATAGATGTTTGCCATCTTCCTGAGACTCTCGTTATCTTGGTTTGGCGTTGTTTAGAATTTTTTTTTCTCTCTGTCAGGAGACATAAGCCTACTCTCGTGGTCTAAAAATCGATGTTTGACTCATCACACTGAGTTAGCCGTTGTTATGGGCCAGATAGGTCATCTTCCTCAGGGGAATTCGTACATTATTGTCAGTATTTAGTAGGGGTTCACATGCAAGGCACCAAAATTCGGCTTATGGTTGGTGGATTGTTGCTGGCAGCGGCCAGCAGCACTGTGCATTCTGAAGCACTACAGCCCGATCCTGCGTGGCAGGAAGGAAAACTAGATAATGGTTTTTCATGGCAGTTGCTCGCCACGCCACAGCGCCCATCCGATCGGATTGAATTGCGTATGATTGTGAGCACTGGCTCACTTGTAGAATCAAGCCAGCAGGTGGGGTTTGCCCATTTGCTGCCACGCTTAGCATTAACACACAGCGATAATTTCACCGCCAGCCAATTACAATCGTTCTGGCAGCAAAGTATTGACCCTCAGCGCCCATTGCCTCCGGCGGTGAGCTCTTATGATTACACCGCTTACAATCTTAGCTTGCCTAATAACCGTCCTGAACTGCTGAAGGATGCTTTGCAATGGTTAGCCAATACGGCAGGTAAGCTACAGATCGATAATAATACGGTGATTAGCGCGCTGCAGTCGCCGGAGAATCTCGTGGCGACATTGCCTTCTGATGTTAATGATCCTTGGTGGCGGTTGCGTCTCAAGGGGTCAACGCTGTTAGGACATGAGCCTGGTCAAGGACCGAACCGACCGGTTGATACTCAACTGCTGAAATCGTTTTATCAGCAGTGGTATACGCCCGATGCTATGACCCTGTATGTGGTGGGGAATGTAGACTCCCGCTCGTTGAGCGAGCAGATCAATAAGGCTTTTGCTGAGTTAAAAGGTAAGCGTGAAACGCCTGCGACTCTGCCAACGCTCGCACCGTTGCCAAACACCCCCATTAATCTGATCGCTGATAATGCACAGCAAGACACGTTGTCGATCACATGGGATGTTCCTTGGCAACCGATCCGCGATTCTCAGGTTCTACAGCGCTACTGGAAAAGCGATTTCGCGCGTGAGGCTCTGTTTAGCCATCTGCAGCAGGTTTTAGCTAACAGCGATCTGAAAGGTTCGGTAAACCTGATGTTTGATTGCCAAGTGCAATATCAGCGTTCGCAATGTGCTATCCATCTGGCAACCACTCAGGCGAATTTGAATAAGGCTCTGAGCTTTATTGCGACCGAAATGTCCGCGGTACATGACGACGGTATTACTCAGCAAGAATTCGATACCATCGTTGCGCAGAAGAAAGATCAGCTCACGAAGCTTTTTGCCACCTATGCGCGCACCGATACTGATATTCTGATGAGTCAGCGTTTACGCTCTCAGCAAAGCGGCGTCGTGGATATTTCTCCTGAGACCTACCAGAAGCTGCGTCAGGATTTCTTGGCGACGCTCACGCTGGACGATCTAAACCAAGAACTGCATAACCAACTTTCCCGTGAGCCAACGTTAATCTTGCGCCAACCGCGCGGAGAGCCGGAAGAAAACGTGAAAGCGTTGCGTGATGTGTATAGCAGCATCATGGGATTGAATATGGAAGATGCGGCTGCGGCGGCTGATGCGATTCCAGAAGATACCTCTTCTGCACCAGCGTCACAGACGGATCCGGCTGCGAAAGAAGAACCGACTTCAGCCCAGTAGTCTCTATATTCACGCTAGTCTCTGAAAAGGGACTAGCGTGAAACTTGTTAGTGGCGGGTATTTTAGCGAGGCATCGCGTCTTGCGGGATAATGGCTCCACGGTACTGAATGACGGTGCTGGCGGTTTGATGTCCACGCTGTGCAGCGGCGGCAGGTTCACCACCGAGCAGACGCACAGAGAGATAGCCGGCGCTGAATGAGTCACCCGCGGCGGTGGTATCGATAACCTTATCTTTTGGCAGTTTGACGGCGGGCACATCGACGGTTTGGCCTGCGGCTGAAACGATGCAGGAATCTGCTCCGCGCTTAATCACCACCTCGCTCACGCCAAGCGCATGAGTACGTGCGATCACTTCATCAACGGGCTTTGCGCCCCACAGCAAATCTTCGTCATCCAACGTTAAAAAGGCGATATCAGTACAGGATAGCATCGCTGTATAGGCTGATTGCGTCTGTTCAACGCTTTGCCATAAACGTGGACGGTAGTTGTTATCGAAAATCACTTTTCCACCGTTGGCACGGCAGCGTTTTAATAGTGTTAGTAAGCGCTCACGACTGTTGTCGTTCAGAATAGCCAAGCTAATACCGCTCAGATATAGGTAGTCGAATTGTGCTAGCTGGTCACAGATCGCTTCGGCGCTATCGCTATCCAGCCAATAGCGGGCAGCGGCATCGTTGCGCCAATAATAGAAAGTACGTTCGCCACTGGCGTCGGTTTCAATAAAATACAGGCCTGGCAGTTTGTTCTCTAGGCGCTGAGTGAGCTCGGTTTTGACTCCCTCATGTTGCCACGCATTCAACATTTCATCGCTGAATGTATCGGTACCCAGCGCAGTGACATAATGTACCGCAAGTTTGGATTCTGGCACCTGACGGGAAAGGTAAACGGAGGTATTCAGTGTGTCGCCACCAAATCCGCGGGAAAGATCCGCGCCTTTTTGCGACAGTTCAATCATACATTCACCGATAACGGCAATTTTTGCACTTGAGTGTGAAGCAGT
The DNA here is from genome assembly GCF_001655005.1 of Hafnia paralvei ATCC 29927. Classification (GTDB taxonomy): domain Bacteria; phylum Pseudomonadota; class Gammaproteobacteria; order Enterobacterales; family Enterobacteriaceae; genus Hafnia; species Hafnia paralvei. The sequence goes on from NZ_LXET01000004.1 coordinate 73,539, forward strand.
GGTCATGAAGAAAAGCCTGTTTTATTGAGGATAATAAAGACGCAATAGCCTTAGTTTCCCCGTTGGAAAACCTATCGTCAATATAAATAAAACAGTGTTCTATTTTTATATGATATGGATCTAAAAATAGTGAGAGAGCTTCTGAATACCTCCCCCGAATGCAGGTAGGCAACGCTGGATTCGGGGGGGTAGATAAACTATTTTTTCTTGCGCAGTTCCGTCACGCTTTTACCGCCGATCCCCCAATTGTCGGTTTCAACCTCTTCGATGATCACGACGGTCGTCGCCGGATTTTTCCCCATAGTGTCCACCAGTAACTGAGTGACGCCCGCGATCAGGGCTTCTTTTTGCTCGGCGGTGGCGCCTTCACGAGTGATTTTGATATTAACGAAAGGCATATTGATACTCCATCTGTCGAAAGGTGAGTCGATTAATTCCCATACAATGAACACGCTGCATATCGGTTCTATCCCCAAAATAATTGGCGTTGCATCAAGTCGGCAAGCGAGTGACAAATTCGTCGGGAACGAATTTGTCTAGCCAACCCAGGTGCAATTTCCAGTAAGACGGGTGTATAGCGATAGAACCCTAGTTAGGGTAGCTCATTTGCTAAACTCCGTGATACCCGCCATTATTTAATCGGCAGTGACTAAGCTAACAGGAAACTCGGTTAAAGATTTGAGGCCTCCTGCCGATAATTGCCTTTGTTAATTGTCCGTTTGGACGAAGAGTGATTCTCACAAGGTGTATGCGGATGGTGGACACATGAAAATTGGCAAGATGATGGCCACGGGGTGGATGGTGCCCCCGTTGCCCCCACTGGAGCTCAATCAAGAAAAGAGCTACTGGAGTCAGTGCCAGAGAATGTATACTTTCCAACCCATTTATTGCACCAGCGGCGTACTTCTGGCAATAGAATTACTTACTGCCGTGCATCATCCTGAAAACCCCGATTGCCGTTTATCCCCAGAAGACTATTTTGAACATATTTCTGAGAGCTTGCGTCAGGACGTGGTGCTGGAGCAACTTAGATTAATCTACCAATGGCACGGTTTTATTCAGCAGTGCGATCTGCTTGTTTCCGTTAACGTCGATGGCCAAACGTTGCAATCTTTACAGTTGCAGCCTGAAGCGCGTGAACTGTTGGATCACATGCCATATTTGCGGTTTGAAATGGTAGAGCACGCTTATGCCGCGCTGACGATGCCTATTCAATCGTTAGAAGACGTACACCGTTTATGGCTAGATGATTTTGGTAGCGGGTTGGCTAATTTCTCCTCGTTGATGGAGTGCCGCTATGAGTTTGTAAAGCTCGATCGCGCCCTATTTTCGTTTTTACGTGAAAGTCATGAGGGGATCCGATTATTTTATGCATTAGTAGCGCTGATGAGTCGCTATGCCAAAGGTGTGATTGTTGAGGGCGTCGAAACTTCTCAAGAATGGACACTGGTTAAACGCTCAGAGGCTTGCGCAGCACAGGGTTATTACCTTTCCCGTCCCAATCCATTTGATTTTTTGCATCAACTTCCTATGCGCTTTAGCGAATAGCTCATCTTCCGCTTTAGCCTGTAAACAGGCGTATTTCTAAAAATTAACCTATTGTTATGTGTGGGAAACGACACTTTTAGGTTAAATATTTAGGACATGCCAATGACCAGAACAAAAAAAACTCTGAGTTGGTTAGCAGGGATCGTTGCTTTGGTGATCGTCGGGATCGTTATCTTTGTGATCACCTTTGACTGGAATCGACTCAAGCCAACTATCAATCAGAAAGTCTCAACTGAGCTTAACCGTCCCTTTGCTATCCGTGGCAATCTGGGGGTTGATTGGTCGCGGCCTGCAGATGAAACCGGCTGGCGCTCTTGGGTGCCTTGGCCTCATGTTCATGCTGAAGATATTGTTTTAGGTAACCCCGCTGATATTCCTGCAGTATCTATGGTATCGCTCGAGAGAGTTGATGCCAGCCTCTCTCCGCTGGCTCTGCTGGGTAAGCAGATTTATATCCCTCGAATTAAACTCAAACAGCCAGATGCATCGTTGCGCAGGTTGGCAAATGGCAAGAATAACTGGACCTTTGAGCTTGCGAACGCCTCTAATGAGGGTCAGCCTAAAGATCAAAAATCGGCTTGGTCTTTCAAGATCGACGACATTGTCTTTGATCAGGGGAAGATCGCTTATGACGACGCAATGATCGGTGCAAAATTCAAAGCGACCATCGATCCGTTGGGCAAACCTCTGCCATTTAGTGAAGTGGTGGGCGATAGCAGCTCTGCGAAAAAAGTGGCGAGTAAGAAAGCACCGGATTATGTCTTTGGCTGGAAAGTGGATGGCACATATAACGATGAGTCACTTTCGGGCAGCGGGAAGATTGGCGGAATGCTGGCGTTACGCGATCCTGATGGATTATTCCCATTACAGGCTGATGTTCGTTCGGGAAAAACGCGTGTAGCGGTCGCTGGTACGCTGAGCGATCCACTCAATTTAGGCGCGCTGGATCTACGCCTGCAATTTTCAGGACAGAGCCTGAGCCAGTTGCATAAACTCACCGGCATCGTGTTACCGGATACGCCGCCTTACTCCACTGATGGACACCTTAGCGCAGAGCTTAAACGTGCAAAAGGCGCGATTTATCGTTATCAAAACTTCAACGGTAAAATTGGCGACAGCGATATTCACGGTAGCCTAACCTACCAGATGAGCAAACCTCGCCCTTCTCTGAGCGGGGAATTGGTTTCTAACCAGCTCCGCTTTGCTGATTTGGCTCCGCTTATCGGCGCTGATTCTAATCAAGAAAAAGCGAGCCGAGGCCAAAAAGCAACTCAGCCATCCGATAAAGTTCTGCCTAGGGATAAATTTGATACCAAGCAATGGTCTACGATGGATGCAAACGTCAAATTTACAGCCAAGCGCATTGAGCACGGAGAGTCGCTGCCGCTTAGCGATCTCTATACTCATCTCTCTTTAAATAACGGTACGTTACTCATGGATCCGTTACGCTTTGGCGTAGCCGGTGGCAACCTGAATTCAACGATTCGCCTTGAAGGAAAACGTACGCCGATGCGCGGTACGGCAGACCTTCACGCCCGTGGTTTCCAACTACAAAAGCTGCTGCCGAATGTTGAATCGATGCGTCGTAGCTTAGGACAACTGAACGGTGATGCCAAAATAAGTGGGACGGGGAACTCAGTGGCTGATTTGCTTGGTACTAGCAACGGTGATGTGCGCTTACTGGTTAATGACGGTGTAATAAGTCGAAACCTGATGGAGATAGCCGGCCTTAACGTGGGTAACTATCTGGTGGGCAAATTATTTGGCGATGATGAGGTCAAGATTAACTGTGCGGCGGCGGACATTGGCATCAAAAATGGTTTAGCCGCTACGCGATTGTTCGTCTTTGATACCGAAAATGCGGTGATAAATATTTCGGGTAACGTCAATTTAGCGACTGAACGGATGGATTTATCGATTGATCCTGAAAGTAAGGGAATGCGTGTTCTCACTTTACGCTCCCCGCTGTATGTGAAGGGAACCTTTAAGCATCCTGACGTCGGGGTTAAAGCAGGTCCTCTCATTGCGCGTGGTGTAGCAGCCGTTGCTTTGGGCGCTGTTGTTGCGCCTGCAGCAGCGTTGCTAGCGTTGATATCGCCAAGTGAAGTGGATTCTAATCAGTGTGGTGGCATGCTGAAAGGGATGAAAAAATAGTCAAACAGTCCATCTAAAATGGCAAGCCTAGAAATATGGTCTATGCTTTTTGGGTGTAACAACATGATTGTGTTGTTCATTTTTAATGCACACAGAAAACAAGGAAATGGATGATGAACGTATGGAATAAGGTCCTGTTAGCTTCGCTTTTTGGATTGGTTGTCGCAGGCTGTGATGATTCCACGAAGGTAGATGCCAACCTTGATAAAGCGAAAGATAACGCGGAACAAATCAAAGATGCTGCGGATAATAAAGCCGATCAGATCACCGATGCTGCAAAGCAGCAGGCTGATAAGCTGAAGAAAGAGGCTGACGCTCAGGCTGAGCAGCTGAAGGACAAAGCGAAAGCAATTAAAAGCGAAGCAGAAAAACGAGCGGATGCTATTACGGATGACGCGAAAGCTAAAGCCAATTCGCTAGAAAAGCAGGCTAAGCAGCAAAGCGATCAGATCGTTGAACAGGCGAAGAACATTAAAGACAGCGCTATTAGCGGTGCGAACGATCTGTCAGCCGATGCTCAGACGAAAACTCAGGCGATAAAAGACAGTATGAAGCAAAACCCGCCAGCACAAAGCGGTTCTGCTCCTGCAACAAATGGCAATCAATAACGTTAGACACACTATAATTTAGGTGTGGGTTATATCATTTTTAATCAGTAAATTTAGGGGGAATATATGGGAATCCTTTCGTGGATTATTTTTGGGCTTATTGCCGGTATTTTGGCTAAATGGATCATGCCGGGGAAAGACGGCGGTGGTTTTATTGTTACCGTCATTCTTGGTGTGGTCGGTGCCGTTGTTGGTGGTTATATAAGCACTTTCTTTGGCTATGGCAAAGTTGACGGTTTTAACTTTGGCAGCTTTATGGTTGCTGTTATTGGCGCGTTGGTGGTGCTGTTTATCTACCGTAAAATCCGTAGCTAATGATGCTCTCGGGGCGGGCTTCCGCCCCGATGCTTTAATAGGTTAACGAACGATCTCACCATCGCGCAAAATGAACATCAGCTTCCCATCCCAAAACTCAGCGATGAATACATCTTCAGCTTTAATTCCGCAACGTTCTAACTCCTGTTGCATCCATGCTTCATCTTTTTCTATCTGATTTAGTTCATAAGAGCGTAGACGTCCATCTTTCATCAGAATGATTGATGGCATCTGAGCGCCTTCGCACACAACGGTAAGCTGTCCGCTAGGCTCAATTTGGGCGTAGTTAATCTCTTGGAACGAATGAATACCTTGGGCGTGTAACTGAGAGGATACGTTTAAAATATCGATTTTGTTTTTCTTGGCCAGAATGTTCTCCATCAGAAAACGCCCTTTTTTTATAATAGGGATTGGATCGCCGATGGTGACTGAGCGGAAAAAATAGACGTGCTTACTGATGGCATTCAGTAGTGAAATTAAGCATACCCCAATGAGCAATACGATAATATATTGATAGAGAGGGATCGCATCGCTGTAGATCACGCCGCCAATAATTCCACCTAATACGAAGTTGCCAATAAAGTCGACCGGCGTCATTTGCGATAGCTGAGTTTTACCTGAGAAATTTAAGTGTGTAATGACGATGGCGAATCCCAAAATAAATTTCACTAAAACGTATCCGTAGTACTCCATACTCCCTCCCAAAGCGATCAAAAACGATAAGATTATCTTTGTGTTTCTTAATAATAAAAACAGAAGCTCGCTTTTTATACAAGAGAGCATCGCATGTGGGCCTAAACTTTATAAGGTTTATCGGCGTGAGGTATAAAGGCTGATGCAGCGGTGATCCTGAATTTCTTCAATTGATGCCAGATTCATTTTCCACCATTCGCGCTGGGTGGCTAATAACACAAAACTTCCATCATCCACAGGCAGCAAAGCCAATCCAAATGCACCCATATCTTCGCGTGCTGCGGGTAAGCCGTTGGCGAGTAGAATAAATGGGCTACTATGTGATAGCTCACTTTTTTCTAATTTACGTGCCCAATAGCGGTGGCTGTTGATGCCATTTTTTATTTGCTGCCATTGATTAGAGAGTGACGGTATCAACCTGTTTATTTGCTGGCGTACTTGGGGTTTGGTGCAAGACATATGGATATGTAGTTGATTTTGGCTACGACCATATTCAGAGTTTACGGTCAACGACAACACATTATCAGGCACCGGACTGCCATAGCGCTTTGATAACCACGGACGCTGTTGCCAAGCGGCAGCAAAATAGTTGGGTTGCTGCGGTTTGAGCAGCAAAGGAGATTCAATTCCGGTAATTTTTGCCGTCGGCATTAATAGATATTGCAATGGTCCGTTGCGATCTTTAAAGATCACAAATCTCTGAGCGAGATTAACCTCGGCACAAGGGCTCGGATTTTGGCGCTGTTGCTGATGCGGTACGCATTGCTGGCTGACTATTTTCCACAATGCATCAGAGTGTGTGGGTCGTAAGTAAAAGAAAGCAGTAATGATGAGTAGCACAACGACGATCGCTATGGCGAAACATGTTCTGCGCTGAAATCTCATCATTACCCCGTTATATTATTAAACCTTAAGGGTGCTTACCTTACTGAGCACAGGCGCGTTTGTCTAATGCGCCGCTCCAGCGTGTCATCCCAAAGGCTAGCAGTACAACGATAGCACCAATCCAAGGGGTTACCATCAAACCGTAGTTCTCAACGACCATTCCACCGACCCATGCACCTCCAGCAATGCCGAGATTAAAAGCGGCAATATTCAGGCCGGAAGCAACGTCTACAGCATGTGGTGCGTAGCGTTCTGCCTGCTGCACCACGTAAACCTGTAGCCCAGGGACGTTACCAAAGGCGACGGCACCCCAGAACAACACGGTAATGAGTGCCAGTATTGGGCTATGGGCGGTAAAGCTGAATACGGCCAGTACAGCAGCGAGCAGTAAGAAGATAATCTGCAACGCTTTGATTGGCCCCATACGATCAGCTAAACGTCCCCCCCAGAGATTACCTGCCGCAACGGATACGCCATAAATCAGCATAACCCAGGTAACGGCACCAGCGCTGAACCCACTGACCTGCTGTAAAATCGGAGCTAAGAAGGTAAAGGCAACGAAATTACCGCCATAACCCAGAGCCGTTTTAGCATATACCATCAGCAAACGCGGCTGTTTTAAAATAGTGAGCTGACGTGCGATAGACGCAGGGGGGGTATGTTTCAAGCCATTCGGTACAAAAATCAGGCTACCGATCAGTGCGACAATACCCAGTAACGATACGGCTAAGAAGGTTTCATGCCAGCCGAAATGTTGACCGATGAACGTGCCTAAAGGTACGCCGGTCACCAGAGCAACAGTCAAACCTGTGAACATGATAGCGATAGCGCTGGCCGCTTTTTCTTTCGGTACCAGACTCGTCGCGAGCGTTGAGCCGATAGAGAAAAAGACGCCATGGGCTAAGCCCGTCAAGACGCGAGCGGTCATCAGAGAGGTATAGCCGGGGGCTTTCCACGCTAATAGGTTGCCGAGGGTAAACAGCACCATCAGACCAATTAGCAGCGTCTTACGTGGCATACGACCGGTTAGTGCAGTGAGCACAGGGGCACCGATAGCTACGCCGAGCGCATATAAACTTACCAGTAGGCCGGCTGACGGCAGAGAAACCTGCAAGTCAGCGGCTATGGTCGGGATCAGCCCCACGATAACAAACTCTGTGGTACCGATGGCAAAGGCGCTGATGGTCAGCGCAAACAGAGCTAATGGCATAACTGCAAACTCCTCTTCTTTTCGTTTTTCAAACCGCAGGTTGCTGCGTGTTGAAATATCTTCGATATGAATAATTGATGGCGCTGAGTTTGCACGGATTATTTTTGCTGAAAAATAGGGTTATACTCACAAGATAATTGATTGATGAGCAATAATGAAAACTACAACCGAAGAGCTTGTGGCGTTTGTCGCCGTCGTAGATGCAGGGAGCCTGACAGGCGCAGCAGAGCAGTTAGGACAAACGCCGAGCGGGATTAGCCGAGCACTGGGGCGTTTAGAGCAAAAGCTGGAAACTACGCTATTGAACCGCACTACGCGGCGTATTGATTTAACCGAAGAAGGGCGCATCTTTCTTGACCGCGCTCGCGCTATTCTTGAGGCGATTGAAGAAGCCGAAGAGCAGTTGGCGCTCCAGCGTCATCGTCCCGCTGGACGTTTGCGTATAAACGCGGCATCACCGTTTATGTTGCACGTGGTGGTGCCCTTGATTGATGAGTTTACCGCTCGGTTTCCAGAAATCGTTCTAGAGCTGAATACCAGCGATCAGATTATTGACCTTCTGGAGCAGCGTACTGATGTGGCGATTCGTATTGGTACTCTGCAAGATTCGAGCCTGCATGCGCGTCCAATTGGGCGCTCAAGGTTAAAGGTTTTGGCGTCTCCGAGCTATCTTCAAAAACACGGAACGCCACAGCAGGTCACTGATTTGAGTGGGCATCGTCTGTTAGGCTTCACGCAGCCTCAGTCATTAAATCAGTGGCCGCTTAAACAGAGTCAGTGTGCTAGTTTTGCGGTTACGCCCGATATTGCAGCCTCTAGCGGCGAGACATTGCGTCATTTAGCGATAAGCGGAAGGGGGATTGTGTGCCTTTCTGATTTTATGACGCACCAGGATATCGCCGAAGGGCGTTTGGTGCCGATTCTTACCGAGCATACGTTGGAAACTTATCAATCTATTCACGCGGTGTATTATCGAAACAGTCAACTTTCGGCGCGAATTCGTTGTTTCCTCGATTTTCTGGCTGAGAGATATCCGCTGCATCGCTGAGAAATGTCCTGTTCCCCCCGTTATTCATTGGCGGGAACAGGCAGTATTAGCAGGTTAATCTTGCGGTGCTTTACGCTCTACGGTTTTATCGCCCGCATAGTCAGCGGTGGCAATCCATGCGGCGCAAAATAGCGTGAGCCTAGCGAAGAAGTAGAAGAAAGCCATCAGACCAATGACCGAGCCAAAGGCTGCGCCGGAAGGTGAGCGCGCAAGGCTTGGCAGAGTCCATGTCATCACAAATTTAATCACTTCAAAGCCAATCGCGGCGATAAGCGTACCGCGTAATAATGCCTTTTTCTTTGGCTTGTGGCGCGGCAGTACTAAGAAAATCCACAGGAATAATAGATAGTTAGCCATGATTGAAATCGAGAGCGCGATGGCCGTCATTACTGGGCGTAGCCATTCAATGCCATCAAGGCCGAGTGCTTTAACGATGGAAGCCTGCGCTGCGCCCGCGATTGAGGTGAAAGAGAGCGAAACGATCAATGCGATGACTAAGCCGGTCAGCGAGATAAAATCTCGCAAATAGCGAAAATAAAACTTCTCTTGATCCTGAGGATTACGTTCCCATACATCGCGTGACTGGGCGCGAATCGCTTCACGCAGATTCCCCATCCAACTAATGCCTGAATACAGGGCAATGGCTAAACCCGTTAGTCCCACGGTAGTACGCTGCTGAATCGCGGTATTTACGGTATTTTTAAGTGTGTTGGCTAAGTTTGGATCGCTAATGCTGCTGACGATTTTATTAATAAGTTCGGTGAGCAAATCTGGATTTGATGCCAATACGAAACCCACGGCTGCAAAAGAAACCATCAAAATGGGGATTAGGGATAGAAAGGAGAAGTAGGTGATGGCAGCACCAAACTGACTTCCGAGTCGATCATTAAAACGGTCAACCGCACGAATAATATGCGCAACGCTAGGAATGGCTTTGAACCAGGTTACGAAGCAGTTGGCTTTATGAATGGTTTTGGTCACCTGTTTGGTGACGCTGGCTGTACTACTTTTGGCATCTATGTCATTCGGCATAAGCATTTTTCACCGGCATGCACCAAGAAACGATGTCATTTTAGGCGGTTAATTTCTCACGTCAGGGTAAAGGATTAAGCTAGATCCTAGCAGAGTAGAGCAGCAAGGCAAAATATCAGGCAAATATGGGAGGTGTTGTTACACGAACACATGCGTTAAACACGGCACAACATTATGGCGTGTATATCGTCATTACTCGTAATTTACTCTTATATAGAATATTCTGCTAAATTAAGCTCAACTTTGTACATCACATCTAATCCAGAGCGTATTTCTGAAAAAAAAGAATGAAATACTCCCGTTGTGCAAAAAAATAAGCCTTAAATCTGAGCAGCTATATTCTATTTAATGAGGCTGACGCGGTGTTTTATGTCATAATCACGGCGGTAAAATATATCCGCAATTCTCTTGGCTGCACGTGTCGATTTTTGGTCGAATGTTTTTAGCTAACAAGGCAAGGTAAAGGCATGCTCGATATTGATGTGAGCGTTATCCGAATTTTTTTAACGGTGATGGATACGCGAAGTGTCACCTTAGCGGCTGAACTGCTGAATAGTTCAACGGCCTCTGTCAGCCGTGCTCTTAAGAAAATGCGTGATAGCTTTAATGACCCTCTGTTTATTCGTACTAAAAAAGGGTTAGAACCGACGGCTCTCGCTTATAATATTACCCCTAATTTAGCTCAAGCGCTTAATAGCATTCAGAGCGCGGTGAGTGTATCGACCTCATTGCATCATGGTGATAATCGCCAAACGAGATTGAAACTCAGCTTGTCACCGATGTTAGAGTATTATTTAACCAGCATATTGCAGCAACAGGGATATCCCTTTGATAGCGTTGCCTTGACGAATGAAACCCATGACGGCGACCTAACAAAAGACATCACTAGACTGCGTACTCGGAAAATAGATATTAGCTTCACCCCACAAAAATATGCTGACTGGATGATTACTAACGTTCCATTGTTTGACGTCTTCCCCGTGGTAATGTGTCGTAAGGGGCATCCGCGTATTAAAGCTGGTTTTAATCTTAAGCAGCTAGAAAATGAAGAGTATCTTAGCCCAACGATGTGGCCCTCCTTGTTTGAAGATAACATCGTGTTAAACCCGCACAACAAGGCACCGATATACTCAAGTACGTCGGTACTGAATTTAATGATGATGGCGGCAACGACTGATTATATTCTTGTTTGTGGTAGGATTTTTGCTCATCAATTTGAAAAACTTGTAGATGTGCAGATCTTGGATTTCCCACATGCAAAACCCATGGGAACCATTTATGCCCATTACCACAAGAGTCGAGCTGCTGATGCGAATATCATTGAGCTAATAAAGCAAATAAGGGTAGGGGAGCAGGCGCAGTTAGAAAATGAGAATTGACTGATTGCCAAAATAAATATCTCGTTTTTACATCGTTTGTATATAAGAAGGATAGCGAATGATTATCCTTTTTTATTTGGATAGATAACTATTGGCGTTGAAATTTTAGATAATGAATGTGTCATTTTGAACATTTAATGCTATTTATTGTGATCTGTCTAACATTGTCTAAATTGTGTGATGAAAATCACTAGACAAGATAAAAAGTAGACAATTGTTACATACAAAAAATAAACGGATGAAAATTAAGAATTTTGTTAGTTTTTAATGGCATGTGACTGCTTTTACTTGCCTACATATCAGATACAAAAGAACTACATTTCACTTTATGCAAAAGGGATTTCCGCCCTGAGTTATTGTTAATCGTGTTATTTCTACCTAACTTGTACTCATATATACCCAACAATAAAACTTTCTTGGGTATAGGTCCTCCAAACTCGGCGCACTTTATTTTTATTCGTTCACGTTACGTCGTTATAAATATAACGTGTAGATAGTGAGTATCTGACCTTTATTAGCAAAAAATAGGGTTGTCCTCTTAATAATGCCACTGTCATTACGAATAATGGGCTTTATGTTGCAGCGAAACCGCGTCGGCTGGGAGTTATCACACGGATGTACTACTAGGCAAGGTATCCCGCAGTGGTGCTGCCGATGATATTTAAGGTAATAAAACATGAATTCATTATCCACATCATCATCTGAGCTTGAAGTCATTAATCTAGACAACGCGGTAATTGGTATTTTATCTGACGATCCTATGTTCGCTACGGGTTTGAAAAGCATATTGAAAAAGATTGCGCCTCTGGGGCAGGGCGCAGTCGTTGATTCTGATAGAACTAAATTTATCATGGTAGACTTAGACAGTTTGAATCAGTCTATTTTCCATCTGGTACGCAGCCTGTCTGGCCTGCGTGCATATGACCTGTATCGTATTGTCTTTTGGACCTCTAATCAGGCTGAGCATACGCTGAACTTTGTGCGCCTGATTGATAATGCCAGCTTTATAAATAAAAAAGCGCCTCTTGAATCTGTGGAACAGGCCGTGAAGCAAGTCTTGAGCGGGGGGCGTTTTGTGACTCAAGAAGTGCAACATACGTTTCAAACATCTAATGGTCCAGGTCGAGTGACCGAAGAGACATTCACGATTTTGGATGACATGATGAGCGGAATGCGAGTGAAGTGTATTGCGGCTAAGCTGAATACAGCGGATAAATCGATTTACAGCAAATTGCGCCAATTCCGCGAGCGTCTCTCTTTGTTGCGCAAAAGCGATTTCCTTAGCTTTATCCACGATATTTCGTGATATTGAGATAGCCCTGATAACAAAAAGGCCGAAGATTTCTCTTCGGCCTTTTTGTTATCAGGAACAGTGCTCCCGCTGTTTGGGATTACTCGACTTTTTTCACTGCATTTTCCAGCGTTTCTTTCAGCGACTCGACTTTGGTCGATGGTGACTTCTTACACAGCTCTACCGCTTTAGGGGTCGCGAGGGTTTCTGTTTCGTGCCAGTCCACATAATCTCCGCCGCTGAAATCAGTATCTTTATTAAGTATCCAAAATACGATAGGGCTATAGGATTTAGAATTCATGTTGAGGAATTCTTGGCATGTCATATTGGTCGGTGTGACATCTTGTGCTGCTTTGGCAACGTTTGCCATCAGCAAACCGCTGGAGATGAGGCCAACTAGCAGAGGTACTGAGTATTTATTCATGGCTATCAGATCCTATTATCTGTCCCCATTATACTTCAAGCTATAGGTACGGTAGCGACGTTAGTTCAGTCACTAACTTGTCGCCGACATGTAGCCTGAATTATTTAGGGTAATATTAAATATGTTTAATTATCAGTGAATAAGTGATTCGCCGAGCTGTATTTTTTCTATGTGGCTGGTTTATTTGTCAGCCGGATAAGCATTTTCGCCGAGCTGTTCTTCATCAATTCCTGCAATCTGATATTCACGTTTAACCCTAACTGGTGTGAATCTATCGATAGACCAGAGTATTCCGTAGGTCACGATGAACGACCAGACGCTCGCGAATACGACCACAACGACCTGTTTGAAGAAAAAGTTTACGTTCCCGTCTAGCAGGCCGGATGCGCCAGCAGGATTCCACAGCTGAGTCGCAAACACGCCCAGCAGAATGGAACCCACAACGCCGCCCATTCCGTGCACGCCAAACACATCTAATGCATCATCCAAATATTTACGCATAAGCCCTACCATAAAGTAGCACACCAGACTCGCTATGATGCCGATCAGCGCCGCAGCTTGGAGCGATACATAGCCAGCGGCGGGAGTAATAGTCGCAAGCCCAGCGATAGAGCCAGTTAAAAAGCCTACAAAGTTAGGCTTCTTGGTATGGCAATATTCAATAATAAGCCAAGTAACGGCAGCGGTAGCCGCGGCGATATCGGTGGCAAAAAAAGCTGACACCGTCACGGTGTTCACCTGTAGTTCGGAGCCCGCGTTAAACCCGTACCAGCCAAACCACAATAGCCCTGCTCCAAGTGCGATGAACGGCACACTGTGGCTTCCTCCGCTGCTGATGGCACGTTTACCCACATAGAGCGCTGCTGCTAAGGCTGCGAATCCTGCGGTTGCATGCACCACGATACCGCCCGCGAAGTCGAGTACGCCCCAGCGCGCAAAGAGACCGTTCGGGCTCCAGACCATGTGAACAAATGGGCAGTAGACGAAGAGCAGCCATAAAGTGAGGAAAATAAGGTAAGCGCGGAAGGTGACTCGATTGGCAAATGCACCGGTGATAAGCGCCGGTGTGATAATGGCAAACATCATCTGATAACCAATATGAACAATCAGAGGGATACCACCTGAATTGCCAGTATACATTGTGCTTGGATGTACGTTATTCAAAAAGGCGTAGTAGGAGGGATCACCTATGATGCCGTTGATGGTGGGGCCAAAGCAGAGCGAATATCCGACAACAAACCACAGTATTGCAGTCCATCCCATCGATACAAAGCTTTGGAACATAATCGTGAGCACATCTTTGCGAGAAACGAGCCCTCCATAGAAAAATGCTAATCCTGGCGTCATCAACATCACTAAGCTGGTACATAACAGCATAAACGCTGTATTACCAACATCGATCTGATGAAACGCAATGGCAATATGACTCATAGATAGTGTCCTGACATTAATGATAATAAATCATGGAGTTAATTTTCTTTCTTTTAGTAAACTGTATTTATCATCATTAGTTTTACAGCGCATGGCGAATAAAATAAATCATACAATAACCTGAGAGGAAATTGTGTTGTTTTTTGTCATGTGATTTAGCAAGCCTGAGAAGAATCATCACAATGAAATGTATTATAAAGGTTCACAGGCTTGCTAGAGTAATGTCACATGTCTTTTTTTACTTTTTTCCATTCAGACTTAACTTTTTGAGCGAAAGACTCTTTCGGATTTTGTTTACATGCTTCGATGACCAGTGGAATGACTTTTTCAGTTCCATCGACATCAAGTACCGCATCTTCTGGTTTGTCTTTTTTGTTTAGCGCTTCTGCAAAGCCAATGGCGGTGGGTTTGAAACTTTCATCTAGCGCCAAGAAATCTTCGCATGTCCATGATTTAACAGGCTTCTTGTTTTCTGCTGCGTGTCCTATAGCAGAAAAGCCCATTAGGCATACCATGCTGATTAATAATGTTTTTTTATTCATGCTTAATATCTCCAAATTAATATCGTTGAATGCTGCTATTTCAATATAACGTTGTTCTGTCATGTCGCAAATTTTTTTATAGCGTATTGAGACCAGAAAAAGTAGTAATCAGGTAAATGACATTTCCTGACTTTTCATGCAAGAAAATTGTTCTATATTAATTTCAGTTTTATCTTATGAAAATAAAGTGAATTTTCATTTTGTGGTCTTGTATTGGTATCTTTGTGATATTTAATCCTTGCGGCTAACTTGCGCCAATTTTATTGGTGGCCTAGCTTTAACAGAAAGACAAATACCTTTTAGGAGTTAAGAATGGCTAAGAAAGAAGTAGCGGATTTTCGCTCAGAGCTATTAGATTCCCGCTTTGGTTCAGAAGCGATTCGTAATATTTCTGAGGGAAAAATTTTCCCTAAAGACGAAATGCGTGAGGATGTTGCATTTCAAATCATTAGCGATGAACTGTTTCTTGATGGGAATGCCCGTCAGAACTTGGCCACGTTTTGCCAAACGTGGGATGACGATAATGTTCATAAGTTAATGGACTTATCGATCAATAAAAACTGGATCGACAAAGAGGAATACCCACAGTCTGCAGCCATCGATCTACGCTGCGTGAACATGATGGCAGACCTGTGGAATGCGCCGGTACCCGCAAATGGCCAAGCGGTCGGTACCAACACTATCGGTTCTTCCGAGGCCTGTATGTTGGGCGGTATGGCGATGAAATGGCGCTGGCGTAAACGTATGGAGGCTGCGGGTAAACCAACGAACAAGCCGAATTTGGTTTGTGGCCCTGTTCAGATTTGCTGGCATAAATTTGCACGCTACTGGGATGTCGAGCTGCGTGAAATTCCTATGCAGCCGGGTCAGTTGTTTATGGATCCAAAACGTATGGTTGAAGCCTGTGATGAGAACACCATCGGCGTCGTACCGACGTTTGGCGTGACCTATACCGGCAACTATGAATTCCCTCAGCCGCTACATGACGCGTTGGATAAACTTCAGGCGGAGACAGGTCTTGATATTGATATGCATATCGATGCCGCCAGCGGTGGCTTTTTGGCGCCTTTCGTTGCACCGGATATCGTGTGGGATTTCCGTTTGCCTCGGGTTAAATCCATCAGCGCCTCGGGTCATAAGTTTGGTCTTGCTCCCCTTGGCTGTGGCTGGGTGATCTGGCGTGATGAGGCCGCGTTACCAGAAGAACTGGTGTTTAAAGTGGATTATTTAGGCGGACAAATTGGCACGTTCGCAATTAATTTCTCTCGTCCAGCAGGTCAGGTTATTGCGCAATATTATGAGTTTTTGCGTTTGGGGCGAGAGGGTTACACCAAGGTGCAAAGCGCCTCTTATCAAGTCGCTGGTTACTTAGCCGATGCTATCGCCAAATTAGGGCCATATGAATTTATCTGCTCTGGCGGTCCTGAAGAGGGGATTCCTGCGGTATGTTTCCGTGTGAAAGAGGGCGAGAATCCGGGTTATACCCTGCTCGATCTCTCTGAACGTTTACGACTACGGGGTTGGCAGGTACCTGCGTTTACACTGAGCGGTGAGATGTCCGACGTTGTAGTGATGCGCATTATGTGCCGCCGTGGTTTTGAGATGGACTTTGCCGAATTGCTGCTTGAGGACTTTAAAGCTTCGCTGAAATACCTCAGTGAGCACCCATCTCTGCAGGGCATTGCGACTCAGAATAGCTTTAATCACACATAAGAATAGCGATTTAACTTTCTTCTGAACTTCAATGTCTAGACCAGTGAAGCTGTAGCTTCTGCTTTCAGCTTCACTGGCGACAGATGTATTAACTCGCATAGGGTGGGCGTTTTATGTCCGATAATAATATTTCTAGCACGGCCAAGCCTTCTGCTTCAGCGAAAAAGCTGGGTATTGCAACGCTGGCAATTATGAATATTGTTGCCGTAGTTAGCCTCAGGGGTTTGCCCGCTGAAGCTGAATATGGCTTGAGTTCTATTTTTTACTACCTGTTTGCTGCCGTATTTTTCTTGATCCCTGTGTCATTAGTTGCTGCTGAATTGGCGACCGGTTGGCCAGAAAAAGGTGGGGTTTTTCGTTGGGTCGGCGAGGCATTTGGCCCACGTTGGGCGTTCCTTGCTATGTTTATGCTATGGATCGAGGTTACCGTTTGGTTCCCTACCGCACTGACGTTTTCTGCAGTTTCACTCGCTTTTATTGGCCCAGATCAAAAATGGGATGAGGCCCTGTCGGCAGATAAATTCTTTGTACTAGGAATAGTATTATTTGTTTATTGGCTTGCGACCTTTATCGCGTTCAAAGGAGTGGGTACCTTTGCCAAGGTATCAAAATGGGGCGGTATTATTGGCACCATTATCCCAGCGGTTATTCTGATCGTTTTAGGTTTCTCTTATTTGATTTTTGGCGGTGCGCCACAGATTAAATTGTCATGGGGCGAAGTTATTCCTGACTTCACCAATTTCGATAACATTGTACTCGCAGCCAGTATCTTCTTGTTCTATGCAGGGATGGAGATGAATGCGATACATGTTAAAGACGTTGAGAATCCTAAGAGAAACTATCCTATTGCCATCATGTTAGCTGCGTTAGGTACTGTGCTGATTTTTGTATTGGGCACATTAGCTATCGCGTTTGTTATTCCTCAGTCTGACATTAGCCTAACGCAGAGCCTGTTGGTGGCCTACGACACGATGTTTAAGTGGGCGGGCATCGAATGGTTAGGTCCGGTGGTAGCCTTTGCATTAGCCATCGGCGTGTTGGCTGGCGTGGTCACTTGGGTTGCGGGCCCATCTTCCGGTTTGCTCATCGTGGCAAAAGCCGGTTATCTGCCGCGTTGGTGGCAACACACCAACAAAAACGGCATGGCGACCCACATTTTGCTGCTTCAGGCATTGCTTGTTTCGCTGTTGGCTATTCTGTTTGTCGTTCTGCCTTCTGTGCAGGCCGCTTATCAGATTATGAGCCAGTTGACCGTAATTCTTTATTTAATCATGTATATGCTGATGTTTAGCTCAGCAATTTATCTGCGCTATAGCCAACCTAATCGTCCACGTCCATATCGTATTCCCGGCGGGGATATCGGGATGTGGATCATCGGTGGTGCTGGTTTGGTAGGCTCTATACTGGCCTTTGTATTCAGCTTTATTCCGCCAAGCCAAATTTCCGTCGGTAGCCCAACGGAGTATGTCGGGATCCTGATTGCGCTGACCATATTCTTCGCGGTGCTGCCTTTCCTGATTTACTTAATCCGTAAACCACATTGGCGTGATGAAAACAGCGACTTTGCCCCATTCACTTGGCAGGTTGAGAGTGGACATCCGGGGATCCAAAATGTGTCGTCGGCGCACACCGGCGACGTCGTTACCGCACCGGTCAAAACGACGGAACCCGCCATTCTGCCAGCGGTGACACCAAAGCCGTAATCACATACCTAAAGGGTAAGGGGAGAGTTCGCTTAATGCTGTTCGTTTAAGAGATCGAGATACACGGGGCTAGCACACCGCGGGGCGCTCAGGCAGCTAAAGCTGCTCCGACACCCATCTGTGTACTTCCCCTAAAATCACGCTTAAGTGACCAGAATTGGCGTTCGCTTCCCCTTACTGCAAAGATTTATTCTTGGAGTCAGTATTATGACTATTGATCCTAGCCGCTTACAGCAAGCGGTGGCGAATGCCTATTCCCAATATTCAACGTTAGCAGGCGGAGAAAACGCCAGCTACATTCCCTATCTGGCCAGTGTGCCGAGCCAGCTGTCTGCGCTGGCTATTGTCACCGTGGATGGAGAGGTTTTTTCCCAAGGCGATGCAGATTTTCGCTTTGCATTAGAGTCGATTTCTAAAGTTTGCTCATTGGCGCTAGCACTTGAAGACGTCGGCCCGAGTGAAGTTCAGGACAAGATTGGTGCAGATCCAACAGGGTTGCCGTTTAATTCCGTGATTGCACTTGAGTTACACAATGGTAAGCCATTGTCTCCACTCGTTAATGCGGGTGCGATGTCTACGGTGAGTCTGGTTAATGCTAGCGATCGTGAAAACCGTTGGGCACGTATTCTCGATATTCAGCAAAAACTGGCGGGCGCACCGATTGCGCTTTCCGATGAAGTTAATCACTCGGAACAAACCACTAATTTCCACAACCGTGCTATTGCATGGCTGCTCTATTCTGCTGGCGCGATGTACTGCGATCCGATGGAAGCTTGCGACGTGTATACCCGCCAGTGCTCAACGCTGTTTAACACGGTGGAACTTGCCACGATGGGAGCAACGTTCGCGGCGGGAGGGATTAATCCTCGCACTAAAAAGCAGGTGCTGACGGCTTCCAATACGCCTTTTATTTTGGCGGAGATGACCATGGAAGGAATGTACGGTAGCTCCGGTGATTGGGCATATACCGTAGGGTTGCCGGGTAAAAGCGGCGTTGGTGGTGGAATACTGGCTGTTGTACCAGGAGTGATGGGGATAGCGGCATTTTCCCCTCCGCTAGATCCTACAGGCAACAGCGTACGTGGACAAAAAATGGTGGCTTCAGTTGCCCAAGAATTGGGATATAACCTCTATCGAGGCTGTTGATGATGGGAGAGCCGCCTGTTTCTGCCAGCAAAAATAAATCTCTGAGTATCTTCAACGTTGCGGCGCTGGGTATTGGTGCGATGGTGGGGGCTGGAATTTTTGCATTGCTTGGTCAGGCGGCTCTATTAGTCCATTCAGCCACTTGGCTTTCATTTGCTGCTGGTGGCGTGATTGCACTATTTTCCGGCTATGCTTACTCCTGCCTCGGTGCGTTTTATCCTAGTCGGGGTGGGATTATCGATTTTTTTCGGCATGGTTTGCCGTCGACAACGTTAGCAAACATGCTCTCCCTTCTATACTTAGTCACACTGGCGTTGACCATTGCGATGGTTGCTCGCGCGTTCGGTGCCTATGCGCTTCAGCTTTTCCATGAACACTCCACATCGAACGGGTTACAGGAAGCTTATGCTGGTGGCATTATTCTGGTGTTAGCGCTGGTCAATATGGCAAGCAGCAATGCGGTAGGGCGTACCGAGCTGGTCTTAGTGGCAATAAAACTCGGAATTTTACTCGTACTGATTGCGGCGGGTCTGATGACGATCAAACCGCAGCTATTGCAGATCCACCAAGCACCTAGCACAAATGAATTCCTGTCGAGCGTGGGCATGACGTTCTTCGCCTATGCGGGGTTTGGCATGATGGCGAATGCCTCGGATAAAGTCGCCAACCCACGGCGAACTATGCCGAGAGCTTTTATGATCGCCATTTGCCTGACGATCGTGCTGTATATCCTGCTGTCACTGGTTCTGCTTGGCAACGTGTCCGCCGCAGATTTAGCGAAATACGCCGATACCGCAGTGGCTCAGGCTGCATATCCCATTTTGGGAAGGCTAGGGTTTACCGTGGTGTCTATCGGTGCGCTATTGGCGACCGCTTCAGCGATTAACGCCACGCTGTTTTCCGCATTCAATATTATGTACAGCATGGGTGATAACAAAACGTTGCCCGCGCTGTTTAAGCAGACACTTTGGCATCAAGCCACCTACGGCAATGTATTGGCGGTACTCGCAGTATTAATTCTGGCTATCGCACTGAATTTAAACTCTTTGGCTAACGTAGCTAGCGCGACATTTCTTATCTGCTATCTGGCAGTGTTTGTGGTGGCATGGCGGTTGCGACACAAAATAAATGCTTCTCCGGTACTGGTTCTACTCGGGATGATCCTGATGCTGTTGGTCTTTATTGGCTTTATGTCTAGCCTGCTGATTCAAGGAGCAAAGGAAGTGGCGATCGTTGTGGGTGCATTGTTGGGCTGTTGGTTATTAGCGCTTAATGCCAAGCGCCAGCAACGTTTATCGGGGCGATAAGATGGAATCGTGGCTGGTTCAATTTCTCCTACTGTATGTCACTTTTTTGGCCATGTTTAGCCCTCCAGCGACGATGACCGCGGCGGCAATCCTTTTAGGCGGTATTCCCAATACGGCATTACGACGCGTGGCATGGCGCGTTGCTTGGGAATATGTTTTTGTGATGATGATTGTCATTTGGTTAGGCAATTACATGCTTACGGCGCTGGGACTCAGTACCCACGCATTAACGGCAACGGGTGGGGCAGCACTGTTATTTCAAGGGTGGCCCTTGATGACGCGCGGGACTAAAGCCGAGCAAAGCAATGCGCTGCTCAATAGCGAAAGTCCGAGAAACGTCAATGATTTGGCCGTTGTACCGTTGTTGTTTCCGTTGTCTATTGGCGGAGGCACCATCGCGGTCGGTATTTCTTCTGCAGCGCATAGCAGTACGCTTGATGGTCTGTTGATGTTATCTGCGGTGATTTTGGCGATGGCCCCGACGATTGCTGTTACGTTTTTGGCTTCAGGCCCTCTTCATGGACGCCTTTCAACCGGTGCAATGGACACGCTGGCACGTATCTCAGGGATTATACTGGTGACGCTTTCGCTACAGCTTTTGGTTTCTGGTATTACCGGATTAGTGATTACGGCGATACATACGTTGAGTTAGTTAAACGGATGAAAAAGGGCTTTGAGGTGAGAATCAAAGCCCAAGTGAACAGCTTTACGTGCGCTTAGCGCATGGTCACAAACTCTTCCGAACCGGTAGGATGGATCGCGACGGTGTTGTCGAAGTCTTTTTTGGTTGCGCCCATTTTCAGTGCGACCGCAAAGCCTTGCAGCATTTCATCCATACCATAGCCGATACCGTGAATGCCGACGATTTTTTCATCTTTACCCACGCAAACCAACTTCATACGGCACGGCTGGCGATGCTGAGTCACTGCGGTGTACATTGCGGTAAACGCAGATTTATACACTTTCACGTTCTCTTCGCCGTGCTGCTCTTTAGCCTGTTCTTCGGTTAAGCCCACGGTGCCAATTGGCGGGTGGCTAAAGACGACGGTTGGGATATTGCTGTAATCCAGATGCTCGTCTGGCTTATTGTTAAATAGGCGTTCAGACAGGCGACGCCCCGCAGCTACTGCGACAGGTGTCAGTTCGACTGCGCCGGTATTATCACCAACAGCATAAATGCCTTTTACGTTGGTATTTTGATATTTATCGACGGTGATGTAGCCTTTTTCGTTGGTTTTAACGCCAGCGGCTGCCAGATTGATATTGTCATTGGCAGGCTCACGACCAATTGCCCAGATTAGGCAATCAACTTCAAATTCTTTACCGTTTTCCAGCGCCAGAGTCAGGCTGCCGTCGCTATTTTTGGTCACAGATTTTGGCACAGACTGAGTGTGAAGCTGTGGACCTTCAGCATTCATCACTTCAACCAGCGTTTCAACGATCATTGGGTCGAAGGTGCGCAGCGGTGCATGCTTACGTACGAACAGGTGGGTTTCAGCACCCAGACCGTTAAGAACACCAGCGATCTCTACGGCGATATAACCAGCACCGACTACCGCAACGCGTTTTGGCAGTGCATCCAGTTCGAAGAAACCATCAGAGTTGATACCGTACTCTGCGCCCGGAATATTTGGGCGAGAAGGGCGACCACCGGTTGCAATCAGAATATGATCGGCGGTGATAGTTTCACCGTTCACTTCAATGGTATGAGCGTCGATAAATTTAGCAAAACCGTGGATGACATCCACCTTGTTGTTGCCTAAGCCGCGCTCGTAGGATTGATGGATGCGGTCGATGTAAGCGGTACGGCTTTCGATCAGTTTACCCCAATCGAACTTATTGACAGTGGTATCAAAACCGTAGTCTGGGCCATACAGGTGAATCGCTTCGGCGATCTGTGCCGCATGCCACATGACTTTTTTCGGCACACAACCCACGTTTACGCAGGTGCCGCCCAGATACTTGGCTTCAACCAAGGCACATTTTTGGCCATACATGGCCGCACGGTTGATGGAGGCAATACCACCGCTGCCACCGCCAATTGCGAGATAGTCATAATGTTTAATCATCAGGGTGTCCCATGAGTTGTGTATATCCATCATACTTCAAGCGGCTTCTTTGTTGGCTGCGCTCGCTATCTATCTCCCTAGAGTAAGCTCATCGGGTATGCGCACTGGCCGTCTTAATGCTGCTTGAATGACTTTGGCTATATACCGACAGCGTTTGAGGCCACTTAATTCACGTAACGCCAATCACTGCGGATGAGAAAATTGCCTTAGAGTGTAACGCTACTCACGCCATTGCCGCAAAGGTTGCATCTATGGTTGTGATAGGCTGCGGTTTTCTCGGTGCCAATTGGCAATAATAGTATCCAGGCTTAGTCCTTAGCCTGTACCAGCAGCCACTGATGGAACAGCTGCATGGCGGGCGTCATCGGCTTGGATTTCAACCAGGTAAGCCAATAGCTACCGATTTCGACCTCAATATCAAAGGGGCTGACCAGCAAACCGTTTTGCAGTTCGTGCTCGAACATTCTGGCTGGAGCCAGTGCCACACCTGCATTCTGAATCGCAGCCTCCACCATGAGCCGCGACGAGTCGAATATCGGTCCGTTAACTCTGATGGGCTCAATCCCAGCGGCGAGAAACCAGCTATTCCACTCCTCGGCGCGATAAGAGCGCATCAGTATTTCTTTCGCTAAATTCTCTGGATGCTGCAAGCGCTGCGCTACGCTTGGTGTACACAGTACGCTGAGCGGCGCGCTAAATAGCTCGGCATTATGGGTCGTTGGCCACATTCCTGTACCAAAGCGTATGGCAAAATCCAAACCTTCGCCGGCTAAATTGACCAAGTTATTATTGGTTAACAGTCTAAGCTCTACAAAAGGGTGCTCGGTGTAGAAGCTTTGTAGGCGGGGCATTAGCCAGCCAACGGCAAAGGTACCCACAGCGGCAACGGTCAGAACCTCATGAAAATGTCCGCCTTCAAATTGTTTGAGCACCGTTTCAATCTGGCTAAAGGCATCACTAAGCACCGGCAAAAGCACGTGGGCTTCATCGGTGAGTTCTAATCCGCGTGGTAGACGTTTGAATAACTGGGTTCCCAGCCTAGCCTCCAACATGCGTACCTGCTGGCTGACCGCAGCCTGTGTGACGCTGAGTTCAAGCCCTGCTCGTGTGAAGCTAAGATGTCGTGCAGAAGCTTCAAAAGCGCGAAGAGCATTGAGTGGCAGATGAGAACGCATAGGTCGCCTTAAGAAAGGTAGGCATAAGATTTTCTTTACCCTAAGGGAATTTTATCTCGCTTGTCAATCAGGCGACGATAGCGGATATTCCTGCCGCCACGGTGAGCTTGGCGCGATGACGCCGATCGTTCACTGGTTTATATAAATATTTTTCTTTTGCATGCGGATTGGCGTGCAAGGTTCCACATATATCCGATTAAAAGGTCACTTATTCATGCGTAAAAAAATGCAGAACACATTGAAGCTGTTATCCGTGATTACCTGTCTGGCAGCAACTGCCCAAGGTGCTCTGGCTGCTAATATCGATGAGAGCAAAATTAAAGACACCGTTGATGACCTGATCCAGCCGCTGATGCAGAAGAATAATATTCCCGGTATGTCGGTCGCAGTGACCGTCAACGGTAAAAACTACATTTATAACTATGGGTTAGCGGCAAAACAGCCTCAGCAGCCGGTTACGGAAAATACGTTATTTGAAGTGGGTTCGCTGAGTAAAACGTTTGCTGCCACCTTGGCGTCCTATGCGCAGGTGAGCGGTAAGCTGTCCTTGGATCAAAGCGTTAGCCATTACGTTCCAGAGTTGCGTGGCAGCAGCTTTGACCACGTTAGCGTACTCAATGTGGGCACGCATACCTCAGGCCTACAGCTATTTATGCCGGAAGATATTAAAAATACCACACAGCTGATGGCTTATCTAAAAGCATGGAAACCTGCCGATGCGGCTGGAACCCATCGCGTTTATTCCAATATCGGTACTGGTTTGCTAGGGATGATTGCGGCGAAAAGTCTGGGTATGAGCTATGAAGATGCGATTGAGAAAACCCTCCTTCCTCAGTTAGGCATGCATCACAGCTACTTGAAGGTTCCGGCTGACCAGATGGAAAACTATGCGTGGGGCTACAACAAGAAAGATGAGCCAGTGCACGTGAATATGGAGATTTTGGGTAACGAAGCTTATGGTATCAAAACCACTTCCAGCGACTTGTTACGCTACGTGCAAGCCAATATGGGGCAGTTAAAGCTTGATGCTAATGCCAAGATGCAACAGGCTCTGACAGCCACCCACACCGGCTATTTCAAATCGGGTGAGATTACTCAGGATCTGATGTGGGAGCAGCTGCCATATCCGGTTTCTCTGCCGAATTTGCTCACCGGTAACGATATGGCGATGACGAAAAGCGTGGCTACGCCGATTGTTCCGCCGTTACCGCCACAGGAAAATGTGTGGATTAATAAGACCGGATCAACTAACGGCTTCGGTGCCTATATTGCGTTTGTTCCTGCTAAGAAGATGGGGATCGTGATGCTGGCTAACAAAAACTACTCAATCGATCAGCGAGTGACGGTGGCGTATAAAATCCTGAGCTCGTTGGAAGGGAATAAGTAGAAAAGAATAGATATCGCCTCTCGTTTGGAGAGGCGATATGTTGAGTCACCGATTTCTCAGGGGTATTACAGCACGCCCTGTGCCAGCATGGCATCAGCGACTTTAACAAATCCAGCGATGTTTGCACCGCGAACGTAGTGGGTTTGCTTATCTTCTCCGCCATATTCCACGCAGGCTTGGTGGATATCCAGCATGATGTGGTGTAGGCGTAAATCCACTTTCTCGGCTTTCCAGCCCATACGAGCGGCGTTCTGCGCCATTTCTAGCCCCGATGTTGCGACACCACCAGCGTTCGCTGCTTTACCAGGCGCAAATAATACACCTGCTTCAAGGAACAGATCGGTGGCTTCAATCGTGGTAGGCATATTTGCGCCTTCGGCGACGGCTTTGACGCCATTGGCGATCAGGATACGTGCTGCGGGCGCATCCAGCTCGTTTTGAGTGGCGCAAGGCAGGGCAATATCAACGCTAACCCCCCAAGGTTGCTGGCCTTCAAGATAGGTTAGGCCAAATTCTTTAGCGTAATAGGCAATACGACCATCCTGCTGGGATTTGATCTGGCACAGGCGTGCCAGTTTCTCGGTGGTAAATCCGGCTTCATCCACCACGGTGCCGTTGGAGTCAGAAGCAGTAATCACGCGAGCACCGAGCGCCATGGCTTTTTCAATCGCGTACTGTGCCACATTGCCCGAGCCGGAAACGGCGACGCGCATGCCTTCAAAGCCTAAACCGTGGCGCTTGAGCATGGCATCGGTAAAGTAAACTAAGCCGTAACCCGTGGCTTCTGGGCGGATCAAACTACCGCCAAACGACAGACCTTTACCGGTGAAAACGCACGCGGTGTTATTTGATAGTTTTTTCATCATACCGGCCATGAAACCAACTTCACGTCCGCCGACGCCGATATCACCGGCCGGAACGTCGGTATCTGCGCCCAGATGTCGATAAAGCTCGGTCATCAATGCCTGACAGAAACGCATGATTTCGCCGTCGCTTTTGCCTTTAGGATTGAAGTCGCTGCCGCCTTTGCCACCGCCCATAGGCAGCGTAGTCAGCGCGTTTTTGAAGGTTTGTTCAAAACCTAGGAATTTAAGAATTGAAAGGTTAACGGAAGGATGGAAGCGCATTCCTCCTTTAAATGGCCCAATAGCCGAGCTGAACTGTACGCGCCACGCGCGGTTAACCTGTACCTGACCACGATCGTCTACCCAAGTGACACGAAACTGAATCACGCGCTCAGGTTCGATTAAGCGTTCAAGCAGGGCTGCATCGCGGTAATGAGGGTTTTGCTCCAGAAACGGCCACAGAGTGGTCATCACTTCTCGCACGGCTTGCAGGAATTCTGGTTGGTTAGGATCGCGCTGCTGCACGGTTGTGAGGAAGTGTTCTAGAGAGCGAGGTTGCTCCATAGTGTGATTCTCCTTTATGGAAGTGATTTTTTATGCGTTTTTTATGTTTATAAATGCAGATTTTGCACTGTGTTTGCATTTTGACTATATCACCGGTAACCGAGGCTTAATCAAGTGATTTATGATCATGCAGTAAATAAAAACGCCTCCGATTGGAGGCGTTAGGAGAGGTGGAGCAGTGAGTTATGCGTTTTGCGCTTCGGGTTTGGTATTCATCATGCGGTTTAGCCAAGGCACCATGGCGGCCATAATGATGGCAATGATAAAGGTAGCGATACCGATTTTACTGAAGACGCCCGTGTAGATCGGCAGGGTTTGCAGTGGATCGCTAATGCCTTCCGGTACGGCAGTAAAGGTTGCTACGTAGCCGCCCAGTAGGAACGCTGCTGCTTGAGTTAAGAACCACATGCCAAGAATAAAGCCCATCAGATACTGAGGGACTAGAGCGGCAACCATTGCCAGTCCTAAGGCACTAATCATCAGCTCACCCAGACTCTGGAACAGATAAACCAGCACAATAAACCATGGTGAGGTTAGCCCCTGAGCATCAGCAAACCACAGGCCAGCAGCGGCAGCAGTAAGGAATCCGAGTGAACACAAGAACATGCCAAGGGTGAATTTGGCTGGCATCGTAAGGTCTTTGCCTTTGGCGCCGAAACGGGTGTAAAGCGAAGCCAGAATTGGGCTGGCAACAACGACCCAGAACGGATTCAATGCTTGGAAGCTGACGGGGTTAATTGCAAATCCCAGAATTTCATGATGTACGTTATTGATTGCAAAGAAGTTCAGTGATGTTGGCATCTGAGCATACAGAATATAGAACAGCACCGCTTCAATCATCAGAACGAAGGCGACATACATACGGTTGCGGTCGCTTCTGTTTTGCTTAAATGCTTCGCGGAAGAAGAAGAAAATCACGATGATTGATAGCACAATCAACACGATGTTGGCGACTTTAACGTTGTGCATCAGCCAAGCACATACGTAAACCATCACAACGGTGCCGATCAGCACCAGCAGCAGGTTTTTCAGGTTCATAGGTTTGCTGTCTGGTTCTGAACCGATATCACGCACCATACCGCGGCAGCAGAAATAAACCAATAGAGCGACGACTAAACCTATACCGCACAGGTTATATGTCACTGCATAGCCATATTTATCAGCAATGATTGGAGCTAATGACAGAGACAGCAAGGAACCAATATTGATCGACATATAGAACAGCGTAAATGCGCCGTCTAAACGAGGATCTTTAGGGGGATAGCATTTTGAGAGCAGGCTGGCCGGGTTAGCCTTGAACAGCCCGTTACCTACCGCGATGGTGCCTAGGGCGATAAAAATCAAGTCAGGTTTATGCAGAGACAGACCGGTCATAAAATAGCCGAGTGCCAAGACGATAGCACCGAGCACCATGGTGCGTTTGGTTCCCAGCAGATGGTCACCGACGTAGCCACCGATAGAGATCAGCCCGTACACCAAAGCGGCGAATGCCCCGAAAGTGATAAATGCCTGTTCCTGTGAAAAACCTAGCTGTTTGACGAAGAAAACAGCCAGAATGCCTTGCACACCGTAGTAGCCAAAGCGTTCCCATAGCTCAACAAAGAAAATCATGAAAAACGGTTTAGGTTGTTGCAATAAACCGACTGGGGCGGGCTTATTCATATTAGTTCGCCTTCGAATATTGAATTAATTAAGTGTAGGCGTACGCGAAGCGCGTTGCCGAAGATACATCCTTGCTGAAATAGAATTCCGATTTTATATGTTTTGATGCCGTGTTAATGCCGATTTTTAGTGATGATGTAGGTTATTGTATGGACAGGTTGTGATCTTAGTGGTTGATCACACTATTTAAAAGTTGATTGGTGGTTTTTTTATAGGGAATTAAAGGGGGAATATTTCTATACCGAGGGGCCGTTTTCGCTCGCCGATCGTTTATGGAATTGCTGTGTAATATTCCGCCCGCCTGTCCATACTGAGCTTCATTGATACATCCGTGAAGGCGTACAGGCAGAGACCACCAGCGCGTGGTCTCTGCACTCGCGCGCTTTTATCCGAGATGCCATCTCCGCTCCGGTTTGGTATCGCCCATCCAGGGCGCCCCAAACTCCGCCGGTACATCCCTGTACCGGCGGCTCTCCCTACGAATACTTAAACTAAAAACCGACCACGCTTTTTGTTTTGACGTTGACCTTTTCCGGCAGATTACCGGACAGCCGAGTAAATCATGAAGGTTAGG
>NZ_LXET01000005.1 GCF_001655005.1 Hafnia paralvei ATCC 29927
CAGCGGGCGAAATTTCCACTAAACAACTAGAGTACAAGGCCTCATCCCTACTCTCTGGCACCATAAGCGCGCAGAGTCCCCCCGCTTTAGCATCGACGCAGCACAAAAACAAAAACGCCCGCAAAGCGGGCGCTGAAAACTAAACTTAAGAAAGATGAAGTTTACTAAGACTTAATCTTCATCTTCGTCACGCAATGGAACAATCAGCATGTCGATGTGTACGGTGTTGATCAACTGGCGAGCAGAAGACATCAGCTTACTCCAGAAATCCTGATGGTGGCCGCACAGTACCAAGTCCATATCGTATTTCTTAATCGCATCCACCAGTACCTGACCCAAATCACCGCTCCCGCTCAGGGTTTCCGTAATTGGATAGCCTGCGTTCTGAGACAGCTCGGTCAGGGCGTGGTGAGTTTCGTCAGAAATACGTTTCTGCATGTCGCCCAGATTCACGTCAATTAGGCCGGTGTACAGGTCAGAATAGTTAACATCCACGTGAATCAGAGAAACTTTAGCGTCATAAGGGCGCGCCATAGATACTGCTTTCTCAACCAAGATGTTACTTTCTGGGGAAAGGTCTACAGCAACCAGAATGTGTTTATAAGCCATAAGTTTACTCCTTCCATAAAGCCGGTTAACGGGGGAGCAGGCATTGGGTGTCGCTACCTGGCTTCTCTTGCATGCCTGCATGTTAGCATCGTTCAGATTGCGAGGGTGTCGTCCTGCTCACACTCACAATGCAAATTTCTTAACATATTGCTTTTAACTACTGTTTTACTCTTTTACGCTAAGGCTGCACATACTTTCAGCTGAAAAGGTTCACTTTAAATGCAAAAACACGTTAAGTGAGGAAAAAAACACCAATTCAGGCGGTTAAAGAAAAGAGCATTTTTGCCAGCAGCTAAAAAAAGTAGACCCGTTTTTTATAAGGATAGCGCGGTTGTAAAGCAAGAGCTGATTATCTTAGGAGGAAAAATTTTCACCTTTTTTTGCTTTTGTTATTCGCTTTCTCTCTATTTCGCCGTTTTTTTATAGGAATTAATAGCGAAGCTAAATCATTAGCTAGCGCATTCTGCGTTTCATCATAAAATCAGCAAAATTAATTTTGTGATCTCGATACCGTTTCTCCGTTCTTTTCCTAAACTGATTAATGAGGCAGTGCCGCGTAGCGTGATTTGTTATTGTGCTACTAGCCTTTTGCCTACCTTGATAATAAACATCGTGGTTTAGCCTGACGAAACTGTCGGGCTAAGGTTGTCTGGCGAGTAATAGACAAGGCACCGTTATCTCACAGCTCTCATTATTTGCTGGAGAGGATGCCGGGAGGAGATCATGATTAATACCGTCGCGCTTTTTTGGGCATTGTTTCTTGTGTGCGTGATTAACATGCTGCGTTATTACTCCTCGCTACGCGCGCTACTGGTTGTTTTACGCGGTTGTGATCCGCTGCTTTATCAATATGTTGATGGTGGCGGATTCTTTACGTCTCATGGACAGCCTAGTAAGCAAGTGCGCTTAGTGCGTTATATTCAGGCTCAGCGCTACCTCGATCACCATGATGATGAGTTTATTCGCCGCTGTGAGCGTTTGCGTCGCCAGTTTGTTTTAACCAGCGGACTGTGTGGCCTCGTCGTGGTATGTCTGTGCGCTATGGCGATTTGGTATTAGTAGACAATTGATATTAATGAAATTATGGCACCTTCGTTCTGGCGAGGGTGCAGATAAGCACTACGCGTGAAATGCAGTATCAGCATGTTGCAAAAAGGTAAAACTGAAAATAATGATTGCAGGGACGATGTGCATTGATTAATTTGAAACGGTATTCAATTTTAGGACATCCTAACGTGCACACAGTTAACCTCCAACTCAGCCTCCTTCTTCTCCTTATCAGCTAGGTGGCCTGCACGCATCCATATTAAACAAGGCCGCCGGAAGGGCGGCCTTGTTGTTTCTAGCACCCTCCGGCACCATTTTCTTAACACCGGAGTTTCAACATGACGTTCAGCATTATCCCCTCCCTGCGGAGGTCTGCATGAGCCAGCAATGGTCATCTCGGATTGGACATATCTTAGCCGCAGCAGGTTCGGCAATTGGCATTGGTGCTATCTGGAAGTTTCCCTACGTTTCTGCCACCAATGGCGGCGGTGCATTCCTGATTGTTTTCTTGGTGTTCAGCTTTACTCTGGGACTGGCCGTATTCATGGCTGAGACACTGCTGGGCAGTCATACGCGCGAAGGCGTGGTCAAGGCCTTCAAACAGCTGGCGGGGCGTCATTGGGGCTGGGTAGGCGTTCTGGGCGTGACGTGTTCATGGTGCATCTTCAGTTTCTATAGCGTGGTGGGGGGCTGGACGGTGGGCTACACGTTCATGGCGGGAGCAGGCAAACTGAACATTACGGACTCCAGCCAGTTGAATTCGTTGTTTACTGATTTTATAAGCAATCCTTACCTGCCGGTTATCACTCATTTATTGTTTGCGGCCTTGACGTGCTATGTGGTGTTGGGCGGTGTGCAGCGCGGCGTTGAGAAAGCGGTTAAGGTCATGATGCCTTTGTTATTCTTGATTATGCTGGTGCTGATTGTCGTGGGGATGACATTGCCGGGCTCCAGTGCGGGTCTGAAGATGTTCCTGTATCCAGACTTTAGCCATCTGACGGGTAAAAGCGTGCTGGATGCGTTGGGGCTGGCTTTCTTCTCTCTGTCCATTGGTTTAGGGATTCATGTTACCTATGGCGCATATCTGCCAGATAGCCGAGGCATTGGGCGCTCTAGTGTTTGGGTCGTCACATTGTCGTGTCTGGTTTGTGTGTTGGCGGGGCTGATGATTTTCCCTGCATTAAGCTCAGCCGGATTAGATCCTGCTGCGGGGCCGGGGCTGACCTTCATGACCATGCCCGTTTTCTTTGCTCATCTGCCGGGGGGAAGTATTCTGGCGGTGGCTTTCTTCTTGTTGCTGTTAGTTGCAGCGCTGTCCTCGTCGATATCGTTGTTAGAGAATATCGTGGCCTTTGCCCAAGGACGCTGGGGCTGGTCACGCCGTAACGCGAGCCTGATTATTACCGCAAGTATTATGCTAGCGGGGATCCCTGTGACCTTGTCCTTTGGCGAATTAAGCGGTTTTACGCTGGCTGGAAAAACGCTGTTTGATGTGTTGGATTTCTTGACGTCGAATCTGATGATGCCGTTGTTCGGTATTATTATCTGCCTGGTCTTTGGCTGGTCGCCACGTGCTGCGACGCTGGTACCGCAGGATATCTCTCCTTTTTGGCGAGCATGTCTGCGCATTACCTGGCGTTACATTGGCCCGCTGTTTATCGGTATTATTCTGATTAGAGGCCTAATGTAAGTCAAAAAAAAGCCCGTTTATTAAACGGGCTTTTTAATCGTTTAAACGAGCTTTAGACTACGAAAGTCAGGGCTAGCCAGTACAGACCACCGGAAAGAACAATCGCTACCGGAAGGGTTAGAACCCATGCCAACAGAATGCTCTTAATGGTTTTACTCTGAACACCGCCGCCGTCCACGATCATGGTACCCGCAACCGCAGAAGAGAGCACCTGAGTGGTTGAAACCGGCATACCGGTATAGCTTGCTACACCGATGGAGATGGCAGCCGTCATCTGCGCGGAAACGCCTTGCGCATAGGTCATGCCTTTCTTACCAATCTTCTCACCGATAGTCGTCGCCACACGACGCCAGCCAATCATGGTCCCCAGAGACAGGGCCAAAGCAACGGCAACGATAATCCACATCGGTGCGTACTCAACGGTCTCCAGCAGATCTTTACGCAGATCGTTCAGGAAGCGCTTATCCTGAGCATCTGTTTCAGGCAGCTTAGCCACTTTACCTGCGGTATCTGCAACACACATCAGTAAACGACGCATTTGATTACGTTGATCGACGCTTAGCTCATCATAACGTTGCAGGTTATTCAGCAAAGCTTTGCTGTGGTCGATAGCAATCAGCGCACGAGAAGAATCACAATGGAAATCATTGTTACCGGTGGTTGGTGCCACTGGCTGATGCTCTTCAATACCAACGATATGTGGTAGGGCTTCCTGATGCTTCTGGTAATACTGTTCCAGATGCGTGATCGCATCACGGGTACGGGTGATGTCATAGCCAGTGGCGTCCATGTTAACCACAAAGCCGGCCGGAGCCACACCAATTAATACCAGCATCAACAGACCGATGCCTTTCTGACCATCGTTAGCACCGTGAGAGAAACTCACGCCAACCGCCGACAGAATCAGGGCAATACGCGTCCAGAATGGTGGTTTGCGTTTGCCATCAATCTTTTCACGTTCAGCAGGTGTCATATGGATGCGGCGACGTTTTTTCGTTCCGCTCCAATAGCGACGCAGTGCAAATACCATCAGACCAGCCAGTACTAGGCCGATCAGTGGGGACAAAATCAACGATAAGAAGATTTCTATCATCTTCGGAATGTTGAGAGCATCCACCACGGAAGTGTTGGTCATCAGTGCGTTAGTCAGTGCAATACCGATAATCGCGCCGATTAGCGTATGAGAACTGGATGCCGGCAGACCAAAATACCAGGTGCCGAGGTTCCAGATAATCGCCGCTAAAAGCAGAGAGAACATCATTGCTAGACCGTGAGTCGATCCCACGTTCAACAGCAAATCTGTTGGAAGGAGGTGCACAATTGCGTAGGCGACGCTGAGGCCACCCAACATCACACCTAAGAAGTTGAAAATACCCGACATAACGACCGCAATCTGCGAACGAAGTGCACGAGTATAGATAACTGTTGCGACTGCGTTTGCTGTGTCATGGAAACCATTGATGGCTTCATAAAACAGAACAAACAGCAGTGCCAGGACTAACATGAGGCCAGTGTGAAAATCCAGCCCTGCAAATAGATGTAGCATAAGCGTTACGCCAGTTAGTGGTCATGAACGCGGCGCATTATCTGCGAGAACGCGTGCTGGGGAAAAGCAAAATATGACGTTTTTTTGATTTATTCACGCAGTTAATAGATACATATCTCGGATTAGTCCTATCATTTCAGTATGTTGTATGAATATTTCGAGATAAATTTTTTCTCGCGCTGGCGATGAGGATTTACCCCGTTTACAATCCACCGCCGTGAGTCTGGGTTTGTTTTGCCGTTTATTACCAGAGTAGCTCATATTAGAAAAATCGGTATTAGCGTTCGTGGTT
Organism: Hafnia paralvei ATCC 29927; assembly: GCF_001655005.1. GTDB lineage: Bacteria > Pseudomonadota > Gammaproteobacteria > Enterobacterales > Enterobacteriaceae > Hafnia > Hafnia paralvei. Next base: position 5,185 of record NZ_LXET01000005.1, read on the forward strand.
GCATTTAGAACCACGAAATAAGAGGTTATGTGTGGAAAATTTTGATGTAGTGATCGTCGGCGCTGGTGCCGCGGGGTTGTTTTGTGCGGCTCAAGCAGGGCAACTCGGTCAGCGCGTTCTCGTCGTTGATAACGGCAAAAAGGCAGGGCGAAAAATCCTGATGTCGGGCGGCGGTCGCTGTAATTTTACGAATATGTATGCCGAACCCGCGGCATATTTATCGCAGAACCCACACTTCTGCAAATCGGCTCTGGCTCGCTATACCCAATGGGATTTTATTGAGCTGGTGAGTCGTTACCAGATTGCTTATCACGAGAAAACGTTGGGGCAGTTGTTTTGCGATGATTCCGCTGAACAGATCGTGGATATGCTGCTTAAAGAGTGCGAGCTAGGGCAGGTTAGTCTTCGTTTGCGCAGCGAAATCTTGAGCGTTGAGCGTTTAGACAGCGGAGAATTTTCGCTTCAGCTTAACGGTGAACAGGTGAACTGCCGATCTTTGGTGATCGCGAGCGGTGGTTTGTCGATGCCTGGATTGGGCGCGACGCCTTTCGGCTACAAGATTGCTGAGCAGTTCGGCCTGAACGTGCTGCCGACTCGTGCGGGTTTGGTTCCGTTTACACTGCATAAGCCACTATTGGATCATCTGCAAACGCTGTCTGGCGTAGCGGTTCCATCGGTAGTCACCGCTGAATCAGGCACCAGTTTCCGCGAGAGTATTCTGTTTACCCATCGTGGCCTCTCGGGTCCAGCGATCCTCCAGCTTTCTAGTTACTGGCAAGCCGGTGAGAAAGTGACAATCAACCTGCTACCGGATTGCGATCTTGCCGCTTTCTTGGACGCGGAGCGCACTGAGCACCCAAATCAAAGCCTAAAAAATACGCTAGCAAAACAACTACCGAAGCGTTTGGTTGAATGTTTACAAACGTTGGGGCAAATTCCTGACGTCACGCTTAAACAGCTGAATGCTCCACAGCAGGTGCAGATAGTTGAAACATTACAAGAATGGCAGGTCGTGCCGAATGGCACCGAAGGCTATCGTACCGCAGAAGTGACGTTGGGCGGCGTTGATACCCACGAGCTTTCCTCGAAAACCATGCAGGTACATAAAGTGCCGGGGCTGTTTTTCATTGGCGAAGTGGTTGATGTGACGGGCTGGCTCGGTGGCTATAATTTCCAATGGGCATGGAGTTCCGCTTGGGCCTGTGCGCAAGCGGTGGCGAATGTGTGACATTGAGACTTCCGCTCCAGACCGGAGCGGAGTCAGGCTACCTTTATTATTATTATTATCCTTTCAACCAAGCCTGCCCTTCGGCCTTCATTGTGGTTTCTAAATGACTGCCCTTGGTGGCAAATTCACGCTCTACCGGAAAACCACTTTTCTCAAGTAAATAGGCAAGCGGCGCGTAGGCAATCGGATATTTGTTAGCACAGGCAGTATCGATGTCGATAATTCCTTGAGGGAAATTAAACGAACCAAAATCGTAAATTGCCTGACGGCGGGTAATTTTCCATACACCGTTACGTTTTTCTACCCAATCGTAAAAACGATTATGGACGGTAGCGCCGAGTCTCATCTGCGCATTTTCGATCACAATCATGGCGTTAGTTTCTGCGATGGCTTTATCACCGTGAAATTCAATCATCGGTGAGCTGATGAGATGTTTGGTCACCAGCGCTGAGCCGCCCATGCGCTGCGAGCCTTTTACGAAATCAGTAAACAACCCTTCAAACCAGGTGACCTCAATGATGCCATCTGTATGGAATAGCTCTAGCATTTTGTCCCATTCGGCGAGATCGCGGTGCATCCAACCCGTCATTAAATCGGCAATTATCAAACGGTCTTCCCAAAATGCTTGCATAGCGGCTTTCCTTAAGTTGTGAGCAGTGGCTAGGCATGAAATATGCTGGCCTGACACGAGAATATAATGCCGCAAGGTTTGTTGAGTATGCGAGAAGTGCCGAAGGGGAGAAATTGAAAAAGAGAATGTGAGTAATAAGCGATATTGCAGTTAAAAAGCTGCGACATCACTGCCGCAGCTTAGAGAGTAAATAGAAGTGCTAGTTTAGAACCACTGCCCGAAGCGACGAATGTAGAAGCGCTTCATCAGTTGAGTAACAACGCAATAGCTGAACAGCGTACCCACTAACCATGGGAAATACTGCCATGGCAACGGCTGCAAACCAACCCAAGTGCCGAGCGGTGAGAAGGGAATATAAATACCCAGCGCCATAATTAGCCCCGTTGTTAGCATTACCGGCAGCGCCGCAGTGCTTTGAATAAACGGGATTTTTTGAGTACGCAGCATATGCACAACGAGTGTTTGTGACAGTAGCCCTTCAATAAACCAGCCAGACTGGAACAATGCCTGATGTTCGATGCTATTGGCAGCAAACACAAACCACATAATGGCGTAGGTCGTGATGTCAAAAATAGACGACGTTGGCCCAATCCATAACATGAAACGTCCAATATTTTTTGCATCCCATTTACGCGGTTTACGCAGGAATTCTTTGTCCATTTTATCCCACGGCAAAGAGAGCTGTGAGATGTCGTACATCAGGTTTTGCAGTAACAGCTGAATCGCCAACATTGGTAAGAATGGGATAAAGGCACTTGCCACCAGAACGGAGAACACGTTGCCGAAGTTGGAGCTAGCGGTCATATTCAGGTATTTAATGATATTGCCGAAGGTTTCTCGTCCGGTGATCACACCTTCTTCCAGCACCATCAGATCTTTTTCCAGCAGGATAATATCGGCTGACTCTTTCGCGATATCAGTGCCCGTATCGACTGAGATACCGACGTCGGCATCGCGCAGCGCTGGTGCATCATTGATACCATCACCGAGGAAGCCAACGGTATGGTCGTTGCCCTGCAGCGCTTTAAGTACGCGAGATTTTTGCAGCGGCGTGAGCTTGGCAAAGACGGTACGCTGCTCCGCTAACAGTGATAGTTGCTCGTCGCTCATTCCTTCAATTTCGCTGCCTAGCAAGGGTTCACCGGGTTCTAAGCCCACATCACGGCAAATTTTGCTGGTGATGATTGGGTTATCACCGGTCAACACTTTGACCATGACGCCATTTTCGCGCAGCGCAGTGATCGCTTCTGCGGCAGATGCCTTTGGTGGATCGAGGAACGTCAGTAATCCGCAGATGACCAAATCGCGTTCATCGCTGTTGCTGAGTGGGAATACGCAACCATCGATACCCAAATCACGAGTTCCCACCATGAGCACGCGGAAGCCTTGTTCGTTGTAGTGGGTTGCTAACTGCAGCAGCTCGGCACGCGCCTTCTCATCGAGCGGTAAAATATTGCCGTCATCGCTGATATGGGTGGCGATAGCCAGCATTTCTTCAACGGCACCTTTGCAAATCAGCGTGTGGCGGCGATGCTCGTCGCTGACCACAATAGATAGACGACGACGAATGAAATCGAAAGGCAGCTCATCAATCTTGCTAAAGCGCGCCATTGCTTCAACTTCAGGACGCGCGCGGCCGAAGCGAATCACCGCTTTATCCATCAGATTTTTCATGCCGCTTTGGTGATAGCTATTCAGCCACGCCAGTTGAAGCACCTCTTTATTCTCGCGCCCATTGATGTCTATATGGTGTTCGAGAATGATACGGTCCTGAGTCAGCGTACCGGTTTTATCGGTGCACAGGACGTCCATTGCGCCGAAATTCTGGATGGCGTTCAAACGCTTAACCACGACTTTGCGGCGAGACATCGCGATCGCACCTTTGGCAAGGTTTGAGCTTACGATCATCGGCAGCATTTCAGGGGTCAAGCCCACGGCAACCGCTAAAGCAAACAGTGCGGCATCGGCCCAATCACCTTTGGTGAAGCCGTTGATCAGGAGAACGACTGGCACCATCACTAGCATGAAGCGAATTAACAGCCAGCTTACGCTGTTTACCCCACGGTCAAACGAGGTTTGCGAACGAGTGCCGACGATAGATTTTGCCAGTGAACCAAAGTAGGTTTTTGCCCCCGTAGCGACCACGACCGCTTTGGCGGTGCCGCTGGCCACGTTTGTTCCCATCAGACAGATGTTGGATAACTCCAGCAGATCGCCTTCACTGCTACCAGTGTCGCAGGATTTTTGACTAACGCTGGCGGTGACGTCGTATTTCTCAATCGGGATCGCCTCGCCGGTTAGCACGGCTTGGCTGATAAACAGATCGCGAGATTCGATCAATTTAACGTCGGCTGGAACCATATCTCCTGCGGAGAGCAGAATGATATCGCCCGGTACCAAGTCTTGCAGAGGGATCTCTTTGCATTCGGTTTTTGCTGCTGGATGAGCTCGGCGTAGAACGGTGGCGGTGGTTCTCACCATGGATTTCAACGCATCGGCGGCTTTATTAGTGCGAAACTCCTGCCAGAAGCGCAGTAATCCACTCAAAGACACCATGATTAAAATGATGATCACCCCGATGAGATCTGTTTCTTCACCGCGTTGTAGCGGCAGCCAATAGTCGGTGAAGAAACTGATCGCAGCAAGCACCATCAGTACAAAGATAAATGGATTATTAAACGCACTGATTAGCTGCACCAAAGCCGGCGGCACTTTTTCATGAGCTACCTGATTGGGACCTGTTTCCAGCAGGCGTTCGCGTGCGTCTTCCTCTTCTAATCCATTGAGGTTAGAGGAAAGATTAGACAAAGTTGCATCTAGGCTGACCACAGATTCTTCTGCAATCAGATAGGTGGCTTTCTTGTTATTTTTGCGGCTGCGTTTTTCAGCAGTTTGTTCGATCATCTGGGCCATAACACAATACTCATCGCTAATTTTAGCGTGCAGAAACCCGCCCCAAAATGAGGAGTTTTCTTTCGCTAAATGTCTTAGTTAGCCTAAGGCTAAAAGTATGCGTTGCAGATTAGGGACGGATTTAACTCACGTCAGCCCGTGCAACGCGGATAACGTTGCTTCTGGGGTGCTCGTCCATATTGGCTCCTTACGCCTCACGGCGAGATACGGTTGGTACTGGAAATGATTACGCTCGTTGCTTATCGCGTTCATCAAGCTAAATGATGGGCACTGATAAGCCCCCTGTCGTAGGTCACAGCGACAAGAAAACAGGGTGCGAGAAAATCGGCGACGTTAAACGTTACCCATTACTCACATCGTTAGGCTTTGCCTGGAGGAAATAGAGCGCGAGTGTAAATTTGCATGATAACTGTCCGCATACAGTCCTCTCGGTATAATCACCGACGAGGCACTTTTTAGTGGGTCTGCAACAGTTCTTGATGTGAGAAGTGATGCTGCCCGCCGAGTCCGGCAAGCAAAACATCTGAGGAGATGGTCAGCTTGCCAGTGTTATGTCACTACTGAGTTGATTACTACTCTGACTTTCCAATGAAGGAATCTCCGTTGATTAACTGCCGAAACTATAAGCCCGGTTGCGTAGTGTGTAAAGGTTCATTTGCTAAACCAATAGTCAACGCAAGTTATTTTGCTGCCACCTGCAATCAGGCATAAAAGGGGAGAATGGATCTGTTTTTTGCAAAAATTGATCGTGATTACACTCTGGTGTTTTATGTAAAACAGCGTTTTTAGAGATGACCCCAAAAATGTACACCCTGAACAAAAAAGGGACGATTTGTAGGGGGGAACGCCACCGGAGGTGCCGCGCTGCGTAGTTAATCATATGTAAAATATGATGTTTTTATATTTTACATTCATGGATTGAATTTCTAGAACATCTGAAATGACCTGATCTTTCGAATGAAATAACATTTAATTAACACCTTATTCACTTTGTGGGTATAGGAATCTTCTGACCACTCTGTTAGTCTTTTTCTTACTTTTCACCCACATTATTCAAAGGTTGAGCTAAATAGAATTAAGACATAAACAATAAATCATTTGCTTAAACTGCTATTTTCTTCTCGTCTGTGAGGAGGATTTTTGCTACGCGAAAGCATTTAAATTTGTATTTGTCCTATGCGGATGAAGGGGATGCATACAGTTTTTTATTGTAGTCTCCACATTATTTTTAATATTTAGTTTTCTCAGATGGATAATGCGGTCTAGGTTTTTACTCCAGAGTGGGGCGCGCCACTCTGGAGTAGAAACCCAATAGCCCGTTTTTATTCTAGCGACTAGAAAAACAGGGATTTAGATTTAATAAAATCGTTAAGTGAAAATAACGATAATAGTCATTATAGATAAAAGGATAGAATCAATGAATAAGACAATATTACCTATCGCATTCATCGCGGGCTGTTTTGTTTCCTCTTCAGCAATGGCAATCAGTGCGAATACTATTACTTTCCAAGGTGAAGTTACCGCTCAAACGTGTTCGGTGTCTATTAATGGAAATGATGCTAGCCCGATTGTTTTATTGCCTACGGTAGCAGCGACAGAATTGGCTAATCCAGGTGATGTTGCTGGCCAGACAGTATTTACGCTGGGCGTTACTGGCTGCACTAAAAATGATGCAGCAGACACCAACATTAAAACCGTTTTTGTCGGAAATAACGTGACTAATAGCGGTAATTTAGGGAATACCGGTGGCGCTGGAAACGTTGAATTACAGATTTTGAAAAGCACCCAAGACACCGCGGGTATTAACTTAACGAGTCCACAAAGTGTTGATGGCTTGGTTCTGAAACAAGGCGATACCGAAGCGACGCATGACTTTGCCGTGCAGTATTACGCTACGGCAGCAGCTACTGCTGGCACCGTAGCGGGTTCATTACAGTACGCGATTTCTTACCAGTAATTGATGTAGGCCGGTACGCCGGCCTACTTATTGTTTAGGAACAACAATATGTTATTTGTTAGGAATGTTATTGCAGGATGCACTTTTGCACTTCTTTGGATTGTGGCTGCACAGGCAAGCGTAGTCATGACAGGGAACCGGGTTATCTATCCCGCGCAAAACAAGGAGGTGAACATTCAACTGACGAACCATGATGATTTTCCTAATGTGATTCAGGTGTGGATGGACAGCGGCAATGAAGATTCAACACCTGATACTGGACAAGCCCCATTCATCATTACGCCGCCGTTTTTTAAAATGGCCGCTAAAGCCGGTCAAACAGTACGGTTGATGTTCTCAGGTGGGGAATTACCCCAAGATCGAGAATCCATTTTTTACCTTAATTTTTTGCAGATCCCACCCAGAGAAGCAAAAAGCAGCAGTAATCAAATGCTGATCATGTTGCGTAATAGAGTAAAGGTGTTTTATCGCCCCGCCGGAATAGCAACATCGCCAGCGGATATTGCTCAGAATGTAAAACCAAAAATAATTCAGCAAGGAAATTCTTACGTACTGGAAGTAAATAATAATAGTGGTTACTACCTCTCCATTTCTGGAGCAAGTATTCTATCTGAAAATAAGGTTGCTCAGCTCGGTAGTAGAATGATTGCTCCGTTTAGTACGGAAAGGTGGCCTCTTAGTCATAGGTTCTCAAATTCCGCATTGACTATTAATTATATAAATGATCAAGGGGCGAAAATAACACAGCGTTACCAGTTGTGATCGTATCCTTCTGCGCCTCATGGAATGAGAGGGTGTTTTAATGAATCATCGCAAAATAGCCTCATGGGTGACCTATGCCCTATTTCCAATGAGCGTTTGTTCATGGGCTGCAGAAAATAGCCAATACACCTTTGATGAGTCTCTGTTCCTTGGTGGTGATTTTGGCAAAGGTTTAAAGCGTTTTAACGCTGATAATAATACCCCTGCGGGAAAGTATTCAGTGGATATTTATCTCAATGGTCGTTTTATACAGCGTGACAGCGTGGATTTTGTTAACAACTCAGCTCAAAAAGAGAGCGAACCTTGTCTGAGTCGCGAGTTTTACGTCCAATCGGGTGTAAATGAAAGTGCATTGCCGCAGGGTGATGAGTTGGCTAAGAGCCAGTGCAAAAGCCCTGAAGCCTTAGTCAAGGGAGCCAGTTGGTCGTTTGATCAACCGCGCTTACGATTGGATTTGTATATTCCTCAAGCGCTATTAACTCGCTCTCCGCGTGATGCTGTGCCTGTTGAAAGCTGGGATGCTGGGGAGTCGCTGATGTTTCTCAACTACAGCACTAACTATTATCAAAGCCGATACCGTTCGGGTTCTGGAGGCACCAGCCAGTATGGTTTTCTTGGGCTAAAGTCGGGTATCAATCTGGGGCTGTGGCAGCTGCGTCAGCAATCTTCGGCAACCTATAGCCAATCACCAAGCCGTTCTCGCTATCAATGGCAGTCGCTACAAACCTATATGCAAAGGCCGATTGCGGCTCTGGATAGCAACCTAATGATCGGCCAAAGTTACAGCGGCGGATCGCTGTTTGGCAGTATGGCGTATAACGGCGTCAAGCTTGAAACCGATCAGCGCATGTGGCCGCAGTCTCGCCGTGGCTATGCGCCTGAGATTCGGGGTACGGCTCAAACCAATGCCCGTGTCGTGGTGAGCCAAAACGGTCGCACGATTTATGAAACCAACGTTCCGCAGGGGCCGTTTGTTATTGACGATCTCAGTAGCACTCACTATGAGGGTGACCTAAAGGTCGAAATTATTGAAGCGGATGGTCGGAGTTCAACGTTCACCGTGCCATTTTCTGCCGTACCCGATTCAATGCGTCCTGGCGTAAGCCGTTATAACGCGGTTGTTGGGCGTGCGCGTGACTATGGCGATACACAAAATCTGTTTGGCGATTTTACCTATGAGCGCGGTATTTCCAATAGTTTTACGGGAAACCTTGGTTTGCGTATTGCTGACGATTATCAGGCGATTTTAGCCGGTGGCGTATGGAGTCATTGGCTAGGTGCCTTTGGTCTTAATACCACGTGGTCACATGCCCAAATTGATGATAATCAAAGCCAATCAGGCTGGCGAGTGCAGGCATCTTATAGCCGTACATTCGACTATACCGGAACTAACGTGGCCTTAGCTGGATACCGCTATTCTACGGAAGGTTATCGTGAATTGAGTGATGTGCTGGGTGAAAGAGCTAGCAAAAAGCACGGCTCTAATAATGTATTCAAATCGGACACCCTAAATCAGCGTAACCAATTTACAGCGATGATCAACCAGTCGTTAGGAGATTATGGGAGCCTGTATTTATCCGGTTCGGTGATGGATTACTACGATAATCAATCGCGTAACACGCAACTCCAAGTGGGCTATTCCAACAGTTGGAAGAACATCAGTTATAACTTGGCAATTAGTCGCCAGCAGTCGGTATACCGCAATCAGATAGATATGGATGGCTCAGAGCAAGGGCGCAGCCGTAGCTATTTAGGAAATACTGAGAATTTGATTACGTTAACTTTCTCAATCCCATTGTCGTTTGGCGGACGGGACAACTATATATCCACGTCACTTAGCCATGCTGACAGCTCAGGTAATTCAGGGCAAACGTCGGTATCAGGTATGTTAGACGACGCAGGAACATTGAATTATTCCGTATATGCGGGATATCAGCAAAATCGAGAAAGTCAGGCCGGTAGCACTAAAAACTGGGGCGCGAATCTGCAAAAAAACTCAGCGTTCGGCACGCTTAACGGGAGTTACTCAGCGTCCAGTGATTACACTCAGTGGGGCGTTGGTGGGCGTGGTGCTGCGGTTATTCACCGCGGAGGGATCACACTTGGCCCATACCTGAGTGAAACGTTTGGACTGGTTGAAGCAAAAGGCGCGAAGGGAGCATTAGTTAAAAATGGACAAGGTGCGCGTATTGATAGCAACGGCTACGCCATCGTTCCTTCGCTAACGCCATACCGATATAACACGATCAGTCTTGATCCGAAGGGGATCAATAAGCATACGGAGCTCAAAAGTACTCAAAGCCGAGTTATTCCCTATGCTGGCGCCGCAGTGAAAGCATCTTTCGATACCCTGAGCGGTTATGGCGTGCTAATCAAGGCCAAAATCAACGGTACAGAAGCCCTGCCGATGGGGGCTAGCGTGCTCGACGATCAGAATAATGTGGTGGGAATGTCTGGCCAAGCCAGCCTAATTTATGCTCGTGTGCGTGAACGACAGGGAATACTGACGGTTAAGTGGGGGGATAGCCCTCAAGAAATGTGCCGTGTGAGTTATGTATTACCAGAATCTTCAGAGCAGCAGGAGCTCGTTTCTGTCGCTGGGCAATGTGTTGTTCATTAAGGGGAATGATATGTTCGGGATAAAAGTCAGGGCAGGGATGATATCCACGTTTTTCCTGCTGATGATGTCTTCATCCGCCATTGCACAATGCACAAAAATTACGGCTCAATCACAACTGAGCAGTACCAACGATGGCGTAGGCGCTCTATGGTATGGCAGTTTGGACTATAACAACGGATCTCTAGGGCTGCCGAGCGTTGTGGATATCAGCACGAGCAATGACTTCCAGCCCGACGGGACGTTATTGGCATCCAGTGTTGCTCCCTTCACCTCCTATGCGGTTAATTCGGGATACGTGAGCGAACAGGTGCTATTTCGCTGTGATGCCGCAGACGCTGGTAAGGTTTATGAGGTTTATGCGACCAACGGCGATGCGGTGTATGCGGGGATGTATGATGACGGCAGTATCACTGGTGTTGCTCCGAAAGCCTATGCCACCTATGTGCGTAATATTGCTATTCGTTTTACTAATATGGAAACCGGTGAGTTTTACGACAAAATCTGGAAATCTCGCCCACTTACTGGGCTCGATACGGATAGCCAAGGAAGATTACTGGTTAAAGCAAAGAATTTCAGTGCAGTACAAACCGAGATATTTCGTTTGAACTACGCCCGCTCCGGTACGAATAATGCGGCCAGCTACTTATACGCTTATACCCAGCCAAATGCCTATATTGCGTTTCGTGGGCCAGGGATTACTGGACCTGCCGACGGCGCTGACTCTCAAACCAGTTTCCCAGGGTGGTATGGAACGTGGCCTGCGTCGATAGGGTTATATAACTATGTGACGTTCCGACGAGGAGCGACCTGCAAAGTGAGTAACTTTACTCCGGTAGTCACTTTACCCGCGATTAATATTAGCGCTTTACAGGCCGGCGAGGTCAGTCAGTCACCGTTTACATTGGACTTTCAGTGCCAGTCGGCAGCAACCTCGGGATTGAAAACAGGACAAATTGCCTTGGGATTTTTGGCTCCGCCTGCGAGTGTTGCCGCTGCGACCAAATATGGTTTGATTACCTCTGGGGCAGCTAACTATTTGTTAGATGAACAGTACGGTGCGGCTGGTCATGCGCGAGGAGTTGGGGTGAAAATTTATCGCAGTAACCAGCCAATGCAGTTTTTGACGACAGATACGACGAAAACAACGGGCTGGTCACCGATTCTGGGTGGCGACCAAACATTGGTGGATTCAAATACGGCTCAAGGGATCAACAGCTACACCGAAACGTTTATGGCACAGTTAGAGAAGTTCGGTGGTGATGAACTAACGGCAGGGAGCTATCAAGCGCATGCGCAGATTCTTATCCGTATTCAGTAGTTTTATCGGTGGCGTATTTTTCATCCTGCTAGCCTCCGAGAGCACACAGGCCGCCGTCAACGCGGAAGCCACTCGAGTGGTGTTTAACGATGGAGAAACTGAGGCATCTTTACAGCTTGTGAATAAAAATAGTTACCCTGTGGTGGTGCAGGCTTGGTCTGATAATGGCGATCCGCAGTCGACTCCGGATAAAAGTACTTCACCGATCTTGGTTTTACCTGCGGTATTCAAATTACAACCTGAAGAGATGAAAAGCCTACGCTTGATGGTGATAGATAGCACATTGCCAAAAGAGCGAGAGTCGATGTATTGGCTGAATATCTATGAGATTCCACCGCGTATGTCTGGTGAATCTACGCAAAAAGTGACCATAGCGCTGCGCACACAGATGAAGCTTTTTTTACGCCCATCGGGGATCTCGCACCTACAAGAATCGGTAGGAAATAAAATTAGGTTTCAGCGACAAAACGGTGTCCTCAATATTGAAAATCCAACGCAGTATTATCTGAGCATTATTGGTGTGACAATACGTAATATTCCTTTGGATATAGGAGTATTACCGCCAAAGAGCCACCGTCAGATTCCATTACCTCCAACGCTTAATACTATGAATGAGACAATATCATTTTCACTCATTAACGATGAAGGTAATTCTTGGGATTACACCCGAGCGATTAAGTAGTCATTTAAGTGATAATTAGGCATATTTGTATCACAAAAATGAAGCGTCAATTCGCTGATAGCATTCTATATCGATTTTTCATCACTAGGATTAATCTCTAAACAGTACAAAACAAAAGCGAAGTACAGCCCCATATATTCCTCAGCGAGAGTGATGAACGAATCATGTAACGTCAGCGTCATATTTTCATGTGGTGTCATCAGAGATTTCTTGGCCGCGGCATCAACAATTCTCCTTAAATGTGTACGCGAAACAGAAGTTTCTTTGGCAATTTGGCTGTAGGAAATAGTTGTTGCGACTCCGGGATTTTCCTTTTGTTTTAATGCTTCAAGGTAAAGACGGATGAAGATCATATGTCCCGCATCTTTCAATAAAAAAATCTGAGAGTCAGGAAGAATGTTGCTCACAATAACTTCATTAAAGAACAGTTCAGCACAGCGGATAAAGAATTTTTCTAATCCCTCATAGCTATCCAAATGGTTTTTTTCTAACCGATAATTAGGTAGCAATTCAGGAAAAATGGCGAGTGAGTTAGCTAAATAACGCCGAGTTTCGTTTAACCCTTTTTCTGTGGGGTTAAACAACAGAATCCGCTTGTCTTTTTCGCTTTTGAATACATTTAATCTTCCGCCAACTCTGAGGAAAAACATCAATGATTCTAAGCTGTTATGACTTCCTAGTCCGTGGTTAACACAATAGTTCTTTACATCAGATAATGTAGGGGCTTTTTGAGTGAAATAAAAGCATAGAACGGTAATCGCAATATTAAAGCGAGTATCCTTAAACATCGTTTTATAAAACAATGGATGTGTTTTACACATTGATAACATTAAGTCATAGTGCTTTTCAACACATTTTCTGAAATTGGGTAGCTTTTGTATGTGTGAGCTATAAAGAAATAGTTCTTTTTCTAAATTGTTTTTTTTCATATTTTTCTTTGTAAGGTGAATAGGTAATACCGAAATATGGGTATTTAATCCCATAAGCATAAAGGTGTTTTTTAGTACTCCAGAATCATTATATATAGATTGACCATAATGTCATGATACTAATCCACTATGCTAATTGTATAACCTATAATTATATTGATCTGCAAATGACAATAAATCGATTTATTGAGCTTGTATAATGGCAATTATTTGGTTTATATCACTAATAATTACCAGTATGTTAGATAATAATTCTATTGATTTGTGATTAAATAGAAACAAAACATACCAGAAATGTTCATGTATTTATAACAAATTAGAGTGATATAGTTTTCTTGAGAGTCCTGCTATTTATTTTCTATAAGAATTTATACATGGAATTGCAAATTTATAGAATAATTTGAAATCCGTTTTTTCCTCATTTAATTTTTCTTGGGAATAAAATGTTAAGAGTTGCATTGGTTGAAACTTCATATGTTGATGCGATGGGAATATACAGTTGTCTGAAAGGTATCAAGGTAAAATGTCAACTATTCGACTTATGTTCTCAGTTTATCAGTGAGCAAAGGCTAAAACCTTTTGATGCCTTAATCATTGAGATAGTTCCTTTTGAATATGGGTTATCGGGTGCGTTGGATACACTTCAATTATTGAAAGTATCATTTCCTAATCTGCCGGTGATCGTATTGACTCGTTCAGAAGATCCTTATGTTTTATCTAGGGTTATGTCCTATAAAACTTATACTCTTTTGTCGAAACAAGAGCCGCTTTCTGTACTACGTGAGGCGATTATGCATCACCTCTTCTCGGGCGCTGTTGTGCGTAGTGACGCAATAAGACGTTTTCTAGAGAAGAGTATGGGGCAGGATAGTGTACAGATTACTCGCAGCGAAGAGAGAGTGATGAGTTGTCTGCAGCAGGGCCAAAGTATCGGAGAGATTGCACGCAGATTAAAGGTGAGTGAAAAAACCATCAGTGGGCATAAGCGCAGCGCTATGCGTAAGCTTGGGCTAACGAATCACGCCAATTTCTGCCGTTATTTGGTTAGCCATAAAGCGGTGTTAGTGGGTGAGCGTACGTAAGCGTGCCATATGAAAAACATCAACATACTGCCCGTCGCGATAAGCATAGCCGCGACTGGTTCCTTCAATTTCAAAGCCAAATTTTTTATACAATGCGATGGCTCCCGCATTATCGGTATATACCGTAAGCTCAATGCGTTTTAAATCGAGCCATTTATCGGCCAACTCTACCATTGCCGTCATGAGTTTACGGCCCACGCCTTGCCCCTGAAAATCATAGTGAACGCTAATTCCGAAGGTGCCGCTATGGCGCATTCGAGGGCGTTGGTAAGCTTCCAGACTAATGCATCCAACTATTCGGTCTTCACACACGGCGACGAGATGATAGTGGCCGACGGGGGTGTGAACCAGTCGTTTTTCCCAAATCTCTGTTGTGGCATATGGCAACTGCAACGTTTGTGCGTAGACCTGTGGATGCGTATGTAATTTGTGCAATTCTTCTACGTCTAGCGGTGTCGCGGCTCTAATTATAATCTCGATCATTTGTTTTTCCTGTCAATGGCTTACCTAATAACCTATTAAATATAAAGGATAAAATTTATTTTAGTAGGGTTATTAATCAATAAAAAAACACTTTACAAGTGATATTGATAATGATTATCATTGCCATGCGTTCTAGGGAAGACAGTCTTAGAGATACAGTACCGGGATAGCTCATATTCAGGTAGTGCTATCTAAGATGTCCTTTCGAGAAGGCACGACATTGCTCACATTGCTTCCAGTGTTTTTTTAGCCAGCTCGGGTGCTGGCTTTTTTTTTGCCTAAATTTTATATCTATCTCTCCGTAAAACACGATATCTACACTATAACGTTGATAAAGGGGAAAGAAGCGTGAGTACAACCAACGAAAATGTCGCTTGAGGTAGGATAAGCGCAGATAAACCCTCTACATGATGTTCAGGAGTAAGGTTACAATCATTTCCTTATACAACCTGCCATGTGAATGAAGGATATTTTCCATGGGTGTCAGCCAGATCGATTTAATCCTCTCCCTTCTCCAGCAGATGTGCGTCTATCTGGTTATTGCCTATTTGCTGAGTAAAACTCCTCTATTTATCCCGCTGATGCAGGTTACGATTCGACTGCCGCACAAGCTGGTGTGTTATCTCACGTTCTCGATGTTTTGCATCATGGGTACCTATTTCGGCTTGCATATAGACGATTCTATCGCGAATACGCGTGCCATTGGTGCGGTGCTAGGGGGTGTGCTGGGTGGGCCATCGGTTGGTTTTCTGGTGGGGCTCACCGGAGGTTTACATCGTTATTCGATGGGCGGTATGACGGCGATGGCCTGCATGATTTCAACTGTCGTTGAAGGTTTGGTTGGTGGATTATTGCATCGCTATATGCTGAAAAATAACCGACTGGATCTGCTATTCCAGCCTCTGGTGATCGCAGCGATAACATTTTTGGCTGAATGTTTGCAGATGCTGATCATCCTGATCGTGGCGCGCCCTTTCTGGGAGGCCGAAGAGCTGGTGGAGAACATCGCTTTACCTATGATGATCACCAATACCGTTGGCGCTGCGATGTTTATGCAGATCTTGCTCGATCGGCGGGCGATCTTCGAAAAATATACGTCGGCATTTTCCTCCAAAGCGCTACAAATTGCAGCGCGAGCCGAGGGGGTAATGCGGCAGGGATTCAATCCAAAAAACAGTATGAAAGTTGCGCGCGTGCTCTATGAAGAGCTCGGTGTTGGGGCTGTTGCGATCACTGACCGAGAAAAACTACTGGCATTTATTGGCATCGGTGACGATCACCATTTAGTCGGTGCGCCTATCACCTCTCACCATACGCATCGTGCTATTGAGCTCGATCAGGTGGTTTACGCAGACGGTAATGAAGTCGCCTATCAGTGCTCCATTACGCCGAATTGCAAGCTGGGGTCAACGCTTGTGATCCCCCTGCGCGGCGAAGATAACCGTGTCGTGGGCAGTATCAAGCTGTATGAGCCAAAGAATAAGCTGTTTTCCAGCATTAACCGCACGTTAGGGGAAGGCATTGCCCACCTGCTGTCAGCACAGATTTTGGCGGGTAAATATGAACAGCAAAAGCAGTTGTTGGTGCAGTCGGAAATCAAGCTTCTGCATGCGCAGGTGAACCCACATTTCCTATTTAATGCGCTTAACACTTTATCGGCAGTGATCCGCCGAGACCCTAATCATGCGCGTAAACTGGTTCTTTCACTCTCAACCTTTTTCCGCAAAAACCTTAAGCGCAGCAGTGATGAAGTGACGCTAGGCGATGAAATCGAACATGTGAAAGCCTATCTAGAAATCGAAAAGGCGCGTTTTGCCGATCATTTGATGATTGATTTTGATATTGATGAGTCTTTGTTGAATGAGCGTTTGCCTGCATTTTCGCTGCAACCTATTGTTGAGAATGCGATTAAGCATGGTACCTCACAGCTGTTTGGTGTTGGAGAAGTTCGCCTACATAGCTGGTGTGATGGGGAAGATATCTTGATAAGCATCGAAGATAACGCCGGTCTCTATCAGTCGAAACCACGCGGCGATGGGCTGGGGATGAATCTGGTCGATCGTAGGATTAAAGCCCGTTATGGCGAACGATTTGGGGTAAGCGTTGAGACCGAAGCGGATAAATTTACCCGCATAGTGGTACGCGTACCGAAATCGGTAGCAGAGGTGTGATAGGACATCTATCGATTAACGACGCCCCCCTTGGAAGGGGGGCATAAAAACTTACAGCACAAACTTCAGCATGCGACGCAGAGGTTCCGCTGCACCCCATAGCAACTGGTCACCAACGGTGAATGCTGACAGATACTGTGGTCCCATATTGAGTTTGCGCAGACGGCCAACCGGAGTTGACAGTGTGCCGGTGACGGCAGCAGGCGTTAATTCACGCATGCTCAGTTCGCGGTCATTAGGCACGACTTTTACCCAGTCATTGTGGCTAGCCAGAATCTGTTCGATCTCGGGAATTTCCACATCTTTCTTCAGTTTGATGGTAAAGGCTTGGCTATGACAGCGCAGTGCGCCTACGCGAACGCATAAGCCATCAACTGGAATGATCTCTTTGGTTGCCAAAATCTTGTTGGTTTCGGCTTGGCCTTTCCACTCTTCTTTGCTTTGCCCGTTATCCAGAGCTTTATCGATCCATGGGATCAGGCTACCGGCTAATGGTACGCCAAAATTATCCGTTGGCAGAGTACCACTGCGGCCAAGTTCCGTTACCTTACGCTCGATATCTAAAATGGCCGATGCAGGATTTTGCAACTCTTTAGCTACGCTGTTATGCAGCATGCCCATTTGCGTCAGTAATTCACGCATGTGCCGAGCGCCGCCACCGGAGGCAGCTTGGTAGGTGGCAACGGAAACCCAATCCACCAAATCATTGGCAAATAGCCCGCCGAGTGACATCAGCATCAGGCTAACGGTGCAGTTACCACCGGCGAAAGTTTTAATCCCTCTGTCTAATGCATCGTGAATCACATCGTGGTTCACGGGATCGAGGATAATCACTGAATCTTCGTTCATGCGCAGCGATGAAGCGGCATCGATCCAGTAGCCCTGCCAGCCGCTGGCGCGCAGCTTAGGGTAAATATCGTTGGTATAATCGCCGCCCTGGCAGGTGATGATAATATCTAATGCTGTCAGCGCATCGATATCATAGGCATCTTGCAAGGTACCCTGCTGGCCGGTAAAGGTAGGCGCGGGTTGACCATGCTGGGATGTGGAGAAGAAAACCGGGCGAATGGCGTCGAAGTCGCGCTCTTCAATCATGCGCTGCATGAGAACGGAGCCGACCATTCCGCGCCAACCGATAAAACCAACGTTTTTCATATGCTGTCCTACCTTGGAGGTTTTTATATTAATAAGAAGTTGAATAAAACATTGAAGCCGCCTGTCTGTGCGGTGGGGCTTGCCCCATTAACCAAACTTACAAAATGTGTGACGATGCGCAAGTGAATTTATTAGATATGAGTGAATGTATTCATGTGCGTAACTAATAATCGCTGTTTTGGCACGAGTTATGGCAACGATAGGGTAATCACTCCCTGAATGAAGGCTTTTGTGCCACAATACAAATCAGCTATTTCTTGTGCGATTGTTCACAAAATGACTAAAGGACGATAACGACTCATATGTCTGCTCTGACCCAAAGCTGGTTGCAGCGCGAGAACGAATTTGCAGCATTTACCACCGGCCCATTGCTTGATTTCTGGCAGCAGCGTCAGGAAGATGTATTCATGGGCGTGGATGATGTCTCGATTCGCTTTGTCCGTTTTACGTCCGAACAGCACACCCGCGTGATACTGATTTCTCCGGGACGCATCGAAAGCTACATGAAATACCCTGAATTAGCCTACGATCTGTTTCATAGCGGCTACGACGTGGTGATTGTCGATCATCGCGGTCAGGGGAAGTCGGGTCGAATGCTAGAAGATCATCACCGCGGTCACGTAGTTCGTTTTGATGATTACGTCGATGACCTCGAAATCCTTTGGCAGCAGGAGATTCTGTCTAAGCCTTACCAGCGACGCTTTGCACTAGCGCATTCGATGGGGGGCGCAATCATGGCGCTCTTTCTGGCGCGTAAGCCGCAGGGTGTTGATGCCGCAGCGCTATGCTCGCCTATGACCGGCATTAAGTTGCCTATGCCGCTGTGGTTAGCCAAACGCATTACTGACTGGGCCGAACGTTATCCTACTATGCGCGATAATTATGCGCTCGGTACTGGCCACTGGCGTCCACTGCCTTTTATCGTCAATGAGTTAACTCATAGTCGTGTACGCTACCGCCGTTTTTTACGTTATTACGCCGATTACCCTGAACTACAGGTCGGTGGGCCAACTTACCACTGGGTGCGCGAAAGCATTCAGGCAGGAGAGCGGGCTATCGCACAGGCGAAGAATATTGTTACGCCGCTGCTGCTGTTACAAGCCGGTGGCGATAGGGTCGTCACAAATGCATCACATTTTGCTTTTTGTCAGGCACTCTCGAAAGCGGGAAATCCACCTTACGGCGGTGTTCCCCACATCATTCAAGGCGCACGCCATGAGATCCTGTTTGAGCGGGACGCACAGCGCTCTGAAGCGTTAAATGCCATTTTGGATTTTTACGCCTTACATACTGATTCACAGGCAGAAACTGCCGCCAACCCCAGCTGAGGTTAGAACACACTTTATGTACCACATTGTTGCTTCTGATATGGACGGCACCCTGCTGTCTCCTGCTCATACATTGACTCCCTTTGCGCGCGAAACTCTGCAACAGCTGACCCAGCTAGGTGTGAATTTTGTCTTTGCAACTGGTCGCCATCATATTGATATTGCACAGGTTCGCGATAGCTTAGGTATCAGCGCTTTTATGATTACGTCTAATGGCGCACGCGTTCATAACACCGCCGGTGAGTTAATCTTTAGCCATAACGTTGACGAAGATATCGCTCGTGATCTCTATACTATCGTGCACGATGACCCCGAGATTCTGACCAATGTCTATCGTAATGACGATTGGTTTATGAACCGTGAAAGTCCAGAGCAAAGGGAGTTCTTCCAAGAGTCCGTATTCCACTATCAGGTTTTTGAGCCTGCTCTGCTGCCAACTGATGGGATCTGCAAAGTCTATTTCACCAGCGAGACGCATGAAAAACTGCTGCCGTTGGAAGAGGCCATAAATGCGCGCTGGGGCGATCGTGTAAATGTCAGTTTCTCATTGCCAACCTGTTTGGAAGTGATGGCGGGCGGTGTATCCAAAGGTCACGCGCTGGAATATGTGGCCAAGCTACTAGGTTATACGTTGAAAGACTGCATCGCCTTCGGTGATGGTATGAATGATATGGAGATGCTATCCATGGCTGGGAAAGGTTGCATCATGCGCGATTCTCATCAGCGCCTGAAAGACGCACTGCCAAATTTGGAAGTGATTGGCAGCAACGTGGATGATGCTGTGCCACATTATTTGCGCAAGATGTATCTGGATAAGTAACGGTGAGATAGATTTCGTTCGCCAGCGCGAGTGGTGTTTTGAACGCGTCTGGCTAACTGGCGAACGAAGTATTACCGTGCTTTACCGATAAGAAGCATCTAGCGGGACTTCCGCATCAGGCTCATGCGTGATTCTATTACGTAGATCGCGGCGGATTAGCTCTATGGCCCAGAACCAGACGATATGACCAAAGATTTCTGAGAGGTATTCATCGGCAGGTAACTGTGACAGCGGCGGCGTTAGCCCAAGTAGAGGGAAACTGATCCCATGTACAGCGATAGTACAAAGAATCCCTGCCATCACGCCTTGCCACATTTTCACTTTTGGAAAGCGTTCGGCGACGATGCAGTAACCTATTGCGAACACGAGCGAGAAGAGAATATGTGTCACCATCACCGGATTAATGATGTGTTCGGAAAAGGTATAGACGGTGCTGGTGGGATCAATACCGAGATAATCGCGTAAAAACAGATATGGCGGATTAAACTCGGCACGACCATCGCTAATGGTACGTGGCGGCAATGGCACTTCCGCGCCCCACTTGACGAAAGCAGACATAATCCCCGCAGCAAAGCCCACTAAAGTCGCTACGCCATAACGGCGGCGAGCAGGATCGGTTTGTACAAACAAGTCTTTCACAGACATGGTAGCCCTCCTTAGATATCAGTTAGCTTATTGTTGCCCATAGTAAGCATTTGGGCCGTGTTTGCGGCTGAAGTGTTTATTCATTAAATAATGGTCAATCGGCCGTATATGCGGATTAATACCGCAGGCGATCCATGCCATCTTGGCAACCTCTTCCATCACCACGGCGTTATGCACCGCATCTAAAGCATCCTTACCCCATGCGAATGGTCCATGCTGATAAACCACTATTCCGGGGGTATGCATAGGATTTGTATCCCCCAGTGTTTCTACGATTACTTTGCCGGTATTGAGCTCATAGTCTCCAGCGACTTCGTCAATGGTCAGCGCACGGGTACAGGGAATGTCACCGAAGAAATAGTCAGCATGTGTGGTTCCTAAAGCGGGAATGGATAACCCTGCCTGCGCCCACGCGGTGGCATGAGTCGAATGGGTGTGCACAATGCCACCGAGATGAGGATAACGGCGATAAAGTTCCAGATGAGTAGGTGTGTCGGATGAGGGGCGATAATTGCCTTCCACGATATTGCCCTGCAAATCGACCACCACCATATCATCAGCTTTCATGGTGTCGTAAGGCACTCCGCTGGGTTTGATAATGACGATTCCTCGTTCGCGGTCGATGGCACTCACGTTGCCCCATGTGAATGTGACAAGACCATAGTGTGGCAGCGCCATATTGGCATCAAAAACTTGCTGCTTAAGTGACTGCATTATGCGACCTCCTCTACTGCTAACCCTGCATTCGCCATGCGTTGCTTAACCCAGTCGCGGGCGGCTTTCACTTCCATAATCGGGTTGGCTGCGGTTTCGCTCCACATTTCAATCAGATAAGGGCCGGAGTAGCCGCTCTCTTTGAGCGTGGCGAAACATCGTTCAAAGTCCACGACACCAGTACCAAACGGTACATTTTTAAACTTACCGGGCTGAGTGTCTTTGACATGAACGGCGACGATGTGGCCGCTGCCAGCCTGCAATTCCATCTGCACGTCGTTATCCCATGCGGAAAGATTGCCGATGTCAGGATAGAGTTGGAACCATGGATTATTGAGATAGTGGGCATAGCCGAGAGCCTTGCTGATTGAGTTCATCAGCGGGTAATCCATAATTTCCATCGCCAGCGTTACCTGAGCACGGCTTGCCATTTCTACCGACTGCTTCAGGCCGTCGCGGAAGCGTTCGCGGGTAGCGTTATTGGCCGTTTGATAATAGACATCATAGCCAGCCAACTGAATCACGCGGATGCCGACGTCTTGTGCCAAACAAATGGCTTTGCGCATGATCTCTAAGCCCTGATCGCGAACAGCATCGTCTTCTGAGCCTAGAGGGAAACGGCGGTGCGCGCTTAGGCACATCGAGGGGACGCGCACGCCGGTTTGGGCAATGGCATTGACCAATGCCAAACGCTGTTCACGACTCCAGTCAAGCCGCGCCAAACGCACATCGCTTTCATCGAGCGACATTTCAACGAAATCGAATCCGAGTTCTGCGGCCAGCTGCAAACGCGGCAGCCAGTCTTCACCCGCAGGCAGTGCTTTTTCGTATATTCCGAGAGGGACGGCTTTCTGGAGCATGAGATTTACCTTAGCCCCACAGTTGGGCGATAGAACGTTTGAATTGGCGCGCTGCTTCTACTGGGCTAGCGGCATCGCGAATGCTGCGGCCTGCGATAAATACGTGGATTGGAATCCCTTTGAACAAAGGTAAATCCTCTAACGCGAGTCCACCGGTGACGGTCACTTTGAAACCCATATCGGCTAAGCGGCGAATTGATGCGATATCGGCGTCGCTCCATGCCACGCCAGCGGCCTGAGCATCACGACTGCGGTGATAAACGACCTGTTGAATACCGGCACTGCGCCATTCTGCAGCCTGTTCCCAAGTCCAGTAACCGGTCAGCTCGATTTGCACGTCGCCATTAAATTCTTTGGCAGTATCTAAGGCGCCCTTGGCAGTATTGATATCTGCGCAGCAAATGACGGTGACCCAATCGGCATTGGCTTCAAAACACATGCGCGAGAGGATTTTCCCTGCATCGGCGATCTTGGCGTCAGCCAGCACGATTTTGTGCGGATAGAGCGCTTTAAGATCGCGCACCGCGCGTACGCCTTCACCAACGCACAAAATAGTGCCAACTTCGATAATGTCGACCTCTTCGGCGATTAAGCGAGTGGTTTTGTAGGCGTCATCTAGGGTTTGATTATCAAGTGCCACCTGCAGCATCGGTAATGAGTGAGACATTTGTGTACTCCAAAAGTAAGTTTTTGACATGAGCCTACCCAGCCGCCCTTATTAGGGTGGAGCAGAATGATGCTGTGTATTTCCTCCCCATAAAGGGGAGGGCGGGTAGGTCTGGTGAGTGTTAATCCTGTACGGCGTTGGCCTGATCGATCAGATCTAGAACATCCTGTTCGGTGCGGCACGCACGTAGGCGATCAAAATTTGCTTCATCTTCAAATAGGTTAACGATCTGCATGATCCCTACTTCCTGATGCGTATGGGCATCAACGGCCGCCATGGTGATCAGAATATCAACCGGATCGTTATCTTCATGGTTAAACGAGAGTGGCGTTTTGAGAGTCACCAGAGAAAAACCGGTTTTCTTCACCCCTTCTTCCGGCCTGCCGTGCGGCATCGCTAAACCGGGACACAGAACGAAGTAAGGACCAAATCGCTCAACGCCATCAAGAATGGCCTGATAGTAACGAGGCTCGACAACTTCGGCTTGAACCAAGAGGTCAACGCCAATCTTGACCGCTTCTTGCCAAGTGCTGGCTTCAGCCTGCAAACGGATAGAGTGGTTTTGAGCCAGAGAATCACGCAGTTTCATACCTGCTCCTGTTACTTAATGTCTTTAGGGAAGTGCTCTTTAATCACGTCCATCAGCTTAGGACCAAAGTCTGCGGCAGAAAGCATGTTGCGTACGCCTACGACGTATTTATTGCCGGTCACAGTGATTTCATCGGCGACGTGGGTCGAGGCAATGATGATATCTGCGCCGCTTAGTTCTGATTTATATTCACCAACGGCGCAGCTATTGACGCTGTGATCGATGTTTTGCTGTGTCAGAAACTGATCGACTTTCATTTTCATAATCATGGAACTGCCTTGCCCACAACCGCATACCGCTAGGATTCGTACTGTCATGATTTGTGCTCCAGTTAATTAATTTGCAGAAGATTTATTGAGTGCTGCTTTTTCTGCATCCTCTTCAGCGCGCAGCGAGCGGCCAGCGAAGAACATGTAAATCAGTGCGATGGCAATAATGACGCCCATAAACCACAGACCAAAGGTCAAGCCTTGCATGATTGGCGGTGCCAAGATCGACCAGTCAGCCATTCCCATCCATGCGCTCAGTCCGGTCAATTTGACCGCCCAAACGCAGCCAAAGATCTCAATCATTCCCATGATGAGACAAACCTTGAGTGCTGCGCGCCAGCCGCCGTAGTGATTGGCAAACACGCCAATGGTGGCATTGGAGAAGAACATAGGAATAAAGCCGGGAATAATCATGATGGAAGAGCCAATACCAACCAAAATGCCTACCGCAATCAGCTGTCCGATAGTCCCCCACATGAAGCCCCATACGACGGCGTTAGGTGCAAAGCTATAGATAGCTGCGCAGTCGATAGCCAGAACAGCACCGGGGATCAGACGTTGAGAAATACCGTTGAAAGCTTCAGAGAGTTCCGCCACGAACATGCGTACGCCCTGAATAATGATGAAAATAGCGACGGCAAATTGGAAGCCGGTTTGCAAGATATAGATTGTCCAGTGTGTTTTCCCTGCCATCTGTTGCACGGTGTCGATGCCGAAGGAGCAGAGGATGGCGCCGAAGAATACGGTCATGACAATGGCGGTAGAAACGATGTTGTCATGGAAAATGTTTAACCAGCCCGGCAGCTTGAGGTCTTCAACGCTCTCTTCTTTTTTGCCGAGATAAGGTGCGACCTTACAGGCAATCCACGCTGCGAATTGCTGCTGGTGACCAATGGAGAAACCGCAGCCGTCGGTGACGTCTTGAGTTGGCTTAAACATCATATTGGAGGTGATGCCCCAATATAGCGAGACGAGAATCGCGGTACAGACAATCGTTGTCCACATCGGGTAGCCAAAAATGTAGAAGAAGACCGCGATAAGACCGGCCTGCTGAAACATGATGTGGCCGGTTAGCATGATGGTGCGGATACCGGTAATACGACGAAACAGCACGTAGAGAATGTTGAGCGCCAGCGCTAGCAGCACGGCATATCCCACCCAGCTATAAGCATCCCCCATGCGTTCGACGGTAGCCATCATTGCTGCATAAGTATCTGATATTGCACCGTTAATACCATAAACTTCTGACAGCTTGGCAACAACTGGCTTGAAGGTGCTGGTCAGAATGCCTGAACCCGCCTGAAGTAGCATAAAACCAATAATAGTTTTGATGGTGCCTTTGATAATGACAGTTGCGCTCTTGCGTAATAGCAAATATCCCAAGCATGTCACGATACCCAGCAGCAGCGGGGCATTTGTCATGACCTGATTAAAGAATATGGTGAAGATGTTGTAGAGGGTTTCCATAAAGCACTCCGCTCGGCTTTTGGCTTTTATTCCTGTCGTGTTTCTCTTTGTTATTCACAGACAGGTTCTGTGTTGTACAAAATCACTCTAACAATCACAAAGAATCATTTAAAGATTTTATTTGATTATTTGTGAGGTGTATCCCAACTTGAACTGTGTGGTTATTAAGCTTTATCTTAACTTATTTCGCTTTCTTTTTTTATTTATTTAAAACAATTGGTTATGTTGTTATTGTTGTGCGATAACACGCGTAAGCGTCTTTTTTAATGATGTTTTTGTGAGTGTCATCATAGAAAATTAGGTTTTGCGTCTGACTTTAATCATGGTAGATTTCTCATAACAAATCATATTTATTCTTTTTGTGATTTATTTTGATTTAAACAGCCAAGGTGAGGAGCGTCACTCTCCCAGCCGCAGACCTGAATACGATGAGGGGCACACCATGAGTAAGATTGAAAGCATCAGCCGAGAGTCTTGGATCCTAAGTACTTTTCCAGAATGGGGCTCTTGGCTAAACGAAGAGATTGAGCAGGAGAAAGTTGTGCCGGGTACTTTTGCCATGTGGTGGCTCGGCTGTACGGGCATTTGGCTGAAATCTGAAGGGGGTGCCAATATCTGCGTCGATTTCTGGTGTGGTACAGGGAAACAGAGCCACGGTAACCCACTGATGAAGGATGGTCATCAGATGCAGCGCATGGCTGGGGTGAAAAAATTGCAGCCGAACCTACGCACCACGCCGTTTGTGCTAGACCCATTTGCCATCCGCCAGATTGATGCGGTGCTTTCTACCCACGACCACAATGACCACATTGACGTTAATGTCGCCGCTGCGGTGATGCAAAACTGCGATAGCAGCGTTCCGTTTATCGGCCCGCAGACCTGCGTAGATCTGTGGGTTGGCTGGGGCGTGCCGCGTGAGCGCTGCATCGTGATGAAACCCGGCGACGTAGTGAAAATCAAGGATGTGGAGATCCTCGCTCTGGATGCTTTTGACCGCACGGCGCTGATTACGCTGCCTGCCAATGAAAAAGCCGCGGGTGTATTACCGGACGGTATGGATAAGCGCGCGGTGAACTATTTATTTAAAACCCCAGGCGGTAATCTGTATCACAGCGGTGACTCGCACTATTCCAACTACTACGCGAAGCATGGCAACGAGCATAAAATTGATGTGGCGTTGGGCTCATATGGTGAGAATCCACGTGGAATTACCGACAAGATGACCAGCTCGGATATTTTACGCATGGCGGAATCGCTAAAAACGCAGGTTGTGATCCCGTTCCATCACGATATTTGGTCAAACTTCCAAGCCGATCCTCAAGAGATTCGCGTACTGTGGGAAATGAAAAAAGATCGTCTGAAATATGGATTCAAGCCATTTATTTGGCAGGTTGGCGGCAAATTTACCTATCCGTTGGATAAGGATAATTTCGAATATCATTATCCACGCGGCTTTGATGATTGTTTCACTATTGAACCTGATTTACCGTTCAAATCATTCTTATAATAATCAGTCTAATACTGCCTTTGAAGCCGAGTTTTATACTCGGCTTTTACGTTTTATAACCACTGCTTTAAAACGTGTTTTTTTTACTATCTTCAAATATAATCACCAAATAATCATCTATGCGCTGGAATTAATCATGACTGAATCGCAAAGGCATCAGCTCTTGCTGGAAATGCTGCAACAAACTGGATTTGTTACCGTTGAGCAGGTAATTGATCGCCTTCAAGTTTCTCCTGCGACGGCGCGTCGTGACATTAACAAACTGGGCGAAAGCGGTAAGCTGAAGAAAGTACGTAACGGTGCTGAAGCGGTAAGCCAAAATCGTGTGGCTTGGACCCCGATGAATATTCATCAAGCGCAGAATCATGAAGAGAAAGTTCGCATCGCGCGCGCAGCGTCACAGCTGGTAAAGCCAGGGGAAAGCATCGTCATCAACTGTGGTTCGACGGCTTTCACGCTGGGGCGTGAAATTTGTGGTAAGGATGCGCAGGTGATTACTAACTATTTGCCGTTGGCCAATTTCCTGATTGAACAGGAACATGACAGCGTGGTGATTATGGGGGGCCAATATAATCGTAGCCAAGCTATTACATTGGCACCGCAGGAAGGTGAGTCTTCGTTATATGCGGGGCACTGGATGTTCACAAGTGGCAAGGGGCTCACCGCTGAAGGGCTATATAAGACCGATATGCTGACGGCGATGGCTGAGCAGAAGATGCTCAACTATGTCGGGAAATTGGTGGTGCTGGTGGATAGTAGCAAAGTTGGACAGCGGGCAGGCATGCTATTCAGCCGCGCCGAGCAGATTGATATCGTGATAACGGGCAAAGCCGCTGACGAGAAAGTCATTGAACAACTGAAAGCCCAAGGTGTGGAAGTGATTTTGGTCTAACGCAGTAATAAATTACCCCTCCCAGCCGCGCTAACTTCAGGGGCTGGGCGGAGTTGAGAAAATCAGTAGTATCAGAAAATCAGTAGTAAGAGTGCTCGCCGCGTTCGTGTTCAGTCAGATCGCGTACGCCTTTCAGCTCAGGGAATTTCTGCAGCAGCTCTTTCTCGATGCCTTCTTTCAAGGTGTAGTCCACCATTGAACAGCCGTTACAGCCGCCGCCGAACTGCAGAATGGCAATGCCATCTTCGGTGATTTCCATCAGCGTTACCTTACCACCATGACCCGCCAGCTGTGGGTTAATCTGCGATTGCAGCACGTACTCCACGCGTTCGATCAGCGGAGCATCGTCGTCTACTTTACGCATTTTGGCGTTAGGCGCTTTCAGCGTTAGCTGAGAACCTAGCTGATCGGTAACAAAATCGATCTCTGCATCTTCCAGATAGGGGGCACTTACATCGTCAACATAGGCTGATAGTTTCTCGAAATCGAGTTTGGTATCGTTCGCTTCTACCGCATCCGGTGGGCAATAGGAAACGCCGCACTCTGCGGTTGGCGTGCCTGGATTAATCACGAAAACACGGATCTGGGTGCCTGCTTCTTGGTTTGCCAGCAGCTTGGCAAAGTGCTCTTGGGCAGCTTCGGTAATACGGATCATGGCATTTGCTCAATAGTTGACTCATCTGGTTGGTTATAATACGCCGATTGTAAAGTGCTCACAAGGTTCGACAAAGGCATACAACTTGTATGGATTTGGCGCCTTGGGCGATTAACAGGCGGCTAACTTCTCCGATAGTGCTGCCGGTGGTGAATACATCATCGACTAATAAAATATGTTTACCTGAAGGATTTTGCTGGCAGGTAAATGCATTGCGTAAATTGCGACGACGTCTCACTGCGGAGAGGCTTTGTTGAGGGCGGGTATTGCGTGTACGCTTCAGCAGTTCGGGAGAATATGGACATTGTAACCATCGGGCGAGCGGCTTCGCGAGTCTGTCACTTTGATTGAAACCCCTTCGCCATTGGCGTTGCCGATGCAGCGGTATAATCGTAACGAGATCGGGAGTTGGCAGGAGCCGCGTTCGGCGAGCGTCGAGATAGCTCAATAGCATGAGCCGCGCTAGCGCCGATCCTATTTGCCATTTTCCTTGGTATTTTAGACGATGTATCAATTGACTCAGTGGCGGCTGGTAATCACTGACAAAAATGAGCTGCTGCCAATACGGAGGCTTTTGTATACACCGACCGCAGACCCGCTTTGGGTCGCCATTGGGTAGTCCACAGCGTGGGCAAACCGAGAGTGTGTTTAAGCTAGCCGAGGTACAGAAACTGCAAATTCCTTGTATGGGGACTCTGAGCGGAAGCTGACAGATCCAGCAGCGGGCACTGATAATGAACATTTTCTCCTCCTGAGAATGCAGACCTAACAGACGGACAATAACTGATGAATGAGCTCTATTGGCATACTTGTGGCGAAGGCGACCGCGATCTTGTGTTGTTGCACGGATGGGGGCTGAATGCCGAGGTGTGGCGTTGCATTTTGCCGCGATTGAGTGCGCAATTTCGTGTGCATTTGGTGGATCTGCCGGGCTATGGTCGCAGTCAGGGATTTGGTGCGCTAACGTTGGCACAGATGAGTGACCTTGTGATCCGGCAAGCGCCAAAGAAAGCCATTTGGTTGGGATGGTCGATGGGGGGGTTAGTCGCAAGTGATATTGCGCTGCGTTACCCAGAGCGAGTTTCCGCGCTGATTACTGTTTCTTCCTCTCCGTGCTTTACCGCTCGAGAAGGATGGCCTGGGATTAAAAATGAGGTGTTAAGCGGTTTTCAACATCAACTAAGTGAAGATTTTAAACGCACCGTAGAACGTTTTTTAGCATTACAGACTTTGGGTACGGAAAGTGCACGGCAGGATGCCCGTATTTTGAAAGACGTGGTGTTAACACAGCAAATGCCATCAGTTGAGGTACTCAACGGGGGGTTGGATATTCTTCGTACTGAAGATTTACGTGAGCAGATTGCAGGCTTATCTATGCCGCTGCTACGTATTTACGGTTATCTGGATGGATTAGTACCTCGCAAGGTCGCTGCGTTGCTGGATGAGTCTTGTCCTAAGAGCGAGTCCGTGGTGATTCAAAAATCAGCTCATGCGCCGTTTGTGTCACACCCCGCGGAGTTTTGTGAGGTGGTGGAGACGTGGGTGAGAGGGGCGTAAGAGGGTTTTATCCTAGACGCCATTTTCGCTCCGGTTTGGTATCGGCCATCCAGGCCGCTCCAAACTCCGTCACGACATCCCTGTCGTGACGGCTCTATCTTGAGTCGCCTTGCTCGGACGCCCGCACAGTGTTCATGTAGATCGTAGCGTTCTGGGCGTGCGAAACCTTACACCGAAAACCATACCGCAGGCAGTCATCAGTGGACTCCCTTCGTCTTGTATACCACCGTCTCACAGTTCTTACTCGTCTCAGGGCATCCTTTGCAGCTGCCACTTACGCAGCCATTATCGATGTCCTCAACTTTTTCTACACAGCCCATTTGCTCTAAGCGTTCTAGCATCGCCAGCACCATGGCTGGCGAGCCGTTGACTTCGCGGCAGAGCTGATTGAGCTCGATGCGGCCGTGTAGGGCAACCGTATCGCGTACTTTTAGCAGGCTTGCCATTCTGTCTTCCTCTTAATACTCACCGTGTGTCATTAGCCTTAATGACAGCTGCCCTTACTGGTATTACAGCAGCAACTGGCTGGGTCGTTAACTAAACGCACGCTCACTCGGTCGCGTGAACGGCGTAGGGCGACCAATACTAACGCATTGAATATCACGACAAGAGCAATGGCTATGGAGCTGTACTGCGGATGGCTGGTGAAATTAGCCACCTGATAGAACACGGTTGCTAGTGAATATGCGACGTTCAAGCCCCACAGAATGGAGAATGTCATCCAGCCCCGGCTGCTTTCACGAGCAATAGCGCCCATCACTGATACACAAGGTACGTAGAGCAAAACGAAGATCAAGTAGGCATAAGCGGCACTCGCGCTGCCAAATTTGCTGCCCATGACGCCCATTGAACCCGATTCCATCTCCCCGTCACCTTTGCTGGCTTCGATTGGGTTGGCGAATACGCTCAGGCTAAAGGTGTCTTTCAGGCTTTGCCATGTTTCACCCACGGCTTCTTCTAAGCCACCAATCAGGCTATAGGCTGCTGGATCGAACTCTTCTTCATGAATTTGCTCGGCGGTGTACAAGGTGTTCAAGGTACCAACAACCACTTCTTTCGCCATAGCGCCAGTCACCAAACCGACGGTAGCCTGCCAGTTATCGCTGTGAACGCCGATAGGTTGTAGCAAGGGCGTCATCACTTTACTGACAGAGGCCAGCGCAGAATCGTTGATGCTGTCTACGGCTTTTCCACTGAAGGAGAAACTGTTCAGCGCACCGATAAAGATACTGACGATGATGATAACTTTACCCGCGCGCAGTACGAAGCCTTTCAGACGCTGCCAAGTTTGCAAAAGCAGGCTTTTCAAATGAGGGACGTGATAGACCGGTAGTTCCATCACAAACGGAGATGCTTCACCGCGCATGATAGTGTGCTTAAGCATCAGCCCTGTCAGAATCGCCATGACAATACCAAGCATATACAGCGAGAACACTACCAGTGCGCCACCTTGTCCGAAGAACGCTGCAGAAAACACAGCAAAGATCGCCAAACGCGCACCGCAGGACATAAATGGTGCCATTAGCACGGTGATCAGGCGTTCACGTGGTGCATCTAGCGTACGAGCTCCCATAACGGAAGGCACGTTACAGCCAAAACCGACGATCAACGGAACGAATGATTTACCTGGTAAGCCCAATGCCTGCATCATGCGGTCAACCACGAAAGCGGCGCGTGCCATATAACCGGAGTCCTCAAGGAAGGAGAGGAACAGATACATCATGCCGATTTGCGGTACGAGAGGCAGTACGGTGTTAATACCGCCACCAACGCCTTGAGCAAGGAAAATGGTCAGCCATTCAGGGAAGTGCAGTGTATACCCAAGCCACTGTAGACCTTGGACAAAGATGGTTGAAGAACCAACGTCGAACAGCGGCTGCAGCGCGCCACCAATGTTGATCGCCAAAACAAACATGATGTACATCACCAGCAGGAAAATCGGTATGCCCAGCCAGCGATTGAGAATAATGCGGTCTAGTTTTTCCGTCAGGATATTAGGCAGCGCCGTGGTGGTATTACTCACGGAATCGCAAATATCCGTAATACTTTGATAGCGCGAATCCGCAATGATCAATGCAGGATCTTCGTTTAGCGTGCGCTTCAGCGTTTCCTGCACTTCAGGCAGAATTTTCAATGCATTGCTGGCGCGCGTTGAGCTATAAATATCTCCTTCCAGCAACTGTAGTGCCAGCCAACGACGTTGCTGTACGGCTAAAGTGTCAGGCATCGCTTGAGACAAACGATCCACCTGTCCCAGCAGCAGAGGGGGATATTCGACTAGCGCTTCAACCGCGCATGTCGGCGGCAAATCGATGGCTTTTTTAAGCTCAACAATGCCACTGGCACGGGTAGAGACGAGTGGGATTACTGGGCAACCGAGGCGACGAGAAAGGGCTTCAATATCAATTTCAATCTGCTGACTGTGAGCGATATCCAGCATATTCAGTGCGATGATGCAGGGGATACCCAACTCGAGAAGTTGCAGCGTTAGATACAGATTGCGCTCAAGGTTAGAGGCATCAACAACGTTGATGATTAAATCAGCGTCCCCGCTCAGGATATAGTGACAAGCGATCTGCTCATCCAACGATGTCTGTTCTGAAATCGTTGTCAGCGAATAAGTACCCGGTAGATCTACCAGTTTGACTTGATGTTCCTGAGTCGTGAAATGACCTTCTTTACGTTCTACCGTAACGCCAGCCCAGTTGCCAACGCGCTGGCGGGAACCTGTCAGCTGGTTGAATAGCGTGGTTTTACCTGAGTTGGGGTTACCGATTAACCCGATGGTGAGTTGTTTCATAATCCAACATTTTATAAGGAGAGTGTGCAGCAGACGAGCAGACCGTCGGTCTTATCGCCATCCCATAAATGATCGCCGCTGATAATTGGTCAGCAGCAAAGCGAGTCGCGTATCTATGCGCCGTTAGCCGTAATCTGAGGCGTCATGACGCTGGTTTTAGTTTTATCGTCCAGCGGCATCGATTCAATCGTCAATAATTCAAGATCTTTTTTACGCAGAACGAGGCTTACACGGCGCGATTTCACTTCAATTGGGTCGCCAAGTGGCGCAATGCGAACCACGCTGAACGGAGAGCCTGGCAAAAAACCCAGAGAAAGTAATTTCTGACGGTAGGCAGGGCTAATTAAAGGCGAAAAGCCAATGATTTTATATTGGTGGCCCGGAATAAGCTGATGCATAAAAACCTTCTTACATTCGGTAATTTGCTACGGAGAAATACTCGGGTCTGAGGTTTTATATCAGACGGGAGAACCGGATTATTTTTATCCTTGGCGATAGCGCCGCGCATTCTAGAAGAGTGATGCAAGATGGCATTGGAGAATGCGTAATATAATAATATTGAGAATCATTATTAAAATCACAGGAAAAAAGTCGCCAAGGGCTGTGAAATCTGTCGTCAACGTCCTCGGCGGATTAGCTGTAATTCAATCCTTATTGTGCCGTTTTAGCACTATTTTTCAGCTATCGCAAATGAGAATCATTGGTTACAAGAGTTAATAATTTGTATGTTTTTCGCGGCTTATCTTCATGACATTAAATGATATGGCGGTTACATGTTCAATATATTTGATAAAACTCATGAGGTTTGTAGGGAGAAGGAAACAAATTAGAATGAAAGGTGGCTGTTTGTCAGTAAAGTTGGAAAATTAATAGGTTAATAAAACTGAGTTTCTAAACATTAATAATGTTAAAAATCACACAACAAAGAAACTGTTTTTAACTATTTGTTATCAAATTGGATGAGTAACACATGTGAGAATCACTGATGTAATTGCAATAAATACTCATTTAGATTTGTAAAATGTGATGAATCTCACCTTCCCTCATCGAAAATCGAAGAGAGGGAAGGTGATTTGAGGATTCCCTTAGCGCTTCAGCTTTCCTAAGGCAGCGGCCAATGCATCACCCATGGCGCTGTTATTGCCGCTATCTTGTTTCTTATCATTGCGTGCGGGACGCGCATTGCCGTTGGCTGGACGCTGACGCTCTGTGGTGCGTTCTGCGCTACCACGACGTGAACCCCCTTCACCCGGTTGTTCGTCCAGACGCATGGTTAAAGCGATACGCTTGCGCTGCATGTCGACTTCCATGACTTTAACCTTCACTATATCGCCTGCTTTAACCACTTTATGTGGATCATCAACAAACTTATCGGCCAAGGACGAGATGTGAACCAAACCATCTTGGTGAACACCGATATCAACGAATGCACCAAAATTGGTCACGTTGGTTACGGAGCCTTCCAAAATCATCCCCGGCTGGAGGTCGTTCATGGTTTCAATGCCGTCGGCAAAGGTTGCCGTTTTGAATTCAGGGCGAGGATCTCGGCCCGGCTTTTCCAGCTCTTTGATGATATCGGTCACGGTTGGCACACCGAAGCGCTCATCGGTAAATTCGCTGGCCTTCAGGTTACGCAGTTCGGTTGGGTTACCCATTAGCTCCTGCAGGCTCTGACGCGTTGCTGCCAGAATACGCTCCACAACGGGATAAGCTTCAGGATGAACGGTGGATGCATCAAGCGGGTTATCGCCGTGATTGATACGCAGGAAGCCGGCACATTGTTCAAACGCTTTAGGGCCTAAACGGCTAACTTTAAGCAGTTGTTCACGGTTGCTGAAGCGGCCATTCTCATCGCGCCAGCCAACGATATTTTGCGCCATTAAACGGGTTAGACCCGCAACTCGCGCTAGCAATGGCACTGAGGCTGTATTCAGGTCTACGCCGACGGCGTTTACGCAGTCTTCGACAACCGCATCCAATTTGCGAGCCAGCTGAGTTTGGCTGACATCATGCTGATACTGACCAACACCGATTGATTTTGGATCGATTTTGACTAGCTCAGCCAAGGGATCTTGCAGACGACGGGCGATAGATACCGCTCCACGAATGGATACATCCAGATCGGGAAACTCTTGAGCCGCTAATTCTGACGCCGAGTAAACCGATGCGCCCGCTTCGCTGACGATGACTTTCTGTCCCTTAACTTCAGGGAACTGACGTTGTACGTCTAAATAGAAACGTTCAGTTTCGCGAGATGCGGTACCGTTGCCAATCGCAACCAGCTCAACGTTGTGTTTGATACACAGCGCTGCAACCACCGCAGCGGCTTTAGCGGCCTGCCCGGTATGTGGATAAATGGTATCTGTGGCAACCAGTTTGCCAGTACCATCCACCACGGCAACTTTAACGCCGGTACGCAGCCCAGGATCGAGTCCCATCGTTGCGCGCATCCCTGCAGGGGCTGCCATCAGCAGATCATGCATGTTACGGGCGAATACGTTGATAGCTTCGTCTTCTGCGCGTTCGCGCAGCGTGCCCATCAGCTCGGTTTCCAGATGCAATAACACCTTGATACGCCATGTCCAGTTCACTACGGCTTTGCGCCACGCATCAGCCGGTGCATTGTTCAGACGCAAACCTAAATGGTCGATGATGATTTGTTCACAGTAGCTTTCACGCGGTGCTTCATCAAACTGAGGATCGGCATTCAGTGAAAGTTGCAGTACGCCTTCGTTACGGCCACGGAACATGGCTAGCGCGCGATGAGAAGGAACGTTAGCAATAGGCTCGTGATGATTGAAATAGTCACGGAATTTCGCGCCTTCTTCCTCTTTTCCTTCCACGACTTTGGAGACGAGATGGGCGTTTTTCCATAGATAGTTACGCACTTTGGCCAACAGAGCGGCGTCTTCGGAGAAACGTTCCATCAAAATATAGCGAGCCCCATCTAGGGCGGCTTTGGTATCGGCAACGCCTTTGTCGGCATCGACGAAGTTTGCCGCCAGAGTATCAGGCTCTTGCTGTGGGTCTTGCCAAAGCGAATCGGCTAAAGGTTCCAGACCGGCTTCAATGGCGATCTGTCCACGAGTACGACGTTTAGGCTTATAGGGCAGGTATAAATCTTCTAATTCAGTTTTGCTCATTGTGCCGTTAATGGCACCAGCAAGTTGTTCGGTGAGCTTACCTTGGTCGTCGATAGACTTCAGGATCGTGGCTCGGCGTTCTTCCAGTTCGCGCAGATAAACCAAACGAGTTTCTAACTGACGTAACTGGGTATCGTCTAGACCACCAGTGACTTCTTTACGGTAGCGAGCGATAAAAGGGACTGTGTTACCTTCGTCCAAGAGGCGAATTGCTGAGTCAACCTGCTCTGGCCGTGCTTGCAGTTCGCTAGCAATAATGCGGCTCAATGAATCATTCATAGAATCAGTATGTCCGTAAGTTTAAAAATCATGGGCAAGTATATACTTTTTGATGCACAAACATGCCAGTTCAGAGGGCCGCGAAGCGCTCAGATAATGCCGAATTATGCCTTCGGATACTCAATTTCATTTACGTACCACACCGCTTCACCGGCGGGAGTCATGACGGTTACGGCGTCGCCAACCTCTTTTTTGAGTAAGGCTCGCGCCATCGGTGAATCGATAGAGATATAGTCTTTTTGGCCGAAAATTTCATCATAGCCGACGATACGAAAGCGTTTGATGGTGCCCTCATCGTTTTCTACTTCAACCCATGCGCCGAAGAAGACTTTGCCATCTTGCTGTGGGGAATAGTCTACGATCCGCAACTGTTCAAGACATTTGGTCAGATAGCGAACTCGACGGTCAATTTCGCGCAGGCGCTTTTTGTTATATTGATAGTCCGCGTTTTCGCTACGGTCGCCTAGACTCGCCGCCCACGTCACTTTTTTCGTGACTTCCGGTCGTTCTTCTCGCCAGAGATAGTCCAGTTCCTGTTTGAGCTTTTCGTAGCCGCCGCGTGTAATCAGTTGCGTTTTCATTCTTTGCTGCCCTGTAAAACACATAAAATAAAAATCGGGAGACTCATTAATGCCCGCTTGTCACCTTCGTCTTCCTAGCTATCGCCATTCTGACTTCTACTCTGTAACTTGCAGGATTTTCCCCATGTGCGGGGGTGGAACGTTAACTTAGGATCCGCAAGAATACAATTCGAGCCTAGACGAGTCGTCTTACGATGCCGATTTGATCGCATTTCTGCTATAAAAAGTGCAATAACTGTCCGTAAGCATAAGATAAATAACCTTTGTAACAATTTAGGCTAGAATATAAACCATTATCTGCTGTCTCAATTGCCGCAGTTTCTGAACAATAGGTGTCTTTAAAAGATCCCTTTATTTTTATAACGGCTCAGCGTGTCGGGCATCCAGCCTTTGGCGCCTTTGGGAGAACACCATGCAAGAGAACTACAAAATATTAGTTGTTGATGATGACATGCGCCTGCGTGCGTTGTTAGAGCGCTATCTGACCGAACAAGGTTTTCAGGTACGCAGCGTCGCCAACGCCGAGCAAATGGATCGCTTGCTAACCCGTGAATCTTTCCACCTGATGGTGCTGGATTTAATGCTGCCAGGTGAAGATGGTCTCTCCATCTGCCGCCGTTTGCGCAGCCAAAGCAACCCGATGCCAATTATTATGGTGACGGCGAAAGGCGAAGAGGTCGATCGCATCGTTGGTTTGGAAATCGGTGCTGATGACTATATTCCTAAACCGTTTAACCCACGCGAACTGTTGGCTCGTATCCGCGCCGTATTACGTCGTCAGGCTAACGAATTACCGGGCGCACCTTCACAGGAAGATGCGGTTATCTCCTTTGGTAAGTTCAAACTGAATCTTGGCACGCGCGAAATGTTCCGTGAAGACGAACCTATGCCGTTAACCAGCGGTGAGTTTGCCGTGCTTAAAGCCTTAGTTAGCCATCCGCGTGAGCCACTGTCTCGCGATAAACTGATGAATCTGGCTCGTGGACGTGAATACAGTGCGATGGAACGTTCCATCGATGTGCAGATTTCTCGCCTGCGCCGCATGGTTGAAGAAGATCCTGCTCATCCTCGTTACATCCAGACCGTTTGGGGTCTCGGCTACGTCTTTGTTCCGGACGGCAGTAAAGCATGAGGAGACTGCGCTTCTCTCCGCGTAGCTCGTTTGCCCGCACGTTATTGCTGATTGTCACCTTACTGTTTGTCAGTTTGGTGACAACGTATTTGGTGGTGCTGAATTTTGCGATTCTGCCAAGCCTACAGCAGTTCAATAAAGTGTTGGCCTACGAAGTCCGGATGTTGATGACGGACAAGCTGCAGTTGGAAGATGGCACACAGCTGGAGGTTCCTCCGGCTTTTCGTCGTGAGATTTACCGTGAGTTGGGCATTTCGCTCTACACCAATTCTGCGGCGGAGGAGAGTGGTTTGCGCTGGGCGCAACACTATCAGTTCCTCAGCCAGCAGATGGCTCAACAGCTGGGTGGCCCAACTGATGTGCGTGTTGAAATCAGTAAAAATACCCCCGTGGTGTGGCTGAAAACGTGGCTGTCGCCTGATATTTGGGTTCGAGTCCCGTTAACAGAAATCCATCAGGGCGATTTTTCTCCGCTATTTAGATATACGCTGGCCATTATGCTGTTGGCGATAGGCGGTGCATGGTTATTTATTCGTATCCAGAACCGACCCTTAGTTGAACTGGAACACGCCGCTATTCAGGTAGGGAAGGGGCATATACCGCCACCGCTACGAGAATATGGGGCGTCAGAGGTTCGCTCAGTAACGCGTGCATTTAACCAGATGGCAGCCGGGGTTAAGCAGCTCGCTGATGATCGAACGCTGCTTATGGCCGGTGTGAGTCATGACTTACGTACGCCGCTCACGCGTATCCGTTTAGCTACGGAGATGATGAGCAGCGAAGATGGTTATCTGGCCGAATCGATCAATAAAGATACTGAAGAGTGCAACGCCATCATTGAGCAGTTCATTGATTATCTGCGCACCGGACAAGAGATGCAGACTGAAGTTTGCGACCTAAACGGTATCTTAGCCGAAGTTGTCGCGGCTGAAAGTGGCTATGAGCGTGTGATTGATACTGATTTTGCCGAGGGTGAGCTGTTGGTGGATGCTCATCCCCTGTCGATCAAACGTGCTGTGGTGAACATGGTGGTTAACGCTACGCGTTACGGTAATGGTTGGATTAAGGTCAGCAGCGGCACTGAGGGCAAAAAAGCGTGGTTCCAAGTGGAGGACGACGGCCCTGGGATTGCGCCTGAACAGCTGGCACATTTATTCCAACCGTTTGTGCGTGGCGAAAGTGCTCGTACAACCAGCGGCACCGGATTGGGCTTGGCAATTTTGCAGCGAATTATTGATGGTCATTCCGGCAGTCTGGATATTGGTACCAGTGAACGCGGCGGGCTTCGTATTCGTGCTTTGCTGTTGACACCTGAGCTTACGCCAGCGCCCTCTCACAGCGTCAAAAATAGCCATAAGAAGAAAGATAAAGAGCCTCATCACTGAATAGGGTCTTACTTGGATTCTTAAGTAAAAAAGGAGCCTTACGGCTCCTTTGGTTTTTTATCGTATTAAATCAAACCTTTGGTCCTACTTTCACCAGTGCCGCACCTGCAGGGGTGTCGGTGTATTTATCAAAGTTGGTGACAAAGCGTTGGGCCAGGTCTTCGGCTTTTTCCTGCCACTGTTCTTTGCTGGCGTAGGTGTCGCGTGGATCCAGAATCTCTGGGTTCACACCTGGCAGCGCCGTTGGTACTGCCAGATTAAAGATTGGCAGTGTAAACGTTTCCGCATTATCGATTTCACCGCTCAGGATGGCATCAATAATCGCACGGGTGTCTTTGATCGAAATACGTTTACCCGTTCCATTCCAGCCGGTATTGACCAGATAGGCCTGAGCCCCGGCGGCCTGCATGCGCTTAACCAGAACTTCCGCATATTTAGTTGGGTGCAGCGACAGGAACGCTGCGCCAAAACATGCAGAGAAGGTTGGCGTTGGCTCAGTGACTCCACGCTCGGTGCCCGCTAACTTGGCGGTAAAGCCAGACAGGAAATGATACTGGGTTTGATCGGCGGTTAAACGAGAAACCGGTGGTAATACGCCAAAGGCGTCCGCGGTCAAGAAAATCACTTTCTTAGCATGACCGGCTTTCGACACTGGCTTAACAATGTTATGGATGTGGTAGATCGGGTAAGAAACACGGGTGTTTTCCGTTTTAGACCCGTCGTTAAAATCAACCGAACCATCTTCTAGTACCACTACGTTTTCCAATAACGCATCACGAGTTATCGCGTGATAGATATCGGGCTCAGCCTCTTCTGATAGCTTAATGGTTTTTGCATAGCAGCCACCTTCAAAGTTGAATACGCCGTCGTCATCCCAGCCATGTTCGTCATCACCGATAAGCTGGCGCTTCGGATCGGTAGAAAGCGTTGTTTTACCGGTACCGGAAAGACCGAAGAAAATAGCCACGTCGCCTTTTTCGCCAACGTTGGCAGAGCAGTGCATAGACGCGATGTTTTTCAGCGGTAGCAGGTAGTTCATGATCGAGAACATACCTTTCTTCATTTCCCCGCCGTACCAAGTACCACCAATCAGTTGGATACGCTCGGTCAAATTGAAGGCCACAAAGTTTTCAGAGTTCAGGCCTTGTTCTTTCCACTGTGGGTTAGTGCATTTAGCACCGTTCATCACGATGAAGTCGGGCTTAAAGTTGGCAAGTTCTTCGTCAGTTGGACGGATAAACATATTCTTAACAAAATGCGCCTGCCAAGCGACTTCGGTAATAAAGCGAACACTCAGACGAGTATCGCTGTTGGCGCCACAGAATGCGTCAACGATAAACAGGCGTTTACCTGAAAGCTCTTTGGTTACCAATGACTTCAAATGCTGCCAAACTTCAACGGAAAGCGGATGGTTGTCGTTTTTACCTTTTCCTTGATCTGACCACCAAACGGTATCGCGTGTGACGTCATCACGCACAATGTACTTATCTTTAGGGGAACGACCGGTAAAGATTCCGGTATCTACCGCGACTGCGCCTAGATTGGTCACAGTGCCACGCTCATAGCCTTTTAGATCTGGGGCAGTTTCTTCTTGGAAGAGCAGGTCATAACTTGGGTTGTAAATGATTTCAGCTGCGTCAGTGATTCCATATTCT
Source organism: Hafnia paralvei ATCC 29927 (assembly GCF_001655005.1). Classification (GTDB taxonomy): domain Bacteria; phylum Pseudomonadota; class Gammaproteobacteria; order Enterobacterales; family Enterobacteriaceae; genus Hafnia; species Hafnia paralvei. Next base: position 46,061 of record NZ_LXET01000005.1, read on the forward strand.
GCTAAATCCTGTGGGGTTAAGCCTTTCTTATGCATGACACTACTCCTTTCCTTGTAAGATTAGATTTTTAGCTGCTTCTAGTGTCAGAGATTGAAGTTCGTTTAACCGAGAGAATCATCAAAAAAACCAATTTTCATCCGCCTTTCATTCAGTTATGAGATGAACAACACGGAATTTACCTCCAGATAATCTATATATGCTGAGCAGGATCAATGAAAAAGCCCGCATTCCCGTCATCTTCAAATCTATCGGGCATATTGCGGGCTTCGTCTTTTTTGGGGAGAAATCAGCGCTTAGTGAACGCAATCTTCATTATGGCTCTGTCCACCGGCAAACAGCGATTCAATATCAATTTTATCAAAAACATAATGATTACCGCAGTATTCACAATGCATATCGATGTTGCCATCTTCCTCTAGCATATGATTCAGTTCTTCAACCGGAACCGTCAACAGGGCGCTAGCGCTACGCTCACGCGAACAGGTGCAGCGGAAGGTTACATCTTGTGGTTCATACAGAGTCACTTCTTCCTGATGGTACAGACGATATAGCACTTCGTTAGCGGGTAAGCCGAACAACTCTTCGGATTTCACCGTTGCGGTTAACTGCGCCAGATGCGACAAATCTTCCACGTTATTGGGTTGAGCGGGCATTATTTGCAGCAACATACCTGCCGCGCATGCGGTTCCATTATGCTCACCAGTGCGAATGAACAGTCGGGTTGGCAGCTGCTCGGATTGCATAAAGTAAGCCTCGAGGCATTCGGCCAGCGTTTCACCTTCTAGGCCAACAACGCCTTGATAGCGTTCACCTTCGTTAGGGGTAATAGTAATCACCATCACACCGTTGCCTAGCATTTCGCGCATGCTGCTGCCTTCAGCGATATCACCCTGTAATCGTGCAACACCGCGCATTTCTTGCTGGTTGTTGCCGTTGATCACCGCCATTTTTAGAGGGCCATCACCTTGGATCTGAACGGTGATATCGCCATCAAATTTCAGCGTGGCAGTTAACAGGCTGGTGGCAACCAATAGCTCACCCAGCAGCGTTTGCACCGGTGCCGGATAGCTGTGGTTTTCGAGCATCTGCTGGAAAGTGTGGCTGGCCGTAACCAGTTCGCCGCGAACGGCCATATTTTCAAACAGATAGCGATGTAATTGGTCGTGATTAGACATGGTTTTCTCTCTTAGGGCTTTACCCTTACTGACTTGAAGCCGCTGTCGCCGCTCCAATTAATTAGGCTTGTTTGCCGTGTTTAATTTATTCGCTTGAAGCCTGATCGTTTTTAAACTTCAGCAACGTACGTCGTTCTTTCTTATCTGGTCGACGATCGGGATGCGGCATGGTCAGCGCATTCATTTTGCGTGCGAGTGCGACTTTTTCTCGATTTTCGATACTGGCCGCAGTCTCTTCATAGAGCTGTTGGGCATCTGCAGCACCGCGCCTTTGGGCGGTGAGCGCAGTCACTACGATCGTGCGATCGTCATTTCCTTGGCGTAGCTTGATTTCTGCGCCAATTTCCACAATTTTACTGGGTTTACCACGCTGTCCATTGTAGTGAACCTTCCCGCCATCAACCATTTCGCGTGCGATGGCGCGGGTTTTATAAAATCGCGCAGCCCAGAGCCATTTATCCAAACGAATGGCACTGTCATCCTGTTCGTTCTTACCTTTCATACGGGCTCCTACCTCTGTGGCGATAACCTAAGGCGCAGGGCTTTCAGCGTTGTGAATAGCGTTTATCGTAGCTGAAAGGCTGGCAGTAATGTGCGGTAGTCATTCATGGACGGATGGCGTGAGAATTGCTTTTCGGCCATGCTTGAGTCCGGGTTGCGCACGCCGAGGCAGTAGCGAATACCATAGCTTTGCGCAGCATCCAGAATGGGTTCGGCATCATCGACGAAAAGCGTTGTTGCAGGATTAAAACCGGTACGTTTTTGTATCGCCTGCCACAAGCGCTGATCTTCCTTCGGATAACCAAATGTGTGGGTGGAAAATAATAAATCAAGATGTTGGTCGAGTCCGGTGTGTTCTAACTTCACGGCGAGCCCATGTGGATGGGCATTGGTGAGCAAAATAGTTTTTCTTCCGCTCTCGCGTAGTGCCTCTAAAAATGGCTGAGTATCTTGGCGTAAGCGTGCTCGGGCTCCAACTTCGGTTGTCATCTGGTAGATGTCCAGATCAAGACGTTCGCTCCAATAATCAAAACAGTACCAGTTCAACGTGTGCTGAACGGCGTTGTATTCATTACGGATCAGCTTTTTGGCTTCGTCGAGTTCAATGCCGCGGCGTTCGCTGAGCGTTTGTGGCACGAGATTGAGCCAGAAGTAGCTGTCAAATTCGAGATCCAATAATGTCCCATCCATATCCAGCAGGACGGTTTCAATTTCCTGCCAATTAAAATCAGGCTGTTGGTTTGGGATGAGGGACATAAAAGGGCTCCTTGGGAGATAGACGAAAAAGCCAGCAAATGCTGGCTAATCAATTATATTTTTACTCTGATGGCTTGTCATGCCAGCCGATGAAATTAGCGTCGTGGGGGCGTATCAAACGGCATGATACTGTGGTTGATACATTGATCATAATAGCGCTGGATATCAGGGATGCGATTCATTGATTTTTGTATCCTGAACATAAACATCATGGCGTTGACCACGATGATAAGCGCCACGGCAAGGAGCAGTATGCAGGTCAGGATATATCTCCACAGCGTGAGTCCATCAGGCTCACTGTGGAGCATGATATGTCGGGTACCGTTAGCATCTGTGCTGATTTCAGTGATGACACCGCTAGCTTTGAACGGCGTTGACAATAGCTGCTGTGATAATGATTCAAGCTCGCGCCACTGATCGATCGCAGTGTAATCATAGAGTGAGATTGCCGGTTGCGGATGATTGACCAGCTGTTTTCCTTCGTCGCTAATAATCAAGAAACCGCCCGGTGGCGTGGCGCTAAGTGACTGAGCTGCCTGATGTGTTTCTCGGTAATAGAACGATGAAACCGCACTATTCACTATGTTAGATAACAACTGAGCGCTGGCCGGACGTAGAAGAACGTTCACACCGTCGAGTCCACCATTTTGAGCTTTCTTCAGCAGTGCGTTCCAAGAGCGGCTGTTGCCAAGATTGACCAATGAATTTTTTAGCCGAGTACATTCTGACTCCTGCGCACACAGATCTTCAGTACGCAAAACGATATCAGCAAAGTCATCTAACAAGATCATGCCTGATTTTTGAATGGCATTGGCAAGCCCTGGGTTGACCTTCTGCTCTTCGTTATTTGCGTTGAGTTGGCGATTAACGGTGCTCAGTAATGCTGCTGCATTATCAATAACATCTGAAGCTGGAGCCGCCATTGGCGTGGCATTACTCCAGTATATGGCGGAGCAATCGAAAGGCATAAATGGATAGCGAGTGCCTTCCTGATAAGAATCCGGAACATGACACATGCCAGTGCCCTGAATATTCAAGCTATCGCCTACATGCAGCGGTAGTGCCGCGAGAGACTTTACGTTATTGACATCTACGGTGTGATTACCATGTAGCCAAGCTGAACTGAGCTTAAATGGAATACTGAGTGGTTGGGTAGAGAGCAGCAGCGCTAGTGTCAGTAATGCACCGCTCATGAGGACAATATTGCGCCCCCAGCGTTGCAGTGGAAAATTTTTCACTTCGTCGTGCAGTGACAGAAAGCGTCCTTGCCTGACGACTTGGCGGTTAAGGTACATTTCGATATCGGTTTTTTGCCCGAGATCTTTTTGAATATAGTTCTGCCAATGTGCTGGATAGATAAGATCCAACGTCCCTAAAGAGACGTTGTTAATTTGCCCAATATTGGATTCTCCGAACAGTCCCCAGCGCTTGGGAATGCCTCGAATGCAGTGAACTTCTTTGAGATCGCGTTCGGAAGGGCGACTGTATAAACGCCAGATCCCCCACGCAATCAGTCCGGTCGCGGTGGTTAACAACCAAGGCATGACGGCATTGGGACTGATGAGGCTAGTATAGAGCATGAGCAAGGCGATCACGATAACGACGGATTCGCGGATGCCGCCTTGTTGGCTGAGTTGGTATTCTTGCAGCGTCTCTTTACGCACGCCTTGCAGTTCAACTTTCTCACTCTCGGTTTGGCGGATGGATGCGCTGCTGGTGTTGTCTGGCGGCGGGAGGAAGTCCTCCTGAGTCGCATCCACTAAAGAGTGACCGTTGATGGAGATAACCAATGGAATACTATGGGTTTTAATGACTTCAAGCTGGTTATCGTCGGCGATGTACTGTTCCCAGAAAACTGGGAGGTGTACCTCGATATTATCGAGGTAGTAACGGCGCTTGTTGGGATCGTCGGTGGTCAACTCGTAGCGTGTTATCGCATGGGTAAGCGGATAGACGCGATCCCCCTGAGGCATCAGGCGATGTTGAGCTACGGGCAAGGATGCTTGAGAGGAACTTGAAGAGGATTCAAGCTTATTGATGTATTGCTCAATGGCTTGAAGTTCGTCTTTTTGCAGTTTACGTAGTTTAGTTTTAATAAATGGGAAAGATGTAGTTAGTAACGCAGATTTTTTCATCTTAAACCAATAAACACATCCGGCAATCAGCAGGCAGAGGCTCAGTAGAATTGATGCGATAACTGGTGCACTCATGCCGACCCCGTTTGGTAATCATCACCTTTCTACCTTGCCCAAAAAGGGCATTATACGGATGAATCATAAAGCGAATATAAATATATGTTATGAAGTGATTTTATTTACAGTTTTGCACTGGTGTGCCGCATATTCGTATAAAAAGGTTAGCAGTCAACACCTGCTGATTATATCGGCATTATCCGATTTTTCTCAGGTGTGGCAAGTAATAGAGAAGTATTGAGCGGAATTTTGTGAGTCAATGCGGGCAGAAACAAAGCTGCAAAATATCCTCAACAAATGTTGCGAATCCAACGTCATCTGCGCACAATGCAAGATGAGATGAATACTGTGATCTGTATCTATAAAGTAAGATATGGATTTCAAATATACCGCATGTCTGGCCCTATGCCAGTGCTTTTGGCCGTTGCCGAATCATACTTAATTGCGGAAAAACCATTAATTCGGGGCCATCATGGAAAAACTCCCACAAAAGCCAAAAATTCTCAGCGTGGAAACTATCGCACGCTCACGTTTGTTTAATGTGGAGTCTGTGGATTTAGAGTTTAGCAACGGCGTACGCCGAGTCTATGAGCGTATGCGTCCTTCTGAGCGTGAAGCCGTGATGATTGTTCCTATTTTGGGTGATGACCTGTTGCTGATTCGAGAATATGCCGTAGGCATTGAGAGCTATGAGCTCGGTTTCCCTAAAGGATTGATCGATCCTGGCGAAGATGTTTTTCAGGCGGCAAATCGAGAGCTAATGGAAGAGGCTGGGTTTGGCGCTGAGCATTTTACCTTTATGCATAAGTTAACCATGGCGCCTTCCTACTTCTCTAGCCGAATGAATATCGTGCTGGCGGAGAATCTGTTCCCTGAACGTTTGGAAGGTGATGAGCCGGAGCAGATGCCCGTGGTACGCTGGCCGATAGCCCGCATGATGGAACTGCTTGAAGACCCTGATTTTCGCGAGGCTCGTAACGTCAGCGCGCTATTTTTAGTGCGTGAACTGTTGGCTACGCGTACATCTAAAACCGATTAGTTGATTGATATCGCATCAAAAAGAAAGGGGCCGATTGGCCCCTTTCTCGTTTTTGTCCTGACCTGCGATGAATGCCGGTTAGAACAACTCGTGACTTTCGCCGCCGCTGTCTGTCACCGTCGTGCCTGCTTCTTGCACCGAGTATTCCGTTGGCTGAGTACCATCGATGAAGTATTCAGACTTGCTGCCAGCGCCTCCGCTGGAAAGCTTACCTGTGTACTTGTCGATAGTGACACTGACAATACCCGGAGGCGGAGCCATTTTCTGCTCAGGAACGCCTTCCAGCGCCGCTTTCATAAAGTCATCCCATGCTGGCTGAGCGCTTTTGGCACCGCCTTCTCCGCCGGAGATTTGATCTTTAATCGCGCCAGACGCGGTGGTTCGACCCAAATCACGGCGATGATCATCGAAACCGATCCAGACACTGGTGACGATATCAGGGCCGTAACCAGAGAACCACGCATCCTTCGAGCTGTTAGTGGTACCTGTTTTACCGCCGATATCGTGACGTTTCAGGTCGCGGCCAGCGCGCCAGCCGGTGCCCATCCAGCCGCCACCAGGTTCACCCCATATATTGCTGTTTAGCGCATCGTGCATCAGGAACGCTAGCGGTGTGCTGATGATGTGTGGTGCATATTGCTGATCTGAGTCTTGGCTAGCTTGTGCCGCGGTTACCTGCTCCAGCTGTGGCATTGGAACGGTGGAGTTAGCGTTGCCACTTTGAGAAACAGCTACGTTTTCAACGTTGTCATCTGTCAGGGCAACGGATTTTGGTGTCTGTCCATAAATAACCGGCAAGTTACAGCTTTCACAAACGACTTTAGGTTTGGCCTCAAAAATGACCTTATCTTCACCGTCGAGGATTTTGGTGATGAAATAAGGGTCAATCAGATAACCGCCGTTGGCAAATGCGGCGTAGCCACGAACCAACTGCATTGGCGTAAACGAAGCCGAGCCTAATGCCAGTGATTCGGTATGCGCGATGTTTTGCGCAGGGAATCCGAAACGTTGCAGGTATTCTGCTGCATAGTCCACTCCCATCGCACGCATGGCACGTACCATCACCACGTTTTTAGACTCACCCAATCCCTGACGTAGGCGGATTGGACCGGCATAGGTCGGTGGTGAGTTTTTGGGGCGCCAATCGGTGCCAGCACCGGCATCCCAACGTGAAATTGGCAGGTCGTTCAGGATAGTCGCAAGCGTTAAACCTTTGTCCATCGCTGCGGTATACAGGAACGGTTTAATGTTCGAGCCAGCCTGACGCAGAGCCTGAGTAACGCGGTTAAATTTACTTTGGTTAAAGTCAAAACCACCAACCAGCGCTTTGACCGCACCGTCTTGTGGATTCAGCGAAACCAGCGCCGAGTTAACATCCGGAACCTGCGCTAGCCACCATTTCTGATCTTCATCTTGGCGAACCCAAATTTGCTGGCCTGCTTGAATCACATCGTTAACACGTCGCGGTGTCGGGCCTTGTATGCGGTCGGTCTTAAACGGACGAGCCCAACGGACTGTTGCCATTGGTAGTGTCACGTTGGTGCCATTTGCCAACATAACCGTTGCTTCGTCCGCATTGGATTCAGTGACGACGGCTGGCAACAGCGGCCCATAAGTTGGCAGCGTTTTCAGCGAATTAATAATTTGCTCGCGAGACCAAGTTGGTTGTCCCACCTTCCATAGCACGTTTGATGGACCACGGTAGCCGTGGCGCATGTCGTAAGCGATAACGTTGTTGCGCAGCGCGCTTTGTGCCGCTAACTGCAAGCGCTTGGTTACCGTGGTGTAAACCTTGTAACCATCGGTATACGCATTTTCACCGTACTGTTTCACCATCTCTTGGCGCACCATCTCAGAAAGATAAGGTGCAGAGAAGTCGATTTCAGGTCCGTGGTAACGCGCTTCTAACGGCTCGTTACGCGCTTGGTCATATTCCGCACGGGTGATGTATTTTTCATCCAACATACGGCTCAGAACGACGTTACGACGAGCCAACGCGCGGTCATGAGAGTACAGCGGGTTAAACGTCGAGGGGGCTTTGGGTAAGCCGGCGATCATAGCAATTTCACTCAACGTTAGCTGATCGACAGTTTTGCCAAAATAGACCTGCGCAGCGGCACCAACGCCATAGGCGCGGTAACCCAAATAAATTTTATTGAGGTATAAATCTAGAATTTCATCTTTGGTCAGTAATTGTTCAATGCGGATCGCGAGGAAAGCCTCTTTGATTTTACGCATCAAAGTACGTTCTGGACTTAGGAAGAAGTTTCTAGCCAACTGTTGGGTAATGGTACTCGCGCCCTGCGAGGCATGACCGGTGAATAACGCCACGGAAGCGGCGCGGAAAATCCCCACCGGGTCGACACCATGGTGTTCGAAGAAGCGGCTGTCCTCAGTCGCAATAAAGGCATTGACCATCTGCGGCGGAACTTGCTTAAGCGGCAGAGGAACACGACGTTTTTCGCCGTATTGCGCGATGAGGTATCCATCGGCGCTATAAACTTGCATTGGAGTTTGCAGTCGGACGTCTTTTAGCGTCGCGACATCTGGTAGCTGTGGCTCAACGTATTTGTATAGGCCAAATACAGCGGCTGCTCCCAGCAAAATGCAACAGACTGCAAGAATGATTAAATACTTTACGAACTTCACCTAGAATTTCCCATCACTTGTCAATTGGGCAGTTTATAAACAAACGCGCAGTAGTATAAAGGCAAGCCTGCACGGAGGATACGTTCTTTTCTTTCATTGACGATTCGGAGATCGTTACATATGTTCGCACGGACTTGGCAGTTAGGGATAGACATTCAGCCTCGCACACTTTGTGCCGTGGCGATCACTTTTCACCGCAAAGGCTGGCAGCTCAAGCGTTGGTGGCAGTTTTCATCACCCATAAATGTGGTTGAAAGTGGGCGATTACGCCAGTCTGATTGGTTGAATCATCTGCTATCCGAGCTGCGAAGTCAGCTTCCCTCGAATACTTCGGTCCGAATCGGACTCTCCCCCGAAATTATTATGCAACAAAGCATTTCGATGCCGGATGCCGACGTCCCTACCAGTCTGCAGCAAAACCTACTTGATTTGGCGGCGGAGAAGAGTTTGTTATTGCCGCGATCCGAGTTTGCATGTGATTACAGCCGTCAACCTTCCTCTCCTAAAGATTGGTTAATGACCGCAGTCCGCCAACAAGATATGCAGGATTGGATGACTCCGTTAGCAAATGCCGGTTTAGCGCCCAGTATTGCTGATATCACCCCCTGCGCGATGCGCCGTTCTGCCGCACTCAGTCGGCAATCGCCCACGGCACTTTTGCTGCATGTGGGAGAGTCTGTGCTGACTTGGGCTGCGCCGTTCTCTCAGTCGCTCGCTTTCGGCTACATCCCACGAGAGGTTGGAGAAGAGTATTCCAGCGTGGCCGAGCGCGTCACTTCACATGCTGCTCAATATGATGTGCCAGCTCATTCGATGCTGTGCTGTGGCGCAGTGCAATCTAGCGGCTGGTCTCCATTTAGCGCATTGACCTTCCTACAGCCCCCACTACCGGCACAGCCGGAAATGTTTGCTTTGGCTATCGGTTTGGCGCTATGCGCAGAGAGAACATCATGGAGCAGATAAACTTATGCCCGTGGTATGCGGCGTTGCGCACTAATCGGCTACGTAAGTGCGCGCAGTGTGCGATAGCAACTGCGATTTTATTAGCGCTAGTGGCCTGTTATGTCAGCTATAGCGCTTATCGACACATGCACCATTGGCGAATGGATATTGCGATTTACCAGCAACGAACTCAACGACTGCAGCAGCAGAAAACTCAGTTACTCATGTGGAGTTCTCAGGCAAAGACGCAACTTAGCCAGTATCAACGATATGAGAAGGGGCGTGAGTCAGGGTTACAACTCTTAGCCCTTTTGGTGGATATGCAGCGCTATGTACCCGCGCAAATATGGTTTACACGCCTGTCGTTGCAATCGGATCAGCTTGAACTTGAAGGCACGGCGTTAACCCCCGAGGCGATCGCCGTTTTTATTGAGCGTTTCAGCAAAGTTGACAGCGCTGCAGGTTTACACCTGCTGAAAATGGCTGACTCGGGGCAAGGCCAGCAGAGCTTTTTGTTGCAAGGGAAGTGGCAAAGCGACAATACACAGGGACGTTCACATGAAGATCAATAGTGGTGCTCTAGAGCCGCTTATCTGTTGGCTGTGCATGCTATCACCCCGGCGTTTTTATTTTGTTTTACTTGCCGCGTGTCTGATTTGTCTTATTGGTGGAAGGCTTGGTTTAACGGCGCTAGCTCAGTGGATGGAGTCGTCGACTTGGACAGCCAAAAATGGGGCGGAGATGCATCAAGAACGCATGGTCAAAGATGTTTTGAGCCAAAGAACGCTGCTACTAAAAATTTCTGTTGATACGTTGCTGTTAAAGCCATTAGCCACTCAGTGTACCGATTTGCCTGTCGGCGAGCGCTTTGCCCAGCAAATTAACTGGCAGAAGGACAAAAATACGCAGGAACCGAATAGTGGGCGATGGCAAATGAATGCCACGCTTAACTTCACTCAGCTGATGCAGTTAATCGATAGATTGGCACAGTGTGCTAGACCGATTATGCAGATAGAGCTTCACTCTGAGCCAGAAATGATTTCAGTCCAGCTACTGGTCGGTGAACTGTCATGAAGTGGAGCCACACAATTCGCCTCGGGGGACTTTCGTTGCTGCTGATATTGGAAATGGCGCCGGTATCCATCACACAGGCAGAGCGTGATCCATTTCACTCTTGGATACCAGAATCAATAAAAACAGAGTCAGATGCAGCCAGAGTTCTTGGGGTTATTGGGAATGGTCGCTGCTGGACTGTGTGGTTACTTTTGCCAAATGGCGAGAGCGTAATGTCTGTGCCTAAATTTTCCCCGCGAGTGAAAGACGAAAACGTTAAAGGCGAAGGTCATGCCGAATATTCAGCCATCAGGCGGCCGACTGTTTATCCGTTTGGTTGTGCTGTTGAGAGTATTGCAGATGGAGCAAGGGAATGAAGAGATTAAAATATGGATGCTGTTATGGCTGCCTGCTGTGGGCGTTGGCCTTTGCCTCATGGGCTACAAAAATACGAGATGATACGCCGATTACACTCGCCTTCTCTGATGCTCCATTAGTTAACGTATTACAGGCTCTGGCTGATAATCAACACCTTAATCTGATTGTTAGTGAGGATGTGAAAGGCAATACCTCGTTGAAACTGGTCGATGTGCCTTGGAAGCGGGCCATGCAGGCAATAGCGCGGCTACATGAACTCTCGATAGAGCAGACAGGCAATATTCTTTTTGTGCAGACAATGGCCGTGGTTGATAAACGACAGGAGCGGGTTCACAACAAGCAGTTGCAGGAAAATGCGCAGCGGCCAATTTCTCTGACCATCGCGTTACAGCAAGCGGATGTTGATGCAGTGGTAAAAAATCTGACGCAGCAAAAGGGCGGGTTATTAAGCGCTCAGGGAACAGTCAGTGCAGATCCTAGGACGAATACGATTTTGGTGCGAGACCTTCCTGAGAACACCAGAGCGGTTCAGGCATGGATAGATGAGCTTGATCAACCGGTGTCTCAGGTGCAGCTCACTGCGCACATTGTGACGATTAATCGCGAAAGTCTGAATGAACTTGGTGTGCGCTGGGGGACAGCTGGCTCCGATGAGACAACATCTTCAGATTCGGACTCCAGTAATTTTCGGCTGAACCAATTCAACATGGGACTGCCTGCCGAAGGGCGTTCATTTAATGCTGGATTTCAGATCGCTCGCATTGGTGGCCGTTTATTGGAACTGGAGCTTTCAGCGCTTGAGCAGGAGGATAATGTCGAGATTATTGCGAGCCCGCATTTGATGGCGACGAATTTGCAAACTGCCAGCATTAAGCAGGGGACTGAAATTCCTTATGAGGTTTCCAGCGGGGCCAGTGGCTCTACCTCGATAGAGTTTAAGGAAGCCGTGTTAGGGATGGAGGTTACACCTCGCGTAATGCGCAATGGAAAAATCACGCTAACGCTGCAGATTACGCAAAATATGCCTGGTAGGAGTATCAAGCAGGGCGATGGCGAGGCATTAGCTATCGACAAACAAGAAATAAAAACGCAGGTCACTTTGTCTGATGGGGATACCGTGATTTTAGGCGGAATCTTTCAACGACAGACGACGCATGGGAAAACACAAGTGCCTAAGTTAGGGGATATACCCCTACTTGGGGCACTTTTCCGCGACTCAACAGATGCGTCTAAACGCCGTGAGCTGGTGATTTTTATCACCCCTAAGCTGGTAAAAACTGAAACGCCCTCATCATTACTCAGGAAATAACCATTCGATACTTTTTTTACCCAAATGGTAAAATTTTTTATCACATGAATGGTTTCCGCGTTTGACGCTGCGCTTGATTTAGCTTACAAGGGTAGCGAATTAAGCACCGAGCTTTTCCGTACCCCGGCCAAAGCGTTATCGCCGTGATTTAACCTTTGGCGTGCGCTGTGATTTATTCGGTTGCCAAACTACCTAGAGTGTTGAGATAATTTTTCGTCTGATCTCACACTATCGCTCATGAGGTTTCAGTTTAGGTCCCGTCGCTAATTTGATTGGCGGGGCGGGTTATCATTAACGAATTGTCTTAGTAGTACCGAAAAACATGGCAGAGAAACGCAATATCTTTCTGGTTGGGCCTATGGGTGCCGGCAAAAGTACTATTGGTCGTCAGTTAGCTCAGCAACTGAATATGGAGTTCTTCGATTCCGATCAAGAAATTGAGCGACGCACCGGAGCTGATGTTAGCTGGGTATTCGACGTGGAAGGCGAAGAAGGATTCCGCGATCGTGAAGAAAAAGTCATCAATGAACTGACTGAGAAACAAGGCATTGTCCTGGCAACGGGTGGTGGTTCCGTGAAATCTCGCGAAACCCGTAACCGCTTGTCAGCTCGCGGCGTGGTTGTTTATCTTGAAACCACCATCGAGAAGCAGCTTGCTCGTACGCAGCGTGATAAAAAACGTCCGCTGTTGCAGGTAGATACACCGCGTGAAGTGCTGGAAGACTTGGCAAAAGAACGCAATCCTCTGTACGAAGAAATTGCTGACGTGACCATCCGTACGGATGATCAAAGTGCTAAAGTTGTTGCAAACCAGATTATCCATATGCTGGAAAGCAACTGATTATATTGAATTCTTAATCTGAAAAAGGTTCTGAGCACACCATGGAAAGGATTACCGTCACTCTTGGGGAGCGTAGCTACCCGATAACGATAGCCTCTGGTTTGTTTGAGGAGCCTGCTTCATTCCTGCCTCTAAAGGCGGGCGATCAGGCGATGTTAGTGACTAACGAAACGTTAGCGCCAATCTATCTTGATCGTGTTAGACATGCTCTTGAGCAGACCGGTGTTCGGGTGGATCAGGTGATCTTGCCGGACGGCGAACAATACAAAACGTTGTCTGTGATGGAGCAGGTTTTTACCGCATTACTGCAAAAGCCCCACGGGCGTGATACTACGCTTATCGCTCTAGGTGGTGGTGTTATTGGCGATTTAACTGGTTTTGCGGCGGCGTGCTATCAGCGCGGTGTTCGTTTTATTCAGGTGCCAACGACATTACTGTCTCAGGTTGACTCTTCTGTTGGCGGAAAAACAGCGGTCAATCATCCACTTGGAAAGAATATGATCGGGGCTTTTTATCAACCCGCATCTGTTGTTGTGGATATTGACTGTTTAAAAACGCTGCCAGCGCGCGAACTTGCTTCTGGTTTAGCCGAGGTCATTAAATACGGCATTATTCTGGATGGTGAATTCTTCGTTTGGTTAGAAGAACATCTGGATGCGCTGCTAAACCTTGAACCAACAGCAATGGCGTACTGCATTCGTCGTTGTTGTGAGCTTAAAGCGGAAGTGGTTGCTGCGGATGAAACAGAGCAGGGCGTGCGAGCATTGCTGAACTTAGGTCACACCTATGGTCATGCGATTGAAGCAGAAATGGGCTATGGTAATTGGTTGCATGGTGAGGCTGTTGCGGCTGGCATGATGATGGCTGCGCATACTGCTCGCCGTCTTGGTCAGTTTAGTGAGGCTGATGTTGCTCGCGTTAGAACGTTGATTACGCGGGCGGGTCTGCCAGTTTCCGGGCCAAAAAGTATGACTCCAGAATCCTACCTACCACATATGATGCGTGATAAGAAGGTTCTGGCTGGTGAACTGCGTCTGGTGCTGCCAATCGCGATTGGTCAGTCAGAAGTGCGTGCAGGCGTAGCTCATGAGATTGTCCTAGCTGCAATTGCGGATTGCCGCGATTGATGTTGTCGAATCATTAAATATTGAGTTGACCGGTGAGAATAAAAGCGCCCCACCGGTTTTGCCTCTGACTGGAGGGTGGATATGGAAGAAGAAGAGTTTAAACCTGATGAAGATCTGAAGCCTGATGCTAGCGATCGTCGTCCAACTCGTACACGCAAGGCTCGCCCTGCGGCTCCAAAATTAGCGGTTTCTCGTCAGCATATGATGATGGGGATTGGTATTCTGGTGCTGCTGGTGTTAATCATTGGGATTGGCTCTGCGCTGAAATCACCGACGAAAAGTGAAACAGCTCAGCAGCCTAGCAATGGTGGAACCAGAGATATTAGCCTTTCGGGGTCATCTTCCCTATCCAACAACACGGCCAGCAATACCACCGATGAGCATGATGGCAGTGGTGTGAACAACTCAGGCATGATTGACCACTCTGCTGATAGCGGTAGCGCAACAGCTTCGCAACCGCAGGATGTTTCTGTTCCACCTATTTCTGGAACGCCAACTCAGGCTGCTCCCGTTCAGGGGCAACAAGGTCAGCAACGTATTGATCTTGCCGGTAACAACATGTCCGATGCGTTGACTCAGCAGCAAGGTCAGGTAGATTCGGCGGTTCAGGGTGTTGACGGTGGGGTTAACGCTTCAACATTGCCAACGGCTCCAGCGACATTGGGTTCTGGCTCGGTGGTCGCTAAACCGTCATCGACTACCACTGGTGCCGTACAGAATATTCGACCAGTACAGACTAAACCTGTAGCGACGTCTAAACCTCATTCAGGTAAAACAACGGCCGCTAAAACACCAACTAATGTTGCCAATGTTGCGAAACCAAGCGCAAATACTGCGAAGGTTCCGACAAAACCGGTGACAAATAGTGGTGCGGTAAGCTCTGCAGTAAGTGGTGCCAATACGTCGCTGAAAGGTGCTCCAGCTAGCCATTACACATTGCAGCTAAGCAGTGCATCGCGTTCTGAGTCGTTAAATGCCTTTGCGAAAAAACAGAATTTGTCGCATTACTGGGTTTATGAAACGACGCGTAACGGTAAGCCATGGTATGTATTGGTAAGTGGTAGTTACTCAAGTCCTGCTGAAGCAAAACGGGCGGTATCTACATTGCCTGCTGAGGTTCAAGCGAAGAATCCTTGGGTACGTCCGATGGCTCAAGTACAAAAAGATCTCAAAAAATAAACAGTGGAATACTTTGCTTCAATGGGCAGCGGTATCGTTTGATGCCGCTGTTCTCAAGTTGCAGGGTATAAAATGCGCGCTGAAGTGCTGTCTCGAACAGTGTTTGATCCGCCGATTTGAATTGTAAAAGTAGCTTACTGACGGCATGAAGAAAAACCGCGCTTTTTTAAAATGGGCTGGTGGAAAGTATCCACTGGTAGACGAGATCCGTCGATATTTGCCTGCAGGAAAGCGGTTGATCGAGCCCTTTGTTGGGGCCGGCTCCGTATTTTTGAATACGGATTATGAAGAATACTTGTTAGCTGATATTAATGCTGACCTGATCAATCTGTATAACATCGTTAAGACCCAGCCTGATAATTTTGTTCGTGACGCCAAGGTGATGTTCAGTGGCGAATTTAATCAGTCTGAGATGTTTTATGCGTTACGCGCTGAGTTTAATCAGAGCGTTGACCCGTACCGGAGAGCGGTACTGTTCTTGTATTTGAACCGTCACTGTTATAACGGTTTGTGCCGCTATAACTCACGCGGTGAATTTAATGTGCCATTTGGCCGTTACAAGAAGCCTTATTTTCCTGAAGCAGAACTGTACTGGTTTGCGCAGAAAGCCCAGAAAGCAACCTTTGTCTGTGAGCACTATACGCAGTCAATGGGGCAAGCCGTGGAAGGAACCGTTGTATATTGCGATCCTCCCTATGCGCCGTTGTCGGCAACCGCGAATTTTACGGCTTATCATACCAACAGTTTTAGCATGACAGACCAGATGAAGCTGGCCGAAGTGGCTTCAAATCTGTCGTCGCGGCAGAAGATTCCAGTTCTGATTTCGAATCATGACACCGAACTGACGCGTCAGTGGTATGCACAGGCGGATCTGTTTGTAGTGAGTGCGCGCCGTACAATCAGTAGTAAGGTAGGCGGACGCAACAAAGTAGACGAATTGTTGGCGCTGTATTCCTGAAATTTGCACAGTGTCTGAACCGAGCACATGGAGAAACGGATGAAACAGTATTTAATTGCCCCGTCGATTTTGTCAGCAGACTTTGCCAGATTAGGTGAGGATACTGCGAAAGTACTGGCGTCAGGCGCAGACGTTGTTCATTTTGACGTAATGGATAACCATTATGTCCCGAATTTAACCATTGGTCCGATGGTGTGTAAGGCTCTGCGCGATTATGGAATCACCGCGCCTATCGATGTCCATCTGATGGTAAAACCAGTTGATCGCATCATTCCTGATTTTGCCGAAGCCGGTGCTAGCATTATTTCTTTTCATCCAGAAGCCTCAGAGCACGTCGACCGTTCATTGCAGCTGATTAAATCTTTAGGTTGTAAAGCGGGTCTGGTATTCAATCCGGCGACATCACTCAGTTATCTTGAATACGTGATGGATAAAGTTGATGTGATTTTATTGATGTCGGTTAACCCTGGCTTTGGTGGACAATCATTTATTCCTGCAACGTTAGATAAGCTACGTCAGGTACGTAAGCTGATTGACGCTAGCGGCCGTGATATTCGCTTAGAAGTGGATGGCGGTGTGAAAGTCGATAATATCGGTGCCATTGCCGCAGCAGGTGCAGATATGTTTGTCGCAGGCTCTGCTATTTTCGGTCACCCAGACTATGAACAAATTATCACTCAGATGCGCGGCGAAATCGCTAAAGCCACTGCTCAGAGTGAATAACATGAATAGCTCAGCGTCGGCTGGTTTTTCTCCTCGCCTGTTCGAGAAGATACAGGCGGTAGCCTTCGATCTGGATGGCACACTTGTCGATAGCGCCTCTGGTCTATCGGCGGCCATGGATAAGGCGATGAAAGAGCTGGGTTTACCTGTTCCAGGTTTGGCTCGCGTTAAAAATTGGATCGGCAACGGTGCCGATATGTTGGTTAATCGAGCGCTAGTGTGGGCCGATAAAGAGCCAACAGATGCGTTGTGTCAACGAGCTCGAGCCGCGTTTGATTTCTACTATGCCAGCACGGTTGAAACCGGCAGTCAGCTATATCCTCAGGTCAAAGAAACGCTTGCCGCTTTATCCCATAAAGGCTATCCGCTTGCGGTTATCACGAATAAACCCACTCCTTTTGTTCGCCCGTTGTTGGCCTCTCTCGGCATCGATGGCTATTTCAGCCACATTGTCGGCGGCGATGATGTGGTGAAGAAAAAGCCACATCCAGCACCGTTGTATTTGGTTTTAGCCCAAACGGGTGTATTGGCGAGTGAGTTGTTATTCGTGGGCGATTCCCGTAATGACATTCAGGCTGCACATGCGGCCGGATGTCCTTCAGTTGGGATGACCTATGGGTATAACTACGGCGAACCGATTGAGCGTAGCGAGCCAAGCTGTGTGCTGAACCAATTTTCTGAGTTGTTGCCCCTGATCGGGCTACCCCCTTTAAGCTAAGACGTATAGGAACCGAGACATGAGTAAGCCCATCGTTTTCAGTGGCGCACAGCCATCTGGTGAACTGACCATTGGTAACTACATGGGAGCTTTGCGCCAATGGGTGCAGATGCAAGATGAGTATGACTGCATTTATTGCATCGTTGACCAGCATGCGATTACCGTGCGTCAGGATGCGCAGCAACTGCGTAAAGCAACGCTAGATACGCTAGCGCTCTATCTGGCCTGCGGTATTGATCCAGAAAAAAGCACTATCTTTGTCCAGTCTCATGTTCCTGAACATGCTCAGCTTGGCTGGGTGCTTAACTGCTACACCTATTTTGGTGAGCTCAGCCGTATGACGCAGTTTAAAGACAAATCTGCGCGCTATGCTGAAAACATCAACGCAGGTCTCTTTGATTACCCTGTACTCATGGCGGCTGATATCTTGCTGTATCAGACGACTCAGGTACCGGTTGGGGAAGATCAGAAGCAGCATTTAGAATTGAGCCGTGATGTTGCAGCCCGCTTTAACGCATTGTATGGCGATATCTTTAAGGTTCCAGAGCCGTTTATTCCTAAGTCTGGCGCTCGTGTGATGTCTTTGCTGGAACCAACCAAAAAGATGTCCAAATCTGACGATAACCGTAACAACGTGATCGGCTTGCTGGAAGATCCAAAATCAGTCATCAAGAAGATCAAACGTGCGGTGACAGATTCTGATGAGCCTGCGGTTGTCCGCTATGACGTGGTGAATAAGGCTGGCGTTTCAAACTTGCTAGATATCTTGTCGGGTGTGACCGGCAAAAGCATTCCAGAACTTGAGCTAGAGTTCGAAGGGAAAATGTATGGTCATCTGAAAGGTGCGGTTGCTGATGCTGTTTCTGGCATGCTAACTGAATTGCAGGAGTGCTATAACCGTTTCCGTAATGATGAAGCCTTCCTACAGCAGGTGATGCGTGACGGTGCCCAGAAAGCGCGTGCTCGCGCACAGGAAACTGTGAAAAAAGTTTACGATGCTATAGGATTCGTTGCTCAGCCTTAAGCTTCAAAGCACATGATAATCAGAACCCGCCTCTTGGTGGGTTTTTTTATGCTTCGCGATTATGATGTGAATATAATCTGAAACAAGTTACTTTAATAATAAAAATAGGATGTTATTCAGAAAGCATGAGAACTGTGGGCTTAATGTTCTCTATTTTATTGGGGGGGTTGCCCTTGAAATAAGAGCAATATTAATGATTGGCCACCGATGGTTAATAATAAAACCATAAATATAGATATGGTGAATGTCTACCGTGGCCTCTCCGATAAGTTAAGAATTACTTCTGTGAATCAACGTTGCCACAACCACCAATCATTTTAGAGATTGAAATCGCAGGGTGGAATAAATAGTCGTAGCTACAGTTTTTTGCTTTGTTATCAATGTGTCCAGTACAAGCGGTCAGAGTGGAGAGTACTGCGGCAACAATGGAGAGCTTAATAAATTTATTCATTTTCATTCCCGTTATTAAATTAATATTAATTGCTTAGTATTAATATCTGAAACGAATGTTTGATTAAGACATCTCGCTCAAATATAGGTGTGCGACTATATGATATAAGATTTATGCTTACAAGCATGGAGGTCGAGTAATGACCTGAAAGCTTTTTTAAGCAAAGCTTAATTATGCGTTGCTTGCGGATATTATTTTAGATATCGGTTATTTTAATGCTCTTTTACCAGTCCGTTTTATTTAAATAAAAATACAGAAAGAATATCTAGCACATTTGGTTTTAATGTTGAGAGTTTGATTTATCTATTAACCTTTTTCATTTATTTATCACGTTATGACAACGTATTGAGTCCAATTACTTTATAGCCTATGAAGGCTGGCTGATTCAAATTGAGGGATTTTGATGAGGCTAAGCCTTGAGGCGTGGCCTCAAGGCTTGAATTGAAGGGATAACGTTGTTGTTAGTGGCTGTGTCTAACAAACCGTTTAGTGTTACTTTTTAGTCGCAGCGCTAAACCAGTTGAGCTTGTCACGTAATGAAACCACTGTGCCGACAATGATCAGGCTTGGGCTTTCAACCTGCAGAGCTAATTCACCAAGCGCTGACAGTTCACCGGTAACGACTTTTTGTTGTACCGAGGTTCCATTTTCAACCAAGGCGATTGGCATTGACTTGCTCATACCATGCTTGATGAGCTGTGCCTCAATTTCAGCGGCCTGATTGAGACCCATATAAAACACTAATGTTTGTTTTTCGGCGGCTAAATTAGCCCAGTCCAGCGACGTGTCTTTCTTGGCATGCCCAGTCACTAGCCGCACGCTTTGCGCATAATCTCGGTGGGTTAGTGGAATACCGCTATAGGCTGAACAGCCAGAGGCGGCCGTGATCCCAGGGACAACGGAAAACGCGATACTGTCATCTGCTAATACTTCTAGCTCCTCGCCACCGCGACCAAAAATGAAGGGGTCTCCACCTTTCAAGCGAACGACACGTTTGCCGTTACGCGCATTGCGTAATAGGATTTGATTAATTTCATCCTGCGGTACGCAGTGGTAGCCAGCCCGTTTGCCCACGAAAATGCGTTCGGCGTCGCGTCGAACTAAATTCATGATGTCATCAGAAACTAGTCGGTCATAAACGACTACATCGGCCTGCTGGATTTGCTGTAGACCCTTTAGCGTGAGTAGTCCTGCGTCACCGGGGCCAGCGCCAACCAATACAACTTCACCACGCTGCTCCAGAGGCTGTTCAAAGAGATCGGTGAGGTGTTTGTCTACCATCGCTGCATCCTGATTTGCCAGCGATTGGGCTAAGCGGTCATGCGCAAATAGACGCTCCCAAAAACGGCGGCGTAGCGTGATGGTTGAGAATTTATCTTTCACCTGCTGGCGTAAATCACCCGCTAAACGAGCGAGCTGGCCTAAATGTTGCGGTAGGATTGCTTCCAGTTTTTCGCGCAGCAAGCGCGCTAGCACCGGAGATTTACCACCGGATGAAACGGCGACCATAAGCGGTGAGCGGTCGATAATAGAGGGCATGATAAAACTGGCGCGCTTAGGTGCATCGACCACGTTGCAGAAAATCTGGCGTTCGCTGGCCTGTTGGAACACGAGATCGTTGACGTTCTCATCGTCAGTCGCTGCGATAACCAGCCATACGCCTTCGAGTAGAGCAGGGGAGAACTCACCGTGCGCCTGCTTTAGCTTGCCATCTTTTGCCCATAGGTCGAACTGTGGCGTGAACTCTTTGGCATTAACCGTGATATCAGCCCCTGCATCCATCAGCAGCCTTGCTTTACGTTCAGCGACTTCGCCGCCGCCAACCAGCAGGCAGGCCTTTTGTTGCAACTGACAAAAAATCGGTAAATAGTCCATCGAACAATCCTCACTACGGAATTTGCTTCGGCAAAAAAGCGCATCGCCTAAGCGATGCGCCATAAAATCATTAAGCTGTCTGATTCTGTTGTGCCGAAACTTCCGCCACCGGGCGCTGCGCGCGCGGTGTTGCATACCAGTAACCGAGACCCATAAAGACCGCACCGGATAACGTATTACCCAGTGTCACCCACAGCAGGTTGTGGCCAATACCGCTTAGAGTAAAGGATTCGCTGTGATTACCGAGCCAAGATAGGGCAAAAAGGGTCATGTTGGCAACCGAGTGCTCGTAGCCTGATGCGATAAATGCCAGTAAACACCACCAGATAGCGAGGAATTTGCCAGCGCCTTCGGTGCGAAGTGCCATCCAGATTGCCAAGCAAACCAGCCAGTTACACAGCGCGCCCTTGAAGAAGAGTACGGCTGCGGGAGCCGTTGTTTTTGCTAACGCTGCGGTGTGAACCAAGCTGCTGTCAACCGGTAGTAGGTTGCCGCCGCCGTAGTAATATAAAACGGCGACGAAGATTGAACCGATAAGGTTCCCTAGCCATGTTTGCGGCAGGATGGCTAGCCATTGGCTTCCGCTAATGGTGCCCGCTTTTACACCGAGGGTCAGGAACATCGTGTGGCCGGTAAATAACTCAGAGCCTGCGATAATGACTAATGTCAGGGCGATACCAAAGGTGGCTCCCATTAACAACGGACGTAATGCGGGCTCGACCATATTTCCCAGTGTAAAAATCAGAATGATGCCGAGGCCAACATAAGCCCCTGCCATCGCAGAGCTAATCCAAAAACCAAACGGGTTATCTTTGTTCAGGCGAACAATGCGTGCTGCATTGGTAGCGCATTTATTGATGGTGTCGGTAAACATACTGGCTTCCATTAGTTGTTAAAGATTAAAGGTGAAAATTTTGGTAATGGCTAAATGCTTTGTTATTGCTGTGTAAGGTTTCTACCGCCCGTCAATAACCGCTTTTACATGTCACTTCAGCCGAAGGGAGGTGTCCGGCTAGGATTCGCCGACAGGATGTCGGCGAAAGAACGGAGGAGCCAGAATGGCGATTGGCCACCTTGCTCGGACGCTTGCATTAGCGCACATGTAGATTTCGGTGCCTTAGGCGTACGAAACCTTACACTGACCGGATATCCGCCTCGCTCACTCACCCACCGCCTGCACCTGCACAAACCCATCAACTAAACGGGTCTTAAAGTGTGGAACCGAGTGGGTTTCATCTTCAAGACAATAGCCATCTACCAAGCGGAAATGCTGCTTTTTCAAGGGGCTGGCTACCCATAACTCACCTTGATGCTCGGCAATCAGTCCACGAGATAGCACGCTTGAACCGGCAAACGGATCGATATTGCTGATGGCGAATACTTGTTCATCCTGATACGGTCGAAACACGGCGACCTGATGGCTTCCGACTAATGCGCACACGCCGGTGCCCGGCAGGATGTCGTTTAATGGGCAGACATTGATCCACTGGCTCATGCGTTAGCCTCCTCGGTTGCAATCAGGGTGACAGGGATGCGTTCATCTGGACGTGCAGGGCGATGCTGTGCGCGCTCTGGAACGATTTGGACATTAGGATCGCGTTGGTCACTGTTGATAAAGTGTGCGAAACGAACCTGAGCAGCTGGCGTGTTAACGGTTTCAGTCCACTCGCAGATAACTTTTTCGCGTAGGCGGGTCATTTCTTGTTCTAACAGGGCGTTCATGCCCAGCTTGTCGTCAATGATGACGGAGCGCAGGTAGTCGATACCGCCTTCCAAGCTTTCCAGCCAAACGGAGGTTCGCTGCAATTTATCGCCGGTGCGGATATAGAACATCATGAAGCGGTCGAGATATTTGATCAGGGTTTCACGATCCAGATCGGCGGCCAGCAGGTCACCATGGCGCGGTTTCATCCCCCCGTTGCCGCAAACATAGAGATTCCAGCCGTTTTCGGTGGCGATAATCCCCACATCTTTGCCCTGTGCTTCGGAACACTCACGCGTACAACCAGACACACCAAACTTCATTTTGTGTGGAGTACGAATGCCTTTGTAGCGGTTTTCTAATTCCACGCCGAAGCCAACGCTGTCACCAACGCCATAACGGCACCAAGTACTACCGACGCAGGTTTTCGCCATGCGCAGCGCTTTGGCATAGGCGTGACCGGTTTCGAAGCCGGCTTCAATCAGTTTGCTCCAGATAGCGGGCAGATCGTCTTTTTGCGCTCCAAACATACCGATACGCTGCGAGCCCGTGATTTTGGTATACAGATTATATTCGCGAGCAATTTCGCCGATTGCCATCAGTCCTTCTGGCGTAATTTCACCGCCGGCAGAGCGAGGAATGACCGAATAAGTACCATCTTTCTGAATGTTAGCGAGGAAGTTATCGTTGGTATCTTGTAGCGGAGTGAGGTCTGGCTGTAGAACGTAGTCGTTCCAGCAAGAGGCTAGCAGAGAGCCTACGGTAGGTTTGCATACTTCACAGCCGTAGCCTTTGCCGTATTTTGCCAGCAATTCGCTGAAAGATTTGATCTGTTCGACGCGAATCAGGTGGTAGAGCTCCTGACGTGAATAGGCAAAGTGTTCACACAGATGGTTGTTAACTTCGATACCTTGTTTCGCCAACTCAGCGTTCAGAACCTGAGTAACGAGTGGAATACAGCCACTGCAGCCGGTGCCCGCTTTTGTTGCAGATTTAATCGCGGCGACGGTATGACAACCTGCATTCACAGCTTTAATGATGTCGCCTTTGCTGACGTCGAAGCAAGAACAGATTTGAGCGGTTTCAGGCAGAGACTCTACGCCGATAGCCGGTTTACCTTTACCCGCATGAGCAGGCAAAATGAGGCTGTCTGGGTGCTCTGGCAGTTCGATGTCGTTCAGTGTGAGCTGTAGCAGATTACCGTAGTCGCTGGTATCTCCAACTAAAACGGCGCCGAGCAGACGTTTGTTGTCAGCGCTGACGATAATGCGTTTATAGATTTCTTGGCTTTCATCCAGATAAACATAGCTGCGTGCGCCTTCGGTACGGCCATGGGCATCACCGATGCCGCCGACGTCTACGCCCAACAGTTTCAGTTTGGCGCTCATATCAGCGCCATGGAATCCGTTTTCTTTGCCAAGCAAATGGTCAACGGTGACCTGAGCCATTTTGTAGCCGGGAGCAACCAAGCCGAAAGTACGATCGTTCCAAGAGGCACATTCACCGATGGCATAGACGTCAGGATCTGAGGTTTGGCACTGATCGTTAATCACGATCCCGCCGCGACGGGCTGTGGCTAAACCGCACTGATGTGCCAATTTGTCTTGTGGGCGAATCCCCGTGGAGAAGACGATAAAGTCGATTTCCAGCTCAGTGCCGTCGGCAAAGCGCATGGTTTTACGAGCTTCGCTGCCTGAATGTACGATCTCTTGCGTGTTTTTGCTGGTATGAACGCGCACGCCCATACGCTCAATTTTCTCACGTAGTTGTTGACCGCCCATTGGGTCGAGCTGCTCGGCCATAAGAACGGGCGCAAATTCAATAACATGAGTTTCAACGCCGAGGTTTTTCAGTGCACCAGCGGCTTCAAGACCTAACAGTCCACCGCCGACAACGGCACCGCGTTTACTGCGGCGTGCACAGGCTTCGATAGCGTTAAGGTCTTCGATGGTTCGGTAAACAAAGCAATCTTGGCCTTCACTTCCCTTGATTGGCGGAACCCATGGATAAGAGCCGGTTGCCATAATCAGTTTGTCGTAGTGGATAGTACGGCCAGAGTTGGAATAGATGATTTTTTCGCTGCGATTGATGGTGATAGCGCGCTCGCCAACCAGCACATTCACGTTGTGTTTCTGATAGAAGCCTTCACGAACCAGTGAAAGCTCTTCAGCGGTGTGATGCGAAAAATAGGAAGAAAGATGAACGCGGTCATAGGCGACGCGGGGCTCTTCACAGAATACGGTAATCTCAAATTGATTCGGTTCAGCTTTTTCTAATAGTTCTTCGATGAAGCGATGGCCGACCATCCCGTTACCGATAATGGCGAGTCTTAGTTTGCTCATTTTTGCCTCAGAATTTGCTGCAAATGAAAGAAGTCTACGCCTACCATAATCTTCCGTAGGTTGTGTTTATTGATGTAAATCAATTTGCTTTCTATATACCTCTAAGGTGGTAGCTGGCTGATTTTATTGAAAATTTGTTAAGTTGCGGATTTTTCGCAACTTTGGCTGAAACGAGTCAGTCATGGAGGTGGGCGACCTAAGCAGTATCAGAAAAAGTGAAATGCCATTTTGTTTTAATTTTAAACAATAGAGTAATCACATCGGCCAAACAGGCAGAAATCGATAAAATTCTTATAACCCACACGAAAACGATTGCTTTTTGTGTGCAGAAGAATAGAATGCGGCGGATTTTTTGGCCTGAAAACAGCGAAAGGAGGAATGTCGTGTCGCAAGATAACAACTATAGTCAGGGGCCTGTCCCGCAGTCAGCGCGGAAAGGGGTATTGGCATTGACGTTCGTCATGCTGGGATTAACCTTCTTTTCCGCCAGTATGTGGACCGGAGGCGCTCTCGGAACCGGTCTTAGTTATCATGATTTCTTCCTCGCAGTACTCCTCGGTAATCTTCTTCTCGGTATTTACACTTCTATTCTCGGCTACATCGGTGCGAAAACCGGCCTAACCACACATCTTCTTGCTCGATTTTCTTTTGGTGTTAAAGGCTCATGGCTACCATCGCTGTTGCTGGGAGGAACTCAGGTCGGCTGGTTTGGTGTGGGCGTTGCGATGTTCGCTATTCCGGTAGGGAAGGCGACAGGGCTCGATATTAATTTGCTAATCGCGATTTCTGGGCTGCTGATGACGGTGACCGTTTTCTTTGGTATTTCAGCACTGACGGTGCTTTCGGTGATTGCGGTTCCTGCCATTGCTTGCCTTGGCGGTTACTCAGTTTGGCTTGCGGTACACGGAATGGGCGGCTTAGACGCGTTGAAAGCGGTGGTACCTGCCGAGCCTTTGGATTTCAACGTTGCGTTGGCATTAGTGGTGGGGTCTTTTGTCAGTGCTGGAACGTTAACCGCTGACTTTGTCCGTTTTGGACGTAACGCCAAGCTGGCGGTGTTAGTTTCGATGGTGGCGTTCTTCCTTGGCAACTCTTTGATGTTTATCTTTGGTGCCGCCGGCGCCGCTGCGTTGGGCATGGCAGACATTTCTGATGTAATGATTGCCCAAGGTTTGCTGCTGCCTGCTATCGTGGTGCTGGGGCTGAATATTTGGACGACTAACGACAATGCGCTGTATGCATCAGGTTTAGGTTTTGCCAACATTACCGGCATGTCGAGCAAAACGCTGTCGATTATAAACGGTATTATCGGCACACTCTGTGCCCTGTGGCTATATAACAATTTTGTTGGCTGGCTGACTTTCCTCTCTGCCGCCATTCCTCCCGTCGGAGGCGTGATCATCGCTGACTACTTGATGAATCGTCGCCGCTATGAGCACTTTGCTACCGCGCGTATGATGAGCGTCAATTGGGTCGCTATTCTAGCCGTAGCATTGGGTATTGCGGCGGGTCATTGGCTACCAGGCGTAGTGCCGGTGAATGCGGTGCTCGGCGGCGCTCTGAGCTATCTGGTACTTAACCCGATTCTGAATCGTAAAACGGCAACAACAGCAGTATCAACAATAACAAATGCGGAGGCTAACGGTGTCGAATAACTTACTTCAGGCGGTCATTAATGCTCGGTTAGCGGGCAAAGAAGGTCTTTGGCAGATTCGTTTGCACGATGGAAAAATAAGTGCCATCGAAGCGCAATCTGGCGTATTACCGGTTTCGCCAAATAATCTGGACGCTGAACAAGGGCTCGTTTTACCGCCTTTTGTTGAACCGCATATTCATCTGGATACGACCCAAACCGCTGGGCAGCCAAGCTGGAACCAGTCAGGCACTCTGTTTGAAGGTATTGAGCGCTGGGCCGAACGCAAAGCCCTCTTAACTCATGACGATGTGAAACAACGCGCATGGCAAACGCTGAAATGGCAAATCGCCAACGGTATTCAGCATGTGCGTACCCACGTTGACGTTTCCGACGCTACATTAACGGCGCTTAAAGCGATGCTTGAAGTGAAGCAGGAAGTCGCTCCGTGGGTCGATTTGCAAATCGTCGCGTTTCCGCAAGAAGGGATTATGTCTTATCCTAACGGCGAAGCTCTGCTGGAAGAGGCGTTACGTTTAGGTGCTGATGTTGTTGGTGCCATTCCGCACTTTGAATTCACGCGTGAATACGGTGTGGAATCTCTGCATAAAACCTTTGCCTTGGCGAAAAAATATGATCGTTTGATTGATGTTCACTGCGATGAAATCGATGACGAACAGTCTCGCTTTGTGGAAACCGTTGCCGCATTGGCGCACCGTGAAGATATGGGGGCGCGAGTTACTGCGAGCCATACTACGGCGATGCATTCTTATAACGGCGCCTATACCTCACGTTTGTTCCGTTTGCTGAAAATGTCAGGCATTAATTTTGTGGCGAACCCCCTAGTGAATATTCATCTGCAGGGGCGCTTCGATACTTATCCAAAACGCCGTGGTGTTACGCGCGTGAAAGAGATGTTGGAATCAGGCATTAACGTCTGTTTCGGCCATGATGATGTATTTGATCCATGGTATCCACTTGGCACGGCAAATATGCTGCAGGTGTTGCATATGGGACTACACGTGTGCCAGCTGATGGGTTATGGCCAGATTAATGATGGTATCAATTTGATCACTCACCATAGTGCCAAGACCTTGGATCTGAAGGGTTATGGGGTCGACGTGGGGAACAGCGCCAATCTCATTGTATTGCCTGCAGATAGTGGTTTTGACGCCGTACGTCGCCAGGTTCCCGTTCGTTATTCCGTACGCAACGGCGCAGTGATCGCTTGCACTCAGCCAGCCAAAACTACGTTGCACTTGGAACAGTCGGAAGCCGTGGATTTCAAGCGTTAATCGTAATCTTTCGGTAATAAAAAACCGGCCATTTTACTGGCCGGTTTTTTTTTCAGCACAAGTCTGAATTATTTAGTGCTGTGGCCATGTAGGCGGTGACGCGTCACGAAGCCCAGTAGTAAACACATCACAAATACCACCAGATACAGACCATTGGCCGTTGCCAGCGCTGCATGAGCACCGCTTTTTGCAACGATTGGGCCGGTAACGATGAAGGTCAGCATAGTACCGATGGTGCCGCAGGTCAGAATGAAGTTCACCAGCTTTGGTGAAGACACTTTGGTTTGCAGCGAGCCTAACGTAATCAGCGTGGTATAAATTGCGCTGCTGACGAAGCCAAGGCCGAGAATGTACATGCTCAGCATGCCGACTTGCTCAGTGGTGACGAACAGATACATCATCACGGTAGAAAGCGCTGCTAGAACGGTCACGATGCGTTGTAGATCGAAGAAACGCAGGATGAAGCTGAAGATCCACATGCCAACCATATAAGCCGTCCAGAAGTTGCTCACTAGCGCGCCAGCTTCTTCGATGCTCATATTAAAGTGTTTACTGGCATATTCTGGCACCCACTGGATAAAGCCCAATTGGCCAAGGATGTAGCACAGTGCTGCAATCGACAAGAATAGTACGCCAATGCCCCACTTCTCTTTAGCGACAGGCTCACTTTGATCGTCTTTTTTCTTGCCCAATACAGGGAAGTCAGACATCAGCGTCAATACGAAAATCGCCAGATATAACACGCCGATGCAGGCATAAACCCAGTACCAAGTAACATGGTTAGCCAGTAAGGTTGCCGCTACAATTGGGAACACCATCCCCGCCATGCTAAAGAAGGAGTCGGTGAACAGCAGGCGTGAGCCGCGCTGACGGCCTTCATAGATATGGGTGATGAGAAAGGTACCGATAGACATCGTAATCCCACTCACTACGCCCAGTACAAACATGCACAGCGAGAACATCACCAGACTGTGTCCGACCATCAAGCCAGCAACGGCTAAGATCATCAACACAAAACCGAAAATCAGCTGACGCTTGAGAGGGATGATTTCCATCAACCATGCATTGAGGAAAATAGAGACCAAAATGCCAGCATTAAGGAATGTAAAAGTGTTACTCATGCTGGAAATCGGCAGATTGAAGTATTCTGCGATATTGCCCATCACCATCCCGGTGACAATCACCAATGCACCGGTAAGTGCATAGGAGAAGAAACTGATCCATGTTAGGCGAATGCGGTTGCTGTTGGTCATAGCAAGGCCCGTGTCAGTAGTATTGAGGAAATAGGAAAGTATTTGCGAGGGGTCGAGACAAGAATAATCGATCCCACAAGGCGGCGAATCCTAGCATAGTTACAGGCTATTTTTGTGATGAAAGTCGATTTTTTGCTGTAACTCTATGAATGAGTTTCTTACAAAGGCGATCTGGGTAGACATTATTGGTCTTATTCGCTCATAAATTGCCTTTTCGAGCAATCACCGAACCACGATCAACGATCGTTGGTATAAAGACTTCTGGTGCGCATTTGGGATCGATCAGACGTTCGGTTGCATGCCGTGCCATATCCGTTATTGGGAAATGAAGGCTGGTTAATGCTGGACGTACGAAGGCTGCACGTTCACCGCTGTCGTAACAGATGAGTGAGATGTCATTGGGAATATTGAGTCGATGCTCGGTGATAGCGAGCAATGCGCCGATCGCCATCTCTTCATTGCAGCAATAAATCGCTGTTGGGTGATGGCTTTGTAGCAGCTTATCGGCCATTTGATAACCGCTTTGCATATCGTAATCACCTTCCAAACAGGCAACGGGTTGCAATCCTGCTGCTTGCATCGCATCCAAAAATCCTTGGCGGCGCAGTTGACTTGAAGGTCGGAAGGAGGAACCGCTGATGCAGGCGATTTTGGTGTGCCCAAGTTCGATGAGTCTGTTAGTTGCCATTTGGCTGGCGCGATTATGGTCGAAAGCGATACAGCGATCTTCAAGGCCAGGAACGAGGCGATCCAGAATTGTAAATGCTTTCCCCTGCTGTGCTAGCTGGCGCAATTGCTCGTCACTGAGCGCTCTGACGTGCAGAATCAGCCCGTCGCAGCGTAAATTATATAGACGTTGGATTGCCTGCCATTCATTTTCAGCGCTGTTTTTCCCCTGAGTCACCAGAAGCTGTTTGCGATGGCTTTCGGCCTCACTCTGTACATTGTCCATCAGCGCGCCGAAAAAACCTCCGCGATAGGATGTGGTGACTAAACCTAATGTTTGGCTTTGGCTGGAGGCTAATGCTCTGGCTGCGGGGTGAGGGCTATAGCCTAGCTCGGCAATCGCCATTTCAACCATGAGACGCGTCTTTTCCCTGACGTTACTGTCGCCATTAACGACGCGTGAAACCGTGGCGCGAGATACCCCAGCGCGGGCGGCAACGTCTTCAAGAGTGGTCATGGTTAATTTCCTTATGTCCCCGTCATACTTCAAGTTGCATTTTTGTTGGCTGCCTTCACTCACCCCAATGACTGACTAGAGTAGCTCATCTGGGGGCTCTCACTGGCCGCCTTAATGCAACTCGAACCATTTAGGGTATAGCCGTTTTGAGTCCAACATTGCTGGCAGCTTTAGCACGTCGGCGAGCTAGGTTTCTACCCCAGCAGCGCGATGGGCTGGGGTATGCTTGCTCATTAATTAAATTGTGGCAGATATTCTTTGTTAACCGCCAGCACTTCATCTAATAAAGGTGATGCCAGTGCGGCATCGCCAATGAGTGGGTTAGTGACCAGCGCCAGAAGCGCCGATTTTCTGTCGCCGTGTACTGCGGCTTCAATGGTTAAGCGCTCAAATGATTTCACTTCTTGTGTGAGTCCAACCATTGAGACGGGCAGAGAGCCAAAGGCCAACGGATGAGCACCTTGGGCATCCACAATACAGTCAGTTTCAATCACAGCATCATCTGGCAGATCGCGGATCGCCCCGTGGTTTGGTGTGTTAACAACCAGACGCGTGCCTAGATTGTTGTGGATGGCGCAGATCAGTTCCAGTGCGACCTCTGAATAGAAAGAGCCTCCGCGGAAGCTGAGCTGCTCTGGCTTGTGGTCTAAATGCGGATCGGCATACAGCTCAAACAGCTCTTTCTCGACTTTCATCACCTGTTCAGCGCGGGTTCCGCCTTCGCTGGCTTCAGCCATTTCATCTTTCAACATTGAGCGTGTTTGATAGAAATAACGATGGTAAGGGCAAGGGATCGCCCCCAGTGCGCGCAGGAATTCCGGTGGCCAAGGTTCTTCTTTTATGTTGTTCATGGTCAGTGCCGCGCCATCGCACAACATGTCGATCACTCGCTGTGTTTGGTTTTGTCCGTCTGCGGTGACCTGATGTACCCACACCATATGATTCAATCCAGCAAAGCGTAGTTGAACGTCCTGATAAGGGCGCTGCAACATTTTTGCGATCATATGGTGCATGGTGACCGGTACGTTACACAGGCCGATGATTTTGGCTTTGGTATAGCGAGAAACGGCTTCGGTGACGATCCCTGCCGGATTGGTAAAGTTGATAATCCACGCATCGGGCGCTAACTGCTCAACTTTACGAGCGATATTCAACATCACGGGGATAGTGCGCAGCGCTTTGGCAAAGCCACCAACGCCGGTGGTTTCTTGTCCAATCAAACCAAATTTCAAACCGAGACGTTCATCGGCGGCACGAGCGGGAAGCTGCCCCACACGCAGTTGAGTTAATACAAAACTTGCGCCGCGGATGGCATCGTCAGGCGAAAAATGTACGGTGACTTTTACGTGCTCAAGACCATTGCGTGCCAGCATCCGGCGGGTCAAATCGGCAATGATATCCACTTTGTGATGGCCAGCCTCTACGTCTACCAAGGCAAGTTCAGACAGCGGAATTTGTTCTGAACGCTGGATAATGCCTTCCACCAGTTCGGGAGTGTAGCTGCTACCGCCGCCAATAATGGCAATTTTTATCGGGATCATGCGAGGCTCTCCTCTTGATCTTGCATAGCAGATTCTTCAGGCAGTCGGCGATACAGTTCGATCATATCTCCCGCCAGATCCTGAATGACCATGGCATTCATCAGATGATCCTGTGCGTGCACGGTAATCAGATTAATTTGTAATTTTCCACAACCCTCATCCATGCCAATCAGCGTCGTCTGGATGCCGTGTGCTTCACGCGTAGCCGCTCTGGACTCATCCATCATTTCTTGCGCACCGACAAAATCTCCGGCTCTGGCGCGTTGAAGCGCCATCAATGCACTGCTACGAGCGCTGCCTGAATGAACCAACAGCTCCATGATCGTTTGTTCAAAATCCATAATTCCTCCGATACATCTTTCAAATCGGTTTAAGGTTGAGGCTGAGTTTCAGCGGCAGCGGCCATTTCTTGGGCTTGCTCATTTTCCTGAGCGAGTAGCTGTTTTTCATAGACTTTAAAGAACGGATACCAAATCAAGATATCGATAACCATCAGCACTAAGACCAGAATCAGCGCTTTGTAGTCCCAAGCGGCGGAGATCATCGCGCCGAGCGGCGCGGGAGCGGTCCATGGGGCTATTGCCACCATTTTTTGTACGAGATCTAAATGCAGCGCTACGTAGGCCAAAACAGCGTTGACCATAGGCACGACGATTAACGGGATAAACAGCGTCGGGTTCATCACCACTGGGGAGCCAAACAGCAATGGTTCGTTAATATTGAAGATGGCGGGTACTACGCTAAGTTTGCCGATGGTTCGCAGATGAATTGAACGGCTGCGTAGGTAAAGGATCGCGAGAACTAAGGTAGAACCGGAACCGCCAATACAGACATAAAATGACCAATAAGGTGCGGTGAGTATTTGAGTTGTTTCCATTCCGTGGGTCATTAACGCAGCGTTGGCGGCAATATTGGCCATAAAAATCGGGTTAAGCAGGCCGGTAACAATGTTGTCGCCATGAATCCCCGCAAACCATAGCAGGTTGGCAATCAGCAGTGCTAGCAAGATGGCAGGAAGCGTGTCACCGACGGCGATTAGTGGCTGGAAAACTTGCATCACGGCGGCGGGCAGCAGCAGGTTGAATTCGCTCTGCATAAACAAGCTAACCGGATAGACCGTGAGCAAAATACCGACGACCGGATAGAGTAGTTCAAAGGAGCGGGCTATCGCCGGTGGAACCTGTTCCGGCATACGAATCGTGATGTTGTACTTTTTCAGTAAACGGATCAGTTCAACGGACCAGATCGCGCAAATGAGAGCAGTGAAAACCCCTTGGCCACCGAGGTAGTCGAGCGCCATTTTGTTTTCAAGCTGAGGAGCCGCTGCCAGCAGGAATGCCATTAGCGCTAACAGTGCCGCGGTGAGACCGTCAATTCCATAAGATTTTGCCAGACTATATGCAGTACCCACCGTAACAAATACGCTCATTAGCCCCATTGTCATGAAGAAAGGCATGGTGATAGTGTCCCAGTGCGCTTTGGCGAAGGAGAGCCATGCTTGTCCGAACGAGGATGTGGTTTGTGCATCAAACGGCGGGTTGGCGATAATCAACATGATACTGCCGATAATCAGGAAGGGCATGGCTGAAATAAAGCCGTCGCGGATAGCAATGATGTGTCGCTGACTACCGATTTTCCCCGCGAGAGGGGCGATGTGGCTTTCAACCACGCGCATCAATGAAGCATAGAAACTCATAGCAGTGACTCCACAAGGTGAAGATAACGCTGACAGGGAAAATAAGACCCAAATAAGAAATCGTTATGCGATTAGCGCTAGCGCCTTATCGAGCACTTTGTCGCCACGTAGCATGCCGTAGTCCATCATATCGATGACGGCAACGGGCTTGCCAAAAGGCTGGGCGATTGCGCTAAAGCGCGCCAGTTCATACTTCACCTGTGGGCCAAGCAGTATGACATCGGCATCTTGGATACGCTGTTCAAACTCAGCGGCGGGAACGGCTTGAATATCGACTTCAATGTCGCGTTTGGTTGCTTCGGTATTCATTCGTTGAACGAGCATGCTGGTGGACATTCCAGCCGCACAGCACAGTAAGATTTTTTTCATCACCCGCCTCACAAATCAGATTAATAAAAGAGAATTATTTGTTGTAATTGTTAAATGAGAGCGCTCTCATTTGTGTTTAAGACTAGCAACTTTCCTCAAACGGTTTGGGAGATGGTTCGCAAAAATTGACGATGGAATAAACGAGCTAAGGCTAAATTGTGATCTTAATCCCAAATACTTACGGAGGTTAGTGCTGAAAGTCGGCTTTTTATCGGACTTATCCCATCGTTAAGTAAATGTGAGTAAATGGGTAGCTAATAGGTCTAGGCCTAATTAGAATCGTTAGGTTAATTTGTTGTTCACCTGCTTTGAAAAAGCCCGTTGAGAAAGGATGTGTCATGTTCAAAAGAGTATTAGTCACCCTAGCCGCGCTATTTTCGCTGACGGTATTGGCTCCGGCCGCTCTAGCTGCCAATAGCCATGTTTTACTGTCTACGACTGCTGGCAATATTGAGATTGAGTTAGATAGTCAAAAAGCGCCGGTGTCGGTGAAGAACTTCCTCGACTATGTGAACAGCGGGTATTACAACAACACGATTTTCCACCGTGTAATCCCTGGCTTTATGGTGCAGGGCGGCGGTTTCACTGCGGATATGCAGCAAAAAACCACGAATGCGCCTATTAAGAACGAAGCTGATAATGGTTTACGTAATCTGCGTGGCACTATTGCGATGGCGCGTACGGCAGAAAAAGACAGCGCGACTAGCCAGTTCTTTATTAACGTTGCGGATAATGCTTTCTTGGATCACGGCCAGCGCGATTTTGGTTACGCGGTATTTGGTAAAGTGACAAAGGGAATGGATGTCGTGGATAAGATTGCTCAGGTACGCACTGAGAACGTCGGTCCATACCAGAATGTACCTTCAAAGCCGATTGTTATTACGTCGGTGAAAGTTCTGCCATAGTTTCTAAAACTCCCGCTGACGGCTAACGCCGTTCATTGAAGAGGTCGAGATACACGGATCCACCACACCGCGGGGTGCTCTGGCAGCTTACGCCGCTATGACCCCATCGGTGTGCTCTTCCTAAAATCGAATTTAAGTGAACGATGTTACGCTGACGGCGGGCGTTTTACTTTTGGCGCCGTAAAAAATTCTGTAATAGCTCGTGCCCCTGTTCACTCAAAATACTCTCTGGATGAAACTGCACACCCTCAACGTCTAGGGTGCGATGGCGTACGCCCATAATTTCATCTTGTTCGCCGTTGTTTTCGCTCCACGCTGTGATTTCCAGACAGTCGGGCAGCGTTTCTTTTTCCAGAATCAAGGAGTGATAGCGGGTCACCGTGAGTGGATTATTGAGGCCATGGAACACGCCACTGTTGGTATGGCGAATCACACAGGTTTTACCATGCATGACCTGACGAGCACGAACAACCTTGGCACCAAATACCTGCCCCAATGCCTGATGCCCTAAGCAGACACCGAGCAAAGGTATCTTGCCTGCAAAATGTTGTATAGCAGCCAAAGAGATACCGGCTTCATCGGGTGTACAGGGCCCCGGTGATATCACCAGATGCGAAGGTGCTAGGGATTCAATGTGTTCAAGCGTTAGCTCGTCGTTGCGGCGCACCACAACGTCTGCCTTGAGCTCACAAAAATATTGATAGAGGTTATAGGTAAAAGAGTCGTAATTATCGATCAACAACAGCATCAGGGGTTCGCTTTGCGCAGTAAAAATATCAGATGCCCCGATGATAAATCATGCGGGGCACAAGTAAGAGGGGCATGAGTAAGAATAGTTATAGCGCTATTTGCGTCCACCCATAATCGAGCCTAAAACACCGCGTAGAATCTGGCGTCCTAGTGAGCTACCGACCTGACGAGCCATGCTTTTAGCCGCAGTTTGCACCACACCATCTTTTTTACCCCCGCGTGGGCCGGTGGTGCCGAACAAAATTTCATTCAGACTTCCCATCAATCCGCCGCCTTCTTGTGCGCTGGCTTCCGGTTTTTTCACGTCGGCGGCGCTGGCGTTTTCGTCACCGCTATCGACAGTGCTAAAGCCTTGCTGGGTAATTTTTTCATAAGCGGACTCGCGATCGATGGTTTCATCGTAGCGGCCATAAAGTGGGGAGTGATTGATTGCATGATTTAGCTCATCGGCGGTTAATGGCCCCATGCGAGATTCCGGTGCAATAACCATCGCTCGCTCAACGATGGTTGGACGCCCACCTTCATCCAAAAAAGACACTAAAGCTTCACCCACGCCCAGCTCGGTGATGGCCACTTCGGTGCTGAATTCAGGGTTAGCGCGCAGGGTTTGAGCCGCCGCTTTGACCGCTTTTTGGTCACGAGGCGTGAAGGCACGCAGCGCGTGCTGTACGCGGTTACCCAACTGGCCCAGTACATTATCGGGAATATCCAGAGGGTTTTGGGTGACGAAGTAAATCCCTACGCCTTTGGAGCGAATCAAACGGACTACCTGTTCTATTTTGTCGAGCAGCGCCGCAGGCGCATCGTTAAACAGCAGATGGGCTTCATCGAAGAAGAACACCAGTTTTGGCTGAGCGACGTCACCCACTTCCGGAAGCTGTTCAAATAATTCGGCAAGCAGCCACAAGAGAAACACGGAATAGAGTTTAGGCTGATTAATTAACTTATCGGCGGCGAGGAGATTGATAACGCCCATGCCATTGGCGTCGCAACGCATCAGATCGTTAATATCTAGCATCGGCTCGCCAAAGAAATGGTTAGCACCCTGCTGGTCTAGCGTGAGCAAACCGCGCTGAATAGCGCCAATGGACGCAGTAGAAATGTTGCCGTACTCAGTGGTGAACTGTTTGGCATTATCCCCCACGAATTGCACCACGGCGCGGAGATCTTTCATGTCGAGCAGCAGCAGATTGTTGTCATCGGCAATCTTGAACACCAGCTGTAGCACACCGGACTGTACGTCGTTGAGATCGAGTAGGCGGGAAAGCAGCAGTGGCCCAAGGTCTGACACTGTCGCGCGAATAGGATGACCTTTCTCGGCAAAAATATCCCAAGGAACCACCGGACACGCCTGCGGTGACCAGTCGGCTACCTGCAAGGCATCTAATCTTTTTTGTAGCTTTTCTGAAAGCGTTCCTGCCGCTGCGATACCGGATAAATCACCCTTTACGTCGGCTAAAAAGACGGGAACGCCAATGCGAGAAAACTGCTCCGCCATTTTTTGCAGCGTCACGGTTTTACCCGTGCCTGTTGCACCGGTAATCAGTCCATGGCGGTTTGCCAGAGCGGGGAGGAGATGCAGCGTGACATTTTGATTCTTGGCAATGGTAAGCGGAGCGCTCATGGTCAGTCCTTAAATAAAGAGGCGGAATCTAACTTCCAAGTTCAAAGTATAAGCACGCTGTATCTTAGTCTCAACTTTAGCGTCGTTGCCAAACGTGGGATTCGGAGAAAACCCAAGAGAAAATACGGTTGCCATTGTTTGATTTATTATGCATATTTTATGATTATATTTTCACTCTCTGCGAGTGAGATTTTCTGGCAATGTAAAAAGGATGGTTGCGTAATGGCGAAGCAACAGGCAGTCGCAAGAGACACATTTGAAAAGGTAATGTTGCCTATCTATGCACCGGCAGATTTTGTTCCTGTGCGCGGAATGGGAAGCCGAGTATGGGATCAACAGGGGCGAGAGTATGTGGATTTTGCGGGAGGTATTGCTGTAACGGCGCTAGGGCACTGTCATCCGGCATTGGTGGCAGCTTTACATGAGCAGGGCGAAAAGCTGTGGCATGTTAGCAATGTTTTCACCAACGAACCCGCGCTGCGTTTGGCACAGAAGCTGATTGATGCCACTTTTGCGGAGCGTGTTTTCTTTGCCAACTCCGGTGCGGAGGCAAACGAAGCGGCGTTTAAACTGGCACGTTACTACGCATCGAGCAAAATCAGTCCATACAAATCCAAGATTATTGCGTTCCACCACGCATTTCATGGCCGCACGTTGTTTACCGTTTCTGTCGGCGGGCAGCCTAAATATTCTGACGGTTTTGGCCCGAAACCTGCGGATATTGTTCATGTACCTTTCAACGATCTCGACGCGGTAAAAGCCGTTATCGACGACCATACCTGTGCCGTGGTTTTAGAACCGGTTCAGGGTGAAGGTGGGGTAATGCCTGCGACTGAAAGCTTCCTTAAAGGCGTGCGCGAGCTGTGCGATCGCCATCAGGCGCTGTTGGTATTTGATGAAGTGCAAAGCGGAATGGGGCGTACCGGTAAGCTGTTTACTTATATGCATTATGGCGTGACGCCGGATATTCTGACTACCGCTAAAGCTTTGGGCGGCGGTTTCCCGATTAGCGCCATGTTGACGACGAATGAAATTGCCAGCGCGATGCATGTGGGAACACATGGTACTACGTATGGCGGCAACCCACTGGCCTGCGCGGTAGCAGAAGCAGCGCTGGACGTGATTAATACTCCAGAGGTTATGGCGGGTATTGAAGAACGTCACTCGCTGTTTGTCGAGGCGTTGGCGAACATAAATGCTAAGTACAACGTCTTCACGCAGGTACGTGGTATGGGGCTGCTACTGGGCGCTGAACTGAGCCCTGAATACCATGGTAAAGCGCGCGATATTCTGCACGCCGCCGCCGCTGAAGGCCTCATGTTGTTAAATGCGGGTCCTGATATTTTGCGCTTTGCTCCATCGCTGGTTGTGGAGTTTGCGGATATCCATGAAGGTATGATGCGATTAGAAAAAGCGATTGGGGCGGTGATCGCCAAAAAATCGTAATGCTTGGCTGTACGGGAGCGGTGTAAGACATCTAACTCATGGGGTAATTGATTGTTTATTTGGCGTCTTTTACAGATTGAGACAAACGCTTTACCGCTGCCGTCATATCATTGCAGTTGGATTCATATCCATAGTTTGGAATGGATTTAAGGCCATCGATATATTTTTGTTGAGTTGCGCTGTTGTTGGATTGGATCGCCAATGTAGAGGTGGTGGCTAAATCAGCAATCATGTAGGAGTAGCAAAGGTTAGAACTTAACCCTTGCGAAAATGTGCCAATGAAATACGCGAGTGGCATGACTGAAATGACGGAAAGCGTAGTGAACACGATATGTATTAGCGGGTATTTTCTGAATAGCAGAAGAGAAACAATAAGTATTATTTGAAATGATATTAGCAGTAAAAATTGTATGTTCATCAATAGTTTAGCGTTTATCTTGGCATAAAGAAGAATATACGCCATTTCTTGAAAGACACGGGAGAAATTTAATCCCTTAATCGACGGCTCATCCAAATCCCATGATGTGGTCGTTGCCGCCAGGCTATCGATGAAATGGTATGCATGGCGCGCAGGTGCGCAATGATTCGGCGTAGATGGACTTCAATCTGGGTTACGGGCATTCCACTGGTTTCCTGCTCATCAGACTGGAAGACGGCGGCGTTATTGCTCAAGGTTGGTCCATCGTGTTCTAAGCGTTGCTGACAGAGCTGCAAGGCGATTTCACAGCGCTGCAAATAATCTTGCGCTAGGTTTTCAGTCAACATGTAGTGATCTCGGGCGAGGATTGTCATTGCGTTAAGATGCTCCACGATAAACTGGCTGTGAGTGATCCACAGACGCATGTCGGTCAGATATCTGGAATCAAACCCCGGCTCCTGCATCGCCTGATTTAGCGAGGTGAATACGGCATTATGTGCCTGATTGACCTTCATGCGGGCATAGGCTAAATCGGTTGCTTTCGGTTCAGGAGAGAGCAGTAGGCGAAGCTCATCTTGATATGCCTCTAGTGCCTGATGAGCATTTTTGCGCAGTAGACCACTTTGCCATTGTGGCCATAGCCAGATGGTACTTGCGAAGGCGAGAATACAGCCGAGTACGGTATCAATCAGTCTTGGAACCAAGAAATGGAGCCCATTGAGCTGTAAAAGCTGTAGGGTATAAACGGCAGTTACGGTGAAACCAATCACCGCCAACCCGTAGTTTTTACGTAGTACCAAATAGGCTGCAATGGTGATCACCAGCATACAGGCCAAGGTGACATTTAGCGGTAGGTCTAACTGTAGTAATCCCGCAGCAATAATCAGTCCAGCAAAGGTTCCTAGCGCACGGTGCTGGATCCTCACCCGCGTTGCATTATAGCCATTTTGAATGACCAGCATGGTCGTGAGCAAAACCCAGTAGGGTTTTGGCAGATGGAATAACATCCCCAAACTGCTGCCCGCAGCGAGAGTAATGCCTAAACGCGCTGCATTACGTAGCGCTACGGATTTAAATGAGAGATAGGCGCGTAATGCAGGCCAGAAAGGAAGGCGTTGCTGTGTAGACATCAGATTGCGCTGATAGAGAGGACGCTGACGAACTAGCAATCGAGCTACACGGCTAAAATGGTAATAGCAAAACTTTCCAACGGGGTTATCTGGGTGCTGATTAGCCAGCTTTTCCAGCGCGGCTAGCTCGTTATCCATCGAAAAATGTTTGGGGTAGCGGTGATACAGAATATCGCCAGCCACCGTTCTGAGCCTCTCTGATATGACTTGAGCGTTGCGGCGCAAAATAGCTTCAGCCTGACTTTTGGCGACTAGGCTTTGCACTTCATCGGGCTGAGATAAGCTAACGGTAATATGTTCTTGAAGATCCAATGCAACTTGAAAATAGCGCAGTAGACGTTTGTACTCAGGATTATGCACCAGAGATAACATGTGCATTTGTTGGTAGAGCTGGGTAATTAAGTCCATCACTTTTTGCTGGCGCTGTAGCAGCGGCGGCAAGGCCGTTTCTGGATCGATATGCTGAGTCAGCAAGCTATATTTGGCGTCCATATAGTCGCCTAGCTGCGTGTAGAGCTGGCTGAGATTTTCTCGGATCGGCTGCCCTTTCCATAAGAGAAACCAGAACCAAGTAAAAGCGCCATACCAGATGGTGCCAACAATATAAAGCAGTGGCCCATGCCAGATGGGAACTGTTCCAGCCATACTTAGCGTAAATATCGAAGCGACGAGTGCTGCGGGAAGAAGCCTAGCGTGTAGGGGGCTGATCTCACCGTTAACGCCGAGCAGTAACGCAAGCCCAAGCATGATAAGCGGCAGCGGAATTTGCCATAGCAGGCATTGTTGCAATAAGAAACTGGAAAACGCGAATAGGCTGCCGCCAACGATTAATCGTTTGATGAAGCGCTTATGAGGAGTATCGAGCCCTGCAATGTTGCAGCAGGCTGGCACCAAAGAAAACATTAGACCAAGCTGTAGATTGCCGGTCAGTAGGCCAAATAAAACAGGGAGGCACAGCACCAGCGTTTGACGCAGTGCATAGTTGACTTCCGGGTGGTAGATAAACCGCCGCCACATAATGAAAGAAACCCGTGCAGCGATGCTACACGGGCATCATTTATCAGCGAGTGCCGTAAACGACGATGGTTTTTCCGTGCGCGGAGATCAGATTTTGATCTTCCAGCATCTTCAGAATGCGACCAACGGTTTCACGGGAGCAGCCAACGATCTGGCCGATTTCCTGACGAGTAATCTTGATCTGCATACCATCTGGATGAGTCATGGCATCTGGCTGTTTTGCCAGATTCAGCAGCGTCTGTGCAATACGGCCAGTCACGTCCAAGAACGCCAGGTTGCCCACCTTTTCAGAGGTAACCTGTAAGCGGCTAGCCATCTGAGCAGAAAGGCGCATCAGAATATCTGGGTTAACCTGAATCAGTTGGCGGAATTTCTTGTAAGAAATTTCAGCAACTTCACAGGCTGTTTTTGCACGAACCCAAGCGCTGCGTTCTTGTCCTTCCTCAAATAAGCCCAGTTCACCAATGAAGTCGCCCTGATTAAGATAGGAAAGGATCATTTCTTTACCTTCTTCATCTTTAATCAATACTGCAACGGATCCCTTAACGATGTAGTACAGGGTTTCCGCCTTCTCGCCTTGGTGGATCAGGGTACTTTTGGACGGATACTTGTGGATATGGCAATGAGACAAGAACCATTCAAGAGTCGGGTCTGTTTGCGGTTTGCCGAGAACCATTCGCTATTATCCTCTGTTGTTATCGCGGCCCTAATATCGGGATACTGATCCAGACAGTGTGCTTATTGTGGCACGGGGCTTTGCTTATTAACTTGTTATAGCACTGCATAATCGAGATATAGAGTAATAGGCTAAGGTAATTGTTTCCTAGAGTTATTGATCTATACCCGTTTCAATCCATAAAGATCCATTTCGGCATAGTTTGTAGCACAGCTTTGTTCAGGTGTCTCGTGTTGTCTCGCTTCAGCATCAGAAGTGAGGCCTCGGATTGCCTGTTTTTTACAGAAAGCGTAGTCTGATGACAGAATTTAACCAAAGGGGCGATCAACATGCAGGCACGAGTGAAATGGGTTGAAGGAATGACTTTTCTGGGCGAATCGGCTTCAGGACATCAGATTCTTATGGACGGAAACGCTGGTGATAAAGCGCCAAGCCCAATGGAAATGGTATTGATGTCAGCAGGGGGTTGCAGCGCCATTGACGTGGTTTCTATTTTACAAAAAGGGCGTTTGGACGTGCGCGATTGTGAAGTCAAATTGACGTCTGAACGTCGCGAGGAAGCTCCGCGCTTGTTTACCCATATCAATCTGCATTTTATTGTCACCGGCAAAGGCCTTACGGATAAAGCCGTTGAGCGCGCCGTTGCGCTTTCTGCGGAAAAATACTGCTCTGTTGCGTTGATGTTGGGTCAAGCCGTTAACATTACCCATAGTTTTGAAACTATCGTGGTTGAGTAATTTGATTCACTTCATCAGGCACCGGTGGTTTTGTGCCAAGGTGCCTGATGTCGCGTAACACGTTGTTATTCGATTTTCTTCCCTTCGATAAGCCGTTGCACCAACGGCGTCATGATCAGTTCCATTGCTAACCCCATTTTCCCTCCCGGAACCACCAACGTATTAATATGCGAGATAAACGATCCTTGCAGCATCGCGAGTAGATAGGGGAAATCAATATTGTCTAACCCTTGAAAATGGATCACCACGAAACTTTCATCTGACGAAGGGATCGCTTTAGCGGCAAAAGGATTAGAGGTATCAACCGTTGGTACGCGCTGGAAGTTGATATGCGTGCGGGAAAACTGGGGGGTAATGTAGCCGATGTAATCTTCCATAGAACGAACAACGGAGTCCATCACGGCTTCGCGTGAATGGCCGCGCTCACCGGTATCGCGCACCAGTTTTTGAATCCACTCTAGGTTAACGATGGGCACTACGCCGACCAGTAAATCGACATGCTGAGCCACATTGTGTTGCTGCGTGACGACTCCGCCGTGTAATCCCTCATAGAATAAAACATCTGTCGGCTCTGGCAACGGTTCCCACGGCGTGAATGTGCCGGGAACCTGATTGTAGGGAACGGCTTCATCGTAGGTATGCAGATATTTACGCGAGCGCCCACGACCATGCTGACCATATTCGATAAAGCTTTGTTCGAGAAAAGAGAAGTCATTGGCCTCGGGGCCGAAATAGCTGATATGACGCCCTTGCTCGCGGGCTTTTCGGATTGCAGCGTCCATTTCTGGGCGGGTATACCGGTGGAAACTATCGCCTTCCAACTCAGCGGCTTTCAGATGGAACTGTTGAAAGATCTTGCGGAAGGCTACGCTGGTGGTGGTAGTGCCGGCTCCACTGGAGCCGGTCACGGCAATGATCGGGTGTTTCGCTGACATAATTAACACGGCTCCGGTGGTTGGGGGGCTACGGTTTATCGTAAATTGTAATAACTTACATCTATGGTTGTATCCTGTATTTGGATATCGCTCCACTCTTTTGGCACAGCTTTTAACTGACCGCCGAGAATGATGTCTTTAATCTTAGCGGCATCCAGTGTGTTGTTGTCCAAAGTATCTCTATCGTTAAAGCGGATATGAGCAGCAATGACCCAACTCTGTTTCTTATAAGTATAAACTTGGCAGAAAGGCTTTTTGGGATCGTTGAAATTGCACAGTACATGCTCTTTATTTCCATCATTATTCAGATCTAACGTTGTGACGACACAAGCGTTAGCCATCAAATAGCAATCGTCAATATGCTCTTCTCGGCCAATATCTTTTGGCAAAGATTCCCACCACGTTGATTCTGGTGAAGGTGTTCCTGCTGCCAACTGAATATTCTTGCGTGCTATTTCTGGTGTAAACGCCGCATAGGGTTTTTTATCATCATCGCCATAGGATCCCCAACGAGTGGTTTGTAATAGCGTTTTCTCCAGCTTGAGTTTACGCCGTGGATCGCTGACAAATTTGATATCAGACCGTAGCGCCTGTAGCGCATCGTTGCCTCTGCGGCCGCTGTCAAAACGTAGCATGATGAGATCTAAATCATCAGGAGATACCTTTCCTGTGGAATATCGATTCATTTGGTCGTTCACGCTAATGCGATAAGGATCGATGATCGGAGAGTTGCACAGAACCACAATC
Organism: Hafnia paralvei ATCC 29927; assembly: GCF_001655005.1. GTDB lineage: Bacteria > Pseudomonadota > Gammaproteobacteria > Enterobacterales > Enterobacteriaceae > Hafnia > Hafnia paralvei. Next base: position 90,350 of record NZ_LXET01000005.1, read on the forward strand.
ACTGCGATTAACCACATCATTTTTTTGTTGATGCTGCCAAGCGAGTGCAGCCAGATGTTATTTTTGCGAACCACGGCGCTTGCATAGGCAAGGGTTAAGCAAAGAGAGAGACCGACAACGACTGAAGCCCTGAGTCGATCGGGAGTCCAGCCATATTGCACGATGCGCTGGCCCAAATAATAGGTGGACAGTATCGCGTAGATCGGCAAAACAAGCAGGGAACCGTTGATGATATAGCGGATTAAATTTGGATACGGTTTTTTATCTATGCCATCGGAACTCAAATATATCGCATTGACCAGCAGGGCTAACAGTAGAGACATGGTGGTTAGCAATGTGGTTGCAGACGACCATTTATCGGTTAGCGCATCGATACCGGTAAACGGGAGGCTGAAGATAAAAATCAGAGCGAAAAACGATAGCAGAGGTAGTAGGCCTTTTACCATCAGAGATAAAAGGTTACGTACGGTAATGATTAATTTTGGATGGGTGCGGCTAATGAGAACGCCAATGGCAACAATCAGACCGTTAGCAAGGTACATGAATATTTCATGTCTGAAAAAGAGCTCATAAAAGAAATCAATGCCAATCAGTTTGAATAGACCCGCTCCCAGCGACAAGATCCCCCACATCAAACCCGAAATCAGCAAGGTTAGCACGGCGGTAATGGTGTTTTTCCATATATAGCCGTGTAGCTCGGAGTAGTCGATGGGAGAGCTAGGATTATTTATTCGTGCCTGTAACCACGGAAGGGTAACAAACACCATAAGGCATAACGCGAGATAAAAGGTTCCGATTAGACTGCCGTAATCTTTTACTCCTGCATCATTCCATTTTACCCAAGTGGTCATAGCCACGAATATAACGGTATAGGCCAGCAGAGCTTTCCACAATATTTTATCTCGTAGAGTATTCACAGACAGCACGAAGATCAGGGGCAGAGAGCCCGATAAAACTTGTGTGTAAAGCAGCGCTGAACTATGGGGGATCATCCACTCGCGATCGCTGAAGTGGTTACACAGATAAAGCAAACATCCTTGAATGAGACAGACTAAAACAATGACGATGCGCGTTTTGAGCGGTAGGTCAGAGGGCGAGACTTGGGTCTTGCTATGATGTGCTGCGAGTAGAGACATCCATGATTCTCCTTATTGCGTAAAGTGAGGTTTTTTGACCACAAATTAAGCATAACGTTTGGATGCCTATACTTATTATTGGTTTTACTAAGGCTTATAGCTGAAGCCTACTCATACTCTTCTGGGGTATCACGGAACTGCCCTTTCGGCATGATATTGACCGTTTCATGCAGCTCTGACCACACCAAAACAGCTTCGCCATTCTTTAGCTGGCGGCGGACATCTTCAACTTTTTGCGTCAGCGATTTCTCGTGGACACCGTAATCAGTGCCTTCTCGCAGCACAAAAGATTCGATCAGGCTATCCAACGTATCCGTTGCTAAATTCTCCCAAGGAATAATCACTGTGCTTTCTCCAAATGTGGGGCTAACCAAGCAGGGATACGTTGCTCGAGCCACATCTGAGGCTTTTTAAAACTGCCGCTGATGAAGCCAACGTGTCCACCAAATTCGGTAAGCTGATATTCAATATTAGACGGTAAATCTTCAGGCCGAGGGATCACTTCTGGTGTCATAAACGGATCGTCTTTGGCATGAATGATCAACAGCGGCACGGTTATTCTAGGGAGTAAAGGTAACGCACTACAGCGGCGATAATAGTCGGTTGCGTTATCAAAGCCGTGAATGCGAGAGGTGATGACGTCGTCAAAATCGCGAATGCGTTTCAGGTTTTTTAGCGCTTTTAGATCGAGTGGTAATGTATTTGGGTAACGCTCTAATTTGCGCTGAGCATTTTGCTTGAGTTGCCCAAGGAGATAGTTTTGGTAGACGCGTGAAAAGCCCTGTTCTAACCGATATGAGCAAGGCTCAAGCATCAGTGGGGCTGAAACAACCACGGCTGCATCCAGCGTGGCGTTGGCACCTTCCTGACCCAAATAATAGGCCAGCATATTGCCGCCGAGCGAAACGCCGACGGCTGCGGTCGGCACTGCTCCGTGAGTTTCGCGTAGCCAGTTGAGAAAGAATCGTGCATCTTCTGTTTCACCGGAATGATAGATACGGTTCATTTTGTTGGGCTCACCGCTGCACCCGCGAAAATGCATCACCACACCCAGCCAGCCCGCTTCTTTCCAAGCATGCAGCAGGCCGTGCGCATAAGGACTATAGAAACTGCCTTCCAAACCGTGAAATAGGACCACGCGCGGCTTATGTTGAGCCTGCTCCGGTGGTTCGCTCCAGGCCAGATCGATAAAATCTCCGTCGGGCAAGGCTAAGCGTTGCCAATGAGGCTGTAATAACACCTTGCGGCGAAATAATCTGGGCAAAATAGTTTGCAGGTGCGGATTGCTGATCCCGCGCATGGGTGAGAATTGATTATTCATAAGGTGATTAATTTTCATGTCATCTTTCTTGTGCGATCAATATCACACTGATAGCTTCAAGGTCACGACAAACATCATTAAGGGTGAGGAGTTTTCAGTAGATGGAGCTTGGATTATTTCTTTCGATGCTGGGGTTTTTATGGGTGGCGGCGATTACCCCAGGCCCAAACAATATGTTATTGACGTCATCTGGCGCCAATTTCGGTTTTATGCGATCGATTCCGCTGATGCTGGGCATTATGCTGGGGATGCAGTCGTTGCTGTTGTTGGTGGCTTTTGGCGTGGGGAGCCTGCTGCTGGTCTATCCCGCGCTGCATACCACGCTAAAAATACTGGGTAGTGCCTATCTTCTGTATATCGCATGGAAGATCGCGAGCTCAAGCTATGAAAAACTCGATCCTAATGCCGTGAAAGTTAAAAAGCCGGTTAACTGGTATCAAGGTTGGCTACTCCAGTTTTTAAATCCCAAAGCGTGGCTGATGGGATTGGGAGCCGTGGCGAGTTTCAGCTTGGCTGGCTCGGGCTATAACCATTCTATTATTGCTATCAGCATTGCGATGTTCATGGTGAATTTGGTCTCCGGCATTATCTGGCTTGGTTTCGGCACCGTGATTGGCTGTTTGCTCAATAGCCGTCGTGCTTGGTTTACCTTTAATATCTCAATGGGCCTGCTGACGGCGGCCTGTGTGTTATTAATCTGGCATTAAATTTGGCGTCTCCGGTGATGCCGGAGGCTCGTCCATTTCCGTCTTATTCCCTCCCTAAGCCTTCACGTTAGCCCGCAGAACGAGAAAACTCAATTATCGCTATTTGGAATAAAGAATACTTTTTTATTCCTTCTTTACTAAATCAGGCTCGGCTACAACTGTGTTTAGCGCGGGGCATATTGCTCCAGATACAGAAAAATGAGCGGAGCATATGATGATGAGTAAAACCTTTTCCTTACGCGGCGTTGCGGCGTTTCTTTCGCTGACGTTGGCAGCAACGAGTGCCTACGCGTTGGATGTCACCGTGGCCTATCAGACGTCGGCTGAGCCCGCGAAAGTTGCACAGGCAGATAACACGTTTGCTAAAGCCTCTGGAGCCAATGTGGATTGGCGCAAGTTTGATAGCGGTTCCAGCGTGGTAAAAGCGTTAGCCTCCGGTGATGTGCAGATTGGCAATATTGGTTCCAGCCCGCTGGCGGCTGCCGTTAGCCAAGGACTGCCAATAGAAGTTTTCCTGCTAGCCTCGCAGCTAGGAAACTCGGAAGCGCTGGTGGTGAAAAAAGAGATTAAGTCTCCAAAGGATCTCATAGGCAAACGCATTGCCGTACCGTTTGTTTCTACCACTCACTACAGCTTGTTGGCCGCACTGAAACACTGGGGGATTAAGCCCGATCAACTCACCATTCTGAATCTTCAGCCACCGGCGATAGCCGCAGCGTGGCAGCGTGGTGATATCGATGGCGCATACGTTTGGGCACCTGCGGTTAACGAGCTAGCGAAAACGGGCAGCGTATTAACGGATTCTGAGCAGGTAGGTCAATGGGGCGCGCCAACGCTGGACGTTTGGGTTGTACGTAAGGATTTCGCTCAGCAACATCCTGATGTCGTAACGGCATTTGCTCGCACGACGCTGGCCGCACAGAAAGCTTATTTGGCAGAGCCAGACCACTGGCTTAAAGAGAGTCAAAACATCGATAAGCTCGCCAAACTGAGCGGCGTACCGCAGGAACAAGTGCCAGGGCTGGTTAAGGGAAATCGCTATCTGCCTGTTGCAGAGCAGGTGAGTGAACTGGGGCAACCGGTTGATAAAGCCATCTATGACACCGCCGTATTCTTACAGCAGCAGGGCAAAATTCCTCAGGTGGCTAAAGACTATCGTCGTTTTGTTAATAATCAGTTTGTGAAGCAGCTACAGGCTGAACCTCAGTCATAAGGAGCATTTCATGCTGTCAGTGAATCATCTCAGTGCGTCCTATGACGGAAAAAAGGTTCTCGATGATATCTCATTACAGATTGCGAGCGGACAATTGGTGGTGGTTCTCGGACCCTCCGGATGTGGAAAAACGACCCTACTGAATTTGGTGGCGGGGTTTAGTCTGCCGGATTCCGGTTCCATTAGTCTGTCTGGACGTAATGTCTCTGGACCTAGCGCGGAACGCGGCGTGGTATTCCAGAATGAAGGGCTATTGCCGTGGCGAAATGTGTTAGCCAACGTCGCGTTTGGTTTACAGCTACAGGGCGTGGCGCGCGAGGAGCGCACGTCGATTGCTTTACGCATGCTGCGATGGGTGGGGTTGGAAGGCTACGAACGTCACTTTATCTGGCAGCTTTCAGGCGGGATGCGTCAGCGTGTCGGCATTGCGCGCGCGTTGGCAGCAGATCCACAGCTATTGTTGCTGGATGAACCTTTTGGTGCGCTGGATGCTTTTACCCGTGAACAGATGCAGGAGTTATTGCTAGGTGTGTGGCGCAAGACGGGTAAACAGATTTTACTGATTACGCATGATATCGAAGAAGCGGTTTTTTTAGCCTCTGAGCTGATCCTGTTATCGCCGGGACCCGGACGGATCGTCGAACGTTTGGCGCTGAATTTTGGCCAGCGTTATGCGGATGGAGAACCGTGCCGAGCCATTAAATCCGATCCTGCATTTATTGAACGTCGTGAATATGTGTTGTCGCGTGTTTTTGAACAGCGAACTCCACACGTTCAGGAGGCATGGCTATGAGTATTCACTCGACGCTAAAAAACGATACGCGAGAGGTAGTCGGTAACTCAGCAGTGTCTCGAGGGAGAAAAGTTAGAGTTCCCTCTAACGTTGTTGTTAGCGCATTCACGCTGCTGGTGATTTTGGCCGTGTGGTGGGCAGTTACGGCGCTGCACCTCATCAGTCCACTTTTTTTACCCGCGCCGCAACAGGTTTTGAAACAGTGGGTCAGCATCAGTACCCAAGGTTTTATGGACGCGACGCTAGGCCAGCATCTGGCCGCAAGTCTAAGCCGTATTCTGATAGCGCTGCTGGCGGCGGTGGTGATTGGCGTACCGGTCGGCATTGCCATGGGATTGAATCCCACGGTACGCGGAATTCTTGATCCCATTATTGAAATTTATCGTCCAGTGCCACCGTTAGCTTATCTTCCACTGATGATTATCTGGTTTGGTATTGGTGAAACGTCCAAAATTCTGCTCATTTATCTGGCCATTTTTGCCCCAGTAACTCTCGCGGCTGCTGCTGGAGTACGCAGTGTGGAGCAGGTGAGAGTGCGCGCTGCTCAGGCGCTTGGGGCGAGCCGTTGGCAGGTATTGTGGTACGTGGTGCTACCAAACGCCTTGCCTGAAATTTTAACCGGTTTACGTATTGGCCTTGGCGTTGGTTGGTCGACGCTGGTTGCCGCTGAGCTGATTGCGGCTACGCGTGGTTTAGGATTTATGATTCAGTCCGCAGGTGAATTTTTAGCGACTGATGTGGTTATCGCTGGCATTAGCGTCATCGCGTTTATTGCCTTTGCATTGGAACTGGGCTTGCGAGCTTTGCAGCGCCGCTTAACCCCGTGGCATGGAGTAAAAAAATGAACGAACGTTTAACTATTCAGCCGCTGAGTCCTGCCATTGGTGCCGTGGTGAGTAATCTTAATCTCTCTCGTCCACTGAGCGACGCCCAGTTTGAACAGCTGTATCACGCGTTGTTGAAACATCAGGTGCTGTTTGCGCGTGAACAGGTCATAACGCCGTTGCAGCAACGCGAGTTGGCATCACGGTTTGGTGATCTGCATATTCATCCTGTTTATCCGCATGCGGCGGGCGTGGAGGAGATCATTGAGCTGGATACTCACAATGACAATCCGCCAGATAATGATAACTGGCATACCGACGTTACCTTCATTGAGAATCCGCCTTTGGGCGCAATTCTGGCCGCCAAGCGTTTACCTGAAGTGGGAGGCGATACACTGTGGTCGAGTGGTATTGCGGCCTATGAAGCACTTTCACCGCAATTGAAAGTGCTATTGAGCGGGCTACAGGCTGAGCACGATTTTGAAAAGTCGTTTCCTGAGCATAAACATTTGCGTTCAGAAGAAGAGCATCAGCGTTGGCTGCAGGCCAAACGCCAGCATCCGCCGTTGTTGCATCCGGTGGTGCGAACTCATCCCGTTAGCGGGCGTCAGGCGTTATTCGTGAATGAAGGTTTTACCACGAGACTGATTGGGATACCCCAGCAAGAAGGCGAAGCCTTATTGCAGTTCTTGTTCCGCCATACGACCAAGCCAGAGTTTCAGGTTCGTTGGCGCTGGCAGCAAGACGATATTGCGATTTGGGATAACCGTGTGACCCAGCACTATGCTAACGCTGACTATTTGCCTCAGCGTCGCATTATGCATCGCGCAACGATTCTCGGAGATAAGCCGTTTTATCGAGGCTAGAGGGATGGCTTATTGAGTAGACCCGCGCTCAGCGTTGAAGTGAGCGCGGGGGGAGAAAAAACCTCTTGGCAGCGAGGTTTAGTCGTTTTCTGCTTCGAAGGCCAGCGTCATGGCTTCCAATTTTTCCTGACCATCTAACCATTCCATTTCGGCTTCTTCTAGCGCGGCTTTGGTTTGGTTTTGTTGCTGTAAGCACTCTGTGAGCTCTGCTTTGCGGCTGATGTCATACAGATCACTGTCAGACAGTTTTTCTTCCAGCGTCGCGAGCTGTGCACTCAGTTTTTCCATCTGCTGTTCCATCTTCATGATGTGCTTGCGGATGGGCTGGGTTTGAGTACGGAACTCGGCGGCGCGACGCTTTTGATCTTTACGCGCTTGAGCACTATTACCGCTGGTTTCACCTTCAGTCTTGTTCGAATCTTGCTGTGCCTGTTGGCGTTGAAGATCGATCATCCACTGCTGGTAATCTTCTAGATCGCCAGCAAACGGTTCGACCTGACCATCGTGAACCAGATACAGATCGTCGGTAGTCGAACGCAATAAGTGACGGTCATGGGAGACGACAACCAGTGCACCTTCGAAATCAATCAGTGCTTCGGTCAGTGCCTGACGCATGTCCAAATCGAGGTGGTTGGTGGGTTCGTCGAGTAGAAGTAGGTTAGGACGTTGCCAAACAACCAGTGCGAGTACTAAACGAGCTTTCTCGCCCCCAGAGAAGCGAGCCGTATGCTCGATCACTTTATCGCCACGGAAGCCGAATCCTCCGAGATAGTCACGTAATTGCTGTTCAGTTTCACGTGGGGCGATGCGAGTGAGATGCTGTAGCGGCGACTCGTCAGCACGTAAATATTCCAATTGATGCTGTGCGAAGTAGCCCAGCTTCACACCTTTGGCTAGGCCGATTTCTCCCTTCTGTGGCGCAAGCTCTCCTGCCAACAACTTAATGAGCGTAGATTTACCTGCGCCGTTGCGGCCCAACAGGCCAATGCGTGAGCCGGGAACCAAATTCAATTTGATCGAATCAAGAATGGTTTTGTCGCCATATCCAGCACTGACTTTTTCCATTCGCAGCAACGGATTTGGCAAACTTTCTGGTTCACGGAAGCTGAAGTGGAATGGGTTGTCGACGTGTGCAGGAGCAATTAACTCCATGCGCTCCAGCATTTTAACGCGGCTCTGTGCCTGTTTCGCCTTCGAGGCTTTGGCTTTAAAGCGATCGATATAGCTTTGCAGATGTGCAACGCGCTGTTGTTGGCTTTCATACATTGACTGTTGCTGTGACAGCTTGGTCGCACGCTGCTGCTCAAACGATGAGTAGTTGCCGGTGTATTCAAACAGCTGCTCTTGTTCAATGTGTAGAATTTTATCCACGATAGGATCGAGGAAATCGCGGTCATGCGATATCAGAATCAAGGTGCCGGTGTAGCTTTTTAACCAACGCTCTAACCAGATAACCGCATCTAAATCAAGGTGGTTGGTTGGTTCGTCGAGCAAAAGCAGGTCTGAGCGGCAAATTAGTGCCTGAGCGAGGTTGAGGCGCATACGCCAACCACCGGAGAATGATTTTACCGGTTCTTCAAGCTGGCTTTGGCTAAAACCTAAACCATGTAACAGGCTGGATGCGCGTGAGCGAATGGTCCATGCCTGAATCGCATCAAGCTTACCGTGAATGAGCGCAATGGCATTGCCGTCGTTACGTTCATTGGCATCATTAAGTTCGGCCTCGAGCTGGCGAAACTCACGATCGCCGTCGAGGACATACTCTAAGGCCGGAATATCTAAGGCCGGAGTTTCCTGGTTTACCCACGCTAACGCCCAGTTACCAGGGAAATTGAAGCTGCCAGCGTCGGCAGTCATTTCACCTTTTAACAGCGACAGCAGCGTTGATTTCCCACAGCCATTTTTACCCACCAGACCAACCTTTTGGCCGGGGTTAACCGTAGCACTGGCATTGTCCAGCAGAACGCGCGTACCGCGTCGAATTTGTAGCGATGAGAAAACAATCATAAAGCGCCGTCTATTGATAATGTGTTAAATTGTCGTTGTTTTAGCGTGAACAATAATGAGTATTCAGAACACGCACACTATTAATTTTAATCTTAGCGCTGCATGGTAGCTGAAATGCACACCGATGACGACGCTTTGGGGAGGGGAATAGATGTCGCAGCCACCGAAAGTATTGCTGCTGTATGCCCATCCGGAATCACAAGACTCGGTTGCGAATCGAGTTCTACTGCAGCCGGCACAACAATTGGAACATGTCACTGTGCACGATCTCTACGCGCACTATCCTGATTTTTTTATTGATATTCACCATGAGCAGAAGCTGCTGCGTGAGCATCAGGTCATTGTTTTTCAACATCCTTTATATACCTATAGCTGTCCGGCTTTACTCAAAGAGTGGCTCGATCGCGTGCTGACGCGTGGTTTTGCCAGTGGTGTAGGGGGAAACGCTCTGCGTGGAAAGTATTGGCGTAGCGTGGTGACTACCGGCGAACCTGAAGGGGCATACCAAATGGGCGGCTATAACCGGTACACCATGGATGAAGTTTTACGTCCTTTCGAGCTCACTGCGGGGATGTGTCATATGCATTGGATGTCCCCAATGGTGGTGTATTGGGCGCGTCGGTTAAAACCGGATGTATTACAGAGTCATGCCAAAGCTTATGGGCAATGGCTGGAGTCACCATTAGCTGGAGGCGGTAGCTTATGACTGAAGAGGGCTCACTCTTACCAGCAATACTGCTGTTTTTGTTTGCAGCAGTGGTAGCAGTGCCGATTGCTCGGCGGATTGGTATTGGCACGGTACTTGGCTTTTTGATTGCAGGAATTGCGATTGGGCCTTGGGGGCTAGGCTTTATTCGAGATGTGGATGAGATCCTGCATTTTTCGGAGCTTGGCGTTGTATTCCTATTGTTTATTATTGGGTTGGAACTGAATCCGAGCAAACTTTGGTCGTTGAGACGCTCCATTTTTGGTGTCGGAGCTGGGCAGGTATTGCTCACCGCTGCCATTTTGGGGGGATTACTGTTACTGACCGATTTTTCTTGGCAGGCTGCCGTGATCGGTGGGATTGGGTTAGCCATGTCTTCAACGGCGATGGCCTTGCAGATGATGCGAGAAAAGGGCATGAACCGCAATGAGGGCGGGCAGCTCGGTTTCTCGGTTCTGTTGTTTCAGGATATGGCCGTAATCCCTGCATTAGCGCTAATTCCTGTGCTGGTGGGCTCTAGTAACAAAGATACTGACTGGGCGTTTATCGCGATGAAGGTTGGTGCGTTGTTAGGAATGTTGATCGGCGGCCGCTATTTGCTGCGCCCGATCTTCCGCTACATCGCTGCGACCGGTGTCCGTGAGATATTTACCGCTGCGGCGCTTTTGGTGGTGCTGGGCTCTGCCATGTTTATGGATGCGCTAGGAGTGTCTATGGCGATGGGCACGTTCATTGCGGGCGTTCTGCTGGCAGAAAGCGAATTTCAGCACGAACTGGAGATCGCCATTGAACCATTTAAGGGACTGTTGCTGGGGTTATTTTTTATCTCCGTAGGCATGGCGTTAAATCTGGGCGTTTTATATACCCATTTGCCAGAAGTCTTGATGGGTGTGGCTATCTTAGTTGTGGTGAAAGGGGGCGTATTATATCTACTGGCACGTATTGCGGGGATTCGTCGTTCTGTGCGTATGCAGTTTGCCGCGGTGCTTAGCCAAGGCGGTGAATTTGCATTTGTGTTGTTTTCCGCCGCCAGTACCCAAAAACTGCTGCAGGGTGATCAGATGGCGCTGCTGCTGGTGATCGTCACGTTGTCTATGGTGACGACGCCTTTGCTGATGCAGTTGGTCGATAGGATACTGGAAAAACGCTACAACCCTTCGGATGAAAGTGAAGAAACGCCTTTTGTGGAAGATGACGATCCTCAGGTCATTATCGTTGGGTTTGGGCGTTTTGGTCAGGTGATTGGGCGTTTACTGATGGCAAACAAAATGCGCATTACGGTTCTGGAACGTGACGTGAGCGCGGTCAGTGTGATGCGCCGCTACGGATATAAGGTTTATTACGGCGATGCGACCGAACTTGAGTTATTGCGTGCGGCTGGTGCAGAAAAGGCCGAAGCTATCGTTATCACCTGTAATGAACCCGAGGATACGTTGGCGGTGGTTCATTTGTGCCAACAACATTTTCCACATTTAAAAATTCTGGCGCGTGCGCGTGGTCGTGTTGAAGCGCATGAGTTGCTGATGGCAGGGGTGAGTCAATTTAGCCGTGAGACATTTTCTAGTGCATTAGAATTAGGACGTAAGGCATTGATGGAATTAGGTATGCATCCACATCAAGCACATCGGGCTCAGCAGCATTTTCGGCGTCTAGATATGCGGATGCTGCGTGAACTCATGCCTCATCATCAGGGGGATGTTACCCAAATTTCACGCGTGAAAGAGGCCAGACGCGAGCTAGAGGATATTTTTCAGCGCGAGATGCAGCATGAGCGTCGGCAGATGAATGATTGGGATGAGGAAGAGCTGTGATGATATCGAATCAATAAGGTAACAAAATGAAAAAGAGATTTATTGCAGGGGCAACATGTCCAGCCTGTAAAGCGCAAGATACGCTGGTGGTCTGGCGTGAGAATAATATTGAACATGCAGAATGCGTTAAGTGTGGCCACCAATTGAGCCAACCAGAGGCGGATGTGAGCGAGCATGTGCAGCACAATAATCAAATGATCGGTATTTTTAAGCCAGAATAAGCGGCAAGGGTGGCGTTTCCTGTAGGGATTTTTTATCCTTGTGGGTACAGTGGCGCAAAATTCCGCTACAATCTGCGCCAATTTAGTTTCCAACGCTAGGAGATATCATGAAAGTAGCAAAAGACTTGGTGGTCAGCTTGGCCTATCAGGTACGTACAGAAGACGGTGTTTTAGTTGATGAGTCTCCGGTGAGTGCACCGTTGGATTATCTGCACGGCCATGGCTCCCTGATCTCGGGTCTGGAAGCCGCTCTGGAAGGTCACGCTGAAGGCGATAGCTTTGATGTTCACGTTGGCGCAAATGACGCTTACGGTAACTACGATGAAAACTTGGTGCAGCGCGTACCAAAAGACGTTTTCATGGGTGTTGACGAACTGCAGGTTGGCATGCGTTTCTTGGCTGAAACCGATCAGGGTCCAGTACCAGTAGAAATTACCGAAGTTGATGACGACCACGTTGTTGTTGATGGTAACCACATGCTGGCTGGCCAGAACTTGAACTTCCACGTTGAAGTTATTGCTATCCGTGAAGCCACAGCTGAAGAGCTGGAGCACGGCCACGTACACGGCGAGCACGATCACCACCACGAGCACGGTGAAGGCTGCTGCGGTGGTCATGGCCACGATCACGGTCACGACCATGGCGAAGAAGGCGGTTGCTGCGGTGGTAATGGCAAAGGCAACGGCGGTTGCGGCTGCCATTAATTCTGTCGATTAGATGCAGAATGGAAAAAAGCGGCCAAGGCCGCTTTTTTTGTCGTGAAAATTCGCCGGTTAGTAATGAGGTGGAGGCGTTTCTTCTGATGGATGAGCCATCATTGATGGCTGTGCTGCTTTGAGCTTATCTACCAATAAGTGCATCTGCTCGCGATATTTGTTCATTTCTAACTGTAGGGCGATAACCGTCTGGTTCAGCTCTTCGATGGTCATTTCCTGAAAAGCCAGTCGGCTTTCGAGCATTTCAAATCTGGATTCAAGCTCTTCGCGATCCAAAGCCGATGGTTGCATAATATTTCCTCTTATAACGGTGTAGTTTCCGTTCACAATTTCATAGGTGAAATTTCACCTCATTCTCGTTATTTTACTCATAACGCAGATGAATTGCGCGTTATGCTTGTTGATTGGGAAATAGAATGAAACTTTTTGCAGGCAACGTAGTCTGAATTTATCAGACTGGCGCGCTTAGTGATTGTTTTATGAGTCGACAGACCGCTATAGTAACCCACTACATTTAGCTCATCGTTATTTAAGGTCACTTGCCTTAAAGTTTGGAGAAATGGATGAAATCTTTTTTTAAAGTTACCGTGCTGGCAACAACAATGGCTCTGGCCCTGAACGCATCGGCTTTCGCTGCTGACGCTGCCAAAGCAACGGACGCTGCACCGACGGCGACCAACAGCAAATTCAAGAATGACGATCAGCAGGCTGCATACGCGTTAGGCGCTTCTCTGGGGCGTTATATGGAGAACTCCCTGAAAGAGCAAGAGAAACTGGGTATCAAACTGGATAAAGACCAGTTGATCGCCGGTGTTCAGGATGCGTTTGCTGGCAAGAGCAAGCTGACCGACCAAGAAATCGAAGGTACTCTGCAAGGCTTTGAGGCACGCGTAAAAGCGTCTGCACAAGCTAAGATGGAGCAGGATGCCAAAGCTAATGCAGATGCAGGTAAAAAATTCCGCGACGCATTTGCTAAAGAGAAAAACGTTAAAACCACGAAAACCGGTCTGATGTATCAGGTCGATAAAGAAGGTACAGGCGCTGAACCAAAAGACAGTGATACCGTTGTCGTTAACTACAAAGGTACTCTGACCGACGGCACTGAGTTTGATAACTCATATAGCCGTGGTGAGCCACTTTCTTTCCGTCTTGATGGCGTTATCCCTGGCTGGACCGAAGGCCTGAAACACATCAAGAAAGGCGGCAAGATCAAACTGGTTATCCCACCAGAATTGGCTTACGGCAAAACGGGTGTCCCTGGCATTCCTGCAAACTCTACCTTGGTATTCGACGTAGAACTGCTGGATGTTAAAGCTGCACCTAAAGCCGATGTAGACGCTGCGAAAGCGGCAGCAAAAGCAGAAGCGAAAGCTGGTAAGTAATTGCCTTGAATGATTGGAAAAAGCCGTGGATTATTCCACGGCTTTTTTGTTTTTTATCGCAGGATGATAAAAAAATCTTTTACCCCGCTGGCTACAAGGATTTAAATAGGGCAGTTTTGCTAAACTTTATTTTTTAAATAGCACGTTTTCTTGAATCTGCATCCATTGATGGGTGCGTAGCTAAATCCTCCGTGGGGGTTGTCTTCAATGTCCAATACGCTTATGCCTGGTGATACCAGCGAGCTAGATTTACTGGATGAGCGTCCGTTCAGCCAGACCGATCATGAAATTCTGAAATCATATGAGGCTGTTGTTGACGGTCTTGCGATGCTCATTGGTTCCCATTGTGAAATTGTTTTGCACTCGCTTGAGGATTTGAAATGTTCGGCGGTGCGAATTGCTAATGGTGAGCATACTGGGAGAAAAATTGGTTCACCGATTACCGACTTAGCGCTTCGCATGTTGCACGATATGGCAGGCGAAGATAGCAGTGTGTCAAAGGCGTACTTTACTCGCGCCAAAAGTGGTGTGTTAATGAAGTCGGTGACGATTGCTATTCGCAATAAAGAGCAGCGAGTGATCGGTTTACTGTGTATTAACATGAATCTGGATGTGCCTTTTTCTCAGATTATGGAAACCTTTATTCCAAAAGCTTCGCAGGACGTGGCGTCATCAGTTAACTTTGCTTCTTCTGTTGATGATCTGGTGGCACAAACGCTGGAGTTCACTATCGAAGAGGTTAACGCCGATCGTTCAGTGTCTAACAACGCCAAGAATCGTCAGATTGTGCTGAATCTGCATGAGAAAGGCATCTTTGATATCAAAGATGCCATTAATCAGGTTGCGGATCGTCTCAACATCTCTAAGCACACCGTGTATCTGTATATTCGCCAATTTAAAAGCGGTGATCTACAGGGTAGCGATCGCTAATGCTGAGCTTTTCTCTGTTTGTGACCGGCCCAGCCTACGGCACTCAAGCGGCCAGTAGTGCTTATCAATTTGCACAGGCGGTTATTGCCAGCGGACATCACTTAGTCAGCGTGTTCTTCTACCGTGAGGGCGTGAGTAACGCAAACCAACTAACCTCACCGGCAAGCGATGAGTTCGATTTGGTACGCGGATGGCAGAGTCTGGCGCAAGAACATGGCGTGGTGCTAAATGTTTGTGTCGCGGCGGCTTTGCGCCGCGGCGTGGTATCACATGATGAAGCGACTCAGCTTGGGTTACCAGCCTCTAATCTGCAGGATGGTTTCGTGTTAAGTGGTCTAGGCGCGTTGGCTGAAGCCGCGTTAACCTGCGATCGCATCATGCAGTTTTAAGGGGATGGGATGAAACGTTTAGCCTTTGTGTTTACTCAACCTCCGCATACGACAAGTTCAGGGCGAGAAGGATTAGATGCGCTGTTAGCGGCCTCTGCTTTTAGCGAAGATATTCAGGTGTTTTTTGTGGGCGATGGTGTATTCCAACTGTTGCCCGATCAAAAACCGGCTGAAATTCTTTGCCGTGACTATGTGGCAACCTTTGGTGTCATGTCTCTTTACGATATTGAAGAGGTCTTTATCTGTTCAGAATCTCTAGAAGAAAGAGGTTTGCTGGGGTTTGAGAGCTGGATTATTGACGTTCAGGTGCGAACTGCGGCACAAATTAGACAAAATCTTGAACAACGCGATGTTGTGCTAACCTTCTAGCCGTTGGAGAAGTTTTACATGTTACATACACTGGCAAAGTCTCCTACTGCAGCAGATTTGACAACTCTTTGCGCTATAGCTGGCAATAATGATGCGATCTTGTTGCTACAGGATGGTGTTCTGTGTGGGTTGGTAAATACCCACTCCCTTGAAAAGCTCATTTCCGCCTCCACATCCCTATATGCGCTGAAGGCCGATGTTATTGCTCGCGGTTTGAGTGCTCGAATTTCATCCAATATCGTGCTCCTAGACTATAATCAGTTCGTTGAGCTGAGTGTTAAACACCCACAACAGTTATCTTGGTGAAGACGCGATCTTGTATATTTCTTGACACCTATACTGGGCAGCCATAAAATTCTGCGTCCTCATATTTTGCCCATGGCTTTATGGGGAGATTTATCACACTTGTTTACGAAGCAAAAAACGAAGCAAATACCAGGAGCTATTAATGGCAACAATTAATCAGCTGGTACGCAAACCACGCTCCATGAAGGTTGCTAAAAGCAACGTTCCTGCGCTGGAAGCTTGCCCGCAGAAACGTGGCGTATGTACTCGCGTATATACCACCACTCCTAAAAAACCAAACTCCGCACTGCGTAAAGTTTGCCGTGTGCGTTTGACTAACGGTTTTGAAGTTACCTCCTACATCGGTGGTGAAGGTCATAACCTGCAGGAACACAGCGTGATCCTGATCCGTGGCGGTCGTGTAAAAGACTTGCCAGGTGTTCGTTACCACACCGTTCGTGGTGCGCTTGACTGCTCCGGCGTTAAAGACCGTAAGCAATCACGTTCCAAATACGGCGTGAAGAAGCCAAAGGCTTAATGGTTCTCCGTTAAGTAAGGCCAAACGTTTTAACTTTAATGTCAAACTCGAACTATAGAGTTTTGGACAACCCTGAATTAACAACGGAGTATTTCCATGCCACGTCGTCGCGTCATTGGTCAGCGTAAAATTCTGCCGGATCCTAAGTTCGGATCAGAACTGCTGGCTAAATTTGTAAACATCCTGATGGTAGATGGTAAAAAATCTACCGCAGAAGCAATCGTATATACCGCGCTGGAGACCCTGGCTCAGCGTTCTGGTAAAAGCGAACTGGAAGCTTTTGAAGTAGCCCTGGACAACGTCCGCCCAGCTGTCGAGGTTAAATCTCGTCGTGTTGGTGGTTCTACTTATCAGGTACCAGTAGAAGTCCGTCCGGTTCGTCGTAATGCTCTGGCAATGCGTTGGATCGTTGAAGCTGCTCGTAAACGCGGTGATAAATCCATGGCTCTTCGCCTGGCGAACGAACTTTCTGATGCTGCAGAGAACAAAGGTACTGCAGTTAAGAAACGTGAAGACGTTCACCGTATGGCTGAAGCCAACAAGGCGTTCGCTCACTATCGTTGGTAATACCTTCATAGTGTTAGTCACCAAGCGGGCGCTTCAAGCAAGCCGCCCGCTATGGGTAACTTAACTTGAACGTCCTAGGAATAGAGGAATCAAATGGCTCGTACAACACCCATTGCCCGTTACCGTAATATCGGTATCAGCGCACACATCGACGCCGGTAAGACAACTACTACCGAACGTATCCTTTTCTACACCGGTGTAAACCATAAAATCGGTGAAGTTCATGACGGCGCAGCCACCATGGACTGGATGGAACAGGAACAGGAACGTGGTATTACCATTACCTCTGCTGCGACCACTGCATTCTGGTCTGGCATGGCTAAGCAGTTTGAACCACACCGTGTAAACATCATCGACACCCCAGGGCACGTTGACTTCACTATCGAAGTAGAACGTTCCATGCGTGTTCTTGATGGTGCGGTAATGGTTTACTGCGCCGTTGGTGGTGTTCAGCCTCAGTCTGAAACCGTATGGCGTCAGGCGAACAAATATAAAGTTCCACGCATCGCGTTCGTTAACAAAATGGACCGTATGGGTGCTAACTTCCTGAAAGTTGTTGGTCAGATCAAAACCCGTCTGGGCGCGAACCCTGTTCCGCTTCAGTTGGCGATTGGTGCTGAAGAAGGTTTCACCGGTGTTGTTGACCTGGTGAAAATGAAAGCTATCAACTGGAACGATGCCGATCAGGGCGTTACCTTCGAATACGAAGATATCCCTGCTGATATGGCCGAACTGGCTGAAGAATGGCACCAGAACCTGATCGAATCAGCAGCAGAAGCTTCTGAAGAGCTGATGGAAAAATACCTGGGTGGTGAAGAACTGACTGAAGAAGAGATCAAGAAAGCTCTGCGTCAGCGTGTTCTGAACAACGAAATCATTCTGGTAACTTGTGGTTCTGCGTTCAAGAACAAAGGTGTTCAGGCGATGCTGGATGCGGTAATTGATTACCTGCCATCCCCAATCGACGTACCTGCGATCAACGGTATGCTGGACGACGGTAAAGATACCCCAGCTGAGCGTCATGCTAACGATGATGAGCCGTTTGCTGCTTTGGCATTCAAAATCGCAACCGACCCGTTTGTTGGTAACTTGACCTTCTTCCGCGTTTACTCCGGTGTGGTTAACTCCGGCGATACCGTACTGAACTCCGTGAAATCTGCACGTGAGCGTTTTGGTCGTATCGTTCAGATGCACGCTAACAAACGTGAAGAGATTAAAGAAGTTCGCGCAGGCGACATCGCTGCTGCTATCGGTCTGAAAGACGTAACTACTGGTGACACTCTGTGTGACCCTGATGCGCCAATCATTCTGGAGCGTATGGAATTCCCAGAACCGGTAATTTCCATCGCCGTAGAACCGAAAACCAAAGCTGACCAAGAAAAAATGGGTCTGGCTCTGGGCCGTCTGGCTAAAGAAGACCCGTCATTCCGCGTATGGACTGATGAAGAATCCAACCAGACCATCATTGCAGGTATGGGTGAGCTGCACCTCGACATCATCGTTGACCGTATGAAACGCGAATTCAACGTTGAAGCGAACGTCGGTAAACCTCAGGTTGCTTACCGTGAAGCGATTCGCGCGAAAGTTACCGATATCGAAGGTAAACACGCCAAGCAGTCTGGTGGTCGTGGTCAGTACGGTCATGTTGTTATCGACATGTACCCACTGGAGCCGGGCTCAAATCCGAAAGGTTACGAGTTCATCAACGACATCAAGGGTGGTGTAATTCCTGGTGAATACATCCCTGCCGTTGATAAAGGTATTCAGGAACAGCTGAAATCTGGTCCACTGGCTGGCTATCCGGTAGTTGATCTGGGCGTGCGTCTGCACTTCGGTTCTTACCATGACGTTGACTCCTCTGAGCTGGCGTTTAAATTGGCCGCTTCTATCGCCTTCAAAGATGGCTTTAAGAAAGCGAAACCAGTTCTGCTTG
Source organism: Hafnia paralvei ATCC 29927 (assembly GCF_001655005.1). Classification (GTDB taxonomy): domain Bacteria; phylum Pseudomonadota; class Gammaproteobacteria; order Enterobacterales; family Enterobacteriaceae; genus Hafnia; species Hafnia paralvei. The sequence continues at coordinate 109,064 of NZ_LXET01000005.1, forward strand.
AACCAATCATGAAGGTTGAAGTAGAAACTCCAGAAGAGAACACTGGTGACGTCATCGGTGACCTGAGCCGCCGTCGTGGTATGCTGCGTGGTCAAGAATCTAACGTTACTGGCGTTGTGATTCATGCTGAGGTTCCGTTGTCAGAAATGTTCGGATACGCAACTCAACTGCGTTCTCTGACCAAAGGCCGTGCATCTTACTCCATGGAATTCCTGAAGTACGATGATGCGCCGAGCAACGTTGCTCAAGCCGTTATTGAAGCTCGTGGCAAATAAGCTACTGGTTTAAAACATTGATCCCGTGCTCTCTCTATGAAGGGAGAGCACAAGAGTAAGGAATAAAGCCGTGTCTAAAGAAAAATTTGAACGTACAAAACCGCACGTTAACGTTGGTACTATCGGCCACGTTGACCACGGTAAAACTACCCTGACTGCTGCAATCACCACCGTTCTGGCTAAAACCTACGGCGGTTCTGCACGTGCATTCGACCAGATCGATAACGCGCCAGAAGAAAAAGCTCGTGGTATCACCATCAACACTTCTCACGTTGAGTATGACACCCCGACTCGCCACTACGCGCACGTTGACTGCCCAGGGCACGCCGACTACGTTAAAAACATGATCACCGGTGCTGCTCAGATGGACGGCGCTATCCTGGTTGTTGCTGCGACTGACGGCCCTATGCCTCAGACTCGTGAGCACATCCT
>NZ_LXET01000006.1 GCF_001655005.1 Hafnia paralvei ATCC 29927
GCGCGGTATCGTTAAAGTTGGTGAAGAAGTTGAGATCGTTGGTATCAAAGATACCGTTAAATCAACTTGTACTGGCGTTGAAATGTTCCGTAAGCTGCTGGACGAAGGTCGTGCAGGCGAGAACGTTGGTGTTCTGCTGCGTGGTATCAAGCGTGAAGACATCGAACGTGGTCAGGTTCTGGCTAAACCAGGTTCTATCAAGCCACACACCAAGTTCGAATCAGAAGTTTATATTCTGAGCAAAGACGAAGGCGGCCGTCATACTCCGTTCTTCAAAGGCTACCGTCCACAGTTCTACTTCCGTACTACTGACGTGACCGGTACCATCGAACTGCCAGAAGGCGTGGAAATGGTAATGCCAGGCGATAACATCAAAATGATCGTTACCCTGATCCACCCAATCGCAATGGACGATGGTCTGCGCTTCGCAATCCGTGAAGGCGGCCGTACCGTTGGTGCTGGTGTTGTTGCTAAGGTAATGAGCTAATTTTTTAGCTTCTTAACTTAATGCATGAAAGGGCGCTTAGGCGCCCTTTTTTATTGCCTCTATGCAGCACTTATTTTGCACAAATAATCGGCGCTCATGTTGAAATGATAATGTTTATTATTTAGACTAGTATTATCAAAGTGGCAAAGAGAAGTGCTATGTACGTTTGCTTATGTAATGGGATTTCTGACAAAACAATTCGTCATGCGATCCGTAAATATCAACCGAGCTCGTTGCATCATCTGCGAAAAATTGTTCCTCTTGGGACAGAATGTGGAAAATGCATACGTCAGGCTCGCGAAATTTTTGATGAGGAAACAGCCGTAATACAGAGCGACTTCATAAACGTAGCATAAAAAAGTGGTTATTTTTTGACTCTTCAACGTCTGGTTCTACACTAAAAGAACTGGAAGCGGAGGGTTTTGTTTATGAAAGGCGATAAGAAAGTCATTACTCATCTCAATAAGCTACTTGGTAACGAGCTAGTTGCTATCAATCAGTATTTCCTTCACGCACGTATGTTCAAAAACTGGGGACTCACTCGTCTCAATGACGTTGAATACCATGAGTCCATTGATGAAATGAAACATGCAGATCGCTATATCGAAAGGATTTTATTTTTAGAGGGGCTGCCAAATCTGCAGGATCTTGGCAAGCTTAACATTGGCGAAGATGTTGAGGAGATGCTCCGCTCTGATTTAAAACTTGAGTTAGACGGCGCTAAAAATTTGCGTGAAGGGATCGCCTACTGTGATTCTGTTCATGATTACGTAAGCCGTGATTTAATGATCGATATTCTCTCTGATGAAGAAAAACATATCGATTGGCTTGAGACCGAACTCGATCTTATCCAGCGTCTTGGGATTCAAAATTACCTGTTGGCGCAAGTGAAAGAAGAAGCCTAACGATCTATGAGCGCAAGATATCGGCAATAACCACCCAGCCAGGAATGGCTAAGCAGGGGCCAAAAGGCAAAGGGTGGTTTTTATCGTTCGAGTAGATTGTCCGTAAAGCCCACCAAACAATACCTCCCAGTGATGCCCATAAGCATATCCATGTCACATTATCCTTTCCCGTCCATGCCCCGAGCGCTGCCAAAAGTTTCGCGTCTCCAAGCCCAATACCGTGCTTGTGCATCCGCAACTTAGCAATCCAAAAGAGTAGCCATATGGAAAGATAGCCTATAGCGGCGCCAGCAATGGCATCCGACGGGCGAACCGTATGTGAATACGCGTTATAAAGTAGGCCAAGCCATAGGAAGGGGAGGGTAAGAATATCCGGTAACAGGTAATGGCGGAGATCTATTATAGACAACGTCGTAAGAAACCAGCTTATCAGCCAGATAAGGGGAAGCTTGGTGAAGCCGCTGCTCGTAAAAATACAAATACCGGTAAAAAGCAGACCATAAAAAATGAACTCATTAGTGCTACCCCGACAGAGATTGTAAAACGGTAGGTGGGGATGTTCTAAGCTGTCCGTATCCACGCGAAGTATCTTTGATGGAAGTCTATTACAGACAAAGCGGGTTACACATCCACAGATAAACGCAAAGAGTAAGCTGATGAGGATGTGAAAAGGCATACCAGATAAAATATGCTCGATATTGTCAGCGAAGGGTGCCATTTGCTTTACCTCAGGTATGCAACTTGCAGCATCATATTGGAAAGGCAGAAAGGGTTACTGGCATGTTTTTACAGTCGAGTTCACATATTAGGATGATAATTGTGTAATGCTTCTTTCGCGTGTTGATGGTCTATTGTTTATATTTGATAAGGATAGGCATTGTAGTAAGCCTTTATTACGCAACGGCACTCACTATTTTTGCGCATTTAGGTTGCTTCCTGAGCTGGTTTACGTATAATGCGCGGGCTTGCCTAATCTTGGTAGGTCTGATTTTAAATCAGAGACAGTCTTAGGCTGTCGAACAATACTCCCGATATGGGGGTTATATGTTGAACGATTACACTCCCCCATCAATCGAAATGGGTGCGAGGAGTAATTTTTTACGTTTATAAAATAATTGGAGCTCTGGTCTCATGCAGAACCAAAGAATCCGTATCCGCCTGAAAGCGTTTGATCATCGTCTGATCGATCAATCAACCGCGGAAATCGTCGAGACTGCTAAGCGCACTGGTGCGCAAGTCCGTGGTCCGATCCCGCTGCCGACCCGCAAAGAGCGCTTTACCGTTCTGATTTCTCCGCACGTCAACAAAGACGCGCGCGATCAGTACGAAATTCGCACTCACAAGCGTCTGGTTGACATCGTTGAGCCAACCGAGAAAACCGTTGATGCTCTGATGCGTCTGGATCTGGCTGCTGGTGTAGACGTGCAGATCAGCCTGGGTTAATCAGGTCATTGAACGATTGAGAGGTTGAAACAATGATTGGTTTAGTCGGTAAAAAAGTGGGTATGACCCGCATCTTCACTGAAGATGGCGTTTCTATCCCAGTAACCGTTATCGAAATCGAAGCAAACCGTGTTACTCAGGTGAAAACCCTGGATAACGACGGCTACTGTGCTGTACAGGTAACTACGGGTGCTAAAAAAGCAAACCGCGTATCTAAGCCAGAAGCTGGTCACTTCGCTAAAGCTGGCGTAGAAGCTGGCCGCACTCTGCGTGAATTCCGTCTGAACGAAGGCGAAGAGTTCACTGTAGGTCAGAGCATTAGCGTTGAAATTTTTGCTGACGTTAAAAAAGTTGACGTTACCGGTACTTCTAAAGGTAAAGGTTTTGCTGGCACAGTTAAGCGCTGGAACTTCCGTACCCAAGATGCTACCCATGGTAACTCCTTGTCTCACCGCGTTCCGGGTTCTATCGGTCAGAACCAGACTCCGGGCAAAGTGTTCAAAGGCAAGAAAATGGCAGGCCAACTGGGTAACGAACGCGTAACCGTTCAGAGCCTGGATGTAGTACGTGTTGACGCTGAGCGCAACCTGCTGCTGGTTAAGGGTGCTGTTCCGGGTGCAACCGGTGGCGACCTGATCGTTAAACCAGCTGTTAAGGCGTGAGGAGATAGGAATGGAATTAGTATTGAAAGACGCGCAAAGCGCGCTGACTGTTTCCGAAACTACCTTCGGTCGTGATTTCAACGAAGCGCTGGTACACCAGGTTGTAGTTGCTTATGCAGCTGGTGCCCGTCAAGGTACTCGTGCTCAGAAGACCCGTGCTGAAGTAACTGGTTCCGGCAAAAAACCGTGGCGTCAGAAAGGTACTGGCCGCGCTCGTTCTGGTTCTGTTAAGAGCCCGATCTGGCGTTCCGGTGGCGTTTCATTCGCTGCGAAGCCTCAGGATCACAGTCAAAAAGTTAACAAAAAGATGTACCGCGGCGCGCTGAAAAGCATTCTGTCCGAACTGGTACGTCAAGATCGTCTGATCGTCGTTGAGAAGTTCTCTGTAGAAGCGCCTAAAACTAAGCTGCTGGCACAGAAACTGAAAGATATGGCGTTGGAAGACGTGCTGATTGTAACCGGCGAAGTCGACGAAAATCTGTTCCTGGCTGCTCGCAACCTGTACAAGGTTGACGTGCGCGACGTTACAGGTATCGACCCAGTTAGCTTGATCGCCTTCGACAAAGTGGTTATGACTGCTGACGCTGTGAAGCAAGTTGAGGAGATGCTGGCATGATCCGTGAAGAACGTCTGCTGAAAGTACTGCGCGCGCCGCACGTTTCTGAAAAAGCGTCTATGGTGATGGAAAAAACCAACACCATCGTTCTCAAAGTTGCTAAAGATGCAACTAAAGCAGAAATCAAAGCCGCAGTTAAGAAACTGTTCGAAGTTGAAGTTGATGCAGTTCACACCCTGGTAGTTAAAGGTAAAGTGAAGCGTCACGGTCAGCGTGTTGGTCGTCGTAGCGACTGGAAAAAAGCTTACGTCACCCTGAAAGAAGGCCAGAATCTGGACTTCATCGGCGGCGCAGAGTAAGTCGGAGGAGTAGCGAACAATGGCAATTGTTAAATGTAAACCGACATCTCCGGGTCGTCGCCACGTTGTTAAAGTGGTTAACCCTGAGCTGCACAAGGGCAAACCGTATGCCCCGTTGCTTGAAAAACTGAGCAAATCCGGTGGCCGTAACAACAATGGCCGCATCACCACTCGTCACATCGGTGGTGGTCATAAACAGCATTATCGTCTGGTTGACTTCAAACGCAACAAAGATGGTGTTCCTGCTGTTGTTGAGCGTCTGGAATATGATCCGAACCGTTCCGCGAACATCGCGCTGGTTCTGTACAAAGACGGCGAACGTCGTTATATCCTGGCGCCTAAAGGCCTGAAAGCGGGTGACCAGATTCAATCTGGTGTTGATGCTGCTATCAAACCTGGCAACACCTTGCCGATGCGTAACATCCCGGTTGGTTCTACTGTTCATAACGTAGAAATGAAACCAGGCAAAGGTGGTCAGCTGGCTCGTTCTGCTGGCGCATACGTTCAGATCGTTGCTCGCGATGGTGCTTATGTCACCCTGCGTCTGCGTTCTGGTGAAATGCGTAAAGTCCCATCCGACTGCCGTGCTACTTTAGGCGAAGTTGGTAACGCTGAGCATATGCTGCGCGTTCTGGGTAAAGCAGGTGCAAGCCGCTGGCGTGGTGTTCGTCCTACCGTTCGCGGTACTGCGATGAACCCAGTCGACCATCCACACGGTGGTGGTGAAGGTCGTAACTTTGGTAAGCATCCAGTGTCCCCATGGGGCCTGCAGACCAAAGGTAAGAAGACCCGCAGCAACAAGCGTACTGATAAATTCATCGTACGTCGCCGTAGCAAAAAATAATTAGAGGATAAGCCATGCCACGTTCTCTCAAGAAAGGTCCTTTCATTGACCTGCACTTGCTGAAGAAGGTAGAGAAAGCGGTGGAAAGCGGAGACAAAAAGCCTATTAAGACTTGGTCCCGTCGTTCAACGGTCTTTCCAAACATGATCGGTTTGACCATCGCTGTCCATAATGGTCGTCAGCACGTTCCAGTATTTGTAGCCGATGAAATGGTCGGTCACAAGTTAGGTGAATTCGCGCCGACTCGTACTTATCGCGGCCATGCGGCTGATAAAAAAGCCAAAAAGCGCTAAGGTAGGAGGAAGAGATGGAAACTATCGCTAAACATCGCCACGCTCGTTCTTCTGCTCAGAAGGTTCGCCTCGTTGCTGACCTGATCCGCGGTAAGAAAGTGTCGCAAGCTCTGGAAACTTTAGCCTACACCAACAAGAAAGCTGCTGGTCTGGTTAAGAAAGTACTTGAGTCTGCTATTGCTAACGCAGAACACAACGATGGCGCTGACATCGATGATCTGAAAGTGACGAAAATTTTCGTCGACGAAGGCCCAAGCATGAAGCGCATTATGCCGCGTGCTAAAGGTCGTGCAGATCGTATCCTGAAGCGCACCAGCCACATTACTGTGGTTGTGTCCGATCGCTGAGACTCTGGAGACTAGCAATGGGTCAGAAAGTACATCCTAATGGTATTCGCCTGGGTATTGTCAAACCTTGGAACTCTACTTGGTTCGCGAATACCAAAGAGTTCGCTGACAACCTAGACAGCGACTTTAAAGTTCGTCAATTCCTGACTAAGGAACTGGCGAAGGCTTCCGTTTCTCGCATCGTTATCGAGCGTCCTGCGAAGAGCATCCGTGTGACTATTCACACTGCTCGTCCAGGCATCGTTATCGGCAAGAAAGGTGAAGATGTCGAAAAACTGCGTAAGGTCGTAGCGGATATCGCTGGCGTTCCTGCGCAAATCAATATCGCCGAAGTTCGTAAACCAGAACTGGACGCAAAATTGGTTGCTGATAGCATCACTTCACAGCTGGAACGTCGTGTTATGTTCCGTCGTGCTATGAAGCGTGCTGTACAGAACGCAATGCGTCTGGGCGCTAAAGGTATTAAAGTTGAAGTAAGCGGCCGCCTTGGCGGTGCTGAAATCGCGCGTACCGAATGGTACCGTGAAGGTCGTGTTCCGTTGCATACTCTGCGTGCGGATATCGATTACAACACCTCTGAAGCGCACACCACTTATGGTGTAATCGGCGTTAAGGTATGGATCTTCAAAGGTGAGATCCTGGGTGGTATGGCTGCCGTTGAACAACCGGAAAAACCGGCTGCTCAACCTAAAAAGCAGCAGCGTAAAGGCCGCAAGTAAGGAGAGTCGCTGAATGTTACAACCAAAGCGTACAAAATTCCGTAAGGTGCACAAAGGCCGCAACCGTGGTCTGGCGCAAGGTACGGATGTTAGCTTCGGCACTTTCGGTCTGAAAGCTGTTGGCCGTGGCCGTCTGACTGCTCGTCAAATCGAAGCAGCTCGTCGTGCGATGACTCGTGCAGTTAAGCGTCAGGGTAAAATCTGGATCCGTGTGTTCCCAGACAAGCCGATCACTGAAAAGCCGCTTGAAGTTCGTATGGGTAAAGGTAAAGGTAACGTAGAGTATTGGGTTGCCTTGATCCAGCCGGGTAAAGTCCTGTACGAAATGGACGGCGTGCCTGAAGAGCTGGCCCGTGAGGCCTTCAAGCTGGCAGCAGCGAAACTGCCTATCAAAACCACCTTTGTAACTAAGACGGTGATGTAATGAAAGCACAAGAGCTGCGTGAGAAAAGTGTTGAAGAGCTGAACACTGAACTGCTGAGCCTGCTGCGTGAGCAATTTAACTTGCGCATGCAAGCGGCAAGCGGTCAGCTGCAACAATCTCACCTGTTGAAGCAAGTGCGTCGTGATGTCGCACGCGTTAAGACTTTACTGACTGAGAAGGCGGGTGCGTAATGACTGATCAAATCCGTACTCTGCAAGGTCGAGTAGTTAGTGACAAAATGGAGAAATCCGTTGTTGTTACGATCGAGCGTATGGTGAAGCACCCAATGTATGGTAAATTCATCAAACGTACGACCAAGCTGCACGTACACGACGAGAACAACGAATGTGGAATCGGTGACGTGGTAGAAATCCGCGAATGCCGTCCACTGTCTAAGACTAAGTCTTGGACGCTGGTTCGCGTTGTAGAGAAAGCCGTTCTGTAATACAGTACGCATCTCGAGTACTATAAACGGCTCAGTTTTTGAGCCGTTTATTTTTTCTACCCATATTCTGGAAGCGGTGTTATAATGCTGCGCCCTCAATTGTGGGGATTTCAAACGACCCATTCTGGGTCCAAAGTTGTAGTTGACATTAGCGGAGCACTAACATGATCCAAGAACAGACTATGCTGAACGTGGCCGACAACTCCGGTGCACGTCGCGTAATGTGTATCAAGGTTCTAGGTGGCTCGCACCGTCGCTACGCAGGCGTCGGCGACATCATCAAGATCACCATCAAGGAAGCAATTCCTCGTGGCAAGGTCAAGAAAGGCGATGTGCTGAAGGCGGTAGTGGTGCGCACCAAGAAGGGTGTTCGTCGCCCGGACGGTTCTGTCATTCGCTTCGATGGCAATGCTTGTGTTATTTTGAACAATAACTCTGAGCAGCCTATCGGTACGCGTATTTTTGGGCCGGTAACTCGTGAACTGCGTAATGAAAAGTTCATGAAAATTATCTCTCTGGCACCAGAAGTACTCTAAGGAGCGAACCATGGCAGCGAAAATCCGTCGTGATGACGAAGTTATCGTGCTAACCGGTAAAGATAAAGGTAAGCGCGGTAAAGTAAAAAATGTCCTGTCTTCTGGCAAGGTCATCGTTGAAGGTATCAACCTGGTTAAGAAACATCAGAAGCCGGTTCCGGCCCTGAACCAACCAGGTGGCATTGTTGAAAAAGAAGCTGCTATTCAGGTTTCTAACATTGCTCTCTTCAATGCGGCAACCGGTAAGGCTGACCGTGTAGGCTTTAGATTCGAAGACGGCAAAAAAGTCCGTTTCTTCAAATCTAACAGCGAAACTATCAAGTAATTTGGAGTAGTACGATGGCGAAACTGCATGATTACTACAAAGACGAAGTAGTCAAGCAACTCATGTCTGAGTTCGGCTACAATTCTGTCATGCAAGTCCCACGGGTCGAGAAGATTACCCTGAATATGGGTGTTGGTGAAGCGATCGCTGATAAGAAACTGCTGGATAACGCAGCAGCTGACTTAGCAGCAATCTCCGGTCAAAAACCGTTGATCACTAAAGCACGCAAATCAGTTGCAGGCTTCAAAATCCGCCAGGGCTATCCGATCGGCTGTAAAGTAACTCTGCGTGGCGAACGCATGTGGGAGTTCTTTGAGCGTCTGATTTCCATTGCTGTACCTCGTATCCGTGACTTCCGTGGCTTGTCCGCTAAGTCATTCGATGGTCGTGGTAACTACAGCATGGGCGTGCGTGAACAGATCATCTTCCCGGAAATCGATTATGATAAAGTCGATCGCGTTCGTGGTTTGGATATTACCATTACCACTACTGCGAAATCCGATGATGAAGGCCGTGCGCTGCTGACTGCTTTCAACTTCCCGTTCCGCAAGTAAGGTAGGGTTACTAATGGCTAAGCAATCCATGAAAGCACGCGAAGTCAAACGCGTGAAATTAGCTGATAAGTTCTTTGCCAAACGCGTTGAACTGAAAGCGATCATCTCTAACGTGAACGCTTCTGACGAAGATCGTTGGGATGCTGTTCTTAAGCTGCAGACTCTGCCGCGTGATTCCAGCCCGTCCCGTCAGCGTAACCGCTGCCGTCAAACTGGCCGTCCGCACGCTTTCCTGCGTAAGTTCGGGTTGAGCCGTATCAAGGTCCGTGAAGCCGCTATGCGCGGTGAAATCCCGGGTCTGAAAAAGGCTAGCTGGTAATTGTCACCAATTGAATCACGGGAGTAAAGACAGATGAGCATGCAAGATCCGATCGCGGATATGCTGACCCGTATCCGTAACGGTCAAGCCGCGAACAAAGTTGCGGTCACCATGCCTTCCTCCAAGCTGAAAGTGGCAATTGCCAACGTGCTGAAGGAAGAAGGTTTTATTGAAGATTTCAAAATCGAAGGCGACACCAAGCCTGTACTGGAATTAGTACTGAAGTACTTCCAGGGCAAGGCAGTGGTAGAAAGCATTCAACGTATCAGCCGTCCAGGTCTGCGCATCTATAAGAAAAAAGATGAGCTGCCAAAAGTTATGGCCGGTTTGGGTATCGCTGTTGTTTCTACCTCTAAAGGTGTTATGACTGATCGTGCAGCTCGCCAGGCTGGTCTTGGTGGCGAGATTATCTGCTACGTAGCTTAATCGGGAGGAAAGAATGTCTCGTGTTGCAAAAGCACCCGTCGTCATTCCTGCCGGCGTAGAGGTTAAACTCAACGGTCAGGTAATTTCGATTAAGGGTAAAAACGGCGAGCTGACTCGTACAGTCCACGACGCCGTTGAAGTTAAGCATGCTGATAATGCACTGACTTTCGCTCCACGCGAAGGTTTTGCAAATGCGTGGGCCCAAGCGGGTACCACTCGTGCTCTGCTTAACGCAATGGTTGTTGGTGTTACCGAAGGCTTCACTAAGAAGCTTCAGTTGGTAGGTGTCGGTTACCGTGCAGCAGTTAAGGGCAACTCTGTGAATTTAGCCTTAGGCTTCTCTCACCCAGTTGAACATGCTCTGCCAGCAGGTATCACTGCTGAATGCCCGTCCCAGACTGAAATCGTGCTGAAAGGCGCTGATAAGCAGTTAATCGGACAAGTGGCAGCAGATCTGCGCGCTTACCGTCGTCCTGAGCCTTATAAAGGCAAGGGTGTCCGTTACGCCGACGAAGTCGTGCGTACCAAAGAGGCTAAGAAGAAGTAAGGTAACACTATGGATAAGAAATCTGCTCGTATCCGTCGTGCGACCCGCGCACGCCGCAAGCTCAAAGAGCTGGGTGCAACTCGCCTGGTGGTACATCGTACCCCGCGTCATATTTACGCACAGGTAATTGCTCCGAATGGTTCTGAAGTTCTGGTCGCTGCTTCTACTGTAGAAAAAGCAATCAGTGAACAACTGAAATATACTGGGAACAAAGATGCTGCAATCGCTGTAGGTAAAACTATTGCTGAGCGCGCGTTGGAGAAGGGCATCAAAGGCGTATCTTTTGACCGCTCTGGTTTCCAATATCATGGTCGTGTCCAGGCACTGGCAGATGCTGCCCGTGAAGCTGGCCTTCAGTTCTAAGGTAGAGGTGTAAGATGGCTCACATCGAAAAACAAGCTGGCGAACTGCAGGAAAAGCTGATCGCGGTAAATCGCGTATCTAAAACTGTAAAAGGTGGCCGTATTTTTAGCTTCACCGCACTAACTGTAGTGGGTGATGGCAATGGTCGCGTAGGTTTTGGTTACGGTAAAGCGCGTGAAGTTCCAGCAGCGATCCAGAAAGCGATGGAAAAAGCCCGTCGCAACATGATGAATGTCGCGCTGAACAGCGGCACCCTGCAGCATCCTGTTAAAGGTGCTCACACGGGTTCTCGTGTGTTCATGCAGCCGGCTTCCGAAGGTACCGGTATTATTGCCGGTGGTGCAATGCGCGCCGTTCTGGAAGTCGCTGGGGTTCACAACGTTCTAGCTAAGGCCTATGGTTCCACCAACCCAATTAACGTGGTTCGTGCAACTATCGATGGTCTGGCTAGCATGAAGTCCCCAGAAATGGTCGCTGCCAAGCGTGGTAAATCCGTTGAAGAAATTCTGGGGTAATTGACCATGGCAAAGACTATTAAAATAACTCAAACCCGCAGTGCAATCGGTCGTCTGCCGAAACACAAGGCAACGCTGCTTGGCCTGGGTCTGCGTCGTATTGGCCACACCGTAGAGCGCGAGGATACTCCTGCTGTACGTGGTATGGTCAACGCGGTTTCCTACATGGTTAAAGTTGAGGAGTAAGAGATGCGTTTAAATACTCTGTCTCCGGCCGAAGGGTCCAAGCACGCTTCCAAGCGTCTGGGTCGTGGTATCGGTTCTGGCCTGGGTAAAACTGGCGGTCGTGGTCACAAAGGTCAGAAGTCTCGTTCTGGCGGTGGCGTACGTCGTGGTTTCGAAGGTGGTCAGATGCCTCTGTACCGTCGTCTGCCGAAATTCGGCTTTACTTCTCGTAAAGCAATGATCACTGCAGAAGTTCGTCTGTCAGAGATCGCTTTAGTTGAAGGCGATGTTATCGACCTGAACACTCTGAAAGCCGCTAACGTAGTTGGCCCACAGATTGAATTCGCGAAAGTTATGCTTTCTGGTGAAATCAATCGTGCTGTGACTTTGCGTGGCCTGCGTGTCACCAAAGGCGCTCGTGCTGCTATCGAAGCTGCTGGCGGTAAAATTGAGGAATAAGTAGCAGATGGCTAAGCAACCAGGATTAGATTATCAAAGTGCCAAGGGTGGACTTGGCGAACTCAAGCGCAGACTGCTGTTTGTAATTGGGGCGCTCATAGTTTTCCGTATTGGCTCTTTTATTCCGATCCCTGGTATTGATGCCGCTGTACTTGCCAAACTGCTCGAACAGCAGAGAGGCACCATCATTGAAATGTTTAACATGTTCTCTGGTGGTGCACTCAGCCGTGCTTCTATCTTTGCTCTGGGTATTATGCCGTATATTTCGGCGTCAATTATTATCCAGCTACTGACGGTGGTTCACCCAGCGTTAGCGGAAATTAAGAAAGAAGGGGAGGCTGGCCGTCGTAAGATTAGTCAGTACACCCGTTATGGTACGCTGGTTTTAGCCATATTTCAGTCGATCGGTATTGCTACCGGTCTTCCGAATATGCCAGGAATGCAAGGCTTGGTTATTAACCCTGGCTTTGCGTTCTACTTCACCGCAGTGGTGAGCTTAGTTACTGGGACAATGTTCCTGATGTGGCTGGGTGAGCAGATAACTGAGCGCGGTATCGGTAACGGTATCTCAATCATTATCTTTGCGGGGATTGTAGCGGGTTTACCGCCGGCCATTGGCCATACTATCGAGCAAGCGCGGCAGGGCGACCTGCACTTCCTCCTGTTGCTGTTGGTTGCAGTGTTAGTATTTGCAGTAACCTTCTTCGTTGTTTTCGTTGAACGTGGTCAACGTCGTATCGTCGTTAACTATGCTAAGCGTCAGCAAGGACGTCGTGTTTATGCAGCACAGAGCACACATTTACCGTTGAAAGTGAATATGGCTGGCGTAATTCCTGCTATCTTTGCTTCCAGCATTATTCTGTTCCCAGCCACGATTGCATCTTGGTTTGGGGGCGGCACCGGTTGGAACTGGCTGACAACAATTTCGCTGTATTTGCAGCCTGGGCAACCGCTTTATGTGTTACTCTATGCGTCTGCAATCATCTTCTTCTGTTTCTTCTATACGGCGTTGGTTTTCAACCCAAGAGAAACAGCTGATAACCTGAAGAAGTCCGGTGCATTCGTACCAGGAATTCGTCCGGGAGAGCAAACGGCGAAGTATATCGATAAAGTAATGACTCGTTTAACCTTAATCGGTGCCTTGTACATTACCTTTATCTGCCTGATCCCGGAGTTCATGCGTGATGCAATGAAAGTACCATTCTACTTTGGTGGTACATCACTACTCATCGTAGTCGTGGTCATCATGGACTTTATGGCTCAAGTGCAAACTCTGATGATGTCAAGTCAGTACGAGTCTGCATTGAAGAAAGCGAACCTGAAAGGCTATAACCGCTAATCTTGGTGAGTTTGAGAAGTTACGGAGAGTAAAATGAAAGTTCGTGCTTCCGTCAAGAAATTATGTCGTAACTGTAAAATTGTTAAGCGCAACGGTGTTGTGCGTGTGATTTGCAGCGTAGAACCGAAGCATAAACAGCGTCAAGGCTGATTATCTCGCATATTTTTCTTGCAAAGTTGGGTTGAGCTGGCTAGATTAGCCAGCCAATCTTTTGTATGTTGCTACAGTATCATTTGAGTATCCTGAAAACGGGCTTTTCAGAGTGGTGCTGTTGTATAAAAATTTAGGAGTGCATAGTGGCCCGTATAGCAGGCATTAACATTCCTGATCAAAAACATACTGTTATCGCATTGACTGCGATCTTCGGTATCGGCAAGACCCGCTCACAGGCTATCTGTGAAGCAACGGGCATTGCTGAAAATGTTAAGATCAGTGAGCTGTCTGAAGAGCAAATCGATAAGCTGCGTGACGAAGTTGCCAAGTACACTGTAGAAGGTGACCTGCGTCGTGAAGTAACCCTGAGCATCAAGCGTCTGATGGATCTTGGTACCTATCGTGGTTTGCGTCATCGTCGTGGTCTACCGGTTCGCGGTCAGCGTACTAAGACCAACGCACGTACCCGTAAGGGTCCGCGTAAACCGATCAAGAAATAATCGGGGTGATTGAATAATGGCAAAGGCACCTATTCGTGCACGTAAGCGTGTAAGAAAGCAAGTCTCTGACGGTGTGGCTCACGTCCATGCTTCTTTCAACAACACCATTGTTACCATTACTGATCGTCAGGGTAACGCACTGGGTTGGGCAACAGCCGGTGGTTCCGGTTTCCGTGGTTCTCGTAAATCCACTCCATTTGCCGCACAGGTAGCAGCAGAACGTTGCGCCGAAGCAGTAAAAGAGTACGGAATTAAGAATCTGGAAGTTATGGTTAAAGGACCTGGTCCTGGCCGTGAGTCTACTATCCGCGCGTTGAACGCGGCTGGTTTCCGCATCACTAATATTACTGATGTGACTCCGATCCCTCATAACGGTTGTCGTCCGCCGAAGAAACGTCGCGTATAACGTCGTTCCTCGGATTGTTGGAGAAAGAAAATGGCAAGATATTTGGGTCCTAAGCTCAAGCTGAGCCGTCGTGAGGGCACAGACTTATTCCTTAAGTCTGGCGTTCGTGCGATCGATACCAAGTGTAAAATTGAGCAGGCACCTGGCCAGCACGGTGCGCGTAAACCGCGTCTGTCTGACTATGGTGTTCAGTTACGTGAGAAGCAAAAAGTTCGTCGTATCTACGGCGTTCTGGAGCGTCAGTTCCGTAACTATTATAAAGAAGCAGCCCGCCTGAAAGGCAACACCGGTGAAAACCTGTTGCAACTGCTGGAAGGTCGTCTGGACAACGTCGTTTACCGTATGGGCTTCGGCGCCACTCGTGCAGAAGCACGTCAGCTGGTTAGCCATAAAGCAGTCGTAGTAAATGGTCGCGTTGTTAACATCGCTTCTTATCAGGTATCTCCTAATGACGTAGTCAGCGTACGTGAGAAAGCTAAAAAGCAATCTCGTGTGAAGGCCGCTCTGGAGCTGGCTGAGCAGCGTGAAAAGCCGACTTGGCTGGAAGTTGATGCTGCTAAGATGGAAGGTGTGTTCAAACGTAATCCTGAACGTTCCGACCTGTCTGCGGACATTAACGAACACCTGATCGTCGAGCTTTACTCTAAGTAAAGCTTAGTACCAAAGAGAGGACACAATGCAGGGTTCTGTGACAGAGTTTCTAAAACCGCGCCTGGTAGATATCGAGCAACTGAGTTCGACGCACGCCAAGGTGACCCTTGAGCCGTTAGAGCGTGGCTTTGGCCATACTCTTGGTAACGCACTGCGCCGTATTCTGCTTTCATCTATGCCGGGTTGCGCGGTGACCGAGGTTGAGATTGATGGTGTACTGCATGAGTACAGCACCAAAGAAGGTGTACAGGAAGATATCCTGGAAATCCTGCTCAACCTGAAAGGGCTGGCGGTGAAAGTTCAAGGCAAAGATGAAGTTATTCTTACCCTGAATAAGTCTGGCATTGGCCCTGTGACTGCAGCCGATATCACCCATGATGGTGATGTTGAAATCGTCAAGCCGCAGCATGTGATCTGCCATCTGACTGATGAAAATGCATCAATTAGCATGCGTATCAAAATTCAGCGTGGTCGTGGTTATGTGCCGGCTTCTGCCCGAATTCATTCGGAAGAAGATGAGCGCCCGATCGGCCGTCTGTTAGTCGATGCTTGCTACAGCCCTGTAGAGCGTATTGCCTACAATGTTGAAGCTGCTCGTGTTGAACAGCGTACCGACCTGGACAAGCTGGTTATCGAGATGGAAACCAATGGTACGATTGATCCGGAAGAATCAATCCGCCGTGCGGCAACTATCTTGGCTGAACAACTTGAAGCTTTCGTTGACTTACGTGATGTACGTCAGCCGGAAGTTAAAGAAGAGAAGCCGGAGTTCGATCCGATCCTGCTGCGCCCTGTTGACGATCTGGAATTGACTGTCCGCTCTGCTAACTGCCTCAAGGCAGAAGCTATCCACTACATCGGTGATCTAGTACAGCGTACCGAAGTTGAGTTGCTGAAAACGCCGAACTTGGGTAAAAAATCTCTTACTGAGATTAAAGACGTGCTGGCTTCACGTGGTCTGTCTCTGGGCATGCGCCTCGAAAACTGGCCGCCAGCTAGCATTGCTGACGAGTAACTAGGTCACAGGTTAAGGTTTTACTGAGAAGGATAAGGTCATGCGCCATCGTAAGAGTGGTCGTCAACTGAACCGTAACAGCAGCCATCGCCAAGCTATGTTCCGCAATATGGCCGGCTCTTTGGTTCGTCATGAAATCATCAAGACGACCCTGCCGAAAGCGAAAGAGCTGCGTCGCGTGGTTGAGCCGCTGATTACTCTTGCCAAGACCGACAGCGTTGCTAATCGTCGTCTGGCATTCGCCCGTACTCGTGATAACGAGATCGTGGCAAAACTGTTTAACGAGCTAGGCCCGCGTTTCGCGAGCCGTGCCGGTGGTTACACTCGTATTCTTAAGTGTGGCTTCCGTGCAGGCGACAACGCGCCGATGGCTTACATCGAACTCGTTGATCGTTCTGTATCTGATGCAGAAGCAACTGCAGAGTAATCTGTAGAAGCATGAAAACGCCGGGCTTAGGCCCGGCTTTTTTATACCTAGAATTCATCATGTTCTGTTGTGCCCCTCGCATGTCTCTTCTTTTTTATCGTTATCCTGATTAAGCTATATTCAGATGTTATTGGGGATAAATTTATGTTCTTAGTGGATGAATGGGCTGAGCGCCACATCAACGCCGCGCTAAAACGTGGAGAATTAAATAACCTGTCCGGAGAAGGTAAACCTTTGGTTCTGGATGACGATTCTCATGTTCCCGCTGAATTGCGTGCTGGCTACCGGCTTTTGAAGAATGCGGGGTGTTTACCGCCTGAAATAGAGCAACGGAACGAGGCGGCAACGATCGCATCAATACTAAGGGGTCTATCTCGCGAGCATCCTGATTACAGCGAGCTTAATAAGAAACTGGCACTGTTGGAGTTTCGTTTACGCCAGGCTGGCATGAGTACAGATTTTTTGCATGCAGAGTATGTCGAGCATTTTGCACAACGTTTCTAATTGGGGAGATGGTAGGCTATGTATCGCATTGGGCAGTTAGCGAAGTTAGCGGGAGTAACGCCTGATACTGTGCGTTATTATGAAAAGCAGAAGATGATGGATCATGAAGTTCGAACCGAAGGTGGGTATCGTCTTTATACCGATCACGATCTTCAACGATTACGTTTTATTCGTTATGCTAAGCAACTGGGTTTTACATTGGAGTCGATCCGTGAGCTATTATCGATCAGAGTCGATCCAAAGCATCATACCTGCCAAGAGTCTAAATCTATCGTTGACGCCAGACTGCTCGAGGTAGAAAGTAAGATCCATGAGTTGGAATTGATGCGTCAATCACTCAGACGTTTGAGTGATGCCTGTTGTGGAAAAGCTCATACCAGTACCTATTGTTCAATTCTTGAGGCTCTAGAACAAGGTGCAGCGGAAAGATTGATGCGTATAGATTTGCGGGGTTATTACCCTAAACCTTCATATTGTTAGTGAGGAAGTCATGACTAAGTATCAGCACACCAAAGGTATTATTACGGATAATGCTATCCAAGCGCTTTTACACGATCCTTTGTTTAAGCCACGCGTAGAAAAAAATAGTAAGGGTAAAGGCAGCTATACTCGGAAAGCCAAGCACGGTAAAAAAGGCAGCTGGGAGGCTGTAGGTAAAATTCATTAATTTCTGATGTATTTTACCTACAGTTTCCTCTCTGCAAGCAACCAATAAAAAAGCCGCTCAGAGCGGCTTTTCTGTTCTTCTAATGTATTATTTTTGTTGCTGTTTTAGTAGGTCACGAATTTCAGTCAACAGTTTTTCTTCCGTGGTTGGCGCTGGCGGAGCTGCTGGCTCTTCTGCTTCTTGGCGACGCATTTTGTTCATGAGCTTAATGGCTAAGAAAATAGCGAAGGCTACAATGACAAAATCGAAGATATTTTGAATAAACTGACCATAATTCATGACAACCGCGGGCGTAGCACCTTCCGCTGCGCGTATGACCCAATGGAACTGTTTGAAATCAACGCCGCCAATCAATAAACCCAGCGGCGGCATAATAATATCGGCGACTAAAGATGAGACAATCTTACCAAATGCGGCACCGATGATAACACCGACGGCTAAATCGACAACGTTGCCACGCATGGCAAATTCACGAAACTCTTTTAATAAACTCATAGCTCACCCCTTTTAAAATCAATAACACAAGTTTAACAAACATAGCATTAATTGACAAAAGACGGACGTAAATTTAAGTACGCCAGAAAGCAGGAAACATTAGCACAATAACTGTCATGACTTCGAGGCGTCCTAAAAGCATTCCTATCGATAAGGCCCATTTGGCAATATCAGGCAACGACGCAAAGTTACCGCTAGGGCCAATAACCGGACCCATACCGGGCCCTACATTGGCCATTGCGGTCATTGCGCCGGTGATTGCTGATAGCGTATCAACGCCACTCATTCCCAAAATCCCGGCAATGACAATCGTGATCCCAATAAACGCCATCATAAAGGCAATCACCGACCGGCTGACTTCATTCGTAATCGGGCGATTATTATAGCGACGTGGAAATATCGCGTTAGGGTGGATGAGTTTACGTACTTCGATATGCAGAGTTTCAAAGCAAATCTGTATTCTAAACATTTTAATGCCGCCAGCGGTTGAGCCTGAACATCCACCAAGTAGCATCACTGAGGCGAAAATTACGGTGGTCAACGGGGTCCACAGATCGAAGTTTCCTAAGGAGTAGCCCGTGGTAGATAAAATGTTTATCAGGTTAAAGAATGCGATTCTCAGACTATCAGTGAAGCTGAATATATTTTTATGCCATAGCCATAGAGTGATGATCATACCGACGATAATCACGAAGCGTGTGAATCCCACAAGCTGCTGATCTCGCCATAAGGGTTTGCCACTTCGTTGCCGAATGCACTGCACAAATAATAAAAATGGCAGTGACCCTAGAAACATAAATAGCGTTGCATTCCACTGGGCGAGTTTCGAATAGGCCGCCATGGATAAGTCATTGGTAGAGAACCCACCTGTAGAGATAGTGGCGAAGGCATGGTTAACGGCATCAAAGTTGTCCATTCCCGCGTAGCGAAAGCCAAAGTAGCATAGGAATGTGAGCACTACATAAACGCCCATAATGCTTTTGGCCACGTCTTTCATACGCGGAGAGCTTTTCTCTGACCAATCCGACGATTCGGTATGGAATAACCGCATTCCCCCTACATCGAGAAAAGGTAGAATTGCGACGGCCATAACGATAAAGCCAACACCCCCCATCCACTGGAGCAATGAGCGCCAGAGCAGAACACTAGGTTCCATCTGATTTAAGTGAGATAAAACCGACGAACCGGTCGTCGTGAGCCCCGACATAGTTTCGAAAAAGGCATCGGTAAACGCGATGTGCTTAATAAAAACAAAAGGTAACGCACCGAAGCAGCAGGCGGTGATCCAGGCAAGCGTCGTGGTTAGAAACATGTCCCGAATGCGGAGATAAAATTTCTGCCCGCGTCCTTGAGCGATAAGAATAATGGCAATGACGTGGGTAATAATCACCGACTGTAGAAATTCAGAAACGCCACCGCTACCGGTAAATAGCGCGTAAATAGTCGGTATATACATCAAGAGGGCGACCTTTGAGAGCATCATCCCCAAGATGTAGAGAATAGAACGATAGTTGACCATATACGCGGCTATAAGAAGAATGGGCTTGGTTGGAACAAGCGTTCAACGTCTGTAATAAACTTTTTGTCGGTTAAGAACATGATGACGTGATCTCCCTGTTCAATTTTAGACTCGCTATTAGCAATAATGACGTCATCTCCCCGAACAATGGCGCCAATTGTTGTACCCGGCGGAAGTTTTATTTCTTCTACTTTGCGACCAACAACTTTTGAGGTGCTTTCATCTCCATGTGCGATGGCTTCAATGGCTTCAGCGACGCCGCGGCGCAATGAGGATACACTGACGATGTCTGCTTTACGTACGTGTCCAAGCAGCGCAGAGATCGTTGCCTGCTGTGGCGAAATTGCGATATCGATAACACTACCTTGCACCAGATCGACATATGCGCTTCTCTGGATGAGCACCATGACTTTTTTAGCCCCTAAGCGCTTGGCTAACATCGCAGACATGATATTAGCTTCGTCATCGTTGGTTAGAGCGATAAAAACGTCGACTTGATCAATATGCTCTTCAGTCAGCAACTCTTGGTCAGAAGCATCACCATAGAACACGATGGTGTCATGTAGCATTTCGGCAAGCTCAGCAGCGCGTTGCTGATTACGTTCAATGAGTTTAACGCTGTAGTCTTTTTCTAAACGATGAGCTAATCCAGCGCCAACGTTACCGCCGCCGACAATCATAATACGTTTATAAGGTTTTTCTAAACGCTGAAGCTCGCTCATCACGGCGCGAATATGCTGCGATGCGGCGACAAAAAACACTTCGTCACCGGCTTCAATAATGGTAGAGCCTTGTGGGCGAATGGGACGATCTTGGCGGAAAATAGCGGCGACCCGGGTATCAATGTGCGGCATATGCTCTTTAAGCGATGCGAGCGCGTTACCAACCAGTGGGCCACCGTAATAGGCTTTTACCACTGCGAGGCTGACTTTTCCTTCGGCAAAATTGACGACCTGCAATGCACCAGGATACTCAATCAGCCGATACACATAGTCTGTCACCAACTGCTCTGGAGAGATAAGATGGTCTATCGGTACGGCTTCGGCATTAAACAAACGCTCGTTTTCACGGATATACTCCGTTGAGCGGATGCGTGCGATTCGATTTGGTGTATTAAATAACGAATAGGCAACCTGACAGGCGACCATATTGGTTTCATCTGAGCTGGTGACGGCGACAAGCATATCTGCATCGTCGGCTCCTGCTTCACGCAATACGCGTGGGTGAGAGCCATGGCCCTGCACCACTCTTAAGTCGAATTTATCTTGCAGTTGGCGCAGGCGATCGCTATTCGTATCGACGATGGTTATATCGTTGTTTTCGCCGACGAGATTTTCTGCCAGTGTGCCGCCGACTTGCCCGGCGCCAAGAATGATTATCTTCATTGTGTTCTCTGGTTCGCGCTATTTATAAGCCTGTGTCGTCCGCAGGCAGACACTGTTATGCCTTAATCAGCTTAGCGTAAAAGAACCCATCGCCATCCTGTGCATGGGGAAGATGCTGTTGCCCCGGATTCTTTTGATCTCCGGTGATCATCAGCTGGGCCTCTGGATGGCGGGAGAGAAACTCGCGCATCTGTTGAGCATTTTCTTCAGGTAAAACCGAGCAGGTAGCATAAACCATTACCCCACCGGATTTCAGATGTGGCCAGATGGCTTCAATAATTTCTTTCTGTAGAGCCGCCAATTCAGCAATATCACGATCGCGACGCAGCCATTTGATATCAGGGTGACGACGGATCACTCCTGTTGCGGAACAAGGGGCATCTAGCAAGATACGATCAAATTGCTTGTCCCCACACCATTTCTCAGGATAACGCCCATCACCGCATTTTACCTCAGCCTGTTGTTGTAAACGATGTAGGTTTTCTTTCACGCGCTTCAGTCGATTTTCATCAACATCAACGGCAAGAACGTGCGCCTTTGGAGCTGCCTCCAGAATATGCGTGGTTTTTCCTCCGGGAGCGCAGCAAAGATCAAGGATCTGTTCACCATTTTGCGGATCAAGCAGATCGACACAGTGCTGAGCACTGGCGTCCTGAACGGTTACCCAGCCTTGCTCAAATCCTGGGAGACGACCGACGGGAGAAGCCTCTTCGAGGCAGATTGCATCGGGGAACTGTGGATGTGCAAATGCATTGATTTCAGCTTTAGCCAGTAACGCTAAATATTCATCGCGCGAGTGATGGAGGCGGTTGACGCGTAACCACATCGGTGGGCGTTGGTTATTGGCATCAACAATGGATTCCCACTGCTGCGGATAAGCCTGTTGTAAACGTTTTAGCAGCCACGAAGGGTGTAAGAAACGGCATTCGTTATTCTGTGCGCGTTCTTTTAACTGGTCTTCCTGACGCTGGAACTGACGTAAAACACCATTGATCAGCCCTTTTAGTTGGGGGCGTTTCAATGCGACAGCACCATTGACTGTTTCGGCCAAGGCTGCATGTGGGGGAATACGGGTATAGACCAGTTGGTAGATCCCAACCATGATTAGATAATGTAATGGCCGCTGCTTACCAGTGAGTACCTTCGCCATCAGCTGTTGGATATACCATTCCAACTGCGGTAAAACACGTAGAACACCAAAGCAAAGCTCTTGTAGCAGTGCACGGTCTTTCTCGCTGACTTCTTTGCTTAGAGCCGGAAGTACGGTACTGAGAGACTGTCCTTGGTCAAGCACTGACCCAAGCGCTTTGGCAGCGATAGCACGCAGATTATATGGAGTGTTTTTCATAGCGTTAGGCTGACCGTTGCAGCATAAATAAATAATTTAGAGTATGGCGCGAAGTTTACCGCGAATAGGGGGCGGGTTTGAAGTTTAGAGACGGATTAGCATCAATTTCAAACAAAAAGGGCCCATTGGGCCCTTTTTACAATGACTAATGGAATTATTCTAGGCAATTACCTGGAATGAACCACTCGCGGCGAGAATTGAGTAAATCCTGCGCGGACATGCTTTTCTTGCCAGAAGGTTGCAACTGGGTCATCAGCAAGGCCCCCTCGGCGGTTGCTACGGCAATGCCATGTTTGTCGGCGCTGATGATAGTCCCCGGAGCTTGGTTCTGCTCGGCTGCTATCACCTGAGACTGCCAAACTTTTACCGGTTGGCCATCAATCATAAAGAAGCTTACCGGCCATGGATTGAACGCCCGAACGCAGCGCTCAAGCTGTGCAGCAGAAAGAGTCCAGTTTAAGCGGGCTTCCTCTTTGCTTAGTTTCTCAGCGTAGGTCACTAGGGCTTCATCCTGCTTCTCAGGCGTTGCTGTACCGTTGGCTAACTCAGCGAGCGTAGCGAGCAACCCTTGAGGCCCCATCTCAGCCAGCTTATCGTATAGCGTTGCACTGGTATCTTGAGCGGTGATTGGACAGGAGACTTTATGCAGCATATCGCCAGTATCTAAACCAACGTCCATCTGCATAATAGTGACACCTGTTTCAGCATCACCGGCCCATAAGGCTCGCTGAATAGGCGCTGCGCCACGCCAGCGAGGCAGCAGGGAGCCATGCACGTTGATACAGCCTAAACGTGGCATATCCAAAACGGCCTTAGGCAAGATTAACCCATACGCCACCACGACCATCACATCGGCGTTAAGATCGGAAACCAGCTTCTGGCTGTCCTCTGGGCGCAGTGACACGGGTTGAAAAACAGGTAAATTATGCTGCTCGGCTAAAACCTTAACAGGGCTCGGAGTGAGTTTATTGCCACGACCTGCAGGCCTATCTGGTTGGGTAAAAACGCCAACGATTTGATGCTGCGAAGACAAAAGCGCGTCTAGATGACGCGCTGCAAAATCGGGAGTTCCCGCAAAAATAATACGCAAAGAATCAGACAATGTTGTTTCCTGCTAATAATGAGCTAATTAGCCTCTGGCCTGCTGTTTATACAGTTTTTCCAGCTTCTGACGAATGCGCTGACGCTTCAGAGGCGAGAGATAATCAACGAACAGTTTTCCGATCAAATGATCCATCTCGTGTTGAATACAGATTGCGAGAAGATCGTCGGCTTCCAGTTCGAAAGGTTTTCCATCGCGATCCAATGCGCGAATTTTCACACGCTCAGCGCGAGGAACGAGCGCTCGATGTTCAGGAACCGACAGACAGCCTTCTTCAATGCCGGTTTCACCGTCGCTTGATAGCAATTCTGGATTGATCAGGACTAAACGCTGATCGCGATTTTCAGACACATCGATGACGATAATACGCTGGTGAACGTCTACCTGAGTGGCCGCCAGACCAATACCTTCTTCCGCGTACATGGTATCAAACATGTCATCAACGATACGCTGAATTTCGGGCGTAACTTCTTTTACAGGCTGCGCAACAGTGCGGAGCCGCTCATCGGGGAAATGTAATACCTGCAATACCGCCATAAATTATTCGATCTGTCTCTGAGTAGTGGAATGATTGTCACTTACTATTCTAGACATTTCCGGCCTTGATTGACAGTATTGTTCACCTATTGAACACATAGGTGCAGGCTGCGCAAGGGACGGATATGCATGCTCAGGAAACTTGGTTGCGTCTAAGCCGCTTACAGAAAATTGCTTTGCCGCAGTGTATTCACATTGTTAAACGGTTCGCTAATGAGACACCTAATATTCTTCTGCTGAGGAAATTAGGGCTCACCTCAGCTCAAGCACAAAAATTCCTTTCATCTGAGCACCTAGAGGCTGATTTATCTTGGCTAGCACAGCAGGGAAATTATCTTATTGCTTATGATGATTCACGCTATCCTGAAAAACTAAAGAATATTGCTAATCCACCGGCCGTATTGTTTGTTAAGGGAAACGTCGAATGTCTTTCACAAGCGCAAATTGCCGTTGTCGGTAGCCGTCGGTATAGCGACTATGGGGAGAGTTGTGCCACCTATTTTGCTGGCGAGCTTGCTGCATCAGGATTAGTGATAACCAGTGGTTTGGCACTCGGTATTGATGGAATCGCACATCGCGCATGTCTTGAGTCGCTTGGTACAACGATTGCGGTGCTCGGATGTGGTATTGCGCAGCTTTATCCGACGTGTCATGAGCATTTGGCCGCACGTATTGTCGAAAACAATGGCGCGATTATTTCCGAATTTCCACCGAGTACCAGAGCAAGATCTGAATACTTCCCACGACGAAACCGTATCATCAGTGGGTTGAGTGATGGTGTGCTCATCATTGAGGCGGCAGAGAAAAGTGGTTCCTTGATCACTGCGCGTTGCGCGATAGAGCAGGGAAAAGATGTATTTGCGATCCCCGGCTCAATTGACAGTTTGCAGAGTGCCGGCGCTAACTGGCTCATCCAACAAGGTGCCTATTTAGTCGCCCATCCCAATGATATTATTGAGCAATTAGGTGGTTTGCATTGGTTGCCCAATCCTCATGTCGAAATTATTTATCCTGAGCGAGACGATGTAGAATTGCCATTTGCCGATGTGTTGGCTAACGTAGAATATGAGGTGACATCTGTTGACGTCGTCGCCGAACGAGTCGGCCAACCTGTGCCAGAGGTCGTTGTCGCTCTGCTCGACCTGGAGTTAGCAGGATGGATTAAAGCTGTGTCCGGCGGTTATGTCCGACTGAAGAGGGCTAGCCATGTTCGACGTATTAATGTACCTGTTTGAAACCTATATACACACAGCATCAGGAATGCAGGTTGATCAAGATAAGTTAACCGATGATTTAACGCGTGCGGGGTTTGAACGGGAAGATATCTATAGTGCCCTCGGTTGGTTAGAAAAGCTTGCTATGATGCAGGAAGCTGATGCTTTGCCGTATATCTCATGCGCGGATCCTCATGTGATGCGTATTTATACGGATGAGGAGATGATACGTCTCGATAGTGCATGCCGAGGGTTTCTGCTCTTCCTTGAACAAATACAGGTGTTAACTCCAGAAACGAGAGAAATGGTCATTGATCGTGTGATGGCGCTGGATGCGGATCAGTTCGATCTTGAAGATTTGAAGTGGGTCGTGCTTATGGTGCTGTTTAATGTACCGGGACATGAGCATGCTTACGAACAGATGGAAGAACTGTTGTTTGAAGTTAATGAGGGCTATCTGCATTAAGCAGTTACCCGATGAATTAAGAAACTATTTATGAATCAGGCAACACTGCTTGCTGTTAAAAATACTGAGAACTGCCCAGACTGCGGCGCGGAATTAGTGATTCGCAGTGGTAAGCATGGGCCGTTCTTAGGTTGTTCCCGTTATCCAGAATGCCAGTTCATTCGTCCGCTAAAACCACAGGCTGATGGACACGTGGTCAAAATTCTGGATGGTCAACTGTGTCCGAAATGTGGTTCAACACTGGTTTTGCGTCAGGGGCGCTACGGCATGTTTATCGGCTGTAGCGAGTATCCTGAATGTGATCATACCGAGGTGATCGATAAGCCTGACACCACCTCGATAATCTGTCCTCAATGCCAACAGGGAAAACTCCTACAAAGAAAATCCCGTTATGGAAAAGTTTTTCACGCTTGCGATAGATATCCTGAGTGCCAGTTTGCAATCAATCTAAAGCCAGTGGAGGGAGAGTGTAGCTACTGCCACTACCCATTGCTGATTGAAAAGCGCACCGCTCAGGGCATTAAGCTGTTTTGTGCGAGTAAACTCTGCGGCAAGGCCGTAGTAACTGAATAGAAGATAATGAAAAAAGAACAAGAATCATCGCTAGCGAACGTGCTCAATGCGCTAAAAAATGAAAAAGTTGTGGCTTACCCTACCGAAGCCGTTTTTGGCTTAGGTTGCGATCCTGACAGTGAACTGGCTGTGCATGCACTGCTAGATCTCAAGCAGCGCCAGTGGGAAAAGGGGCTTATTCTGATAGCCGCAAACTATGAGCAACTGCTGCCATATGTTGATGATGCGAAATTATCGGGTGAAAGACGTGAAGAAGTCTTTTCGTATTGGCCAGGTCCCGTGACATGGGTTATGCCGGCTAAACCAACGACGCCTCAATGGCTCAGAGGTCGTTTCTCTACTATTGCAGTACGTGTTAGCGATCATCCTTTAGTCCAAACCCTGTGCTTACAGTTTGGTAAGCCGCTCGTGTCAACGAGTGCCAATCTGAGCGGTTTGGAACCTTGCCGTACGGCGCAAGAGGTTCGTTTGCAGTTTGGCAATGCGTTTCCTGTTGTTGATGCAGAAGTGGGAGGGCGTTTAAACCCATCAGAAATCCGTGATGCGCTGACTGGCGAATTGTTTAGGCAGGGATAAGACAGATGAAACAGTTTGCGGTTTTTGGTAATCCGATTAAACACAGTAAGTCACCGCGTATCCATCAGCTGTTTAGCCAGCAGACGGGTATTGCTCTTAATTATGACACTCGGTTAGCCCCTGTCGATGATTTCTCAAAGAGTATTCATGCATTTTTTGCTGGTGGGGGTATTGGCGCAAATATTACGACGCCATTCAAAGAGCAAGCCTACGAGCTCTCAGATGAATTAACCGAAAGAGCTTCATTAGCTGGAGCCGTTAACACGTTAAAACTCTTGGATGATGGTCGTCTATTGGGCGACAACACGGACGGCATTGGCTTACTCAGTGACCTTGAGCGTTTGGGGATGATTGCCCCCGAGGCTACAGTGCTCCTGTTAGGAGCCGGTGGTGCTGCTCGTGGCGTTATTCAACCGCTCCTATCGCTAGACTGTGACCTTACCATTGCCAATAGAACCTATAGTCGAGCTGAAGAGTTGGCTAAGGTCTTTAGTCATTTGGGAAATATTGACGCGGCTGAATTCAATGAACTGTCGGGAAGGCGATTTGATCTCATAATTAATGCAACGGCTTCAGGCATTCATGGCGAAATTCCACAGATTTCCACTGAAGTTATTGATGAGAATACTGCTTGCTACGACATGTTTTACCAGAAAGGGCTAACGCCTTTCCTCTCTTGGGCGAAAGAGCATGACGCAAATCAGATAGCTGATGGCTTTGGGATGCTCGTGGGGCAAGCGGCTCATGCATTCTTGCTGTGGAATGGTGTGATGCCGGAAATTGCATCTGTGCTCAACGTCATGCGTGAAGAATCATCACGATGAACCAAGCGATACAGTTTCCAGACCAAGAAGAATGGGATGCGAGGAAGAGAGCTGTCCTCTTTCCCGCAACGAGCAATGGTTTTCAAATATGCTGCGCTATCTATATAGACGAGCTTAAACGAATGGTAGAGGATCCTGTGAATCATGATCCTCTGGCTCTATTCAGATCGCTACGCTGGGATCTTGAAGATTTAGCGGAGCAAAAGATCCTGAACGAAGATTACAACGACGATGGCTGGATATGGATTTCTGGCTGTGAGAGATAGTCGTCTTTCCAACGCACATAGTTATTGGCTGAATACAGTAATCCCATTTTCTCTTCTTCGCTTAATGGACGGATCTGACGAGCTGGGCTTCCAAAGTACATATATCCGCTGACTAACCGCTTTCCTGGTGAAACTAAACTACCAGCACCAATGATGACATCGTCTTCTATGATTGCGCCGTCCAGAATAATGCTACCCATTCCAACGAGAACTCGGTTTCCTATAGTACATCCATGAAGCATAGCCTTATGTCCAACGGTAACATCCTCACCAATAATCGTTGGCAAGCCCTCTGGAGTATTCTCTGATTTGTGAGTGACGTGAATAACGGTTCCATCCTGAATATTGGATCGTGCACCGATGGATATATAGTTAACGTCTCCTCGGATCGCAACCAATGGCCAGATACTCACGTCATCTGCCAGATCGACAGCCCCAATAATGGTGCTGGTGGGATCAATAAATACGCGATTTGCGATCTTAGGGTGTAAAGAGAGGTATGGACGAACAGAAAGAGACATAAAAAGTGCGCCAAAAGAGGGATGAATACACCCAATACTATCGCGCACTAGTGAAAACTCAACTCGTGGATCCTTATATCTGTGGATAAGTTTGTGCACAAACGGGTATAAGGCGGGGTTTTGCTGTGGAATGCAGCAAACGATCGATTTATTGGAAATTAG
>NZ_LXET01000007.1 GCF_001655005.1 Hafnia paralvei ATCC 29927
TTTTATCTAACATTTGAACAAATCTGAACATTTGTCCATTCAAGTAAACGCCTTCATACAGCCAAATTTCCCACAGATATCACAAAAAGCGCTGCAAGTACCTCGAGTCTTTCTCATTGGTTAGCTAGTTATTGAAGTGTTATTTTAACCAATATATAACAATTTACTTACATTAAGTGCATGGCAAATGACCATCGCACCCTTTTACCTCTGTAGGGGAATTGTTATGGCAGATACTACTCCAGCTCTGACTGGGCAGAACTCAGGTGAGCAAGATACTCGCAAGCGCATCTTCGCTATTGTCGGTGCTTCATCAGGCAACCTTGTCGAATGGTTTGATTTCTATGTTTATTCATTCTGTGCGCTTTACTTCGCTCCCGTGTTTTTCCCCAGTGGTGATTCCACAACGCAGCTTCTGCAAACGGCGGGTGTGTTTGCTGCCGGTTTTCTCATGCGTCCTATCGGTGGTTGGGTGTTTGGCTACATTGCAGATAAGCATGGCCGCCGTGCATCGATGATGATTTCAGTCTGTATGATGTGTTGTGGCTCGTTGGTGATTGCCTGTTTACCGACCTATGCATCCATAGGTAACTGGGCTCCTGCCCTGTTGCTTCTAGCTCGCCTATTCCAAGGGCTGTCCGTTGGTGGGGAGTATGGAACCAGTGCCACATACATGAGCGAGGTAGCCGTTGAGGGCAAGCGCGGATTCTACGCATCATTCCAATATGTCACATTGATCGGTGGCCAACTGCTTGCTCTGCTGGTGTTAGTGGTTTTACAGCAAACACTGAGTACGGAAGAGCTTCGTTCATGGGGATGGCGAGTGCCATTCGTGCTAGGCGCGCTGCTGGCAGTGGTTGCACTTTATTTGCGCCGTTCACTGCACGAGACCTCGAGCAAGGAAACGAGGAAACGTAAGGATGCTGGGACGCTCTCAGGGTTATGGAACAATAAAAAAGCTTTCCTGATGGTGCTCGGTTTTACCGCAGGAGGCTCACTCAGCTTCTATACGTTCACTACCTATATGCAAAAATATCTGGTCAACACCGCAGGTATGGATGCGAAAATGGCGAGCGGAATTATGACTGCGGCTCTATTTGTCTTCATGCTGCTACAACCGATTTTTGGTGGGCTATCTGATAAAGTGGGGCGCCGTAATTCGATGATTGCTTTTGGTGCATTAGCCTCTTTGCTTACTGTACCGATTTTGACAACCTTGCAAGATGTGACTAACCCTTATCTGGCCTTCGTGATGATCGTGCTAGCGCTGACAATCGTGAGTCTATACACCTCGATTGGTGGCTTGCTGAAGGCCGAGATGTTCCCACCAGAGGTGCGAGCTCTGGGCGTTGGACTTTCTTATGCGGTGGGCAACGCGTTATTTGGCGGCTCTGCTGAATATGTCGCTTTGTCGATGAAAGCGGCAGGCATTGAGACGGCTTTCTTCTGGTATGTTTCCGGTATGTGTTTTATCGCGATGTTAGTTTCTTTGCTGCTGCATAAAAAAGGTCAGGAAATCAAAATGTAAGGCTCAAGATTGGCAACGTGCAGGATGAAAGATTTTCAACTTCATCCTGCACGCTGTACAAGCCGCTAAAAACTCGTTATCGTCAGGCATCTAGAAGTCTAAACGTTTATATGGATGCTTTTCTATAAAAGAGTCTAGGAGCAGCGATTATGCCAATCAGGGTGCCAGATGAACTACCTGCCGTAAGTTTTTTGCGGAATGAAAACGTATTTGTGATGCCATCTTCGCGTGCCGCAACACAAGAAATCCGCCCGCTAAAGGTTCTGGTACTCAATCTGATGCCTAAGAAGATAGAGACGGAAAATCAGTTTCTACGCTTGCTTTCTAACTCCCCTCTACAAATTGATGTGCAGCTATTGCGAATCGATAGCCGTGAGTCTAAGAATACGCCAGCCGAACACTTGGATAACTTTTACTGTAATTTCGAAGATATCAAAGATCAAAATTTTGATGGCTTGATCGTGACCGGCGCCCCTCTCGGGCTGGTAGATTTTTGCGATGTGGCGTATTGGCCACAGATTGAGCAGATCGTGCATTGGGCGAAAGAGCATGTCACTTCAACGCTGTTTGTGTGTTGGGCAGTACAGGCTGCATTGAATGTATTATATGGTCTTCCAAAGCTTACGCGTGAAACTAAACTCTCTGGCGTTTACCATCATCAAACTTTACAACCGCTGGCGCTACTCACCCGCGGGTTTGACGAAACCTTTTTGGCACCTCATTCTCGTTACGCTGATTTTCCTGTCGATGTGCTTCGTGAATATACCGATCTCGATATTTTGGCTGAATCAGAACAGGCCGGAGCTTATCTGTTTGCGACTAAAGACAAGCGCATGGCTTTTGTCACAGGGCATCCGGAATATGATGCTCACACCTTATCTGGTGAGTATTTCCGCGATGTTGCTGCGGGGCTGACGCCGGATGTGCCAGTGAACTATTTCCCAGATGATAACCCAGAAAATAGTCCTAAAGCCTCTTGGCGTAGCCATGGACACCTACTGTTTACTAACTGGTTAAACTACTACGTTTATCAGATTACACCGTTTGATTTGCGCTATATGAATCCGACGTTGGAATAGCCCCTCTCCATCTGTTTAGCGCCTCCTTACCAATTGCGCTGCTGAATTTCTGTTTGGCAGCGAAACCATTCCTCATGTTCGTCCCTCTCATTCTTTTTCTTAATTAACAATAATCTGTATTTAAAAATATTAATGGAATCGGTTTTCTTGCTGTACAAATCAATATGTCATTCTATCTATATGAAAGATAAGACATATAAAAATAATTTAAATAAAAATGGAAATTGTTTTTGATTTAATGAAATCACTGTCTACTCTTTAATCTGTTGGTGCGAAATTTAATCGCTTATTAGCAACGGGAAAGTTGGCTGAATGACAGGAACGGGAATTTGATTACGTCCCGAGTTTAGGCAGGAGACAGACAGATGACACAACAGGCAATAGATACAGAGTTGGCGTTTAGTCAGCGATTTGGCAGTAATGAACGTCAGATTCTGACAGACGGTGCAGTCGAGTTCTTGACCGATCTAGTGGCTCGGTTTGCCCCACAGCGGGATAAGTTGTTGGCCGCACGTAAGGTGCAACAGCAAGCTATAGACCGTGGAGAACTACCGGATTTTATTTCGGAAACGGATTCCATTAAAAATTCAAACTGGAAAATTCGCGGTATTCCGAGCGATCTTCAAGACCGGCGTGTGGAGATCACGGGACCCGTTGAACGCAAGATGGTGATTAACGCGCTCAATGCTAACGTTAAAGTTTTCATGGCTGACTTTGAAGACTCATTGGCGCCAAACTGGGACAAAGTGATTGAAGGCCAAGTTAATTTACGCGATGCCGTAAATGGAACGATTAGCTTTACCAACGAAGCAGGAAAGATCTATCAGCTAAAACCAAATCCAGCAGTGTTAATCGCTCGTGTCCGTGGGCTACATTTGCCGGAAAAGCATGTCACTTGGCAAGGTGAGCCTATCCCCGGCGGCCTGTTTGATTTTGCCTTGTACTTCTTCCACAACTACAAAGCTCTGCTGGAGAAGGGAAGCGGCCCCTATTTCTATCTGCCGAAAACGGAGTCTTACCATGAGACAGCATGGTGGAGTGAGATCTTCAGCTTTACCGAAGATCGTTTCGATCTGCCGCGTGGAGCGATCAAAGCCACCGTGTTGATAGAAACGCTACCGGCCGTATTCCAGATGGATGAAATCTTACATAGTCTGCGCGATCACATCGTTGGTTTGAACTGTGGCCGCTGGGATTACATCTTCAGCTATATCAAGACACTAAAGAATCATAGCGATCGCGTTTTGCCCGACCGTCAGTCAGTCACGATGGAAAAACCGTTCTTGAGTGCTTACTCACGGCTTTTGATCAAAACCTGCCACAAGCGTGGTGCTTTTGCCATGGGAGGAATGGCAGCGTTTATTCCGAGCAAAGACGCTGAGCGCAACGCATGGGTCATGGACAAGGTTCGTGCTGACAAAGAGTTAGAGGCAAACAATGGTCATGACGGTACTTGGGTTGCTCATCCGGGACTGGCAGATGAAGTCATGCAGGTATTCGGTCGGGTATTGGGCGATCGCCAGAACCAGCTAGACGTTACTCGCTCCCAAGATGAGCCGATTACAGCACAACAACTGCTAGAGCCATGTCCCGGAGAACGAACTGAAGAAGGTATGCGTGCCAATATTCGCGTTGCGGTTCAATACATTGAGGCATGGATTTCCGGTAATGGCTGTGTGCCAATCTATGGACTGATGGAAGATGCGGCGACCGCTGAAATCTCTCGTACCTCAATTTGGCAGTGGATCCATCATGGCAAAACGCTCAGCAATGGCCTGCAGGTAACGCCAGTGCTTTTCCGCCAGCTACTGAAAGAAGAAATGCAGGTGATTCGTCAAGAGCTTGGTGATGCACGCTTTGATAGCGGTCGTTTTGATGAAGCTGCACGCCTAATGGAACGGATTACAACCAGCAGTGAGCTCATTGATTTCCTGACGCTACCTGGTTACGAACTGTTGAATTAAGCCCTACAACCTAACCCTATACCGAACAATAAAATAGAGAAAAAGCCAAGGAGCGCTTGCCATGTCTACCTCACGTAATCAGCAAATTCAGCAGTTGGAACAGGATTGGAAAACTAACCCGCGTTGGGAGGGTATTACTCGCCCTTACAGCGCAAATGATGTGGTTAATCTACGCGGTTCGGTGAATCCAGAGTGCACTCTGGCCCAAAAAGGTGCGGCGAAACTGTGGGAGCTGCTGCATGGCGGTTCGCGCAAAGGCTACGTCAATTGCCTTGGGGCACTGACTGGAGGTCAGGCGCTACAGCAGGCAAAGGCTGGCGTAGAGGCGATTTATTTGTCTGGTTGGCAAGTGGCTGCCGATGCGAATCTGGCATCCAGTATGTATCCCGATCAGTCACTGTATCCGGTGAATTCAGTACCCGCCGTGGTTGAGCGTATCAATAATTCATTTCGTCGCGCAGATCAGATCCAGTGGGCAAACGGTATTGAGCCGGGCGACAGCAAATTTACCGACTACTTCCTGCCTATTGTTGCGGATGCTGAAGCGGGGTTTGGCGGTGTGCTGAATGCGTTTGAACTGATGAAGTCGATGATTGAAGCGGGTGCCGGTGGCGTCCATTTCGAAGACCAACTGGCCTCAGTGAAAAAATGTGGTCACATGGGGGGGAAGGTTCTGGTTCCAACACAGGAGGCTATCCAAAAGCTGGTTGCAGCACGTTTAGCGGCTGACGTTCTGGGGGTTCCTACCCTAGTGATTGCGCGCACCGATGCTGACGCCGCCGATTTAATTACCTCGGACTGCGACAGCTACGATAGCGCATTTGTGACGGGTGAGCGCACCGTTGAAGGCTTCTTCCGTACTCATGCTGGCATTGAGCAGGCAATCAGCCGTGGCTTAGCCTACGCGCCGTATGCAGACTTAGTATGGTGTGAAACTTCGACACCAGATCTAGATGCAGCGAAACGCTTTGCTGACGCCATTCATGCACAGTATCCCGGCAAACTGCTGGCCTATAACTGTTCTCCATCCTTCAACTGGAAAAAGAATCTAGACGATCAAACCATTGCGCGTTTCCAAGATGAGCTTTCTGCGATGGGGTACAAATACCAATTCATCACGCTGGCGGGCATTCACAGCATGTGGTTCAACATGTTCGACTTGGCTCATGCCTATGCCAACGGCGAAGGGATGAAACACTATGTAGAGAAAGTCCAAGAGCGTGAGTTTGCGGCGCAAAAGCAGGGTTACACCTTTGCCTCTCATCAGCAAGAAGTCGGAACGGGCTATTTCGATAAGGTCACCAATGTGATTCAGGGCGGGGCATCTTCGGTGACAGCGCTGACGGGATCGACGGAAGAGCAGCAATTCTAAGTATCCAGCGAATTTAACGCGGTCAGAATGTTGGGCGGCCGCACACCAACGATTTTGGATATTTGAACGGGTAGGGCAGATGCTCTGCCCGTTTTTGTCGGATAGCAGGTGAGGTGGCAGAGATGGCTATTGGTATGGAACAACTGATTGCTCAAACGATCTTACAGGGCTTTGATGCGCAGTATGGGCGCTTTCTTGAAATTACCGCCGGAGCCCAGCAGCGCTTTGAAAAAGCGAATTGGGCGGCTATCCAACAGGCGATGAAAAAGCGTATTCATCTGTATGACCATCATGTTGGACTGGTCGTGGAGCAGTTGCGCCGGATGACGGGGCCTTTATGCCATGACGCCGAATTTCTCGCGCGGGTGAAAACCGTATACACCGAAATGTTACCGGAATATCCGCGCTTTGAAATTGCTGAAAGCTTTTTTAATTCGGTCTATTGCCGCCTGTTCAATCATCGAGAATTGACGCCAGATAAGCTGTTTGTTTTTAGCTCTCAGCCCGAACGCCATTGGCGCGAGTTTCCCCGTCCGTTGGCCAGAACGTTCAAACCAGATAGCGGTTGGCGTTTTCTCATTAGCGATCTTCTGACCGAGCTGCCGCTGCGTCTGCCGTGGGAGGATCGTGCTCGGGACGTGAATTATATCGTGGGTCATTTGGAAAATACGTTTAGCGCCGAAACGTTAAATTGCAGTCGTTTGCAGGTGGCTAATGAACTGTTTTACCGTAATAAAGCAGCATGGCTGGTGGGAAAACTGCACACGCCAGAGGGGGTTTATCCATTTCTGTTGCCTATTCATCATAATGAAGCGGGAGCGCTATTTGTTGATACTTGTTTAACACGCTTGGACGAGGCCAGTATCGTTTTTGGTTTCGCTCGCTCCTACTTTATGGTGTATGCCCCCTTACCTGCAGCACTTGTTGACTGGTTACGCGAGATTTTACCGGGTAAAACGACGGCTGAATTATATATGGCGATAGGCTGTCAAAAGCACGGAAAGACGGAATACTACCGCGAATATTTAAAACATTTGGCTGAATCAAAAGAGCAATTCATCATCGCGCCGGGTATCCGCGGTATGGTGATGCTGGTATTTACATTACCCTCTTTTGATCGAGTATTTAAGGTGATTAAAGACACCTTTGCGCCACAAAAGGAAGTCGATCCGGCACGTGTTCAGGCCTGCTATCAGTTGGTTAAGGAGCATGATCGCGTGGGGCGCATGGCGGATACACAAGAGTATGAAAACTTTGTTATCGAAAAATGGCGTATTAGTCCAGATTTGATGGAAGAGTTACAAAAAGAAGTTCCTGAAAAATTGGAAGATTTAGGCGATAGGATTGTGATTCGCCACCTCTATATTGAACGCAGAATG
Organism: Hafnia paralvei ATCC 29927; assembly: GCF_001655005.1. GTDB lineage: Bacteria > Pseudomonadota > Gammaproteobacteria > Enterobacterales > Enterobacteriaceae > Hafnia > Hafnia paralvei. The sequence goes on from NZ_LXET01000007.1 coordinate 7,323, forward strand.
ATACCGCTTAACATATATCTTGAGCAGGCTGATGAACGTCAGTTACATGATGCGATTGAAGAATATGGCAATGCCATCAAACAGCTGGCCGCGGCCAATATTTTTCCTGGTGATATGCTGTTTAAAAACTTTGGAGTCACCAGACATGGGCGTGTGGTGTTCTATGATTATGACGAAATTTGCTATATGACGGAGGTAAACTTCCGTGATATACCCCCGCCGCGCTACCCCGAGGATGAGATGGCCAGTGAGCCTTGGTACAGCATTTCGCCCAATGATGTTTTCCCTGAGGAGTTTCAACATTTTCTATGCGGAGATGCGCGCATTAGGCGGCTTTTTGCTGAAATGCACGGTGATTTATTTACCGCAAACTATTGGCGCAGCTTGCAGCAAAGGATCAACAACGGCATGGTAGATGATGTATTTGCCTATCGCCGTAAACGTCGTTTTGCGCAACGTTAATTAGCAGGGGTACGCAGTACACAAGGAACGGTAATGTGGCGATGAGATTCAGGATTATGCAGCAAAGTGAGTAATTGCTTCACGGCCAGACGTCCACCTTCGGCGTAGCCTAGATCGATAGAAAAAGTTTGCGGGTATAAGAATTCGAGCAACGAATTATTACCCATACCACAGACGACAACATCACCTCTAGACCGCTCCTGTAAGTACTTACTTACACCAAGGGCAATGGTATCCGAAGCACAGATAATTGCCGTTGTCTCGGGGCATATCACCTGCTGTGCCAGCTGATAGCCACTTTGATAAGTTAGCTCACCGAGAGCGCTAGAGGATGTTAATTGATGTTTTTGGCACAGGGACTGATAGGTTTTATAGCGCCGGCCACCCGTTGTCGCATCCGATAGTTTCACGCCAACGAACGCAATATTTTTATGATGCTTTGCGAGCAGTGCGTCCATCAATAAGGTTACAGCCCCACTATCGTCATAGCGAACCGACGTTAATTGCTCATATTCCCATGCGAGAACGACTAGCTTGTCTCGCCACGGCAACAGCATAGACTCATTTAAACCGGTGAAACCGAAGAGCAGAATGCCGTCGACATGGCGACGGGATAGAACGGTTAAGTGCTCCTGCACGCGTTCTGGTTCAAATTGACTCTCTAATAAAATAGGGTCATAGCCTTGCGCATACAGCATCGGTAACATCGCGCGAACGGCCTGATTTTCAGCATTGGAATCGAGGCGAGACACGATAATAGCGACCACTTTATCTGTTTGACCGCGCATGGCTCGAGCAGATTTTGAGGGTGCAAAATTTTGCTGGTTAATAATTTCTTCCACGCGTGCGCGCGTTTCTGGTTTGACGCCGGGTTCTTTATTAATGACGCGAGAAACCGTGGATTTACCCACGCCGCTAAGGCGAGCAATATCTTTAATCGTCAATCGGTTAGACATAAGTTTATGGGCGCACAGTGAGAAGTTATTACGCTATTGTTGTGGCTAATGTGGTCTAAGGCAAGTATTGCCCGTTAACTTTGGGGGTTGCGACATACCGTATGAGTAGGGCTCATGGGTATAAACTATAAATATCCCTCTCTTTTGTACGAGCAAATGCGTATAATCGCCGCCCTGATATTGGTGCTTTGTTAACCACAAGCGTTAGCTCCTGAATGTTAGCCCAATCTGCCGCAGTGCAATCTTCCCCCAATACATAAAAAAGAGTGATGTCATGAGTAGTATCAGCCTGATCCAGCCAGAACGCGATTTGTTCTCCTACACGCCATATTGGGCCGAGTGTTATGGTACCGCCCCGTTCTTACCCATGTCGCGTGAAGAAATGGATACTCTTGGCTGGGATAGCTGTGACATCGTTTTGGTTACCGGCGACGCTTATGTTGACCATCCAAGTTTTGGTATGGCGATTGTTGGCCGTATGCTCGAAGCACAGGGCTTCCGTGTCGGTATCATTGCGCAGCCGGATTGGACCAGCAAAGAAGATTTCATGCGTTTAGGCAAACCGAATCTATTTTACGGCGTGACCGCCGGCAATATGGATTCGATGATTAATCGTTACACTGCAGACCGAAAATTGCGTCACGATGATGCTTATACGCCAAATAATGAAAGCGGCAAACGCCCCGATCGTGCCACGCTGGTTTATACCCAGCGCTGTAAAGAAGCATTCAGTGACGTTCCGGTTATTTTAGGCGGTATTGAGGCTAGCCTGCGTCGTATTGCTCATTATGACTATTGGTCTGACACTGTTCGCCGATCTGTACTGGTGGATTCGAAAGCAGACATGCTGATGTATGGCAACGGTGAGCGTCCTCTGGTTGAGGTTGCACATCGTTTGGCTTCTGGCGAGCCAATTTCAAGCATCGTTGATGTTCGCAACACCGCTGTCATGCGCAAAGAAGCTTTACCGGGCTGGAGCGGTGTTGACTCTACGCGCTTGGATAAGCCAGGACGTATCGAACCGATCCCAAACCCTTATGGCGACGATCTTGCCTGTGCTCCTGATGCGGGCAAGAAAAAAGATGACGACGTGCAGACGATTACCGTGCGTGCGCCTAAGCCAAAGCCGTGGGAGAAAACCTACGTGCTGCTGCCATCTTATGAAAAAGTGAAAAATGACAAAGTGCTGTATGCGCATACGTCGCGTATTTTGCATCATGAAACCAATCCTGGCTGCGCACGAGCCTTAATGCAAAAGCATGGCGACCGTTATATCTGGATTAACCCTCCTGCGATCCCGCTGAGCACGGAAGAAATGGACAGCGTATTTGCGCTGCCTTATCAACGAGTCCCTCATCCTTCCTACGGCAGTGCGCGCATTCCTGCCTATGAGATGATCCGCTTTTCCATCAATATTATGCGTGGTTGCTATGGTGGCTGTTCGTTCTGCTCGATCACCGAGCATGAAGGACGCATCATTCAGAGTCGTTCCGAAGATTCTATCATTCGTGAGATCGAAGAGATCCGCGATAAAGTTCCTGGTTTTACCGGCGTGATTTCCGATCTCGGTGGCCCAACGGCTAACATGTACATGCTGCGTTGTCAGTCTCCGCGTGCTGAGCAAACCTGCCGTCGTGCTTCCTGTGTTTATCCAGAAATCTGCCAACACATGGATACCAACCATGAGCCGACGATCAAACTTTACCGTCGCGCCCGCGATCTCGAGGGTGTGAAGAAAATCCTGATCGCATCTGGTGTGCGTTATGATCTGGCAGTCGAGGATCCACGTTACATCAAGGAGTTGGCGACTCATCACGTTGGCGGCTACCTGAAAATTGCGCCAGAGCATACCGAAGAAGGGCCTCTGTCCAAGATGATGAAGCCGGGTATGGGCAGCTATCACCGCTTTAAAGAGCTGTTTGATACCTATTCCAAACAAGCCGGTAAAGAGCAGTACCTGATTCCCTACTTTATTTCTGCTCATCCGGGAACGCGTGACGAAGATATGGTGAATTTGGCGTTATGGCTGAAGAAAAACCGCTTCCGTTTGGATCAGGTACAAAACTTCTATCCATCACCGCTGGCGAACTCCACCACCATGTATCACACGGGCAAAAACCCATTGGGCAAGGTGGATTACAAAAGTGAAGACGTTGTGGTGCCTAAAGGCGATCGTCAGCGCCGTCTGCACAAAGCGTTGCTGCGCTATCACGATCCGGCTAACTGGCCAATGATCCGTACCGCGTTAGAAGAGATGGGCATGAAGCATTTGATTGGTGCTCGCCGTGAATGTTTAGTTCCTGCGCCAACCTTGGAAGAGCAGCGCGAAGCGCGCCGTGGTTATCAACGAAATATGCGTCCGGCGATGACCAAACACACTGGCGCTCCCGCTAAGCCTGAGCAGCGCAATGCGAAGCCAAAATCGATTCGCAGCGACGCGTCAGCAGCAGGACGTGATAAATCTCATGATAAAGCCGCGTCAGCAGGTAAGCCTTTCAAAGGCAAACCACAAACGGCAAAGTCTGGAGCGAACAGACCTTCAACGGGAACGAGTGCGGGGCGAAAAGCACCTCGCGTGGCAAAAGGTAAGTAATATTCTTTATGCCTCCCCCTGAATAGGGGGAGGTGAAGGATGGCTGATACTAGATTTTCTCAAACGTATCAGGATCTGGACCCAGGCGTTTACCACAATCCAGTTTAGCTATTTGGCTCAACTCTTCTTTATCCAGTTTAAAATCAAACACCCCAAAATTTTCACGGATGCGTTTAGGCGTGACCGATTTAGGGATCACGATCAGCCCTGAATCTAGATGCCAACGGATGACGATCTGCGCTGGGCTTTTTCCATATTTTTGTGCCAACTTATGAATGATCTCGGTATCAAATACACCTTCGCCGCCTTGTGCTAGCGGGCTCCAAGATTCTGTGGCGATATGATGTGTCGCATTCCATGCATGCATTGGTTTTTGCTGCATTAAGGGGTGCAGTTCAATTTGATTTACGGTGGGTGAAACGCCGGTCTCGTCGATCAAACGCTGTAAATGCGGGATATTAAAGTTACACACGCCAATGCTCTTAATTAACCCCTGCTTTTTCAAATCAATCAGTGATTTCCAAGCGGATACATATTTGTCTTGTGCCGGTGCCGGCCAGTGAATCAGGTATAGATCGACATAGTCGAGTCGCAATTTCTGCAGGCTTTCTTCAAGTGCTTTAGCGGGATTGCTTTGATCTGAATTCCACAGTTTTGTGGTGATAAATAGCTCGTCGCGAGAAATGTTTGAGGCCGCCAGCGCTTTACCAACGCCTTCCTCGTTGCCGTAAATTGCTGCGGTATCAATTGAGCGATACCCCGTTTCCAGAGCGGTTTCGATTGCCGTCACCACTTGTTCATTCGTCGCTTGCCAAACGCCTAAACCCAGCTGTGGCATCGCGTGACCGTCGCTCAGCTTGATAAGAGGTTGTGTGGACATAGTTATCTCCTTTACATCTACTGGATAGGCCGAACAGAAAAGCCAGTCCGTTCTAGTGAAAACATATTCATTAAGCCTAGCCCAAAAAGATCGGTCTGGACGAAGTAATTGGCTATAGCTTTATGGTCATCGACAAGGTTATTGTGTTTATGCCCGTCATACTTGTTGCGTTAGCTACGCCAATTATTTAGGGCATTACAGCCGTTTTACCCACCCGTGATTCCAAGGAGAGCACCCGTGTTTCAGCATGTTGACGCCTACGCAGGCGACCCGATCCTTTCGCTGATGGATACCTTCAAACAGGATCCTCGTGCAGATAAAGTAAACCTTAGCATCGGTTTATACTATGACGAGGAAGGTACTATTCCTCAGCTTAAAGCGGTGGCCGCAGCAGAAGAGATCCTTAATGCGCGTGCTGGCGCAGCATCGTTATATCTCCCAATGGAAGGGTTAGCGCCTTATCGTAGCGCGATTCAGAGTTTGCTGTTTGGCGATTCGCACTCTATGGTTGCCCAAAATCGTATTGCTACAGTGCAGACGATTGGTGGTTCTGGTGCGCTTAAAGTGGGTGCCGATTTCTTAAAACATTATTTCCCTGACTCTGAAGTGTGGGTTAGTGATCCAACATGGGAAAACCATATTGCGATCTTCTCGGGGGCGGGTTTCAAAGTGCATCAGTATCCGTATTTCGATCCTGAAACGTTGGGTGTTAACTTTGATGCCATGCTGAACACGCTAAATCAGCTGCCTGCTCGCAGTATCGTTTTGATGCATCCCTGCTGCCATAATCCAACGGGATCCGATCTCACCAATGAACAATGGGATCGCGTCATTGAAGTAGCGAAAGCGCGTGAGCTTATCCCGTTCCTTGATATTGCTTACCAAGGTTTTGGGGCTGGTATGGAGGAGGACGCCTATGCTATCCGTGCGATGGCGCAGGCTGAGCTACCTTGCTTGGTCAGTAACTCCTTCTCGAAAATTTTCTCGCTCTACGGTGAGCGTGTTGGCGGGCTATCCGTTGTATGTGAGAGCCCTGAAGCGGCAAATCGTGTACTAGGTCAGCTTAAAGCTACCGTACGTCGTATTTACTCCAGTCCACCAAACTTTGGTGCTCAGGTGGTCGCTACTGTACTTAACGATCCTAAGCTAAAGGCAATGTGGCTGGAAGAAGTGGAAAGCATGCGCCTTCGCATTATTGAAATGCGTCGCACGCTGGTGGATGGGCTTAAAGCTGTCTTGCCGCAACGTAATTTTGATTACCTGATGAGCCAACGCGGTATGTTCAGTTACACCGGCCTGAGTGCCAAGCAGGTCGATCGCTTACGCGAAGAGTTTGGTGTGTACCTGATCGCCAGCGGGCGCATGTGCGTCGCGGGCATGAACCATGCTAACGCGCAGCGTATCGCTCAGTCTTTTGCTGCGGTGTAGCTCTGTTGTTCTATTGCTTAAGCTCCCGATATTCTCGGGAGCTTTTTTTATGCCATTTTTTCAAGCGTAACTGTCAAAAAGCGGCTGGGTAAACGTGAAGCCGATCTCGTTGCTCTAGGCAAGTTGCACACTGATGAATCGCTCAAAATCGATAATGACTGACTGAGCAAACAAAAGTTAGAATGTTTTTAGAAAATTCCTATCTCTATGTTTTTTAATCGTTATTAAAAGAATAAAATTCTGCATTATTTTTAATGTTTTTTTCTGTAGGTTTTAGGCATAAATAGCCAGATTGATAGCATGATAGAGTTCACAAAATAAGGGATGAAAACGTATTCACACTAATTACGATCGCCTTCCCAATTCCTTCTCAAACTTCTAAATCTCGCTTTACTGTTTTCCAATAGCAGCTTAAAACAAACGCATGTTTAAAAACAAACAAGTGTCCAATATGACTAGCCGAGAAAAGCAGATATTGCAGCTTCTGAGACGTGATCCTTTGATCCCACAGCAGGAAATTGCCGATGTTTTAGGTATTAGCCGCTCTGGTGTAGCAGGACATATTATGAATTTAATGAAGAAAGGATATATCAAAGGAAAGGGATATATATTATCTGAACACAGTTATGTGGTGACTGTAGGCTCCACTAATATGGATGTCTGCGGATACTCTGCATCTAAATTAGTTTATGAAGACTCCAACCCAGGGAAAATAAAGTGCACGCCCGGCGGTGTCGGGCGAAATATAGCACAAAACATTGCCTTATTAGGTCGTGAATGCCATTTGATTTCGGTGGTTGGCGATGACTTTTACGGCGATACATTATTAGAACAGGCAAAATTAGCCGGTGTCCATATTGATAGTTTTCACAAGTTACATGGCGAAAGCACATCAACCTACGTTTCTTTGTTAGATGAAAGTGGCGAAATGCTAGTCGCTATTAATGATATGCGGATATTAGAGAAGCTAACACCGGCATTATTAGCAACGTCCAAAGATCTTATTCAGCACGCGGGTGTATTAGTGGTGGATTGTAACCTGACGGAAGATGCTCTGGCATGGTTATTTAGCCACGCAGGTAGCGTTCCAATCTTTGTAGATACGGTCTCTGCATTCAAAGCACCAAAAATCCGCAATTGGTTATCACATATTCATACGCTGAAACCGAATCGCCTTGAGGCTGAGATCCTTAGCGGGATGACGATTACTGGCCCGCAAGATGCTCCCGCTGTGGCGGCATGGTTCCACGAACAAGGTGTACAGAGAATTGCGCTGAGTATGGGACCTGCGGGTGTTTATTACAGTGAAATTGACGGTCAAAGCGGCTGGTCCAGCCCTCTGCCGGTCAATATCGTGAACGTCACTGGTGCCGGTGATGCCATGATGGCAGGGCTGGCCAGCTGTTGGCTGGAGGATATGACGCTTGCCGAAAGTATTCGTTTTGCACAGGGATGTTCTGCATTAACCCTTTCATCTGAGTTTACCAATAACCCTAATCTGTCAAATGGCAGTGTTCAAAAACTGTTGGAATTACAATCATGAAAAATAACGTTATGACCAATGAGTATCTGGATATTTCGCCGGAAGTAGCTGAGGCATTAGCCAATAATCGTCCTGTTGTTGCTTTAGAATCTACCATTATCTCTCATGGCATGCCTTATCCACAAAATGCGGAAACGGCGTTGGCGGTAGAGCAGCAAATCCGTGAAAACGGCGCTGTTCCGGCAACGATTGCGATTATTAATGGCCGAATGAAAGCGGGCTTATCTCGCGAAGAGATTGAATTACTTGGCAAAGAAGGTCACAACGTGGCAAAAGTGAGTCGCCGAGATCTGCCGTTTATCGTAGCCGCAGGGAAGAATGGTGCAACAACCGTGGCGTCTACCATGATTATCGCCGAAATGGCAGGCATCCATGTCTTTGCTACCGGCGGTATTGGCGGTGTTCACCGCGGTGCCGAGCAAACATTTGATATCTCTGCGGATCTACAAGAGCTGGCGAAAACCAACGTGGCGGTGATTTGTGCGGGTGCCAAATCGATTCTAGATTTAGGCCTCACCACGGAATATCTCGAGACGCACGGTGTGCCGTTGATTGGCTATCGGACTCAGGTATTACCGGCATTTTTCTGCCGCACTAGCCCATTCTCAGTCAGCATCCAATTAGATGAACCAGAGCAGATTGCCAAAGCAATGGCGACCAAGTGGCAGTCTGGTTTGGAAGGCGGAATGGTAATTGCTAACCCGATCCCTGAGCAGTTTGCGATGCCTGAAGCCAAAATTAATGCAGCCATTGAGCAGGCGGTTCAGGAGTCGGTTGAACAGGGTATCCATGGTAAAGATAGTACGCCGTTCCTACTGGCGAGAGTGGCTGAACTGACAGGAGGTGATAGCCTGCACTCGAATATTCAATTGGTATTCAACAATGCAAAATTGGCTGCTCAGATTGCACGTTGTTACCAAGAAACGGCAGCATAAAAACAGCGTTATTCCTTAAGTTTTATCCTGATATTAACAACTAAATAAAAACGCCGACCTGAAAGGTGGATGGGCATCTGTTTGCTCTCATCCCCTTTCAGGTAGAGACGTATATATTGAAAGGACGGATTTATGGACTTATTACGCAGCTTGTTCGGTATCGGTATTCTTCTTTTAATTGCCTTTGTATTTTCTAACAATCGAAAAAAAATAAGCTTAAGAACAGTTGGTGCGGCTTTATTACTACAGGTTATCCTCGGTGCCGTCATGCTTTATATCCCTGCAGGAAAGTGGCTAGTTAACTCTATTGCTGCTGGTGTAAATAAGGTTATTTCATACAGTGATGCTGGCAGCTCATTTATTTTCGGTGGTCTAGTTGGTCCCAAGATGAATGTGTTATTCGACGGGGCTGGATTCGTATTTGCATTTCACGTATTACCCGCGATCATTTTTATTACCTCACTGATCTCAATTCTTTATTATATCGGTGTCATGGGATGGGTTATTAATATTCTTGGTTACGTTTTCCAGAAAATGATGCGTGTAAGCAAAGTGGAGGCTTTTGCTGCGGTCACCACGATATTTCTTGGGCAAAATGAACTCCCTGCGGTGCTCAAACCGTTTATTAGCAAAATGAACCGCAACGAGCTATTCACGGTGATTTGCAGCGGGATGGCGTCAATTGCAGGTTCTATGTTGGTTGGGTATGCGGGTTTAGGCGTGCCTATTGAGTATTTGCTGGCCGCATCGCTAATGGCAATTCCGGGCGGGATCTTGTTTGCCCGTATGCTGAGCCCGGCGACGGAGGCATCTCAGGTTGAGTTTAGCCAGATGTCATTTAGCGATAAGCGCCCAGCTAGCGTTATTGAGGCTGCGGCGAGTGGCGCGATGTTAGGGCTTAAGATCGCCGTAGGTGTGGCGACGGTGGTGATGGCGTTCGTTGCATTAATTGCGTTGATTAACGGTATTGTTGGCGGCGTTGGTGGATTGTTTGGTTGGTCAGGCGTTAGCCTTGAAAGTTTGTTGGGCTATATTTTCTCACCTCTGGCATACATCATGGGCGTTAGCTGGGATAACTCCGCGCTAGCCGGTGGGTTGATCGGGCAAAAGCTGGCGATCAACGAGTTTGTGGCTTATGTGAATTTCTCTCCGTATCTCAAGGATGCGGCTGGCGTTCTAGATCCAAAAACCATCGCCGTTATCTCTTTTGCGCTCTGTGGCTTTGCAAACTTCGGTTCAATCGCGGTTGTAGTGGGAGCTTTCAGCGCAGTTGCGCCAGAGCGGGCATCTGACATTGCGCGCTTGGGATTACGTGCTCTGCTTGCGGCTACGCTCTCTAATCTGATGAGTGCAACCATTGCAGGCCTGTTCATCGGCCTTGGAGCACTAGCGATAGCGTCATGATGAAAAGTGAAACTCGGTTGCTGCTTTGCCTTGCTTTAAGCACCGGTGTTTTATCCGGTGTTTGGGCATGGTTAGCCGAACAGTTCGTGCTGATGAGTTGGATTGGCTTCTTAGGCTGTACAACCTATTTTGCGATCCCCAGCAAAGGGCTAGCAGGGCTATGTCGCGGTATGGCAGCGAATATTAGCGGTGCAAGCTGGGCCGCTATTGCTATTGCGCTGACGACTTCAACGGGTTTTAGCTATGCCGCGGTGATAACGGGCGCGATATCTTTCATGATGTGTGCCCAGTCGCGGCTGCGTACGCTTTGTTTTGTTCCCGGTAGTTTTATTGGTGCCTGTGCGCTGTTTGGTTCCCAGTCTGGCTGGCTGTCGGTGGTTTTGACTTTGTGTCTGGGAGGAATATTCGGTTTTCTCATGCAAAGCAGCGGAACATGGATGGCGAATCGCTGGAGCTCCGTTTATAACTAGTTGATATTCAGCAATATAAATAATTTTTTTAGCCTATGTATCAAAAGTACATGGGCTTTTTACGTTGGTTTGCGATGCGAAATCGAATTGGCTACTGCAAATTATGTGGCTGAAGCGTAGGCTAACCACGCCTTTACATAACTTTTGATGCCTAAAAGTTGCCGTGAATTGTACAAAGAATATACTAGTTAAGGACGTCTGAAGATGTGGTATCAGCACACTATTGTTTTGCATGCAAAACCGCGTGGTTTCCATCTGGTCACCGATGAAATTATCGAAAAACTTCCACAGTTAGCCTCTGTCAACGTGGGAATATTGCATCTGCTGCTACAGCACACCTCCGCGTCGTTAACCCTCAATGAAAACTGTGATCCCACTGTCCGTGACGATATGGAACGTCATTTTATGCGTACGGTATCCGAAGATGCTCCCTACGAGCATGACTATGAAGGCGCTGATGATATGCCTGCGCACATCAAGTCATCGCTGCTTGGCACGACGTTAACGTTGCCAATATGCAAGGGAAAACTACAGTTGGGAACCTGGCAGGGTATATGGTTCGGCGAACACCGCGTGCACGGCGGTAGCCGTCGGATCGTCGCAACTATACAAGGGGATATTGTTCATGAATAATTCGGCGTTTCTGCAATACTGCATGGCGAAACCTGGGGCAGAGCAAAGCGTTCAAAATCGCTGGCGTGCCAATCAGGTAAAAGTGGGCGGTGTTATGTTTGCGATGGTTGATCATATTGAAGGACGTCCTGCCGTCGCACTAAAAATGAGCTGCGAGCAGGCCGCGCAACTGCGCAGCGAACATAAAGATATTGTACCCAGCCCTAATCTGAATAAAGCCCACTGGAGCACTATCTTTCTTGATGGAACGCTCAATGATTCATTGCTCTATAAGCTAGTAGACGGCTCTTACTCATTGGCGCTTAACCATGTTGGTGAGCAAACCCGCCAAGGGCTTTAGTCTTTATTTTTCCAGTTAGCGGATATCGAATGTCAAAATATAAAACACCCCGATGGTGATGCCATCGGGGTGTTTGGCTTATGGTGTCATCGGTAGGGATTATTTCTTTTTCAGCAATGGCTTCAAGAATCTGGCGGTATGTGATTGCTCACATTCAGCCACCGTTTCCGGTGTGCCGGACACCAGTATCTGCCCGCCGCCGCCGCCGCCTTCTGGACCTAAATCGACGATCCAATCCGCCGTTTTAATCACATCCAGATTATGCTCAATGACCACAATCGTATTGCCCTGATCGCGTAACTGATGCAATACCGCCAGCAACTGCTGAATATCGGCAAAATGCAGGCCCGTGGTAGGTTCATCCAGAATATACAGCGTTTGCCCAGTACCACGTTTCGACAGCTCACGAGAGAGTTTTACGCGCTGAGCCTCACCACCAGATAGCGTTGTGGCCGACTGACCTAAACGTATATAAGACAGACCTACATCGATCAGCGTCTGTAGTTTTCGCGCCAATGCGGGAACGGCATCAAAGAATTCACGAGCTTCTTCAATGGTCATATCCAACACTTCATGGATGCTCTTGCCTTTGTACTTGATCTCCAGCGTCTCTCGGTTGTAGCGCTTACCTTTACACTGGTCACAAGGCACATAAATATCCGGCAGGAAGTGCATCTCGACTTTAATAACGCCATCGCCCTGACAGGCCTCACAGCGACCGCCTTTTACGTTAAAGCTAAAACGGCCGGGATTATAACCACGAGCACGTGACTCCGGCACACCGGCAAACAGTTCACGTACTGGCGTAAAGATACCGGTGTACGTTGCTGGGTTCGAGCGCGGAGTTCTACCGATAGGGCTTTGGTCAATATCGATAACTTTATCGAAATGTTCCATGCCTTCTACCGCACGATAAGGCGCAGGTTCAGACAGCGTAGCGCCGTTTAACTGGCGCTGCGCAATCGGGAATAACGTGTCGTTGATAAGCGTTGATTTACCCGAACCGGAAACACCGGTTATGCAGGTAAAAAGACCGACCGGAAGTGTCAGCGTGACGTCTTTCAAGTTGTTCCCGCTGGCGCCAATAAGCTTCAGCACTTTGGTGGCATCCGCAGGTACGCGCTCGGAAGGAACCGCGATCTCACGTTTGCCGCTTAAGAACTGACCGGTCAACGACTCTGGCACCGCCATGATTTCGTCAACCGAACCTTGGGCAACGACCTCACCACCGTGAACCCCCGCGCCAGGGCCGATATCAATCACATAATCGGCGGCACGAATGGCATCTTCATCATGTTCTACAACGATGACGGTGTTACCTAAATTACGCAGATGGACTAGCGTTTCCAACAGGCGTTCGTTATCGCGTTGGTGCAGGCCAATAGAGGGTTCATCCAGCACGTACATAACGCCCACTAATCCGGCACCAATCTGGCTTGCTAAGCGAATACGCTGAGCTTCACCGCCGGAGAGCGTTTCTGCTGAGCGAGATAGGCTTAGATAGTTCAGTCCGACGTTGACCAAGAATTTTAGGCGGTCGCCGATCTCTTTCAGGATCTTCTCGGCAATTTGCGCGCGTTGACCCTGTAATTTGATATCACGGAAAAACTCCAGCGCGTTGCCAATGCTCAGATCGGAAATCTCTGGCAGCGTAGTGTTCTCCACAAAGACGTGGCGAGCCTCTTCGCGTAAGCGAGTGCCGTGGCACGAAGCACAGGAGCGGTTGCTGATAAACTTCGATAGCTCTTCGCGTACGGCAGAAGATTCCGTTTCCTTGTAGCGACGCTCCATATTGTGCAGTACACCTTCAAACGGGTGGTTACGCACTGTAATATCGCCACGGTCGTTGATGTACTTGAATTCAATCGATTCTTTGCCTGAACCATACAACACGGCTTTCTGTGTTTTGGCATCCAAACTCTCGAATGGGGATTCCACATCAAAATGATAATGGTCGGCTAAAGACTTCAGCATCTGGAAATAGTAGAAGTTACGACGATCCCAACCGCGAATAGCGCCACCGGCTAAAGAAAGCTCAGCGTTTTGTACCACACGATCCGGATCGAAATACTGCTGAACACCCAAGCCGTCACAGGTTGGACAGGCGCCGGCCGGGTTGTTGAAGGAGAACAAACGTGGCTCAAGTTCACGCATGCTGTAGCCGCATATTGGGCAGGCAAAGTTAGCCGAAAACAGCAGTTCGGGTGCTTTGCTGTCGTCCATATCGGCAACAATCGCACTACCACCGGAAAGCTCTAATGCAGTTTCAAATGATTCTGCTAAGCGTTGCGCCATATCTTCACGCACTTTGAAGCGGTCAACGACAACTTCAATGCTATGTTTCTTTTGCAGCTCTAGTTTTGGTGGATCGGAAAGATCGCAAACTTCACCGTCTATACGTGCGCGGATGTAGCCCTGCGCGGCCAGATTTTCCAGTGTTTTGGTGTGCTCGCCTTTACGATCTTTCACGATCGGCGCTAACAGCATCAGACGTTTGCCTTCTGGCTGTGTTAATACGTTATCCACCATCTGGCTGACGGTTTGCGCCGCTAATGGAACATCGTGATCCGGACAGCGTGGCTCGCCAACGCGAGCAAACAGCAAACGTAAATAGTCGTGGATCTCGGTGATCGTCCCTACGGTAGAGCGCGGGTTATGCGACGTAGATTTCTGTTCGATGGAAATCGCCGGAGACAGACCTTCAATGTGGTCAACATCCGGTTTTTCCATTAACGAAAGAAACTGGCGTGCATAGGCCGACAGCGATTCTACGTAGCGGCGCTGGCCTTCGGCGTAGAGCGTATCAAACGCTAAAGAAGACTTACCTGAGCCTGATAATCCGGTGACGACAATCAGCTTATCGCGTGGAATGGTCAGATTGATATTTTTCAGGTTGTGGGTGCGAGCACCCCGTATTTCTATTTTATCCATTAACGACTTCCCGGATGAAGAACCCATCTCATTAGGCTTATCTGCGGTGCATTTCTGCCCATTCGCACTGATTGCGGTATAGGGAAATGCCCACAGAGCACCCATTGGGATAGGCTCTGGATAATCTTGAACACCGTCGGGTTTCCCAGCGAAAAAAACGCAATGTTTCCAGTACTGGTGCGGCCTGCTGGAGATTTTTAGCGAATTTGGCTGTACGCAACGATGCTTGAAACGATCAATTATGGCACAATAAAACCTGAATGAATATCCAGTATATGAATGCAAAATTGTTCTAAGCTTAAACAATTGAGGAATCTACTTCACAGAAGCGAACAGTGGTGCCGTTAGGCCACTGGCGTGTTAGAATTAACGGTTTAGACTACACCCGCCATACTTGAAGCTGCAGTCGCGTTATTCGGCGAGGCCTTGCCCGATTGGGCCCGTGTAAGCGCTGTATAAAAGGGGTAGACCTTTTGTGATGCGGCTACAATTGTCGTGGGTATGTACAAATTTACTTCATCAGGAGAATCGAAATGGCCAGCAGAGGCGTTAACAAAGTGATTCTTGTCGGGAATCTGGGTCAAGATCCAGAAGTCCGTTATATGCCGAATGGTGGTGCTGTAGCCAATATTACTCTGGCCACCTCCGAGACTTGGCGCGACAAGCAAACCGGCGAACAGAAAGAAAAAACTGAATGGCACCGTGTAGTGCTGTTTGGCAAGCTGGCAGAGGTTGCAGGTGAATATCTGCGTAAAGGTTCTCAGGTTTATATCGAAGGCGCGCTACAGACGCGCAAATGGACCGATCAGGCGGGCGTTGAAAAATACACCACTGAGATTGTTGTAAACGTTGGCGGCACCATGCAGATGCTGGGTGGACGTCAAGGTGGCGGTGCGCCTATGGGCGGCGGTCAGGCACAGGGTCAGCAGGGCGGTTGGGGTCAACCTCAGCAGCCACAGGGTAATCAGTTCAGCGGCGGCTCACAGCCAGCGGCTCGCCCTCAGAGTGCTCCAGCAGCTCAGCCACAAAGCAATGAACCGCCAATGGATTTCGATGACGATATTCCATTCTGATTTCTATTAAAGAAATCAACCCATAGCCCTGCACTGCGTAACATCGTTCACTTAAGCTCGATTTTAGGGGGAGCACACCGATGGGGTCGTAGCGGCGTAAGCCGCCGGAGCGCCCCACGGTGTGGTAGACCCGTGTATCTCGATCTCTTAAACGAACGGCGTTACTGCAGTGCGGGGCTTTTTTTGATAAAAAATAAATCAATGTCAGACTGGTTTTAATCTGTATCTGGGGACAAATGCAGTGATTAGACGTATATCTTGGATTGCTGGGGCGGGAGCATGGCTGCTGCCATTGGTATTATTGCTATGGCAATGGTTGACGGAAGGGCAGAACCAAGCCGCTTTGTCGCCAGAAGCGTATAACGCATGGAAAATGTCGGTACTATTCGCCGATTTTAGCTTTGCTGGTGCGCTGTCATTGTTTGCCGTGTTGCTAGGGGCAATGGCGCTGGCTAAAACCCAAGAAAATGAAATCCTTCATCCGGGCAAGCGTATGCTTGAATTGCTGATTTTGGCTCTGCCTATGATGCTATGCCTGTTCATTATGGGGATACTGCTGGTTCACGGCTGAAAACATTTCACCTTTGTCCCGTACATGCCAGCATGCGTGTACAAGCATCTATCCCATCGACCTAGATTTTATACAGAGGTGTGCGGTTATAGCGACGTCAGCTCGTATTTTTTTATTTTCCGGTACAGCGTCGCTATACCAATTCCAAGTTCATCAGCAGCCTGTTTTTTATTATTGTGGCGACTGAGTGCCTCGCGAATCATTTGCCGTTCCATATCTTCTAGCCCCGTGGCTCCGTGTTCTTCGCATGCTGCTGCGCTTTGGTAAGGAATATCTTCACGATAAGTACGGGTAACTTGCCCGTTGACCAAATTAGGTGGCAGTAGTGAGATATCAATCACCTCGCCGCTTGGCACCACGTTAATCAAATATTCCATTAGGTTACTTAACTCACGTACGTTGCCTGGCCAGCGATATAATTTCAGCAGCGACATGACTTCAGGCGCCATGCCTGGGTAAACAATACCAATACGCTTAGTATGTAAATTAAGGAAATAATGAGCCAGTAGCTCAATATCGCCCTGACGTTCGCGCAGGGGGGGCAAAGTCATTGGAATGACATTTAATCGGTAATAAAGGTCTTCGCGAAATTTACCGTCGGCAATGTATTGCTCAAGATTCTGGTTAGTGGCGGAAATAATCCTGATATCAACAGAGATCGGTTTACTTGAGCCAATTGGCTGTACTTCTCGAGATTCGATCGCGCGTAGTAGTTTAGCCTGCAAGGTCAGTGGCATATCCCCTATTTCATCTAAGAATAGGGTTCCGTTATTGGCTGCTTGAATTAGCCCTATTTTGCCGTTTGCTGAAGCTCCAGTGAATGCGCCTTTCACATAGCCAAATAGTTCACTTTCTAAGAGTTGATCCGGAATTGCTGCGCAGTTAATAGCGATGAAGGGTTTATTATTTCGATCGCTTAATTGATGAATTGCTCGGGCGACAACTTCCTTACCGGTACCACTCTCTCCAACAATGAGAATGCTGGATGGGCTAGGGGCTACACGAGTAATCAGGCGTTTTAAAATTCGAATTGGGCGGCATTCACCCACTAAATGTTCAATACGCGGATCATCAGGATTGAAATCAACATTCATCGGAGAATGAGACTGATGAAATGCCATTAAAAATAGCTGGTGGTCTTGAATGTCATGTAGCTGACCAATAATCAGTTCTTGTTGTTCATCGAATGAAATAATATGTTGCAAATGTCCACTGGTATAATTTTGTTGGAAAGTCAGTGGCCTGATATTAAATGTTTTTCCAATAATTTGTTCTTGTGTGGCATTGAGTTGTTTCAATGCAGTTGGGTTGGCAAATTTAGCTTTGTTTTCATTATCAATGACCAATACGCCTTGATCCATATTTTCAATCAGGCTCATCAGAATTTTATTTATCCCATCACTTCCTCCTTGGTTTTCTAATAGTTTAGAAACAAATAGGTTGGATATATGACGAACATAATCTGAGAACTCATGGATGTTATCTTTAATTCTTTCTTGTTGTTCTGGAGTAAATGCCACCAGGCTGATCACGCCAATACATGCGTTTTGAAAAATAATAGGAATGCCAAGGAAAGCTTTTTCTTTGCAGCTATCTTTACTCGTGCAGCCTTCGCAGACAGGATCGAATCTAGAATGGATGACAACTTTTTCTTGCTTAGTATCAAGTACATATCTAAGTAGTCTTGAGTTGCTGTTCAGCTTGCGGCCAAAAAATTTCCCGTAGGGCCCTGTCCCTGAGACTCTCGTCATGTTGGCATCAACGATCTCAACTTCCAGCTGTAAGACGCTGGCGAGCATTTTGGTGAAACGTAAGATCGTGGGCTGAATTTGCATCAATATAGACTGAGAGTTTACGGGTGTCATAATCGGAACCTTTCTCTAACGCTACAACTGCACGCGTTTATAGTTATCGGGAATTATGTCCTTTCAACTTACGATAATACATGAATACAGTAGGGGGATTGATAAACATCAATCGTCTTTTGTTAAGTTGGATAAGTTTCTGCAGCGCGCATCACACTTTATTATCAAATTGATAAGAATGGCGCTTTTCTTATCATTCTGGTTTGTATCAATGGAAAAAATACCGTTTTTAATTCAAGTGGTGAAGGGGAAAAATACGATTGCTTCTTAGTTAGTCTTGTAACTATTCCTGTTGTGTGAGGTTACTTTCTCGATTTCATAATAAATAGTGCGGCTTAGCTCACATTATTTAGTCTATTTATCTCTTTGTGCCTTATCTAAATACAGTTTGGCATAGTTATTGTTTAAGAGTTAACAGTCGCTGTTATTGATGCACGCATAAATTCTGCCTCACGTGCGTTGTAGCAGATTAAATCCAAACGCCAATCACTTACTATTGTAGGGCCATGAGATGAGAACAGTTAACGAATTAATTAAGGATATCAACGCGCTTAAGTCGAATCTGCATGAAAAAGATTTTCTGCTGACCTGGGAGCAAAGCCCAGAGGAGCTGAAACTGGTTCTGGATCTGGCCGAAGCATTAAAAACCATGCGTGCAGAAAACATTGCAACCAAGATTTTCAATAGTGGTCTTGGCATTTCCGTTTTCCGCGATAACTCAACACGTACCCGTTTCTCCTATGCTTCAGCACTTAACTTGCTGGGTTTAACGCAACAAGATTTGGATGAGGGAAAATCACAAATTGCTCATGGCGAAACCGTGCGTGAAACTGCAAATATGATCTCCTTCTGCGCCGATGCTATTGGTATTCGTGATGACATGTATCTGGGGGCGGGTAACGCTTATATGCGTGAAGTTGGCGCTGCACTGGATGAAGGCTACGAGCAAGGCGTACTGCCGCAGCGTCCAGCGTTGGTTAACTTGCAATGTGATATCGACCACCCAACGCAG
This sequence comes from Hafnia paralvei ATCC 29927, assembly GCF_001655005.1. GTDB lineage: Bacteria > Pseudomonadota > Gammaproteobacteria > Enterobacterales > Enterobacteriaceae > Hafnia > Hafnia paralvei. The sequence goes on from NZ_LXET01000007.1 coordinate 26,419, forward strand.
TCAATGGCCGATTTGGCTTGGTTGCAGGAACATTTTGGTAGTCTCGAAAATCTGAAAGGCAAAAAAATTGCGATGACTTGGGCGTATTCACCAAGCTATGGCAAACCACTTTCTGTACCACAGGGCATTATCGGCCTGATGACGCGTTTTGGTATGGATGTCACGCTGGCTCATCCTGAAGGTTACGACCTGATCCCTGACGTTGTCGCTGTTGCAAAACAGAACGCAGAATCTTCTGGCGGTAGCTTCCGTCAGGTGAACTCAATGGCAGAAGCTTTCAAAGATGCAGATATTGTTTATCCGAAGTCTTGGGCACCTTACAAAGTGATGGAAGAGCGTACTGAACTGCTGCGCGCCAACGATCATGATGGTCTCAAAGCGTTGGAGAAACAGTGCTTAGCCGAGAACGCTAAACATAAAGATTGGCACTGCACCGAAGAAATGATGAAGCATACCAAAGGCGGTGAAGCGCTTTATATGCACTGTCTGCCTGCGGATATCTCCGGCGTGTCTTGTAAAGAGGGCGAAGTGACTGAAGGCGTATTCGAAAAATATCGCATCGCTACTTACAAAGAAGCTAGCTGGAAGCCATACATCATCGCGGCCATGATCGTGGCGCGTAAATTCTCTAAACCGGGTCTGGTTTTAGAACAATTGCTGAAAGAAGCGCAAAAGCGCATCAAGTAAGGCTGTCTGCACCGGCGCATCGGGCGATGCGTCGGTATTTCCGCCGCGTAGGCGGATATTCTCCTGATGAGGATGGGTTATGTCTGTTTTCTCTTTGAAAGTGGATATTGCGCAAAACCGTTTTTTCAACGGTGAAACGTCTCCACTTTTCTCGCGCGTAGAAGCACAAAAGGCTCGTGCCTTTCATAAAAAAATTACGGGTTATCAGCCGACGCCGCTGCGCTCGTTGGAAGAGTTGGCTCAGCTATTTGGTGTGAGCAAGATTTTAGTTAAAGACGAGTCTCAACGTTTTGGTTTGAACGCTTTCAAAATGTTGGGCGGGGCCTATGCCATTGCTCGGCTGCTTTGTGAAAAGTACCAAATCGATATCAACGAATTCTCTTTTGAAAAACTCAAAGCCACTCTGACAGAAAAAATGACCTTTGCAACCACCACAGATGGCAACCATGGCCGTGGTGTTGCATGGGCTGCTCAGCAGCTTGGTCAAAACGCCGTGATTTACATGCCAAAAGGTTCTGCTCGTGAACGCGTTGATCATATTCGTAATTTAGGTGCTGAGTGCATCGTAACCGATATGAACTATGACGATACCGTTCGCTTGACGATGAAGACCGCGCAGGAACGGGGTTGGGAAGTGGTGCAGGATACTGCGTGGGAAGGTTATACCAAGATCCCTACGTGGATTATGCAAGGGTATTCCACCCTAGCAGACGAAGCCGTGGAGCAGATGCTGGCGATGGGGGTTCAGCGCCCAACTCATGTGTTCTTACAGGCGGGCGTTGGCGCTATGGCTGGCGGCGTACTTGGGTATTTAGTTGACGTATTTGGTGCTGAAAAGCTGCACTCCGTCATTGTAGAACCTGATTTAGCTGACTGTGTTTTCCGCTCAGGTTTGAAAGGTGAAATTGTCAACGTGGGCGGCGATATGGCCACCATTATGGCAGGTTTAGCCTGCGGTGAGCCTAATCCTCTGGGCTGGCCATTGCTGCGTAACTGCGCAACTCAGTTTATCTCCTGTCAAGACAAGGTCGCTGCGCTCGGTATGCGTGTTTTAGGCAATCCACTTGGAAAAGATCCACGGATTGTATCGGGTGAGTCTGGTGCCGTTGGGTTAGGTGTTTTAGCCGCAGTTCACCATCATCCGAAGCGCGAAGAGCTAATGCAAGAGCTTGGTTTAAATCATGATTCTGTAGTGTTGCTCATCAGCACCGAAGGCGACACCGACGTTAAGCATTATCGAGAAGTGGTGTGGGAAGGGAAGCATCCAGCCTGTAGTTGATCGCATATATCCCCACGGCTTTTTGACCTTTATTTTCTCGCCGTAAGCGAGCTAACACATTGGAGTGAAAGAAAAATGGCTAAGCAAGTTCCTTTTGAAATGGTGTTGGAAAAAGCATATCAGTACAAAGATGAAATGACTCGCTTTCTGCGCGATATGATCGCCATCCCAAGCGAAAGCTGCGATGAAAAACTCGTGGTGCAGTGCATCAAAAAAGAGATGGAAAAAGTGGGTTTTGATAAGGTTGAGATTGACCCAATGGGTAACATTCTCGGCTATATCGGCCACGGCCCGCATCTGATTGCGATGGATGCGCATATCGATACCGTGGGTATTGGTAATATTAAAAACTGGACCTTCGATCCTTATCAAGGAATGGAAGATGATGAGCTGATCGGTGGCCGTGGTGCATCGGATCAGGAAGGCGGCATGGCATCTATGGTGTATGCCGGTAAGATCATCAAGGATCTGGGGCTGGAAGATCAATACACGCTGCTGGTAACCGGTACGGTTCAAGAAGAGGACTGTGATGGCCTGTGCTGGCAGTACATCATTGAGCAATCAAAAATCCGTCCTGAGTTTGTAGTGAGTACCGAGCCAACAGATTGCCAGATCTATCGTGGTCAGCGTGGGCGTATGGAAATTCGCGTCGATGTTCAAGGCATCAGCTGCCATGGTTCTGCGCCAGAACGTGGTGATAATGCCATTTTCAAAATGGGCCCAATCCTTAACGAATTGAAAGAACTCTCTCATAATTTGGGGAATGATGAGTTTTTGGGTAAAGGGACTCTGACCGTATCAGAAATATTCTTCACTTCGCCAAGCCGTTGTGCGGTTGCCGATAGCTGTGCAGTTTCCATTGACCGCCGTTTAACTTGGGGTGAAACATGGGAAGGCGCGTTGGAAGAAATTCGCGCCCTGCCTGCAGTAAAAGCCTCTAAAGCCGTGGTTTCCATGTACAACTACGATCGACCTTCTTACACCGGTTTGGTGTATCCAACCGAATGTTACTTCCCAACGTGGAAAGTGGAAGAAGATCACATCACCGTTAAAACGCTGAGCAAAGCTTATGAAGGGTTGTTCAACAAGAAACCGGTAGTTGATAAGTGGACGTTCTCTACTAATGGTGTATCCATCATGGGTCGTCATGGTATTCCAGTAATTGGTTTTGGCCCAGGTAAAGAGCCTGAAGCACATGCGCCAAATGAGAAAACCTGGAAAGACCATTTGGTGACCTGTGCTGCTATGTATGCCGCGATCCCACTGTCCTATCTCGATGAACTGAAAAAATAATTAGCATTAATTGCGTAATCCACTCCGGCCATAATTTGGCTGGAGTGGTTTTTTCAGCCTATAGCTCCAAGGAAAATCATTCGATGAAAAAGCTGATTATCAACGGTGTGGTCGTCAACGCAGACGGTGAAATCCGACAGGATCTGCTGATCGAAAATGGCATTATCAGCCATATGGCTGAGCATATTTCTGCTGAAGACGCAGACGAAGTGATTGATGCCGAAGGATGTTACGTCATGCCCAGTGGCATTGACGTTCATACCCATTTCAACATCGACGTTGGAATAGCCCGTAGCTGTGATGATTTTTTTACCGGCACACGCGCAGCAGCTTGCGGCGGTACAACAACCATTATTGATCATATGGGATTTGGGCCTGCGGGGTGCAATCTGCATCACCAGTTGAAAGCTTACCATCAGTATGCGGCGGGGAAGGCCGTGGTGGACTATAGCTTTCACGGCGTGATCCAACACATTGATGATGAAATCCTTAATGAAATGTCATCAATGGTCCATGAGGAAGGCATCAGTAGTTTTAAGCTCTATCTGACGTATAACTACAAGCTGGGCGATGCGGATGTGTTGCGGGCTTTACAGCAGCTGCATCGTGTTGGCGCATTGGCGACAGTACACCCAGAAAATGATGCTGCGATTGCGCTACGCCGCAAGCAGTATCTCTCCGAGGGAAAAACTTCGCCGATGTATCACGCGTTGAGTCGTCCTCTCGAGTGTGAGGCAGAGGCTATCAGCCGCATGATTAATCTTGCCCAGTTGGCAGGGAATGTGCCGTTATACATTGTTCATCTTTCTAACGGTTTAGGGCTCGATTATCTCCGTTTGGCGCGTGCGCGCCATCAGCCAGTCTGGGTTGAAACCTGCCCACAATACCTGCTGCTAGATGAGCGTTGCTATCAGCAAGAAGATGCTCTGAAATTCATTCTTAGCCCGCCGCTCCGTAACCATCAAGAACAAGACAAACTATGGTGTGGTATCACTGATGGTGCGATTGATACCGTGGCTACCGACCATTGCTCATTCCCTTACCACCAACGTATTTCAATGTCTGATGGCAACTTTACCCGCTGTCCGAATGGACTTCCTGGGGTTGAAAATCGCATGCAGCTTCTGTTTTCAGAGGGCGTAATGACTGGGCGAATTTCGCCCGCGCGCTTTGTACAACTCACTAGCGCCAATCCTGCTCGCCTGTTTGGTTTGTGGCCACAAAAAGGCAATTTAGCCGTGGGGGCAGATGCCGATGTAGTCATTATCGACCCGCAGAAAACCACCACTATCGAGCATACTCATTTGCATGATAACGCTGATTATTCACCTTATGAGGGATTCCGTTGCCGAGGGGAGATCATCACGACGTTATGCCGAGGCGCAAATGTGTTTCAGGCTGGAAAATTCACAGGGCAGGCTGGCTATGGTCGGTTTATACATCGCCAACCTTTTGCTCAACCTTCCATGTAGTTTTATTCGTTTAATCTGCGTCACCAATATCTGCGAGGAATAGGATGAAAAAGAAAATTGTGCTTGCGCTAGGCGGCAATGCGTTAGGTGAAGGACTCGCCGAGCAAATGCAGGCGGTGAAATCGACGGCGAAAGCGATTGTTGATCTGATTGCACATGGTCATCAGGTGGTGGTAACTCACGGCAACGGCCCGCAGGTAGGGATGATTAATCAAGCGTTTGAAGCTGCCGCGAAAACAGAGGCGCACACTCCGATGCTGCCTATGTCTGTCTGTGTGGCGCTTAGCCAAGGGTATATCGGTTACGATTTACAAAATGCGTTGCGTGAGGAACTGCTCGATCGCGGGCTGCAAACGCCGGTTGCCACAATTATCACACAGGTGATTGTTGATGCTAAAGACCCCGCTTTCGCGAACCCTACCAAGCCAATTGGCTCATTCTTTTCGCAGGAAGAGGCCGAACTGTTGACGCGTAACGGTTACATCATGAAGGAAGACGCCGGACGTGGATATCGTCGCGTGGTTGCGTCACCTAAGCCGGTTGATATTGTAGAGAAAGAAACGGTACAGGCCATGCTTGAAGCGGGGCAAGTGGTTATTACCGTTGGTGGCGGTGGAATTCCTGTATTGCGCGAAGGAAATCATTTACGCGGTGCGGGGGCAGTAATCGATAAAGACTGGGCTAGCGCCAAACTGGCAGAAATGATCGACGCAGATATGCTGATCATTTTAACTGCGGTCGAGAAAGTGGCGATTAACTTTGGGAAACCCAATGAGCAGTGGCTGGATCAGCTCAGTATTGCTGATGCTCAGCGTTTCATCGAAGAAGGACATTTTGCTAAAGGCTCAATGTTGCCGAAGGTTGAAGCTGCCGTTTCTTTCGCCGAGTCTCGTGCTGGCCGTCAGGCATTGATTACTGTCTTGAGTAAAGCACAGCAGGGAATTGAAGGAAAAACTGGGACGGTTATTGCTAACTAACCGGTTTGCCTCGCCCGCTTCCTAATTGACATGGAAGCGGGCGAATATTCAGAATTAATGTTTCCGATCCAACTTCATCATTGCTTCCAGAACTGCGCCACCAATCGCGCGTGCTTTATCTGAAACCGTCATATAATCGGCCTCAGCGCCGCGTGGGTCGATATCACCGATTTTAAATCCTTCGCAGACCTCTAATCCCTCGCTAAGCAAGCCACGCACCATGCCAGTTAATGGGGCAAAGACCGGTGTTTCACCAATATGTGCCATCACATCGCCTTCTTTAACGAGATCGCCAAGCGCAACGCAGCAGTGCATGATGCCCGAAGCGGGGGCTCGTATAACTCGACGGGTTGTATGCCCAGAGATATTGCCCGGAATACCGGTGTTGGGCTGCGTATATCCTTGATAGATCACCCGGCCTAAATAGTGTCCTCGGTTTGTTTCAATGACGGCATCGCAGTCGTGGCCTGCGTTAAATCCAGGGCCCAACGCCACGGTTATCGGCGCCATATCCTTGTGGGTGCCCAAGTTTTGTTTAGCCAAAATAGCATCAACCAAGAAGCGAGGTTTTAATTCATCAAGGTAGCTGGCCTTTTCATCCACTAAGACTGGGATTTCACCACGATCGAGAATGCTAAACGCTTCATCTATCCCGTTCGCTTTTCTGGCTGTGACGCCTTCAACGCAGGCTTCACCATCGAAAATAGCTTGAGCGAATGCGACGGTACGGCGGATCACCGTGGGTTTCGCGATGTCTAGCATGAGGACATGGAAACCCGAATGGAAAAGCCTGAGCGCAACACCAGTCGCAATATCGCCGGAGCCTCGGATAACGACGAGTTTGTCGCGTTTTAGTCTTACGTCATCCTGTTTCAAGCCACCTGCAGCCTGATTTTTGACCTGTAAGACTTCAGCCAAAATGCTTACGGCAATTTCTTCTGGCGTTTCTGCGCCGATGTTATAGCCGATTGGGGCATGCAAACGTTCGATGAGTGCTGCTGATACTCCCTGCTGGCGTAGTGCTTGGGTAAAGGTTTGAACTTTTCTTCGGCTCGCCAATAATCCTAAATAGCATAATGGTTTCTCAATCAGCACATCCAATGCTTCTTTGTCCTGATTATTTGTCGCGATGATAACGAAGTTTTCTTTTTCAATGTTGAGCTTTTCAATGACAGCGCTGAAGCTATCAGCATGTACCAGCGTAGTACCCGCAGGAAAAAGGGCAGGATCGAGGCTAGAGGCATAGGTATCGGCGACGTGTAAATCAAAGCCTAAAGGCGCAGCCGCCTGTGCAATCGCACGGTTTACGTGTCCTGCGCCGATCAAGATTAAGCGAGGACGTAAACCATGCACATCAATATAAACCGACATCGCACCGCCGCAGTCTGATCCTACGGCGTCTTGGCCATTACGCGCCATGCGCCCGTGGAAGACCCGAGCTTTACGCTCGGACAACGCTTCGAGCGCTTGCTCAATAACTAAACGTTCAACCATGCCTCCACCAATAGTGCCGAAGATACTGCCATCAGCCAGCACCAACATTTGTCCGGAGTGCCGAGGGGTTGAACCTCGACTTTCAATAATTTGTGCCAACGCAAAAGGTTTGTTTTCTTCTTCCAATCGTGCTGCTTGCGCAAAAATGTTCATAGCAACCTCAAGATCCCAGTGATAGTTCGTCAATTCATTTGTGTGACTGGCGTAGCTGATGCGTAATTGGAGGGTGTTCTTGAACCGCGCCAACCCAAATAGCACTTAACTCAGGTTGAGATTCCAGTAGGCCATTCAGCGCGTCTAAAAGAGCATTATCGATCTGATAAAGTTGATTAATCAGCCAGATGCGCAGTGGGTGCTTGGGGGCGCCTTTGAACATGCCTTCAGGATGTGAGATAAATTTTTCAAATACTGAAAGTTGGAGCACATCACCGGCTTTAATGCCACAAACGGCGGCGAAAATGGGCCAACGATGAATATGTTCAGGATCTGCGGGGCGATTAATGACACTCCCTCCGGTTAACGCAATCACACAGTTACTACTGAGGGGAATGCAAGGTTCATGCCCTGCAGGGGCTTTTAGCGGTTTCTGATGTGCGCCGTCTGCCTCGACTAAAATGATGTCAAAAAGATGGGCGCGATTTAATTCGTCAGCCTGTTCTGGGGTAATGCCGGAAACTTTTTGTGTGTCCGCATTATATTCCGTGAAGAGTGCTACGATTTTAGGGGGGCGTGTTGGCACCTTTGCCTGTTGAAGGAGCGTGGGCCAATAATCTTTTTCGATGATAATGGGGTTAGCTTGAGAAGATTCAGGGCGATACATTCGGGTGGTCGTGGTGATCAATACGCTGAGTCCTTGCTGAGCAAAAAACTGAGCTAGCCAAAATAGGGTACTAGTTTTCCCACCAGCACCAATCAGGCTGATAAGATAAGCGCGTTTGTTTTGTACATTTGAAACGACATCATTAAATAGCACGTCAATGTTGGGTATCATCAGTTTTTATTAAAGACCATGCCGAGGAGAAATGATGAATCATAAATTAGGAAAGCATCAACGAGCGGTTATATCTCCAATAGTGGATATGAGTCCGCGTGAAAACGTAGATTGCATCATTACGGCAGCGGGTCTTTCCTCTCGAATGGGGCAATGGAAAATGATGCTACCTTATAATGGAGGAACGATTCTTGATTCAAGTATAGAAAATGCACGTCAATTTTGTCAGCGAATAATATTAGTCGTGGGATATCGCGGTGAAGAACTGTTGGCGCGTTATAATAATGAGAGTGATATCACAGTTATTATAAATAATAATTATGCTAGCGGTTTATTTTCTTCGATCCAAGCGGCTGGGAAAAATGTTAATACTGAGTATTGCTTTATTACTCATGGTGACATCCCTTGCTTAAACCGTGAGATCTACCATCAGATTTGGTTGAAGCGCGGTCCTTACGCATTGTTGCCTTGTCATCAGGGAACCCCAGGACATCCTGTTTTGCTGCCTAAAAAAATCATACAGCAAGCCTGCATGGATGATGTCACCCCGACGTCAATGCGTGAGTTTTTACTTGCAGGTGAGTATCGCTATTTAAATATGAATCAACCTCAGACGGTTCTGGATATAGATACACCGGAAGCATATCAATTACTGCTTGGAACTTCCCATGATTAATTTAATTACTGGCTAATAATATCGTTTTTATTTTTATATATTAGTTTATCGATTGCGCTCTCATTTTTGAGATGTTCAAGTCTCAGTGTTTATCAAACTGATATTGTATTATTCTATTTTGATAATTGATTCACGCGTAGGCCGTAGATGTAATTGTGGCCTAGTGCGGCATTGATTTATATTCTCATTTGTTTAGTGAGCGGATTCACAAATAAAATTTGCTATTCGATTTAGCTCACGAAATTAATGTTTTTATTTCTGAGTGCAAACCATTGGCTCGATTGTTGCTGATATCTCTTATCCGTAGAGGATTGTTAATCCTCTGCCATTTTACATTTGAGCATGTCGTAGCAAGGAGATAGTCATGGGAGATATCATGCGCCCCGTTCCTTTCGAGGAGCTTTTGACGCGAGTTTTCGCAGAATACCACGAAAGCCGCTCAATCTTCGGTATACCGGAACAGCAGTTTTATCGTAAAGACAATGACCGACTCATCAAGGTATTTGGCGAAACCTGCGAAACCCCAATGGGTCCAGCGGCTGGACCACACACGCAGCTTGCGCAAAATATCATTGTTTCTTGGCTTACCGGTGGGCGTTTTATCGAGCTGAAAACGGTGCAGATCCTCGACCGTTTAGAATTAGATAAACCCTGTATTGACGCTGAAGACGAATGTTTTAACACCGAGTGGTCGACGGAATTTACCCTTCAAAAAGCACACGACGAATATCTAAAAGCATGGTTTGTGCTGCATCTATTAGAAGCTATTTTTGATCCACGCACTCCAGGTGAAGCAAAGTCTTTCATTTTCAATATGAGCGTTGGCTATAACCTAGAAGGTATTAAACAGCCGCCAATGCAGAATTTCATTCACAATATGATGGATTCTGCCCAACATCCAAAATATGCCGAGTATCAGTCTATTCTGGCCAGTTTCATTGGTGACAAAGACTTTACTCAACGTTTAGCCCTTGAATCTCGTTCGGCACAGCTCAGCACGCTGCCACAGCAGATCCCTGCGCAGATGGTACATGGTGTCACCCTATCAACGATGCACGGTTGCCCTCCAAATGAGATTGAAGCCATTTGCCGCTATATGCTGGAAGAGAAGGCGCTCAATACCTTTGTTAAGCTGAACCCAACCTTGCTCGGCTATCCACGTGTGCGTGAAATCTTAGACACCTGTGGTTTTGATTATATCGGTCTGAAAGAAGAGTCTTTCGAACATGATTTGAAGCTGGAACAAGCTATTTCCATGCTGCAAAGGCTGATTGCTCTCGGTAAAGAAAAACAGCTAAGTTTTGGCGTGAAGCTGACTAACACGCTCGGCACCATCAATCACAAAGGCGCGCTGCCTGGCGAAGAGATGTATATGTCGGGTCGTGCACTGTTCCCTCTGTCTATCAACGTGGCAGCGGTGCTATCTCGCGCCTTTAACGGCGAACTTGCCATCTCTTACTCTGGTGGCGCGAGCAAATTTAATATTCGCGAGATTTTTGATACCGGTATTCGCCCAATCACTATGGCAACGGATTTACTCAAGCCGGGTGGATACTTACGCCAGTTAGAGTGCATGCGTGAACTGGATCAGTCTGATACTTGGGGCATGACTAAAGTCGACGTTGATCGCCTGGAAGCGTTGGCGAAGAAAGCGGTCAGCATGGAATACACTCAGAAACATTGGAAAGCTCAAGATCGCATTGATGCTGGTGGCCCGTTGCCAATGACTGACTGCTATGTGGCTCCTTGTGTTACCGCCTGTGCCATTAAGCAGGATATTCCTGAATATATTCGCCTGCTCGGCGAGCAGCGTTATGCGGATGCATTAGAACTTATTTATCAGCGTAATGCGTTACCTGCGATCACTGGACATATCTGCGATCACCAGTGCCAGTACAACTGTACACGTCTGGATTACGACAGCGCACTAAATATCCGCGAGCTGAAAAAAGTCGCCTTGGAAAAAGGCTGGGATGAATACAAGCAACGTTGGCATAAACCTGCGGGCTCTGGCTCTAAGCATCCGGTTGCGGTGTTGGGGGCAGGGCCTGCGGGACTTTCTGCTGGCTACTTCCTAGCTCGTGCCGGCTATCAGGTCACGTTGTTTGAGCGTGAGGCAAATGCGGGTGGGGTAGTGAAAAACATTATTCCTCAGTTCCGTATCCCAGCAGAAACCATCCAGCATGATATCGATTTTGTTGCTGCCCATGGTGTGAAGTTTGAGTTTGGCTGCGACCCAGAACTAACCGTCGATAAGCTGATGCAGCAAGGCTTTAGCTATGTTTTCGTTGGTATCGGCACTGACAAAAATAGCGGTGTGAAACTGGCAGGTGATAACCGCAATGTCTACAAATCTCTGCCATTCCTACGCAGCTACAACCGTGGCGATAAGCTTTCTCTCGGCCGCCATGTTGCCGTTGTCGGGGCGGGTAATACCGCGATGGACTGTGCGCGCGCTGCGCTGAAAGTTCCGGGCGTTGAAGATGTCACCGTTATTTATCGTCGTACCCTGAATGAAATGCCAGCCTACCGCGAAGAGTATGAAGAAGCGGTGGAAGACGGCGTGAAATTTATGTTCCTGACAAACCCAGAACAGTTTGATGCTGACGGAACATTAGTTGCGCGCGTTATGGAACTGGGTGAGCCTGATGAGAAAGGGCGTCGCCGTCCAGTCGCAACGGATAAAACCATTAAACTGCAGATGGATGCGCTCATTACCGCCATTGGTGAACAGGCTGACTGTGCGGCATTAGGCGCCATGGGCGTGCCGTTGAATGCCGAGGGTTGGCCTGCTGTGGCTAATGATACCGGTGAAACCACCCGTCCTAACGTGTTCTTGATTGGGGACGTGCAAAACGGACCTTCTTCTATCGTTGCCGCTATTGGCACTGCTCGACGTGCAACGGATGAGGTACTTAAGCGCGAAAACATTCGTTCACATCACCATGACAAACAGTGGTCGAATGTCGATCCTGCCGAAATTTATCAGCGTAAGGGCGCTATTAGCGTCGTGATGGTTGATAAAGAAGAGCGTGAAGCCTTTGTCGCTCAGGAAGCTCAGCGCTGCTTGGAATGTAACTACATCTGTAGCAAGTGTGTTGATGTTTGTCCTAACCGTGCCAACGTTTCAATCGCCGTTCCAGGTTTCCATGACCGTTTCCAAACCCTGCATTTAGACGCTTATTGCAACGAATGTGGTAACTGTGCGCAGTTCTGCCCGTGGGAAGGCAAACCTTACAAAGACAAAATCACGATTTATAGCCTGCCAGAAGATTTTACCAATAGCACTAACCCTGGTTTCTATGTTGATGAACAAAACGTCAGCGTACGTCAGGGCAAGCAAATCTGGCACCTGCATATTGATGAACACGGTCAACTGGACGAAGTTCCCGCTGAGTTGGAAGACATGTGCCGCATCATTAGTCATGTTCACAACCACCATCACTATCTACTTGGCCGCGTGGAGGTTTAATGATGCTGATTCTTAAAAATGTCACTGCTGTGCAGTTTGAACCTGCGTCGGTGCAGCACGGTGTAGATATTGTGGTTGAAGGGGCGTTGATAAAAGAAGTGGGTCATCAGTTAACGGCTAAATACCCGCAGGCTCAGGTCAAAGAGATGCAGGGAAAACTGGTGATGCCTGGAATTGTGTGTGCGCATAACCATTTTTACTCTGGCCTGTCGCGCGGGATTATGGCCAATATCGCGCCAAGTCCAGACTTCATCTCTACGCTGAAAAATCTCTGGTGGCGTTTAGATCGCGCTTTAGATGAGGAATCTCTGTATTACAGCGGGCTGATTTGTTCACTGGAAGCCATTAAGAGCGGTTGTACGGCGGTTATCGATCACCACGCGTCGCCAAACTACATTGCTGGGTCACTTAACACGTTACGCAAAGGTTTTATCAAAGCGGGTCTGCGTGGCATGACCTGTTTTGAAACAACCGATCGCAACGGTGGCAATAAAGAGCTTCAGGCCGGCGTTGAGGAAAACATCGCTTTTGCGCAACAGATCGACTCAGCTAAAAAACGTGGGGATGAACCCTATTTGGTTGAAGCGCACATCGGTGCTCATGCGCCTTTCACCGTGTCAGATGCAGGTTTGGATATGCTGCGTGAAGCCATTAAGGCGACGGGACGCGGTCTCCATATCCACGCGGCGGAAGATAGCTATGACGTCTCCCACAGCCACGATAAATACGGTAAGGATTTAATCGTCCGCCTCGCTGAGCATGACCTGATCGACGCTAAAACACTGGTGGCACATGGTTTATATCTCTCACCTGCAGATATTGAAATCATCAATCAGCAGGATGCGTTTTTGGTACATAACGCCCGCTCGAATATGAATAACCATGTTGGCTATAACCATCGTATTGGCGAGTACCGGAATTTAGCGTTGGGCACGGACGGTATTGGCTCAGATATGTTTGAAGAACTGAAATTTGCGTTCTTTAAACATCGCGATGCGGGTGGGCCGCTATGGCCAGACAGTTTTACTCGTTTCCTATGGAACGGCAACCGCTTGCTGGAACGTAACTTCAGTGCGCGTTTTGGCTGCTTAGAGGCGGGATATAAAGCCGATCTCACCGTTTGCGATTATCCAGAACCTACGCCTTTGGCCGCGCAGAATATCGGCGGGCATCTTGCTTTCGGCATGGGGGCAGGCAGTGTGAAAAGTGTGATGGTAGAAGGGCGCTTTGTTTATGAAAACGGCCAGTTCCCGTTTGATGTCGCGCCAATCTATGCTGAGGCCAACAAGGTCGCAGAGCGCTTATGGAAGCGGATGGATTCATTGGCATAAATGTTATACCGCCCCTTATTGAGGGGCGGTTTGCCCTTTATGGGGAGAATAACAAGAGGATGAAAAATGATTGAGCAATTTTATCGGCCAGAATCTGTAAAGCAGGCGCTTGAGCTCAAGCGCCAGTTTCAGGATCAGGCGGTCTATTTTGGCGGAGGGAGCAAACTCAATGCGACACCGACCAAAACCACAAAAAAGATCGCTATCGATTTATCAAAATTAGGGCTCAATAAAGTGAGTTGGCAGCAAGGTCAACTGCATATTGGTGCTCAGATTAAATTACAGGCTCTCATTGATACTCCGTTAATCCCAGAGTCGCTGCGCAACGCGCTCGGTTTTATCTACTCTCGTCATTTGCGTAATCAGGCTTCGCTGGCGGGTGAAGCGGTGGCTAAGCAAAAAGAACGTGTTTTACTGCCCGTTTTGTATGCATTAGATGCCCAAGTCATTACAGCGACCGGTGAGACACTGAGCTTAGAAGAGTATGTATGTCACGATCGCGACGATCTGCTGCTCGAAGTGATCCTGCCCGATCCTTATCGTCGCTGCGCAACGCGTAAAGTTGCCCGTTCTGCCGCTGGGCTAGCGGTGGTCACTGCGGCCGTTGCATTAACCTCCAAAGGTGAAATGAAAATTGCATTGGACGGTGTCTCAGAGCAGCCCATCCGGTTACGCGATGTGGAATCGCGCGGTCTTAGTGATGATGCATTAGAAAAAGCCGTGAGCGATGTCATTCATCCACGTGCTGATATCGGAGGCAGCGAAGCATACAAGCGTTATATCGCGGGTGTTGTCGTTGCAGAACTGCTGGCTGATTGCCAACAGATGAGTGAGGAAAAGTGATATGAACATTCGCTTTACGCTAAACGGTACGCCACGCACGCTGTCATGCGAGCCGGGCGATAATGTACAAAAAATCTTATTCAATCTGGGGCTGCATTCTGTCCGTAATAGTGATGACGGTTTTGGTTTTGCGGGTTCAGATGCGATCATTTTTGATGGCGTGATTGTCAATGCTTCTCTATTGATCGCCGCTCAGCTTGACGGTTCTGTGGTACGTACCGCCGAATCGCTCGGAACTTGGAATCAGCTTAGTCCAGTTCAGCAAGCCATGGTCGATGTGGGCATTGTGCAGTCGGGATACAATGATCCTGCTGCTGCACTGATCCTGACCGATCTCCTTGAGCGTATTTCCTCACCTTCACGTTCGCAGATCGACGATGCGTTGTCGGGGTTATTTAGCCGAGATGCAGGCTATCAGCAGTTTTATCAGGTTGTTGAGCTAGCGCAGGCGCGCATGAGCGATCCTTTTTGCCAGCGCGAAATTGCCCCTGAGTTTCGTGACGATCTTCAGGTGGTAGGCAAGCTGTGCCCAAAGGTCGATTCTGCCAAAATGGTGCAGGCTAAACCTTGTTATGTTGAGGATCGTATTCCTGAAAATGCCTGTGTCATCAAGATGCTGCGTAGTCCACATCCTCATGCATTGATTACACATTTAGACGTTAGCAAAGCAGAAGCCTTGCCAGGCGTGGTGCATGTCATTACGCACTTGAACTGCCCAGATATTTACTACACACCTGGCGGACAAAGTGCACCAGAACCTTCGCCGCTAGATCGCAGGATGTTTGGTAAAAAGATGCGTCACGTAGGAGATCGTGTCGCCGCAGTAGTGGCTGAAAGTGAAGAGATCGCTCTAGCCGCATTGGCATTGATCGACGTCAGTTTTGAAGTGTTACAGCCAGTGATGTCGATTGATGAGGCAATGGCTGAAGATGCTCCGCTGGTTCACGATGAGCCTATTGTTTATGTCAATGGCGCACCGGCTGACCTTGAGGTGCAGAATCGGGGCTCGGCGACGCGGGGCGAGCACATGATCATCAACTTCCCGATTGGTGCGAAGCCACATAAAAATATAGCCGCAGGCGTGCACGGCCGTATTGGGGACGTTGAGAAGGGATTTGCTCAGGCAGATGTTGTTATTGAGCGCACGTATGAGTCTACGCAGGCGCAGCAATGTCCGACAGAAACCCACATTTGTTTCACCTACATGGACGGTGAACGATTGGTGATCCACGCATCTACTCAGGTGCCATGGCATGTTCGGCGTCAGGTCGCGCGCTTGGTTGGGCTCAAACAAAATAAAGTTCATGTTATCAAAGAGCGCGTCGGTGGCGGGTTTGGGTCTAAGCAAGATATTTTGCTAGAGGAAGTATGCGCATGGGCAACCTGCGTTACGGGTCGCCCGGTCTATTTCCACTACACTCGCGAAGAAGAGTTTATCAGCAACACGACACGGCACGTTGCCAAAGTTAAGGTCAAAATTGGCGCCACGAAAGAGGGCAAGCTGACTGCCATCGATATGGACTTCCGCGCCAATACCGGCCCTTATGGTAACCACTCGCTTACCGTTCCAAGCAACGGCCCAGCGCTTTCTTTGCCACTATACCCCTGCGACAACGTTAATTTCCAAGTCACGACTTACTACAGCAACATTTGCCCAACCGGGGCGTATCAAGGCTATGGCGCACCAAAAGGTAACTTTGCACTCACTATGGCGTTAGCCGAGTTGGCCGAGCAGCTTGATATCGATCTGCTGGACATGATCGAGCTTAACCGAGTTACTGAGGGGCAAGAGCTGAAGATTTTGGGGGCCATCGGCGAAGGGAAAATGCCGACGTCGGTACCAACGGCGGCTAGCTGTGCGTTGGAGCCTATTTTGCGCAAAGGGCGCGAGCTGATGAACTGGGGCGAGAATAAAGCTCCGCAGGGCGATTGGAGGATTGGTCAGGGTGTTGCGATCATCATGCAAAAGTCGGGGATCCCAGATATCGACCAAGCAAACTGTATGGTGAAGCTGGAGTCTGACGGCACGATTATCGTTCATTCCGGTGGCGCTGATATTGGTACCGGCCTTGATACGGTTGTGACCAAACTAACCGCCGAAGTGCTGTGTTGTCCGCTGGCTGATGTGCATGTGATTTCGGGTGATACCGATCACGCGCTCTTTGATAAGGGGGCTTATGCGTCCTCGGGAACCTGTTTCTCAGGTAATGCGGCCAAGAAGGCGGCTGAAAATCTGAAAGAGAAAATCCGCTTCCATGGAGCCCAGATGCTGGGTGAGCCCATTGAGGACGTGACTATTGTGGCTCCAAGCATTGTGCGAGGAAAGCAAGGAGAGGTGAGCTTTGCCGAGATTGCTCATAAGGCTGAAACAGGAACGGGTTTTGGTACTTTGGTGGCGACGGCGAGCTATATTACCCCTGATTTTGCTTTCCCATTCGGCGCTAACTTTGCCGAGGTTGCCGTTAACGTGCGCACCGGTGAGATCAGACTCGATAAGTTTTACGCCCTGCTCGATTGCGGTACACCGGTAAACCCAGAACTGGCGTTAGGGCAAATCTATGGTGCGTCAATGCGAGCTATCGGGCATAGCCTGACCGAGAAGTTGATTTATGACAAAACCGGTAATCCGATTACCCGCGATCTACAAACCTACGGTGCGCCGAAGATTGGCGATATACCACGTGACTTCCGCGCATTTTTGGTGCCAAGCGATGACAAGGTTGGACCTTTTGGTGCGAAGTCGATTTCTGAGATCGGTGTAAACGGCGCTGCTCCTGCCATTGCGACGGCGATTCACGATGCATGCGGCGTCTGGTTGCGAGAGTGGCATTTCACGCCGGAAAAAATCCTCCGAGGACTGAATAAACTCGAGGCGTAAGCGTAATAAGATGCGGGGTAATCCCCGCATCTCTACGATTCAATAGTTAACTAAGCATGGACTTAAGTCTGGATTTAATTTAATCCGGGCAGGGTTTCTGCATGGTTTTTCCCGCATTTATTGAATCAGATATTAAATTTCTCACTGGAGTAGAAAATGTCTGATGTACAGCAAGTTGCAGATAAAACCGTTAAACAAGAGCACCCCTATGCGAGTGACTCTGAGCTTATTTATCATCTAGATGACAAGCCGCCGTTACATGAAATGTTGATTGGTGCGGTAACTCACCTGTTGGCTATTTTTGTCCCGATGGTAGCGCCTGCGTTGATTGTCGGCACGGCACTTGGATTATCGCCAGAAATCACCGCCTATCTGGTTTCTATGGCAATGATTGCCTCCGGTATTGGCACTTTCATTCAGGTAAACCGATTTGGGCGTGTTGGCTCAGGTTTGCTTTCCATTCAGTCTGTGAACTTCTCCTTCGTTACCGTCATGATTGCACTAGGCGGTTCGATGAAAAAAGAAGGGCTAGATGAGCAGGCGATCATCTCCTCTTTGTTGGGCGTTGCCTTTGTCGGGGCTTTCTTGGTTGTCGCATCCTCGCAGGTTTTACCCTATCTAAAACGAGTGATCACCCCAACGGTCAGCGGCGTGGTGGTCCTGATGATCGGCCTTAGCCTGATTAAGGTCGGGATTATTGATTTCGGTGGCGGATTACCGGCAAAAGGCGATGGCTCCTTCGGTAGCTATCAAAATCTGGGGCTGGGCTTTCTGGTGTTGTGCGTCGTTATCGGTTTTAACTGTTGCCAGAATGCACTGCTGCGGATGGGGGGGATCGCGATAGGGCTGGTTGTTGGCTATATCTGTGCGCTATTTATGGGGATTGTCGACTTTTCTACGTTGAAAGATCTTCCCCTCATCACGATCCCTCAACCGTTTAAATATGGATTCTCATTTGATTTCCACGCGTTTTTAGTCGCGGCCACTATCTATCTATTAAGTATTTTAGAAGCCGTCGGTAGCATAACGGCAACGGCCATTATCTCCGAACGACCTATCGTGGGAGAGGAGTATGACAAGCGGTTATCCGGTGGCGTATTAGCGGATGGTTTGGTTTCAGTTATCGCTTGTGCTCTGGGCTCACTGCCATTAACCACTTTTGCGCAAAACAATGGGGTTATCCAGATGACCGGCGTTGCATCACGTCATGTCGGTAAATACATCGCTGCGATCTTGGTGATACTGGGATTGTTCCCTGTTATCGGACGATTTTTTACGACGATTCCTGCGCCAATTCTTGGTGGGGCGATGACGCTGATGTTTTCCATGATTGCTCTAGCGGGGATAAAAATTATTTTGTGTGGCGGTATGGATCGGCGTGAAACGCTGATTGTGGCCACGGCACTTGGAATTGGGCTCGGTGTTTCCTATGACCCACAAATTTTCCGCGTGCTTCCTGATTCTGTCTATGTGTTGTTCGAAAACCCTATCTGCGCGGGAGGTGTAACCGCCATCATTCTTAACTTATTGATCCCACATGTGAAAAAATATGGTCAGGAAGATGAGTTGGAAGAGCTAATTAAGCCTGTGACCGAGAATTTTACTCAAGCGAAATAATGGTTTGCCACTCTGACATGTAATGGAGAAAGGATCATGTCTGAACAAAAATCTTTAAAAGCGATACGCGGTAATTTTTTAGACATTGTAAAAACAGTAGAACAGCCCGAGGAGATTGAATCTCATCTCCGTTTTATTGAAGACGGCTTAATGCTTGTCCGTAGTGGGAAAGTAGAGTGGTTTGGTCAATGGGAGGAAGGGAAACATCTCATACCTGAAGGCATTCGTGTTCGTGACTATAGCGGCAAGATGATTGTTCCAGGCTTTATTGATACTCACATCCATTATCCACAAAGTGAAATGGTTGGAGCCTATGGTGAGCAGCTGTTGGAATGGTTGAATAAGCACACTTTCCCAGCCGAACGCCGTTATAACGATATTGAGTATGCGCGTGAGATGTCGGCTTTCTTTATCAAACAACTTTTGCGCAATGGTACGACGACTGCGTTGGTGTTTGGCACCGTACATCCCGAATCCGTTGACGCTTTATTTGAAGCCGCTCATAACATCAATATGCGCATGATCGCTGGCAAAGTCATGATGGATCGTAATGCGCCTGACTACCTGCTCGATACAGCTGAAACCAGCTACACCCAAAGCAAAGCGTTGATTGAACGCTGGCATCGTAACGGGCGTTTACTCTATGCCATTACGCCACGCTTTGCGCCAACCTCCACGCCAGAGCAATTGGCGATGGCGCAACGGCTACGTGAAGAATATCCCGACACTTATCTGCATACTCACCTCTGCGAAAATAAAGATGAAATTGCATGGGTGAAATCCCTGTATCCAGATCGTAAAAACTATCTCGATGTTTATCACCATTATGGGCTGACCGGAAAAAACAGCGTGTTTGCTCACTGTGTTCATTTGGAAGAGCAGGAATGGGATTGTCTGCGTGATAGCGGTTCATCAATTGCGTTTTGTCCAACGTCTAATCTGTATCTTGGCAGCGGCTTATTCAATCTGAAAAAAGCATGGCATAAACAGATTAAGGTGGGTATGGGAACGGATATCGGAGCCGGAACCACGTTCAATATGCTGCAAACCCTGAATGAAGCCTACAAGGTGATGCAACTTCAAGGCTGGCGAATGTCGGCGTATGAAGCGTTTTATTTAGCGACGCTCGGTGGTGCGAAGGCATTAGGGCTGGATGACATCATCGGTAATTTCAACGTGGGCAAAGAGGCTGATTTTGTTGTTTTAGAGCCAACGGCAACGCCATTGCAGCAGCTTCGTTACGATAACTCTGTGACGCTCATGGACAAATTATTTGTGATGATGACGCTTGGAGACGACCGTTCAATCTACAGAACCTATGTCGATGGACAATTAGTGTACGAACGCACCTAAAATGTCGATTTCTTTTGTTGAAATGACGGTTTAGAGGCCAGATAATCGTTTGCCTTAAATAACCGTCCCATTTTTATGACTGATGTGCTTGATGGGGTAATCGTTTGCTTTGCGGTTTTTGTTGCACTAATAAGTACCGCAAATGGATATCGCAAAGTTACGGTAATAAGAAAAACGCAGGTTCAGGCGTTCATTATCTTGAACAAAATTATTGTCATCATGCGCAATGTTAAAACACTCAGAGGACATCAATATGTCTAGCAATGCATCTCAAGAAGGGTCTGCGGGTAAATCGGGCGGTTCGCTTGACGCTTACTTTAAAATTTCTGCACGGGGAAGCAGTGTTCGCCAAGAAGTACTGGCTGGCCTTACGACCTTTTTAGCGATGGTCTATTCGGTCATCGTTGTGCCAAGTATGTTGGGTAAAGCGGGTTTTCCTCCGGCCGCCGTGTTTGTTGCGACCTGTCTGGTGGCTGCTTTTGGCTCATTACTGATGGGATTGTGGGCGAATCTGCCAATGGCGATTGGCTGTGCGATTTCATTGACGGCATTCACCGCGTTTAGCTTGGTGCTTGGGCAGCATATTAGTATCCCTGTTGCCTTAGGCGCAGTGTTTCTTATGGGGGTTCTGTTCACCCTGATTTCAGTTACCGGGATTCGTTCGTGGATACTGAGAAACTTACCGATGGGGATTGCACACGGTACAGGGATTGGTATCGGCTTATTCTTACTGCTGATTGCCGCGAACGGTGTGGGTTTAGTTATCAAGAATCCGATCGAAGGTCTGCCAGTTGCGTTGGGCGCATTTACTTCTTTCCCTGTGATGATGTCTCTGCTTGGGTTGGCTATCATTTTTGGTTTGGAAAAGCTGAAAGTTCCCGGCGGCATTCTGCTAGTGATTATCGGTATTTCTATTGTTGGGCTGATTTTTGACCCTAGCGTGAAATATCAAGGGTTGTTTGCGTTACCAAGCCTAACTGCCGAAGATGGCTCTTCATTGATTTTTAGCTTAGATATCATGGGTGCTCTGAAACCGGTGGTTCTGCCAAGCGTTCTGGCACTGGTCATGACGGCGGTGTTTGATGCTACCGGTACGATTCGTGCGGTGGCGGGGCAAGCGAATTTGTTAGACAAAGATGGGCAGATTATCAACGGCGGAAAAGCATTAACCGCTGACTCCGTGAGCAGCATTATCTCCAGTTTTGTGGGAGCATCTCCTGCAGCGGTATACATTGAGTCAGCCGCGGGGACGGCCGCGGGGGGCAAAACCGGTTTGACTGCCACTGTTGTTGGCATTTTATTCCTGCTGATTTTGTTCCTGTCTCCTCTGTCTTATCTGGTTCCAGGATATGCTACTGCGCCAGCGTTAATGTATGTTGGCCTGCTGATGTTGAGTAACGTTTCTAAACTCGACTTTAACGACTTCGTTGATGCCATGTCTGGTCTGGTATGTGCAGTGTTTATCGTGCTGACCTGTAACATCGTTACCGGCATTATGCTGGGGTTCACGACTCTGGTTGTCGGGAGAATATTCTCTAATGAATGGCGCAAACTGAACATTGGAACCGTGATTATCGCGATTGCATTGGTGGCATTCTATGCTGGTGGTTGGGCTATCTAACGTCAGCAGGTTTAGCGTTTAGCATTAGTTGTTCACGAATAACATTAAGGGCGTCCTTCGGGGCGCCTTTATTTTTTGTGTACTCGGAATTGTCATAGTAATCTTCAACAGAAATAATACCATTGGTTACTTTCAGGTAATTCTCAGGCTATTTGCACACTTTTTCCTTTAGGACAAAATTCATAAAGTGATATGTTTGACACGGTATTAATGAGCAAAATGCGGTTGTACTTTGTAGTGAGACTAAGGAAAGCATGGAAATCTTCTTTACTATTTTGATCCTGATCCTAGTGGTTTCTTTGTCTGGGGTGGTAACGCGTATGTTGCCATTTCAGATACCGTTGCCGCTGATGCAGATCGCTATCGGGGCTCTGCTCGCTTGGCCGCATTTTGGCCTTCACGTTGACTTTGATCCTGAACTTTTCCTCGTACTATTCATTCCTCCGTTACTGTTTGCTGATGGATGGAAAACCCCAACGCGAGAGTTTCTACATCACGGGCGTGAGATTTTAGGTCTGGCGCTGGTGTTGGTATTAATTACGGTCGTTGGCGTGGGGTATTTTCTGCATATCTTGCTGCCAGAGGTTCCTTTGGTTGCCGCATTTGCATTGGCCGCTGTGCTATCGCCAACGGATGCCGTGGCGTTAGGTGGGATTGTTGGCAAGGGACGTATTCCAAAAACCATTATGGGTGTATTGGAAGGCGAAGCCCTGATGAACGATGCGTCAGGCCTAGTGGCTCTCAAATTTGCGATTGCCGTAGCGATGGGCACCATGGTGTTCACCGTGGGAGGCGCAACGCTTGAGTTCCTGAAAGTGGCTATCGGTGGTTTGTTGGCCGGTGTCGCGGTGACGTGGCTTTACAGTAAATCGTTACGGGTTATGAGCCGCTGGTCTGGCGATGATCCTGCAACGCAAATTGTCCTTCTGATGCTGTTGCCTTTTGCTAGTTATCTGATCGCTGAACATGCTGGCGTCTCGGGGATTTTGGCCGCCGTCGCTGCGGGTATGACGATCAGCCAATCGGGCGTTATACGTAATGCACCGTTGACAATGCGCCTGCGTGCAAACAGCGTGTGGGCGATGTTGGAGTTTGTGTTTAACGGCATGGTTTTCATCATGTTGGGCTTGCAGTTGCCGGGGATCCTCGAAAGCTCGATCATTCAGGCAGAACGAGACCCGACGATTCAGACATGGTATTTGTTTGCTGATGTCGCATTAGTGTATGCGGTTCTGCTGGTATTACGATTCCTGTGGCTGTGGTGCATGCGCCGTCTGAGCCTGCGTTTTATGAAACGTAATCCACTCCAGTTTGCCAGCTACAGTTTACGTGACCTGTGGATTGCCTCTTTCGCTGGGGTGCGCGGAGCGATTACTCTGGCTGGTGTGCTTTCAATACCGCTATTCTTGACCGATGGAACGCCATTCCCAGGGCGATATCAGCTGGTATTCATCGCTACTGGTGTGATTCTTTTCTCCCTTATTGTGGGGGTAGTTATATTACCTCTGCTGCTGAAGGGGATGGAGGTTACGGATAGCAACACCTATCGTGATGAAGAGACAATGGCAAAATCTGTTACGGCAGAAGTTGCGATTGAAAGCCTGAAGAAAATGCAGGAACGTTTGGAAGTTGATACCGAAGAGAATATCGATCCTCAACTACTGACCGAAGTCAGCTCTCGCGTGATCGGGAGTTTACGCCGCCGTATCAGTACCAAAGAGAATGCAGAAGAGATGCGCAAGGTCGAGAACCTTGAGCGTCGTTTCCGACTTACCGCGCTACGTGCAGAACGCGGTGAGCTTTACCACTTACGTGCTACCCAAAAAATCAGTAATGAGACCTTGCAGAAGTTGCTGCACGATCTGGATTTGCTGGAAGCATTGTTGGTGGAGAAGAGCTAATACGTGGGGCGTGTTGTCTATGTGGGCAAGACGATGTCGCGTTGCGCCCATCTGACTGCATAGGTCATTTCATGCTTCATGGTGGTAGGTGTTCAACAAGGGAGTACCAGAGCGTACTCCCTTTTTATGCGCTGTTTTTATTTCTTTCACGTTTCAGTCTGGAGAGATAAAGCCGCCACTCGATAGGTGTCCATTACTTCAACGTTATCCACTCTGGATGCATCACGCCGTTTGGCCAAAACTCTCGACAGCGGGCAATCCACGCCTGCGCACTGTGAGATAAATAACGCCCCTCACACCAAATCAAGCCCAGTTCCCACATTAGTTTCGGTTCTAGAGGAAGCCATAAGAGTGTTTTCGGGTCGAGCCGTTGGCAAATGGGTTCGGGCAGAATGGCAATCCCTACATTAGCTTGAACCATCGCGGCGAGGAAATCCCACTGACCGCTACGCACGGCTATTTGTGGGCTCACATTGTGAGCGGCAAAAGCCTGCATGAGTTGTTTATAGAGTGCAAAATCTTCGTTGTAGATCAAAATGTTTTGCTCTGCTAGCTCTTCCATATGGATACTGGTACGCCCTAGCCAGACCTCAGAGCGGGGTAACAACACGCATAGAGGATGGCTGAACAGCGGCAGTGAGGCAATTGCAGGGTCGATATCGCCGGAAAGAGCCGTTAGTGCTAAATCCAACTCGCCGGATAGCAATGCTTGTTCAACGGTAAGCCCTCCAAACTCGGAGATAATTAATTCAATCCCTGGGTAGTTCTGACGGAACTCGCTTATTAGCCCTGCCATTTGTGTTCCGACCATTGGAGGGATACCCAATTTAAGCTGGCCGCGTTTGAGCGTACCAATATCCTCAAGTTCAGCTTTTAGCTGACTAAACTGATCGAGGATCGCCAAACCTCGCTGGTAAACGGCTTGTCCACTGTCGGTGAGATGTAGTCGGCGCCCCTCACGGATTATCAATGAGCAACCCAGCTCATCTTCTAAATTACGCAGCATTTTGCTGATGGTTGGCTGAGTAACGAACAGTTTTTCTGCAGCGCGGGTAAAGCTTTGTTGGCGTACCACTTCTACGAAATAGCGCAGCGTTCTGACATCCATGATCTCTCCTGAGAACGATGTGAGTTGTTAAACCCTAAAGTATGCCAATTTGGCATGATGGCAATAATATTAATTCATTTTATGCAGGTATTGTTTCTTGCCTATACTGTGCGCTCATTCACATTTTTCTCATTCTGAGGTTACCCATGTCTCTGGCGTTGCGCTCTCGCGCGCCGTTCGTCCTTAGTCGTTTACAGGTGCCTGTTCAGGTCGCTTTGTATGCCGGACTCTTTCTGGTTGCGCAATGGGTTGTGGTGCAATTTCATTTACCACTTCCGGCGAATATCGTAGGTATGTTGATGCTATTGGCGATGATCGTTTTACGTGTCTTGCCGATTAAATGGGTGAAAGCAGGATCGCGTTGGCTGCTGGCTGAAATGCTGCTGTTTTTTGTGCCTGCGGTGGTTGCGGTCGTGAACTATGCCTCATTGTTAATGATAGAAGGCTGGCGGATTTTTGCCGTTATTGCGGTGAGCACTATGCTGACGCTCGGGTTGACTGCTCTGGTTGTGGATAAAGTCTATCGTTTCGAAATTTATATGCAGCGTAAGAAACAAACGGCAGCACATAAAAGAGATATCGCATGAGCAGTTTAACTATCAGCATCCTTTGCTTATTGATGACGCTTGGGCTTTATTTTGCCAATAAGAAAATCTATCGCCGTCTACACAGTATCTGGATGATGCCACTGGTTTTAACGCCATTGATTCTGGTGCTTTTCTTGGTCATAACCCACGTTTCCTATCAGGATTACATGGGAGAGAACCATTGGCTGCTGTGGCTGTTAGGGCCAGCAACTATCGCGTTTGCCGTGCCTGTTTATGAAAATATGGCGATTATCCGCCGACATTGGATGTCGCTGAGCGCGGGGGTTATCACGGCCACTATTGTCGCCGTGTGCAGCTCTGTGTGGCTGGCACGGTTGTTTACTCTGTCTGAAGAAGTACAACGCAGCCTCGCTGTCCGTTCTATCACGACGCCATTTGCATTAGAGGCTGCTAAGCAAATGGGAGGGCAGCCGGATTTAGTCGCCTTGTTTGTCGTCATTACCGGCGTATTTGGTATGGCCATTGGCGATATTTTGTTTCTTCGGCTCGCGGTACGCAGCGGTATGGCGAAGGGCGCAGGGTTAGGGGCGTCGTCTCACGGCGCAGGAACAGCCAAAGCTTATGAAATAGGGCAAACGGAAGGGGTAGTTTCAAGTCTGGTCATGATGTTAGCTGGCGTCGTCACGGTGGTACTCGCCCCGTTAATTGGTCATCTGATGTGGTAATAAATTTCAATAATAAGCCTGTATACCCGTCATACTTCAAGTTGCCTTTTTGTTGGCTGTGTTCACTGGCCGCCTCAATGCCACTCGAATTATTTAAGGTATAAAACAGCACTATAGCTGCAAGAGTTTGCCTCTGCCATGCACCCGCTGGCAGAGGTTTTTTTTTGGCGATTTTACAGTGAATTACTGGAACATTTTTTCAAGATATTGGCTTAAACGCGCGCGCGAGGTAAATCCATGCGGAATGCCAATGAACGCTGTTTCTACCGCATGCGGGTCTTGTGGGAAGCGGGTGTAAGCCACGCTGCTGCGTAGTGGTTCAGCAGGATGGGCAAATTTGAGACTTTTCTGCCCTAGCGCTGGGTGAATGACCAGCGCTGTTCGGCCCATTCTGGCCTCACGATTGACGTAAACATAGTGCTCACCTTTGTGAAAACCATACGCTTTATCGGTGACGCAGTCTCTGATGAAACCTGTTTTCTCAAGGACTTGTGCCACTTCGTCAGGGCGCAAATACATGTCTGACTCTCCCATTGTTCTCTATCATAGGCACTGACCATAGCGGATTGAAACTGTGGGACAACCGGACTTATCTGGAAGAGAAATTCACCATATTTATCAGCAACTCGAAAATGATAAATCTCGTTATGTGAAGCTTGCCAATAACTCAATATGGAAAGCTATCTACACTCACTTGTGTGTATTTCGGTAGGTAACCCTTCAATTTGTATAAGGAAACAGACAAATGAAAAAAATAACAAAAGGCTTTTTTGCGTTAAGTACGCTGGCTTTATTGCTCCCCCTTGGGGCTCAAGCCGCTGAACCAAGCAATGCAACGCCAGAGGGTTACCAGCTTGAGCAGGTTCTTATTTTTAGTCGTCATGGTATCCGAGCGCCATTAGTGGGCTATGGCGATATTCTGGCAGAATCGACGCCGCATCAGTGGCCGGTATGGAAAACTGAAGGGGGATTGCTGACGCCTAAAGGTGCAGAAGTAGAAACCTTATTCGGTAAGTACATGCGCGACTGGTTAGCCCAAACCGGTATTCTGCCGGCAAAGGGATGCCCAACTGCCGGTTCGGTATTTGTCTACGCGAATAGCTTGCCACGCACCATTGATACGGCGAAAAGCTTTGTGAGCGGCGCATTTCCTGAGTGTTCGCTGAAAGTGAATCATCAGGAAAAAGTCGGCACTATGGATCCAACGTTTAATCCTATCATCACTGCGAAAGTGACGGATGAGTTTAAACAAAAGGCTATCGAGTCGATTAATCAGCATGCGGGGCCGGGGGGGATTGATGGTCTTAATGAGCGCTTGAAACCTAATTATGCGGTGCTACAGCAGGTTATGGACTATGGGCAATCGAAAGTCTGTAGCGAAAAGAAAACCTGCTCGCTGGCAGATCAACCGAATACGGTCAATATTGTGCAGGATAAAGAGCCTGGTATCACTGGACCGTTACGCGTCGGTACCGGTGCTTCAGATGGTTTCATGTTGCAGTATTACGAAGGTTATCCGTTGAAAGACGTGGCTTGGGGACAGATTACTGATGAGAAGCAGTGGCAGCAGTTAGAGGAAATAAAAAATCTCTATCATGAGACTCTATTTGGCTCGTCGGCAGTCGCCCAGAATGCAGCGGCGCCTTTAATGCGTTTCGTAAGCGCAACGCTGGTGGGTACGCCAGATACAAATGCGCTAGCCGCTGATGCGCACAAAGCTAAGGTTGCCGTACTGGTGGGGCATGACTCCAACATTGCCTCTCTGTTAGCCGCGATGAAAACCGCCCCATACGATTTGCCGAAGCAATATGAGAAAACACCGATCAGCGGAAAAATTGTGTTTCAACGTTGGCATGATAAGAAAGATAACCGCGATCTGATGAAGATTGAATATGTTTACCAGTCGACCGATCAGATCCGCAATGCGACTCCGTTGTCTCTACCGACGCCGGCTCAGCGTGTCATATTGCAAATTGATGGGTGTAAAATTGATGCTAATGGTTTTTGCCCGATGGATGATTTTAAGGCGGCAATAGCGAAAGATATTAAAGGGGAATAATACGCAGCCGCTCGTTACCGCCTTTTGATGGAGGTTCATTGGAAGGCGGCTTTAGCCACTGTTGCTTTGTCATCTCAGTGATGTTCTGATACTTTGGCACGATAACTTGTTAACGGATGGTCGCATGTTTACCCATATTGCCTTATCAACGCTCAATGGCTTGGAATTAATGGTATATAACTATGTCATTAAGAATAAAGATAAGGTGATGTATATGACCATCCGCGAGTTGGCTGATGCGGCGGATGTTTCCACGACGACGATATTACGTTTTTGCAAGAAAATGAACTGCAGTGGTTATTCAGAATTCCGTATTCGTTTTAAGCTTTATATTGAGCAGGAAGAGAAATTATTATTGACCTCGGGAGCGAGTGAAATAATGAGTTTCTTTAAAAGTATTCATAACGATGAGTTCGAGGCGCTTATTACGCGTACGGCAGAGCAAATTGCTGAGGCTGATCGGATTATCTTTGTTGGAGCCGGCACTTCAGGTACGCTAGGTAAATATGGCGCTCGTTTTTTCTCCAACGTGGGTAAATTCAGTAATTATATTGATGATCCTTACTATCCTATTAGTTCGGATATGTATAAAAATGCGATAGCTGTTATTTTATCCGTTTCTGGCGAAACACCTGAAATATTAAAGTTGGCCAGCCAGTTTAGCCTGCATCAGTGTAAAATCATCAGTATCACCAATAGTGAAACCTCCTCTTTAGCTCGGATGGCAGACTTCAATCTCTCCTATCATATGCCACAAATCTTGATTGCCAGTGAATATAATATTACTACTCAGGTTCCTGTTATTTATATGCTTGAAGCAATTGGTAAAAAACTTGCTAAGAATCTTTCAACTTAATAATTGAGAGGTTGATCGAGTAAAAAACATCATGTTTCTTCTACGTGACAAATCACATTTGTGTTTTTTTGTTATATCGTGACTTTGTTTAATTTTTTGCTACTATCCAGTTCATACATAATATACCCGTCATACTTCAAGCTGCATGTGCGTTGGCTGCGCTCGAATTATTTAGGGTATAAATCCTCCTCTCAGATTTAAATGAATAGGGATTTCTGTACCTACAGAAGGATTAATTCTATGGCAATTAATTACGCAGATTCAGCCAAGGAAATCGTAAAGTTAATTGGTAGCGATAATAATGTGATTAGCGTCACACATTGTGCGACGCGATTACGATTTGTATTAAAAGATAATGCTCAGGCAGATAAAGAAACTCTAAAGCGTGTTAAAGGCGTTATTACGGTAATAGAGTCTGGTGGTCAATTACAGGTCGTAATTGGCAACCATGTGGGTGATGCTTATCAGGAAGTATTAAAGCTGATTCATGTTGACGAAAATGCTGCCGTCAGTGCGCCAAACGTTGGCATTGTTAGCCGCTTGATGGATATCATTTCCAGTATTTTTGCACCGTTCCTTTATCCTCTAGCTGCCTGTGGTGTGCTACAAGGCTTAATCTCATTGTTTGCCGTTTTAGGCTGGATGGATCCTGCCAGCGGTACTTACCGTATTCTTAACTTCGTTTCTTGGACCGGTTTCACCTTCCTGCCTGTGATGGTGGCGTATACCGCTGCGAAGAAATTTAACGTTAACCCTTTCACCGCGGTGATCGCAGCCTGTGCGCTGGTTTGTCCCGACTACATGAACATGCTTACCGCTAACAAGATACTGCTGGTGAATTCGGCCGATCCTGCGATGCAAGCGCTCATGAAGGAAGCAGTCAACAATCCACAGATTGCACGTGTGCTAACAGACGTGGTGGGTATTCCTCTGAGTGCCGATCCGCTGACTTTCTTGGGTATGCCGGTGCAGTATCTAAGCTACACCTCTGCGGTGATACCGATCATTTTAATGGTATGGATGATGTCTTACGTGCAGCGTTTTTTTGAACGCATCCTGCCGTTAGTTATTCGTAATCTGTTCACGCCGATGTTCTGTTTGGCCATTATTGTGCCGCTTACGCTGCTGGTGTTTGGCCCCATTGGAAATATGATCGGTGGGGCTATCGGCGGTGTTTATAACACCTTGTATCACCTTAGCCCTGCCGTTGCCGGATTCGTGGTTGGTGCACTGTGGACGCCGCTGGTAACTCTTGGTGTTCACTGGGGGATCACGCCGGTAACGGTCGGCAATTATGCCACGCTCGGTTATGACACTTTCACCGGATTGCAGGCTTCCGCTGTATTTGGCATGGCGGGTGCCGTTCTGGGGGTTTATTTGAAATCCAAAGATGCTGAGATGAAACGCGTTGCACTGTCTGCGGGTATGACAGGCCTGTTTGGCATCACTGAACCTGCTATTTACGGTGTGGCGTTGCGTTTAAAACGCCCGATGGTGTGTGCGTGCATGGCGGGAGCGGTTGGTGGTGCTATTGCAGGTTCATTTAACGCCGTGTCTTGGAGTTACTGTATTCCGGGGATAGCCGTATTGCCGGTTTTCTTTAAAGAAGGGCATTTACCGCAGTTCCTCGGCTTCGTGTTGTCGATTAGCGTGGCCTTCGTGCTAGGCGCGATATTTACGTGGTTTGCTGGATTTAAAGAAGATATTCCGTCAGCAGAAGTTAAAACCTCTTCACAGCCAGAAGCCGTGTAAGAGTAAACCACAAAATTGATTAGAGAAGAGAGCAACAGCATGAAACAACAACGGTTACCGGATGATTTTCTGTGGGGCGGTGCGGTCGCAGCCCATCAGGTTGAAGGCGGCTGGGATCAGGGTGGAAAAGGGCTCAGCATCGTCGATGTATTATCTAGCGGAGCACATGGTGTTGATCGTGTGATTACCGATGGCATTCAGGACGGTTATTTGTACGCCAACCATGAGGCAGTTGATTTCTATCATCGCTATAAAGGTGATATCGCCCTTTTTGCTGAAATGGGTTTTAAATGCTTTCGTACTTCGATTGCATGGTCGCGTATTTTCCCTAACGGCGACGAACTCGAACCGAATGAAGCAGGGCTACAGTTTTACGATGACATGTTTGATGAACTGTTGAAATACGGTATTGAACCGGTCATTACGCTATCTCATTTCGAGATGCCGTGGCATTTGGTCAAAGAGTATGGTGGTTGGAAAAATCGTAAAATCGTTGATTTCTTTGTTCGTTTTAGCGAAGTAGTGATCAAACGTTATCAGCATAAAGTGAAGTACTGGATGACGTTCAACGAAATCAATAATCAGCGTAACTGGAAAACGCCGCTGTTTGGCTATTGCTGTTCTGGGGTGATTTACACGAATGAACCAAACCCCGAAGAATGTATGTATCAAGTGCTACATCATCAGTTTGTTGCGAGCGCGCTGGTCGTTAAATTGGGACACGATATCAATCCAGAGCTAAAAATTGGCTGCATGATTGCGATGGTGCCGCTTTATCCTTATTCCTGTCATCCAGATGATGTGATGTACGCGCAGGAAGCGATGCGAGAGCGTTTCCTATTTGGTGATGTACATATGCGTGGTTATTACCCTTCGTACATTCTTAAAGAGTGGGAACGCAAGGGATACCACATTGAAATGCAGCCCGGTGATGAACAGGTTCTGCGGGCAGGCTGTGCGGATTATATTGGACTGAGCTACTACATGAGTAATGCCGTGCAGGCAAATTCTGCCGGAACAGGAACCGCGCTGGCAGGATTTGAAGGCTCGGTGCCCAATCCTCATGTGAAGGCCTCCGAGTGGGGGTGGCAGATTGATCCTGTGGGTTTACGTTACACGCTTAACATTCTGTACGAGCGTTATCAGAAGCCGTTATTCATCGTGGAAAATGGTTTTGGTGCGATAGATAAGCCAAGTGCTGATGGACAGATCCACGACGATTATCGTATCGCTTATTTGAAGTCTCATATTGAGCAAATGAAGAAAGCGGTGATCGACGACGGCGTTGAACTGATGGGTTATACCCCATGGGGTTGTATCGACTGTGTTTCTTTCACCACTGGCCAGTACAGCAAGCGTTATGGGTTTATCTACGTGGATAAACACGACGACGGTAGCGGCACTCAACAACGCGCTAAAAAGCAGAGTTTTGATTGGTACAAACAGGTCATTGAAAGTAACGGCGAGCAGCTTTAGTTATCTGATTTTAAAAAAGCCACTGACTATGCGTCGGTGGCTTTTTGTATGAGCAAAATACAACGAATCAATGATGATTGTTGCTTATTGCATCAGCTAAAGATGGTGAACTGTTTACAGACGTAAGTTTGGCCACCCATCGTCAGATTATATAAATCATTTCCTGGCTTGCCTGGATTCCCCATTTTGATCCCGAACTGAATCGTAGTATTTGAGGGATCTGGCGTAAATTTTTGTGTGCTTGCATCGTAGTTTGAAAGCACGTAAGGCACTTTTTCAGTCTCGTCGGAGCTGCGATCGCCGTAGAAAATCTGTGATGCTTTGGTAATGGGGTCAGTGATTTGTAGCACCATGACGTTTTCATTGCTGATGGCGCTCGAAAGCACTTTATATCCACCACAGGTGGTATAGCCTACAGCGTGATAGTTGCCAATCATCGGCTGTGGTGTTGGCGCAGCTATGCTGGCAAATGGCGCGAGAACGAATAGAGCTAACAGTGTTTTCTTCATGGAATTGTTCTCAATTAGTAAAAATTCATTATTTCAGCGCGTTAAGCTCAATGGCTATTGCTTGTAGCTTGGACAATCGATTTTATAAAACCTTCTCCCTCTGTCCAATTTGCTCTGCAAGAATTTATGTCTTCTGGCAGGGGCTTGTGAAGCTTTTATCGCATCAGAAAACGTAAAGTTATTTATATTTCTTATAATTCAATGTGATAGTGTCAGTCTTAATATTGATAGATCGTTATATCTTGAAAGATACAGCAATACTTTTATGAGAACTCACCCTGTACTCTCAGTGCTGTCTGTAAGGGGCATTTTTCCGAGAGGCGTAAAAAAACCGCCCTGATAGGCGGTTGAGGTTTCAGGTGCAGAGTTAGCGTCTAATCAGTCTTGCATTAATGCGCTGCGCCCGCCGTCCATGATGATGGTGGTACCGGCAATAAACCCAGCGGCGGGGCTGGCTAGGAACAGGCATAGTTCGCCTACTTCTTCGGAAGTCCCGATGCGACCGACGGGGTGTTTAGCAATAGTCTCAAGGCGTGCTTTTTCTCCGTCGCCATGTGAGTCAAACCATACCTGATTACCGGCAGTATCAATAAAACCCGGAGCGATGCCTACGCTGCGAATCGCAGGCCCCCATTCAATGGTCAGGCTTTGTACCAGCGAAAGCAGGGCTCGTTTGGTGATATTGTACGGCGCGCATCCTGGCATAGTTGAAAAGGCGTGGTTGGAGGTCATGACCAGAATAACGCCCTTAGATTTTTCTAACATGTTTCGGCAGGATTTCGCTATATACCAATGAGAACGCAGGTTAAGATCAAGATTGTGGTGCCAATCCTCCAGTTCACAATCGATACCTTTAAACACGTTTTTGCCCGCATTAGAAACCAGCACATCGAGACGGCCAAAGCGCTGTTCTACCGAGGCGATAAATTCGGCAATAGATTCGGTACGCGTGATATCAACCGAATAATAATGAAAATGTTCAGGGTAAAGATCTAAAAGTTCTTTCGCATGGGGGGCTTTTTCAATGGAAGAAAAGGCACAACCGATAACGATATCACCCTGTTTTAAGAACGTTTGTGCGATGGCGTGGCCGATACCTTGGCTGGCTCCGGTAACAATGATAATGCGTGGTTGTTGGGCTGATGTAGACATAGAGACTCCGCAAAATTAAAGGGAAAATGTTGAGATGAAATTGTCGATCATTGCGCGATCCTGATCTGTTAATGTCCATCCGGGGTGGCGGCAATAATCGCTGGTAATGATCCCTCTGCGTTGGAGGATCGTTTTTTCTACTTGGATAATGTATTCGCAGTGTGTCATCCAGCGTTGGATCCACGGTAACAGCTGTTTATGCAGTTCCTGCGCTGCGGCTTTATCGCCGTTTTGCCAGAGCTGATATATCCGCACATAAATCTCACTAAAAGAGCAGCCCGGCATGACACCTTTGCCCCCGGCTTCCAACATTTGAAGCATGTAAAGCCCAGCATAACCATTTAGTACGCTAGCCTGCGGTGCTTGCTGTAAGAACTTTTGGGTATAGTCCACTGGAGGATTGCACTCGATCTTAAATACCGCATGAGGATAACGAGTGGCGACGTCGGCCAACTGCTCAGGTGTGATTGCAAGCCCGGTTTCACCCGGCGCGTATTGCACCATCACAGGAATATCTACGGCCTCTAGCACTGAGAAGATATGATGTGAAATCGCTTCTGGACTGGGCTGAAGAAAAAACGGCGGCAACAGCATTAGGGCGTCAGCCCCGCGTTTTTGGTAGTCTCGTGCGCGTTTAACCGCAACTTCTGTACTGTGGTCAGTGACCGAAATCGCTCTAAAAATACCGCTGCCACGAAGGTCGGATAAAAACTGATTGGAGAGCTGCAAGCGTTCGCCGTCATCCAGCTTAGGAAATTCGCTGGCAATACCAAACAGGGTTAGCCCTTGGATGCCCGTTGTGGCTAAGTGCTCTAGCATGTGGCTAAAGCTGGGAACATCTAACTCGCCTTGTGGGCTAAATGGCATGGCCGCAATAGGATTTACACCGCAGATGTCTGCTGATTGGTACATGATTATTCCTCATCTCTGTCTGCAAGCACTGCGCCTTGTGCCGCAGGTAATGCCCAGCGGCGATACAACCGTAAGAATCCGCGTGGTACCTGTTTTTCCAGCGGAACCCAATGTTTGCGACGCTCTGCCAGTGTGGCTTCGTCGACGTTTAGCGTAAGTTCGCGAGTAGGGATATTGATGGTGATGGTATCGCCGTTTTCGACTAGCGCGAGATCGCCACCATCGCTGGCCTCAGGGGAAATATGACCAACGAACAGCCCTCGGTTAGAGCCTGAGAAACGGCCGTCAGTAATCAGCGCGCAGCTATCTGAAAGTCCCATACCTTCGAGACATTTCATCGGCTTGTACATTTCAGGCATACCCGGTCCACCTTTAGGACCTTCATAACGTAAGACCAGCACAGAACCTGATGCGATATCTCCAGAAAGGATGGCATCAACGGATTCTTGCTCACTGTTAAATACCACGGCTGGGCCAGTGAAGATCATCAAGTGCTCTGGCACCGCGGCAGGTTTTACGACGCATCCAAGCGGAGATAGATTGCCATGCAGCACCGCAACCCCAGCTTCATTGCGAACCGGTATTGCTAGCGTATGGATGACTTCAGGGCGCTGGCTGACAGGAACCTGAGCCAGCCATTCGGCTTTGCATTGACCGCTTACGGTAAGGGCGTTGAGATCCATCAGTGAGGCAATTTCTTTCTCAACGGCTGCGACACCACCCGCTTCCCAGAAGTCGATCATGTCGTATTCAGAAGCAGGATAGAGTGAGGCCACGAGCGGAACGTGGTGGCTTAGTTTGTCAAAATCCGACAGCGGTAGATGCCCGTATTCGCCTTCATAGTGAATAGCCTGTAAATGCAAAATAGCGTTGGTAGACCCGCCGGTGGCGAGTAGGTAAATCATGGCGTTGCGAATTGACTGCGGTGTGATAATTTGGCGCGCATTGACGCCGCGCTTAACTAAATCAACCGCTGTTTGACCCGTGCGGAAGGCACATTCTCGGCGCTCCTGTGATACGGCAGGCAATGTGCTGCTACCCGGCAGGCTCATGCCGAGAACTTCAGAAATACAGCACATGGTGTTAGCGGTACCGTACATGGTGCAGGAACCTGGACCCGGCTCAGCGATATCCTCGATATGGCGGAATTCAGCTTCGTCAATCTCTCCGCGTCTTTTCCAGCCAATGGCCTCGGTGACGATATTACCGTCCCAGTGCTTACCTTTATATTCGGCAGGATACATCGGTCCACCATTAACTAAAATGGCTGGAATATCTAATCGTGCAGCGGCCATTAGCATCGCGGGGACGATCTTGTCGCAGGAACCGAGTAACACCATGCCGTCAAAACGGTGGGCGCGCATCATCACTTCAATTGAGCTCGTTATCACTTCTCGGGCGGCAAGAATATAACGCATGCCCAAATGTCCTTCGGCGATACCATCGCAAGGTGCAATCGTGCCGAATACCATCCCGACGCCGCCAGCTTCATCAATACCTTTTAAGACTTCTGCCGTGAGTTCGTTGAGATTTGCATGGCCGGCCGTGGCATTGGTGTAGCTATTAACCACCGCGATCACCGGACGGCGTAGCTGTTCATCCGTATGTCCCATCGATTTGTACAGGGCCCGCTTAAGTGCACCATCATCCCCACTAAGTACAGGGTTGAAGTGCCCATCACCACAGGTGCCACAGCTTTTACATCCACTCATAAACTGCCTCTTTTCAATAACGATACAACGCCAACCGTGCTTTGCATTTATCCCCGTCATACTTCAAGTTGCATTTTTGTTGGTCGCGTTCACTCACTTGCCGCCTCAATGCAACTCGAATTATTTAGGGTTTAGGATCTGCCAGCATTACGGCGGGGATTAACCAGCTTGGCTGGTAACAAAAACATCAATGGAGCACACAGCAGTAAAAATGCGGCGAGAATATATAGGCCGACATTGGTGCTGCCTGTGTTGTCTTTCAGCCAGCCGAGCACGGTAGGGCCGAAGAACCCCGCTAAATTGCCCACTGAGTTAACTAAAGCGATGCCCGCCGCGGCAGCTGTGCCAGACAGCAACGTACCTGGTAGGCTGATGTAGGTTGGGATAAGCGCTAACGTGCCGGACATGGCTAGGCAAATCCACGCCATCATCCATAGGGTGGAACCGCTGCAATAGGCACTTAGCGTCAGGCCCACGGCACCTAATATGGCTGGAATGGCTATATGCCAGCGGCGTTCACAGCACAGATCGGAGTGACGGCTGTTCCACACCATGAAGACGGCACCAAAGACGTAAGGCAGCGCGGCAAGTAAGCCGATATGGAAATCGTCGTTAACGCCGGAGCTTTTAATAATCGACGGTAGCCAGAAATTGATACCGTAATAGCCGATGTTGAAGCTGAAGAAGATCAGCGCCAGCAGCCATACGTAGCCATTGCGGAACATCATTTTTAGGTTTTGCGGGGGCTTGCCCTCATTGGCAATGAGGTTGCGCAGACGATCAGTTTCTAGATCGTCTGCGACAATTTGCTTCTCTTCCGTGCTCAACCAGCGTGCAGATTTGACGTCGTTGTCGAGATAACGTAGCACTACGAACGCCAGCAGGAACGAAGGAATGGCTTCGACAACAAATAGCCATTGCCAATTATGCAGGCCATCAACACCATCAAAAAATTTAAGAATAAATCCCGACAGCGGGCTGCCAATGATGGTGGATAGCGGCGTTACTAGAATAAATAGCCCCAGCGTGCGTGCTGAACGCCATGACGGGAACCATAGCGTGAGATAAAACACGATGCCGGGAAAAAATCCAGCCTCCGCAACACCTAACAAAAAACGCAGAACGTAGAATTGAGTAGGCGTTTGCACGAAGATCATCAGCGCAGAGAGAATTGCCCAACTGATCATGATCCGAGCGATCCAAAAGCGTGGTCCAAAACGCTGCATCAATAGATTGCTTGGCAACTCAAACAGAAAATAACCAATAAAAAAGATCCCTGCTCCTACTCCGTATACTGTGTCGCTGAAGTTCAACGCATCCTGCATATGCAGCTTAGCGAAGCCAACGTTGACGCGATCCAGATAGGCGAAGAAATAACATAGGATCAAAAACGGGATCAGGCGGCGAGTGATTTTGTTATATACCGCGGCGATCTTTTTCTCATTCTCAGAGGTATTTGTGATGTCCAAAGCTGTCATATCTGACCTCGACGAAACAAAAATAACAGTGAATTAGAGCGCGCTGCCGATGCTTCTCAACGGTAGGCCGGTCATTAAATTTTTCTCGATATTTTCCAAAGAGATATTTTTTGTTTCAGGTACAAACAACAGGGTGAGTACAATGCAGACGACGTTGAGTCCAGCGTAGAGCCAGAAAGTCCCTGCGCTGCCGATGGTATCGATGAGCGTTAGGAAAGTAGCGCCAATAATCATGTTGGCTATCCAGTTAGCCATGGTGGAACAGGTGACGCCAAAATCACGTCCGGCTAACGGTTGGATCTCGGAGCAAAGTACCCAGATCAGTGGACCGGCGCTCATAGCAAAACCGACGATAAAAATCAGTAGCAAGGTTACAGCGGTGTATTGCTCGGTAGCACTTGTGATACCCACGAAGAACATGTAACCCATTGATGCCATACAGATAGCCATGACGCTAAAACCGAGTTTGAGGATGGGTTTACGTCCCCAGCGATCGACTAAGCCGATGGCAATAAACGTCGCTAGCACGTTGGTTAACCCTGCGATAACGGTTCCCCACATTTGCTGTTCGGTTGACGCGAATCCTGCGATCGCGAAGATCTTCGGTGCGTAATACATGATTACGGTCATGCCGGTAAACTGCTGCATGAACTGCAACAAAACGCCAAGGTAGGTTGAACGGCGGAAATGGCTATTAGCACGGAAGAGCTGCCAACCACGCTGTCTTACTTGAACGCTTTCGCGAATAGCTTCCAGTTCGCTATGCGCCTCTTCGCGGGTAGAACGCAGCAATAGCAGTACTTTCTCTGCTAGGGCATGTTTATCTTTCATCATCAGCCAGCGAGGGCTTTCCGGCAGGGTGAGTACCCCAAAAAACAGAATGAGAGCCGGAATGGTGATGATGCCTAGCATCCAGCGCCAGTTGCCGCTTGCGCTTAGCGCCGTGTCAGAGAGAAATGCCGCCAGAATGCCAATCGTGATCATCAACTGATACAGCGAGATCATGCTGCCGCGGATGTGTTCTGGTGCGATTTCAGATAGGTAAAGTGGGGCAACAAAAGAAGCTACGCCGACTGCTGCACCGAGTAAGAAGCGTGAGATAACCAGCGTTGATAAATCTGGAGCCAGCGCGCAGCCAATTGATCCAACAACAAATAAAACAGAGCCAATTAACAGCGTTTTTTTACGTCCGATTCGGGTACATAGTGGACCGCTGCATAACGCGCCCAGTGCGGCACCTAACATCATGATGCTGACGACCATCTCTTGCTGGTGGCTGCTGAGTGCAAACTCTTTGGCTAAGAAGGGAAGTGCGCCAGCAATAACGCCCATATCCAGTCCAAATAGCAGACCAGCCAATGCAGCGAGAAAACAGATCAGCAGAGTCTGCCGATTTGTATGGGGTGTTGACTGCGAAATCGAATGCGTAGTCATGGTTAACCTCGTGGGTGATTATTTATTTTTTTAAGTTGAACAGCGTGGCTTGCTGTCCTGTGTAGGGAGTTCGATAGCGTAAAAGTGCGCCCTCAGTTTTTGATGGCATAGCAAGCCCATCAGAGGCCGAGGTGATATATAAATCGTGTAAATCAGGCCCGCCAAAGGCGCAGCTAGTGGGTTGTGTTACAGGCAGTGGATGTGTGGTGAGCCATTGAGGCGCAGCAGCATCTAAACGGTAGGCGGTGAGGCAAGCGCTACCCCAACAGGCATTGAGCAGCATTCCGTCTAGGGTCAACGCCGAGCCGTCGGCAAGCAGGTCTTCTATCGGCCATTCGCTCAGGGTTTGTGTACTGATGCGATGTGCGGCGCTGCGACAAAAACGGTGGCGGAAAGTGTCTACAAACCAGACATATGACCCCAGCCAAGCCAAGGTGTTGGGCACATGTTGGTCACTAAGCATTTTTTCAGGCTGGGCGCCGTCGTACTCATAGCGATACCAGCTCCCGATTGGCGAGCGAGCCGTGACGTCCATCGTGCTGAACCACAACGATCCATCGGGTGCGATCGCTGCCTCGTTAGGACGGGTTTGTTCATCTTCAGGCCACGGACAGAGCTGGCGATGGCTTTGCTGGCTATAGTCGTAAAGCATGACGCCTTGTGCGGTCACAAGGAGAAATTGTTCGGATTCTTCGGTGAGTAAGGCTGCGCTACAAAGAAAAGGTAATTCGTGGATCTCGATCTTTTCCCCCTGTTGCGGCCAATAGCGCAATAGGCGGCGTTGTAAAATATCTACCCAGATAAGCGATTGGGAACGGAAACACCACACCGGAGACTCTCCGAGGAGGGCGCGGTAATCACCGATAATAGATAAGTCTTGCAGCGCATTAGCGATCATTTTTGATTGGCCTGTTGCCATGCGTGGCGGTAGGCCATAGCTCGCTCACGCAGAGTCGCCAGTGAAATCCCAGACTGATATAAACCTCCACCTAGACCGAAGCCACGCGCACCAGAGTTCAGGTAGCTACGCATTTGCTCGCTGTCAGGATTAATCCCTCCCACCGGTAGGCAGACCGTTTCGGCGGGAAGTACTACGCTCATCGCCTTGGCAATCGTGGGGGTCACTAATTCGGCCGGAAAGAGCTTAAGTGCGCTGGCTCCGGTGCGTAGCGCGGTAAAAGCCTCGCTGGGAGTGGCGATGCCAGGCATGCTGATAAGCCCTAGCTCACAGGCTGCGCGGATCACCGAAGGTTCCATATTGGGCGAAATGATTAATTGCCCTCCAGCCTCGGCAACCTGATGAACCTGATGTTCAGTCAGCACGGTTCCAGCCCCAACAAACCCTTTTGAACCTATGGTTTTAGCCATGATTGCGATAGATTCGAGCGGTTGCGGGCTGTTGAGCGGCACTTCTAAATAAGTGAAACCACACTCCAGAAGAGTTTCTGCTACTCCTTGGGCTTCGTGTGGTGTTACTCCGCGTAAAATCGCGACCAGTGGCAGCGAGCACTGTTGCCAACGCAGTGCAAAATTCATGTAATTCATGCCAATGCTCCGGTTAAGGATTGATAAATGGTGTTCATGCCGTGAATAAAGCAGTCATCTCCGTTGGCAGGCGTTAGCGTGATGCCAAGCAGACTCGCTGCGCGGGTATAGCGTTCGGTAAGGGTTGCAGAGCCCACGATCCACGCCTGTTTGCCCGGTAATGCCGACAGTTCAGAGCCGATGAGCAAACCGGATAGATAACTGGCAACCTGCGCTGGGGTGATAGAACCGTCGAGCTTTAGCGTGCGAGCTGAAAATAATGCGTTACTGAGATTGGGGGCGTTTTGCGCGTTTTGCACACCAAGAGCAAAGGCGTGATGGTCTTCATCAGATTCAGGAAGATCTCGGCCTAGCAACGAGTGATTTAGCATCACCGCATAGATCTCACCCGTCATAAAAGTATTAAAGTGCAGGATGTGATCGTGAGCGATCGTGGCGTGTTTGCTATGGGTTCCGGGCAGAATCACTAAATGCTGTTCTTGCGAATATTGTGCCGCTAGACCGATCAGTTGTACTTCTTCTCCGCGCATGACATCAGGTAAGCCAAAAGCATTGGCGCCACTCGCACCCGCCACAATTCGGCAAGGACTTCCCCAAGACGTTGTAACCTGAGCGGTTTGTTGAGCAAAGCATTGATAGCTTGCAGGGAGAGCGACATAAGGTACTTCTTGCCAGCCTTGTTGTGACCCGACCATTCCCGCCATCAGTATTGGGAGATTGGGATGCTTCATTAGCCAAGGCGTGATAAGTGGCAAAAGGGCGGCATCAAATTGACGATCAGGCACGCTAAGCAGCCCGCAGTGCGCATTTATCGTGTCAATGCATTGGTTGTTATTCATCAGAAACGCTCGGAAATTTGAGGTTCCCCAATCGATGGCGATCCAGTAATTATTCATTCTTGAGTTACAACATATCAATTCTTGTATGACAAGAATAATGGCGAATAAATAAGCTTAGATCTGTGAACGAGATCGAAAGTTAGCTACGAGCTAAAAGAAATATGCAAAAAGTGTGGGATTAGAAAAAGTGCTGATATTTTTCTGGGATCTCGCGCCAAATATGTTTGTGAGCCGCACTTAATAGGATATGGCGCATAGATTGGCGTGCTTGATCGGCCTGCTTTAAGCGGATCGCTTCCAACAGATCACGATGTTGCTGAACAGCGTCTTGGGTGAGTTGGAGATCGTCTTCTAGAGTGTGTTTGAATGACAGCAGCATTGCCGCAGAGAGAGCATTGCCGACAGAAGCAAGAAAGGGATTGTGGCAGGCGCGTAGCACCGCAGTGTGGAAGGCGAGATCGCCGCGTTCGAATTGCTCTGCCGAATTATTTTTTTGCCCTAATTGCATGGTATGCCAAGCATCTTCGATAGCCGCTAAATCATGACCGTTGGCGTTGAGTGCAGCCATAGCGGCAACATCGGGCTCGAAGATGAGGCGCGTCAGCATCAGTTGCTCAACCAGTTCAGATTCAATACCTACATTTTCCAACCAGGATAGTACTTCTGCATCGAGAAAACTCCACTGCTCGCGTGGCGTTACCGTGCTACGGCGTTTGGCTTGGATCAGTAACATGCCTTTAGCACCAAGTACTTGTAATGCGTTGCGTACGGAGGTGCGGGACGCTTCGTACTGCTGTGCGAGCTCATGCTCTCCCGGAATTGCCATACCTTCAGCTAACTCGCCACGGATAATACGTAGAGCTAAATCACGGGTAATCGATTCAGAAACAGAAGATGCAGGTTTGTTCATGGCAATCTCGGAGGCCGCGGTAAACAGAAAACATGGTTTTGTGGCATGAAGTGAATCTCGCCTGAACGCTATATTAACATTGTTAGCGCGATAAATGAGGATGTTATCCCGTGTCTGCTTAAGAGACGGATATTCGAATGAAAAGGTGCGGCGGGGATTGATGTTGGATAAAGGTGACCGCCGTAGCAGTCACCGTTCATGATAATAGCAGCGACACAAAACACGATGTCACCGTGATTAAAGCGCCTGTGCCTTAATCCTTCTTGGCCGCGTTGGCAAAGAAGATATCAGATTGAATATCTTTGGTGCGGAGGGTGAAAATCTCGTTAGTGAGATTTTCAGTGAGTTTTTCCGCATCAGCCATAACGCGTAGATTAAACTCATTGAGCATTTTATCCGCGCCAGCTTTGTCGGTTTTAGCCATTTTCAGGTACTTAGATTCCATTGCCTTTTGTTCATCGGCAACGTTGATCTCCCAGTCATGGTAGGCTTTTTTAACAATCGGAGCCAGCTTCGGATAGTCGGTCATAACGAGCGTTTGCAGCTTACGATATTTCCAGTAAATGGAATCACTATCCGCTTTATCTGTACCCTGCGCATAGTTTTGCGGGTATGCCTGCAATCCACTGTAGTAAGGAACAAATGCGGTGAGATCGGCCATACCAAGGCCGACATAGGTCACTTCGCCAATCTCTTTAGGCAGCCATGGACGAACCTGCATCACGTGTGATTCATAGGTTCTGAATACGCTGATTGGGCGCCACGGTTCTTTTCCATTCAGGCCGTTAGAGTAAGGATCGTGTTTTGTTCCATCGTAATGGTTACGCAGCACGGCCTTAACGTCATCCAGTGATAGCTTTTTCTCTGGAGTCAGAAGTACAGGGAATTGTCTTCCAGCAGAAACGTCTTGGTTGACTGATGGGTTAAAGA
Organism: Hafnia paralvei ATCC 29927; assembly: GCF_001655005.1. GTDB lineage: Bacteria > Pseudomonadota > Gammaproteobacteria > Enterobacterales > Enterobacteriaceae > Hafnia > Hafnia paralvei. The sequence goes on from NZ_LXET01000007.1 coordinate 70,249, forward strand.
TCTTCTGAATTGTCCAGACGCGGGGATCATTATAGGTACGGTCACGTTCGTCGTCGCGGGTATAGGCTTTAGAGAAATTAAATTCACCGTCAGTTTTTGGATTATACAGACCTTTTTCGGTGGCAAACTCGATCAGGTTTTTTGACCCCATCACGTTAGGATCTTTTGCATCGTACTGTTGTAAACGCCCCTGATTGCCGGTGGCGAAATATTTATCATTTGGTACACGCTGTGCCATCCACTGGTGGCCACTTCCCGTCTCTAAATACCACACCTCATGCTCATCAACGACGGCAACCCCAAATCCTTCACCCGCACCGTGCGTTTCAATAATATTGCCGAGCAAGGCTACAGCTTCCCGTGCAGTTTTGGCTTGAGAGAGCAGGATATCGGGAATATCGTCCTCGGTGATCCCTTTATCTTCGACGTAAGGATCGACAGCTAATGCTTTAGGTGATGCAAAAATAGACTCCGTGCCGCTTACACCAACGCCGAGTTCGTTAAAACCGGTCGCACCATGCAATTGTGTTTTCCAATTTGGCACTGTTGTGTAGCGCAGTGAGTTTTTCGGGAGTGGATAGGAGAAGTCATTCGCACCGTTGTGTGCTTTGGTGCTATAGACGCCGGTCTGATTTTTCTGCGCTGGATGAATAACGAAATGCTGTGCTTTAAGTGCGTCACTGTCCGCGCTGCGAGCAACAAACACCGAGCCATCGGTTGTCGCTTCATTACCTGCGAGCAAGGTTGTACAGGCGAAACCCGATGAAATTAGAGCAATGTTAATCGACAATGCGACCACACATTTCTTGAAAAAAAACATTTCTTTTCCCTACTAAGTGAGTAAATAAAAACGATCAATGAAACAACGCATCTATACCCTTGCGAACGTAAGTTGCAGGCTAAATATGCTGGTTAGAGGGACGAAGCTCAGGAGAGAGGTGAGTGACGAGCTTAGCCAGCGTGTATGCGATTTGAATCAACGATGGATATATCTATGAATACTGATGTATTTAGATATTCCATTGTAATGTTTGAAAGATTAACAACTTACAGTGACTGAATACCGTGACTCGGCTCTCAATGCAGTCGTATTTACACAGGTAGGAGGGGCATAAACCAGAATAATGCTGTGGATTAATTGCTGTGGTGAATTCATCTACTCACTTTAATAAAAAAGGCGCTAATCCAATAAAGGAAAAGCACCTTTTTTCAATACGTTAACTGATTAGTATCAGTTCATGCCGTATTTTTTCAATTTCTTACGCAGAGTACCACGGTTTATACCCATCATCAGCGCAGCGCGGGTTTGGTTACCGCGAGTATACTGCATCACCATGTCTAACAGTGGCTGTTCTACTTCAGCCAGTACCAGCTCATACAGATCATTAACGTCTTGACCATTCAGTTGAGCAAAATAGCCTTTAAGGGCTTGTTTAACCGAGTCACGCAGTGGCTTTTGAGTCACCTGATCCTGGGAGTTTACGGTAGAAACGGTCAGTACGTCAGAATTTACGCGTTGTTCGAACATAGTTCTGTCAGCTCTTTTTTTACGCTAAGATTTTCGAAATATGCCTCCAACGCCTCCAGCTGTTCGCTGGCATCCTCTATGGCGTTGAATGTGCGCCGAAACTGGTCACATGGGGCGTGTTCTTGGAGATACCAAGATACGTGCTTGCGGGCAATGCGAAATCCCTTACCAGAACCGTAAAAATTATGCAGTTCTTGTACATGCCCTAATAACAAGTGCTTAACTTCCTCCAACGGCATGGGCGGAAGCAGCTCCCCTGTGTCCAGATAATGCTGGATTTCCCGGAAGATCCAGGGTCTCCCCTGAGCGGCACGCCCTATCATTAGAGCATCGGCTCCAGTGTAGTCGAGCACCGCTCTGGCTTTATGCGGGTCAGTTATGTCTCCATTCGCGATAATCGGGATGGAAACACTCTGCTTAACTGTCCGAATGCTGTCGTACTCCGCCTCGCCGTTGAATAAGCAAGCACGTGTTCGGCCATGAATCGTCAAGGCCTGAATTCCACAGCGTTCAGCCAATTGGGCAATCTCAACACAGTTACGGTGTTCTGGACTCCAGCCCGTACGAATTTTAAGCGTTACCGGTACGTCTACAGCGTTAACCACCGCGCTGAGGATTTTTCCAACCAAGTCGGGATACTGCAAAAGAGCAGACCCCGCGAGTTTGCGGTTCACTTTTTTTGCCGGGCAACCCATGTTGATGTCAATGATCTGCGCGCCGCTATCAGCGTTGATTTTGGCCGCAGCAGCCATGTCATCAGGGTCACAGCCAGCAATTTGCACGGCTCGGATCCCAGGTTCGTCTAAATGAACCATGCGCAGACGTGACTTATCCGTTTGCCACACTTCCGGATTGGAAGAGAGCATTTCAGAGACAGCCATCCCAGCACCCATTTCATAGCAAAGCGTCCGAAAAGGGCGATCGGTTATGCCGGCCATAGGCGCAGCAATGAGGCGATTTTTAAGTTCTATATGTCCAATGCGCATAGACAAAGACTGACCATACTGTGTCCGCAAGGGCGCGTATATTACGCATTTTTGCTCGGATATGAAAGGCCAAACTTTGAACAATCAGCTGTTGTAGATCAATGAAATCACTAGCTGGCGCTTCATATTTGATTATTTTTGTTGTTTAACATATGGTTATGTATTAATGGTTAAAAAATGCTCTTTTGTTTTTTCCCTTTCTTATTGGTCGTTTTAGGTTAGTTTTGGTGCCTGTTGCCAGATAAAACGCTTAAGAAACCCACAATAATGGCGCTATAAATGAGATGCATATCGCATTTTAGAGGATGATATGGATAGTGAAATCGCATTATTCTGGTTGAAAATAGTACAACAGCATCCTGAATTAGAGGGGCGAATTTATCATGCTGAGCATTTTGGTACGCCGGGGGACTTAGCTCAGCAGCTGTCTGAACTTATCGTGAGCGGTGAAAAATATGCCACCTGTGGTGCTTTGGATGAGTATTGGCATGAGGGGATGACCATTCCTACCGCAGGTTATCTGACAATTGTGCTAGATGGGCATGAAAAGCCCGTGGCGGCGATAGAAACAACACAGGTATCTTTGCGTCGCTTTCGTGATGTGGACGCCATATTTGCGGCTGCAGAAGGCGAAGGAGATAAGTCTTTGGCTTATTGGAGACAAGCTCATCAGGCGTTTTTTGAAACGTCGCAGTTGGCGATAGGTAAGACGTTTAGTGAAGATATGTGGCTGGTATGCGAATACTTCCGTGTGTTAGGGGTAGCGGAAACAAAAACAGCGCCTATATAAAGCGCTGTTTTTATAAAGCGAGCTAGCTTAGCGGCGAATACCGGTAATGCGGCACCACTCTTCGCGTTCAGCGACAGGATCGATGATAAATTTATCTTCGTAAGCTTCTGCAACGCTTGGCGCCTGCGTCGCTAGAACACCGGATAGGCCTAGATGACCGCCAGATTTTGGCAGATCGCTAATCAGCGGTGCCAGTTCGCGCAGTGGGCCTGCCAGGATGTTGGCGACTACGACGTCTGCGCTTAAGTCGGCGGGCTGATCTTTTGGCAGATACAACTCTAAACGCTCTGAAACACCGTTACGCTGTGCATTATCACGACTAGCCTGAATAGCCTGAGGATCGATATCGATCCCGATAGCGCGTGCGGCGCCGAGTTTCAGGGCGGCGATGGCCAAAATACCTGAGCCGCAGCCGAAGTCGATCACGGTCTTGCCTTCCAGATCCAAACCATCTAGCCATTGCAGGCACAGCGCGGTTGTTGGATGAGTCCCAGTACCAAAGGCCAAACCAGGATCTAGCATGACGTTGACCGCGGTTGGATCGGGAACATCGCGCCAGCTTGGGCAGATCCACAGACGGCGGCCAAACTGCATTGGGTGGAAATTATCCATCCATTCGCGTTCCCAGTCTTTATCTTCGATCTGTTCGATTTTGTGGTGGAAGCCTTTTCCTAACGCTGGATCATTCTCTAGAATCGCCACAATCTCTTTCATATCGGTTTCTGCGTCATACAGGCCGATAACGTCGGTATCGCCCCAAAGCAGGGTCTCGCCCGGCAGTGGTTCAAATACCGGATTATCATGGGTATCTTGGAAAGTCACTGATACAGCACCGCTTTCCATCAATGCATCACTCAGGGATTCAGCCTGATTACCGGTCGTGTTGATTTTGATTTGAATCCAAGGCATCTCGAAGTCTCTATTTTGAATTTAATTCAGTCGCAGCTGGCACTGTTTCGCCACGCTCGCCAAAAAAGTTGCCGATCCCAAATGCTGCTAAGCTGATGAGCAGTGATGGAACGATCGGATGTAAGCTGAATATATGCCAGTCAGCGGTAGCAAGTACGGCGTAGCAAATAGCACCAGAAATCATTGAGCTTAGCGCGCCGTGTGCATTAGCCCGCTCCCAATAAAGCCCCAGCACGAGCGGCCATAGGAATACCGCTTCTAAGCCGCCAAAGGCCAGCAAATTTAGCCAGATGATCATTTCTGGAGGACGCCATGCCGCCAGCAACAGTAAAAGTCCTAAAATCAGCGTAGACAGGCTGGACATTCTCGCCAAGCGTTTCTCGTTTTTGAGCGCCTGAGGGCGCATCCCCAAATAGAGGTCTTTAACGATGGTTGCGGACGATTGTAACAGCTGAGCATTGATCGTGGACATAATCGCCGCCATCGGCGCTGCCAGAAAGATACCTGCAGCGAACGGCGGCAAAACTTTGACCATCAAGGTAGGGATAACCAAATCTGGCACTTTTAAATCTGGCAAGATGGCACGGCCTAACGCGCCGGCAAGGTGCATACCAAACATCAGTATTCCCACCACGATAGTGCCAATAACGATGGCGCGGTGCACCGCTTTACTGTCTTTGTAGGAAATACAGCGCACAGCCGTATGTGGCAAGCCGATAACCCCAAAGCACACCAATATCCAGAACGATGCCATAAATGGCGCACTTAAAATATCGTCAGCGCCCTGCGGCGAAACCAGCTTAGGATCGATATTTTGCAAAGTATCCACCGCGGCATGCAAACCGCCAGCGGCATGGATCACTCCAGCGAGCAGAATAATCGTGCCGAGTAACATCACCAACCCTTGCATGGCATCATTTAGTACGCTCGCACGGAATCCTCCCACCGAAGTATACAGAGCGATGCTGATGCCAAATATCAAAAGCCCAGTGTCATAAGGAATACCCGCTGCAGTTTCCAGCAAACGAGCTCCGCCGATGAACTGCACCGTCATGGCGCCAATAAAAGCAACCAGTAGGCTGAGGCTAGCCACCCAAACTAACAGGCGACTTTTATAACGGGCATACAACATATCATTGAGCGTTACTGCATTGTATTTGCGCGCCAAAATAGCAAATTTTTTGCCCAGAACCCCGAGCGATAACCACACCGCAGGTAGTTGAATCATCGCCAGTAATACCCAGCCTAGCCCATATTTATAGGCAGCCCCTGGGCCGCCGATAAAGGAGCTGGCGCTGATATAGGTGGCTGTTAGCGTCATGGCTAATACGAAGCCCCCCATCGAGCGGTCGCCGATGAAATATTCGTTGAGGAAGTTACCTTTTTGGCGACGACGGTAGGCATAGACCGACAGACCAAATACCAGTAACAGATAGCCGACTAGCGGTAAAATGACATCAGTCTGCATCATTGTTCCCTAAGGGTATATCTTTGAAAATCAGGCGAACCATTGCCCAGCACAGCAAAATAAATGCCAGTGGCAGCAGTAAACAGGCCATTTCGAACCAGTGCGGCAGTCCTGTTATGCCTTGTAAGCTGTTAGGTACATAGGCCGCTACGATCCATAACACCAGATAAGCAATGGTTAGCCACAAAGCCCAGCGGGCTTCACGATTTGCCTGCAAAAAGCGAGCATCCATGGGAGTCTCCCATTTATAAGTACAAAATCACAAGGTAGGGGATTTTACGGCAACCGTTCTTTTTATGCAGCGTTATCGTTTCTTCAGACGATTTGGCCACTAAAAAGCAAAAAGGCCGGTTACCCGACCTTTTAAGAGAGACAAAACTCACACGCAGTTATTTTTCCTGCAAGCCGAGTTTTTTCTCCAGATAATGAATGTTGGTACCACCGTGTTGGAAGTTTTCATCATTCATAATCTTTTGTTGCAGCTCAACGTTAGTTTTGATGCCGTCGATGATCAGTTCTGCCAACGCATTTTTCATGCGAGCGATCGCCACGTCACGGTTTTCACCGTAACAGATGAGCTTACCAATCATGGAATCATAGTACGGAGGCACAGTGTAGCCTGCGTAGATATGAGATTCCCAACGAACACCAAAGCCACCCGGCGCGTGGAAACGCGTGATTTTACCCGGGCTTGGCAGGAAGGTATCAGGGTCTTCAGCGTTGATACGGCATTCTACCGCATGGCCACGCACCTGAACTTCATGCTGCTTGATAGACAACGGTTGACCAGCGGCAATACGAAGCTGTTCTTTAATCAGGTCAACGCCGGTGATCATTTCGGTCACTGGATGTTCAACCTGAATACGGGTGTTCATTTCAATGAAATAGAACTCGCCGTTTTCGAACAGGAATTCGAAAGTCCCTGCGCCACGGTAGCCGATATCGACACAGGCTTTAGAGCAACGTTCACCGATGTAGCGACGGAGCTCAGGCGTAATACCCGGAGCTGGTGCCTCTTCGACCACTTTCTGGTGACGGCGCTGCATGGAGCAGTCACGTTCCGCCAGATAGATTGCGTTGCCTTGACCATCTGCCAGTACCTGAATTTCGATGTGGCGTGGGTTTTCCAGATACTTTTCCATATAAACCATGTCATTGCTGAAAGCTGCTTTAGCTTCCGCTTTGGTCATGATGATGGACTGTTCCAGGTCTTTATCGCCGCGAACAACACGCATACCGCGCCCGCCGCCGCCGCCAGAAGCTTTGATGATGACCGGATAACCGATACGTTTGGCGATGGCTTTGTTCTTCACCATATCGTCGCCTAGTGGGCCGTCAGAACCCGGTACGCAAGGGACACCTGCTTTTTTCATCGCGCTAATGGCAGAAACTTTATCACCCATTAGGCGAATAGTTTCTGCACGTGGGCCAATAAAGATGAAGCCGGAACGCTCGATTTGCTCAGCAAAATCGGCGTTTTCAGACAAGAAGCCATACCCTGGATGAATCGCTACGGCGCCGGTAATTTCAGCTGCAGAGATGATGGCAGGGATATTCAAATAGCTTTTGACTGATGGTGCAGGGCCGATACAGACAGTTTCGTCTGCCAGCAGCACGTGTTTTAGATCGCGGTCAGCCGTGGAGTGGACTGCAACGGTTTTAATTCCCAGCTCTTTGCAAGCACGTAGGATACGTAGCGCAATCTCACCACGGTTGGCGATAACAATTTTATCTAGCATGACTCGCCTCGTTATTCGATGACGACCAGAGGCTCGTCAAATTCAACCGGTTGGCCGTTTTCAACCAGAATGGCTTTCACCACACCGGATTTGTCGGCTTCAATCTGGTTCATCATTTTCATTGCTTCTACGATGCACAGCGGATCGCCTGCATTCACTTTTTGGCCAACTTCAACGAAGGATTTCGCATCTGGGCTTGGAGTACGGTAGAAAGTACCGACCATCGGAGAACGTACAATGTGACCGCTAATCGCTGCCGGAGCTTCTGCTGCCGGTGCTGCCGCTGGAGCCGCTGCTACAGGCGCTGCTGCTTGTGCAGGTGCTGCCGCGTAGTAAGGCTGCATCATTGGCATGCTGCCTGCTGCTGGGGCACGACTAATGCGTACTGATTCTTCACCTTCAGAAATTTCCAGCTCAGAAATGCCAGATTCTTCAACCAGTTCGATCAGTTTTTTGATTTTACGAATATCCATGTGTGATTCCGTACTCTTTGTTGTTACGTAGAATATAGATGTTCATCCACCCGATTCTAAACCATCGGTTTGGATAGGCAGGAATGACATCCTTAGTTAAATTTTTTCAGGCGGTTAACTGCCGCCTGCAGAGCGAATTCGTATCCATCAGCACCTAAACCACAGATGACGCCAACGGCGATATCAGACAGATATGAATGATGACGGAAAGGCTCGCGAGCGTGCACGTTTGACAGGTGAATCTCGATAAACGGGATCTGTACTGCCAGCAATGCGTCGCGGATCGCTACGCTAGTATGCGTAAATGCCGCTGGGTTGATCAGAATGAAGTCGGTGTTGCCACGAGCAGCATGAATGCGATCGATGAGTTCAAATTCGGCATTAGACTGCAAATGACTGAGCGAAACGTTCAGCGTATTGGCTGCCTGTTCTAAGTGGCCGACAATTTCCGGCAATGTTGTACTACCGTATTTGTCTGGCTCACGGGTTCCCAATAAATTCAGGTTGGGTCCGTTTAAAAGCAAAATGTTGAACTTATCTGCCATTGTGCTGCTATCTCCGGCAATCAGACGATCATCCGTCAAAATAACCCTATGTCACCGACTTGTCACCTTTTCTGTGTCAATTTGTGGCACAGATCGGCGTATAAGGTCGGGCATTATAATGATTTCGTGGCAATTAGCAGCTAAATACTGGTCGAATCAGCGAAGATATTCAACTACGAACTTCTCCAATTGGAAACACGTTGTATGAATTTCGGCAGAAAAATACTAATAAGTTCCAACCGTTACCGCCACCATTGGCGAATTTTCTGATAACGGAATGCTAACAAAATAACCGCACCAATCGCGTAAAAAATAGGCAGTGGCGATAGCGTTTTCACCGACCATAGATAGTGAATGGGGGCGAGAATGGCCACAATATAGACAAAATTATGTAATTTCTGCCAGTTGGAACCCATTTTTCGCATTGCCCATTGTGTTGATGTCGCTGCTAATGCAAGCAAAATCAGCCAACTGATGATACCTAACGTCAGATAAGGGCGTTTAATCAACTCACTACCGAGTAGTGAGAAGTCTAACCCAAGTTCAAGAATTGTATAGCTGGCTAAGTGAATAGAGGCCCAAACAAAGCACCATACACCGAGTAAACGACGACAGCGGATTAACAGCGGTTGTTTGCCATAGCGAGCCAGTGGAGTAATGAGCAAAGTGGCTAACAGCAGTTTTAGCGCCATTCTGCCGGTAAAGTGCTGAATATCTTTGGCTGGATCGGCGCTGAGCAATCCTTGCGTCGCAGCAAATACCAGCCAGAGTAGCGGCAGGCTGGCCGCCAGCCAGATCAGCACTTTGAGAATTTGTACTTGTTTAAGTGTTATTCTTTTCATCGTAGAATGATTCTCCGTACGCAATTCCCTTAGAAAAACGTCCTAAGATCCATGCCCTTATAGAGTGACGCCACCTGTTCAGCGTAACCGTTGAATAACAACGTAGGCTGACGTTTTACGTCCAAAATTCCACCCGAACCAATAAAACGTTCGCTGGCTTGAGACCAGCGAGGGTGGTCAACATGCGGATTGACGTTGGCGTAAAACCCATATTCATCGGGTGCGCTGGTATTCCAGGTTGTTGGCGGTTCGTCATGGGTGAGGCGAATGCTGACAATCGATTTGATTCCCTTAAAACCGTATTTCCATGGCACCGTTAGACGCAGCGGTGCACCATTTTGCGGTGGGAGCTCTTTGCCGTAGACACCTGTGGTGAGTAAAGTGAGCGGATGCATTGCTTCGTCTAGACGTAATCCTTCTATATAGGGATATTTCAATCCACCACCGATGAAGCGATCTTTTTGCCCAGGCATATTGTCGGGGTCATAGATCGTTTGAAAGGCAACATAGCGAGCTTTGCTGGTAGGTTCTGCCATTTTTAGCAGCTTACCAAGCTCAAATCCCACCCAAGGGATCACCATCGACCAAGCCTCAACGCAGCGCATACGATAGATGCGCTCCTCTAAAGCAAAGTGCTTATAGATATCGTCCATATCGAGCGTTAGTGGTTTGGCGACTTCGCCATCGATACGGATTTTCCAGCCTTCGGTCTTCAGTGTTCCCGCGTTGGCGGCAGGATCAGCTTTATCTAATCCAAACTCGTAGTAGTTATTGTAACCGGTGACTTTATCTTCAGGGGTTAGCGCTAGCTTGGCTTGATATTGCGCCGGTTGACTAAACTGGAGTGGTTTTCCTGCTGGCGCGGCGGGACGATCGTGGCCTTTAAACCACGAGAGTAAGTCGGCCTGCGCGGCATGGGGAAGGGCTAATGATGCCGCGGTAATGCCTAAGGCTTTTAACACACTACGGCGTTGGTGAAATACGCTTTCTGGTGTGACTTCTGCTTCGGTGAACTTCGGGAATTTGGCCATGATCGATGCCCTCGTTTTTCTTAATTATTGTCGCTCTTGAAAAACATGATGGCAGGATTTGCGCGTAATAGAGGAGTATCACGAAATTGTTATAAATGGGGGCAGACTTCCACTCCCCCTTATTAGCGGGAGTGGAAGTAATACAGAAATTAGCCAAGAATTTCTGTGGTTCAGCGCACCTTGACTAAGGTTCGGCCAGTGACTTTGTTATCCATCAGTGCGGCTGCGGTTTCTGCCGCGTTTTCTAAGGTGACTTCCGTAGCGGCTTGCTGATAGAAACTTTCTGGCAGTGAATCAGCTAAACGCAGCCACGCTTCAGTACGGCGCTCATGAGGGGTCATCACGGAATCCACTCCTTGCAGGCGCACATTGCGTAGGATGAACGGCATGACCGTGGTCGGCAGCTGATATCCACCGGCTAAGCCACAGGCTGCAACCGTGCTGTTGTAGTCCATCTGAGCCAGCACTTTTGCCAATACTTTGTCTCCAACCGTATCAATGGCTCCGGCCCAGATCTGTTTTTCTAATGGGCGGCTGTCTGCGGTGAAATCACTGCGGGGCAGAACGCGTTCGGCTCCGAGTGATTTTAGGTATTCTTCATTACTCTCGCGGCCACTGACGGCAACAACGCGGTAGCCTAATCGGCTCAGCAGTGCTACAGCCGTACTACCTACACCGCCGCTGGCTCCGGTGACCAGAATTTCTCCGCTGTCCGGTGTCACTCCGCCGTCTTCTAAAGCCATGACGCACAGCATCGCAGTAAAGCCTGCAGTACCAATAATCATAGCCTTACGGGCATCTAGGCCATACGGCAGCGCAACTAACCATTCGCTGCTCACACGAGCCTGTTCGGATAGGCCACCCCAGTGATTTTCACCTACACCCCAGCCAGTGAGAATCACTGATTGGCCAACGTGAAAACGGGGATCCTCGCTGTGGTGCACAGTACCTGCGAAATCGATGCCGGGAACCATCGGAAAGTTGCGTATAATTTTTCCTTTGCCGGTGATCGCTAGGGCATCTTTATAGTTCAGGCTAGACCACTGGACATCAACGAGAACATCTCCGGTAGGGAGATCGTCAGTTTTCAGAGTCTGAATATTGGCAATGGTTTTGCCATCAAGTTGTTCAAGCACTAAAGCTTTCATGCGGGATCCTCGTTGAGGTCGTGAGATTGCCGAGCGAACCGTCGGGAAGTGATAAATCGTGAAAAATTATAAATCGGTAAAAAATAACTACCGAACTAATTGTTGATAGAAATCGTCTCAGATTAATCAGTAATTCGCTATGCTAGTAGTAGATTAATCAGTGTGTGAATAATTTGAAAAGTTGTCTTTGATATAGAGCAATGAAGCTCTTAGGATGTCTGCATTGTGTAAAGGAAAAGCGCTTGGGTGCCATATTTCTTGGCTAAGTTACATTATATAGGTGGGTACTGACAGGGATGCGTATCACAACCAAGTTATTTGCGTTTATTACTGTTTTAGTCGCATTAGCCATGCTGCTGATGTTGCTAGGCAGTACATACAGTTTTTTCAATCAGAGTCACACTCACGCTGAGCGCCAATTGAATGCGTTGGCGACCACGATTGATCAGCTTCTCCTCACCGAGCCGCGCGATAACGTTAAAAAATGGTTGCCGGTGGTGATGCGCTCCTCCGGCGTGAGTGAAATCATTGTGCATAATGACGCCCATCAGGTCTATCAGCTTAAATTGCCCAATACGTATAACGTGTGGGATACCCTGACGAATCAGCGCTATGTCGAAGCAACGTTAATGCATCATCCGGGCTATAGCCTAAAAATGGTGTATATCGATCCTACCGCCAGTTATACCCGCTCACTGGAGACAATGTTTCCGGTTACGATCTCTATATGTTTGATGATTGTGGTGTTGCTCTTTAGCTATCGCTGGCTGCGTGAACAAACCCTTGGGTTAGAAAAGCTAGAGCGTAGAGCACGTAAAATTCTTGCTGGTGAACGAGAGAATGCGGTTCGTGGAGACGTACACGAGTTTCCTCCTAATGCGAGCAGTGCGATTGACCGATTACTCTCCGATCTTGCTGATGCTAGAGAAGAACGTGGACGTGTTGATACGCTGATCCGCGCATTTGCAGCACAAGATTCTCGAACCGGCCTGAATAATCGCCTCTTTTTTGATAACCAACTTACGACACAGCTTGAAGATGAAGGGGCCCATGGGGTTGTGATGGTTATCCGTGTGCCTGATTGGGAATCGCTGGCTGGCTTACACGGAAAACGGGAGCGAGAAGAATTCCGTTATTCGCTGGTGAATATGCTATCGACGTCGGTTATGCGTTATCCATCGGGTTTATTAGCTCGTTATTTTCAAAATAATTTTGCCGTATTGCTTCCTCATCGTTCATTAAAAGAAGCGGAAGGATTTGCAGCGCAGCTCATTAACTCTATTAGCGCAATACCGCCGGCCAACGGAATTGACATCGAAGAAGTACTGCATATTGGTATTAGCCTATACCACTATGGACAAAGTACGGAACAGGTCATGGATCAGGCGGAGCAGGCAGCACGTAATGCCGCATTACAGGGGAGTAATGGATGGTTCGTGGATGATAATCCCGTTCCTGAGGTGGTGCGTGGTAGCGTCAAATGGCGCACTTTGTTAGAACAAACGCTGGCACGAGGCGGCCCAACGCTTTTGCACAAAGAAGCCATCGACGTTAATGGTGATGTGCATCACCACGATATCCTGCCTTATATTTACGACGGTGGTCAGGCATTACCCAGCGCTGAATATTATCCGCTAGTTCAACAGCTTGGTATGGCTGAAAGTTACGACCGCCAGATGCTGCTTCAGATTATTCCGTTATTGCGTCATTTTTCTGCAGAGAAACTGGCCTTTCCGGTTAGTATTGACTCATTATTGCAGCGCAGTTTTCAACGTTGGTTGCGCGATACTCTGCTTCAGAATGAAAAAGCGCTCCGTCAGCGCATTTTCTTTGAATTAGCTGAAGCGGATGTGAGCCAGCATATAGACCGCTTGCGCCCAGTTGTTAGACTGCTGCAAGGACTCGGATGCCATATTGTTATTTCTCAAGCGGGCTTAAAAGTGGTTAGCACTTCTTATATTAAGCAATTGCAGGTGACGTTGGTAAAACTTCATCCCGGCTTGGTCCGCAATATTCACAAGCGCGTAGAAAATCAGCTGTTTGTTCAGAGTCTGACAGGTGCCTGTGAGGGAACCTCGGCGCAAGTTTTTGCCGCAGGTGTTCGCACCAAAGAGGAATGGCTGGTGCTAAAAGAGAAGGGAATTGCCGGCGGTCAGGGCGATTTCTTTGCAAAACCGAGACCGGTTAGCCGTGTGTAAAAAAAATATTCGCATAGGCAATAAATTGGCCTTTTTGTCGCGTGAAATTCACGTAGAATAGCGCGCGACCAAGTCATTCATAGTTGGTAGGTGCTAACGTTTGTTTATCGCCTGCCGATTGATACAAAGGACCGTGCGCAGTATTCAACGCATTTACGCTAATGGATCTGCTGAGCAGTATATTGTCTGTCGGTCAGTTTTAAAGCTTATGTGTGCTGTGTTTTACTGTTAAACGAATTACCGGCGTGGTGTTTCTGTGGCTGTTGAAGGTGAGATTGTGCTGTTGTTTCTCTGACCTGCGAGCCTAATTCGTTGAATCTCAAACATGGTGTAAATTTTCACCGAAGTAGGACGTTTTTGCGCCTTGTCGCTGCTTCGTGTGGTTGGTAAAGTAGGCGGATTTTATTTTTCGCCCCCAGCTTTCAGGATTATCCTTCAGTTATGTTTAAGAAATTCCGTGGCATGTTTTCAAATGACTTGTCCATCGACTTGGGTACAGCCAATACCCTGATTTATGTGAAAGGACAAGGCATTGTATTGAACGAACCGTCCGTCGTGGCGATTCGTCAGGACCGCGCAGGCTCCCCGAAAAGTGTTGCTGCGGTAGGGCATGAAGCTAAGCAGATGCTGGGTCGTACACCGGGCAATATTGCTGCAATTCGTCCAATGAAAGACGGTGTTATTGCCGATTTCTTCGTGACTGAAAAGATGCTTCAGTACTTTATCAAACAGGTTCACAGCAATAGCTTCATGCGTCCAAGCCCACGCGTTTTAGTGTGTGTGCCGGTTGGCGCAACTCAGGTTGAGCGTCGTGCGATCCGTGAGTCTGCTCAGGGTGCTGGCGCACGTGAAGTCTTTCTGATTGAAGAACCGATGGCTGCGGCAATTGGTGCTGGCCTGCCTGTGTCTGAAGCAACTGGCTCAATGGTTGTGGATATTGGTGGTGGTACTACCGAAGTTGCCGTTATCTCCCTGAACGGTGTGGTTTACTCCTCTTCTGTTCGTATTGGCGGTGACCGCTTTGATGAAGCCATCATTAATTATGTGCGTCGTAACTACGGCTCACTGATTGGTGAAGCAACCGCTGAGCGTATCAAACACGGTATCGGTTCTGCTTATCCGGGTGATGAAGTTCATGAGATTGAAGTTCGTGGCCGTAACTTAGCTGAAGGTGTTCCACGCGGATTCACGCTGAACTCCAACGAAATCCTCGAAGCGCTGCAAGAGCCTCTGACCGGTATCGTGAGCGCGGTGATGGTGGCTCTGGAACAGTGTCCACCAGAGTTGGCTTCTGACATCTCCGAGCGTGGGATGGTTCTGACCGGCGGTGGTGCACTGCTGCGTAATCTGGATCGTCTGCTGATGGAAGAAACCGGTATTCCAGTGGTTGTTGCCGAAGACCCGCTGACCTGTGTGGCGCGTGGTGGTGGTAAAGCGTTGGAAATGATCGATATGCATGGCGGTGATTTGTTCAGCGAAGAATAATCAGCCAGTAGGCAGAGGCTTGGCTTCTGCTTGCCGGTGATGCCACGTGTTTGCCACCGGTTTGGGATCCCCAAGCCGGTGGTTGTGCATCGTGGAATCGCTAATACCGCTCGGGAAAATTTGCCTGTTTCCCTGCTGTCGAGGATAACGCAATTTTATGAAGCCGATTTTCAGCAGAGGTCCTTCTCTGCAACTCCGACTTTTTCTGGCCGTGGTTGTTGCTATAGGATTAGTAGTTGCAGATAGCCGTTTTGGCACTTTTCTGCACATCCGTAGCTACCTCGATACCGCCGTCAGTCCATTTTATTATCTGTCAAACGGACCCCGTCAGATTCTGGACAATGTATCCAATACGTTGGCCACTCGCGAACAATTGGAACTGGAAAACAGGGCTTTACGCCAAGAACTCCTATTAAAAAATAGCGATACCCTGTTACTCGGCCAGTTTAAGCAAGAGAATGCTCGCCTGCGCGAATTGTTAGGTTCACCGCTACGTCAGGATGAGCACAAGATGGTGACTCAGGTTATTTCAACGTTGCCCGATCCTTATAGCGATCAGGTGGTGATTGACAAGGGCAGTAACAGCGGTGTTTATTTTGGTCAGCCTATAATTAGCGATAAAGGCGTGGTGGGTCAGGTTGTTGCGGTTGGTAAGATGACCAGCCGCGTGCTGCTTATCTGTAATGCATCGCATGCCTTACCTATTCAGGTCTTACGCAACGATATCCGCGTGTTGGCTGCGGGCAATGGTTGCACCGACGATCTCCAGCTTGAACATCTACCGGCCAATACCGACATTCGTGTGGGCGATGTGCTTGTGACATCGGGATTAGGTGGACGCTTCCCAGAAGGCTATCCGGTTGCCGTTGTCTCTTCGGTTAAAGTTGATAACCAGCGTGCGTATACCGTAATAAAAGCGCGCCCAACAGCAGGGCTCCAGCGCCTGCGCTATCTGTTGCTGCTGTGGGGAGCCGATCGCAACGGCACGATGCCGCTGCCGCCAGATGAAGTGCATCGCGTTGCCAATGAGCGTCTGATGCAAATGATGCCACAGGTATTGCCAACGCCGTCAGAGATGGGGCCACAGCAACCTGCTCCAGCCGTAGGGATCACGCCTCCAGGCACCACTGCCGTAGCACCAACGACGCCAGCGGCACCTGCAAATAACAGCGCCGCACCCGCAGTGTCACCATCCGCAACGTCGCTTCCTGCTCGTACGCAAGGGGGCCGTTAATGTCGGGATATCGTAGCCAAGGTCGCTGGGTTATTTGGCTATTCTTTTTGCTGGCCTTCGTTTTACAGATCATGCCGTGGCCGGATGAGTTGATGATGTTTAGGCCTAATTGGTTAGCGCTGTTTCTGATTTATTGGGTTATGGCGTTACCACACCGCGTGAATGTGGGCACAGGGTTTGTGTTGGGGCTAATCTGGGATTTGATCTTAGGTTCAACGCTTGGCATTCGGGCATTGGCCTTTAGCCTGCTGGCCTATTTAGTCGCATTCAAGTTTCAGCTATTCCGCAATATGGCGCTATGGCAACAGGCTTTGATGGTGGTCTTACTGACTGCGGCGATGGACATTGTTGTTTTCTGGGGGGAATTTGTTATTGCAAATGCCTCTTTCCGTCCAGAGGTATTCTGGAGTAGTGTGGTTAACGGTGTACTTTGGCCGTGGCTATTTCTGCTGATGCGTAAGGTACGCCGCCGTTTTGCGGTTCAATGATCTACCTCTGGGTAAAGATCATTCATTTATATAAAGAGAATTATCAATGGACTCTATCTATCTGGGATCTGGATCGCCGCGCCGTCGTGAATTATTAGCGTTAATGGATATTCCATTTGAACGACTGATTATTGATGTGGAAGAGCAGCGTCAGCCAGAAGAGGCTCCGTTGGAATATGTATGTCGTTTGGCACAGGACAAAGCGCGTGCCGGCGTTGAAGCTGCGCCTGAAGATAAGCCTGTATTGGGTGCTGATACGATTGTTGTCCTTGATAGACAAGTATTGGAGAAGCCGCGCGATCGCGAGCATGCAGCGCAGATGCTACGTCAACTGTCGGGGCGAACCCATCAGGTGATTACGGCGGTTTCACTGGCCGATCGCCAACATCAGTTATATTGTCATGTGATTACCGACGTGACATTTCGGGCTCTCAGTGAACAGGATATTCACGACTATATCGCCAGCGGCGAACCCATGGATAAAGCAGGTGCATACGGAATACAAGGAAAAGGTGGCTGCTTCGTGAGATCCATTGCCGGTAGTTATCATGCCGTGATGGGACTACCGTTAGTGGAAACACAGGAGCTACTTGAACAGTTTATGGCGTTACGGGACGTGAGGAGAGACCATGACAGCTGAATTGCTAGTTAACGTTACACCTTCAGAGACACGGGTCGCCTACATTGACGGGGGGATCCTGCAAGAAATCCACATCGAACGCGAATCTAAACGCGGTATCGTTGGCAATATTTACAAAGGGCGTGTCAGCCGTGTACTTCCCGGTATGCAGGCCGCATTTGTCGATATTGGATTAGATAAAGCAGCCTTCCTACATGCCTCGGACATCATGCCGCATACTGAATGCGTAGCGGGTGATGAACAAAAGAATTTCCATGTCCGCGATATCGCTGAGCTGGTTCGTCAGGGGCAAGACCTGATGGTTCAGGTGGTAAAAGATCCTTTGGGTACAAAAGGTGCCCGTCTGACAACCGATATCACGCTACCTTCTCGCTATTTAGTGTTTATGCCGGGAGCTAGCCATGTCGGCGTGTCTCAGCGTATTGAGGGGGAAGCGGAGCGTAATCGATTGAAATCGATCGTTTCCGAATACTGTGATGAGCAGGGCGGTTTTATTATCCGCACTGCGGCTGAAGGTATTGATGACGAAGAACTGGCACAAGATGCCGCATTTTTAAAGCGTTTGTGGACCAAAGTGATGGAACGCAAACGTCGCAATAAAACCAAATGTAAGCTGTATGGTGAATTGGCGTTGGCGCATCGTGTATTGCGCGATTTTGCTGGCGCTGCTTTGGATCGCATTCGTGTGGATTCTCGTCTTAATTTTGACTCGCTTACCGAATTCACTCGCGAATATATTCCAGAAATGACGTCTAAGCTGGAACTCTATGCCGGTAAGCAACCGATCTTCGATCTTTATGATGTTGAGAATGAGATCCAGCGTTCGCTCGATCGTCGTGTTGAACTAAAATCGGGTGGCTATCTGATTATCGATCAGACCGAAGCGATGACAACGGTAGATATCAACACCGGTGCCTTTGTGGGTCATCGTAATCTGGATGAAACCATCTTTAATACGAATGTAGAGGCGACACAGGCTATCGCGCGTCAGTTACGCTTGCGGAATTTAGGTGGCATAATCATTATTGATTTCATCGATATGAGCAGTGAGGATCATCGCCGTCGCGTTTTACATTCGTTAGAACAAGCGCTCAGTAAAGATCGTGCAAAAACCAGCATAAATGGATTTTCCCAGCTAGGATTAGTGGAAATGACGCGTAAAAGGACGCGTGAGAGTATTGAGCACGTACTGTGCAGCGATTGCCCAACTTGCCGTGGACGCGGAACGGTGAAAACGGTCGAAACGGTGTGCTATGAAATTTTGCGTGAAATCGTGCGTGTTCATCATGCTTATGACAGTGACCGCTTCCTGGTTTATGCATCACCCGCCGTGGGCGAAGCGCTGAAAAGCGAAGAGTCTCATTCTTTGGCTGAGGTAGAGATTTTTGTCGGCAAACAGGTCAAAGTGCAGATTGAGCCGCTCTACAACCAAGAACAATTCGACGTGGTTATGATGTGATTTGCACGCTCAACTTACGATAATGATTTCAAGGAGAAGAGCGTGAGGCGATTGTCTGGATACTTACTAGCGACACTGGTGACATTGACTGTGCTAGTGGCGCTGATAGTGAGTGGCCTACGTTTGGCCTTGCCTCATCTTGAGCGTTTTCGTCCACAAATCGTTGAAAAGATTGAGCAGTATTCTGGTGTGCCGATGAAAATCGGTTCGCTAGATGCCAGCTGGCAATCATTTGGTCCAACGCTGGATGTGCGCGATATTTCACTGGCACAGCCCAAAGGTAATATTAGAATTCAGCGCGTGACCGTGGCGCTGGATGTATGGCAGTCTTTACTGCACTGGCGCTGGCAGTTCCGCGATCTGACATTTTATCATTTAAACGCTAACAGCAACGAGCCTTTCAGCCGCTCTTCATCGGGTTCCGATGGGGTCGAAAGCGACACCCTCACCAATATTTTCCTCTATCAGTTTGACCATTTTATCCTGCGCGATAGCAAGGTAACGTTTCCTAGCCCGTCTGGCACGCGCATTCAACTTAACATCCCTAATCTGACATGGTTAAACACCGCCACGCGTCATCGTGCTGAAGGACAGGTGATGTTCTCGACGCAAGAAGGCCAGCATGGCAATTTGCAGGTTCGAATGGATTTGCATGATAAAAATGGCTTGCTGAGCGATGGTCAGGTCTATTTACAGGCCGATGAGATTGAGATGAAGCCATGGCTGAGTCGCTGGGTGAATCGTAATACGGGGCTGCATAGTGCGAAGTTCAGCCTTGCCTCGTGGCTCACGGTGACTGACGGGGAAATTCAAGGTGGGCATCTGGTTCTCAAACAAGGTGAGGCCAATTGGAGCACCGCGGATAAACAGCACGATCTCACGGTTGATAACCTTAATTTGCAAGTAGGGCGAGTGGCTGGCGGCTGGACCTTTGATATTCCTCAGCTTAACCTCGCTACCGATGGCGTTGCGTGGCCTAAAGGCTCACTCAGCGCAATGTATCGCCCTGAGAATACCCGCTTCATTGGTCCCGACCAGCCAGAGGAATTGCGCCTGCGGGCGACAGATTTACAGCTAGAGCGCATCGGACCTATTTTACCGACGTTGGCGTTCTTGACTCCGGATGCTATTGGCCGTTGGGATGACATTAGGCCCAAGGGGCATATTTCCTATGCAGGGGTTGATATTCCCCTACAGCAGCCTGAGCGTTCACGGTTTATTGGTGCATGGCAGGATGTGAGTTGGCAGGCATGGAAATTATTGCCAGGCGTGAACCACTTCAACGGTAGTGTTTCCGGCAGCGCGATGAATGCAGGGCTGCACTTCTCCTTGAAAGATAGCGTATTACCCTATGGCGATATGTTCCGTGCACCGTTGGAAGTCAGTCACGCTAGCGGCTATACCTCCTTTATTAATAATGATAAAGGCTGGTCGCTATCAGGTGACAATCTTGATGTTCAAGCTAAATCTCTATGGGCGACAGGCGAGTTTAAATATCAGTCCCCTAAAGAGGGGCAGCCGTGGCTGAGTATTTTGTCGGGGATTCGGTTGTATGACGCCGCGCAGGCGTGGCGCTATTTTCCTGAGCCGCTAATGGGAACGCACTTGGTAGACTATCTGACCGGTGCGTTAGAAGGCGGCAAAGTCGATAATGCAACCTTGGTGTATGCCGGTAATCCGCATTATTTCCCGTATCAGCATAATGAAGGCCAGTTCCAAGTGTTCGTGCCGTTGCGTGATGCGACGTTCCGCTTCCAGCCAGAGTGGGCGCCTCTGAGCAATTTGGCGATAGACTTGAACTTCCTCAACGATGGGTTGTGGATGGACGCACCGCATACCAAGCTGGGCGATGTCGATGGCACGGATATCACGGCGGTTATCCCTGTATACCACAAGGAAAAACTCCTCGTTGATGCCAAGGTTTCAGGCTCAGGAAAAGCGGTGCATGAATACTTTAAAACGTCACCGTTAGCTGATTCTGTGGGCGCTGCGTTAGATGAGCTGGAAGTCGGTGGAAATGTCAGTGGGCGCTTACATCTCGATATTCCCTTGGATGGCAAAGCCACTCGCGCCTCGGGGGATGTCACGTTCAAAAATAACGCTTTGCTAATTAAGCCCCTTGATAGCACCTTTACCCAGCTAAACGGTTCCTTGCACTTCGATAATGGCAATTTAACCAGCAGCCCAATGAATGCGTCGTGGTTTGGTCAGCCAGTGAATTTCACTTTCTCAACGGCTGAAGGGGAGCAGGACTTCGGCGTTGATGTTGCGCTAAATGCGGATTGGCAGCCTGCCAAGTTGCCATGGATGCCGACGGCTCTGGCGAAAGATGTCAGTGGTTCCGCGCCTTGGAATACTAAAGTTGCGATCAAACTGCCGCATAAAGGCCATCCATCGTATGACGTTCAGGTCAATGCAGATCTAAAAAATGTAAGCAGTCACTTACCTTCTCCACTGGATAAAGCAAGAGGAGAGGCATTGCCGCTCGTGGTTAATGCCAAAGGCGATCTTAATGGTTTTATGCTTTCGGGAAGTTTGGGGTCGGAGAATCATTTTAATAGTCAGCTTATTCTACAAAAACACGGTGTGAAACTGGCGCGAGCGGCGTGGAGTGATAACAGTCGCAAGGTTCCAGCGCTGCCAGAAAGTGAATCGTTGACGTTAAATCTTCCTGCGCTGGATGGTGAAGAGTGGCTGGCGGCATTGGCGCCTGCGCTGAGCGATAAATCGAAAACCTCAGGCTCCAGTTTTAGCTATCCGCAAGTGGTGAATCTGAGTACGCCGCAGCTAATTCTGGCAGGGCAAACATGGCATCAGCTAACCGTGTCGGCTTCTAAGCTGGCGAACGGTACCCATATAAGTGCTAAAGGGCGCGAAATTAACGGCGTGGCCGATCTTGATAACAATAACGTACTGCGCGCGAATTTGGCGTATTTGTATTATAACCCGGAGTGGAGCACGGCGACGCCAGCACCTAGTGAGGCTCCGCAGGTCCCTTCTACCGTCAAAAAAATATCTTTCAGCCAATGGCCAAGCATGATACTTCGCTGTCAGGACTGCTGGATGATGGGGCAGCGGTTACGTCAGGTTAATGCTGATTTGACCCCTCGCGGCGATCAGTTGGTATTGAGCAACGGGTTGATAAATACTGGCAATACTCAACTGACGCTTACGGGGACCTGGAACCAAAGCGGCGATAAAGATCATACCACGCTCAAAGGCCGGCTGAAGGGCGCTAACGTGACCAACAGTAGTGATTATTTTGGCTTTGCATCTCCGTTAAAAAACTCACCTTTTGATATCCATTTCGATGTGAATTGGATGGGTGAACCATGGAGCCCACAGGTGAACTCGCTTAATGGAACGCTAAGCAGTAAGCTGGGTAAAGGTGAGATTGATAACGCGGGCGGTGGTCGAGCAGGGCAACTCCTACGTTTGGTGAGTTTTGATGCATTGCTGCGTAAGCTAAAACTTGATTTTAGCGATACGTTTGGTCAGGGGTTCTACTATGACAGCATTCGCGGCAATGGTAAGTTTAAAAATGGTATTTTATCCACGAATGATTTGCTGGTAGACGGGTTAGCCGCTGATATAGCGATGGATGGTTCAGTGAACTTTGTCACACGCCGTATCGATATGCAGGCTGTTGTCGCGCCTGAGATTTCGGCGACTGTAGGCGTTGCTACCGCATTTGTTATTAATCCCGTGGTGGGGGCCGCGGTGTTTGCCGCATCGAAAGTGCTTGCCCCATTGTGGAATAAAATATCGCTCATACGCTACAACATTACAGGTAGTTTAGATCACCCAACTATTAATGAAGTGTTACGCCAGCCAAAGGAGAAATAGCACGATGAGGAATGCAAATATTGCTTTATTGCAACTGTGCAGCGGAGATAACATCCGGTCGAATCTGGCGCAAATAGAACAGCAACTCAAACAGTTAAATAGCAATATCAAGCTGGTCATGACGCCAGAAAATGCGCTGTTGTTTGCTGATTCGAAAGCATACCATCAACAGGCGGAACAGGAAGGCACTGGGCCATTGCAGGATGCCATCCGTGATATGGCGCGCCGCTACGGCGTGTGGATTCTTGTCGGCTCTATGCCACTCGTCAGTCGTGAAGACAGCAAACAAATCACCGCGAGCAGTCTGTTGTTTGACGATCAAGGCGAGCTGAAAGCGCGTTATGACAAGCTACATATGTTTGATGTTGATATCAAAGATACTCACGGTCATTACCGCGAGTCTGATACCTATCAGCACGGCCAGCACCTTACCGTCGTGGATACACCGGTAGGCAAATTGGGCATGACAATTTGCTATGACCTGCGTTTCCCTGGCTTATTCCAAGCGCTGCGTGATAAAGGCGCAGAAATTATTTCCGTTCCGGCTGCGTTCACCCGCGTGACCGGAGAATCTCACTGGGAGATTTTGCTGCGCGCACGCGCTATCGAAACCCAGTGCTATATTTTGGCTCCGGCTCAGGTTGGCCGTCATGGCGCAACTCGCCGTACATGGGGGCACACCATGGCGGTTGATGGCTGGGGCAATGTGATTGAACAAAATGCCGATTTGGTTATGCCGATTAAAGTGAAGGTGAATACTCACTCACTTGAGAATATCCGCACCCAAATGCCAGTCGCCCAACACAACCGATTCCAGCCGAAGCTGGTTAATCCTTTGGATAAACAAGAGTAAAAACGCTATGAGTCTGACGTTCGTCAGTGAGCAGTTATTGGCTGCTAACAAACTGAGTCATCAAGATCTGTTTTCAGTATTGGGCACACTGGCTGAGCGTCAGCTTGATTATGCTGACCTCTATTTTCAGTCCAGTTACCACGAATCTTGGGTGATTGAAGACCGTATCATTAAAGACGGTTCTTACAACATCGATCAAGGCGTTGGTGTGCGCGCTATCAGCGGCGAGAAAACCGGTTTTGCCTATGCGGATCAGATTACCCTTAACGCGCTCAATCAAAGCGCTCAGGCCGCTCGTAGCATTGTGCGTGAACAAGGCAATGGCAAAGTCCATACCTTGGGCAACATCCCTCATAGTTTACTGTATCCAGCCATTGACCCGCTGCAAAGCCTGCCACGTGAAGAGAAAATTGCGCTGTTACATCGTGTGGACAACGCTGCTCGTGCTGAAGATCCGCGAGTGCAGGAAGTTTCAGCCAGCATTACTGGTGTATATGAGCTGATTTTGGTGGCTGCGACCGATGGCACGCTGGCGGCGGATGTTCGTCCGCTTGTACGCCTTTCGGTAAGCGTACTGGTAGAAGAAGATGGTCGCCGTGAGCGCGGTTCTAGCGGTGGTGGCGGTCGTTCCGGTTATGAATATTTCCTCGAAATGGTCGATGACGACGTTCGCGCGGATGCGTTTGCTAAAGAAGCAGTGCGCATGGCGTTAGTGAATTTATCGGCGGTTGCAGCTCCTGCGGGCTCGATGCCGGTAGTTCTGGGGGCAGGTTGGCCGGGCGTGCTGTTGCACGAGGCGGTAGGCCATGGTTTAGAAGGTGACTTCAACCGTCGTGGTACGTCAGTATTCAGTGGTCAGATGGGGCAGTTAGTTGCCTCTGAGCTGTGTACCGTGGTTGATGACGGCACTATCAGTGGTCGTCGTGGTTCCCTAGCTATCGATGATGAAGGCGTGCCGGGTCAGTACAATGTATTGATTGAAAACGGTATTCTGAAAGGCTTTATGCAGGACAAAATGAATGCCCGTTTGATGGGGCTTGCTCCAACTGGAAATGGTCGTCGCGAATCTTATGCGCATCTGCCAATGCCACGTATGACCAACACATACATGCTGGCAGGAAAATCTACCCCACAGGATATTATTTCCAGCGTCGAGTATGGCCTGTACGCGCCAAACTTCGCGGGCGGTCAGGTGGATATCACTTCTGGTAAATTTGTGTTTTCTACCTCAGAGGCTTATCTGATCGAGAATGGTAAAATCACTAAACCGGTAAAAGGCGCTACGCTGATTGGTTCTGGTATTGAAGCAATGCAGCAAATCTCTATGGTCGGCAACGATCTGGCGCTGGATAAAGGCGTCGGCGTGTGCGGTAAAGAGGGGCAAAGCGTACCGGTCGGTGTTGGACAACCAACTCTGAAGCTAGATTCAATGACGGTGGGCGGGACGGCGTAACTCCCGTTTCTGAGATGCCATCTTCGCTCCATTTTGGTATCGGTCATCTAGCCCCGCCTCAAACCCCGCCGGTACATCTCCCTGTACCGGCGGCTCTTCCTACCAAGACTTAAACAATTATAAAAACAAAAACAGAGTGTGGCCTAATGCTGGTCACTTAAGCGTGATTTTAGGGGAAGTACACCGATGGGGTCGTAGCAGCTTTAGCTGCCGGAGCGCCCCGCGGTGTGCTAACCCCGTGTATCTCGATCTCTTAAACGATCAGCATTAGAGTGTGGCCTTTCTCTTTTGCTGTTGACCTTTTCTGGCACGTTGTCGTTCAGCCGAAGGGAGGAATGAAGGCTAGGATTCGCCGACAGGGATGCGCCGAATACTCGCGATTGCCGTTCGTTCCGTTAAGGCCGGAATGACGAGATTCGGACGCCTGCACAGTGTCTATGCAGATTCCAATGCCATTAGGCGTACGAAACTTTACATATCAATTTCATACACTTAAATCTGAGGTTTTTTATCTCAGTTTCACAAAAACATCCATAAAACAAATCTATGCCCCCTGCCTATAATCCTGATAAATCTCCCCAACCTTCGCGAAATACTCCGTCAAATAGTTGATGCATACCTGCACTTTTAGCGGCAGCTTATCTTTTTGCGTATAGAGAGCATAAACCGGCCTTGGGTCGGATTGGTAGCGGCTGAATAGGATCTCCACTTCTCCGCGTTTAATTTCATCAATAATCCACATCAATGGCACGTAAGCGATGCCTACGCCAGCGCACAGCCAGCGGATTAGTGTTTGTGAGTCATTGGTTACGAAGCGCCCTTGTGGTGACAGGCGCAGCGTTTGGCCTTCGGGCGCGATTAGCTCAAATTCGCTGTCTGGACGTACGCTGTAGGTTAGCCAACTGAAGCTGGCGATATCGCTGGGCTTTTCTGGGGTGCCTTGCTGTTGCAGATAGCTTTTTGCCGCACAGACCACCATTGGCATTGAACCTAGCCGTTTGGAAAATAGACTTGAGTCCTGCAGTGCACCTACGCGTACGACTAAATCAAGGCCGTCAGCAATGAGATCTGGAGCCGGAACACCGGTCACCAAGTCAATAGAAAGGCCGGGATATTCACGCAACATTCGCGCCGTCATAGGGGCGATGACGTTTTGCGCCATCGTAGAAGAACTGCCGATTCGCAGCGTACCCGTCGGCGTATTATTGAAGGCGTAGATTTGTTCATGAACTTCCTGTGCTTCAAGCAACATTTTCCGGCAGCCCTGATAATAAATTTTCCCTGCTTCGGTTAAACCAATGCTTCGGGTACTGCGGTTTAGTAGCTTAATATTGAGCTCGTTTTCAAGCTTGGAGATGGTCTGACTGATAGAAGAAACGCTCATCTCAAGCTGCCGCCCTGCGCTGGTAAAAGAACCACATTCCACCACTTTGGCAAAAACAGCCATACGCTTAAGTCGTTCCATTATTCAATCTACCTTAATAGGAGAGCGATGCTATAGCTGCATAAAACGCCATGCATCCGGAGTTTGTGGGGTTGATGATAGCTTAAATATTCTACCGATTGTTTATTTTAAATAAAAAGTGATTTAGCTCACATATTCTATACATGGTGATTATTATTGCGCTAAGATATTGTCATTGACGATGCGGAACAATCCTCTGCGTACCAAACAACGAAATGTCCTTCTGCAATCAGATCCTGTAGCTCACATCCTCTGACAGACATCCTTTTTTGCGTTAACCGCCATCAGCCAGCTTCCTAGGATGAGGGCGATTAGTGGATCGTGTCAGGCCGAAATGATTGAGTTTGGGAGATACGGATGACCAAGTGTTTCGCGTTGAGCTAGGCTAAATATTATTTGAGTGGAGAGAACTATGGGGCTGCTACCGGTAATGGTCGTTTTTGGCCTTTCCTTTCCACCGGTATTTTTTGAATTGCTGGTGGCTTTGCTGCTGTTTTTACTATTTCGGCGCGTGTTACAGCCGACAGGGATCTACGATTTTGTCTGGCATCCGGCACTGTTTAACACCGCGCTGTACTGCTGTTTGTTTTATTTGATTACCTGCTTATTTGTCTGAGGTCACTGTGAATCAAATTATGATAAGAATGACCCGCATCGCTATTACCGTGGTCATCGTGATACTAGCGGCTATTGCCGTTTTCAAAGCATGGGCCTTTTATACCGAATCACCATGGACGCGCGATGCGAAATTTACTGCTGATGTCGTCGCGATTGCGCCCGACGTGAGTGGTTTACTTTCTGACGTTCCTATTCACGACAACCAGTTGGTCAAAAAAGATCAAATCTTGTTTGTCATTGACCGTCCTCGTTATCAAGAGGCGTTGAATCAGGCTGAAGCCGATGTGCGTTACTACCAGACGTTAGTGGCGGAAAAAGCCAAAGAGGCTGGGCGTCGTGTACGCTTAGGCGTTCAGGCGATGTCGCAGGAAGAGATTGATCAGTCGAGTAACGTGCTGGCGACGGTTCGCCAGCAGTTGGCAAAAGCGCAATCAACGCGTGATCTGGCGAAGCTTGATTTGGAGCGCACCGTGGTACGTGCTCCTGCTGATGGCTGGGTAACTAACCTCAACGTTCATCAGGGCGAATTTATCAACCGTGGCGCTACCGCGGTGGCATTGGTCAAAAAAGGTACGTTCTACATTCTTGCTTATATGGAAGAGACCAAACTCGATGGCATTAAGCGTGGCGATCGCGTGGAGATCACTCCGTTGGGCAGTAATCGTATCCTATATGGCACGGTAGATAGCATATCGGCAGGCGTGAACAACAAAAGTTCTACTGCGGATAGCAAAGGGCTAGCAACCGTCGATTCCAACCTTGAGTGGGTACGTTTGGCACAGCGTGTGCCGGT
Organism: Hafnia paralvei ATCC 29927; assembly: GCF_001655005.1. Taxonomy (GTDB): domain Bacteria; phylum Pseudomonadota; class Gammaproteobacteria; order Enterobacterales; family Enterobacteriaceae; genus Hafnia; species Hafnia paralvei. The sequence goes on from NZ_LXET01000007.1 coordinate 98,240, forward strand.
AAAAATTCTGCTTGATGGTAACGAGCAGGAGTCTCCTTATCCTGCAGGGACAACCGCGACCGTGGTGGTTAGCAATCAGCAAGATGTGGAACGAAAATCGTCATCGCCGATTGTTCAACTGCTACATCGTCTGCGCGAATTCGGCTAAGTCGCTTTCCCATCTCATTTCACTGATGTTTATGCGATTTGCACACTAATAACGTGCAAATCGCGATCATTTTAGCGCAAAAGAGGCAATGATGAATAATGGTGGCATGTTTTTGCGCTTACGTTTTGCCTGTAAGTTAGCATTTGCTATCGTGCTGGCGCTGTTTTTGGGATTCCACCTGAACCTAGAGACTCCGCGCTGGTCGGTATTAACCGCGGCTATCGTCGCTGCGGGGCCCGCGTTTGCAGCGGGCGGAGAACCCTTCTCAGGTGCCATTCGTCACCGTGGTTGGCTACGTATTATTGGCACGTTTATCGGTTCGATTGGCGGCCTGCTGATTATGATGCTGTTTATCCGTGCACCGTTGGTGATGATGCTACTCTGCTGCGCATGGGCAGGAGTGTGTACTTGGATTTCTTCGCTGGTACGAATCGAAAACTCATATGCGTTTGGGTTAGCAGGTTACACTGCGCTGATTATTGTGGTGACTACGGCAACGGAGCCGCTGTTGAGTCCGCTGTATGCGGTAGAACGCTGTAGCGAAATCGTACTGGGTATCGTCTGTGCTGTGCTGGCCGATATTATTTTCTCTCCACGTTCGATCAAAAGTGATATTGACCGTGTCGTGAGTTCGTTGATCGTCGATCAATTTCGGTTACTGCAAATGTGTGTTCGGCCAGATGAACGTGAAGTGATTGATAAATCATGGAACGATCTGGTTAAGGGAACCAATGCGCTGAACGGAATGCGCGGCAATTTGATGCTGGAGTCAACTCGTTGGGTGCGGGTTAACCGTCGCTTAAAGGCGCTAAATACGGTTTCTCTCACGCTGATCACCCAAGCCTGTGAAACGTTTTTCATTAGTACCAATGCGCCAGAGCGTATTCCTAGTGAAATGCAGGTGTTGATCCTTGAACCAGTTGAAACTATTGGTGATGTTCACAAGCGTATGAAGCAACTGCGCCAGTTGCTATCCATGCAGCCGACCGGTAGCGTGCCGCTAACCATCAGTAGTTGGATTGGTGCCGCAACGCGTTATCTGCTGCTCGCTAAAGGTGTTCACACCAATAGCAGCATCAGCTCGGTGGAAGAAAATATCCTCGAAGGTGAATACGTGGTGAAACCCGCTTCCGCAGAGCGTCACCACGCGATGATAAACGGCTTACGTACGTGGGCTGCAACCTCAATTGGTGCGCTATTCTGGTTGTGGACCGGTTGGACTTCCGGTAGTGGCTGTATGGTGATGATCGCAGTCGTTACTGCACTGGCAATGCGCACGCCGAATCCTCGTATGGCCTCCATCGATTTCCTATTAGGCACAATGATGGCGCTGCCGATTGGCGCGTTGTTCTACATGCTTATTCTGCCAGCCACACAGCAGAGTATGCTGTTATTGTGCATTAGCCTTGGATTAATGGCGTTCGTTATTGGTCTGGAAGTACAGAAACGCCGCTTGGGTTCACTGGGGACGTTGGCATCGACCATTAATATTATGGTACTCAGTAACCCGATGACATTCCCTGTCAGCAGCTTTTTAGACAATGCGATAGGGCAGGTTATCGGTTGCTTCGTGGCGATGGTCGTGCTGTTCTTGATTCGTGATCGCTCAAAAGCGAGAACAGGGCGTGCTCTACTGAATGGTTTTGTCTATAGCGCGGTGTCTGCACTCACGACCAATCAGGCTCGCCGTAATGAAAACCATCTGCCAGCGCTTTATCAGCAGCTATTCCAACTGTTGAATATGTTCCCGAACGATATTGCTAAATATCGTTTAGCGCTGACGCTGATTATTGCTCACCAGCGTTTACGTAACGCGCCGATTCCCGTAAATCAGGAGCTCTCTGATTTCCATAAACAGATCCGCGCCACGGCAAATAAAGTGATTTCCGCAGGCAGCGATACTAAACGTAGAGGGTATTTTTTCCGTCTACTCGAGGAACTGAATGAATACCAGCAACGTCTGGTGCACTATCAGGCTCCCTATACCGTTACTATTCCTGTGAAACGGTTGGCGGATATGCTGGATAAGTACCAACATGCGCTGATTGATTGAGTCCTAGACTGGTTTTTGTTATCCGGCAGAGAAAAGGTAAACGTTTGCGCAGGATCATTAAAACAGCAATTTATCGCTTGCACACGCGCTCCGGCTGAGTATAATGCCCGACAATTTGCCGGGAGACTGCATGAAAAACGTTGTGGCTATGAGTGCTGTTTGGGTCGCTAGTCGACTAAACGCCCTGCCTGAACAAGGCGGCTGCCACCGTTTTTTCCTTCCGTTGCTAAAACGATCGTTAATCGCCCCTCAATGAGGGGCTTTTTTTTGCCCAGCGATCGCGTTGATGACATTTTAAACATCCAGTAACCCCAGCCAGCGGGCGTGAAAAACAGGAGAACAAGAAATGGCTAATCCGTTGTATAACAAAGATATCATTTCCATAAACGATCTAAATCGTGATGAGTTGGAGTTGGTATTACGCACTGCTGCAAGCCTGAAGGCACACCCGCAGCCAGAATTGTTGAAGCACAAAGTGATTGCCAGCCTGTTCTTCGAGGCTTCCACGCGAACTCGTCTCTCTTTCGAAACCTCCATGCACCGCCTTGGTGCCTCCGTAGTCGGCTTCTCCGACAGCAGCAACACGTCTCTGGGTAAGAAAGGTGAAACGCTGGCAGACACTATTTCCGTTATCAGCACCTATGTTGACGCGATAGTGATGCGTCATCCGCAAGAGGGGGCTGCACGTTTGGCCACCGAGTTTTGTGGTTCTATTCCGGTGGTAAATGCCGGTGATGGCTCCAATCAGCACCCAACACAAACGCTGCTGGATTTATTCACTATTCAGGAAACGCAGGGCCGTTTAAATAACATCAATATCGCGATGGTGGGCGATTTGAAATATGGCCGCACAGTGCATTCATTAACTCAGGCGCTGGCGAAGTTTGAGGGAAATCGTTTTTACTTCATCGCACCGGATGCGTTGGCGATGCCAGCTTATATTTTAAAAATGCTGGATGAAAAAGAAATTCAGTACAGCCTGCACACCAGTATCGAAGAAGTGATACCGGAATTAGATATTCTGTATATGACCCGTGTACAGAAAGAGCGCTTAGATCCGTCAGAATATGTGAACGTAAAATCACAGTTTGTTTTACGCGCTTCTTCTTTGGAAGGCGCTCGCGACAATATGAAAGTGCTACATCCACTGCCGCGTATTGATGAGATCACCAATGATGTTGATAGCACGCCATATGCTTATTATTTCCAGCAGGCAGGCAACGGTATCTTCGCTCGTCAGGCATTGTTGGCACTGGTCTTAAACGCTGAACTGAACTTTTAATCGAGGACGCTAAACATGACACACGATAATAAATTACAGGTAGAAGCGATTAAACGTGGCACGGTGATTGACCACATTCCAGCGCAGGTTGGTTTTAAACTGTTAACGTTGTTTAAACTTACTGAAACCGACCAGCGAATTACCATTGGCTTGAATTTGCCTTCCAATGCGCAGGGACGTAAAGATCTGATTAAGATTGAAAACGTCTTTTTGACTGAAGAACAAGTGAACCAACTCTCTTTATATGCCCCGAAAGCGACGGTAAACCGCATCGATAACTACGAGGTTGTACTGAAGCTGACACCAACGCTGCCGGAGCAGATTGACCACGTGCTGGACTGTCCAAACAGCAACTGCATTAGCCGTAGTGAGCCGGTTTCTTCCAGCTTTAAGGTTCGTGTTCGTCAAGACGAGGTGCTGTTGAAGTGTAAATACTGTGAGAAAGAGTTTGAGCATCATGCGGTGATGCAAAACGCTTAGTATCGTTTTCTCCTAATCCCCTTTTTTGGCAGGACGCAGCCATGGCCGAGAGGAGGCGATGGCAATAGAAATTTCCAGATTTACTCGGGTTTGCGAGGCCGCGGGTGGGTTTTAGCTGGCGGCTTCCTTATAATAGGCGACGAATTTATTCTTAATATTCATCATGCACATCCGAAAATCCTAATAGGAGTAGATATGTCACGCATTATCAGTACAGAGAACGCACCAGCCGCAATCGGTCCTTATGTTCAGGGCGTTGATCTGGGTAGCATGATCATCACTTCTGGTCAGATCCCAGTGAATCCGAAAAATGGTCAGGTTGCTGAAGACGTTTCTGCACAGGCTCGTCAGTCTCTGGAAAACGTGCAGGCTATCGTTGAAGCCGCTGGTCTGAAAGTGTCAGATATTGTGAAAACTACCGTTTTCGTTAAAGATCTGAATGACTTTGCGACTGTTAACGCAACTTACGAAGCGTTCTTCTCTGAGCACAATGCGCCATTCCCAGCGCGTTCTTGCGTTGAAGTTGCTCGTCTGCCAAAAGACGTGAAAATTGAAATCGAAGCGATCGCTGTTCGTCGTTAATTCTTCGATTCCAAACGTGATTCAGGCCAGCTTTTGCTGGCCTGTTTTGTTTTCGGTCGTGGCTATCAGCCTTTTTCGACGTCTTTTACCGAAGACGTGTTACCGAAGAACAGCTCTGTAATCAGCTTGTCGTCAATCGGCTCGCCGCTGAGCGTTCTTACCAACAGTTCACTGCCCAACAATTGGAGTGAGAACACCATGTCAGGTTGGACGCGTTTGATTTTTTGCAGATGCTTACTGGCATTGACCACTGAAATGGTTTTAGTATTCGCGTTCGCCACCTCTTTAGCCGCCAGCACAATAAACGCATTTTCTGCGTCATCATCACGCAGTGCCAGAATGAATTTCGCCTTAGCCGCACCCGCTTCAATCAGCACTTTAGCACTAGAAGGGTCGCCAATAATCAGGTCGGTATCGGGGGGATACTCGTGGGAAACATTCGGTGGAACGATAACGGTTAGCGCATCGCCACGTTGCTTGAGCCCAAGATAGACGCTTAGCGCCAGCGGAGTAGCACCCGCGATAATGAAGTGATTTTTACGCATCACGTGAGAAATCCTGCCTTTCACTAATCGTTTTAAATTACCGCCAATCACCGGTCCGATAATGGCGCTGATCGACGTCGCAAATACGGTAATTCCCATCACGATAACGGATACGGTAAACAGCCTTGCGGTTGCCGTGTGGGGGACAATATCGCCAAAACCAACCGTTGACATACTAACTACGGAGAAATAAAACGCGGTCGGCATATCGAGAATGGGCGGCGCAAATTCACCGCCTAAATAAAGAGAACCGAATACGGCATACAACAATAAAGAAGCGAAGCTGACCAAGGCGAATAGCCCGCCAGCGGCTAAGCTCGCGTGATCAAAGCGCCGCCAATAGACTATCAGCAAGAGCGACAGGATTACGGCATAGAAGAATAGACCTAAACTTCCCTGCGGAGCCAAAAAACTGAGCGTTCCAGTCACCAGTAACAATAGCAGCGAAAATGCCCATGCCACTCGGGCTCGTAGCAATAGGCCAAACGCCATTAATATCAAACCAAAACCGAGTACAAACTGTGGGATCTCTAGTAGACCCACGACAGAAAGCGTGTCTTTCCATGAGCTGAACGTGCTGATGGCACTCGGCACATAGTCAAACGCCCGAAGCATTACAGGGCGCATGAAAAAGTAGCCATAAACGGCCACTAATACGGCCAGACACCAGTGCGGCTTAAACAGAGCGATAAATTTATGGAATAGTTTTTTCACGGCAAAGGGACTGATTCAAATAAAAAAAGTGTAGCGCGAAACAACAATGAATAACAGTTAGTATCGGGCTGCGGCAGCTAAGCTGCTCCACCCCTATGTGGGGAGGAGCAAGGCAACTTTCGAAAAAACCAATGCGCTTTGGAGTAAATGATATTAGAAGAAACCTTGCGGTTTATCGCTGTAGCTTACCAGCAAGCATTTGGTTTGCTGATAATGCTCTAACATCATTTTATGTGTTTCTCGCCCGATGCCAGACTGTTTATATCCACCGAAAGCGGCGTGTGCTGGATAAGCATGATAGCAGTTTGTCCATACGCGTCCGGCCTGAATGCCACGTCCCATTTGGTATGCGACGGTTCCGTTACGAGTCCAAACGCCAGCGCCGAGACCGTAGTCCGTATCATTAGCTAATTCGAGCGCTTCGGCCTGGTTTTTGAAAGTGGTGACGGCTAATACAGGACCGAAAATCTCTTCTTGGAATACGCGCATACTATTTTTGCCAAACAGGATGGTTGGTTCTAAGTAGTATCCGCTGCCTAATCCGCCCTCTAACGCGCGTTTACCGCCGCCAGTCAATACGCGGGCACCTTCCTTCTTACCTAATTCGATGTACTTTAAAATCGTGTCCATCTGTCCGGAGGATACCTGCGCGCCCATCTGGGTATTCGTGTCTAGCGGGTTTCCTGAACGAATGGATTCGACACGTTTGATTGCACGTTCCATAAAGCGCTCATAGATGGATTCCTGCACCAGTGCACGGCTTGGGCAGGTACAAACTTCACCTTGGTTAAAAGCAAACATGGCAAAGCCTTCTAACGCTTTATCAAAGAAGGAGTCTTCTTTGTCCATAACGTCGGCAAAGAAGATATTCGGTGATTTTCCCCCGAGCTCTAGCGTAACAGGGATCACGTTTTTGGCGGCATATCCCATGATTTGCTGGCCAACTTCGGTGGAACCCGTGAAGGCCACTTTAGCGATGCGTGGCGAAGTTGCCAGATACTCGCCGATTTCTCCACCTGCACCGTTAACGACGTTGAGCACACCTTCTGGCAACAAATCACCGATTAACTCCATCATGATAAGGACTGACATTGGCGTTAGCTTGGCGGGTTTAAGAACGATGCAGTTACCGGCGGCCAGCGCTGGAGCCATTTTCCAGCACGCCATTAGCAGCGGGAAGTTCCATGGAATGATTTGTCCGACCACGCCCAGAGGTTCATGAAAATGGTAGGCTACGGTATCGCTGTCGATTTCGCTGATGCCACCTTCCTGCGCGCGAATACAGGATGCAAAGTAACGAAAATGGTCGATAGCCAGAGGCACATCGGCGTTTAGAGTTTCACGAATGGGTTTACCGTTATCCCAAGTTTCAGCATGGGCTAACAGTTCCAGATTTTGCTCCATGCGGTCAGCGATTTTAAATAATACGCTGGCACGTTGTTGCACTGAGGTTTTACCCCATGCGTCTTTGGCGGCGTGTGCTGCATCAAGTGCGAGATCCACATCTTTTTTGCTCGAGCTGGCAACCTCACATAGTGCTTGTCCAGTGACAGGTGTTAGGTTGGTAAAATATTCCCCTTCAACTGGAGCGACCCATTTCCCACCAATAAAGTTGTCATAGTGTGATTTGAGTTTGAGAGGCGATTGGCCGCAGCCTGGGGTGAGAGTATCGAGAGCGTGATTCGTCATTACTGTCTCCTTTAGTCCGTAGTGGCAGGTACAGTGAAACGTCATAAACCTCAGCGCAGAATGCGCAGGGTATTAGCTCTTTAAGCGTAGTGCGTTAGGTAATCACGTGAGCTGACAGGGTGTGAATATACGGAAGGGATCACAGTTTGGTGCGCAAATGCGCACCAAAAAGCCATTAAGGGGGATTACTCATCGCTAAATAACGCGCTGTCTCGGAGTAAATGATCGTTGCCACGACGACGGGTGAATCCGCTGCGATCGAAAAATTCAAGGATCTGAATGGCAAGTTTACGGCCCACGCCTAGACGATCACGGAAATCTGCTGCTGAAGTACTGCCTTGAGTCGCATCCATTGCACGGATCAGATCGGCAAATTGGTGCATGCGTTCGGTGCGATAGTATCGATCTTTGACTACGGCGGTGATATACCCTTGCAGCGCCGCCTGACGCAGTAACTGACGCATTTCGTTTTCATCAACCTTCAATTCATTGGCCAGATCGCGCACCCACCAAGGCGCATCTTGCATCAATGGCTCGACATTTTCCCACAATGCCTGTTGGGCAGGAGTCATGGTTAAACCATGTTGAGGCAGATGCAGCCAACCGCGGCTATTTACAATGAGTTTGTTAGCGAGCAACTGGTTGATAAGCGTAAACACCAGAGATTCTGGCTCAACGGGGAGCGCCATGCGACGCAGGCGAGCCCGGCCTACGCCCATCTGATCGTTATGCTGCTCATGGAACAAGGCAAGCGTATCTAGCAAACGCTGTTGGAACTGATTAGCTAATTCGTTAGACAGTGCATAGTCACCGACCACGAGTAGATCATCGGAGTGGAATAGCTCGCTACAGTGTTCTGTGGTGAGCTGACGTTCCCAAGCAAAATTAGGAATCGAAAGTGTGCCCTTTGGAAGACGGAGTGCGAGCACCTCAGCATCGGATTTAGCGTTAGCAAGTTGTTGAAGCCAATTCAAAAAGACGGGGAGACGTTTGCCTCGACGCGGAGATGAAATCTGCAAAACGCGTGCGGCACCCAGCGTGGTTCGAGCGGAGATATCGCGCACGATCAGCGTGTCGTTTTCGACCAGCCACAGCGGGCTATCAAGCACCAACTCAGCCAACTGAACCACGCTTTCTGGAGATTGTTCTTCCAGTAGAGAGATACGACCAGTGATATGGCTGGCAGCATGGTGCAGATGCAGCGGCTGCCAATGCTGAATTGGCGCGATGGGATCGAGCGCAACCAGAATCCGCGTGCTTGCAGCCTCAGATGGACGCTGGGCCAGTAGCCAATCGCCACGGCTAATTTGATCTTTATTCACCTCGCCACTGAGATTTAACGCAATGCGTTGTCCTGCATGAGCATTCTCAGATGGTTGATTCTGAGCGTGAATTCCGCGTACGCGTACCGGTCGATCGCAGCCGGTCAACCATAAGCTATCGCCCACGCTGACATGTCCAGCCAACGCGGTGCCGGTAACAACGAGACCGGCGCCTTTCACGCTAAAGGCACGGTCAATTGCCAGACGGAAGCGTTTGTCTAAATGGGCTGGCGCCTCGGTCAATGCGATGAGGTGTGTTCGCAACGCTTCGATTCCGTCACCCTGTGAGGCTGCGGTAACAAATATGGGGGCGTCGCGCCATCCCATCTGATTGAGCAACTCGGTGACCTGCTCATGGACTTCATTGATGCGTTCACTCTCTACGCGATCGGCTTTGGTTAGCGCAACGGTTAGCGCGGGTTTGCCCGCTAAGCGTAACAGCGTTAGGTGTTCACGCGTTTGCGCCATCACGCCGTCATCGCAGGCGACGACCAGTAAAGCGTGTGGAATGCCACCGATTCCTGCCAGCATGTTAGCGAGGAACTTTTCATGGCCGGGGACATCGATAAAACCAAGCACCGTACCATTTTCTAAAGGGAGATAGGCATAGCCGAGATCGATCGTCATACCGCGGCGTTTTTCTTCCGGCAAACGGTCTGCATCAACGCCGGTTAACGCCTGTAGCAGGGTGGTTTTTCCGTGGTCAACGTGCCCAGCGGTTGCAATAATCATGGGCGTAACTCCTGTAATAACGCGAGCAAAAGTCCTTCTTCATCTTCTAGACAGCGTAAGTCCAGCCATAGTTTACCTTCGCCAATACGGCCAATGACTGGGCATGGTAGGGCGCGCCATTGCTGGGAAAGCGCATCCAATTCCCCCCCTTTTCCACTGTGCGGCATGAATGTAATAGCGACGCTGGGGAGTCGGTCAATAGGGAGTGAGCCGCTGCCTATTTGCGACTGGCATGGCGTAATGGCTACGTTAAACTGCTCGGCAAAATGGCGTTGCAGTGGTGGCAATAGGCGCTCGGCGCAGGCGCGAATCGCTGACTCAGGGCGTGTCATATGGCGCAGCGTTGGCAGTGATTGTGCGAGTTTCTCCGGCTGCTGATAGAGCTGGAGCGTCGCGTCGAGCGCCGCCAGCGTCATCTTGCCGCAACGCAGCGCACGCTTGAGCGGGTGGTTTTGCAGTTGCTCAATTAATTTGCGTTTGCCGACGATAATGCCTGCCTGAGGGCCGCCGAGTAGCTTATCACCGGAGAAGCTCACTAAATCTACGCCGTCGGCGATCAGTGCCTGCGGCATGGGTTCTGCTGGCAAACCGTAGCAAGCCATGTTGATCAGAGATCCACTGCCTAGATCGGTGATGACCGGAATACCCGTTTCCTGCCCCAAGGCGACCAGCTCAGCTTCGTTAACCGCTGAGGTAAAGCCTTGAATCGCATAGTTACTGGTATGCACCTTCATCAGCAATGCCGTGTTTTCATTGATCGCTTGGCGATAATCTTTCAGATGGGTGCGGTTGGTAGTGCCGACTTCAGCCAGTTCGCAGCCTGCCTGACGCATGACGTCTGGAATGCGAAATGCGCCGCCGATCTCCACCAGTTCACCACGCGAGACAATAACCTGTTTGTTGTTGGCTAACGCGGCCAGCATCAGCAATACCGCAGCGGCATTATTGTTGACGATACAGGCATCTTCCGCGCCGGTTAATTCACACAGTCGATCGGCTATCGCACGGTCGCGGTGCCCTCGGCCTGCACCGTCGAGATCGTACTCCAGCGTGACTGAGTGGCGCATAGCGAGAGCAGTGGCGTCGATGGCTTGTTCAGCCAGCAGTGCGCGGCCTAGATTGGTATGCAACACGGTGCCTGTAAGGTTAAACACCTGCTGTAACGCGTTTTTCTGGCTAGCGGAGAGCTGATGAGCGACAGCCAGTTCCCAATTATCGCACCACGCGGGAAGCTGTTGCTCGGCACGAATGCGGTCGCGCGCCTGCTGTTGCAGCTCGCGCAGGGTTTTAGTGACGAGCTGTGTGCCATAGGTTTTCAACAAGGGTTGAAAAGTGTCGTCGCGTAACAGGGTATCGACGGACGGAATTTGACTGTAAAGAGTCTGGCTGTCTGCGCTCATGGTGATCTCACGCCTTTATCATCGTAATGGCGAATATGATAAAGGCTGAGGGCGCAAGAATATACCCTTCATCCTTGAAGGTGCATTATCGGTTCTGCTCAATCAGCTGACCGGTGGTTCCGTGCGGGTAAAGCTTTCACGTTTAAATAAACGCTCGGCCAGTTTCACCAGCTCTGGACGATTCACGCACCAGTTTGGCGCTACGCGACGGAAGTTGAGATATCCCAGACAGCAGCCGGTTGCAACGTCAGCCAATGTCATCTGCGGCCCGTTGAGCCACTTGCCGTCTTTGGCATGTTTTTCCAGCGCGTCTAAACCGCGATCGATTTTGCTACGTTGGCGGATGATCCAATCGCTATTTTGTTTATCCGCAGGGCGCATCATTTCTTGCACCAAAAGTACAGCTGCATCGCAGATACCGTCTGACAGGGCTTCTAGCTGGCGAATGCGCAGCGCTTGTTGGCGATCTTCGGGCAAAAATTTTGGTGAGGCATCCAAGAGATCGACGTATTCAGCGATGATCGGTGAATCATAAAAAATTTCACCGTCAGCAGTCACTAACGCGGGGATTTTGCCGAGCGGATTGTATTGCGGTACGTGAGTGGTGCTTTCCCATGGGATATCATTAACAAATTCAAAGGTTAGCCCTTTTTCCAACAACAGTATAAAGATTTTTCGCACGTAGGGGCTGGTATAGCTGCCAATGAGTTTCATTGTCCCTGTCCTTATCCAATAGTTGAGAGTTTATAGCCGTCATACTTCAAGCTGCATTTTTGGTGGCTGCGTGCGCTCACTGACCGTCTCAATGCAACTTGAGTCATTTGGCTAATGAAGAGGATTTAGGGATGAGTATGGCAGAAACGCCTCGCATAGAAAGAGGGAACCGACCACGGTATGCGGCCGGTTGATAAAATAGTTTACTTCTTCTTATAAATCTCAGCGGTACCGCGGGCAATATCTCCCATGCCTTCAGTGCCAACAGAGGTTATACGATACGCATCAGCATCTTTTTCTTCGGCTTTTTTCTCCAATTTTTTGACGATATCGTCCATGGTTCCGTCACGAACTTCTGCGCTGACATCGCCGATTTTGGTGTATTTCTCCATATCGGAATGTTTGATTTCATCGGCTGCGCTAGAGAATGCAGAGAAAGAAAGCAGAGAGGCCCCTGCGATTGCCAGAAGATATTTATTCATTTCTTTAATCCTCAATTTATTATTGGGTTACTGATTGGGGTCAATTTGAAACTCAAAACAGCATTGTGACGCCTAACAAGATGAGATGATTAAGAACGCTAACAAGCGTGTTTTTTGAACACGTTTTAAGCGTAGTGGATATTTTCAGAAATGATAGGGGAAAAAGGTCTAATGGGATTGCAGGGGACGAGTTCCCCTGTATGAGCGCAGCACGCGTATGCTTATCGGTTTCTATTTAATGATGGTGTAAATATCGGCGCTTCATCTTGTAGCGATAATATTTATTATAGAATGACTGATAATACAGACAGCCATTATTATTCGTGATTGAACTGTTGATATAGAATAAGAAAACAGGGAGCGTATGCTCCCTGTTTAGATAATGATGAAACTTAAATATTATTTATGTTGACCTTGTTTTTCTAAGAACTGCACGCCTTTATCTGGGAAATCGGTAAATACCCCATCAACGCCGGCTTTGTTGTAGATCAGATCGTACAGTTGGTCGCCGTTACTCACGTAGTCAGGCAGTGCGTCAACGCGAATGGTATAGGGATGTACTACCATTTTGACTGCGTGAGCATCGGTAACCATCGCGGTGAGTTTCGGGTTCTCTTTGGTTGCATCTTTCCCCACCAACATATGGTAATCAGGGCCAATACCATCGGCGTATTGAGCAATCTGTTTCATCGCGCCTGGCTTGAACATCCAGTCGTAATCGTAGTTTACCCATGTCCCGTCAGGTTTCTTTTCGTAGGTTTCATTCCAGTCGGTATAGGCGATTAACTGAACCAGTTTCAGATCCATGCCCATCTTAGGTTCAAGCTCATTTTTAATGCGTTTGAGCTCGTTAGGATCGAAACATTGCAGATAGACGTTATCGTTCTTGCCGGTATAGCCGTATTGCTTAAGCACCTGCAATACTTTGGTGGAGATATCTTTGCCTTCCTGCTGGTGGAACCACGGCGCCTTGATCTCTGGGTAAATCCCGATATTTTTACCCGTTGAGTGGTTTAGACCCTGAACGAATTCAATCTCTTCTTCAAAGGTATGGATACGGAAATCCGATTTGCCCATAGGGAAACGGCCCGGATAGCTTTGCACACGCTTACCGTCTTTTATGTCAAAGCCTTCGGTGAATTTCAGAGACTTGATTTCATCGAGCGTGAAATCGATAGCGTAATAGCGACCATCCTTGCGCGCGCGATCAGGGAAACGATCAGCGACGTCGGTGACGCGATCTAGATAATGATCGTGTAGTACAACCAGATGGTCATCCTTGGTCATCACCAGATCTTGTTCTAAATAATCAGCCCCTTGTGCATAGGCCATCGCCTTGGATGGCAAGGAGTGCTCAGGTAGATATCCGCTCGCTCCGCGATGGGCGATAACCACTTTATCGGCAGCCTGAGCACTCATTGCCAGAGTTCCGCTTAGCAGCAGGCCAGCCATAATCGTATTGAGTCGTAGGTTCATGGTTTTCCCTTATTATTTTCCACGCCCGTGTTGCTTCACATTGCATTGTATTGGTATGCAGATTGAATGCATTAGGCGCTACCGAGGTAAAAAAAGGCCGCGACGCAAGGAGTTACGACGCGGCCTAATGAAACATATCAATGGTTAGTTTCCGCGGTTTGCCGCGATCTGTTCGTGATGTTTCTTCTCGTTGATCATCACGATTAACAGCAGGATAACGGCCAGAATGCTACCGCCAATCATCACCATAAAGCCGCCGTCCCAGCCGAAGAAGTCAACGGTGTAGCCCACGATGGCGCTAGCAGCAACGGAGCCGCCAAGGTAACCAAACAGACCCGTAAATCCGGCTGCGGTCCCCGCCGCTTTCTTCGGTGCCAGTTCAAGCGCGTGCAGGCCGATCAGCATCACAGGACCGTAGATCAGGAAGCCGATGATGATCATACAAGCCATATCGACGCCAGGATTACCCGCAGGGTTCATCCAGTAGACGATGGTGGCGATTGTCACCAGTACCATGAAGAACACGCCTGTAGCGCCACGGTTGCCGCGGAAGACTTTATCCGACATCCAGCCACACAGCAGGGTGCCCGGAATGCCCGCGTATTCATACAGGAAGTAAGCCCAAGAGGATTTATCCAGTGCGAAGTGTTTCACTTCTTTCAGATACGTTGGTGACCAGTCCAAAATGCCGTAGCGCAGTAGATAAACAAACACGTTAGCGATAGCGATATACCACAACAGTTTGTTTGGCAGCACGTACTGCATGAAGATTTGTTTAGCAGTTAGTTCTTCTTCTGCTTTTTCACTGTAATCATCGGGATAGTCGTTTTTATATTCTTCAATCGGTGGCAGTCCACAGGACTGAGGAGTATCACGCATCAGACCAAAAGCGATCAGTGCTACTAAGATAGCGGCGATAGCCGGCATATAGAGTGCGGCGTGCCAGTCGTTAAACCATGCCATACCCAGCAGGAACAGCAACGGAGGTAAACCGCCCCCCACGTTATGGGCACAGTTCCAGACCGAAACGATACTGCCGCGCTCTTTCTGCGACCACCAGTGAACCATGGTACGGCCACATGGTGGCCATCCCATTCCCTGGAACCAGCCACACAGGAACAGCAGCACGAACATTACCGCGATGCTTGAGGTAGCCCACGGCACAAAGCCCATGAACAGCATGACGGCGGCAGCTAAGATCAAACCCGCAGGTAAGAAGACGCGTGGGTTGGAGCGGTCAGAGACCGAGCCCATGATGAATTTGGAAAAACCGTAGGCGATGGAGATACCTGAAAGCGCAAAGCCTAGGTCGCCACGAGAGAAGCCTTGCTCGATGAGGTAAGGCATGGCCAGAGTAAAGTTTTTACGCACCAGATAGTAGGCCGCGTAACCGAAGAAGATCCCCATGAAGATCTGCCAACGTAAGCGACGATAGGTCGGATCGACCTGCGCGTCAGGCAGTCGCTTGACGTGCGCTGCGGGTTTAAAAATGCTTAACATATAGATATGCCTCCGATGGCTTTCTCATTCTTTTGTGTTTCCTTTATCGATTCCCCAGTGAGCTCGGTAAAGGTCTGCTGTGTGCCTATGATAAGTAGAACAGCAATGTTTTAATTTTTGTGCCGCTTTCCGTTCAGCAAAGTGTTATCCATTTTCTTTTTCGAGCGTAGGGTATTCAAACGCGCATTTCTTTACTGTGAGAGATCGCTCAAATTGTTACAGTTTTATGAATGCGATGCTGATTTTGAGCGGTTAGTTAATTTTTTGAAACCAAAAATCATACTACCCCAGTGATAATGATCACAAAAATGGTTAAATGCGCGCTAATCACTTTCGTTTTGTGCGCGTATTTGCTCCTTATCAAACAATTTCAGTGTGGGTTATGTCTTAATAGCCCTAATCGTTTTATCCGCATATTCATTGTTGTGAAAAGGTCGGGAGCCATTCATGTTACAAAGCCCAGCGACACAAGAGACTGATGTCATCATCATCGGGGGCGGTGCTACCGGTGCAGGGATTGCACGCGACTGCGCACGGCGTGGCCTACGCTGCATTTTATTGGAACGTCACGATATTGCGACGGGAGCAACCGGTCGTAACCATGGCTTATTGCACAGCGGTGCGCGTTATGCGGTAACCGATGGCGAATCCGCGCGTGAATGTATTGAAGAAAATAAAATTCTTAAGCGGATCGCTCGCCATTGCGTAGAACGTTCCGACGGGCTTTTTATCACGCTTCCTGAAGACGATTTGGGTTTTCAGTCCGGCTTTATTGAAGCCTGCCAAAAAGCGGGTATTGATGCGCAGGCCATCGACCCGAAAGAAGCGCTACGGCTTGAGCCTGCGGCAAACCCAGCGTTGATTGGGGCGGTACGCGTGCCAGATGGCACTGTCGATCCTTTCCGTTTAACCGCAGCGAACATGTTGGATGCTCGTGAGCATGGAGCACAGGTACTGACCTATCATGAAGTTAGCGGTTTGTTACGCCATGGCGATCGGATTACCGGCGTGCGCGTTATCGACCATAAATCCCGTGAAAGTTATGAAATTCACGCTCAGATTGTGGTGAATGCCGCAGGGATCTGGGGGCAACATATTGCCGAATACGCGGATCTCCGCGTACGTATGTTCCCAGCTAAAGGTGCGTTGCTGATCTTAGGACACCGTATTAACAACATGGTGATCAACCGCTGTCGCAAGCCCGCCGATGCCGATATTTTGGTTCCTGGCGATACTATTTCACTTATTGGAACCACATCCACGCATATCGACTACGATCAAATCGACAATATGATCGTTACGCCTGAAGAAGTAGATATTCTGATCCGAGAAGGTGAAAAACTCTCACCTAAGCTGGCGAGAACACGTATTTTGCGTGCTTATGCGGGTGTGCGCCCATTGGTTGCGAGCGATGACGATCCGAGTGGACGCAACGTTAGTCGTGGCATTGTTTTACTCGATCACGCGGTGCGCGATGGTTTGGAAGGCTTCATCACCATTACCGGTGGCAAGCTAATGACCTACCGCCTAATGGCGGAATGGGCTACGGATAAAGTCTGCGAAAAATTGGGTATCACAGCCGCTTGCTCCACGGCGACGGAGGCATTACCCGGTTCCCAACATTCTGCAGAAGAGACGCTGCGCAAGGTGATTTCACTGCCGGCGACGATCCGTGGTTCCGCGGTGTATCGGCATGGCGATCGTGCCGATCGTATGCTGGCTGGGGATCGTTTGAGCAACAGTCTGGTGTGCGAGTGCGAAGCGGTCACCGCGGGTGAGGTACGCTATGCGGTTGATTCTCTGACGGTGAACAATTTAGTCGATCTACGTCGTCGTACGCGAGTGGGGATGGGCACCTGTCAGGGCGAGCTATGCGCTTGCCGCGCTGCTGGATTACTCAACCGCTTTAAAGTGACCACACCAAAACAGTCTATCGATCAACTGTCTCATTTCCTTAATGAACGCTGGAAGGGCGTACGTCCGACAGCGTGGGGCGATGCGCTACGTGAAAGCGAGTTTACAGCTTGGGTTTACCAAGGTTTATGCGGCATGGAAGCACCTACGGTGAACCAGAGTGTTCAGGAGAATGACAATGAAATTTGATACGGTAATGATCGGTGGTGGCTTAGCTGGGTTGTTGTGTGGCATTCGTTTGGCTGAAGCGGGACAAAAGTGTGCCATCGTTAGCTCCGGTCAAAGTGCGCTGCATTTCTCCTCTGGCTCCTTAGATTTACTCTGCCAACTGCCTGACGGTAGCCCTGTAGAACAGCCGTTTGCGGCGCTAGAGGCACTGTTTTCACAGGCTCCTCAACATCCTTATAGCTTGATGGGACACGATGCTGTGGTTCGTTATGCGGCTGAGTCAGAGCGTTTGTTAGAACGCAGTGGGCTGGCGCTGGTGGGAAGCTGCCAACAGAATCATTTGCGTGTGACCCCGCTAGGGACTCGACGCACTACTTGGCTGAGCCCGAATGAGGTTCCGGTAAGTGCTTTAGAGGAATCGCTGCCGTGGAAACGTGTATTGGTGGCTGGCATTGAGGGATTCCTCGATTTCCAACCACACTTGGTGGCCAACTCTTTAGCAGAGCAGGGCATTGAAACTAAAATTGCTGAGCTGACGCTGCCTGCGCTCGATCGCTTGCGTAATAACCCAAGTGAATTTCGCGCGGTGAATATTGCCCGTGTGCTGGATTTACCTGATAACCAACAGCTTCTGATCGAAGAGCTAAACCGTTTAGCCCAGCAGGTTGACGCCATCATCATGCCTGCCTGTGTCGGTATGGAGCAGGCTGACGCGCTAGAGCATCTACGTTCACGGGTGAAAACGCCGCTGCTACTATTGCCCACCTTACCACCTTCGGTGTTGGGTATGCGTTTGCACCACCTATTACGCCGTCGTTTTCAGGCATTGGGCGGCGTGATCATGCCTGGTGATGCGGCGCTAAGAGCCGATCTGGACGAGGGCAAAGAGGTTAGAATTTATACGCGTAACCATACCGATATTCCTCTACGCGCCCACAACGTAGTGCTTGCCAGCGGAAGTTTCTTTAGCAACGGTTTAAAAGCGGATTTTAACGGTGTTACTGAACCCGTATTTGGTTTAGACGTGATTAGCGAAAGTGCCCGAGCAAACTGGAGTCAGGAGAATATGTTTGCCCCTCAACCTTATTTACAGTTTGGGGTGAAAACGGATTCACAGCTACGGCCAACGATTGATGGCCAGCCTGTGAATAATCTGCGTGTTATTGGCGCGGTTTTAGGCGGCTATGATCCTATTCAACAAGGCTGTGGGGCTGGTGTGTCAATGCTGACGGCCTTGCATGCGGCAGAACTAATTTTGGCTAAGGCGGAGGGCGCGCTATGAGCCTACATGCAGATAACAGTTTCGAGAATTGCATTAAATGCACCGTGTGTACGACCTATTGTCCGGTCGCGAAGGTTAACCCGAACTACCCTGGGCCGAAACAGGCGGGGCCAGACGGCGAGCGTCTGCGCTTAAAAGATCCCCTGCTTTATGATGATGCGCTGAAATATTGTACCAACTGTAAGCGTTGTGAGGTCGCCTGTCCGTCAGACGTGAAAATCGGCGATATCATTCAGCGTGCTAAAGCGAATTACAGCCAACATAAACCCACGCTGCGTGATGCTATTCTGAGCCATACCGATTTGATGGGGACATTATCCACGCCGTTCGCCCCGATTGTGAATATGACTACTGGCCTTAAACCAGTACGTAAGTTGCTGGATAAGGCGCTGAAAATCGATCACCGTCGTGAGCTGCCAAAATACTCGCTGGGTACATTCCGCCACTGGTATAAGAAACAGGCGGCAGAGCAGGCTAAATTTGCAGATCAGGTCGCGTTCTTCCACGGCTGCTTTGTTAACTATAACCATCCTCAACTGGGTAAAGATCTGGTGAGCGTATTTAACGCGATGGGGATTGGTGTACAGCTGTTGAAGCGTGAGAAATGCTGCGGTGTTCCTTTGATCGCTAATGGTTTTATTGAACAGGCAAAAAAACAGGCACGTGTTAATGCTGAATCATTGACCGATGCCGTGATCGGGAAAGGGATCCCAGTGGTGGCGACCTCTTCTACCTGTGCATTCACTATTCGTGATGAATACCCACATGTGCTGGATGTAGATACGACTCAGGTGCGCGAACACGTAGAGTTGGCAACGCGCTATCTTTATCGCTTGTTAGACGGCGGGCGTGAGCTGAAACTCAAAAGCACGCCGATGAAAATCGCCTATCACACGCCGTGCCACATGGAAAAAATGGGCTGGACTCCATATACGTTGGCCTTGTTGCAGATGATCCCCGGTGTTGAGCTAACGGTTCTCGACTCTCAATGCTGTGGTATTGCAGGCACCTATGGTTTCAAAAAAGAAAACTATGAGACATCACAGGGAATTGGCGCAGGGCTGTTCCGCCAGATAGAAGAGAGCGGTGTCGATTTAGTGGTGACTGACTGTGAAACCTGTAAATGGCAAATAGAGATGTCGACAAGTAAGAAGTGTGAGCATCCTATTTCGTTGCTGGCAAGGGCAATAGCTTAAGGTTATACCTGTTCTCGGCTATGGTATGGCGGTGTGATGTTTTGATGGCTGATGTGGTTATGGTGTAAGGCTTCGACCGCCTATTAATAACCGTTTTTACATGTAGCCTCCGTCGAAGGCGTCCGATGAGTGCCCCATTGCGTGGGGCTCTCAACTCGCGCGCTTTTATTCGAGATGCGATTTCCGCTCCGGTTTGGTATCGCCCATCTTGGGCGCCCCGAACTCCACCGGTACATCCTTGTACCGGTGGCTCTTCCTACCAATACTTAAACTTTTAAAAGATAAAAACAAAGACAAAGCAATGTTGTTTTGTCTTTATCGTGTTTAAAGAGTGCATGCTAGAGCTGTCGGCGGGGTTTTTGCTGGCTGACGAAATATTTAATGTATGTCACATAAACTCTGGAATAACGAAATCTTCGTTTCACAATAAAGTGATTTACGTTGCCTTAAAACCGAAACAGGTGTGCATTTCGAGGCTGTTTGTGCCTATTTTTTGCAACAGGTTCCTTTTAAAAAATAGAGTTGCTATAAAGTCTGTACTGGAAGTGAACTTATTATAATTAATTCAACCCTACTAATAATAAAGGAACAACTATGTCTGGAATACGGCAACGTACTCTGGAGAGTATGCAGCAATTCTCCAGAGCGATGATCGGTGCAGTGTTATTTTTGCCAGTAATTGGTTTGATTCTGGCGTTTAGTTCAATCTTAACTAACCCAACGCTTATTTCGGAAACGAGTTTTCTCCATCAACTAGGCCAGTTATTAGGTGACACCTTTTGGCCTCTTTTTGGTAATTTAGGTTTGCTTTTCTGTGTGGGTATTAGTTATGGATTAGCCAAAGATAAGAAAACAGAAGTCGCGCTGGTTTCTGTTATGTGCTTTATTATGTTTCTTGGCGCTAATCATTCTTGGCTTGAGCATACAAATGCGATAGCTGATAAAATAAATGGTGAGTATTATGGCACGGGGCAAACTCAATTATTGGGTTTTGTCGTTGTCGACATGGGGATATTTCTCGGTATTATTCTTGGCTGCACTATTGCTTGGGTACATAATAAAGTTTCATCAATAGAATTACCCGGCGCGCTCTCTATGTATGGCGGTGCAAAGCTGACTCTCATTGCGATGACACCGGTGGTGATTGTTTATGCTATCGCCTTCACGTGGTTCTGGCCAATAATGACTCACGGCATCACGGCGATGACTGGCTTTATGAAAAACGCAGGCGTTGCGGGTGTTTTTGTTTATGGTTTCTTTGAGAAGTTTTTAATCCCAACAGGCTTGCACCATTTTGTTTGGTCTCCTTTCCAGCTTACACAAATTGGTGGGTCGTTAACGGTAGATGGTCAAACGGTATCTGGAACACAGGCTATCTTCCTTGCCTATATGCGCCATCCTGACCTGACACCCGTCATGAACGATGCGCTACGTTTCTCTCAGCAAGGCATGACGACTATTTTTGGCTTGTCCGGTGCTGCTTTGGCTTTTTATCATACTGCAAAGCCTGAAAAGAAAATGCTTGCCAAGGCCGTTTTACTGCCCGCTATCATTACGTCTATTTTAACCGGTATTACTGAACCTATTGAGTTCACATTCCTATTTATTTCTCCTCTTCTGTGGTTTATACACGCCACATTAACCGCTGCATCTCAGGCGATTTGTGATTTGTTAAGCGTGAGGCCATGGGGCGCATCAGGGTTAATTGAATTTCTTGCCTATAACCTTCCATTGCCTGTTTCATTAACACGCTGGCCACTCTATGTGTTAATCGGTATCGGCCAATTTATCGCGTATTACGTTATCTTTCGCACTATTGTTGTGAAATTAAAACTTAAAACGCCGGGTCGTGAAGATGACGACGAAGTGAAACTGTATAACAAGAAAGATTATCAAGAAAAAATACAGCAAGGTAAGAGCGGTAAGGAGACACAAATTGGTGAAATTATTAAAGGGCTAGGCGGAAAACAAAACATTATCTCTATCGATAATTGTTTCACTCGCCTACGTGTAGCCATTCATGATTTAAACCTCGTAGATGATGCCGTATTGAAAACAACCGGTGCAAATGGCGTGGTGCGAAACAGAAATGAAGTTCAGGTTATATATGGCGTCAAAGTTGGGCAGGTGCGTTCCAAAGTTGATACCTGGCTAGCGGATAACTAATTGTGGAGTATTTATGAAACTGACTGTATTAGGTGGTGGTGGTGTACGTTCCGCATTTTTGGCAAAATCTTTGGCTTATAATGCGCATCGGATCGGGGTGGAGAAAGTCGTTTTTCTCGATAGTTCAGAAGATAATCTGTCTATCTTTGGTGAGATCGCCCGTTATATTTTTGAAACTATCCGACCAGATATTGAATTTAGCTTAACAACCGATCCGGTGTCTGCGTTGCAGGGGGCTAACTACGTGATTACCACATTACGAGTAGGCGGTGATGAAAGCCGTATTCGTGATGAGCGTATTGCGCTTGACCATAATACATTAGGGCAGGAAACTACGGGCGCGGGCGGTTTTGCGATGGCGATGCGCTCTATTCCTGCGATTTTAGATTACTGCCGGTTAATTGAAGAACACGCGGCTTCTGATGCGATTTTGTTCAACTTCACTAATCCCTCTGGGCTGGTGACAGAGGCCATTATTAAATCCGGTTTTAAACGCCGCGTTTATGGGATTTGTGATGCTCCTTCAGAACTTATTCGTGAACTTCCGGCTATTTTGGACTGTGAGGAAAGTGAATTACAGGTTGAATGCTACGGATTGAATCATTTCTCTTGGTTCACGCATTTCACCGTTCGTGGTGAAGATGTTACTGACCGACTGATTAGCTCTCCGGATCTGTATAGCAAAACGGCGATGCAGTATTTTTCACCAGAACTGGTTCGTTTGTGTGATAAACAACTGCTGAATGAATACTTATATTATTACTATTACAAAGAAGAAGCCTTGCAGGCAATTAAAGACTCCGGTGAAACGAGAGGGGAACAGATTGCCCGTATCAACCATGAAATGCGTCAAGATCTGCGCCGTATCGATGTTAAAACGAATCCTGCCGAAGCCTTTGATATCTGGATGAGACATTATCTGCGCCGCGAAAATAGCTATATGCAAAATGAATCGCAGCAGGAGAAATTCCACACCAGGGAACCTCTGACACTACAACAGTTTATCGAAGAGCCGGACAGTGGTGGTTATGCGGGGGTCGCATTAGATATTCTAGAAGCCGTAAACAGTAACACCACAAAACGAATTGTGGTTTCCATTTCAAACAACGATACGCTGGATTTCCTACAGCCTGATGATGTCATTGAAATTAGCTGTGATCTTAGTAAAGAAGGGTTAAAACCGGTTAAGCCAATTCATGTTCCAACCGCACAGAAAAATATGATTTCCTGTGTGAAAGAGTATGAGCGTCTCGCGGTGGAAGCCATTTTAAATCAAGACAGAACGCTAGCGGTCAGAGCGTTAATGGCACACCCGCTAGTGGGTTCATGGTCATTGGCTGAGAAATTAGTGGCAGCCTATTTACAGGGGCCACAGTTCCAAAACTGGAAATAAAAAAGAAGCAGGGCACTCTGTGGGGGCCCTGCTTATCTTTGGTTAAACCACAGTTTGAGAAGATGCTCAAACCCCAAAATACAATAGCCAAAGAATGGATTTGACCAGTAGATATCATCATCATATTTTTGCGGGTCGTGGATAATAAATGAGATATCGGCGGCCTGTGCCAACGGACTCTCGTGGTCGCCAGTAAAGCAGACAAGATCGATGTTTTTTTGCTCTAGAGCCTTCACCCAACTGAGTGCCGATGAACTCCTGCCTGATTTTGAAATAATCCAGACGGAATCAAATTTATTGGTATTCTTTTGTTCTAGAATTTCATAATCTGGCCATAGAGCCAAACTGGCATTGACTCCGGTGACCAGAAATTTATTGTAGATATATTGGGCGATGAGTTGGGAGAAACCGCTGCCGTGGATAAGGACTCTTTCTTTTGCTAACTTCTGCAAAAGAGACTCTAACTTTTCCTGCGGTCGGATATTCATAAAGTTAACGTCATTAGTCACATCGAGTTTAGGCAAAGTAATATTAAATTTTATGAAATAGACCATTTCTAGCCAGCCATTGAACTTAAGTTTTTTGGCTAGACGCACGAGAGTTGAAGGATTGCTGTAGCATCTCTCGGCCACGCTACGTATACCTTCCTGAATACACTTTTCGGGGTTAGCTTGGATATATTGAAGTACGCCAATTTCAGTATTGTTTAATACTGTGTCGCGAAATATGTTTTTTATATCCATTATATGCTCCTATTGTGTTGGAAAGAGATTAACATAGCTAAATATGAATATCTGGATGCCCAATAGATAAATTTTGTATATATTAGCGCTTGTTGTGAAAACATTAAACGAAAATAAATCAGTGGAATATAAGCACATGGAAAAAAACTTGGCTACACTCGGCTCTACATTTTTTTTATGGGGACTGATCACTGCCATTAACAGCACGCTAGTCTTGTTTTTCTATCACTACTTTAACCTAACGTGGCCTCAGGCCATGTTGATTAATGTCCTTTTTTATGTAGCTCCTTTTGTGACCTGTTTACCCTGTTCTTCGTTGATAGCTTCTCTGGGATATCGATACGTTTTACGAGCTTCATTGAGTCTGGTGATGGGCGGATGCCTTTTGCTGAGTTATGCATTAAGTCAATATTTCCTTTCGCTTTCTATGTGTGCAGTTTTTGTGATTGCAACGGGGGTGGCGGCGTTGCAAGTGGTCGCAAATCCTTACCTCACCCTACTGAGTAAAGAACATAAGCGGGTGGGCAACCTGAGTCTTGCATCGGCAGTTAATTCTTTAGGAACAACATTAGCCCCACTGTGTATTGCTTTTGCTCTACAGTATTCCCCCATTGATTATGTCAGCCACAAAGAACCCATCAGATGGATTTGGCTGGGGCTGGCGATATTCTCTGGCATGCTGATAATGATCACTTTCTTGATAAAAATTCCCGATGTGATGCAACCCAAATCAATAGAGCGGAAGTTTGTCCAACTTTGGCAAAATAAAGGTTTTGTTTTTTCTGCCTGCGCTATATTTACTTATGTAGGTGTTGAAGTCACTTTAGGCACCAATACAATTAACTACCTCACCTCAATAGGTAAATGGGATACGGAAGTGGCTATTTCATTAATCTCTTTTTACTGGGGAGGCGCTTTAATTGGCCGTTTTCTCTTTGGTTTTCTTGCCCATAAAGTTAGCCTGCGAAAAGCCTTTTTTACGGTAACTATCACTTCTGCTTTACTCGTGTTTTTAGCAATAGTGTTGAATAACACCATAGGTGGATATTTATTACTGTTGATTGGTTTCGCTAATTCCATTATGTATCCTATTATTTTCAGCCACAGTATGAAGACGGTGCCCCAGCTAGCTAATTTGGCCGCAGGTATTTTAATCATGGCAGGAGTTGGCGGCGCCGTTGTGCCTTATCTGCAGGCTATGCTGGTAGAAATTATCGCGCTACGGTTTAGCTTCTTATTGCCGTTTGCACTTTATCTGCTATTGGCATGCTGGGGAGCAAAATATCTAGATTCACAGTCACCTTCAGCGACGTGTGGCTGAAGAATATTTAGCCGGTAGATTGGCTCGACTTTAACGGTGGATTGCGTTCTGTTGCTCCCTTTCCTATTCCCTCACCACAATTCTTGTGATCTCCGCCTAGTTTCGGGAACGTTCCCGTTCCATAGGAAGAGAAGAGTGGCTACGCTTTAAACAGCCAGATGCTTATGGATCGAATGATTGAGATCCGCGTTACTCTTAAACCAGAACGAATCTACAGGTACTCATTATGAGCAAGGTAAAACAAGATCAGGTTGATCGGCTGATTACGTTGGTGGGCGGGCGCGGAAATATCGCCACTGTCAGCCATTGCCTTACCCGATTGCGCTTTGTATTGAACGATCCGGCGTTAGCTTCGCCAAAAAAAATTGAAGAGCTGCCGATGGTGAAAGGTTGTTTCACCAATGCAGGGCAGTTTCAGGTCGTTATCGGCATGGACGTCGGTGATTGGTATCAGGCGTTGATCAGCACCGCACATGTGGATGCGAGCGACAAAGAACAGGCAAAAAAAGCAGCCCGGCAGAATATGAGCTGGTGGGAAATTGCGATCTCTCACTTTGCCGAGATCTTTTTCCCACTGTTACCAGCGCTGATTAGCGGTGGTTTGATTTTGGGATTCCGCAATGTGATCGGTGATATTCCGCTGGTCGATGGGCAACCGCTAACGGCGTTACACCCAGCATGGAAAACGATTTACGATTTCCTGTGGTTATTAGGCGAAGCTATTTTCTTCTATTTACCGGTGGGCGTCTGTTGGTCGACGGTGAAGAAAATGGGTGGTACGCCCATTCTTGGTATCGTTTTGGGGGTCACTTTGGTTTCCCCACAGTTGATGAACTCTTACATGCTAGGCCAGCAGTTGCCCGACGTGTGGAATTTCGGCTGGTTTACCATTGAGAAAGTGGGTTATCAGGCGCAGGTTATTCCCTCTATGCTGGCTGGTTTAGCGCTGGGATGGATTGAAACTCGACTGAAACGTTTAATTCCCGACTACCTCTATCTGGTGGTGGTTCCGGTTACTTCATTGCTGCTGGCGGTATTCTTAGCTCATACCCTGATCGGGCCGTTTGGCCGCATGATTGGCGACGGCGTGGCGTGGTGCGTGAAGTCGGTCATGACGGGCAGTTTTGCCCCAATCGGCGCTGCGCTGTTTGGTTTCTTATATGCGCCGTTGGTGGTTACCGGCGTGCATCAAACGACGTTGGCGATCGATATGCAGATGGTGCAGAGCATGGGCGGAACGCCGGTGTGGCCAATTATCGCACTGTCTAATATTGCGCAGGCTTCTGCAGTATTAGCGATTATTTTTGTTAGTCGCAAAGCCAATGAACGAGAAATCTCTGTGCCAGCCGCTATCTCTGCTTACCTCGGTGTGACCGAACCTGCCATGTACGGTATCAACCTTAAATATCGTTTCCCAATGCTGTGCGCGATGATCGGCGGGGCCTGTGCAGGTCTGATTTGCGGGCTGTTTGGCGTGATGGCTAACGGGATTGGCGTAGGGGGGTTGCCTGGCATTCTGTCTATCCAACCGCGCTTCTGGGGCATCTATGCGGTAGCGATGGTGGTTGCGGTCGTTGTGCCTTTGGTTCTGACTATCTTGGTTTACAAGCGCAAAGAAAAACGCGGCGAGCTGCCGGTATAACGAACTGCTATCTCTTCGTATTTCGTATACGAAGGGTTGAATAATAGGAATATGACGATGAGTGAAACACTTCCGTGGTGGCAAAACGGGGTGATTTATCAAATCTACCCAAAAAGCTTTCAAGACAGTACAGGCACCGGCACCGGCGATCTTAACGGCATTATCAGTCGTCTAGACTATCTTGAAAAACTCGGCGTGAGTGCACTGTGGCTGACGCCGGTATATCCGTCGCCGCAGATTGATAATGGCTATGATGTGGCGGATTACTGCGCGATTAACCCTGATTACGGCACGATGGCTGACTTTGAACGCTTGGTGGAACAGGCTCATCAACGCGGAATGCGGATTGTAATGGATATGGTATTTAACCATACCTCAACGCAGCATCCGTGGTTTGTAGCGGCACAAGACCCAGCGAACGAGAAGCATCACTTTTATATCTGGCGCGATGGTAAAGCGGATGCACTGCCAAATAACTGGCGCTCAAAATTTGGGGGGGATGCTTGGCAATGGTCTGAAAGCGCAGATCAGTATTATCTGCATCTTTTTGCTCCTGAGCAGGCGGACTTGAATTGGGAGCACCCACCGGTACGTGAAGCGCTGAAATCGGTGTGTCATTTCTGGGCTGACAAGGGCGTGGATGGCCTGCGATTAGATGTCATCAATCTGGTTTCCAAGCAGCAAGACTTCCCCGACGATTTACAGGGTGATGGCCGACGCTTTTACACCGATGGCCCAAGAATTCACGAGTTTCTTGGCGAGTTTGGACGCGACGTATTTAAACCGCGTGGGCTTATGACGGTCGGTGAAATGTCGTCAACTCAGCTTGAGCACTGCCAGCGCTATGCGGCGCTAGACGGTAGCGAGCTATCGATGACCTTTAATTTTCACCATCTCAAAGTTGATTATCCCGGTGGGGAGAAATGGACGCTAGCCCGTCCAGATTTTATTGAGCTGAAGAAGATTTTTGCCTATTGGCAGCAGGGAATGCACAACAAAGCGTGGAATGCGCTGTTTTGGTGTAATCACGATCAGCCGCGTATTGTTTCTCGTTTTGGCGACGAAGGCGAGTTGCGCGTGACTGCTGCAAAAATGTTGGCAATGGTTTTACATGGTATGCAGGGAACCCCCTATATTTTTCAGGGCGAAGAGATTGGTATGACCAATCCGGGCTTTACGCGTATTGAGCAGTATCGAGACGTAGAAAGCCTGAATATGTTCCGTGAGCTGAGCGCGCAGGGGCGTGAGAGCGCCGAACTGCTGGCGATTTTAGCGACTAAATCGCGTGATAATAGTCGTACGCCGATGCAGTGGAGCGCGGATAAAAATGCCGGGTTTACTCAGGGTACTCCGTGGATTGAGCCCGCAGGCAACTTCGCCGAAATTAATGCGCAAGCCGCGATGGCGGATAAAAATTCAGTTTATTACTGCTATCAGGCACTCATTGAGCTCCGCAAACAATTGCCTTTGCTGACACATGGCGACTATGTAGATCTGCTGCCGGAGCATCCATCATTGTGGTGCTATCGCCGCAGCCATCAGGGGCGTGCATTGTATGTTTTGGCCAACCTCAGTGCTCAGTCGCAGTCATTAACCCTAGAGATGACGCTGCCGAAGGAGGGCTGTATGCTCATGGGCAATTATCCGCAACAGGATGATATTCCAGCACTATTGCAGCCCTATGAAAGTATCTATTGGTTGATGTGATAAAAGTAGTTTCTTGGTCCCCCCTGTGAAGGGGGGTTGTGGGGGGACAACTATAAGCCAAATTGTGGTTAATACCTCGTTTCAGCGGTTTCTCTAGAGATATAATAAAACAATGTTTCAAAATAATTTAATTATAACATTGAGGAATTTATGATCACCGGGAATGTTAACCATTTAGCACTACTGCCTTATCTACCTGCAAAGTTAAAGCAGGCTATTCAGTATGTTATGGAAAATATCAACGTCGATTCGGCGTTAGGCCGATTTGATATTGATGGTGAAAACCAGTTTGTGATGGTTTTTAATGATTCAACCTCTCCGGCAGAAGAACGTCGTCAGGAATATCATGGACGCTATTTAGATATTCAGATTGTGCTCGCCGGACAGGAAAAAATGACCTTTAGCAATTTGGCTGCTCCCGAGGGGCAGGGGGAATGGCTAGAGGGGAGCGACATTGCGTTTCTACCGCTCGATCAGCAGGGGCTTGAAGAGAAAAGTATTATCATGAACCCAGGCGATTTTGTGGTGTTCTATCCTGGAGAGTTGCATAAGCCGATGTGCTCATCAGGCGACAATGCACCAGTCAAGAAGGCAGTCGTGAAGATTTTGGTTAACTGATTTGGTTAAACAGATTGGTGATTCATCGCAACCAGAGCAGTGGTTGCGATGATTAATTTTATAAAAACGTCACTATAGCAGTGTGTATTTGTCGATATTGGCAAGAAAACCACGTATTCGCTCATCCCCATACTTAAATAATGAAACAATTTCCTGTACCGCTTTACCGTTACGGTCTTTACTCCATGCCAGAGATAAAGGTGAGGGTTGGCGTTTGTTTTCGACATCTCGCGTCAGCAATTGCCCCCGTTCAATGAACGGTTGGCAAATATTTTTTGGTAAAAACCCCACTCCAAGGCCATCAAGGTGGCATTCGAGTTTGGTCTGCATATCTGGAACCTTAATCTCTTTTTGTCCCGGCAACAACCAAGCAACTCGCTTCGTTAAATTTCGCGAAGTGTCTTCGATATTAATGGCGGGATATGCGCGCAAGAGTGTATTCGTTAAAGGGCTTGAGCTTGCTGCTAATGGATGGTGGGGGGCGAGTACAAAGACCCAGCTCACTTCGCCAAATGGCAGGGTGCGTATTGAGTTGGAGAGGGATTCAGAGCCTGTTACACCAATGGCTAGCTGGAAATCATCGTAGAGCATAGCATCCCAGACGCCCATATAAACCTGACGCGAAAGTTGGAATTGGGTGAAAGGAAAACGCTGATTTAGCCATGTCAGCAGTTTTGCCGCTGATGACGCATTATAGAGCAGATTATTGACCACGATATTAACCTGTCGTTCGACGCCGTCGTTAACCTGACTTAGTTCGTCGGGCATCGCGTCGATCCAACTTAACCATTGGTGGCAACGTTCAAGTAAATGCGTTCCCGCAGGCGTAAGACTGACGGTTCGCGTGGTGCGCAGAAATAGCTGTGTTCCCAGACTTTCCTCTAGTGTTTTAATGCGATAGCTGATGGCTGCAGGTGTTTTATGTAGGCATTCCGCAGCTTTAGAGAAGCTACGTGTTTCAGCCACCCGAATAAAAGTGCGGAGCGTTTCTTGATCAAACATTATATTCGCCCCTCCGTTGATGAGCATGTTGCCAGCGCAGAGTGAGATCCATTCCCAACAAGGTGTCTGCTCCCGAAGTATGTCCATGATGCAGCATGCTTTCAAGTGAGTGTGCTATACCCTGTGAGCCACATGCGAGTCGACGTAGAAGCGTGTGTAGTGTGGTGCTGAAATAACCGCGTTTTGCATAGTAAAGATAGCTGGCGCTGACGCTTGTGGTTAATGCTGTCAACTGACTTTCGGTTGGAAGGAGCGAAGACAACTGAGCGGTGTGATACGTGGCGTATAGAACGGCCATCATACCTACCAACATGTCGTCGCCGCTGGGGGTTAAGCCAGGACCTAAGCCAATCATAGAACGCCAATCTGGGGTGAGACCTTGTGCCCAGCGAGAAAGCTGTGTTTCGAAAATCTTGAGATAGGGTGACGGTGAGTGAGGTGTCTGACTGAGTGGCCCACACAGTCCAGTCTCCTTGTCATAACGCGCCAGATATTGCCCAAGAAGCTGCGGCGCTATCTGTAGCGTATCTGACATGCGTAAACAGAGCGTACGCCGTGGTTTGAGTAATTGAAAATAGGGAGTATGCAAACCACCGTTCATGGCTGTCAGGCGGGTTTCGGGTTCCAAAAAATGGGCGAGCTGGTCAAAGTCAGCGCGGCGTATCAGCCATCCCATCGGGCTGATACCCTGTCCATAGCGGTGTAGCGTTAATAATTGATGTGATGCATTACGTAGATTGATAGCGTGATTAAACCGATTTTCACATACCCAAACGCCACTTATTGGCGGTAGGCAATCGCTGGCGGCTAAAGGAGAGCAAATCATTATCCGTTCTCCTATTGGTTTGAGGGAAAGCGTCTGCGGTTAGGCAGACGCCTAAGTTATGTGTGAAACGTTTGGTGCGAACGGCTATGCGTGAATATTCATTGCTTCAGCCAGCGCTTCTAGCGCTTGTTCAAAACAAGGTAACGGTGCCCGAACGGTACCTGCACCGACCTGACCAATGCCTGCTTCGCGATGGGCAATACCGGTATTGATGAGCGGAGTGATCCCTGTTTCGACGACGCGGCGAATATCTAGACCTAAGCACGCGCCTTGGAAATTCCATGATGGAATTTGCAGCAGCGGATTATGCTGTAAATAGATCTCGCTCATTTCTTCAGAGGTTTCTTGCGCTGCATCCATGCCACCAGCGCCGACAAAACGCGTGACGCCTGGTGCAGCAATCATCGCTGCACCGCCGATGCCAAAGGTTTCAGTGATGGCGCTATCGCCGATATCCGGGTTAGCGTCGTCTTGGCTAAAGCCGGTGAAGAACAGCCCTTGAGGTGTATTGACCGGCGCCGTAAACCAACGATCGCCCAGCCCACTTACGCGAATGCCGAAGTCTCGGCCATTGCGCGTCATCGCTGTCACAATGGAACCCGCTTTGATTTCTGCGGCGGCATCCATCACAGCTTTGCAATAAGCCATAGCGAGATTCAAGAAGAACTGGTCGGTTACGCTAAGGAACTGTAAGACCTCACCCAGTCGTGCTTTATCGTCGTTTTGTAGCGCAATTTTAGGCGCCAGCGTGCGCATCAGCAGCGCAGAGGCGGCAATGTTACGCTGATGGAATTCATCTCCCATCGTGATGGCCTGCGCCATCAGCGCACTGAGATCGATGCCGTTTTCGGTTTCACTCAGCGCCTGTTGCAACACCGGAGCTAAAGTATCGCGCATCCAACGCAGGCGGCGTTGAACGTCTTCGCCATAGGCACCGAAACGCATCACCTTGCCAATGCCTTCATTCAAATTACAGTAGGCACTGTTGCCATGTGTATGATTTTTTACTTCAAGCACTGGCATATTGGCGGAGGTAATCCCTCCCATTGGGCCGACGGCGTTAACATGATGGCAAGGGATAAACGTTACCCCTCCTGCTTCAAGCAGGGCATGAGCCTGTTGTTCATTCTGAGCCCAGCCTTCATAGAGGCATGCACCGAGGCATGCTCCACGCATCGGCCCCGTCATATCCTGCCATTCAATCGGTGGTCCGGCGTGCAGTAAGGTTTTCCCCTGACGTAAAGCTGGAATAACGTCTTTTGCCAAATGAACACCGGTCCAGAATGGGCGGGCTTCTTTAATGCGTGCCACGATCGCCTCATTGGCGTGCGTAATAGATGAGTACATAGCAGACCTCTTAATGTAGTTGTTTTAGCAAACTGGCTAAATGAGCGTTGCCGCCCGCGATGGGGGCCCATTGGTAATGCACCACAGGGCAGCCGGTGCTTTGTAAATCCTGAGCAAAGCTGCGCAGGCCTGCGTTGATGACTTTGACGCCATCCAGCAGTGGAGCACGGGAGTAATGAGGTGTCTCTGGTGCGCGGACGATCAGATGGTGAGCCAATAACACGGCTTCCTGTAGCGTGTTCATCACGACAATATCGCCGTTGATGAGCGTGTCGATCTGCTCAGCGCGCGGCTGAGGATCTTGCTGAGTTCCGGTAACCGTTGCGATGACGACTAATGGATTTTCAGCGCCGCGTGCTGCGCGTACTTTGTTTACTGCTTCCAGAACTGCGCTGGCAGGATCGGCGCATGCACCATAGCCCAGCACAACGTCGACCATCAGCACACCAATTTCTGGCTGGTGGGCAATCTTTTGGATCTCAAGCGAGCGGCTAGTTGGGTCGATCATTGGGTGTGGACGTCCAACGGTGTAAGCATCATCACCCAAGTCGATGAGGGTATGTCCTTGGGCGTGCAGCATAATGCCGCGCTCGTGCTTGCTATCGGCAGTGACGTTAATCTGCTCTGCCAACAACATCGCGGCTTCCGCCGCCAGTGTGCCACCAGCATAGAGACCAAGGATTTTCTTACCTACCACGCTAGATTGGGCGGCGGCGATTTCCTCAACGCTGGCCAGCATAACGGCAAGGTGAGCAGCTTCCGCTAATGAGCTGGCTAGCCAAACATTCCCTTCGTGTTTATGTTCAGGTTTACTACCTAAAAAGAGCGCGACTACTGGCTTTGCCACGGCTTGCATGGCGTTAATTACCTGCTTACGCACACTTTCCGCTGGAGGTTTGGATACAAAGGCGAGTACTTTGCTCTGTTCATCTCCTGCAAGGATCTCTAGCGCGCTTAGCGCACTGATACCGCCAATCGCTTCGCTGAGATCGCGGCCGCCAAGGCCCAGTGCATGTGTTACCCCATGACCGAGCAATGCGATTTGTGACGTGAGCTCTTGAATGCCCGTGCCGGATGCGCCAATTACCCCGATAGATCCTTTAGGCAGAACGTTAGCGAAGGCTAAAGGTGCGCCTGCCACCATGGCGGTACCGCAGTCGGGCCCCATCACCAGCAACCCTTTTCCCCGAGCGGTTTGCTTAAGTGCGAGCTCTTGTTCAACCGGCACGTTATCGGAGAACAACATAACGTTTTTGCCGTTTTCTAACCCTTGACGGGCTAGGTCGTTAGCGTATTCCCCCGCGACGGAGATGAGTAACAGATTGGCATCAGGAAGCTTTTGCAGCGCAGTTTCCCAACGACGAACCTTTTGCAAGTGCTGCCCACTGGCTTGTCCTTGAGCGATAGCGCTCAACTCAGTTTCCAACTGTCGGCTGATGAGCTGGGCAATATCAGGAACCTCTACGTGAGTCCGTATTGCTACGCAGATATCGTTTGGTGTGGCGCTGGCAAAACTGTCATGCCAGAAGCCCGTCGTCTCTAGCAGTGATTTGTTCGCTGGCGTGCCCATCATGACGGAAACCTCATCGACCTGAGGTGATTCACTGAGCTTACGTGATATCAGCATCAGACTGACGGAGTCCTGAAAACTGCCTTTTTTTACAGATGCATAAATCATTTTAATTCCCTCGGATTATTTCTTTTCTTTCAGGAACAACATGCCGCACAGGCCAATGACCAAGAGGGCTGCTGATACGTAGAAACTGGAGGCTAAACTGCCGGTGAGATCGCGAGCTGCACCGGCGATGATCGGCGCCAAAATAGAGGAGCTCATGCCGATAAAGTTGAATAAACCGAAGGCGGTGCTGTAGTTATTTTCGTCTACGCTATCGGCAACTAAAGCCACCAGAACTGGGTCGAGTGCGAGCTTGCCAACCAAACCATAGATACATAGCGCCGTAATAACGCCACCCATGGTGGGCATCCAAACAATTGAGAGCATGCTCAGAATGGCGAGTGGAACCAGAATTAAAATGAGTGGTTTACGCTTGCCTAAACGGTCTGAAATGGTTGAGAACATCAGGGCGCCAGGAATCGAAATCCATGCCACCAAAGACGAGATAAAGCCGGTTTCACTGCCAGGGATCCCGCGTTCACTTTGGAGGTAATAGGGCAGCCATGTCAGAATAACGAAGAAGCCAAACAGGCTACAAAACACCATCAGATAGACCAACAGCAGGTTGCGGTTTTTCAGTAAATCACTGAATTTGCCTTTTTTAACCGCGACGCCATCGGCGGTGACAGCACTGCGTTTCTTTTCTTTAACGAAAAACCAAATAGCTAAGCCGGTTAGGATGCTTGGCACGGCCATCGCGTAAAACGGCATTCTCCAACTGTGGCCCTGATCGTATACAAGCCAGCTTGATGACATCAGTCCAAGAGCAATACCGAATGCCATACCGCTGTTAATGATGGCGCTGCCCAGAGAACGATATTTCTTAGGAATTTGTTCAGAAGATAAACCATATTGAGGGCCGTAATAAGTCCCTTCTCCAGCACCAGTAACGACGCGAGAAAATAGTAGCGTCGTCCAAGTTTTCGCCCATCCGGTGACGGCGGTGAAAATGCCAAATAATAAAAAACCAGGGACTAATACTTTTTTCTTACCGATTTTATCGCCTAGAATTCCTGCTGGGACTTGCAGTAGTGCATAGGAAAAATAAAAAACTGAATTAAGTATTCCTAATTGCGTTCCATTTAATCCAAACTCTTTCTGTAGTTCTCCCATCACTGGGTTCAATACTGTACGGTCTGCATACATAAATATCCAGCCGAGCCAGAATAAAAATACAGTTACCCACCAAGCTGGTATACCTGTTTTTTGCGGTGAGCCCGCATGCTCTATCGATTGTGACATAAGATACTCCCCTGAATACCCAGCACTTCTAGCATTTGGAGCGTTAGCTGTTCTGCTCATCCCTATCACTGATTCAATCGGTGGTGCTGGACGTCAAAAATGCTACCGTCCCAAATATTGAAATTATTGGGCATAGCTATAATGAAAAATGGTTCGTGCCAAATCGCTATGACGGTAAGCTATAATAATCGTAAGGGGATTCTGGTGAGATAAATCACATTTGATCTATTGTAAGGTAAGTTTTCTTATTTGAAGGCTTATTAGTAAAAAAAATTAAAAAATCTATTATTCAATTTTATTTAATTAAATGGCGGCGTGGCATTCTGATTATAAAAAAATAATAGACTGTATTTTAAATGTAGCAACCATCACATTTTATATTTTAAATAAACTTATTTTTACCCCAACAAATTAACGCTTTTTATGGGGAATAAAATGAAACCAACCGTTGTTATCGCGCTGGGAGGAAACGCTATTTTGCAGCGTGGAGAAACTCTTTCGGCCCAAAATCAGTACAAAAATATTACTCAGGTGGCAGAGGTAGTTGCTGGTCTGGTCAAAAATTATCGAGTGGTGATTGTGCATGGTAATGGCCCACAGGTAGGCTTACTTGCGTTGCAAGGGGCCTTGGATCAGCAAACGCCTGCGTATCCGCTGGATATTCTCGTGGCTGAAACTCAGGGAATGTTGGGGTATATGATTGCTCAAACACTGGAGCAAAAAGAGAGTATTCCACAGGTGGTGACCCTTTTGACTCGTATTCAAGTGGAGGCAGATGATCCAGCGTTCCAGCATCCGAGTAAATTTATTGGCCCTGTATACCTCCCCGATCAGCAACACGAGCCAGAGGCGCGTTATGGCTGGACGATGAAAGCGGATGGCCAATATTTTCGTCGAGTTGTGGCCTCGCCTAAGCCAAGGAGGGTGGTAGAGCTTACCTCCATTAAGTGCTTGTTAGATAGCGATCATATTGTAGTTTGTGCCGGTGGCGGTGGAATGCCGGTGATTGCTAGTCAACATGGTTATTGTGGCGTTGAAGCGGTCATCGATAAGGATTTATCCGCTGCTTTACTAGCCCAAGAGCTGCAAGCTGAATATTTAATGATTTTAACCGACGCAGATGCGGTCTATCAGGATTGGGGGACGCCGCAGGCTAGGGCTTTGCGTGATGTTACGCCTGAAATATTGCGTCCTTTTGCCGCACCTGATGGTGCCATGGGGCCAAAGGCGGAGGCCGTCATTGAGTTTGTCGAACAAACCGGCGGAACGGCCTTCATTGGTGCGTTATCCGATGCCGAAGCAATTTTACGCCGAGAAAAAGGCACTTGTATTAGGCCTGAAGTCGTGACCGCGATTTAAAATAAAATTAGCGCGCCGATGAATATCAGGCGCGCTGATTTGTTGGTGAGTAGAGTTGTAATTAGAGTTTACCCAACGTCGCCACCATTACGGCTTTAATGGTATGCATGCGATTTTCTGCTTCGTCGAACACAATGCTATGTTCAGATTCGAATACTTCGTCGGTGACCTCCATTCCGCCGTGTAAGCCGTATTGTTCCGCCATTTGTTTGCCGACGGCCGTTTGATCGTCATGAAATGCAGGTAAGCAGTGCAGGAATTTCACCTGTGGATTGCCTGTTAGTTTAATCACGTTCATGTTGACTTGATACGGCAGTAGCTGCGCGATACGTTCTTTCCACACTTCTTTCGGTTCTCCCATAGAAACCCAAACGTCGGTATACAGGAAATCGGCATCTTTCACGCCTTCGGCGAGATCTTCAGTAAGAACGAGCTTGGCTCCAGTTTTATCGGCAATAGCTTGGCACTGAGCTACCAGCTCCGCTTCCGGCCAGCAGGCTTTTGGGGCCACTAAACGTAGCTCCATTCCCATCAGAGCGGCCCCCTCCAGCAGAGAATTACCCATGTTGTTACGTGCATCGCCCAAATACGCGAGTTTTACCTGCGATAGTGGCTTGTTTGGCATATGCTCCTGAATTGTAAGCAGATCGGCCAAAATTTGGGTTGGATGGAATTCGTCGGTAAGCCCGTTCCAAATCGGTACTCCGGCATACTGAGCCAGCGTTTCGACCACCTCTTGCCCCCACCCACGGTATTGAATAGCGTCGTACATTCTGCCCAGAACTCGTGCGCTGTCTTTAATGGATTCTTTATGGCCAATCTGGCTGCCGTTGGAGCCTAAATAGGTCACGTTGGCTCCTTGGTCATAAGCGGCAACTTCGAAAGAGCAACGGGTTCGGGTGGAGTCTTTTTCGAAGATGAGCGCGATATTCTTACCTTTCAGCGTCTGCGGTTCATTGCCTGCCTTTTTAGCCTGCTTTAACTCAGCGGCTAAAGTGAGTAGGTATGCGATATCCGCAGGAGTGAAATCTAATAGTCTAAGAAAGTGATGCTGATATAGCTGACTCATAGTGCCCATCCCCAGTTGTGTTTTTATTGTGCTTGATGAATTAATATTCACATTAAGTGTATTAAAATTCAAAATCAACCCCCAGTCAGATAAATATTCACGTTTCTTATGGAGGCGCAGCCGTGGCTGTGGGAGAATGAAACTAGCGCGATTGCACACAGATTGAGGACAAAGACATGGCAAACCCTGAGCTATTAGAAGAACAACGTGAAGAAACTCGCCTGATCATTGAAGAACTGCTGGATGACGGTAGCGATCCGGACGCGTTATACACCATTGAACACCACCTTTCGGCGGATAACTTCGAGCTGTTAGAGAAAGCGGCGGTTGAAGCTTTCAAGCTGGGTTACGAAGTGACGGATGCCGAAGAGCTGGAAGTTGAAGACGGTACATTGTTGATGTGCTGTGATGTGATCAGCGAAGTCGGTCTGAATGCGGAAGTTATCGACACTCAGGTTGAACAGCTGATGAACCTAGCCGAAAAAATGAATGTGAATTATGACGGCTGGGGCACCTACTTCGAAGATCCAAATGGTGAAGAAGGCGACGAAGATGATGAAGACGACGCGGAAGGCGTTGATGAAGATGATAACGGCATTCGCCATTAATCTTTAACTTCTCATTGAGAACAGTGGATCCGGTGTCAGTAATGGCACCGGATTTTTTTTGCGTATTTTTTTGGTTAGTTTTTATATTTATCAGTATTGAATTACGCGTTGAATAAATAGGCGCGTGATGTAAATGCGGTATGTCACATCTAATGTAAATAGTTAGTTAAATTCATTGTAAATCGAAGCCATAGAGATTAAACAAATAATACCTATAAAAATCACTGCATAAGGTGAACGTAATGGCTGCAAACCAACATAAAATACAACGCAATATCTGGCTTACATTAGGGCTAATGGGAATGTGTAGCTCTGCGCTGGCGGCGGTTATCCCCGCAGGAACAGAACTGGCGACTAAGCAGGAACTCGTCAGAAATAACGGCAGTGAACCCGCATCGCTTGACCCGCATAAGGTCGAGAGCGACGTTGAGTTTAATATTATCAGCGATTTTTTTGATGGGCTGGTCGGCATTAAACACGATGGCAGCATAGAGCCTCGATTGGCTGAAAGCTGGGAGAATAAAGACAACCGCGTTTGGACGTTTCATTTAAGACCTGATATTAAGTGGTCGAATGGCGAGCCTATTACCGCGCAGGATGTGGTATTTAGCTGGCGTAGGCTTGTCGATCCTAAAACGGTTTCTCCTTATGGTAGCTATCTTAATAACATGCATGTCACTAACGCAGGGGAAATCGTGGCGGGCAAGCAATCACCGGATACGCTTGGTATCAAAGCGCTGGACGATAAAACCGTACAGGTAACGCTGAATCAGCCGGTGGCCTATTTTCTTTCGATGCTGGCGCATAACTCATTAGTGCCTATCAACCAGAAAACCGTAGAGAAATATGGCGATAAATGGACTCAGCCGGGAAATTTTGTCAGCAGCGGTGCTTACACCCTTTCGCAATGGGTTGTGAATGAAAAAGTGGTTGGAGAACGTAATAAAAACTATTGGGATGATGCCCATACGGTGATTAACCGTGTGACTTATCTACCTATTGCATCTGAAACAGCGGATATAAATCGTTATAAAGCCGGAGAAATCGATATTGCTTATCCGGTTCCGCAGATTCAATTTAAAGCGCTAAAAGCGCAGTTGGGTGAGCAGGTTCATGTTGAACCCAATCTGGCGACGTATTATTACCAATTCAATACAACAAAAGCGCCATTTAATGATCCTCGGGTGCGGTTGGCATTAAACCTTGGTTTAGATAAAGATATTATTGCCGAGAAAGTATTAGGCCAGGGACAGCGGCCGGCATGGATGACGAGTCAGGATACGACCGGTGGTGTGACGTTCAAGAAGCCAGACTACGCAAGCTGGACGCATGAACAGCGGATCAGCGAGGCGAAGAAATTGCTGAAAGAGGCTGGTTTTAGCGAAGCGAAACCATTGAGTTTTGATTTACTCTACAATACCTCGGAGTCTCATCAGCGAATTGCTATTGCGGCAAGTTCGATGTGGAAAAAGAATTTAGGCGTGGAAGCCAAACTGCAAAATCAGGAATGGAAAACCATGTTAGACACCATGCACAGCCGCACTTATGACTTGGTACGCTATGCATGGATTGCCGATTATGATGATGCTTCAACCTTTTTAAATAATTTCCGTACCGGCGATAGTCAGAATACTACCGGCTTTAGCAACGCTGATTTTGATGAGGCAATGAAGCAAGCGGCAATGGCTGGAAGTCTTGAACAAAGAGGGCAGTTTTACCAGAAGGCAGAAGATGTCCTCGCGCAAAATGTACCTGCTATTCCTGTTTACCAATATGTGGTCGTTAAGCTAGTAAAACCGTATGTCGGTGGGTATCACACTAACAATCTTGGATATTTCTATACCAAGGACATGTACATTAAAAAACATTAACTGAATGCGTTTTTTATTCTGACAAAGATATTCTGTAAACGTCACTCATATTAATCCACCGACCTTTTGGCCGGTGGATTATGACTAAAATGGTTAGGCTCCGTTAGATAATACCCCTAATCGAATCGCATATTTTTTGATTTTATAATGCAGCGTTGTACGGGATAGCCCCAGTTTTTTGGCGGCTTCTGCGACGTTGCCATTGGCATGATTAAGCGCACGGGTAATCAGGTGTTGTTCAAACTGGGCCACTTGACTGACGAGATCGCCGTTGCTGGCAAATGACTCAAGAGTATGGGGTTGCTCTGCTGCTATCTCGCGAGCCGTGCTGCTTTCAGGGAACAGCTCTGGACACTCCTCATCATAAGCAATGTTTTCTAACGGACCGTCGCGTTCTTGCATAATCATGCTGCGTACGATGGTATTTTCCAACATACGGACGTTACCAGGCCATGAGCGCTTCAGTAGAATACTGCAGGCTTTCTCACTTATTCCCTGAATGTCATGCTCAACGTCATCGCGATATTTATCAATAAAGTAGCGGCTCAAAAGCAGGATATCCTCTGGTCGGGAGGCAAGCGGTGGCAACGCGAGCATCCCTACTCCAAGACGATAGAACAGGTCTGCGCGCATTCTATTTTGCTTGATTAACTGGGTAGGGGATTCATTCATTGCTGCCACGATACGCACGTTGGAATGAATCTCATGATTTCCCCCCAATTTCCAGAAGCTTTTGTCCTGTAGAAAGCGCAGTAGCTTGCTTTGCATTTCTATTGGCATGGCATTCAGTTCATCGAGGAACAGGGTTCCACCGTCAGCAAGCTCAAGATAACCTTGGCTATTTTCTGCACCGGTAAAAGCCCCTTTGACTGTGCCAAAGAGGGTGCTCTCTATCAACGTTGGAGGTAGCGCGCCACAGTTTAGGGCGATGAAAGGCTTTTTCGCCCGCTTGCTGCAACGATGTATTAAGCGCGCAAAAAGCTCTTTGCCAGTGCCGGTCTCTCCCACAATGACGACAGGAATATCGTTGACGGCAAGGCGTTTACCTTTGTCTATCAACGCAAGCATTGCGGCGTTTTCCGTAATGATGTCGTGCGTGTTTTCTGCTCGATTTGAGTAGAGTAATTGATTTAATTCGACAACCTGCTCTTGCAATCGGCGCACGCTGGACATGTTTCTGCCAATCTCAATCACGCCGACCATTTCACCACTGCTGCCATACAGCGGCGCTGTGGTGTGCTGATAATCTACGGCCTGCCCTTTAGCGTTGTAATAGACCTGATAGTGGCCGATATATTCCACCCCCTGTTTGAGAGAGTGCAGCATAGTGCTTTGTGACTCTTTCATCTTGGGGTACACGTCCAGCATGTGGTGACCGAGCGCCTGCTCAACGGTATAGCCATCCAGATCTGCGCTTTCCTGATTGTAATAAACGTATTTTCCCTCGCGATTAATAATCGCTAATGGCTGGTGGATAAGATCGAAGAAGCGAGAAAACATCTCAAGTGCATGCTGCAATTCTGGATCGAGTGGAGGCATATGTGTGTCCTTTCAAAAAGTGACGGATTTTCGTCACTTAGGTAACTTTTCGAATATATGACAAAATTTTTTTGTTATCTGTTTTATTATTTTATTGATTTTAAAGGAAAA
This sequence comes from Hafnia paralvei ATCC 29927, assembly GCF_001655005.1. Taxonomy (GTDB): domain Bacteria; phylum Pseudomonadota; class Gammaproteobacteria; order Enterobacterales; family Enterobacteriaceae; genus Hafnia; species Hafnia paralvei. The sequence goes on from NZ_LXET01000007.1 coordinate 140,158, forward strand.
TAATTTTGGCATGGTGGTTGCAATAACAATGTTATCTGTATGGGTATATCACACATCAAGCCGTCGATAAGCAGAGGATTTTATGTCAGATAACATCGTTAAAAACTATAACCAACTGCGTCAAAACGTTATTGAGCAAGATCGTCGTTTCACTAGCCATAATGGAAAACTGTGCTTTGAAGGTGTAGACGTCGAGGCCTTGGCAAAAAAATACGGTACCCCGTTTTATGTGTTTTCTGAGCCAGAGATTGTGCGCAACATCAAAGAAATTGAGCAGGCGTTCTCTGCGCATGCCAATACCAAAACGTTTTTTGCCTCAAAAACATGTTCGGTGATGGGCGTATTGAAAGCGATTAAAGATGCAGGCATCTGTGCAGAGGCTAACTCGCTTTATGAGGTACGTAAGTGTCTAGAAATCGGTTTTTCCGGTAGCCAAATCGTATTCAATGGAGTGGTAAAAAAGCCGGAAGATCTCGAGTATGCTATTGATAATGAACTCTATCTTATCAACGTCGATAGCCTGTATGAGCTTGACCATATCGACGAAATTTCTCGTCGTTTGAAGAAAACGGCCAACGTCTGTGTCCGCGTAGAACCAAACGTTCCCTCTGCCACTCACGCTGAGTTAGTCACTGCGTTTCATGCTAAATCGGGGCTGGATCTCGAGCAGGCAGAGGAAACCTGCCGTCGTATTCTGCAAATGCCTTATGTGAAACTGCGTGGCTTACACATGCACGTTGGTGATCAGGTTCCAGAATCAGAGCCTTTTGCGAAAGCGACCAAGGTGTTGGTAGATGAATCTCGCCGTTTGGAAGAAGTTCTGGGGATCAAATTTGATTTGATCAACGTGGGTGGCGGTATTCCAGTACCTTACAAATATGATGAAGAGAATGGCGATCCGTTAAAAGACAACATGTATGCAGGGATCACGGCTCAGGACTTTGCTGATGCAGTGATTCGCGAAGTGCATAAATGGCGTACTGACGTTGAAATCTGTATTGAACCAGGGCGCAAAGTCACTGGGTCTGCAGCCGTGCTGTTAACCGACGTATCCTGTGAAAAACGTAAAACAAACTATGACCTTGAAGGCAATGTTGAATGCCACGTTGAATGGAAATTCGTGGATGCGGGCTACAGCGTTTTGTCTGACAGCCAACATTTCGACTGGTTCTTCTACGTCTATAACGCTTCTCGCATCACTGAGCCGCACGATCAGTATATCAAGCTAGCGGGTCCGCTGTGTGACGGTGGGGATTACTTCCATATGGGCGTCAAAGGGGAAGAGTTCTTATTGCCGCATGATACCCAAATTGGTGACGTCGTCGTGTTCCTTGATGCGGGAGCCTACACCATTGAAAGCCAGACGGTTTACAACAACCGCCCACGCACTGCGGTGGTGATGATTGACAATCAGGGCAAGGATCGACTGATTCGGCGCGAAGACACCTACGAAGATATGGTCAAGTACGACATTTTCTAATTTGCCCTTTGCTACAGAGGGCGACGGTCGCCCTCTGGTTTTCTCTGGAGATGACCATGAGTAATAGCAACTCAAGTCTGCTCGGAATCAAAGACATCGTTTTTATGAACGTCATTGCGATTCTGAGTTTACGACAAATACCCAACGTGGCGCCTTATGGGGCATCAGCCATGTTGCTGTGGGTTATCGCTGCTTTTTGCCTGTTTTTCCCATTAGCAATGGTGTGTGGCGAGCTGTCAACCGGGTGGCCAAAAGACGGCGGTATTTTCGTTTGGATTAAAGAGGCCTTCGGTAAGCGCATCGCATGGATCGTGGTGGTGTGCTTTTTGTTTTCCTGCGTTCTATTTTTTCCTTTGATGCTGCAATTTGGTTTTACGGCGTTGGGCTATATGTTCAGCGACAGTTTGGCTGAAAGTAAGGTATTTATCGGCGTTGGCTCCATGGTGATATTTTGGCTGCTGACTCTGTTGAATATTCGTGGCATGCAGTGGACAAAAATAATTAATAGCGTCAGTGCTTGGTGCGGCGTATTTATTCCCTCCTCAATTTTGATCCTGCTGGCTGTTGTTTGGCTGTGTACTGGACACGAAATGCAGACCGACTATGCAACGGCGGCAAACTGGATCCCTGACCTTAGCCATTGGGACACCATTGTTTTCTTATCTAGCATGATGTTTGCCTTTGCTGGACTAGAAGTTGCTCCGATGATTGCTGGGCGCACTCGTAATCCTCAGCGTGATTTCCCGCGTGCCATGGCGGTTTCTGCCGTCGTGATAGTGGGTATCTATATGGTGGGTACTTGGGCGCTGAATACGCTGTTACCGGCTGGTAATACCGATATCGTAGCGGGCGTGATGCAGGCGATGCGTTCTGCGGCTGATACATTGCACATGCCGTGGTTATTGCCTGTGATGGCCATCTGTATGTTTTTTGGTGCGCTGGGGCAAATTAACTCGTGGTTAGTCGGTCCAATTTACATGCTGCAAGAAGCTTCACGCGAAGATAATTTGCTCGGCGAGCGCATCGGTAAACTGCACCCTAAATATCAAACGCCGGCTTTTGCACTGGTGATGCAAGCTCTAATCGTGACTGTTTTGTGCTTTTCTACTTTCGTCTCTCCAAGCGTTGCTGCTGCGTATTGGATGCTGACTGCGTTAACAACTATCACCTATTTCATTCCTTATCTGGTGATGTTCCCAGCATTTTATCGCCTGCGTATCACTCAACCGGATACGCCTCGCAGTTTTAAAATTCCTGGCCGCGTATTACCCGTGTTGCTACCGGCTCTGGGCTTTATTTCTATCGCTTTTGCCGTATGTCTGTTGTTTATTCCCCCTTCGCAGATCGATATGGGGAGTTATTTCCAATATGCCGGAAAAATTATCGGCGGGGCACTTTTAGCTGTCATCGTGGCGGAAGTGATTTATCACCGTGCTCAAAAGCGCAATGCAAAATTGCTGGCTGGTGAGGTGAAATAATATGTACATGCCAACGCTTGAAATCGATTTAAAGAAACTGACCGAAAATGCTCGTGTGGAAAAAGAGATGTTAGCCGCACACGGTATTGAGGTTATGGCAGTGAATAAAGTTTTTGATGGTTGTATTGAAACTGCACAGGCCGTTTTAGACGGCGGAATTAACGTGATCGCAGAATCGCGTACCTATAATTTGAAGAAAATTCGCGCTACGGGCTGTACGACCTGTCTATTACGTAGCCCATGCTTGAGTGAAATTGAAGATGTGGTGCGTTACGCGGATATCAGTCTGAACAGCGAACCGGTGGTTATGCAGGCGCTCTCAGATGAGGCCCAGCGTCAGGGAAAAATTCATCAAGTCTTGTTAATGATTGATATGGGGGATTTACGAGAGGGCATTTGGTTTGCCCACTACGAGCAAATTCTGGCGACAGTAAAACTGATTGAAGAGCTGCCAGGGCTGGCTCTGTACGGGCTCGGAACTAATTTCAACTGTTATGGAACCGTCTTGCCGACGGTGAAAAACGGCGAAGACTTTCTTGAAATCGCTAAACGTATTGAAACGGATTCAGGCGTGAAAATTGATCATCTTTCCGCCGGAAACTGCACCAGCTATCACTTGTTGGACAAAGGTATCTGGCCTGCGGGATTAAATCATTTACGTATCGGTGGATTGCATGAGTTTGGCATCGAATATGTGGATATGAAGTATCTCGATGCTTTCCACCATTCAGGCAAAGATGTCGGCAAGGCATGTTCTGATATGTATATGCTGCATGCAGAAATTATTGAGCTTAATAGTAAACCGACGGTTCCCGTCGGGGAGCTCGGCGTTGACGCTTTCCTGCAGCCAAAGTCATTTACCGATCACGGCACGCGCAAACGTGCGTTGTTGGCATTTGGTCGTCAGGATGTGCCAGCTGAAAACTGTGTACCTCAAGACGATGCTATCAGCGTGTTAGGTCAAACCAGCGATCATACGCTCGTTGATATTGAAGATAGCCAACAACCGCTGAAAGTTGGGGATATCGTCAGCTTTGAACTGGATTACACCGGTTTATTGATGGCGTGCCAAACGCGTGGTGTGCAACGACGTTTCAAATATTGATACTTAACCTAATGCCGGTGGGAGAACCCACCGGTAGGGGGAATCTATGAGCCGTATGCAGGAAGTGCCTCCCCCGCAAGAGGGAACAACACTACGGCGTACTCTCAAAAGACGTCATTTGCTGATGATGTCTTTAGGGGGCACCATTGGAACGGGTTTATTTATCGGTATTGCTGAACCATTACATACGGTTGGCCCGTTAGGAACGCTGCTGGCCTATCTTATCGCTGGTAGCGTAATGATGATGACCATGATGTGTCTTGGCGAGCTTTCCTGCGCGTTTCCACACTCAGGCTCATTTCAACACTATGCATTGATGTTTCTTCCCCATCCTATTTGGAGCTATGCCATTGGCTGGCTCTATTGGCTTAGTTGGGTATTTTCACTGGCGGCCGATCTGACTGCCGCAGGATTAATCGCTCATCAGTTTATGCCAGATATCCCAGTTTATTATTTCTGCCTAGGGATTTTATTGTTATTAGCCGCTGTGAATTTGTTATCTGCTAATGTGTTTGGCGAGTGTGAATATTGGCTTTCTGCCATTAAGGTTTTCGCGATTATTTTCTTTATCCTGATCGGCCTCTATCTGATCATCCAGATGTATAACCAAACTCCGTGGCAGCCAACGCTAAAAACCGCTGATGGATGGTTTCCACACGGCGTGTGGAGCATTTTTATTTGCATGACTATCGTGGTGTATTCTTTTCAAGGAGTGGAATTAGTTGGAAATGCGGCTGGAGAAACTGAATCCCCTCAAAAAGTTTTACCAAAAGTCATTAAAGGGATTGGTGTACGCATTATTCTCTTCTATGTGCTGGCGATTTCTATTTTGGCTTTGGTTTATCCTTACAACCATCCTATTCGCGGCGTGAGTCCGTTTGTCTGGGTTTTTGAACGAGTCGGCTTACCCAGCGCCGGAACACTCATGCTGATCGTGATTCTTTCTGCTGCGCTTTCTGCCGCCAACTCTGCCATTTATGCCAGCTCTCGGATGCTGTGGTCGATGGCAAAAGATGGTTTCGCACCAAAAGTCTTTGCCAGCGTGAATATGCAGGGCGTTCCGGCTAAAGGTATTTTATTTACTGCGGCTATTGCGCTGGTTTCACTATTAACAAAATACATCTCGGCTCAAACGCTCTATCTCTATCTTATTGCGAGCACAGGACAGGTTGGTTGCTTGGCGTGGATGGTTATTGCTTGGTGCCAATATCGATTTCGTAAGCAGGTTAACGCGGGGCTCTATCCACAAGAGACGATCAAATATCGCTCTCCGTTCTTTCCTTGGATTGCGTGGATTTCAATTGTTTTAAACGCGGCGGTGATTCTGGGAACGTGGTTTAGCCCGCAGGGGATGAGTATGCTGGTGGCTGAGGGGGTTTTACTCATCATCATACTGGCGTCTTATCGCTGGCGTGAGCGGCTAGAATGCAGTTCGTTAAATTAAAACAGGCCGAATGTATCGGCCTGAAGACAGAGTGAAGATTACAGATCTCTTAGCATCCTAACTTCGCAATCCACATGACGTGTACTGCCTAGCGCTTCGTCGATATGTTGAAAACCAAGCTTTTCGTATAGCGCGATAGCCGCGGTGAGAGAGGCGGTTGTTTCCAGATAGCATTGGGTAAAACCGTTCTCACGGGCAAAATCCATCGCCTGAAGTGCCAATTGTTTGGCCAACCCTTTGCCGCGTAACACTGGCAAAAAATACATTTTCTGCAACTCGCATAAGGTGATATCGGCCCCCTCAAGCGGTGCTATGCCGCCGCCGCCAACGACTTTTCCATCTAGTTCAACAACCCAATAGGCACTGCGTGGCTGGCTATAGACGTCAAAGAGGTGATCGAGATTAGGGTCTGAAACGGTATAACCTTTGTCTGCGGTAAGCCCGCATTCTGCTGAGACTTCACGAATAACTTGAGCAATGTCGGAGTTGTCGCTGGGCGTCATTGGGCGCACTAGCAGGTGAATATGGGTTGCAGTCGTCATTGTTTTTCCAGTAATAGCATGTAATCCGTGGTTTCTGTCTCCGCTTGTCGTTTTGTTGCGCAGCGTTACTGATTCGGATAAGTGGAGATTAGCAATAATTCTAATATACCCTAAATAATTCGAGTTGCAGCTATCATCGCGGGATGAGGCATAAGGCTGGTCTGAGTCACAAACGCCGCTAATGCCTCTGCCACGCCAAGTATTACGGGTATACCATTGCACAAGGTCAAGATGCAATATCTGATCATCAATGTGATTGTTCTTCTTGTGCTATGTGTTTCTGCACCAGTGATAAATCTCCCTTCTATTTGATTAACCTCATTCATTGCGGACTTTGAGAGTGTGCTCAAAGCTTATTGTTTAAAAAAGCGTATATTTATCTACAGTTTTTAATTTCTATGATAATTAAGAATTTCTGATGATACGAGAGCGGAATATATTATCATAAATATTTTCTTAACTTAATTTTAATAAATATGAATTTTTTATGCGCCTACACCGAAATATCATTATGAATTGGCTGTTGAGACAATATTTCACACTAGGGAATCGATTATTCCCAGCAACGTTACGTGCCCGAATGATTTGTTTGGCCGTTTTTATGGTTTTCCTTCCTATTTTAGTGATGTCGTATTTTGTTGAAAAGAATGGCAGAACAGCATTGATAGAGGAGAAGCAGAATAAGCTTTACTCTATCGCTCATCTACTTGATGACGCTTTAGGTGATGATTTAACGCTCTATGCAACGGCCTCACGGCAAGAAAGAATTGCTGCGTTGAATAAGGTGTTGGCCGATAGAACGGAAAAAATAACGCGTGCATTTCCAAACGTTGGAGCCGGTTATTACCATAGAGATGTCGATGCCATCATCACCTATGCGCCACAGGCGCTGTATGGCAGCAAAGTGGGCGTTTCGATTGCGCAGGATCATCCCGGAAGAACGGTGATGAAAAGCGGTAAGGCTGAGATCAAGTCGGGGTCGCAGGTCAGGGGAGATGTTCTTAATGCCATGATCCCGATTCGCCGGAAGGGTGAAGTCATTGGTTATATTTGGGCTAATGAGTTTTCTAACGATATTGATAAGCAGGCTTGGGCTATGGATGCCAGCATTATCAGCGTGATAAGTATTGGCCTTATTAGCAGCCTGTTTTTGATCCTCTCATTTTCACGACGTTTATCGAGAGATGTGGATTTAATTAAAGAACGATTGAGTAAACTTCCCTTTGATTTAAATACGAAGATGCCACCGCTTAAAGGGGAGATGGAAGGTATTGCGGATAAAATTAACCATTTGGCTTACGCGCTGAAAGAAGCGAAAACCTTGAATGAATTAATTATCGAAAGCGCCGCCGATGGGATGATTAGCGTTGATGTTAACGGGCGTATTATTATGTGTAATCCGGCTGCGGTTAATATTACGGGTTATTCATTAGTCGAGCTTTTCGATCACGATTACGCCGCTATCTTTGAAAAGGATGAATATCGTAGTCCCTTGCTTGATACGCTAAAACACGGTGTGGAACACGTTGGCGTTGAGGTCAGTTATCCAGCAAAAGAACGCGTGTTACAAATCAAAGCCAGCAGTAGCCAATTACGTAACTCCGATGATGAAATTATTGGTGCTTTGGTGATTTTTACCGACCTTACGGAGCAAAAAGAAATGCAGCGCCATATCGCTCAGGCTGAACGATTGGCTACGCTCGGTGAGCTTATGGCTGGGGTTGCACATGAGGTGCGAAATCCATTAACCGCTATTAGTGGGTTTATCCAATATTTAAAACAGGGTGAGAGTGATCCACAGCGAATTGAATATATCGATATTATTATTCACGAAGTACGCTCTATTAATAAAGTTATTCAGCAGCTTTTAGACTTTGCGCGTCCACAATCCAGACTGTTCCAAGAAGTCTCCATTAATCAGATTATAAAAGAAACGTTAGTGTTAGTTCAGACCAATGGAGTGAATAGCCGAATAGACTTTTCTATTTCACTGGATGAAACCCTGCCCGCTCTTGAGGTAGACGCTAGTGGTTTGAAACAAGTATTCCTGAATTTGCTGATTAATGCCGTGCAGTCAATTCCCGCTAAAGGTGAAATTTCTATAGAAACGACCCGCTTAACGATGGAAAAGATACAGATCACAATCAAAGATACCGGCGGTGGCATGAGTGATGACGTTCAGAAGAAAATATTCATGCCGTTCTTTACCACCAAGTCACAGGGTACAGGATTAGGACTATCGATTGTGCAGCGCATTATTAACGACCACTCTGGTGACGTGATAATAGAAAGTAAAATTCACCAGGGTACAAAGGTCATGATTATTTTACCTCTGAAAAGAAATAATGGGAATTTGCTATGAGCCAGCCTTACCGTATTCTTATCGTTGATGATGAAAAAAACGTTCTCAGGATGTTGAACACGGTTTTTTCACAGGAAGGTAATCAGGTTTTCTGTGCAGATAATGGTCAGGATGCTCTGGCTATTTTTGAACAAGAAAGGCCTGATGTCGTGTTGATGGATATTCGCATGCCAACGATGAATGGCCTTGAAGCTTTGCAGCGCATGCGAGAGAAATGGCTGGATACGCCGATTATTTTAATGACGGCTTATGCCGCCGTTGAAACGGCCGTGGAGGCATTACGCCTAGGCGCTTTCGATTATGTGATCAAACCGTTTGAGCTGGATGAGTTAAAACTCTTAATTAATCGTGCGCTGCAATTACGCAACATGAAGCAAGAAATCAATATTCTGCACCGTGAACTGTCAGATAGTTATCACTGTGACAAAATTCTGACGAATAACCCTAAAATGATGGAGTTGTGTAGAACCATTGCCAAAGTGGCTCAGAGCCACGCCAATGTGTTGGTCACTGGCGAAAGTGGTACTGGCAAAGAGCTTATCGCGAAGGCGATTCACTATAATAGCCCGCGTTCTAAACAACCGTTTATTAAGGTTAACTGCGGCGCATTGCCCGAATCGTTGCTAGAGAGCGAATTGTTTGGCCATGAGAAGGGCGCATTTACCGGCGCGCAAATGCAACGGCAGGGGCTATTTGAGCGTGCCCATCAGGGAACACTGCTGCTGGATGAAATTGGTGAGATGCCACTTAATTTGCAGGTGAAGCTGTTGCGCGTATTACAAGAACAGGAGTTTGAGCGCGTTGGTGGCAGCCAAACTATCAAAATCGATGTGCGCATTGTAGCGGCTACCAATCGTGATTTGAGCGACATGATCGAGCAAGGTGAGTTTAGGCGCGATCTTTATTATCGTCTTAATGTGATGCACTTATATTCATTGCCTCTACGTGAAAGACCGGAAGATATTTTATTACTGGCGCGCTATTTTTTGCAGAAATTTAGTGCGGAAAATAATAAAGATATTATCGGATTTGACGTCAGTGCTATTCGTATGCTTGAAAATTATCCATGGTTAGGCAACGTGCGTGAGCTTGCTAATGCCGTTGAACACGCTGTGATTATGAGTACGGGGTATATGATTTTCGTTGACGATCTACCCATCGGATTTCAGCAGGAAATGATTCAAGACACAGCTGTAGTGGAAAATAATCCGAAAATGACAGAGCTGCTCGATAAACCAATAAAATTAAAAGAGAGCTTAAAACAGTATGAAAAAGAGATTATTGAGCGCGTGCTGGCAATATATCAGGGCAACCGTATCGATACGGCTAAAGCGCTGGGAATTAGTCGCCGAGCTTTAATGTATAAGCTCCAGGAATACAGTATTAATTAGCTATCTTAATGTTATTTTCAACCATTCCCTTTAGTCATCGTGATCACATAAATTAATGTTCAGGTGAAGTTTCTTGCAGCGATGGGTGCAAGAAATTGCACCTGTGTTCATTGTTTATTTTCTTACTATTTAAATTACGTGAAAATATATCCTTAAAATTCATTTGGATAGATATTCGTATGTTCATTTTCTACGGTTGATAAATAATGGCCTGCTCATTGCAATGGCCTTGGTGTAGCCCAGTAAGGGCAAACTCTAAGGAGCTGCAATGAAAAATAAAAAAATATCTCTCGCTGATGTGATCCCTTATTTCCATGATGGGATGACGATTATGTTTGGCGGGTTTATGGGGGTTGGGACGCCACCACTGTTAATCGAAGCCTTACTTGAATCTGGTGTAAAAGACTTAACTATTATTGGCAACGATACCGCGTTTGTAGACACCGGCGTCGGCCCATTGATCAGCAGTGGTCGAGTCAAAAAAGTTATTGCTTCACACATCGGCACTAACCCTGAAACGGGGCGTCGGATGATTGCCGGTGAAATGCTGGTTGAGCTTGTTCCACAGGGTACGTTGATTGAGCGTATCCGCTGTGGTGGTGCAGGGCTTGGCGGTTTTCTGACCCCAACAGGCGTTGGCACCGTGGTCGAAGAAGGCAAGCAAAAGATCGTCCAAAACGGCGTTGAATATTTATTAGAACTTCCGCTGCGTGCCGATTTGGCTCTCGTACATGCGCATACCGCCGATTGTTCCGGCAATCTGACCTATCAACTCACTGCCCGAAATTTCAATCCCATCATTGCGTTAGCGGCCGATCTGGTTATTGCCCAAGCAGATCAGATGGTTGATGTCGGCTCTATCCTGCCCGATCAGGTTATCACGCCAGGTGCATTGATTGATTACGTAGTGGTTTCACCGGAGGTTTGCTCATGAATGCGAAAGAGTTAATTGCGCGCCGTGTTGCGTTGGAACTTAAAGACGGCAACGTTGTGAATCTGGGGATTGGGCTACCAACGCAGGTAGTGAACTACTTGCCTGATGGCATTGAAATCACTCTGCAGTCAGAGAATGGATTCTTAGGTCTTGGTCCAGTGACTGAAGCCTGCCCAAACTTAGTGGACGCCGGAGGCAAACCTTGTGGTTTGCGAGCTGGAGCCGCCATGTTTGATAGCGCTTTTTCATTTGCATTAATTCGCGGTGGTCATGTTGATGCCAGCATTCTCGGCGGTTTGCAGGTCGATCAGCAGGGAAATTTAGCTAACTGGATGGTGCCAGGAAAAATGGTGCCAGGCATGGGGGGCGCAATGGACTTGGTGACCGGTGCTCGCCACGTGATTATTGCCATGGAGCACTGTGCTAAAGATGGTTCGGCGAAAATATTACCGCTGTGTACGCTACCGCTCACGGCGACAAACTGCGTCGATATGATCGTGACCGAGCTGGCGGTATTTGCCTTCTCTGAAGGGGCACTCATTCTCAAAGAACATGCACCTGGAGTCTCTTTGGAGACCATCGTAGAGAAGACCGGCGCGCGGTTTAGCGTGGCGAGCGATTTCAAAGAGATGCCCATTCAGATCAATGAGGGGGCACTATGATTGGACGCATTTCTCGTGCGATGTCGGCAGTCGTTAGTCGCTATCTTCCTGACCCTCTGATATTTGCCATGTTGCTGACCATGATTATGTTCATCATTGGTCTTTCTTGTACGCCGCACTCTGCGATACAGATGGTGCAAATGTGGGGAGATGGGTTCTGGAACCTGCTTGGTTTTGGGATGCAGATGGCGCTCATTATTGTTACCGGCCATGCGCTAGCCAGTTCTGCTCCGGTTAAACGCCTATTGAGAACCGTGGCATCCATGGCGAAAACGCCGGTTCAAGGCGTCATGCTGGTGACTTTCTTTGGCTTGGTGGCCTGCGTGATTAACTGGGGTTTTGGGTTGATTGTCGGCGCCATGTTTGCCCGAGAAGTTGCTCGGCGCGTACCCGGTTCTGACTATCCGCTGCTGATTGCCTGTGCCTATATCGGCTTTATGACTTGGGGCGGTGGCCTTTCTGGCTCAATGCCTTTGTTGGCCGCGACCCCAGGTAACCCCGTTGAGCATATTGCGGGGCTTATCCCTGTCAGCCATACCTTGTTGTCTGGCGCCAATATTTTTATTACCGGCACGCTGATCGTCCTTTTACCGTTTATTACCAGAATGATGATGCCAAAAGCAGGATCTGTGGTTTCCATCGATCCCGCTTTACTCGCTGAAGAACCTGATTTCCAAAAGACCCTTTCAGCGGATGCAACGATAGCTGAAAAAATGGAAGAGAGCCGCATTATCACGCTCATTATCAGCGCGTTAGGCATCTGCTATTTGGTGATGTATTTCTGGAACAACGGTTTCAATCTGACAATAAACATTGTCAACCTGCTGTTCATGATCGCCGGTTTGCTGCTGCATAAAACGCCGATGGCCTACATGCGTGCGGTGACGGCCGCTGCGCGCAGCACGGCGGGTATTCTGGTTCAATTCCCTTTCTATGCGGGTATCCAGTTGATGATGGAACACTCGGGGTTAGGTGGAATGATCACCCAGTGGTTCATCGAAATCGCCAACAAAGACACCTTCCCGGTCATGACTTTCTTCAGCTCTGCGCTGATCAACTTTGCCGTCCCTTCTGGTGGTGGGCATTGGGTTATCCAAGGACCGTTTGTTATTCCCGCCGCTCAAGCGCTAGGCGCTGACTTAGGCAAGGCCACCATGGCTATCGCCTATGGTGAGCAGTGGATGAACATGGCGCAGCCATTCTGGGCATTGCCAGCACTCGCTATCGCAGGTTTGGGAGTCCGCGACATCATGGGTTATTGCGTCACCGTGCTGCTCCTAACATGCCCCATTTTCATTATTGGTTTGGTCTTCTTCTAGGGAATCTCATTATGGAAAACGTCGTTATTGTCAGTGCTACTCGTACTGCTGTAGGGAGCTTTAATGGCTCACTCTCTTCTATTCCTGCCGTTTCTCTTGGTGAAATCGTGATTCGTGAAGCGTTGAATCGTGCCGGTCTAGATGTGAATTTGGTTGATGAAGTTATCATGGGCAATGTGCTTCAGGCTGGATTAGGACAAAATCCTGCGCGGCAGGCGGCGCTTAAGGCGGGTATTGGGCATCAAGTGCCTGCCTATAGCGTCAACAAAGTGTGTGGTTCTGGCTTAAAATGCGTAGCGCTGGCTGCTCAGGCTATTCGCGCAGGCGATGCTAGAGCGGTGATTGCCGGAGGTATGGAGAACATGACCCGAGCTCCCTATCTGCTGGAGAGCCAAGCTCGCTGGGGATATCGGTTAGGTGATGGCCAAGTTTATGATGTGATTTTGCGTGATGGGCTTATGTGTGCAACGGAAGGTTATCACATGGGGATCACCGCGGAGAATGTGGCTAAAGAGTATGGCATTAGCCGCGAAGAGCAGGATCGCATCGCGTTTTCATCTCAACAAAAAGCTTCTCTAGCGATTGCCAATGGGTGCTTTGAAAAAGAAATTACGCCGGTAGTGATTAAGAATAAAAAGGGCGATCAGATTTTTTCTACAGATGAACATCCGCGTATGACGTCGTTAGATAAATTAGCCAGCTTAAAACCCGCCTTTACCTCAGAAGGAACGGTAACGGCAGGCAATGCGTCAGGTATCAACGATGGTGCCGCGGCTTTGGTTGTGATGTCCGAAAGCATGGCAAAAGAACAGGGGTTAACCCCGCTTGCGCGGATCCGTAGCTACGCCAGCGGCGGTGTTGCACCTGCGTTGATGGGAATGGGCCCGGTTCCGGCAACGCTGCTAGCACTTAAAAATGGCGGTTTGAGTCTGTCGGATATCGATCTTATTGAGGCTAATGAAGCCTTTGCAGCCCAGTTTGGCGCAGTAGGGAAAACGTTAGGGTTGAATGAGGATAAAGTGAACGTGAACGGCGGCGCGATCGCGTTAGGTCATCCGATAGGTGCGAGCGGTGCGCGTATTCTGGTTACTCTGCTACACGCTTTAGCCGCCAGAGATAAGACGCTAGGTTTAGCAACGCTGTGCATCGGCGGTGGGCAGGGGATCGCAATGGTGGTTGAGCGCATTTAATCTACAAAAATTTTCTCAAGTTACCGATAAGAAAACAGGGAGCGATTATCGCTCCCTGTTTATATGTTGCTAATGAAAAGACGAATAATTACAGCGCGGCAATAACCGCTTGTTGTTCGATCAGCTTCGCTTTCGCGTCAGCATAACCGTTCATCTTCTCGCGCTCTTTAGCAACAACGGCCTCTGGTGCTCGAGCGACAAAACCTTCGTTAGAGAGTTTTGCTTCGATACGGCCAATCTCAGCTTCGATTTTAGCCACTTCTTTAGCTAAACGATCCAGCTCGGCATCTTTGTCGATCAGGCCAGCCATCGGGATCAGCAGCTCTGCGCCGTCAACCAGCTTGGTCACAGATACCGGACCTTTATCGCCAGCAGGCAGTACGGTGATGCTTTCCAAACGCGCCAGTGATTTGATGAAGCTCAGGTTTTCCTGTACACGGCGTTGTGCATCAGCGCTGCATTCACGCAGAAGCAGTTCTAGTGGCTTGCTTGGCGCAATGTTCATCTCAGCACGAATATTACGTACCGCGATGATGGCTTGTTTAATCCACTCCAGATCCGCCAACGCTTTCTCGTCAACCTGAGAAGCGTCGAACTCAGGGAATGGCTGCAACATGATGGTGTCGGCAGTAATTCCCTTCAGGCCTTTCACTCGCTGCCAGATTGTTTCGGTGATATATGGGATAACTGGATGCGCTAAGCGCAACAGTGCTTCCAGTACGGTCACCAGCGTGTGACGAGTGCCTCGCAGTTCAGCTTCAGAACCCCCGTTCATGACTGGCTTAGTCAGCTCCAAATACCAGTCGCAGAATTGGTTCCATGTGAATTCGTACAGAATATTAGCCGCCAGATCGAAGCGGTAGTTATCCAGCGCTTCACGGTACGCTTTTACTGTCTGATTAAACTCAGAGAGGATCCAGCGATCGGCCAGAGACAGCACCATTTCACCACCGTTCAGGCCACAATCCTGATCTTCGGTGTTCATCAGCACGAAACGGCTAGCATTCCACAGCTTGTTACAGAAGTTACGATAACCTTCCAGACGCTTCATATCCCAGTTAATGTCGCGACCGGTTGAAGCCAGCGCTGCGAGAGTGAAGCGCAGAGCGTCGGTGCCGTGTGGCTCAATACCTTCTGGGAACTGCTTTTCGGTACGTTTAGCGATTTTCTCAGCCAACTGTGGCTGCATCATATTGCCAGTACGTTTTTCTAACAGCTCTGGAAGCGAAATACCGTCGATCATGTCCAGCGGATCGATAACGTTACCCTTGGACTTGGACATTTTCTGCCCTTCGTCATCACGGATAAGGCCGGTCACATACACGGTTTTGAATGGAACCTGTGGTTTGCCGTTTTCATCTTTCACGAAATGCATGGTCAGCATGATCATGCGAGCGATCCAGAAGAAAATGATGTCAAAGCCACTGGTCAACACGTTGGTTGGGTGGAACGTTTTCAGCGCTTCAGTCTGTTCAGGCCAACCCAGCGTTGAGAAGGTCCACAGGCCGGAAGAGAACCACGTATCCAGAACGTCATCGTCCTGTTTCAGTTCTACGTCAGCGCTCAGGTTGTTTTCGCGGCGAACTTCTTCTTCGTCACGGCCTACAAATACGTTGCCTTCATTGTCGTACCACGCTGGGATGCGATGACCCCACCACAGCTGGCGGGAAATACACCAGTCCTGAATGTCGCGCATCCAAGAGTAGTACATGTTCTCGTATTGCTTAGGTACGAACTGAATTTCGCCCTGCTCAACGGCTTCGATCGCAACTTTCGCCAGCGGCGCAGTACGCACGTACCATTGGTCGGTTAGCATTGGCTCGATAACCACGCCACCGCGGTCGCCGTAAGGAACGGTGAGATCGTGAGGCTTGATTTCAACCAGCAGGCCGGCATCTTCACAGGCTTTTACTACGGCACGGCGAGCGGCAAAACGCTCCATGCCGCGGAACTGTTCTGGGATTTCGTTGCTATAAACGTCGGTTTCTTCGCCGTTGGTGTCCAATACTTCTGCTTCGTCGCGAATGTCGCCATCGAAGGTCAGAATGTTGATCATTGGCAGCGCATGGCGGCGACCGACTTCATAGTCGTTGAAGTCATGGGCAGGGGTGATTTTCACACAGCCGGTGCCTTTTTCCATATCGGCGTGTTCATCGCCCACGATAGGAATGCGACGACCAACCAGTGGCAGTACCACGAATTTACCGATCAAATCTTTATAACGCGGATCTTCTGGGTTTACCGCCACGCCGGTATCACCCAACAGGGTTTCAGGACGAGTGGTTGCCACAACGAGATAGTCTTTACCATCGGCGGTTTTTGCGCCGTCAGCCAGCGGATAACGCAGGTGCCACATGGAACCTTTAGTTTCGCGGTTTTCAACTTCCAGATCGGAGATTGCGGTGCGCAGTTTTGGATCCCAGTTCACCAGACGTTTGCCTCGGTAAATCAGGTCTTCTTTATACAGACGAACAAACACTTCTTTAACTGCGTTAGACAGCCCATCATCCATCGTGAAGCGCTCGCGCTCCCAATCTACGGAGTTGCCCAAACGACGCATCTGGCGAGTGATAGTGCCGCCAGATTCTTCTTTCCATTGCCAAATTTTGTCGATGAAGGCATCACGACCATAGTCATGGCGTGTTTTGCCTTCTTCGGCTGCGATTTTACGCTCGACAACCATTTGAGTTGCGATACCCGCGTGGTCAGTACCAACCTGCCACAGGGTATTTTTACCCTGCATGCGTTGATAGCGGATCATGGTATCCATGATGGTCTGCTGGAAAGCGTGACCCATGTGCAGGCTGCCGGTGACGTTCGGCGGCGGGATCATAATACAGAAGCTTTCTTTGCTGGTGTCGCCATTCGGCTTGAAGTAGCCCTGCTGTTCCCAGTGCTCGTAGAGCGGCTGCTCAATGTCTTGCGGGTTATATGTCTTTTCCATGGTTCGTCTGTTCTTTGATTTTGATCGATCAGTGAGTTGGCGGCGTAGCCGTGGTCAATTGGAAGCCGACGCTGCGGTAGATTTTATAGCGCTCACGCGCCAACTGCTTTAAAGCGTCTTCATAAGGAACGAAGTCTATCACTTCATGGAAAGCGGTGGCAAAATCCGCGAACTCGGTCTGTAGGCAGATCATCAGTTCGCGCGGTGCATTGCCGCGTTTTCCAGGCCATGATAATTCCACGGGCGCGCCGTAATGCGGACCTTCACCCGCGAGATTATGTGGCACGAACTGATGGGGATCTCGAGCCCATAGCGCCTCATCCAGTTTTACCGCCTGTTCCTGACTTTGGCAGGCAATGAGAATTCGTTTTCCTGAACGCCATTGTTCGGCAGCAAGGTCACAGGCCAGCGCCTCAACGGCATCCAGTTCACCATCAGGTTGATGATGTTCTAGAAGATAGAAGGTTGCCTGTTTCATGATGTGATTGAGCCTTAAGCTTATACAGCACTTATGAAGTAGTGAAATAAAAACAACTAAAGACCCCTTCCGGCCATTCCCTGTGGAGGGGAAGCCGAATTGGGGTCTCCATTATTAACTAAATTTCCTTAATCGTCGCCATTCAGCCCTGCGCGATTGAGCAGGAACTGAGACAACATGGCAACAGGGCGGCCTGTTGCACCTTTGGCTTTACCGGAACGCCATGCCGTACCTGCGATATCCAGATGTGCCCAACTGTATTTGCGGGTGAATCGAGACAGGAAGCAAGCGGCGGTAATTGCACCGCCTGGTCGGCCACCGATGTTTGCCATATCGGCAAAGTTAGAATCCAGTTGTTCTTGGAATTCATCCATCATGGGGAGACGCCACGCACGGTCACCGGCCTGTTCTGATGCACTGATCAGTTCTGATGCTAATGGGTTATGGTTGGCCATCAGCCCAGTCAGATGATGACCCAGAGCAATCACGCAGGCGCCGGTCAGCGTCGCAACGTCAATCACCACATCGGGTTCAAAGCGTTCAACGTAGGTCAGAACGTCACACAGCACCAAACGGCCTTCGGCATCGGTATTAAGCACTTCAACGGTTTGGCCGTTCATCGTGGTTAATATGTCACCCGGACGGTATGCGCGCCCACCCGGCATGTTTTCACAGCCTGCGAGCACACCAACGATATTCAGCGGAAGTTGCAGCTCAGCGGCCATACGCATTACGCCATAGACAGACGCTGCACCGCACATATCGTATTTCATCTCATCCATGCTATCCGCTGGTTTGATAGAAATACCGCCGGAGTCAAAGGTTAATCCCTTACCAACCAAGACGATAGGCTTGGCATCTGGGTTCTTGCTGCCTTTATACTCAATAACAGACATCAGTGATTCATTTTGCGAACCTTGTCCAACGGCCAGATAAGCATTCATGCCCAGCTCTTTCATCTGCTGCTCGCCGATAACACGGGTGCTGACGTTGGGGCTGAAGCTATCTGCCAGTTGGCGAGCCTGAGATGCCAGATAGCCTGCGTTACAGATATTCGGCGGCATATTGCCAAGATCTTTCGCGGCTTTAATACCGGCGGCAATCGCTAAGCCGTGCTGGATGGCTCGTTCGCCGCTGGTCAGTTCACGACGGGTTGGGACGTTGAAGACCATTTTGCGCAGTGGACGACGCGGCTCGGCTTTATTACTCTTCAACTGATCGAAGGTATAAAGCGTTTCTTTGGCTGTTTCGACCGCCTGACGTACTTTCCAGTAAGTATTACGGCCTTTGACATGCAGCTCAGTCAGGAAGCAAACCGCTTCCATTGAACCAGTGTCGTTCAGCGTATTAATCGTTTTTTGGATGACTTGTTTATACTGACGTTCGTCCAGCTCGCGTTCTTTGCCACAGCCAATCAGCAAAATGCGTTCTGAGAGTACGTTAGGTACGTGGTGCAACAATAACGTTTGACCCACTTTACCTTCCAGTTCGCCACGGCGCAGTAGGGCACTGATGTAGCCATCGCTGATTTTATCGAGCTGTTCTGCGATTGGGGACAGTCGGCGCGGTTCGAAAACACCGACGACAATACAGGCGCTACGTTGTTTTTCCGGGCTACCGCTTTTTACACTGAACTCCATGCACTCTCCTGAATCTTAAAGACAACGGTGCGGGTGATGACTAAGCTATAATACCTTGCATACTTGAAGCCGTGTCTTCTTAACTGCGATTGTTCACCCGAGTTTTTGGGGTTTCTCGCTTGTCACCTTGATGCAGCTACAATTATTTGGGGCGTTGAGATATTTCTTACTGCAAGAAATATCGCTTAAGTCACTATTATATCGGCCCTTGCCGTTGAACTGGCTGGAACACTAATTCACGTTTCTCACCGACGATGGCGGTTTTTATCCACATTTTTATCGGCAATAGCGTGATTTTCTCTCATTCTGCTAGGCACTTTATGTGCTGTGCAGAGGGGCGTTGTACAATCGGTAGTTATTTTCTCGTTTTCGTTACCAACGATTACGGTACAATTGTTTTACTGTACAATCAGTTTACCTTTCTTATCGTTATGTTGTTGCTGTGTTCATTGTTTGCGACAACGATAACAAGTTTGGGTATACATCACAGGTAGTTGGCGATTCGCTCTCTACAGAGTGTCAGTTATAAGTGTGTTCCTATAGGTTACACTTGCGGCACATGCTGTAATGCTATTCTGATTGTAACCGCCGCCATAATCATCATAAAAATGGCGGGTTAGCGTAGAAATTATCTATTTTCCTGCAAAAAGACAAGTTTTCACAGGCGTAATAAGCGTGATCATCATTAGATATCTGGTACGGGAAACGTTTAAGAGTCAGATTGCTATCCTATTTATCCTGCTGCTGATCTTTTTTTGTCAAAAGATGGTGCGGATACTCGGTGCGGCAGTTGACGGCGAAATTCCGACAAACTTAGTGTTATCTCTCCTCGGGCTGGGTGTGCCTGAGATGGCCCAGCTTATTCTGCCTCTTAGCCTGTTCCTTGGGCTACTGATGACGCTGGGTAAACTTTATACTGAAAGTGAAATCGTGGTTATGCATGCCTGTGGCTTAGGCAAAGGTGTGCTGATTAAAACCGCGATGATTCTTGCCTTTATTACGGGCGCGTTTGCATTGGTTAACGCGTTTTGGGTGAGCCCATGGTCGTCATTCCACTCCGATGAAGTGATGGCGGAGGCCAAGGCCAACCCCGGTTTAGCATCCATGGTTGAAGGGCAGTTCCAGCCTTCAAAGGATGGCAACTATGTACTGTTTGTGGGCGATGTTAAGGGCAAAAAGTTCGAAAACGTCTTTTTAGCGCAATTGCGTCCTAATGGAACGCAACGCCCATCGGTCGTGGTGGCAGATACTGGCCATATGGAAGGGCGTCCTGATGGTTCCCAACAGGTGGTGCTCGATACCGGTACTCGCTATGAAGGGACCGCGTTGTTGCGTGACTTCCGTATTACCGATTTCGTTAACTATGAAGCGGTTATTGGGCATCAGGCTGTTGTTTTAAATCCAAGCAATGCCGATCAGGCGCCAATGCAGGCGCTGTGGGATTCCAACGAAAAAGACTTCCGCGCCGAGTTCCACTGGCGTATCACGTTGGTATTCTCTGTCTTTGTCATGGCGTTGATGGTCGTGCCTTTGAGCGTGGTTAACCCGCGACAAGGTCGAGTGTTGAGTATGCTGCCTGCAATGCTGCTGTATCTCATTTTCTTCCTGCTGCAAAGCTCTCTGCGCTCCAACGCTGCCAAAGGTAAGATTGATCCCTTTATCTGGGTATGGGTAGTGAACGGCTTCTATCTGCTGCTCGCGATTGCGTTGAACATTTGGGATACGCTGCCGATGCGTCGAATCCGTGCGCGAATGACTGGTAAAGGAGTCGCCTGATGCTAGGAGTATTAGACCGTTACATTGGGCGTACCATCTTCAGCACCATCATGGCAACGCTGTTTATGCTGGTGTCGTTATCGGGAATTATCAAATTCGTCGATCAGCTGCGCAAGGTTGGGCAGGGGGATTACTCCGCCGCTGGCGCAGGTCTTTACACTCTGTTAAGCGTGCCAAAGGATATTGAAGTCTTCTTTCCCATGGCCGCTCTGCTCGGGGCGCTGTTAGGTCTCGGGATGCTTGCACAACGTAGTGAGCTGGTGGTTATGCAGGCGGCTGGCTATACCCGCATGCAAATTGCCTCCTCAGTGATGAAAACCGCTATTCCGCTGGTTATTCTGACGATGGCGATTGGTGAGTGGGTTGCTCCACAAGGGGAGCAGGCTGCGCGTAACTATCGTGCTCAGCAGATGTATGGGGGATCATTGCTCTCTACGCAAACGGGGTTGTGGGCGAAAGATGGCACTGACTTTATCTTTATCCAGCGTGTTACAGGTGAGAAGAGTATTCAGGGCGTGAGTATTTATAGCTTTGACAATGAACGTCACTTGCAAAAATTACGCTATGCCAACTCTGCAACGTTTGAAGGCCACCAGTGGAAGCTATCGCAGGTTGAAGAATCTAACCTAACCGACAGCAAAAGGATCACAGGCTCACAGACGCTGAACGGCGTTTGGAAAACCAATCTGACCCCAGACAAATTGGGCGTCGTTGCCATGAGTCCTGACTCTCTTTCTATCAGCGGTCTGTATCATTACGTGAAGTATTTGAAGCAAAGTGGTCAGGAATCCTCGCGTTATCAGCTAAACATGTGGAGCAAGATTTTCGCTCCGCTGTCTGTTGCTGTAATGATGCTAATGGCACTCTCCTTTATCTTTGGTCCACTACGTAGTGTGCCTATGGGCGTAAGGGTGTTAACCGGCATTAGCTTTGGCTTCTTTTTCTACGTGCTCGATGAGATATTTGGACCACTAAGCTTGGTGTACAGCGTTCCACCTGTGTTGGGTGCGATACTACCGAGTCTGCTATTCTTGCTGATTAGTGTCTATATGCTGCTGAGAAAATCGTAGTCTTCTTCTATGCAGTATGAGATAAAAAACGGGCCCTGATAGGCCCGTTTTTTTATTGGTTGAAACTGACGCAGTTCACTGGTTTTTCTGGGCTAATTCACTCACAAGTTGATTAACGCCATCGCTCATATTTGTAAACTTGCTGAGCTCGGTACGAGCCACCACAACAAACACACCGACATTTTTCTCTGGTATCAGCGCCATATAGGTAATGAATCCGCCGCCGCCGCCGGTTTTTTGAATTATTCCCGGTAAACCATTTTGCGGTGCCATATAAACCCAACCGAGCCCTAACGCTGCGGCTTTGCCAGGAACATCCATACCTTTAATCATCGTCAGTTTTTCTCGCTGGTAATACATTTTCAGCAACTGCTGTGCATAGGGGCTGCGTGGCTGCGTGGCTGACGATAGAAACTGTTGCATCCAACGCTGCATATCTTCCGGGGTGGAATAAATCCCACCGCTACCGATGGCGGCAAGGCTATTTTGGCATGGGCTGGCGCCGCGAGCGGGTACGATCATCCGCGAGCATTGCTCTGGGGACGGCGTGTAGGTGGTATCTTTCATACCGAGTGGTTGAGTGACTTTCTCTTTCAATAAACTCGGATAGGATTTTCCCGTGGCTTGAGCGAGAGCGTCCGCTAGCAGGTCAAAAGCCAGATTGGAATATGATGCGCGTACGCCCGGTGGCACGGTTATCTTGGCACTTTTCAACCATTGCCAACGATCAGATTTGGTTGGCCACGTAAAGACATCGCGATGGGGGGCTCCTCCTGGTTGTTCACGAGGGAGTCCGCTGGTATGAGATGCTAAATTCATTAGGACGATAGGCTGATTGGCACTATAGGAAGGCACCCGCATACCCTTGGGGGCATATTTCCTTAAGGGGTCATACAGACTGACTTTCCTTTCATCCGCCAGTTTCACGAGGACTTCGCTGGTCATCAGCTTAGTGAGCGATGCGATACGGATGAGCGAGTCTTTACGCGGACGAATATCGTTCCCAGGACGGGTTTCACCAAAGCTTCTAAACACCTGTTGATTGTTATCAATGGCCACTAAAGCCATCGCAGCAGCACCGCTGTTATAGAAAATGTGCTCGGCGTAACCGTCAACAACCTGCGAGGCTAAGGGCTCAGGTTGTTGGGCAAAGGCACTAATTGGTGTTAGCGCACAGGCGACAGCCAGCAGTGTCGCAGGGAAAAATTTCAACACGCGTTTATCCATTTTTTCAGGCAATAGGTTTGGTCAGATTTTTTAGTGGGGACATATTAATGCTAACAAGTTTGGTCGCAGAGCAGAATTCATTGATTTTTTGTAAATAAAACCAAACGCCACATATCGAAACAAAAATGGTTGTGATCTAGCTCACGGGCAGCGCTAATCTTAAGATATGCACAGTTTGGTTTAGTGATGGAAAAATACGTTGTTGTGAAGATACACACGAATGTTTTCCTCTTTTGCGTTTGTGCACATATAATGCGCATCCAGTCTTCTCTGACTAACATTGACAACCGCCTGCGCGCGGTCTAGCACTCAACAGGAATATAAACATGAAAATGAGTATCCGTGCGCTCTTCACGGTGCTTCTGGCAGCAACTGCTTGTATGCAGTCCGCATTTGCCGTTGTATACCCTTTACCTGCGAATAATAGCCGCTTGATCGGTGAGAATATCCAAGTAAAAGTTCCAGATGACAGCAAACTGCCTCTGGAGCACTTTGCCGCTCAGTATCAGATGGGCCTGAGTAACATGCTGGAAGCTAACCCAGGAGTGG
Source organism: Hafnia paralvei ATCC 29927 (assembly GCF_001655005.1). Taxonomy (GTDB): domain Bacteria; phylum Pseudomonadota; class Gammaproteobacteria; order Enterobacterales; family Enterobacteriaceae; genus Hafnia; species Hafnia paralvei. The sequence goes on from NZ_LXET01000007.1 coordinate 163,749, forward strand.
ATACCTATCTGCCGAAACCGGGTATGACGCTGACTATTCCGCACCAGCTGATCCTGCCAAATGCTCCGCGTGAAGGCATCATCATCAACAGTGCAGAGATGCGTCTGTATTACTATCCAAAAGGCTCTAAAACCGTTGTAGTGCTGCCGATTGGGATTGGTGAACTAGGTCGCGATACGCCAATGAACTGGGTAACCTCTGTTCAACGTAAGAAAGCGGGCCCAACGTGGACGCCGACCAAAAAAATGCATGAAGAGTACGCTGCCAATGGTGAGATTCTTCCACAGGTATTCCCAGCAGGCCCTGACAACCCAATGGGGCTTTATGCGCTATATATCGGTCGTTTGTATGCCGTTCACGGTACTAACGCCAACTTTGGTATCGGCCTGCGCGTAAGCCACGGCTGTGTGCGTCTGCGTGATGACGATATCAAATACCTGTTTGACAACGTGCCCGTCGGAACCCGTTTACAGTTTATCAATGAGCCTGTAAAAGCGACCGTTGAGCCCGATGGTTCTCGTTACATCGAGGTACACAACCCGCTGTCGACGACAGAGCAACAGTTCAATTCTGATGCGCCTGTGCCAGTGGTATTAACCGATGCGATTAATAAAGTGATTGCAGATCCAAGCGTTCAAACTAGCGCAGTTGATAATGCCATTGCAGCACGCTCTGGTATGCCAATCAAAATCAACTAATTAACGCCGGTTGATTAAAAACGAAAGGCGGGATATCTCCCGCCTTTTTTACGTCTTAAGTCCCGCTATTGGCCTTAGTTTCATGCAGATGCCGCCACAGAACTTTCCCCTGAAGATCTTTCTCAAACACCACCGTTGAGTATCTCAGCGATGCCGCCTGATCTGGCAATGACTGCTGCTCTTGATAGCTGAGCACCGCACCGTTTTCCCATTCACTGATAATTTCTATCGCCGACACTTCAATCTTAAGCCCCTGCTTAGCACCGCCATTAGCCTGAAAGAATGCACACAGCGCGGAGTAGCTTAACGCGTGGCCGCTGACGCCAACCATGGTGAAGCTAGGACTAAAGTGCGACAGCAAGCGCTCACAGACATCAGCCTCCACAGGAGTATTTGCAAACCACTGCTGAATCAACTCATGTGACTCAATTACTTCAACAATATAAGGATTATTAGATGACATAAATTTTCCCGATGAGGAGGGCACTACACAATGAATTAAAGCTAATGTGGAGTGAGCTTATCGCAACTCACGCCATCCGCCAGAAAAAGCGATAATTTATCCTTACGCTGACATTTAAGAAAACGGATATCGGCTTTGAACGAGTGCAAAACACGCCACAAGAACGTAATGGTGATGACATATCGATGATAAAATATGCAATAACGCGCTTTCTCTCGCATCTTCGCCGTTTTTTTGGTCACTTAAACAATTGAATGCAGGATAAGTATTGCGTGAGGTTCGTGGCTAGGTATAATGCACACGTTTTCCGCATACCTCTTCGTGCCGAAGTGGCGAAATCGGTAGACGCAGTTGATTCAAAATCAACCGTTGAAAGACGTGCCGGTTCGAGTCCGGCCTTCGGCACCATAAGTATGTAAATAGACCTCAACTGAGGTCTTTTTTTATGTCTAAAATCCAGCATTTACCTACCTTTCTCGCTATATTAACTCTCTCAAGGTCAACCGACTTCAACGTACATCTACCAACACATGTTGGTACAGATGATGGTATCTCCGGTTCGATAATGCTTGTACCAACAGGGAGGGCATAAGCATGGCTCTAACAGATATCAAAGTCAGAACAGCCAAGCCAACGGATAAGCAATATAAGCTGACCGATGGCAACGGTATGCATCTTCTCGTCCACCCAAATGGTTCAAGATACTGGCGTTTGCAGTACCGCTTTGGCGGGAAGCAAAAGATGCTGGCTTTAGGCGTTTATCCTGATGTGTCTCTTGCGGATGCCAGAGCTCGTCGTGATGATGCTCGCAAGCTGTTGGCAAACGGCATCGACCCGGGAGACAAAAAGAAAAATGATAAGGTTGAACAGGAAGAAGCGCGCACCTTTGAGGAGCTTGCTGTTGAGTGGCACGCCACAAATAAAAAGTGGTCGGAAGAACATAGCCGACGAGTGCTCAAAAGCCTGGAGGACAACCTCTTTCCTGCCATTGGTAAACGCAACATTGCCGAGCTAAAAACGCGGGATTTGCTAGCTCCTATAAAAGCCGTAGAACTTTCTGGACGACTTGAAGTGGCTTCCCGTCTGCAACAGCGAACCACGGCAATAATGCGTTATGCCGTACAGAGCGGTTTGCTCGACTACAATCCCGCGCAGGAGATGGTTGGTGCCGTTGCTTCAGGTAACCGGCAACATCGACCAGCACTTGAATTGAAACGGACTCCCGAGCTGCTTCAGCGCATAGGCAGCTATACCGGTAGACCGCTGACTCGCCTTGCCGTTGAGCTAACTCTTCTTGTCTTCATTCGTTCCAGTGAATTGCGTTTTGCTCGCTGGTCTGAGATCGATTTCGAAACATCTATGTGGACGATTCCTGCGGAGCGAGAAGCTATTGAGGGAGTAAAGCACTCACAGCGTGGCTCAAAAATGCGTACACCTCATCTGGTACCACTTTCCCGACAAGCTCTGGCGATTCTTGAGCAGATAAAAACGTTCAGCGGTGATCATGAACTGATCTTTATTGGCGATCATAACCCTCGCAAACCGATGAGTGAAAACACAGTTAACAAGTCATTGCGAGTAATGGGATATGACACACAAATTGAAGTGTGCGGCCACGGTTTCAGGACCATGGCATGTAGTTCGTTGATTGAGTCAGGATTGTGGTCGAGGGATGCCGTAGAACGACAGATGAGCCATATGGAGCGTAACTCTGTGCGTGCGGCTTACATTCACAAAGCCGAGCATCTTGATGAGCGCAAACTGATGCTGCAGTGGTGGGCTGATTTTCTGGATGCTAATAGAGAGAAGGCGGTGAGTCCGTTTGATTTTGGGAAGATCAATGGGGGTAATGTTGAGTGAATTGAATGCCTTTATTTCTCGGCTGATGTTTAATTAAAATGACCAACCAGCCCTTATCGGGCTGGTTGGTCGTTGTATTTTTTACCGTTGTTATCAGAATTCCATCTGCCAGGTAAAGAGTCGACAGACAAAAAAAGATGTCTGCAATAATGCCTTGAACGTACATAAAGTAGCGAGCATCATCGCAAATATGTGCTCATGGATTTTTCAACGTAATGACCTCTGACAAAACGCTAAAGCAAGCGATATCAAATATTACTATCTGGCGCAAAGGCGAACAGCGTGCGCCACATAAGCCATTATTGCTGCTGCACGTCCTCTCACGCTATCGGCAGGGTCATGATCGCCTGTTTAACTATGGTTCTGAAATCTACGAGCCCCTGTTGGACCTTCTGGAACGTTATGGACCGCAGCGCCGTGACCAGCGTCCGGACATGCCGTTCTGGCGTCTGAAGGGCGATGGCTTCTGGGAACTACAAAACGCGGAACTTTGCTCAACCAATGGTAGCCGCCAGCCGCCCCGACGTGAGCTCATTGAATATAATGTCGCGGGTGGATTTGATGCCAATAATTTTGCGTTGGTGGCAAAAAATCACAGGTTAATTGATACGCTGGCGCAGCAGCTTCTGGAGGCGCATTTCCCGGCCAGTATTCAGGAAGACATCGCTGACGAGATGGGTTTTGATATTCGGACCTCTCTCCGTCAACGCGATCCGAAGTTCCGCCAGATGGTGCTACGTGCTTACAATTATCAGTGCGCGATCTGCGGCTTCAACATGCGCCACGACAATGCGCCGATTGCTCTGGAAGCAGCCCATATCAGATGGAAGCAGCATAATGGCCCCTGTGAAGTATCTAATGGACTGGCGTTGTGTGCGATCCATCATAAAGCGTTTGATCGTGGTTCGATTGGGTTGGATGAAAATATGCGCGTGAAAGTTTCAGGCGCGGTAAATGGTGGTGGGGTGGTACAGCGGCTGTTCTGGGATTTTGCGGGAAAGGCGATTGCGTTGCCATCGGTTAAAGAAAATTATCCGGGCGAGCAGTTTGTGGAATGGCACAGGAAAGAGGTGTTTAGAGGTGAGCATTGATCTGAGGTAGGGCAGGTATTTTGCATGTGGTATACAAACTATTCAGCCGTATTAGCTCAGATTTGACCTGACACATCTATTGCATAGAGCCAAACCTAATCTGACAGGCCGTTCTGTGTCAGAAGCGGTCATTACTAGTCTATGTTGCAATAATTCTTTGGGGCAGGTCACCCCATCATTAGCCCTTATCGTTGCCGTTGGTGCAGGGCTTATCACTCTCAAGGACGCAAAGGAAGTGATCTGGTCTTGGTTCTCATCTGAAGAGAATATGTCGGTTATACAGGCACGGTTACAACCCTTCCGCATTAAGCCAGATATCAAAGAAGGACAAGACGAGGTGTTCCTGATGATGGAGATCAGGAATTACGATACATCACCTCTGATGATTGTCTCTGCTGATGTTGACGGTAGCGGTAATAAGCTTGTTACCAAGGGCAAAGCAGGCTGGCAGTCTCGTTGTACCTTCAGCTCTGATGCGAACCGAAACGAACCTCTGACTGTTAGACTTGGACAAACCGTATGGGCAATGGTAGGGAATGCCGTACTCCTGAAGGGACTGAATGACCTGATGAATGGTCTTGAGTTGAAAAACCTACATAACTTCGAACCTGATGCCGGTGTTGGAATCTACGAGGTCGGTTTTGTAGATATCCTGAATGCAGCCTTGGAGAAGAAATACGGGAAGAATGCTGAGATTGTGGCTAGCCTTTATACAGGGCCGGATAAGAACAAGCACACCTTCTCTTTCCCCCTGAATCAAGGCAAAGATTTCTTTTCCAAGGATGGGAGCCTCCAACACGATTGGCTCTTGGCGAAATGGATCAAACCAGGCTACAAAACCTATCTCCAGTTAAGCAAGGACTGCGAATCAAAGTTGTGATGGAGATATAAGAGCCCTCTTTTTCAAAAGGTTAAAATGAGAGCCCTATATCTGATTATCGAACCTTAGTTAATAGAAAGTCGTTTTTGTTGGCCGAAAATTATAAGGCTTAGTTAATTTACCTATTGTTTGTAAATTGCCTACCCCCACGAATTAAGTGCTGCATCTACGGAGAGAGCAAGTGGAACTGAATGATTTAAAAAAACGACTTCAACAGCATCTAGGTGATGGCCTAGTTCTAATCGTTGGTTCAGGGTTATCTTGCGCAGAAGGAGTTCCTGGAATGGGAAAACTCGGGGACCATCTGATCGCCCATGTCGCAGACAATCTTTCCCCTGATGACTTGAAACTCTGGAATGAGATCCACCCCTCGATCGGAACTGATGGTTTAGAAGCGGCCTTGCTCAAACGAGCCCCGACACCAGCCCTTGAAGCAATCATTGTCAAATCTACCGGGGAATACATAGCAGCAGCCGAAGCAGCTATTATCTCTGAGGTGTTTAAAAACGAGAAAACACTTCGGCTTACAATGTTACTTCCTCATTTATTAAAACCAGATAAAGGCATACCCATTGTTACAACTAACTATGACCGCTTAGTTGAGCTTGCCTGTGAAGAAGCTGGATTAGGAGTTGATACGATGTTCAGCGGGTATTTTGCTGCTCGTCTAGTGCCTCTTGATAGCCACTGGGGCTTTTGCCGCGGAGCCAAACTTGTTGGTAAGCATGTGCGATATAAGTTCACACCAAAAGTGAACGTTTTCAAGCCGCATGGCAGTCTGGACTGGTATCACCGTAAAGGGAACCCGGTGCGATATACAGGAGATCTTCCTCTTCCTCGTCTAATTATTACACCTGGCTTGAATAAATTCAGGAGCGGCTACGATAGTCCCTTTGACAAACACAGGGAAAAAGCTAATGACGCAATTGATAAAGCCAGTCGTTTCTTAATCATCGGTTATGGCTTTAATGATGATCATTTGGAAACACATCTGACTCCTTGTATTCGGTCAGGAGTCAGAACTGTCATTTTGACGCATACACTTTCTGCAAAAGCTAAAGAAATAGCTAAGTTAAACAAGAATGTAATTGCAGCGGAGTTTCATAACGATGCAGGAACTGCCGGTGCGCGCTTCATCGTCGATGGTAGTGAGATATTTTACCCTGGTGTTGATTACTGGGATCTTAAAGGATTCGTAGAAGGAGTCTTATCTGCATGACCAGTCCTGCTCTTAAATTTACAGAAAACGAACAAATAGGCCGTGTGGCTGGAGTAGATACCAGCCGTGTGGCTATTGATGTCACCAACTCAGAAATGCTGACACGTGTTGGAATTGGACAGCTTATAGCAATAAAAGGAGCAACACAGGCCGAATTCCTGATTGGAATGACAGATCGCGTTACTCGCTCACTACGAGAAGAACTACCTGACCCAGAAGAGGATGAGTCAGGGATGTTAACCGTATCACCGTCAGACCATATGCAGGCTTTCGTCATTGGCACTTATAGAACTGTTGATGGAGATAAAACGGACATTTTCAAACGAGGTGCCGATAGTTTTCCTCAGATCGATCGCGAATGCTTTGTGATAGAAGGTGTTAATCTTCAGCGTTTTATGGGCATACTCGGTGCCGGTTTACCCAACGAAGAACGCCTTAAACTAGGTACTTTCGTGGCGGATCGGAGTGCTGAGGCTATTGCTAGTGGGGATAGATTTTTCCAGAGGCATGCGGCCATCCTGGGAAGTACTGGTTCAGGTAAGAGTTGGGCTGTAGCCCTAATACTAGAGCGAGCAGCTAAGCTTAAATATCCGAATATCGTTGTGTTCGATATGCATGGTGAGTACGCCACACTTGCTGACAAAACCAAAGGAGGTTACGCACAACGATTCCGTATCGCCGGACCAGGAGACCTTACTGTACCTAAAGATGATGCACTATTTCTGCCGTATTGGTTACTGAATCGAGATGAAATGTTGTCGATGATTCTTGACCGTAGCGATCAGAATGCACCAAACCAGGCCTCTCGTTTCACTCTTCATGTTCGGGATCTCAAAGGCGCAACTCTGGACTTATCTGGTAAGCCGAAAGTCAAAGAGACATTCACTGTAGACTCACCAATACCTTACGCTATTTCTGATTTAGTTGCTCTTTTAACCAAGGATAATATAACGAAGGGTGTCGGGAAAAACGGAGCTGCTGTAAAAGGGGACTGGGAAGACAAGCTGACACGTTTTCTTTCTAGGCTGGAAGCAAAACTTGATGATCGCCGATATGGTTTTATGTTTTCCCCACCTCCTGAAGCTCTCGATTATGGATGGCTTGCCAAACAGATTATAAAACTACTTCGAGCTGATTCTGGTAATGGTATTAAAATTATCGATTTCTCTGAAGTTCCTGCTGATGTCCTGCCAGTAGTGACAGGAACGTTAGCCCGCCTACTCTATGATATTCAGTTCTGGATGAACGCAAATTCTCGTACGCCAATCACTTTACTTTGCGATGAAGCACATCTTTATCTTCCTGTAAAAGATGACGCCGATTCAGTTCAAAGACAGGCGCTATGGTCCTTTGAACGCATTGCAAAAGAGGGGCGTAAATATGGTTTCTCACTATTAGTTGTAAGTCAGAGGCCATCAGATGTAAGCCGAACAATCCTTTCCCAATGTAACAACTTCCTCGCTCTCAGGCTAACAAATGACAGCGATCAAAATGTTATCAAGAGACTTATGCCTGATTCCCTCGCAGGTCTAACAGCTATGCTTCCACTTTTAGATACAGGTGAGGCTTTGTTGCTTGGGGATGCGGTTCTTCTACCAACACGCATTAAACTTGACCAACCGCAGGTAAAACCCGACAGCGCCACCCGAGATTTCTGGAGAGAATGGGGTTCTCTTAACCCTGATCTAGGCTTATTAGAGGCGGCTGTTGAATGTTTAAGAAGCCAGTCAAGAATTAATAAATAACGCAGGGCTCGACGAGTATAAATACTCGTCGAGCCCTTTTTAGAGCATATTTATTTTATTTGAGAAAAATTTTAATTGTCGAAAAGTGAATCTGGTAGGCCTGAATCTACCAGCCCAGCGAGTGGTCCATGTACTCGAACAGATAGCGGTAAACCTTGGCTAACCGATAATGCTAGACATGTAAAATGGGCTGGATTTTATCTTTCTGACGCTGGCTGAATTGACAGATATACATATGTAATTATCCCGGCAAAGCGAACCATTCACTTTAACAGATATGTCAATTTCCGCTCCTCGCTCGAAGCAGACCGTCAGGTTTGCTTGTGTGCTACCGGTGAAAACAGCCAAGTCAATTTTGAGCTAATACAATTCAGTCTTAATGACTAAGTGGTTTGTCAGCGACAATACATGATGTTTCACATTAGGCAAGTTAGGAGTTACTGTCATAAGGAATTTACAGTCACGATCAAATGCACATACTGATCTTCAAAGAAAATGTGTGGCTTAAGCACCTTCAGAACTTTTGTATTCTCTACACCGTCGTGAAAAAAGCCTCATAAACATATCCATCCTAACCTTAAATAGGGTTATATAAGAGTTCTTAGTCGTCAATAGGTGAATATTTCCCTTTTCCAACTTTAATAAGATGCTTTTTATTGTAGCAAGTTGACAGTGCACAGGCTAAAGCATTCCTTAATTCAGAGCGATCCAATTGCTCAAGATGAATATAGCGTTTACGTAGTGCATCTGTTATCTCATCCAATACTAGTGTTTTATTCGGTGGTAATAATGCAACCCAAGCCTGTATAAAAGCTAATGCACTTCTGTAGAGAAGCTTTCCGCCAGGTAATGATTCGCTTAGTACTTTATTTCTATATGGCTTTTCAAATGCCACTCTTCGGGCAATAGCTGCCGCTAACGGTATGGGTAATAATCGTCTCTTTTCTTTTTGAACAGCTGAATTAAAATTATTCTGAGAGATTGTTAAATCAAACTCGCGAATTTTATTAATTTCATATCTGGTTGGTGACGACTCTTCAGTTTTTTTATTGCAAAGCAAACAATTATTCTCAGAATCAAAAGGTATCATCTTTTCACACATGGCACAATTTTTTATTGATAAATTTGTCCCTGCGCCTAATGTGTTTAATTCGAATTGTTGATTTGTAATGTAATAAACAACTCTTCGTGAAGTTCCAAACCAATATAAAATTGGCCAAGTATAATGAGAATATAAAAAATCAATCCACGTTTCCGTTGAGGAATTTTCTTCATCAAACTCAATAAGCCAAGAAGAAAGGTTTTTTGACCATGCTAATTTTACAGTGTTTAGTTTCAGATCCCCTTCGCTGAAAAAATCAGCCATAAGAACTTTGGAGGATGAGTTATGTTTTGCTTCATTAATTGCTCTCTGGATTTCCTCTCTATTAATTAGTTTATGCAGAAAATTATTATTTTCTCTCCATGCTAATTTCTCCGAATCATAAATTGCAATGAAGGCTGTTGTTGCTCTTGAATAAGCGCAAAATAATTGAGCATCCTCCATGTTTTCGGAATCCAGTGTAATGACAACAGGTGATTCCATACCACGAAAACGAGATACAGTTTCAATATTTATATCAAAAGTTTTCATGTCTTTCTGGAGGAAGTTTTTCACTAAATCCGTAGGGACAAGGACGGTAATCTCATCAGATGGCACAGAACTTTCTTTCAGTCGTAAGATTTCATTAAGCAATGTGGAAAGTGGATCGATAACAACTAATTCTTTTAACGTATCGGGTTCGTTATTTCTGGGGGACGTAATTTGATATGATGAAGGCCTGATAGCCATTAAATAATCAGTAACGGCTTTAGGACATCTTAACACAATAGTTAAGCTGAAGGAAAATTGGGAATTAATTATCCGTTGAAGATCAATGTGATTCGTCCCTTTTTCAAAAGAGAACGTTTGGGTTTCATCACAAAATGCAATAATTCTTTTATTTTCAAACCAACAAAATAAGGTTTCCAACCACGAAGAATGTAACGCCTGTGCTTCGTCAATAATTAAAGCATCATAATCCTTTAGTTTGTTTTTCTTTAATGCACTAAGCAAATCCTCGCAGCATCCTGATTCAAACCAGCCTGTTGGAGACTCGGGAGGCAGGGCTAATCTATTACGAGCCTGATGACATAGTTTGTGCCAGGTAAAAACGTCGCATAATGAAACTGGAGTTTGTTGTCGAATGTATTCAGAAAGACGGTTATTGAAAGTAATAAATAAAACTTTTTTTTGTTCTTTAACCAATCGCCTGGCAAATTCAATCCCAATCAAAGTCTTTCCTGTTCCTGGCCATCCAGTTACAACAAATCGTTGATATTCTGACAGGAGTTCAATGACCTTAATTTGTTCATGTGTGAGTCTTAACCAGAGTTGATTATCATAAACAATTCGGGTTCCCCAGTCAGGCGTACCATCAAATTGCGGGCATATAGATTTTATTATTAATTGAAGTCGTTCACTTCCTAAATCATTATTTCCTAATGCAGATTTCCAGTATTGCATTATCTCAATAGTGTACTTTGCAATTTCCGGGAGTTGGCTTTTATCAACGAATATTTTTCTAAATGGTCTTACAGACGCATCAACCATTGCTGTATTTATAACTTTATTATCGAAATGGCTATCAGGAAAAATAAAACCATACCCAATACGCAACCGCAACGTTGTTGCTCCCCCTAACCAACGGGCTAATCCATGGACATTGTTACGAGTTTGCTTCACGACATCGACATTATTATTTGTTTTGAGATGTACAAAAATAGGGCCATCTACGCGATATATCCCACTTTTTACCTCTAACGCTAAAACACCATAAATACGATGGAGAACAAGAAAATCTATTTCTCCACTTGGAGGTAGTTTCATACCCAAATGCCGGGCCGCCGAACTCAACCACGGGAGACTATGAATCACGGTGAAATCATCGGACAGCCCTTCTTTTAACAGGGCATAGACCGTTTTTTCTCCATAACTATCATTATCAATGGGTCCGAAGGCCGGAATCATTTTGGCCATACTAGTATTTCCTTATAACATGCTCCTGACAGAAATTTTCACTTGTTACATCGTCCAATGATTCGAAATAACTTCCGCTTGTTTTAATATTAACTCCACCGCACCCGGCGTTTTATCTGGCGGGTACTTATACCGACGCAGAGTCTGGCGAACCAGGATACGCAACCTTGCACGAACGCTTTCCCGTACCTGCCAGTCAACGGTAGTGGATTGCCGCAGCTTCAGCGTCACTTCTATCGCCAGTTTCTTAAGTACCTCATCCCCTAACTCTCGGACGGCGCTTTCGTTTTCTGCCAGTGCGTCGTAGAAGGCGATCTCGTCAGGATTCAGGCCCAGCGCATCATCACGCGCCATTGCGGACTGAAAATCCTTCGCCATCTGGATCAGCTCTTCAATCACCTGTGCCGTCTCAATAGCCCGGTTGTTATATTTAATTAACACCGCCTGAAGACGTTCCGAATACTTCTTCTCCTGCACCACGTTATTTTTTTTGCGGGACTGGATACCATCATTAATCAGTTTTTCCAGCAACTCTACCGCCAGGTTGCGATACGGCATATCGTGGACTTCCTGCAAAAACTCATCAGAAAGTAAGCCAATATTGGGTTTATCCAGCCCGGCCAGTGTGAAAATATCATCCACGCCATTAGCAATTACGGCATTATCCAGAATCTGTTTCAGCGCGGAGTTTTTCTCGGCCTGGCTTATTTTTTTGTCCACACTGGTAAATTTGCTGATAGCGGCTTTTACCGCAGACAAGAAAGCAATCTCCAGTTTATAAGACTGTGCTGCATCCAGCGTACAGCAAAGCGACCAGGCTTTAGTAATTGCCAATACGTTATCGAGAAAACGCTTCTTACCGTCTTCAAGGCCGAGCACGTAGTTTGCAACAGGCACCAACAGCTTTTGTGCGTGAGCTTCAAAGCCGGTGTAGTCAAAACCCGCTGACGTTGCTGTTTTGGCAAACATACCGTGGATGATGTCCAGCTTTTCCAGCATAATTGCCAGCGCTTCTTCGGCATTAATGGTCGCATCGCCTTTACCGTTTGCATCGGTATAGGTTTTCAGTGCCAGTTTCAGTTCATTGGCGATTCCGATGTAATCAACCACCAGCCCGCCGGGTTTATCTTTAAATACCCGGTTGACGCGGGCAATGGCCTGCATCAGGTTATGTCCGCGCATTGGCTTGTCGATATACATAGTGTTACAGCAGGGGGCGTCGAAGCCGGTCAGCCACATATCGCGCACGATAACCAGCTTCAGCGGATCGTTCATATTCTTGAAGCGGGACTCCAGCCGTTTTTTAGTTCGTTTGTTGTAGATATGCGGTTGCAGCATAGCCTTATCAGATGCCGTACCGGTCATCACGATTTTGATTTGCCCCTTTTCAGGATCGTCATTGTGCCACTCCGGGCGCAGCGCGATAATTTCATCGTAAAGATGGACGCAGATTTCACGGCTCATCGCGACAATCATCGCCTTGCCGTCCATTACGGTATTGCGCTTCTCAAAGTGAGAAATCAGATCGGCGGCAACCTGCTGGAGACGAGGTTTAGCCCCAACCAGTTTCTCCAGACGGCTCCATTCACCTTTGGTTTTTTCACGCAGGTCCAACTCATCATCTTCAATCAGTTCATCAACCTGATCGGAGAGCGCCGCCAGTTCTTCATGATTGAGATCGAGTTTCGCCAGCCGGGATTCGTAGTGAATAGGCACTGTTGCGCCATCGTCCACCGCATCCTGAATATCGTAAATCGAGACGTAATCGCCAAATACAGCGCGGGTATCGCGATCCTCTGCCGAAACCGGTGTTCCAGTAAATCCCAGAAACGAGGCGTTGGGCAGCGCGTCACGCATATGTTTAGCGTAACCGTATTTATAGACGCCGGTTTCCCGATCCAGATTGGCCTTCATGCCGTACTGGCTGCGGTGTGCTTCATCGGAAATAACCACGATATTACTGCGCCCATTGAGTATCGGATGGGCGTTTTCCCCTTCTTCCGGGGAGAACTTTTGCACGGTAGTGAAGATAATGCCGCCTGCATCGCGAGTTGCAAGCAGTTCCCGCAGTGTTTCGCGGTCCTCCGCCTGCACTGGCATCTGTTTGAGCAGTTCCTGCGCCTGGCAGAATGTGCCGTAAAGCTGGCCGTCCAGATCGTTACGATCGGTCACGACCACAATCGTTGGGTTGCCCATCTCCGGTTGTTGTAGCAGTTTGCCGACATAACAACACATGGAGATGCTTTTACCAGAACCCTGCGTATGCCAGACCACCCCCGCCTTCTTACTGCCTGGCTGAATGTTGCTGTGCAGGGCCAGTTGCTTACCGGTAGCAGCGACGATCGTCGCCTGCACGGCTTCACGCACCGCGTGGAACTGGTGATAACCGGCTATTTTTTTAATTAGCCTTTCATCGTTGTTCTCGAACAGGACGAAGTAGCGGATATAGTCGAGCAGCAGTTCCCGGTTAAAGAACCCCCGCACCATAGTTTCCAGTTGCCATTCCAGCAGAGGCTTATCATTTTCATTACTGATGGTCTTCCACGGCATAAAACGTTCTTCCGTGGCCGTCAGAGAACCCACACGTGCCAGATAGCCATCGCTGACAACCAGCGCTTCATTGCTGATAAACAGATCGCGGATTTCATCTTTATAGGTCTGTAACTGGTGGTAGGCATCCCAGATATCTACTTTGTCGTCGATGGGGCTTTTCAGCTCCACCACCGCCAGCGGCAGTCCGTTAATAAAGCAGATGATATCCGGGCGACGAGGCTGTTTCGTCCCGCTGATGGTCATTTGATTGACCACCATAAAACGGTTGTTTTGCGGCTGGTTAAAATCCACCAGCAGAGCGTGATCGTGGATAAGTTCTTCGTCGCGGCGGTATTGTACCGGAACCCCTTCCAGCAGCCAGTGATGGAAGGCTTTGTTACTGGCAATCAGATCAGGGCTTTCAGCGCGAGTAATACGGGAGATAACCTGTTCGAAGACGTCTGCGGGCAGATGCGGGTTGATTTTTTGCAGGCAGGAGGTTAACACGGGCGTCAGGAACACATCATGATAGCTGGCGCGTTGCGGGTTACTACCATCAGGGGCAATATCCGGCCCGTGATGAATTTCCCAGCCTTGTTCGGCAAACCAGCCCAGGCAAAGCTGTTCTAAGTCGTCTTCGGTTAGCATCGGTAACGTCCTGTGTTAAACGTGTTCGGCTTCTTCAGTGATAATTTCAGCTTCATCATGCCCGTTAAAGGTTCGCTTAATCAACTGATTAAGTTCCGGTAGACATATTGAAAAGGCTTTTTCAAATGCCGTCATATGCTCTACCAACCAGTCAACCATCTCCGGCCACTTTTCCTGATCTGCGATGCCGTTGATGGGTTTTCTGTAAGTAATACGACAGGATTTCTTATCCGGTAAGGCCTGCCAAACAATTTCATGTCCAAAGCGATTTTCGATAGCGGATTTGCGTTCATGAAGCCAGTCAAACGCAAATGTATTAGTTTGTGCTGACGGTTTGGCAATCCAAAGCTCAACCCTAATTTCTTTTTTGCTGAAGATAAGATTGTACGAAACGCCACTGATGCCAGAACCTGCGCTTAACCAGTGGTCGGTGGACGGGCTGATATTATTGTAAAGTGAACATGAGCTAACGCGGAATTTCTCCAGAGCCTGGGTCCAGAACGCCTTACGTAAATGGTGGCGAGCTTTGGATTCTCCAGTCGTGGACTGCTCCTCAGCCTCTTTCTGCGCCATACCGATCATGTAAGATTCCGCTTCCGGCGTTGGGATAACCTGCTTGATATCAATAAACACATCGTTACCATAACGGTAAGGAGTGACCTTAAAGCACTGTACGCGAATATTGAACTGCATTAACCAGAGTGCGGTATTGGTTGCTTCTTTGCGGAAATTTGCTGCGACCATCATAATGCGCTGTGAACGATTTTGGTTAATTTGCACCTCTTCCAGGCTATCGTACTCAAGAAATTCAGCGAGCACGTCAGCCGCAGGACGCGTTTCTTCTGGTTCGTTCTGATCAAGGTAACGCTGAAAGATCTCAACGATATGTTCTTTGCGCAAATTGGCGCAGTAACCCGCATATTTCAGCGCCTGCCAGACGACATCGCGTCCGGAATCATCGAGCTTGTTCTCGATGATCACCAGATTACCGTCCTTGTCTATCGCCAGTAGATCAAGCCGTTCTTTGGTATCGTCAAACCCGGCAAACTCTTTCTGAATGATAAGTAGTTCATCATCACTGTTGCGAGTCAATGCCTGCGGATGCTTCGCCAGCCATTCCTGCAAGTGATAGCGTTCGGTGAAAACCGCGTTAGTGAAGGTAGTTTCCTGAAGCGGTTGCAGGCTATTGCTGGGCTGATCGACTTTAAACATAGTCAGTTTCCTTTGCTACTTCCTCTGCTTCCGGTAGGCTGATTTCGCCGGAGAGGAGTTTGGGAAGTAGGGTGTCGCGTAAACCCACTAAGGATACTATTGTAGTATTATTTTTTTGAATATTATTTCTGATGGTTGCTATGTGATTGTCGAATTTATTCAAGATAGATTGAGTTGGTTTCAATACTTCAAGACGATAAACATTATCTCTATTTAATCCAGGAACAGCAGCGTCGGTGTTCATGCTGGGCAGATTCAATGTTTTCATTAAATAATATAAATAACTTAATGGAATTTCTTCTTTAGTGGCTACGTAATAGACAGTATCAATTGGATGGAATTTTCCATCTTCCCAATAAATTGTACCAATTGAGCCTTTTCTGCCCACTATAATACCAGGCCCTTCAACAAGGTAAGCGTTATGAGAACCGGTAATCCCACCCGAACCATAGACAGGATATGGCCCATCAATACGTTCTGTTTTTTTTAATGCTTTTCCGTAATGAAGGGTTGCTATATTTGACATTCGTTGCGAAGTCCATCCAGCCGGAATGTCCCCTAATTCACTTTCCTGCATAGTCGGCGGGAACAACTCTGCCGTAGCCCTGAGTTCAGTATATTTTTCAGGATACTCTCGCTCAAAAATAGCCAAAGAATCAGCATCCTTTCCAGAAATTGCCGTCATGGCAGCAAGTGTTGCATCTTCCTGCGAACCACCTGCTTCCAGCACCGCGATTTTGGCTTTTAACGGTTCAAAATCAACAAACCAGCTTTTGAACAGGGCCTGTGCCATTTGTTCGAGGGTTTGATTGACGTTTTGATTACACTCAATCATTCCATCTATTGATGACAAAACACCTGCGATTCTCTTTTGTTCTTTAATTTGTGGGAGCCTAACCTGTGCATCACGTACCATATCTAAGGTCAGGTTTTTCATAGTGCTGTCATAAGCATTATGAAGAAGCCTGCTCCTTATATTTAACAATACGTAATAAAGAAACTCTTTATCAATATCAACTAGCTCAGTAAATACTTGCCATCCATCATGGATACATGCTGTTATCTCCATAAACTTTGGTAATCCAGCCGTTCCACTATTGGAAAGAATTAAATCGCCTTTGTTCACAATAACACTACGACTAATACCTTCTGGCTTTATAAATTCTTTCGTTTTAGATATATATCTAGACTTGCTCTCAGTAGCATCAGATATTTTAACCCATGGCATTCCCTTAGGGGCCATATAATCAACAATTGGTCTAGGAGAAGAACCGCGTCGAATAGTGCAGACATCTCCAAGTTTAACTATTTTCCAATCAGAATTCATAACCCATCTCCGCCAGATTTACCTTAATCTGTACTTCCAGTTTTTCGCGTTCTTCCAATTGGTCTTTAAGTTGTGCGGTCAATCGCGCCATCTTCTCGGCAAATTGCTCATTGTCGTCGTCCTGATTAACCTCACTAATGTAGCGCCCCGGGGTCAAGATAAAATCGTTTTTCTTTATATCGTCCAGTGTGGCAGCAAAACAAAAACCAGCCTTATCTTCATAATTCTTATCCGTCTGCCAGGCGTGGAAAGTATCGGCAATCTTTCTAATATCATCTGCCGAAAAATCACGCAGCACGCGATCTTTCATAAAGCCAATCTGGCGGGCGTCGATGAACAACACTTCGCCTTTACGGTGCGCCTTACCGTTACCGCCAGATTTATCTTTGGTCAACAGCCAGATACAGGCCGGGATTTGGGTGTTGGTAAACAGTTGTCCCGGCAGCGCCACCATGCACTCAACCAGATCCGCCTCGATAATCGCCCGGCGAATTTCGCCTTCACTGTTGGTATTGGAGCTCATTGAACCGTTCGCCAGCAGTAGCGCCATTGAACCTTTCGGTGCCAGATGGTGGATCATATGCTGCATCCAGGCAAAGTTGGCATTACCCTGCGGTGGTGTGCCGTACTGCCAGCGGATATCATCTTCCAGCTTTGCATTCCACCACTCTTTCATATTGAACGGTGGGTTAGCCATAACAAAATCAGCACGCAGATCCGGATGCTGGTCGTTCAGGAACGTATCGGCGTTCTGTTTACCGAAGTTAAAATCGATGCCACGAATCACCATGTTCATCGCAGCCAGACGCCAAGTAGTCGGGTTCGACTCCTGCCCGTAAACGGAGATATTGCGTTTCTGCTCAGCCGCGTTGTAATGCTTTTCATCAGCATGCGCTTCAATAAAGCGATCGCTGGAAACAAAGAATCCACCGGAACCCATTGCCGGGTCATAAACGCGGCCATTGTAGGGCTGAAGCATTTCAACAATCAGTGTCACTATACTTTTGGGCGTGTAATACTGGCCGCCCTGTTTGCCTTCCGCCAGCGCGAACTGACCGAGGAAATACTCGTAAACGTGACCGAGAATATCTTTGCTCTTCAAATTGAGCTTCACGCCATTGTATTTAGGCTCGCTGAAACTAGTATCGGAGAAAACGTTAATTAAGCTGATTAACAGGTCGTTACCAAGCTGATAGTGTCCGATACGGTTAAGGATGTTTTTCAACTTCGGGTTGCTGTTTTCGATAGTATCCAGAGCGATATCAATCAGCTTTGATACTGACGTCATGACGATATTTTTACTGCTATCGTCTTTCCCCAGAACCGTCCCTACAGGTAAAGCCGCGTTGGTTTTAAGCGTTTCCCAGCGAGCCAGCTTTGGCACCCAGAAGACGTTTTTCTCGGTGTAATAGTCCTGGACTTCCAGTTCTTCTGCGATCGCCTGCTGGTAAGCCTCTTCTGTGTCGTAATCGTCACGAGAAAGCGCGTAAATGTTGTCCAGGTTGGACTTATCTTCAAACAGCCCTTTCAGTTCCTTCTGACGGGCGTCAAAGGCATCTGAAACATACTTCAGAAAGATAAGACCCAGTACCACATGCTTGTAGTTGGCCGCGTCCATATTGGCGCGTAGCTTGTCTGCGGCTTTCCAGAATTTAGTATCCAGATCGTTCAGAAATTGCTGTTCAGCGTTGTCCATCAAAACCTCAAAAAATCATCTATGCCTGGTTCGGTGCCCAGGTTGCGTAGAATCGGGGAAATTATTAGGGATCATACCCTGACGTCAGAGCGATACCAAGATGAAGGGCTGATTTCCGCATCAATACCTTGCGGCAAGGGGGGATTACTCTTTTACACTTAATAGGTGCAAAATAACGGTGTTTTTCATTTCCCTACCGGAGCATCTTACGCGCTATGACCACTCTCGTTTTTTCCTATTCTCATGCAGATGAAGCACTACTCAATGAACTTCAGAAGCACCTGTCCCCTCTGAAGCGGATAGGTAAAATTAGCACATGGCACGATCGCCGTATCGTTCCAGGCCAAGAGTTTGAGCGCCAGATTGATCTGTACTTTTCCCAAGCAGATATCATCTTGCTACTGATCAGTAGTGATTTCATCAATTCTGATTACTGCTATCAGGTTGAAATGGCTAATGCGCTTGAGCGGCACAACCGGGGTGAAGCGGTGGTCATTCCGGTAATCTTAAGAGATTGTGCCTGGCATCAGTTGCCGTTCGGCAGCATTATGGCGGCGACAATCGATGGTAAACCGATTACCCGATTTTCCAGCCACGATGAAGGCTATGTTCAGGTCGTCGATGCAGTTTCCCGCGCTATTGACAATATAAAAGCGAAAAAGCCGCAGCAGAGTGTGCACGCTGCAGCTCCGGTGAATCCGATGCTTCAGGCAGCAGATACCGTTTTTACACCGCGTTCCAGCAATCTTTCTCTACCCAAGAGCTTTACCGACCTGGATAAAGATCGCGCCCGCCACGAGGGTTTTGAGTATGTCGCTCGTTATTTTGAAAACTCGCTGGATGAACTTAAAAATCGTCATGCTGGGTTAGACGTTGATTTCCAGCGAATTGATGCGAATTCATTCACTTGCTCAGTGTATATCAACGGTAGCAAGGTTGGTCAATGTGGCATCTGGCGTGGTAATCAACATCATGGAATGGGGGATATCTGTTATAGCCAGGATAACGTTGTTCGAAACAGCATTAACGAAAGCCTGAGCCTTGCTGATAATGGTCAATCTCTCGGTTTCCGTGCTCTGATGGGAGGATTTAGCAGTGGCACCTCACGAGAAGAGTTGCTGACAAACGAAGGGATGTCAGAACATCTCTGGGGAATGTTCTTTGGAGTAATCAAGCAACGTATGTCTCGATGATTAATTGCCCCAGAATCGTTTACTTAGCCCAATTTGAACGAAGCCGGTACTGACAAATTACGATAAGGATATAGAAATGGTACAACTTAACCTTGCCAAGGTGCTATTACTTGGAGACGAAAGCAATGGATATGTCCGTTACGAAATATTTTCAAAAGAAGGAGAGCGACCAGACTATCCAGAAAAAATTATGGTTTATCGCGAGAAGGTATTGGAGGTGAACGGTGATAAGTATTGGGCTAAAACGGATGAAATCATCAGTCTGGATCATCTCGGATTCCAGGAAGGGGGATTTCAAATGGCAATTACTTACCAGATGCGTCCTGCGCGGGATATGTTTTCAGCTATAGATGAATGCAGAAAGCATTATAGTAATTCCCAGTGACCGGACGATTATAGAACAGACTAATTCAGCAAAGTTGATCTCAGTTCTACTTCAGTTCTGAATATTTGGCGTGGTAGGCCGGGCAGCGACTGATCCTTAATAATTAGTGCCAGATTGCGTACAGTGCCGATTGTCTCTGTTAAGCATTGAGATAGATATGGTGCAGACGATTAATCAGCTGCATTTCACTGATGTCTGGCTTCGCATAAGGACAATCATGCAACGTATAGCCACAGAGAAGACAGATATAACTGTCGTTAGGCGCGCCCTGTGTGGTTAATAGCCTCGTAACATAATCGGACTCCTGTTGGCAGGCGTAAGCCGTCCCTGAAGGGCAGGCAGACGCCATGCTGTTGTATAGATTAAAAGGATTGAGAAGGGTATCGCGGTGCGGTTGTCACACTATGAAGTTGTTGCGTAAATAAATCGCCATCAGCAAAAACAGTGTATGGAATCTCAGCCCTGACTACAGCCGAATGAGCGTTCAGCACTGCTATAGCGTTTAGTTCGATGCTTTGCCATGTAGCTCAGACGGAAAGTCAGTGCATTTAGTTTGTCCATAAACTCCGGTTTATTAAGCTCCAGGAAAGCCAGAGGGTTATCAACAAAGTGCACCAGCGTCAGATATTCAGGCCAGTCACGCTTCTTCATTGCACTTAGCCATGCGTTTTGAACAAGAGAGGCCAGACCTTTCCCCTGTTCGTCGTAGCTTCCCAGAGCATTGAACGTGTCTGTATTGACGAAGAGGGCCATGTGATAATGCTTCTTGCCGCCCAGTTCTGGTTGCTCCAGCACCCAGACGTAGCGAACTGAAGAGCGATGGCAGCGTTTACCTTCCCTGGCTTTTCTTTGTCGGTAAGCGACTATCTGAGCTTTCAGTGAGTCGATAAAGCGGGACATTAGTCCCGGGCTTAAGTCAGCATCACTGACAATGCTGTCACCCACATCTCCGGCTTCCGGTAAGTGTAAATCCACCCTGATAACCGTGGTTTGTGGATGGTCCTGCAGTGCGTTACAAAGTACCCCTTCGATACGTTGTAGATATTTCTCGTTGAAAGGTTCATGGCGTTGGTCCACTACCATTGGATGGATGATGTCATCGAACAAAAACATAATGGATTCCTCCACCTATCGGGAAACAGCAGGCATACAGGTGCCTTCCTGAAACACAGACAGGCATAGTGATTGGGAGATTCAGGAATTAACGCTGACGGGGATACTGGTCAGGCGTTGCTTGTGACTTAGCATACGGCTCTGGTTATTACAGCCTTATGCCCTGCAGGGGGTTATTTAATTGTTTGTATTATATGGCTATTGAGAGGTTGCTGGGCCTTACCCCATAGGTAAATACTACCTATCCGACATCAGCTCCGCTTAGCGGAACCTTTTGGGGCAAGGCTTAACTTATTGTTTCAATGAAAATAATTACTCCGAAGTTAGCTGCTCCATAAAATATGTATTTGCCCTGGAATGGTTATGTATGCGTCGCTTTTCGAGCGGCTCAAATCAGCGGATCGAGTACAGTGCGGTAGGCAAAGCAGACGTACTCATCTATCATGCTGGTAAGCATATGGTTCTCAGCCTGCCGGTCATTAACCCAGTTATTTACTTCCTCGCTTGTTTTGAACTTTAGACTTTCAATCCAATCAGCAAGACAATTCCCCAACATCAAATCGTACCAGCACAGCCAGACAAGCTTTAGACGAAGTTCAGCCCCTCTAAACTGCTGAAACAGGCTGGTGAGCTTATTTGCCAGTGAACGCTGTTTTAAACGGACACATTCGGAAAGCAGAACGCCTTCAAGCATGGGATGGTGGGCCAGCAGGTGTTCCTGCGTTAATAAGCTTACACTCAGGTCATCATCTATCGATAATGATGCTGCCGCTGCCTTTCCATAAATAAGCCGATGTAGCCAGTGAGGCACAATAGCAATAACAGGTTCTTTCCCTGGAAAATTAAGACAGCCAACCGTCAGGCTATGATAGTGATATATGTTTTGATGACACATTCCCTGCCGGACAGTCAGCTTCGTAAAATCCGTCAACCAAGTCTGGTAGCATTTATGAAGTTCTTCGTAACGCGGTTTATAGTCTTTCATGGTTCATATTCCTTCTGGCTTAAATTACAGGCAACAGAAAATCTCCGGGTAGCCGGATAATTATTTTCATGCTGCGGGTTTAGTTAGGGGAGAGGCCTATTTGCGTGACTGGTTAATGCGTTCCTGAAGCCAGGTTTCAACTTCACTTTTTAACCAGCGGGAGCTACGACCCATTTTTATTGGTTTTGGGAAAACATCATCTTTAATTAGCTTATAGAACCACTTGTCCGTTAAACCAGTCAGGTTGGTGATAAATGCCATATTGACAAACTGGTCTTCTAAAAGAGATGGATGGGTATTCATTGTTCGATTCTCCGGTTAAGAAAGGTAAGCCGGACTCGTGATGTTTGATAACGACCACGTGCTTCGGCATACCAACCCGGTAATCTGTAAAAAAAGTTGAAGGTCATTGACCTCTATGCCACTACGGGCCTACAGGCAAATTGAATTGCTTAGTGTTACCTCATAACAATCCGCCAGCTATCAGCTACCGAGTTCCCTGAACGCCACTCCATACCAATTTCTTGGCTGCCATTGAGCACTGTGCTAAGGGAAATTTTTTCATTAAATGTCATAAGGTCGCTTACTGCGGGAGTGAATAAAGCATCCACTTCTTTCCATGTAGTTACTGAGCAGTCAATCGAGTTAATGGCAGAGGGACGTGACTGCTGAATTTGGCTACGATTTTTGTGCAGAACACAATGGGGTAAGTTTTTTCATGGGTTGTAAGTAGAATACTGTATCCTTGATGCGAAAAAGGCTAGGTGCCATACCTAACTTATTGATATTTTATGTTGTATCTGAAATTTAGCACTACACTTTTACTACATTAATACACTGTTTTTATATCATTATTTTCTTCAAAAAAAGTATGGTTTACATCTGGGTTGTGTTCTTTTACTCTTGAGTGAAATGATGGAAAACAACCATTCTGGAGTAGGAGATGTATCGTGGAGGGGGATGAATTCGATGAACGGGAAATGCGAAAAAAGACACAGAGGCTGGCAAGTCGCCTGAAGTGGTTAAGGACAAACCCCAGGGCAAGGCATTTCTTTCTCTTTCATTTACTAACAAAGAAAACCGTAGCACTTGCTAGTGCGAACATCCGAACTACTCCCGATGTGCCAAAGCTTCATGTCCATGATCCTAAAGTGGTCATGTCCCCTCAGAATACGGGAGAAATGAATAATAAAAGCGAGATAAATATTCAGGATTTAGACCTGGGCTTAGAGGAGTTAGATATAAGTTTGGTTCTACCAAAATGTGATCAGGCTAATGGATTAGACTTCTCAAGGATAACAAACACGGATGTCATTCCAGATGTAATGGAAAAAATAATCGATGTCATTTTGAACATGTATCGATCGCCAAGGCTGGCGGATCAAGTGATTACGGAAGTGGTGGTAGCTTGGGCTAATGCCAGCAATCAGTTCCCTAGTGCATTTTCATGGCTGGACAAGGATAACGAAGAACAATGTTTGTGGGTTTGGGAGCAAATGAGGAAAAAATATATTTCTATTGATACCAAGCCTATTTCCTGTGAACAACGTTACCATTTCATTATTGCCATATTTGATAACTGGAAAGGCTGGAGTAACGAGCAACTGAGTTATCTGAAGGAAAATAAAAGAAGGAAGGGTGAGAAATTAATTTCTCATGGTTTGGGAAGTGCAAGTTCATTAAATCACAAAGAAATATTGCTCGAAGAACTGGGTAAAGCTTGGGAGCAAAAATCTCGTAGGAAAAAGATAAAAGATACAGTCCCACCTTTAAAATTAAATAAATTATACCAAAAGAAGTTGAGCCAGATTGCTGAAAGTAAAAGCATAACGCTGGATGAAGCACTCAAATGTCTTATCGATAATGAGTTATTGCGTGTGGGCATTTTGAAGGCTAGATAGTAGTAAATCAGATATGGTGCAGGACACACATCATTCCAAATAATTTCAGACAGATATTATCCCGGTGAATCACCCCCGAAGCCTTCCTGGCTCGGGGGTTTTGTTTTTCTGTCTGAGGTCGTTTCATGAAAAAATCAGAAGGTCTGCAGGCCATCGAGAAACCGCTGGCATCGCTCCCCTATGCCATTGGAAAACATATTCTTGACCATATTCAAAAGCTCACTCATTACGAACCGATCATCGGCATTATGGGCAAAACAGGGGCCGGGAAAAGTAGCCTGTGTAATGCGCTGTTCCAGGGTGAGGTCACTCCCGTCAGTGATATTGATGCCTGCACCCGTGACGTACTACGCCTGCGCCTGAGTAGTGGCGAGCATAGCCTGATACTGGTAGACCTACCCGGTGTAGGCGAGAGTGAGCAACGGGATAAAGAATATGAAAATCTGTATCGCCGTATTCTCCCTGAGCTGGATCTCATCCTGTGGGTTATTAAAGCCGATGATCGTGCTTTCTCCATCGATGAACGTTTCTACCGGCGTGTGATGACTGGCTACCAACAACGGGTGCTGATTGTCGTTAACCAGGCTGACAAAATCGAGCCATGTCATGAATGGAACGCCACCAGCAATGCACCATCACCGCACCAGTTGACTAATATCGTGACCAAGCTGGACTCCATTCGCCAGCTGTTTTCACTGAGCCATCCGGTGTGCGCTGTCTCAGCGAGAACAGAATGGAATCTGCCATCAATGGTAGAAACGATGATGTGCTGCCTGCCAGACCGAGCCACCAGCCCATTGGCGACACAACTGCACGGGAGGTTATGCGGTGAACCGATAAAAAAGCAGGCTCGTGAGGGCTTTGGCAACGCAGTAGGAGAGGTGTTTGATTCTGCGGAAGCGGCATCATTTATTCCTGCACCATTAAAAGCGATTATTCGTACTGTCCGCGATGCCGTAGTATCCGTTGCCCGTGCCGTTTGGGACTGGATTTTCTTCTGAGCTGGCTTACCTGCCATTATATTCAGGACACACCCTGTCCGTTCTGATGTTTATAATCTGCTGAATTTCGACAGTTTTCCCTTTAAGCCCCGTCACAGTTGATTTCAGCAACAGTAAAAAATACGTCTTCTTGTGTCCACTCCCTGTCCCACCCTTTCGTTAAAATAACTTTTTAATTTTCAGCTAATTATATTACTGGAGAACCTGTCTCATGACTCAGGCTGAACGCCGTCATGACCGGCTTGCCGTCAGGCTGTCGTTAATAATCAGCCGCCTGGTGGCGGGTGAAACTCTGGATTTGCGAAAGCTGGCAACTGAATTCGGTGTGTCGGTTCGTACCCTGCGCAGGGACTTTCGGGAACGTCTGATGTATCTGGATCTGGAGTATCGCAAAGGTCAGTGTCGCTTGCTGTCCGGAGGTCGACAGAGAGAGCTGGCGGTGATGACGTTTGCTCGCCAGTCGGGGGTTGAAGCGCTGTTTCCTGATATGGACAACCATCTGGCCAGTTCTCTTTTGAGCGGGCCAGTGGAAGCTCCTTGCCTTATTTGGCCGGGAGTTGCGCAGGTGCCATCCCCAGACTCTGGCGTGTTCGCCCAACTGGTGAATGCGGTGTCTGAACACAGGAAAATAACGCTACTGGGAAACGGTTGTCGCTGTACGGGTCTTGCTCCCTACCGTCTGGTTTTACGTGATGGTGAGTGGTATCTGACAGGCGAGCATCAGGCCCGGATAGCAGTATTTCCCCTCGCGGAAATCCGAGCTGTCACGCTCCACAACGACAGCTTTACCCTTGATACCGCAGTACGCGACATCCTCTCCTGTCCAGATTTTCTTCAGGCGTTACCTCACTTTCAGTTCATCAATGACGTGATATCAACCTTCAGAGCCGAACTACATTGACCATAACTTTCAAGAGATTAAAGATGAGTTACCTTCAAAATATTAATACGAATTTGTGCCGTACCATATATTGCGCATCCGCTCTAATAGCTTTCACTTCAAGTTTTATGGCGAATCAGGCTCATGCGAATATCGAGAATGGCTGGTCGGGCTCTATTCAAGGTGGTATCCCGGCTATCACTCGCGAATCCAGTTCCGGTAAGCTTTTCTGGTGCAATCAACGGATGGTGCTTACAAAAGCCTGTCGTATCGTTGACATCTCACCAGGCAAACGCGTTGCGATAGTAAATCAGCCTAAGCCTGAAGCGAACTGCCCCAACGGGATTTGGGGTATCGTTGACCGTGAATCAGGCATCGCCAGAACCATTGTGCCCGACGATCACAATAAAGTGACGTTTGAGCAGTATTGTCGCGGTAACTTTAAGGTCGGTTTTGTTAAAACCAGCAATCCAAATGTTCTGGCTAAGATTGTGGTGTATTTCAATAACCAGCCTGTTGACTCGTTGGAATACGTTACAAAATAGAATTCCTCCCAAATAGCTCAGGAAATTCATTTAAGGAGAAAATTATGCGGTTATTTTACGGAATTCTGATGGTATCAATTCTGACATCCGCAACAACGGCTCAGGCAATACCGAATATGTGGTCCAGTGGATTTGGTCAGGGGATAACAGAATATCTAATCACCAACCCGGAAAATGTCGTTTTTAACCTTAACTGCACCATGACCCCGGATGAGCAGAATACCCTACAGCACAATGTATTCATCGACCTACCTGACGGTACTCGCGTGGACTCACGCGATGACAAAACAACAATAACGGTTGTGACCGATGATCAACAGTTCCCGTTACCTGCATCGCTGGGCTGGCGAAATGGAGACAACGCTTGGATTCAGTTTATTGATGCCCTCGGTCACGCCGCAACGTTCGATGTTTATGTTAATGATAAAAAAGTAGGAAGTTTTACTCCTGGTATTAAGAATACGGAAAAAGAGCTGGATGACCTCAGCGGCTGCAGGAATACCGCTGGTTAACATTCTTTCTTAACAGCCCTACCATCATCTTATAGGCCATGCCTCCTTCGGGAAGCATGGCCTTTTCGTTTTTAATGTCTAAATAAGGAATAGCAATGATCCGATTAGCCAGCCGCTTTGGTGCGGTCAATCTTGTACGCCGCGACCGCCCGCTAACCCGCGACGAATTGGCCCATTATGTGCCCAGCGTCTTCAGCGAAGAAAAGCATCAATCACGCAGTGAGCGATATACGTACATCCCGACCATTACCCTGCTCGATAACCTGAAACGTGAAGGTTTCCAGCCGTTCTTTGCCTGCCAGACCCGTGTGCGCGACCAGAGCAAACGCGAACATACTAAGCACATGCTACGTCTGCGTCGCGAAGGCCAGATCACTGGCAAGCAGGTGCCTGAAATCATACTGCTTAATAGCCACGACGGCTCCAGCTCATACCAGATGCTGCCGGGGTTATTCAGATCGGTTTGCCAGAATGGACTAATTTGCGGTGAGAGTTTTGGAGAGGTACGTGTGCCACATAAAGGCAACGTGGTGGAGAAAGTCATTGAAGGAGCTTACGAAGTGCTGGGGATTTTTGATCGCGTAGAAGAGAAACGCGATGCCATGCAGTCGCTGATGTTACCGCCACCTGCTCAGCAGGCGATGGCAAAAGCGGCATTAACTTATCGCTTTGGTGAAGAGCATCAACCGGTGACGGAATCGCAAATCCTATCCCCGCGCCGCTGGCAGGATGAAAGTAACGACCTGTGGACCACTTATCAGCGCATTCAGGAAAACCTGATTAAAGGCGGTCTGTCTGGACGAACCACCAAAGGTAAACGCGCCCATACACGCGCTGTTAAAGGTATCGACGGTGATGTAAAGCTCAACCGTGCTCTGTGGGTGATGGCTGAGAATATGCTGCAGCTTGCTTCATGAACCTCTTTTATTATCCCTTCCCCCAGGCCTTGCCAATAAACCGGCGAGGCTTTTTGTTTTAAGGAACAAATATGTCTGTATTCAATTTATCCCCGGTATTTCCTGCAAACGAGCAGCGTATCATTCGTCGGGCGTTACGATTGCTGGAGAAATATCAGCGTCAACCGAGTGAGCCATTTACTTCCACTAGCTTCACTAAAACCTGGCTGCAATTACAGATGGCTCATCAGGAGCGTGAAGTTTTTATCGTGATGTATCTCGACAATCAGCACTGCCTGCTGGGATGCGAAACACTGTTTACCGGCACACTCAGCCATACCGAAGTGCATCCCCGCGAAGTGGTTAAATTGGCTCTGAAACACAATGCCGCTGCGGTAATTCTGGCGCATAACCACCCGTCAGGTACGACAGAAATCAGTCAGCAGGATAAACACATCACTCAGCGGATAGTGAAAGCTTTAGCACTGGTAGAAGTGCGAGTGCTGGATCATCTGGTTGTTGGGAATGAAGTGGTTTCTTTTGCTGAGCAGGGTTTGCTTTAAACGGAGATTTTCATGTCAATCACACCATCTCATGAATGGGGTCTACAAAGCGATATCACCCCTCGATTTGGCGCAAGATTAGTTCAGGAAGGCAACCGGCTGTATTACCTAGCTGACAGGGCTGGATTGACGGGGAGCTTTAGCCCGGAGCAACTGCAGAAACTGGATCAGACTTTCCCGCTGTTTATAGGTCAATTGGAAGCAATGCTGCGGTTCGGTGAGCTAAATCCACAGCAGCAACATCAGGTGAACATTCATCTTACGGGTTTAACCTGCATAGCTGACACCCGTGGTAGCTGCGGTTACGTTTACATCTCTATTTATCCAACCCCGTAACACCTTCTCTCTTCTTCTTTTCTCAGGATTCTACCCATGCGCATTTCATCTGTACCGGCCACGGTGCCGGTTTCGTCACGCCTGTCGCCCGTGCAGGTCTGGCAACAACTTTTAACGTATCTGTTGGAGCACCATTACGGCCTGACGCTTAACGACACACCATTTCATGACGACGCGGCCATTGAGGGGCATATCGACGCAGGAATCACGCTCGCCGATGCTGTTAATTTTCTGGTGGAACGTTATGAACTGGTACGCATCGACCGCAAAGGATTTACATGGCAGGAGCAGACGCCATTCCTGACCGCCACCGATATTCTCAGAGCCAGGCGAGCTACCGGGCTGATGAATACATAAATTCTTCGAGCTTCATTCCTGATTTTTACTTCTGAACTTCCCACCTTTTTTATTCATCGCATAATGCGCCTGCCACTCCCGGCAGGCGTGTTTGCTTTTACGGACGATTAACGATGCAAACAGAACCCGATGTATTAATGGAACACAATGAACTCATCCTTTCGACCAATATTGAACGTGTGGTCACAGGCCGCGATACCGCACTGAAACAGATAGAACAACTCATTGAGCAGCTTGATGCCATTTCACGGTTAACCTCAGAAATTGGCGGGGGTACAGCGCAAGACTGGGCGATGAAGCCAGGGCACCGCTACGATAGTTGGCTGACTGAGAAGGTAGATAAAGCACTGCCTGCAATCACCCGCAATATTGACCGCAGTATCTGGCGTGATTTGATGCTGAAGTCCGGCATGATGGCCTTGATGGATGCACAGGCTCGCGACCAGTGGCACAAGAACCTGGAGGAGGGCGACCTTCCTGCAATCAGCGAGGAGAATATCCTCAGTACCTTTGAACAACTGCACCTGAATAAAATGGATGTATTTGAGCGCGGGATCATCAACATCTTCAAAGGCCTGTCATGGGATTACAAAACCAATAGTCCCTGCAGCTTTGGTAAGAAGATCATCATCAATAATCTGGTAAGTCACAATCGCTGGGGATTTAGTCTGAACTGGGGTTGGCGGAGGGATCAACTGGCCGATTTGGAGCGAATGCTGTTTCTGCTGGATGGAAAACCCATCCCTGACAACCGGGGTGATATCTCCACCCGGTTGATGGAGCATATCCGGGATAATCCGGCTAAGGGCGTTTACGAAGATGAGTTCTTCAGCATTCGTTACTATCAAAAAGGCACAGCGCATTTGGTCTTCAAGCGTCTGGAGTTGATTGAGCGAATGAATGACATCATTGCTAAACACTTTCCGGGAATGCTGGCTTCGAGATGATGGGGGGACTGATGTTGTCTTCGCCGCAGGTAGTTACGCGAACACAAACGTGCTATTTTAATAAGTGTTATTAACTTTTATTAAAAGGTGACGGTCATGAGACAACTCGCGAAACAGACGATCAGTGCTCAGATCCCTTCAGAGCTTGCTGTGGCGGTTGAAAACCTGGCTATTGAACTGGATAGATCCAAAAGCTGGGTGATTAAAGAAGCGCTGACCGCCATGATTGAAGAGAGAGAGCGGCGGCATCAGCAGATTTTGAAAGGGCTTGCTGATGTCGATGCGGGAAGAGTGGTTAGCCATGCGGATGTAGTTGACTTCGCTAACAAACTGAAAAAATCGTAACCTATGGAAATACAGTGGACCCAAAAGGCCCAGGATGATCTGGAGCGTATTTATAGGTTTGCCTGTCAATACAGTCGGCAACACGCTGACAACGTATTAGAGCGTTTGCTCATAGGAACCTCAGGGCTCGCGGAACATCCAAGAATCGGTGTTTCTCAGATAAGATATGAACCACGAGAAGTGAGAAAAATCTTGTTTGATGATTATGACGTTCACTATGAAATTCAGCGCGACACTATCTATATTGTTGACCTTTGGCATACCCGAGAGGATCGCTGAAGTTCGTCATCTTCCAGGTAACCCTTGCCCCGATTCGAGTCCCAAAATCAACGATTAAATGTGTTGGTATCGATGTTGGTACATCATCTAAATGTTATTTTTTATTTGTTTTAAATCAAAGGATTAATCATCATGTGCGAGTCCGGCCTTCGCATCTGAACATCAGTTGACGTCAACGAGTGATTTTTGTGCCTGAACCCCGCTCCCTGCAAGGAATTTCCCGTTTTTTAACCTGATCTTTATATATTATTTATTCAAAGATAGTCTAGCATGTAGTCTATATAATGAAAAAATCCAGAAAAATAAAACGTTGATCATTGTTGCTCATGTGAATATTAAATCCTAATAAAACCAATGAAATTAATTTTATTAGAGAGATTATTTGTCATGATTTATAATTGTCGTGAATATTCAATTTAGCTCAATATTTCATTATCATTTATGTGGATTGTAATTACTAAAGCAATATTTAAACAGGTTATTCCGCGATAATCGACATCATATCCATATCCATGCGCAAAATGATAATAGTTCCTGACTGAGTTGAATCAATCATCACAAACTTATTACATTTACGTTGAAACACGTATATATCAGCGAAAAATGACTAAGGTATACAAAAAACAATCCAATATTGGGCTTCTGATTTTGTAAGTAATTGTATTAGGTAAGCGATAGCGATAAAATTTTCTTTAGGATAATCACTAAGCTTATGGTAAATCGCTTTATGTGATAAACGGTAGTTCTTGCTCGATAACCATCAATACTTTTTGCAACTGTGTTGCGTTCAGCCCTCCAAAACCAAAAAAAATCGCTGTTTCTGCACTGTGACCTTCCCATACGTCTTCTGACCCATTTTTTAGTTCGTGCAGCGTGTCAAAGCGTACCGCTGATAATAGGCAGCGAGCACGTAGTTGTTGAATGATTTCAGGGGAAAGCGACGTCATCAGCGTTAGATGGAGTCCAGCGTAGTGCCCCCATATTTTTCCTTGAGGAAATAAGTGTTGTAGACCTTTTAATAGTACTCGCTGCCGTACTTCGTATTCGCAGGCTAACTTACTTAAATGGGTATAAAAAACCTGACTGTGCATAAAGTCTGCTAGGAATTGCTGTAATAGCCAGTTGCTACCGCTATTACTAAGCCCCTTCATATTTTTTACTGCGGGTAGAAGCGCATCTGGGCAAACTAAATAGCCTAATCGAATTCCTGGCCCTAGCGTTTTTGAAAAGGTTCCGGCATAAATGACCCGATCTTGGGTATCCATTGTTTTGAGCGCAGGCAGCGGATTTTCTTCATAGGAAAATGCAGAGTCATAATCGTCTTCTATTACATAAGCTCCGACGCGTTGTGCCCAAAGCAACAATGCTTTGCGCCGAGAAAGCGATAGGCGACAGCCTAATGGATATTGATGAGAAGGAGTCACGTAGCAGAGTTGTGTTGGATGTTCTGGTAGTTGAGCTACACACAATCCGTGTTTATCGACATTTACAGCGGTGATGTTGGCTCCATGGTAATTAAATATATGCCAAGCGCCGGAGTAGCATGGAGACTCCGTCACCACGTGGCAGGGAGTTGTTTTTGTGGCTAATTTATTGAGCACAAAGAGTTGGCTGAGCAGTGATAATCCCTCTTGTACTCCGTTGGTAATAATGATGTTTTCAGATTGGGTATCAACGCCGCGAGAAAAGCGCAAATAGCGAACAATCTCTTGGCGTAGAGAAAGTAGGCCTTGTGGCGAGTGGTAGCGCGTGACTAACTGTTCTTTGAGATTTGATGGTGCATTATTCCATTTTCGCCAACTAGACCAAGGAAAAGCATTAGGGTCAGGAATGCCCATTTTACAGTAAACCTCAGCGGCCGGCTGGCTATATAAATCTACCGGAACCTCAGCAGGCACCAGACTTGTGGGCGCTGGGCCTTTAAAGTAGGGAATCTTGCGACCAACGGGTTTGACCGGCCGTGCAAAACAGACGTGATAACCCACTCCGGGGCGGCTTTTTATATAGCCATTAGCGACTAGTTTCTCATAAGCCAATGTCACTGTAATTCGCGCAATTTTTAATCTGCGGGATAATTCGCGAATTGATGGCAGCATATCACCAGCAATACATTCTCCATGCGTTATCGCCTGATAGTAGTATTGAAAAATCTGTAATTGCAGTGGTATATCGCATTGCCTATCAAGTTCGATTTCCTGCATAAAATTATTAGCCTTGTCTCTTTTTACATAATCAAGCTCTGTACATTACTTCGCTTTGCCACCCCATAGTTTGACTCTACTCATAATGTGGTATCTGGCCCTATTTTTGCCGCCGCCCGTATCTATTTGAATGCATGTTTTCTCCGTTAGCTTAGTCGCTATAAATAATGAAAACTGAGGCAATACCATAATGTCATGGATACGAAAGAAAACGCTTTGGCTCTTTATTGCTGGAGCAGCAGCAATGCTGATGCTGGTATGGGGAGGCTGGCAGGGAGTACATCAGACCAGCACGACAGAATTTTGTTTATCTTGCCATTCGATGAGTAGTGTCGGGCAGGAGTATAAGGCGAGTATACATTTTAAAAACGCCTCTGGAGTACGTGCTGAGTGTAAGGATTGCCATATTCCACCAGGAATTATTCCAACATTAGTACGTAAAACTGAAGCGATTAACGATATTTATCACGAGTTTGTCTCTCCATCGATTAATACCCCGCAAAAGTTCGAAAGTAAGCGGGCTGAATTGGCGCAGCGCGAATGGAAGCGTATGAGTGAGAACCGTTCTGCGGCCTGTAAATCCTGTCATGCCTATGATGCGATGGATCACAGTAAACAGTCGGCCAATGCAGCCGCACAAATGACTCCCGCAGCCCTAAAAGACAGCAACTGTATCGATTGTCATAAAGGAATTGCCCATCACAAACCGAATACAAGCAACGGGTTTCGCGATCAATACAAAATGCTCGTTCAGCAGAGTTCAAGCCTACCTAACGCATCCACGTTGTATGCCCTGAGTGAAAAATCGCTTAGTGCTACCGTCGATGGCTCTGCGGATAAAGCGCTACTCATGCCTGCTACGGAGGTTGCCGTTCTACAAAAACAAGGCAACAAAGTACAGATTCAGATTGTGGGCTGGCGTGAGAGCAGCGGACGTGGACGCGTGATTACTCAATATCTCGGAAAACGTGTGTTTGCTGCGGTATTGGATCCTTCGTTGCTGCCTGCGGTAAAGATCCTCAAAACTGAAGTAGATCCTATTTCTCATCAAGAGTGGCAACAAATCAGCGTAGCGGTATGGACGTCGAATGATGGCTTTACTGACAGCATCGAGCCTGTATGGCAATACGCAGATCAAATGCTGCAATCAACCTGTAGTGCTTGTCATAGCGTGCCCCCGACAACGCGTTATAACGCTAATGGCTGGATTGCTGGGCTAAAAGCGATGTCGGCCTACTATCGTCTGAATCAGCAGGAAGAACGCACCTTATTGAAATACTTGCAAACGCACGCCAGCGACACGAGTGAAAGTAGCCCCCATTAAAACAACCAATTAGAAAGCTAACTCCATGAGCAATTGAGGAAATAACGATGGACTTTAACGATTTCAGCCCTTCACGCAGGCGATTTATTACCGGGGTATTGGCCGTTGGCGCGGCAAATATCCTTTCCCCTCAGCCTCTGCTAAGCCGCGTATGGGCTGCAGATGAAAAACCGGATCTTTGGATACAGTCTGGTTCACATTTTGGTGCCTTTGAAGCTAGGGTGAGTAACGGCGAGTGGATTGATACTCGGCCATTCAAGCATGATAAATTTCCGTGCGATATGCTCAAAGCGGTAAGGGAAATTGTCTATAACCCATCGCGTACGCGCTATCCGATGGTACGTCTCGACTGGCTACGTCATCGTGATAAGTCTGATCGAAGCCAGCGTGGGGATAACCGCTTTGTACGGGTAAGTTGGGATCAGGCTCTCGATTTGGTTTACCAAGAGCTTGAGAGAGTCCAAAAGCATTACGGCTCATCCGGCGTTTTTACTGGCCTTGCCGATTGGCAAATGGTTGGCAAATTACATAAAGCAGGTGGTGCGATGGATCGCGGGCTGGGTTTGCATGGAAGTTATGTGACGACCGTTGGAGATTACTCGGCGGCAGCGGCTCAGGTGATCTTACCGCACGTTATTGGTTCACTGGAGGTTTACGAGCAGCAAACATCGCTACCTTTGGTGATTGAAAACACTAACACCATCGTTCTGTGGGGGTGTGATCCGATCAAAAACCTGCAAATTGAGTATCTGGTACCCGATCACGATCCCTTTGGTTATTGGCTGCAAATTAAAGAGCGAGTTGCGCAGGGGAAAATGCGGGTGATCAGCGTCGATCCGGTGCGTAATAAAACTCAAAATTATCTCAACGGTGAGCAGTTGGCGTTAAA
Organism: Hafnia paralvei ATCC 29927; assembly: GCF_001655005.1. Classification (GTDB taxonomy): domain Bacteria; phylum Pseudomonadota; class Gammaproteobacteria; order Enterobacterales; family Enterobacteriaceae; genus Hafnia; species Hafnia paralvei. Next base: position 198,830 of record NZ_LXET01000007.1, read on the forward strand.
TCCGCAAACTGATGTCGCATTAATGCTTGGCATAGCGCATACGCTATATCAGGAAAAAATTTACGACTCTGCTTTTATCAAAGATTATTGCGTTGGTTTTGAGCAGTTCCTGCCCTACTTGTTGGGAGAGAGTGATAAACAGCCAAAAGATGCCGAGTGGGCGGCGAAAATTTGTGGCTTAGACGCTGACCAAATCCGTGAGTTTGCCCGTTTATTGGTCAAAGGCCGTACTCAGTTTATGGGGGGCTGGTGCGCACAGCGTATGCATCACGGTGAACAGTATCCATGGATGCTGGTGGTATTAGCCAGCATGGTGGGGCAGATTGGCTTACCTGGTGGAGGGGTGGGATTTGGCTGGCATTACAACGGCGGTGGCACGATAACATCGTTGGGGCCGGTCTTATCTGGTTTGGGGAGTATTGCGAATCCTCCACCGCCGATTCACGCGGCCGATTTTCGTGGCGCTTCAGAGCACATTCCGGTTTCACGTTTGATTGACTGTTTGCTTTCGCCGGGGAAAAAAGTGGCGTTTAACGGTGAAACATTGACGTACCCCGATATCAAAATGGCTATTTATAGTGCGGCCAATCCATTTCATGCCCAGCAGGATCGTAATCGTATGATCGAAGCTTGGAAAAAGCTGGAAACGGTGGTCGTGCTGGATCATCAGTGGACCGCCTCTTGTCGATTTGCCGATATTGTATTGCCGGTGACGACGCGCTATGAACGCAATGACGTGGAACAGTTTGGCACCCATTCTAATAAAGGGTTGATGGCGATCCGCCAGATCGTTAAACCACAGTTCGAAGCTCGTCACGATTTCGATGTGTTTCGTGGTTTGTGCCAGCGCTTCGGGCGGGATGATGTTTACAGCGAAAAGCGCGATGAAATGCAATGGATCAAGGCTATTTACCAAGAGGGAGTAAAGCAAGGTGAGGCTACCGGTGTCCCCATGCCAGATTTTGATACTTTCTGGAATGGCGAGGGCTATATTGAATATCCCGCAGGACAGCCTTGGGTACGTCACGGTGATTTCCGTGAACAACCCGATCTCAATCCATTAGGCACACCATCAGGGCTAATTGAAATTTACAGTAAAACCATTGCCGATTTTCATTATGAAGATTGTCCGGGGCATCCGGTGTGGATGGAGCCGTTTGAGCGCAGCCATGGCGGCAAAGGTGCTGAAAAATACCCGCTGCATCTGCAATCATGTCATCCCGATAAGCGGCTGCACTCACAGCTGTGTTCCAGCGAGGATTTTCGTAAAACGTATTCTGTAGCAGGGCGTGAACCGCTCTATATCAGCCCCAAAGACGCAAAATCTCGTGGGCTAAAAGCGGGCGATGTAGCGAGAGTATTCAACGATCGTGGGCAGGTATTGGCCGGCGTTGTGATAAGTAGCGATTATGCATCAGGAGTTGTGCGTATTCACGAAGGTGCATGGTATTCGCCGTTGGTGGGTGGTAAAGCAGGAACATTATGTACCTACGGCGATCCTAACGTTTTAAGTGCAGACATTGGCACATCACAGCTAGCTCAGGGGCCATCGGCGCATACTGCTTTGGTTCAGGTGGAACGGTATCGCGAGGAGCTTCCTGCTGTCACCGGATTCGGTGGACCACTGGAGGTTATCTCAGAGAACGGGGGAACTCATGCAGCTATTTGATGATATGGCTCGGCAACGAGCCCAAATTTATCGTTGGTTCTCGCTGCTTTTGTTTCAAGAGCTTTCAGATGAGGCTCTGGCTGGATTGCGCGACAAAAACAATCTGGCGCTGATGAATGGTTTGAAGTTTATTCCTGAACTGCTGTTGCCTACACGGCAGTTCCAGCGACGACTGTGCGCGGCCCTTAAGCGTAAAGCTCGTCAGCAGGAGTTAGCTGCTGATTTTGCGTCGCTGTTTTTGCTGCCGTCACCTACAGGGGTATCCCCCTACGCCGGACATTATCCACATACGACGCCTTCCGAGGAACGCAGAATCATGCACCAATGGCTGGTGGAGTTGGCACTCGTCCCAGAAAACAATGAAGCTACCGATCATATCGCCATTCAACTCGCACTGATGGCTGCGTTGATCGAAGGCGACCCTCACTCTGAAATATTGTTGGCGCAGCAGTATCATTTTTTGCACCAACATCTTTTAGTTTGGCTACCATTATTCTCTAAACGTAGCTACCAGCGTGATAATTTTGGCTTTTATGCTGCAGCAATAGGCCTTCTGCTGAGATTTATACAGCTTGATATAGAATGGATAATTGACAGTTTTCCAATGAGAGACAGCAACGAGGGCTAGGTTGAAAGACTAGAAAAATAACGGAGCACTGACGATATAAGACAACATGACGTCTTTGTATATCACCAGTGTTCTGTCTATTTATTTAGAAGCTCCAGCTTACGCCAGTAAAGAGGCTAAAATCATAGGCACTATCAACCATTGGGCTATTCTTGATTTGGTCATCTAGCATCGTATAGCGAGCCGAACTCAGCAACGTGAGTTGGGGTAATAATTTATAGCTAACACTGAGGCCTAAGAACGGATTCCAGCTATCTTCTGGTTGGTATTTTTTTAATCCGCTATTATGTGATTCATGGTCGGATATGCCGTAATAATATTGAGTAAAGCTGTTTAGAAAAAATCTTCACTCAGGGAGCATAGTCAATGGCGCTTGAAGCCGCAATTGCAGAGTTAGTCGCTGATTTTATTACCAAGGGACGTCCCTCATCACGCCATCAAACCTTTGATGAACGTCGCGCCGGATATATCGCTAGCACGGTTTTAGCGGGGGAGATAGAACAGCGAGTCACCGTTGAAGATAGGGAAATGGGCGGGATTTCACTGCGCGTGTTTTCTCCTCTCAACGCTGAAGGTAAGCTGCCTGCCGTTATTTATTATCACGGTGGATGCTTTGTCAGCGGAGGTTTTGCGACCCATGACAACCAGCTTAGGCAGTTGGCCTTTCTCAGTGGTTGTAGAGTCATTGCCGTACAATATCGTTTAGCGCCGGAGCACACTTATCCTGCCGCTCATGATGATGCGGAACGTGCTGCGGATCTTATCTGGCAATATGCCGATGAGCTGAACATTGAACGCAGTCAGATCACATTGGCAGGTGACAGCGCGGGCGGTCATCTTGCTTTGATAACCGCTCTGCGCCTGCGTGATGCCAATCGGTGGTTACCTCAGCGGCTGGTTCTGATTTATCCGATGATTGATGCAACAGCATCGTCTGAAAGTTATAAGCGCAATGGTGATGATTATGTACTCACCCGTGACACGCTGCTCAGCGGTTTTGAAGCCTATTTCCAGCAGACTGAGTTGATGCATCCAGAAGTCAGTCCGCTGTGGCGCGATGACTTTTTCGGTTTACCTCCGGTGCATATTCTCACGGCCGAATACGATCCGTTATGTGATGACGGTGAAGTGTTGTTTGCGCGTATGACGGAGCAGGGCGTTAACTGTAGTGCGCAGCGTTATCTTGGTGTGATCCACGGGTTTTTCCAGCTTGGCGGTATTAGCCCGACTGCGCGCAACGCTATGCGAGATATCGCGGCGAAAATTAGCTCACCTTATCCATTATAATTTATCTCCCTGCGAACAGGCCGAGCTCGGCCTGTTCACTTTGCATCACAACAGAACCACCATCGCGTCGCCCAATTCATCTTTCCCACACCTTCAACGGTGCTATCATATTGATTCAGGTTTTGAAGGAATCAGGCAACGTATTGATATGTTGTCCACCTGCAACGGGCTGTAAATCATGGTGATGATGGCCAGTGGTTTTAAGATGGATTTTTCCTCCAACTGTCGTCGCGACAGTGATATTCGCGTAAGGCTTCCGCTATGTGTGTAAACACGACAGAAAAACATGCCCCTTTTGGTACGCTGTTAGGCTATGCCCCTGGAGGCGTGGCGATTTACTCTTCGAATTATGAATCCCTTAACGATCTGGAACAGATGGATGATGCGTCATTCCGTCACTATCTAGATAAAGAATATATGGGTTATAAGTGGCAGTGCGTTGAGTTCGCTCGCCGCTTTCTTTATCTCAACTATGGCACGGTTTTCACCGATGTCAGAATGGCCTATGAGATCTTCTCATTGCGTTATCTGCGCCAAGTGGTGAATGACAATATTTTACCGCTACAAGCGTTTCCTAATGGCTGCGAGCGCCCGCCAGTTGCCGGTTCGTTGCTCATTTGGCAGCAGGGCGGTGAGTTTGAACACACGGGTCACGTCGCGATTATCACTCAGGTATTAGAGAACAAAATTCGTGTCGTTGAGCAGAATGTCATTCATCATCCGTTGCCCGCAGGGCAGCAGTGGACACGCGAGTTGCCGCTGACTTACCGCGATGGAAAGTACGCTATCCAAGATACCTTTGACGATACCGAAATTTTGGGCTGGATGACCCAGACCGCCGATGATCGCCATAGCTTGCCGCAGCCTCAGACACCTGCACCGTATTTGGCGATCCACTGTGAACGTGTTGAAAACCACGGGCAGTTTGCTGGAACTTGGCTGAACGAGCAGGATCCATTGGAGCATACCTACGTTCAGGCCAATGGCGGACATACGCTAAATGCCGATCCCTATCGCTATTTCGCTGTTTCTCGCAGCGCCGAGCAGGAGTTGATCCACGCCACTAACGAGCTGCATTTGATGTATTTGCACGCGACCGACAAGGTGCTTAAGGATGACAATTTGTTGGCGCTGTTTGATATTCCAGAAGCGTTATGGCCGCGCCTGCGACTTTCTTGGCAGCGCCGTCGTCATCATATGATCACCGGTCGCCTCGACTTCTGCATGGATGAGCGTGGGCTAAAAGTCTATGAATATAATGCGGATTCAGCCTCATGCCATGCTGAAACTGGGCTAATTTTAGACAAGTGGGCGCAGCAGGCGGGTGAGGTGGCAGGCAGCGATCCCGGCGAGTATCTGTTGGATGCGTTAGCCAATACGTGGAAACACAGTGACGCAACACCATTCGTGCATATTCTTCAGGATCATGACGCAGAAGAGAGCTACCACGCGCAGTTTATGCAGCGCGCGTTAACGAAAGCCGGTTTTGAAAGTAAGATTTTGCATGGTTTAGACGAGCTGCATTGGGCTGAGTCAGGTCAATTGGTGGATGGTGAAAACCGCCCAGTGAGCTGTGTGTGGAAAACATGGGCATGGGAAACGGCTCTTGATCAATTGCGTGAAGAGAGCGAGGCCGATCACGCAGCGCTTCCGATCCGAACTGGCCATCCTAAAAATGCAGTGCGCCTGATTGACGTGTTGTTGCGTCCTGAAGTGATGGTCTTTGAACCGTTGTGGACCGTGATCCCAAGCAATAAGGCAATTTTGCCGGTTCTGTGGTCGCTATTCCCGCATCATCGTTATCTGTTAGACGCCGATTTTGAGCTGAACGCAGAGTTGGAGCAGAGCGGCTACGCGGTGAAACCTATTGCTGGACGCTGTGGTAACAACATCGGTCTAATCAGCCATGAAGATCGAGTGCTGGATGAAACGTCCGGTAAGTTCGCTGAACAGAAAAATATCTACCAACAGCTTTGGTGTCTGCCAAAAGTTGCGGGACGCTATATTCAGCTATGTACCTTCACGGTCGGCGGCCACTACGGTGGTGTATGCGTGCGCTCAGAAACGGGATTAGTCATCAAGAAAGAGAGTGATATCGATCCGTTGCGGATTATTGATGACAAGGACTTTATCCTCTAACGGAAGCCGCTTTTAATTCGGCGTGCTGTGTAGATTGTGCAGCACGCCGTTTTGTTTTTCACCCATCTGATTTATCCCTCGCTAATTATTCAACATTATCCTTGACCAATGACAAGGTACCCAAGCTATTAGCCTCTTTATAATCGAGCCCATTTATCTGCTCACTGGTGTGAAAGTATGGCTTATCAACTGAATCTTAATTGGCCTGAATTTTTAGAGAAATACTGGCAAAAAAAACCTGTTGTATTGAAAAACGCCTTCCCGAACTTCGTTGATCCAATCACGCCGGATGAGTTGGCAGGCTTGGCGATGGAGCCGGAAGTGGATAGCCGTTTAGTGAGCCAGAAAAACGGCGAATGGCAGGCGAGCAACGGGCCATTCGAGCACTTTGATGGTTTGGGTGAAAGCGGCTGGTCGTTGTTGGCTCAGGCGGTTAACCATTGGCATGCGCCTTCTGCAGAACTGGTGCGTCCGTTCCGCGTATTGCCGGACTGGCGTTTAGACGATCTAATGATTTCGTTCTCTGTTCCTGGCGGCGGCGTGGGGCCTCACATCGATCAGTACGACGTATTCATTATTCAAGGGATGGGCAGCCGTCGCTGGCGCGTGGGTGACAAATTACCTATGCGTCAGTTCTGCCCACACCCAGCGCTCTTGCATGTGGATCCGTTCGAGCCAATCATTGATGAAGATCTTGAACCAGGGGATATTTTGTATATTCCACCAGGATTCCCGCATGACGGCTTTACTCATGAAACGGCGTTGAACTATTCCGTTGGTTTCCGTGGGCCGAACGGCAGAGATTTAATCAGCAGCTTTGCTGACTATGCGCTGGAAAACGATCTTGGCGGTGAGCATTACAGCGATCCTGATTTGACCTGCCGTGAACATGTAGGCCGTATCGAAGATTATGAAGTCGATCGCCTGCGCGGGATGATGATCGAGATGCTCAATCAGCCTGAGGATTTCAAACAATGGCTGGGGCGTTTTGCGACTACGCCGCGTCATGAGTTGGATATCGCGCCAGCTGAACCGGCTTATGAACCTGATGAAATCCTTGATGCGTTGCTGGGCGATGAAGTCTTAACTCGCCTGAGCGGTCTACGTGTGCTGAATATTGGTGATAGTTTCTTTGTTAACAGCGAGCCAATGGACGCCGTTGAGCCTGAAGCCGCCGATGCGCTGTGCCGTTATACTACGGTAGGTAAAAAAGAGCTGGGTGATGCACTGAATAATCCCGCCTTTGTTGCTGAACTCACTGATTTAGTCAATCAGGGATACTGGTACTTTGATGAGTAAGCGCGGTTTTCATTAATCGTTGTAATGATTCTTAAAGGGATGACAATTGTTATCCCTTTTTTCTATCGGTTTGTGGCTAGTCACCGCCGTTTTCACCCATATTTGAAATGAGCGATGAATATTTTTCTTATGAATCATTGAGAGGCTATTTTCTTTGCCCCTTAGACAGCATCCATTTCCATTTTTGCTCTTGATTGAGCTCGGATGGTGGTACCGGGATCGTCATACGTGGCATGCTGGTGGAGTCATTATCGTCTCCATCCGTGTTAATGGCGTTTTTGATGCGCTCCGTAATCTGATCATCAATGTGATCGACTTGGATCATTCGTTGGCACTGACAGCCGCGGCCTTCTAAATGGTTAGGGATCGTTTTAGTCTGGCAGTCAATTTCGTCAACGGCAGAAAGAATATAGGAAACCAGATTAATGGCTTTACAAGGCGTGAGATTAAACTTATCGGCTATCTCACGCGAGCTTATCCAGCGTTGCTGTTGCATCGCCCAGCGTGCAACCAACAAATATAAAGGCTCTTGCACGTATTCTCTACACATAGACTCACCTTTTAATTAAAACAAAATTTGGCACACCATTATCTATATTTCACTATATAAGAACGAATTTATAGCTATGCGATCATATTCACATTAATAATCATACATGGATCAGAATATACCTGTCTAATGGTGTATTCGCTATGTATTTCATCGATTTTACATCGAAGGTTTGTAACTATTTCTATTGTTGTTTTATTGTAATGCTAGTGTTTATTTGATGTGTATTATTACCATTTTACAGTTTCTTTAAATATGACTGCGTGTGTTTTTCAGTGGCGAGAAACCATTATCAGAGCAATTAACTGAATATCTATCATAGACATAACAAGAGTACTGTATGACAGACGTATGCCTCTGTTTTTTGAGTATCTATATGGTTAGTAATGTTTTTTATTGTTTAATGATGAGGCGATATTTGATTGTTAACTCATTAATGAAATAGTTACTAAAGAGGGTGTAATGAAACCAGTTAATAAAGTTAATGTGCTTGAAAAAATATCAAGTGAGATGCGAGAGGTGTTGTGTGTCCAAAAGGAGAATGCAATACCGATATCGCCAGATAGTGATAATTCAACGATAAGATTAGCTTATATAGAGGAACGTAAATATTGGAATCGTCATGGTCCACAGATGATGAAAACTATTCATGAAAAGGTTATGACTGCGTATGGAGAAATAGAGACAAGAATATACTATCCCAATAGCGAAACTTCAGCGGTCATTTTTTATTTACATGGTGGCGGATTTATTGTCGGTAATCTAGATACCCACGATCGCATTATGCGTTTACTGGCTCATTACAGCGGTTGCAACGTTATTGGCATAGATTACACGCTTTCACCTGAATCAAAATTTCCGCAAGCAATAGAGGAAACCGTCGATATTTGTCGTCATTTCCATCAACACGCTGCTGATTACCACTTAAATATGCAATCTATTGGTTTTGCGGGGGATTCCGCAGGAGCCATGCTGGCCATTGCTAGCGGATTATGGCTGCGCGATCGCGGTATTGATTGTGGAAAAGTGCAGGGGATACTCCTTTATTACGGGCTTTATGGTCTGCAAGATTCTGCCAGTCGGCGCCTGTATGGCGGAGAGTGGGACGGCCTGACGGGACCTGATATCGCAATGTACCAGAATGCTTATTTAGCCAGCGATGATGATAAAGAATCCCCATACTATTGTATTTTCAATAACGATCTTAGTCAGAAAATGCCAGCCTGTTTTATTGCTAGCGCTGAGTTTGATCCGCTGATTGACGACAGCATTGCACTCTATCGTACGCTGAGTGAACATCAGCAGCCCTGCCGGTATCAGATGTATCCAGGCACATTACATGCGTTTTTACATTATTCGCGCATGATGGAAAGTGCCGATCAAGCCTTACGCGATGGGGCAATTTATTTCCGTGAACAGCTTCAACTCGCCTTATAACCCAACTTTGCGGGCAGTCGATGAGATTGCCCGCGTGTTTTAAGCGATTTTGAATGGCTGTTGAATTAGTACAGTTCCATCTGGCTAGTTTTATCTAACGATAGCCCACGCGTTTCTGGTGCAAGAAATATCGAAATCACCATGCCAAATAAAGAAACCCCAGCACCAGCCAGCATTGTCATCGCAATTCCATGCTGTTGCATAAACAGCGGTAACGCAAAAGTTGAAATTACGGTACCAATCCGGCTGAGTGACATCGCGGCACCAACGGCGGATGCGCGGATATGCGTTGGAAACAGTTCGTTAGGATAAAGCCATTGTAAAATCCCCGGCCCGCCCGAGAAAAAAGCGTAGAGAGCAAATGCCGATACGATAAGCGTAATGCTTGGGTCGGGCACAACGCCCAACACGGCTAAAGCCAGCGTCATGATGGCAAAACTGCCGATGAGCAATGGGCGACGGCCGATGCTATTGAGCCAATACATGGCGGGTATACAGCCAATCAGGAAAAACAGGCTAATCACTACGTTGCCAAGCACGGCCTCTTTGCCTTCGTTTAGACCAAGTAGACTGATGATTTGTGGACCAAAGGTATAAATACCAAACATCGGGATCACCTGACATGTCCAAATAATGGCGACAAACAGGATTGATGTCAGATGACGGCGAGTAAAAATCTGGCTATAGCGGGTTTCCTGCGCTTCTTCATTATCGAAAACAACGTTTTCGCCGAACAATTTCAACATCAGCGCACGACACTCTTCGACTCGCCCTTTGCGGATCAGCCAGCGCGGTGATTCAGGCAGCTCAAAACGCCCTAACAGGATGATAATACAGGGAACAACCGCGCTACCGAGCATCCAGCGCCAGCCGTTTGCTACGTCATACAGCAGGTAACCGACCAAATCCGCGGCGGTGGCGCCGATGTACCACATGGCAGCAATAAATCCCATGGTAAAAGCGCGCTGACGCGTGGTGGAGAACTCTGCAATCATCGAGGTGGCGATAGGGTAATCTGCACCGATCACGATGCCAATGAGAAAACGTAATATCACCAGTTCAAGCGGAGAGGTGACAAACATCGTAGCGGCAGAAATCACGCCAATGGCAATAATATCAATAATAAACATCAGGCGACGGCCAAGCACATCCGCCACATAGCCAAACAGCGACGTGCCGATAAACAGGCCAACCAGTGTGGCGATCCCCACAAGTCCGACCCACTGAGCATCGAGTTTCAATACTGGCGTGAGTTGTTCCAGCGCGATACCAATAATGACGAGCACGTAGCCATCAAGAAAGGGCCCACCGCTTCCCCAAAGCATGATTTTACGATGTATCGGCGTAAAACTGATGTCATCAAACCTTTTGGATTTTTCCATAATGTTGCTGCTAATCAGCCTGCTAGCCATTCAGCGTCAGTAACTACCGCTGAATGGCTAATGTTGGTAAAAGAGGGATAAAACACGTGGCTAGCATGGATTTCGGGGTTTAACCGTAGCGGTATTCAACGCCAAAGCTGCCACGTGGATAGTTCCATTCGTCTAACACGGAATCCTTACACAAGATCCGGCAGGTGCCGCATTCGAGACAGCCTGCGTAGTCGAACCGGATAGTCCCATCGGGCTGAAGCTTGTATAGCCCCGCAGGACACGCCAGCGTTAGGGTGTGAAAAGCCGCCATATCAGGGTGTTCGCGAATGATGATGTGCGGATGCCCTTCATCGACGTGAAACTTGTTTATCCCTAATTTGACGTCAACATTGACAGGTTCGGTCATAGCGCTGTCACTCCTTTAATGCCATCTTTGAGCAGATTCAAATAACCAATTTCTTTGCAGTGACGCATGATCATCTTGCGCATTGGTTGCGGCGGCTGACCATTGACGGTGAACATATCCGCCATGATATTGGCCACCATCTGCGGGTATTGGGTGAACATGCGTGGGTTTTCCAACATGGCTGGCACTTTGCGGTAGTGGCGCAGATCCTTCATTACCGGCAGTTCTTCCAGTAGCTTCAGATAGACACTCAATCCACGTTCGCTAAAGTCGTTGTTGGTTTTGGCTTCCAATACTGCGCGAGCAGCTGCTTCTCCCGAAGCTATTGCCATATCCATGCCGCGAATGGTGAACCCAAGATTCATACACATACCTGCGGCATCGCCAGCGATCAGCACCCCGTTGCCGACTAATTTCGGCTGCATGTTAATGCCTGCTTCAGGAACGACGTGCGCGGCATATTCCAGAGTTTTTCCTCCAGCAATTAAAGGACGAACAACAGGGTGTTGTTTGAAATCCTCTAACATTTGCGGCACGGATTTTCCTGCACTAGCGATATGATGAAGCCCAACCACGATGCCTAAAGAGAGCGAATCTCCATTGGTATAGAGAAAACCGCCGCCCATCTGGCCGTCAGACGGCGTTCCGGCAAAGAGCCATGCCGCACCTTCGTTATCGGTTAAGCTAAAGCGCGCTTCTATGAGTTCGCGTGGTAGCTCAATCAACTCTTTAACGCCTACGGCCACATGTTTAGCCGAAACTTGTTTTTGCACCATGCCCAATTGTTCGGCCAGAAGCGCGTTAACACCTTCCGCCAGAATGACCGCGTTGGCTTCGAGAATGTCGCCATCAGCCTCAACGCCAATCACTTTTCCATCGCGTTGGATCAGCTTGTCTACGCGGATCCCTGGGACGAATTGGGCGCCAGCGGCTTCAGCTTGTTCCATTAGCCACGGGTCAAATTTACCGCGCAGCACCGAATAAGATTCCTGTGCAGGTTCTGCCGCACGAGCATGGTGATAGTCGAGAGTGACAGCGCTGTCATCGGTAAGAAATGAAATTTTTTCGTGAGTGATTCGACGCTCAACGGGAGCTTGTGTCGCGAAGTCTGGAATAATACGTTCTAGACTGTGCGCATACAGACGGCCGCCAGTCACGTTTTTAGCACCGGCGTGATTGCCGCGTTCAATCACTAATACGTTTGCGCCTTCCCGCGCCAACACTAGCGCCGCTACGCAGCCAGACAGGCCTGCGCCGACGATAATGGCATCAAATACATCTTCAGACATAAGATCTCCGTATGCCAGACAAGTCAGGCCAGTCCTGCAACTCGCCTTACCTCGTCTTGCTCTATCGTTTTAATTTTTCGGTCAATGCGGGAACGATCTTCATCAGATCGCCGACGATCCCGTAGTCGGCATATTGGAAGATTGGCGCGTTTTTATCTTTGTTGATTGCCATCAGGATCTGTGCGCCATTGGCACCGACCATGTGCTGGATCTGACCGGAAATTCCGAGCGCCAGATAGAGATCGGGTTTAATCATGATCCCTGAAATACCGACATAGCGTTCGCGATCCATCCACTTCTCGTTCTCAGCGACTGGGCGAGAACAGCCAAGCTCAGCGCCAATCGCGTTGCTTAAGGCGGCGGCAATAGCAATGTTTTCCTGTGAGCCGATACCACGTCCTACGCTGACCACCAAACGGGCTTTACCCAGATCGACGCTTTCGCCCTGTTTCACTCGTCGAGATTCACAGATGATGGCGTGAGCCGGAGCAATAAATTCCAGCGTTTGTGCGTTTCCACTACGAGCGCTATCTTCCTGCGCAGGAGCAAATACGCCGCTGGCCAGAGTGACAACGGCGTAGTCGGTTGTAATTTTTTCTTTGCCGAAGGCCAAGCCGCCATACACCATATGCGTGGCAACAGGGCAGCCGTCTTCCAAGCTCAGTTCGGCAGCATCGTTAACGACTCCGGCGGCTAAGCGTGCGCCTAGGCGGGCGGCCAGCGTTTTACAACGACGAGTGGCTGGCAGCAGCAATAAAGCGCGTGAGCTATGGCTCTGGCTACGAATGGCTTGTACCAACGTATCGGCATAGTCTTCGATAATGCGGTTATTGGGTTGTTCACCGAGGCTATACACGGCGTTAGCCCCCAAACGGAAGGCAAGGGCAGACTGTTCATCGCTTTGACTAACAACGTGGATGAGTTCACCCAGTTCACGTGCTCCACTCATCAGCTCAGGTAGATGTGATTTGGTGTCGCTAAACACCCATACAGTTGAAAATTTGCTCATAACGCCCCCAATTAGCTGATTACTTTGCGCAGGTGTTCTGCGAATTCTGAGATTTGTTCATCGCTGTCGCCTTCGATAATGATGCGGCCACGCGCTTTCTGTTGTGGTGCCTGCACGCTCAGCAGCGTTGTGTAAGGGGCTATTTCACCCAGCTCAAGATCGGCGGGCTGCCATGCGGTGACCGGCTTTTTGGCTGCGCCAAGAATGGCTTTCATCGATGGAATTTGAGGCGTATTGATGTCAGTGGACACTGAGAGCACCGCAGGTAGCGGGATCGTGAGGGTTTCCACTTCATCTTCTAATGTGCGTTCAATCTGAATGCTTGTCTCGGAGAGCGACAGAATACGGCTGACGCCGTTAATAGCAGCAACACCGAGCGCTTCGCCAAGCAGCAGCCCAACTTGTTGGGCATAAAGGTCGGCAGAACCATCGCCACAGAGGATCACATCGAAACCGGTTTTCTTGGCTGCCGCAGCGAGCATTGTGGCAGTTTGGTGAGGAAGCATTTTTTCTAAGCCAGCATCGGAAACGACGACTAACTCATCAGGGCCACGAGATAGCACATCTTTGCGCCCTTTAGCGTTAGCGAGTGCTTCACCCCCTACGCTCATCGCGATGATTTGGATATCGCTATTTTGTTGCTTCAATGCAGTCGCAGCTTCGATAGCGTTGAGATCGAATTGGCTTATTTTGGCATCCGCTTTGCTGAGGTTCAGAGAGCCATCACCATTGACAGTGATATCTTGCTCCTCGGGGATGAGTTTGTAACATGCGATAATTTTCATCACTTCTCCGATTTCGATAGGCAATACAATGTGCGTGATACTTATGCGTAATAATTTCTGAGCGATAATTTAAAGCTCAAAACATTAAAAAAACTTCTATTTTTAGATACGCGTTAAATTGTGTTGATGGGTTAAGCCTACATTGTAGGAATAAAAATAATGGCAAGGTGACTATTTAATAAAAGAAAGTCACTTGCTTAAGTTTAAATTAACGACATGGTTTAGTTATTTGTTTCCATGAGTCGCTATCACGATAATAGAAATACCATGATTCACCAGACCAAAATAATACCTAGATCACCAATATTGAACGTCTTGGCCGGGGTTTTCTATGAGTTTATTTTTATGTTTTTGTTTAACTAATTGATAATTTTAAGTTTAATTTGATTGTTTGTGAGATAGGAAGTTGTGTTCAATTTTGAGTCAGAAAATTGTTTGATTAAGATCACGGATTAATCACTTGCCAAATCTCATTATATCTCAACGTTAAGTAGCGCGATTTATCTACATTCAGGCATTTTTATGGAAATAGTGAAATAACTCGTCATCATTATTTAAATAATGACTTTAAGTTTGCCTGCAAACGAGTGTCAGTTTTTTGTCATGTCATGGGCAGTCTGCTGATTTTTATTCTGGATATTGCATACCAAGTTGTTATGGAAAGTGTGTACTTTCCATTAGGGGCTTCTTTCCATAAAGGAAAATGTAAATGAGCACAGAAAAGAGCAAACGGAAAATAGGGATTGAACCCAAGGTTTTTTTCCCGTCATTGATTATTGTCGCATTGCTTTGTTATTTAACTATGCGCGATTTAAACGCATCAAATATCGTTATTAACTCGGTATTTAATTACATCACCACTGAGTGGGGATGGGCGTTTGAGTGGTATATGGTTGTCATGTTTATCGGCTGGTTCTGGCTGATTTTTGGACCTTTTGCCCAACGTCGTTTGGGAGAAGAAGCGCCAGAATTTAGTACGGTTAGTTGGATCTTCATGATGTTCGCCTCCTGTACCTCTGCGGCGGTGCTGTTCTGGGGATCTATCGAGATTTACTACTACGTTTCCTCACCTCCGTTTGGGCTGACACCGTTCTCTAACCCGGCAAAAGATTTAGGATTGGCCTACAGCTTATTCCACTGGGGTCCTCTACCTTGGGCAACCTACAGCTTCTTGGCCGTCGCTTTTGGTTATTTCCTGTTTGTAAAAAAAATCGACGTAGTTCGCCCGAGCGGTACGCTCGTTCCGCTGTTTGGTGAGAAACGCTGCAACGGTATTATCGGTACGGTTATCGATAACCTCTATCTGGTGGCGCTGATTTTGGCCATGGGCACCAGCCTTGGTTTAGCGACGCCGTTGGTGACCGAGTGTATTCAATATCTGTTTGGCGTTCCGCACACCTTGCAACTGGACGCGCTAATTATTTCCTGCTGGGTCATTTTTAACGCGGTATGCGTAGCTTTCGGCCTACAGCGTGGGGTTAAGGTTGCCAGCGACGTTCGTAACTATCTGAGCCTAATTTTACTGGCTTGGGTATTCATCATTGGCGCCAGCAGCTTCACCATCAACTATTTTACCGATTCCGTAGGCGTGCTACTGAACAACTTCACCCGTATGTTGTTCTACACCGATGCCGTGGGTAAGAGCGGATTCCCTCAGGCATGGACCGTGTTCTACTGGGCGTGGTGGATTGTCTATGGCATCCAGATGTGTATTTTCCTGGCACGTATTTCCAAAGGACGCACCGTTCGTCAGCTTTGCTTGGGGATGGTCGGTGGCCTAACCGCTTCGACTTGGCTGCTGTGGACCATTCTGGGCAGTAACACGCTCTCACTGATCAACAATGGCAAAATCAATATTCCTCAGATTATTGAACAACATGGTGTCGCGCGCGCCATTATCGATTCTTGGGCCCTGTTACCGTTTAGCACTCTGACGATGTGGGCGTTTTTCATTCTGTGCTTCCTTGCGACCGTCACTCTCATCAATGCTTGTTCTTACACCTTAGCGATGTCTACCTGCCGCGGGGCTAACGGCTATGACGAACCGCCGATTTGGGTACGTGTGGGTTGGTCTGTGTTGGTGGGGATCATCGGGATCATTTTACTGGCGCTTGGTGGTCTTAAGCCGATTCAGACCGCGATCATCGCCGGTGGATGTCCTCTTTTCTTTGTCAACATATTGATAACTATATCTTTCTTGAAAGATGCCAAGGCTACACATTGGAAATACTAACCACGATTACATTGAAGCGTTTTTAATCTTAACCGCCAAGAGGCCTGCTTTATGAATTTTGCATTATCTGATGAACAAGAGTTATTCGTTTCCGGTATTCGCGACCTGATGGCGCAAGAAAACTGGGAGGCTTATTTTGCCGAGTGCGATCGTAACAGCCAATATCCAGAGCGCTTCGTGAAGGAATTGGCAGATATGGGGATCGATAGTCTGCTGCTGCCTGAAGAGCATGGCGGTTTGGATGCGGGCTTTGTCACATTGGCTGCGGTATGGGCAGAGCTGGGTCGCTTAGGTGCACCAACCTATGTGTTATATCAACTGCCGGGTGGTTTTAATACGGTGCTGCGTGAAGGCACACAGGAGCAAATCGATAAGATTATGGCTTTCCGTGGCACCGGCAAGCAGATGTGGAACTCGGCGATCACTGAGCCAGGAGCCGGTTCTGACGTGGGCAGCATGCAAACTTCCTACACCCGTAAAAACGGCAAAGTGTATCTCAACGGTAGTAAGTGTTTTATCACCAGCAGTGCCTACACGCCTTATATCGTAGTGATGGCACGCGATGCGGCGTCACCAGATAAGCCTGTTTTTTCCGAATGGTTTGTGGATATGAGCAAGCCGGGCGTGAAGGTGAATAAGTTGGAAAAGCTGGGTCTGCGCATGGACAGCTGCTGCGAGATCCTGTTTGACAATGTCGAGTTGGAAGAGAAAGACATGTTTGGCCGTGAAGGCAACGGCTTTAATCGTGTGAAAGAAGAGTTTGATCATGAGCGTTTCATTGTTGCTCTGACCAACTACGGCACCGCGTTCTGTGCTTTTGAAGATGCAGCGCGCTATGCCAACCAGCGTGTTCAGTTTGGTGAGGCTATCGGGCGTTTCCAACTGATTCAGGAAAAGTTTGCTCATATGGCAATCAAACTTAACTCGATGAAAAACATGCTGTTTGAAGCAGCGTGGAAAAGTGATAACGGTTTGATGACCTCCGGCGATGCGGCGATGTGCAAATACTTCTGCGCCAATGCTGCGTTTGAAGTGGTGGATTCTGCGATGCAAGTGCTCGGTGGGGTAGGGATCGCGGGCGATCATCGCATTACACGGTTCTGGCGCGATCTTCGTGTGGATCGTGTTTCTGGAGGGTCGGATGAAATGCAGATCCTAACGCTGGGCCGTGCGGTGCTGAAGCAGTATCGGTAATAGTCGGCAGAGTCAGTCTGATATTAGGGAGAGCGTACCGCTTCGCGGTGCGCTATGCCCAGATATCTCAGGTTAAAAGGCGGTGTCGTCGTGGCTACACCCTCTCTCATGGTGAAGGAGTATTTTATGTCAATGCCTACGTTTGGTCCGTTGTCTGGTTTACGCGTGGTCTTTTCCGGAATTGAAATTGCGGGGCCTTTTGCTGGGCAGATGTTTGCGGAATGGGGCGCTGAAGTTCTCTGGATTGAAAACGTCGCCTACGGCGATACGATCCGTGTTCAACCGAATTACCCGCAGCTTTCTCGCCGTAATTTGCACGCATTATCGCTGAATATTTTCAAAGACGAAGGGCGTGAAGCGTTTCTGAAATTGATGGAAACCACTGATATTTTCATTGAAGCCAGCAAAGGTCCTGCTTTCGCTCGGCGTGGCATCACGGATGACATTCTTTGGGAACATAATCCTAAGCTTATCATCGCGCATCTCTCCGGTTTTGGTCAGTACGGTACGCCGGAATATACCAATTTAGCGGCCTATAACACGATTGCTCAAGCATTCAGCGGATACCTGATCCAAAACGGCGATAAAGATCAGCCTATGCCCGCATTTCCGTATACCGCAGATTATTTCTCTGGCCTAACGGTAACCACTTCTGCATTAGCTGCGTTGTACAAAATGCAAAAGACAGGCATTGGTGAAAGTATTGACGTGGCGATGTATGAAGTGATGTTACGTATGGGGCAGTACTTCATGATGGACTACTTCAACGGTGGTGAAGTTTGCCCTCGCATGACGAAAGGCAAAGATCCTTACTACGCGGGCTGTGGTCTGTATAAATGCCAAGATGGTTATATCGTCATGGAACTGGTTGGCGTGAACCAAATTCAAGAAATGTTTAAAGATATGGGGATTGCCAATCTGCTGGATACGCCAGAGATCCCAGAAGGCACCCAGTTAATTCACCGTGTTGAATGTCCGTTTGGTGAGTTAGTCGAAGATAAATTGGATGAATATCTGGCTGGTAAACCATACGAAGAAGCGCTGGCTCGCTTTGCTGAACTCAACATTGCTTCTGCCAAAGTACTCACTATTCCAGAATTAGAGAGTAACCCGCAATATATTGCCCGTGAATCCATCACGACGTGGGATACCATCGACGGCCGCACCTATAAAGGGCCGAATGTCATGCCGAAATTTAAAAATAATCCGGGGCAAATTTGGCGCGGCATGCCAACCCACGGTATGGATACAGCGACCATTCTTGCAAGTATTGGCTACTCTGAAGCCGACATTGAAGCACTGGTGGCTAAAGGGTTGGCTAAAGCCGACTAGCCACTGCAATTATTTGGGTAGATATGTGATGGACATGATAGGCAAACGAAATTTGCGGCAGGCCTGGGATGATTTAGCGGAGTTATACGGTAATAAAACGGCTCTAATTGTTGAACGGCTTGCTACTGAGCATCAACAAAGAGAAGCATCCCAGTACAGTTATACCGAACTGAATAATGAAATTAACCGTACGGCTAATCTATTTTATTCTCTAGGTATAACCAAAGGCAATAAAGTCGCTTTGCATCTTAATAACTGTGCTGAATTTATTTTTTGTTGGTTCGGCTTAGCGAAAATAGGTGCCATCGTGGTGCCTATCAATGCCAACTTACTACGTGATGAAAGCGCCTATATTATTAATCAGTGTGAAGCCACGCTCGTAGTGACTTCCGCTGAGTTTTATTCTATTTACGCTGATTTAAAGCAGCAGGGTTCATCTTCTCTACGCCAAATTATGTTGATAGATAACAGCGCTGAAGCGTTATTGGCTAGCGACGTTCTCTATTTTCAGCAGATGAAAAAATGCCAGCCGAATACCTTGCTCTCCTCGGTTGAGATTAATAGTGAGGATACGGCGGAGATTCTCTTTACTTCAGGCACCACCTCCAGCCCGAAAGGCGTCGTGATCACCCACCATAATTTGCTGTTTGCTGGCTATTACACGGCGTGGCAGTGCGCATTAAGAAGCGATGATATTTATTTAACGCCAATGCCTGCTTTTCATATTGATTGCCAGTGTACTGCCGCGATGCCGACGTTTACGGTGGGGGCGACTTTTGTTCTGTTAGAGAAATACAGTGCGCGTGCTTTTTGGGGGCAGGTATGTCAATACCGAGCTACCGTCACCGAATGCATTCCGTTGATGATGAAAACCCTGATGATGCAGCCAATAATGCCGTGGGAGCGACAACATAATCTGCGCGAAGTGCTGTTCTACCTTAATCTCTCTGAACAGGAAAAAGAGGCGTTTATTCAGCGATTTGGTGTGCGATTACTCTCGTCTTACGGCATGACAGAAACGATCGTCGGCGTCATTGGCGATCGTCCTGGTGATAAACGACGCTGGCCTTCTATTGGTCGAGTTGGCATGGGATATGAAGCTCAAATTAGGGACGCGCAGGGGCTGGAAATGCCGACGGGGAAAGTCGGTGAAATGTGGGTCAAAGGTATTCCGGGCAAAACGCTATTTAAAGAGTATTACAAACTACCGCAGGAAAGTACCAAAGCGCTTACCGCAGAAGGATGGTTACGCACCGGTGATTATGGCTATGTTGACGAAGAAGGCTTCTTTTATTTTGTCGAGCGCAGCTGCAACATGATTAAACGCAGTGGAGAAAATATTTCCTGCGTTGAATTGGAAAATATTATTTCTACTCATCCAAAAATTATGGACGTTGCGGTTATCGGTTTAAAAGACTCTATTCGTGATGAAGCGATAAAAGCGGTGGTGGTCTTGAATGATGGCGAATTTATGACAGAGAAAGAGTTCTTTACTTTTTGTGGAAACAATATGGCGAAATTTAAAGTCCCTTCTTTTTTTGAAATAAGGGAAAGTTTACCAAGAAGCTGCTCGGGAAAAGTGATTAAAAAAAGTCTGGTTGAAGTTTCTTCTTAATAAGAGGTATTAGTATGAGTGAATCATTACATATCAAGCGTAATGGCTATATTTTAGAAATTACGTTAGACAGACCGAAAGCCAATGCCATTGATGCAAAAACCAGTTTTGCGATGGGTGAGGCTTTCATTGCTTTTCGTGATGATCCAGAGCTGCGTGTCGCGATTATTACCGGCGCGGGCGAACGCTTTTTCTCTGCGGGATGGGATCTTAACGCGGCGGCAGAAGGCGAGGCACCAGACGCTGATTTTGGTCCGGGCGGGTTTGCTGGCCTTACCGAACTGTTTAACTTGGATAAGCCAGTGATTGCCGCCGTCAATGGCTATGCCTTTGGTGGCGGATTTGAGCTGGCGTTAGCGGCAGACATGATTGTTTGCGCGCAGCACGCCAGCTTCTCAGTGCCAGAGGCTAAACTGGGCATTGTTCCTGATAGTGGTGGAATGCTGCGTTTGCCTAAGCTGTTGCCGCCGGCGATAGCGATGGAAATGATGATGACAGGACGCAGCATGGATGCTGATGAAGCACTGCGCTGGGGCGTCGTTAATGCGGTGGTTGAAAGTGAGCAATTGATGGAAAAAGCTCGCGAATTAGCGGAGCAGATCGCGGCTAATGCGCCACTGGCCGTCGCCGCGATTAAAGAAATCTATCGTGAAACCAGTGAGCTGTCTGTGGAAGAGGGTTATCGTCACGCACGCAGCGGCAAATTAAAACATTATCCATCGGTGCTGCACTCTGAAGATGCTTTAGAAGGGCCGCAGGCGTTTGCTGAAAAACGTGATCCTGTATGGAAAGGACGCTAGGTTAATGACATTAAAGCCGGACAGCCAAAATAAAGAGGGTGGAATGACGCGCAAAGCGGGGATGCAAAGCCTGCTCGGTTCACGTTATGTCACTTGTCCGGGGTGTCGACAGTGTATCCGCGGGCAGCTGTATAGCATGTTGAATCAGTGCCAGACTTGGTGTCCAAGGTGTAAGAAGAATGTGGATTCATGCGTAACGTCGTGTGAGAAATAATTTGTTGGTGTTTATTATTGTGGCGGTAATCAAATGGATTACCGCCACAATGACTCGGTGAGTACCTATCGCTCGCAGATTTTTTACGGTATCAATGATTGCTGCTTGTTTCTATATTTATAACCACCGAATTTACGACGACTGAGATTAAGCGCCTGCACCAGCAAAACCTAGACCCGTCTTTCTATCTGCGTTACCGTTCCTTATCTCAATCACTCTGATTATTCGATAAAAATGGCAAATTTTCGTGCTTTAGGATTACGGCCGCTGGGTTTACTGACTTTGTTAGTATTGGCTGGGTGTTCAACAAAAACGACTCAGACGCCAACGCCGCGTCCGGCGCAGGTGAAAGCCCAGCTAGTGGATTTGATCCCAAGCAACGTACGCGATCGTCAGGGGTGGGCGACGGATATTGCCGCCGCGTTTACCGCGCAGGATATTCCGCCAACGCCTGAGAACTTGTGCGCGGTGATTGCGGTTACTGAACAAGAATCTACGTTTCAGGCCGATCCACAGGTACCGGGGTTAGGTAAAATTGCGTGGAAAGAGATCGATCGCCGTGCAGATCAGATGCATATACCCAACTTTTTAGTTCATACCGCGTTGCTGATTAAATCACCTAACGGCAAAAGCTACAGTGAACGCTTGGATAAAGCGCGTAGCGAAAAAGAGTTGAGTGCGATCTTTGATGATTTCATCAATATGGTGCCGATGGGGCAAAAATTATTCGGTAACCTGAATCCAGTACGCACTGGCGGGCCAATGCAGGTCAGCATTGCGTTTGCTGAAGCACACGCCAAAGGCTATCCATACAAGGTTGATGGAACCATTCGCCGTGAAGTTTTTAGCCGTCGCGGTGGTGTGTATTTTGGCACGATGCATCTGCTTGGCTATCCGGCGAATTATCCTCAGCCAATTTACCGTTTTGCTGATTTTAATGCCGGCTGGTATGCCAGCCGTAATGCCGCGTTTCAACGTGCTGTTAGCCGACTGACAGGGATCAAACTGGCGTTGGACGGTGATTTAATTAACTATGGCACCGATAAACCGGGTTCTACCGAACTGGCTGTGCGCTCGCTAGGCAAGCGTCTTGATATGAGTGATTCCACTATTCGCCGAGCGCTAGAAAAAGGCGATAGCATCGATTTTGAAAAAACGTCGCTGTATAAACAGGTGTATGCGTTAGCCGAAAAATCAGGTGGTAAAAAGCTGCCACGTGAAATATTGCCTGGGATTACGCTTGAAAGCCCAAAAATAACACGCCAACTGACAACGGCGTGGTTTGCTAAACGTGTCGATGGCCGCTGGCAGAAGTGCATGGCTAAAGCACGTTAATAATTGCGGGGTGCTTCGCATCTTACTACGTCTCTTGTTGCTCAAGTGTTAATCACTTGTTATCGTTGGCGGGCGTCTGCTACTGGACGTGCTTTCCTCCGCTGCATTGCAACACGTTATTCGTGTGAGGTAGAAGACGATGACCACATCCTCCCAGCTTAAAGACGCTGATTTCGAAGTCTGGCTTGCCCAAATTAATCAGGCCTGTGGACGCTTTGCGGCAAAAACGTTGGGGGAAGGGTTTAGTGGCTCGGTGCAAGAGTTTCGCTCAGGAGCATTACGTCTGAGCGTCGTGGATATTGCGCAAACCAAGCTGTATCGCACGCCGCAGGAAATCGCTCAGAGCGATGGCTCCTATTTTTACACGGTATTTCAGCTCAGCGGCCATTCTGAAATGGAGCAGGAAGGGCAACGAGCGCTACTTTCCGCCGGAGACATCACGCTCATCGATGCTGCAAAACCTAGCACTTTTACCTTCAGTGAGACCTCTAGCCAGATATCACTACTGCTGCCACGCGGCTACCTAGAACGTAATTTGCAGTTTGCCGATCTCCGCTGTGCACAACGCTTGGCGGCTGGTGCGCCGATGGTGCGGCTTAGCCAGCAGTTGGTGCAAGAAAGTATGCGTAATAGCACGCTAGATCAGCAGGAGAGCGAAGCGGTTTTAGATGCCGTGGCTACGCTATTGCGTCCAGCGCTGATCGCCCGTGATGATGATGCGCCGCAGGATAAAGTTTTCCATCGCACGCTCTCTTTTATTGATAAACATATTCAGTCCGAATCGTTACGCCCAGAGTGGATTGCCAGTGAGGTGGGAGTTTCGGTGCGTAGCCTCTACCGCATGTTTGCGCGTAAAGGACTGGTGGTGGCGCAGTATATTAAAAATCGCCGTCTAGACCTGTGTGCTAACGCGTTACGCAGTGCGCCCGTGAGACAAAAATTGTCGGACATTGGCTATTCGTGGGGTTTTGCCGATCACAGCCATTTCTCCACCGCTTTCAAAATGCGCTTTGGTGTCACGCCAGGCGAATACCGCAAACAGTATCGTTAGTCTCATCTCTGTGAGTTTGTCATCAGTGGCAAAGCTGATGGCATACACAACAAATTAATCCCTCCAACGAATTGCTATGTTTGAGCTGGGTCAGCCGATACTGACTCATTAAACCGTAGCAGAGCGTGGCGGCAGACCAACAATAAGACATATTAAAGCCCCTAACAAAAACCTGTCCCCAAGATAATTCGAGTTGTACAGAGGCAACACATCGGTGAATTAGCTGTGTGAGTACAGCCAACGAAATACAGCGAGAAGTATGACGGGGATATTGAGGAACTGACTTTCGTAAGCATGCAGCTATACCAGGTCGAGATTATCCCGCGCACTGATTCACTGACATGAATGCCAATTTCTAGTGGTGAGGTAATAAATAATGTTTCGCAAAACCGTGTTTTCAAAAACAGCACTGCATAAAAAAACGATGACTAAGAAACGACTGCCGGTTGCGATTGCGCTGGCATTAGGGGTGTTGACCTCTGCTGGCTGGCAAACGACCGCACAGGCTCACGGTGCCGCAGCCCATATGGTTCCGATGGAAAAAACATTAGAGGAATTTGGTGCTGACGTACATTGGGATGACTACGCACGTATGTTTATCCTCTCCAAAGACGGTGCTTATATCAAGGTCAAGCCAGACACCAACGAAGCTATTGTTAACGGCAAACCATTGAAACTGGCGGTGCCGATAGTGTTCCGCAACAAAGTGGCATATATGTCGGAAGACTTTATTAATGAGGTTTTTCAGTCTGGTTTAGATCAAACCTTCGCGATTGAAAAACGCGCCCATCCACTGAATCCTCTCAGCGCTAATGAAATTAAAACTGCAGTCGATGTGATTAAAGCATCCGATAACTATCGAGATAATTTCCGATTTACTGAGATTTCACTGCGCGAGCCACCCAAAGACGAAGTTTGGCAGTTTGTGTTAGCGGGTAAAACCGTGGAGCAACCGCGTCAGGCGAACGTGACCGTGTTGGATGGTAAGCACGTGGTGGAGAGCGTTATCGATCTGAAAGATAAAAAAGTGGTGTCGTGGACGCCCATAAAAGATGCGCAGGGTATGGTACTGCTGGATGATTTCTCCACCGTTCAGTCAGTGATTAACGCTAGCACCGATTTTGCCGCAGTGCTGAAAAAACGTGGGATTAACGACCCGAGTAAGGTGATCACTACGCCGTTAACCGTGGGGTATTTTGATGGCAAAGATGGCCTAACGCAGGATCAGCGCTTGTTGAAAGTCGTTAGCTATTTAGATGTTGGCGATGGCAATTACTGGGCTCACCCGATTGAAAATCTGGTCGCGGTGGTCGATCTTGAGCAGAAGAAGATCATTAAGATTGAAGAGGGGCCAGTGATCCCCGTGCCGATGGCGCCGCGTCCGTTTGATGGACGCGATCGCAAAGCACCAGAGATCAAGCCGCTAGAAATCGTTGAGCCAGAAGGGAAAAACTACACCATTACCGGCAACACGATTCATTGGCAGAATTGGGATTTCCACGTTGGCTTGAATTCACGCGTTGGGCCGATCATTTCGACCGTGACTTACAACGATCAGGGTAAAAAACGGAAGATCATGTATGAGGGATCGTTAGGAGGCATGATCGTCCCTTATGGCGATCCGGATATTGGCTGGTATTTCAAAGCCTATTTGGACTCTGGCGATTATGGTATGGGAACTCTGACCTCACCGATTGCGCGTGGCAAAGATGCGCCATCAAACGCGGTGTTAATCGATCAAACTATCGCTGATTACACCGGTAAACCGATGACCATTCCGCGGGCAATGGCAATATTCGAACGCTATGCGGGGCCAGAATACAAGCATCAGGAGATGGGGCAACCCAACGTCAGCGCTGAGCGCCGTGAACTGGTGGTACGTTGGATTAGTACGGTGGGTAACTACGACTATATTTTTGACTGGGTATTCCACCAGAACGGCACTATTGGCATTGATGCTGGGGCAACGGGGATCGAAGCGGTGAAGGGCGTAAAAGCGCGCACTATGCAGGATCCAACCGCTAAAGATGACACCAAATATGGCACGCTTATCGATCATAATATCGTGGGCACAACGCATCAGCATATCTATAACTTCCGCTTGGATATGGACATTGATGGCGAGAACAACAGCTTGGTTGAGCTCAATCCAGATGTGAAACCGAACGATCGCAGCGGCCCGCGTACCAGTACCATGCAGGTGGATCAGGTCGATGTGAAAAGCGAAAAAGACGCGGCGCAGAAATTTGATCCTTCAACCATCCGTTTGTTAAGCAATACCAACATAACCAACAAAATGGGAAACCCTGTTTCTTACCAGTTGATCCCTTATGCGGGAGGAACTCATCCCATCGCTAAAGGCGCTAACTTCGGTAAAGATGAGTGGATTTACCATCGTTTGAGCTTTATGGATAAACAGCTTTGGGTGACGCGCTACAACGCGGATGAACGTTATCCGGAAGGTAAGTATCCGAACCGTTCTATTCACGACACGGGGCTAGGGCAATATTCCTCTGATAATCAGTCAATTGAAAACACCGATAACGTCGTGTGGCTCACAACGGGTACCACGCACGTTGCCCGTGCGGAAGAGTGGCCCATTATGCCAACCGAATGGGTACATGCTCTGCTGAAACCGTGGAACTTCTTTAGCGAAACTCCGACGCTGGATTTGAGCGGAAAAAAGGAATAAGTCAGTAACGCAAAAATTAAGGGGTTGCATCTAGCAACCCCTTTTTGTCTTTCGAAGATAAACGTATCAGCAGAACTCAATATCTAACACATACCGTTTTGGTTTCGGTATAGGCATCTAGCCAATCAGTGCCAAAATCACGTCCGGTTCCTGACTGTTTTACGCCGCCAAAAGGCATGTTTGCGTCGATCAGAGTATGGCTGTTGACCCACACAGTACCGGCCTGAATTCGCGGGGTATAAGCCATGGCCGTTTGCAGGCTGGTGGTCCATAGGCTGGCAGTGAGTCCGTAGTCGGTGTCGTTGGCCTGATGCAGAGCCTCTTCGGCGTTTTTGACACGAATAAGATTAACTACTGGGCCGAAAACCTCTTCACGCGCCAGATTTAGCGCAGCATCTGGATTAATCACCAGCGTCGGTGGAATATAGAATCCTTGTGTGTCTGGCCCAGCCGCGCCACTGATTAGCTCGGCGTTTTTGGCTTTGGCATCTTGCAGGTAAGAGGCGACCTTATCGCGATGTTGACGTGAAACTAGCGGATTGATCTGCGTTAATGCATCCATTCCTGGGCCAACGGAGAGTGATTTTACCGCTTGTTCAAAACCCGCAACCAGTGAGTCGAAAATGGGTTCTTCAATGTAGATTCGAGAACTGGCGGCGCAAACCTGTCCTTGATTGAGGAAGCTCCCCGCCATCAGTCCCTCAATCACCTGCTGTTGATCCGCGTCTTTCAGCACGATAGCCGGGTTTTTTCCGCCTAATTCTAGAGTGACGCGGGTTAGTCGATCGGCTGCGGCGCGGGCAATACCTTTGCCAACCGGTGTAGAGCCGGTAAAACTGACCTTCGCGACTAATGGGTGTTCCGTCAACGCTTTACCGCATACAGAACCTTTGCCGGTGACGATATTAAATACGCCATCAGGAATACCGGCTTCGCTGGCTAGCTCAGCCATGCGTAGCAGCGTGAGCGGGGTGGTCTCAGAGGGTTTAATCACGATAGAGCAGCCTGCAGCCAGCGCAGGCATCACTTTCCAGATACCTATCATCAGTGGAAAATTCCACGGCACAATACCAGCAACGACGCCAATAGGCTCTTTGCGAGTGTAGGCCATGTATTTCGCTCCGGCAGGCATAGGGATAGAGACATCCATCGTTTGACCGGTAATTTTAGTTGTTAGCCCTGCGGTATAGCGCATCCAGTTCAGAGTACAACCGACCTCAAAAGCGCGGGAAATATTGATGGATTTACCTTGCTCCAGCGTTTCGAGCTGGGCGAGCTCTTCGGCATGCTGTTCGACTAAATCGGCGTAACGCAGCAAAATACGTTCACGCTCTGCGGGTAAACGTTGAGCCCAAACGCCAGAATGAAAGGCCTGATGAGCGGAGGTGACCGCGCGGGAGACGTCTTCAGCGTTGGCATCGGCGGAGGACGATATTTGTGCTCCGTCCGCAGGGTTATAAATGGCTAAACGTTCATCGGCGGTAGATTCTTGCCACTTTCCATTGATATAGAGTCCGTGCTGACGGTCAAGGAAACGCGAAACGCTGTCCAGTATGGCTACTTTATTATCGGGCATAAGCCCTCCCGTCGGTCAAAAGGAGTTTGGTGAGAGATGGGTCTGATCGCTGAGCGACAACCCAGTCATGACCTCATGAGTCTATAACAAGGATAGTCATCTCTTTTTGCTGTGCCTGACATTTGCTTGGTGGGATATGACAGCGAGAACAATAAATCCATTTTAACTTTCACGATCAAAGCGTCGCATTCCTTCACCGCATGCAGGGCACGCACTTGCCTAAAGTATTGCCACTGATTGCCGATAATTCGTCCACCCCTACTCTTATCATTGAACGACTTACCGACAAGGAATCCTCCCTGTGTTGAAGAACATTTCGTTGCGAACGGGTTTATTGGTTTTGTTGTTGTTGATTACGTTACTTTTATTGGTGGTTAGCGCATTGGGACTGATAACGATCCACAGAGATCGTGCGGCGCTGGTGGAGCTTAATCAGATACAAGGCACCGAGCTCAATAGTTTGAATGGCAGTAATACACAAACGCTGATTGCTCGTGCGAATGCGTCCTTAGCCGTGCGCAAGATAGAGATTGGATTGCTGGATGAAGGCGCGGCGTTAAGCCGTAAGATCGTACAGAATATAAAAGATTCGCAGCAGCAGATGCAGCGCTTCGCCGAGATCAGCAGGCAGACTGAGCGTAATACCGATTTGGATCAACGGGTGTTGAGCACCTATCAGTCCTACATCAAGCAAGGTATAGAACCTATGTTAGCGGCACTGAATAAGCAATATACCGATGAGTATTACGAAGTATTGGAAAATAAGCTTACGCCGCTGAGTATCGGTTTTAGTCACGCAATCAACGAATTTAATACTTATGCGCAGGGCGCAGTGGAACAAAGGCTGCAGGATTCAGAAACTAGCGAAAGCCGGATGCGGTTGCTGATTCTGGTTGTTGCACTGCTCACGCTGGTGATGGTGGTGACGTCGTGGTTAGT
This sequence comes from Hafnia paralvei ATCC 29927, assembly GCF_001655005.1. Classification (GTDB taxonomy): domain Bacteria; phylum Pseudomonadota; class Gammaproteobacteria; order Enterobacterales; family Enterobacteriaceae; genus Hafnia; species Hafnia paralvei. The sequence goes on from NZ_LXET01000007.1 coordinate 227,682, forward strand.
GTTGCGCCTTATGCTGCTCAAACCCTTGGACGCGACGATAGGTCATCTAGAAGTCGTGGCGGCGGGTGATTTAACTCAGCCTTTGCTTCCAGCCAGTAGCAAAGAGCTCAACCGTTTAACACAGGCGATTGAAACCATGCAGCAGTCGCTGCGTAAGTCTGTGAGTGAAGTGCGTGAGACCAGCGAGCAAATTGATATAGGTAGCCGTGAATTGGCTGCGGGTAATCTTAATTTGTCGCAGCGTACGGAAGAGTCAGCGGCATCGCTAGAACAAACCGCGGCTAGCATGGAACAGCTTACCGCAACGGTGAAGCTCAATGCGGATAACGCAGAACAGGCGCATCAGCTGGCACGTAAAGTATCCGACACCGCAGACCGTGGTAGTGAAGCCGTATGTTACGTAATGGAAAAAATGGATGAGATCGCCGAGAGCTCGGGGCGTATTGCCGATATTCTTGAAGTCATCGACGGCATTGCCTTTCAGACGAATATTCTTGCGTTGAATGCTGCGGTTGAGGCTGCCCGCGCAGGCGAACAGGGGCGTGGTTTTGCGGTGGTCGCCAGTGAAGTTCGCAATCTGGCACAGCGCAGTGGTCAGGCGGCCAAAGAGATCCGCTCACTCATTTCCACCTCGCAAACGCGCGTCAGCGAAGGTGCAAAAATGGCATATCAGGCTGGTGAAACCATGGATGAGATCTCTGGTGAAGTGATGCGTGTGACCGGATTGATGAAAGAGATTTCTGGTGCCTCTAAGGAACAGAGCCGAGGGATCGAACAGGTAAATCTGGCTGTCACCCAGATGGATGAAGTTGCTCAGCAAAATGCGGCATTGGTAGAAGAGGCCGCTGCGGCCACGCGTTCTTTGGAGACTCAGTCGCAGCAGCTCATGATGTCGATGGCGGCGTTTAGGGTCAGCACCTAAGTTGACGACCTCCCCTAAAAGGGGAGGTCATTACGGCATTTCAGGTGACAATGTACGTTCGCCGTCAAAGCCTTGTACGGTGCCAAAACGTCCGGTGTCCTGATTCCATTCGGCAATTGACTGACGTAATTCTTCTTTGCTACGGCCAACAAAATTCCACCACATTAATACCTGCTCACCCAATGGTTCACCTCCGAGGAATAGCAAGCGAGTTTTAGGCGCAAGAGTGACATTTAGCCGCGTATGTTGCGTGCCTATATAGGCCAGTTCATTTTCACCAAAACGTTCCCCTTCAATATTGATTTCGCCCTCCAATACAAACAGACCGTACTCAAAATCAGGCTGGAGTTTTAGCTGGGTATTTGAACCATCAGGAGTATAAAGATCGACGCCCAGCAGCTCAGAGAAACAGAGCGTAGGGGCATGAAAGCTCGCATAATCGCCGGCCAGCAGCGTGTGGCGGATACCGTCGGCGTCCCAAACGGGTAACGTTGGATAATGGTCAAAACGCGGCGGCATATCTTTTACCGCTTCGGGTAACGCAATCCATAGCTGAGCCGCGTGCAGGCGAGTGAACCCTGGCACTGACTCTTCTGTATGGGCGATGCCGTGACCTGCGGTCATGAGATTGACCTGTCCGGGGCGAATGATTTGCTCGTAGCCAAGGCTATCGCGATGCAGTACTTCACCTTCCAGCATCCAAGTGAACGTCTGCAAACAGGTGTGAGGATGTGGCGCGACTCGAAAGCCGCCGGTGCTATTTTTTAGCACCGATGGACCCGCGTGATCGAGAAAGCACCATGCGCCAATCAAGCGGCGTTCTTTCACTGGAATGGCTCGTGATACGGGGATTCCACCCACGTCTTTGATGCGGGACGTGATGCGCTGAAGCGACGTAGAATTGAAACTACTATCCATAATCGTCCTCTTAAATCATCAGTAGGGTATAGGGTAACAGCTATCTCATCCTATACCACTTGATGACGAGTTGCAGTGGCGCGTTATCTGATTAAATAATCTAGCTAGAGCTACCGCCAATTCGGCTGTAATAGGCCTGTTTAATTAAACGCTCATCCAGCAACACATTGACCAGATTATCCAGATCGTCGGCAGAAACAGAGGCTGGGATCAGCGAAACGGTGATTTCGACATCGTCGTCACCGAAGGGCTCGACGTCCAAATGTGACATAAAGCAGTTCTCGGCTTTTAGCGTTTTCTTGACCAGAGAGAGGGCTTCTCGTTGATCGTTTTCTAAGGCGATAACGCAGATTTCATAGGTTGCATCACCGTGTTCATCGGTAAGCGGCTGGCGGTTGATCATATTGACCATAGGGCGCAGCAGGGTATTGGATGCCACAACAAAAAATGTTGCCATGCAGGCATCGGCAATCATTCCCGCTCCTGCACAGGCTCCGACGGCGGCAGATCCCCACAAGGTTGCTGCGGTATTAAGACCGCGGATGTTTAACCCCTCTTTCATAATCGTACCGGCACCCAGAAAACCAACGCCGGAGACGACGTAGGAAATCACGCGGACGGCCCCACCGGCGCCATCAATGCTCATTGCCAGATGCACGAAAATGGCGGCGCTAGTAGCAACCAGCGTATTGGTACGCAGTCCCGCGGTGCGCTGACGATACTGGCGCTCGTAGCCAATAATGGCTCCTAATAAAAAAGCGACCAGCAAAATAGTGAATGTTTCATAATGCAGAGTGAAGTTCATGTTAAAAGCCTCAGAATTTAGCTCTGCTTGTTAGTAACGGAAATAATTTTATTTTGCTGGTGGAGTGAGTTTTAACTCGACTCGCAGCAGGTGCGAATGAATAACACTATCGCCGTTGCGAATAAGCAGAAAATAAGATGTAGAGCCCCATCAGAATTAAATCTGATTAATGGCCACACGTTTTTTTGAGGCGTGTTAATTCAACGAGGCATGATACGCACGCAAGCGTAAGCCTGAACAATGAAGCTGCGGTGATGTTCTACGGAGAAGACTCTAAGAGAAAAATAACACCACATCCTTTGTCTATGCAGGATGTGAGGTGGACATTATCACATCATGCGATTAGTTGAGAGGAACACGCCGTCTCGGTCTATCGTTGTCCATGTTATTTCCTATGTTTGAGAAGAAAAAATAGGTACTCAATTAATATTATGTGGATTTTAATTTATTAACCTTGAACGTCAACTAAACAATAAAGCAAATGGGCCGTGAATATACGGCCCATTTAAAAATAGCGCTGTGCGATTAAATTAAAATAATGAGTAAAACTAACCCAATCAACATAACCGGCGCAGTGCGCTTAATGAGCTCAATAGGAGACACCCCAGCCATGCCAGCGACCACAATAGCCGCAGCGGAGAGCGGGGAAGCTGTGCGCCCTAAATAGCTGGCAAATGCGGCAGCGGTTCCAAGATTGGTTGGGTTCATGCCAAATTCAGCGGCGTGCGGGGTGATAGCTTCGTTGAACGCATAAGCTGTTGCATCACCGGAGCCGATCACGACGGCCATCAAGAATGGGCCGATAGTGCCACCAAAACGAGCGGCTTCTGGGAAATCAATCAGTGCACTTTTGGCTGCGTCGATGAGCCCAACTGAAGTGAGTCCAGCAACGAAAACACCGGCGCAGATAATAATGCCAAACACGTCGCTGTAGGCTTTACCCATTCCGTCAAAGAAGGCAGGAACGACTTTGCCAGGATGGGTTCGCGTCACGGCTAGAGTCGCTAATACGCCCCACATCACAGCCTGTGGAACGCCCATTTTTAACCAGCTTACGCCGCCAAACGCACCCAGCATCAATAGTGCGATAGGTACTAGAGGCATTAACGCCGCCAGCACGTTGATTGGGCCTTCCTGCGGATCTTCAGCATCCAAGCGTGAATGATATCCTTTGTGCTCTTTGCGCAATATGGCGGTGATGGTCATACCGACCATGATAATCAATCCGAGCCACACAACGGTCATGACGCGATCGCCGATGATATTCATCACATCGCCGCCGACGATCTTGGCCACGAGCGCCATGTGCGGGCTCCCAGGATTGAGCAGACTGGCACCGAAGGTTCCTGCGAGTACGGATGCGGCGGCCATCACTGGATGAATGCCCGCAGCCAGCTGTAGAGGGATCATGGTGATCCCCGCGGCGGCGGCTGCACCGGCGGCGCTGGGTAGCGCGAGCTGAACGAAAGTGGTAAGTAAAATGGTGCCCGGAATAAGAAAAAGACCGACGTGCTTTAACGGTGCGCTTAGCAGGCGAACGAGGTGGCGGTCGCAACCGGTGAACTTCATGACGGTTGCAAATCCGATGGCGGATAAGATGGCCTGAATTAACCCTTCGGAGACCATTTTTTCTGCAAAGCTATTCATTGCAGCCATGGGTTCAAGAGAAATTAAGCACATCAGCATGCCGGAAAACAGCAGCACGGTGCGGGTATCCTGCTTTTTAATCAGCAGCACGATGGTTAATAACAGAATTATTACGCCAGCAGTTATGGTCAACATGGAATTTTCTCGATGCTATGCCGTGTGTGGACGATGATAGGAAATATGTTGTGCCGCATTGATGTGCGGTTCTTGGTTTAGCTTGCTGCGCAGCGTGTCGAATTCTTCTGCCCAGCTTTGCCGCCACTGCTGCTTAATCTTTTCTGGCTGCCAGCAGGCATCAATACCGTTTAGCATTAGCTGGCGAACGCCGTCGAGGTCGAAGCCAAACTCTTCCACCATCACGCGATAACATTCGGCACCGTTGGTGTTATGCATATGCCAGTCGTCGGTTGCGGGAATAATATTCATCCCCGCTAACGCCATGTGGCGAATCGGATGGTTTTGTCGCCATTGAGATGCATCAGGCCATTTTTTCAGGTAGTAGGTATTGCTTGGCACCACGGTAAAGGGCACGTTTTCGCGCACGCAGCGAGCCGTTAGCTCTGGATTATCCAGCACGGTGTAACCATGATCGATACGTTCCAGATGAATTAAATCCAAACCGGTTTCGACGTTACGCCAGTGTAGGCCGAACTCGGAACAGTGCCCCGTCAAACGCAGTCCACCTTGTTTCGCTTTGCGATAGGCTTTCCAGAAGTGCTCAATAGGCGCGTCATTTTCTTTGTAATCAATACCTATTCCGGGGACCAGTGGATGAGGGTATTGCAGCACGGCCTCAACCATGGCGACGGCTTCTTCGGGCGACTTTTCACGGTTAATGGAAGGGATAAACAGCGCACGAATGTCCCATTGCTCAGCCGCTTTCTGCATGGCTGCGCTCATTGCTTCTGTGACTTCAGCGTAGGTCAGTGCGGTGTCTGAGGGATTCCAGAACAGCTCCAGATGGCGAATACCGGTTGCAGCGGCATCCTCGGCCACTTCATAGGTCACTCGATAGTAATCTTCGGCGCTGCGTAGCAGAGGATATAAAAAGTTAAGTGCGGCGATGCCGCCTTTAACGACGCTGGTTTCATGTTGATAACGGCGGTAATAGCTTTTGGCTTCTGCTTCCGTGAGAGGAACGCCATATTTTTGCGCCAAATCCAGCATAGTGGCTAAACGCACGCCGCCCAACAAATGATAATGGAGATCCACTTTAGGGAATGTGGTGAAGAACTCAGTCAAAGTAATCGTTTGCGTAGACGGTGTCATGAGAGGCGCTCATCGGCAAAAAAGAAAACGCCATCATAAGTAAAGCGCCACTGAGGGGGAAATGCTATTCCGGCACAGGCAGATACATTTAGGCATCATATTTCAGGATGCGTGGTATTACGTCTAGGTTTAGTGGTGTAAAGGTGCCCAAAACGTTTTGCCGAGAGCAATCCGCTGTGAAAGGCTTTGCCAAAAGGCTTCGGCGCGCTGGTGCAGTTGTGCCTGATTGCGGTAGAGACGGATTTGATAGGGAATATGCCAGCGTTTGCGATCTACGGCGATCAGTTTTCCCTGTTTGAGTTCGTCTTCAATCTGGCAGTCCGGTAGCCACGCTAGCCCCTTGCCGCGTAATGCCATTTGGCGGTGCAGATCGCATAGTGAAGATTCAAATACGGGCTGACAGGCAAAAGGTTGCTGCGGCATCAAGCGTTCCACCATGCGCGCGCTGTAGGAGTCTGGTGAATAGCGCAAGTAGGGCATGGGTTGGTGGTTATTTTCATCTGGGGTAAATAGTGGCTGCCCATGATTATCGGCGGCGCTAACCAACAACAGCTCCCCTTTGCCTAACAACAAGTTGGTAAACGGAGGTTGGAGTAGAGCGTGGGTGTCGAAGGCCAAGAGAAAATCGCTAGCGCCTTCAATTAAGGATTCAACGGCAAAATCTACGCGTAAAATATCGACTGAAAAAGGCGTGGTGTGATCGATTTGCTCGATTAAATCCAGTAAGAAGGGCGATGACAGCGAGTGCGGTGCACAGAAACGGACAGGATTGATCATCTCAGACGGAAGGCCATTCATTTTCTGAATGCCTTCTTGTAGCTGGTTTACCATGCTGTGAGCGATTAAGCGAAATTGATAGCCAGCAGGGGTTAACGTTACCGGCGTTGAACTGCGATCGACCAGTTTCTGGCCTACGCTTTCTTCTAATGCACGGATGTGACGGCCAAAAGCAGGCTGAGTGATGTTACGCCGCTGGGCTGCTCGTGAGAAATTACGCAGTTCTGCGAGCGCCAAAAAATCCTCTAACCAGCCGGTATCCATCAGTGAGTATCCCTTTGTGTGTTGTGCTGTTTATCTAGTTTTTCAGTATACCTATTTGTCATTTCCCAAGCATATATCCCTCATACGCAAAGTGACACGTGCATTGGCTATGTGCTTTCACTTTAGTCATCCTTTTGCCACGTGACTCAGAGGGGGCTCGTTTTTTGTCCTGCAACTTGAATTAATTAGGTTAGAAATGGCTACAGAACAATTGAATAAAAACATCTTATTTGTGCCTAAATATTTTAGTCACTTAAATTATTACTATTACTTCTGAGAATAACCTCACTATTAAAGATGATTATCTCTGTTGTATTTATCTCACCAAGCTGGCATTTATGAATGACGGGCTAGAAATGACTGACTGAAATGCAAATCACTTGCACCTATACCCGACAGACATCAAGTGGCAGAAGCGTTAGCCGCGGTTGTTCACCCGAGTAACATCGTTTTTATGCTGCTAGGGATGTGACGATTGCTGTTGCTTTGCAACTCGAATTATTTTGGGTATATACGCAAAAATTTGTGCGGTTTCGCTCACTCTAAATTTGGGCGAAATAGAAAATCTCAGAGAGGAAATAGGCCAATCGCTATTTATCCAAACATATTGGGATCCTTATAAGGCAACGAATGCCGCGATGGATTCAGTATGAATAGGGGAAAGAAGCGTAATAAAAGCAGCCAAGATTTGGTTTTGATTCATTTTTGCATACACGGGAGATAATTACATGAACAGTGAAGTTCAGGTAGTGAATAATTTATGGCGTTGGTTGAGCGGCCAGCGTGATCCAATTGGTTATCAACCGGGAAGAGTGTTGCATCTCGTCGAGAAGAATCTGCAACCATTTGAATGCAAACGTGTCTCTGATCGTGTGCTGCATGTGGCTTGTCCGCAAGGGCTAGAGGTTGAAGTTGAAGAGCGGGTGGTTACCAGCTTCAGAAGCTATAGTGTGACCTGCCATTTTCATCTACGTGGTGATACTGGCCTGCAACAACAGATCCATATTCAAGCGAAAAATACCGATATTCTTGGCCGAGGGGATACTCGCTTCAGTGCTAAAACGCATAACGATGACAGCCGCCGCCTCATGGCCGTGCTGGATTGTTATCCTGAAATTACCGATGCACTGGATTGTCTGAATTTCCGCCGCCTGAATTTGCGCTCTGAAGCAGGAAAGTGGCAGCTAGAGATAGAACTTTTTGCCGCCACTGAGCTGGTGGGGCCACGTCCGGTATGCAGCGGCTATCAGCGTCTGCCATACGCGCAGCGTCACCTGATGCTTGACGTGATGCAGATGTTCCAGAAAATGATGGATCGTGTGACGGTGCAAGGTGTGGCTGCCTAAACGATTCCACCTATCCAAATTTAGTCCATAGCCCCAACATTGATGAACTTGATGTTGGGGTTTTGTTTGTGAGGGGAATTTTTCTCGTGAAGTATTTCTCGTTTTTGGAATCAACTTCGCAAGAACATAGCTATTAGCTAGTTATCTAATATCATTGTTAGCTCTTAACTTATTCTTTAGATTGTCTTAATTGATAGGTAAATAATCATTAAGACATCTTAGGGGCGATGATGAGATATTGGTGGGTTAACCATAAACAGACAGTGAAGCACGAAGTGGATGGCGGTTTTTTATGGTCTCCTAAGACCAAGAAAGGGAATGCTAAAAACCGGTTTTATGACAATCTTTGTATTGCTTCCCCTGGTGATAAAGTCGTTTCCTACGCGAATAAAATGATTGCCTACGTGGGCGTGGTGACAGATTTTGCAATTAGTGCGTCAAAACCTGAGTTTGGTGCGGCTGGCAAGCTTTGGGATAATGATGGTTGGCTACTGCCTGTAGATTGGCAAAAGTTTAATGCTCCAGTTAGCCCACTACAAATTCTTGATCAACTTCGACCATGCTTAGAGGTTGATGGTATTTTTTCTCCTATCCGTTTAGATAATGCTCATGGTTATCAACATATCTATTTAACTGAAATAGGTAAGCCAGCGTTTGAGGTGGTTTGCGCCGCAGGTGATGGAACAACATATTTAGAGACTAAAAAAACCCGTGTTGAGCCGATCCCTTTGCGCGAAAAACTTGATGATGAAATAGAGAAGCAGGTTATTGCAGATAAGGCGCTAAGTGACACAATTAAAGAACAGCTAGTAAAAGCAAGACGAGGCCAAGGTGATTTTCGCCGCAACTTACAAGGCGTCGAGCCTTATTGTCGCATTACCAAAATTAATACGCCAAGCCTACTGATTGCCAGCCACATCAAGCCGTGGCGCTGTTGTGAAAGTGGTAATGAGCGGCTAGATGGGAATAATGGATTATTGCTCGCTCCGCATGTTGATTGGCTTTTTGATAAAGGGCTTATCACTTTTACAGATACTGGCGATGTTCTCGTATCACCGAATATTTCAGAAAATGAGCTGAGTAAGCTAGGTTTAGACAATATGAGTAAGCGAAATGTTGGGGCATTTAATGACGAGCAACGTGTTTATCTCGAGTTTCATAGAAACAATATTTTCCTCAACAAGTAGCTGGCTTTTTCCTCCCCCTATGCCTCTTTTTGTCATTTTAAAATGAGTGTTCATAAATCAGTTGCGGATTGTGTATATTACGCCGCCAGTTGGCGCGATTACTTCGCATAGCGTTGATGTGAGTGAGGTTGAGGTGGGGGAAATGTTTCGGAGAATGAGTCGTGAATAGCGCAGTTCCTTTCTTGAGTCGTGTCTGGCATTGGATAACAATGCCGCGAGAGCCAGTTGGATATCAGCCGGGACAGATGCTAAAACTGGTTGCGCGCGATTTTCGCCCCTATCCGTGCGAGCGCCTATCGCTGCGTTGTTTGTCGATCTCTTTACCGCAAGGGATGACGGTTGAGGTACATGAAAAGGCGACCGCGCTGTTTCGTTCTTTTGTGGTTTGTAGCCATTTTTATATTCAGGGCGTGACCGGTTTACAGCATCCCGTTCGCATGAAAGTGCGCAATGGTAACGTTTTTGGGCAAGGAGGGATTCGGTTTCGCTGTAAAGCGAAAAACGATGATAGCCAACGCTTGCTGGCCGTATTGAACTGTTATCCGCAGATTTTTACTGCACTAGAGCAGTTGCATTTTCGCCAGCTAAATCTGTGGTCAGAACAGGGACGCTGGCGATTAGAGATCGAACATTTCGCGGCTTCTGAGGTGATCAGTCAGGTGCCGGTAGAACGCCGTTATCAAAAACTGCATCACGAGCAGCGCCAGCAGTTGCTAAATGTGATGCAGATGTTTGAACAACTGATGACCCGAGTTGCTATCGAAGGTGTTGCCGCATAAGCAGCAACTTCGAATGCATTGAAGATTACTCGTAGGTGCTTAACCCTAATTCTCGAGATATGGCCGCAGCGGTCTCTTTCAGTGGTTTTAGCAGATTTTGTTCGCCAATCAGACCTAGTTTGGCGGTTGAGAGCGAAATTGACACCGAATAGCTGACGCGATGGTGAATATCAAAGATTGGCACCGCGATGCAGGATACCCCTAGTTCATTTTCTTCACGATCCATCGCCATGCCCTGCTGGCGAATCTGCTCTAACTCCTGATACATCTTATCTTGCTGCGTGATGGTATTGCGCGTTAAAGGCTGGATCTCGTCCTGATGACTTTTCCAATAAGATTCAACGTAGTCGTGATGACCATAGGCCATATAAATCTTGCCCATTGCCGAGCAATAGAGCGGCATATGCTGGCCGATATAGGCTCGGGTACGCAGCATGCCGGTGGTGGGCTCCAGCTTATAGATCAAAATGGCGTGATCGTCTTCGCGGCTGGAAAAGTTGATGGTTTCTCCCGTTTTGATGTTCAGCGCTTCCAGATGAGGGGCTGCGACATGAATAATGTTGAGAGATGACAACGCTTTTTGCCCAACGGCAATAAATTTGGTGGTTAAACGGTAGCTACCAGCAGCGGGCGCGGGAGTGACATATCCACAGGACTGCAACCCCTGTAACAGGCGGTGCACGGTGCTTTTGTTCAACTGCGCCAGTTCGGATAGATGTGCCAGCGGGCAGCCGTTTGGATAGTTACTCAAGATCTCAATGAGCTGAAGGCCACGAAAAAGGCTTTGGCTACCAGCCGGTTTTTCTTTGCTTGGTTCGATGTCGGTTTCTTTCTCTTTAGTTTTCATTCGCCTTCAATCATTCCAGTCAAATAACTTGGCTGAGATGTTAACTCAATTTATCGTCATTTTTTGCTATTACTCTGCATTTTTCTCCTTCTCTTCTTAAACGCTTGAAGTGTGTTTCACGTCACGTTCCTGAATGATAAAAATTAATCCATTGATTTTTAATGATTTTAAAAAACTCACTCGCTTTGACTTGTTAAAATTTGAGCGGTATTATTTTTTGGAATCGGATTTCACATAGTGAAATATTGAGATTCAAAAACGATCAGATGGTTCATGTGTTTGACGAGGAGAGCGGTATGCGAGTGAGTTTTGAACAGTTAAAACAGGAGTTTGAACGGGTGCTATTGGCACGCGGCGTTCAGGCTGAAACGGCGAGTGAATGCGCCACTATGTTTGCGCAGACCACAGAATCTGGGGTGTATTCACACGGCGTGAACCGCTTTCCTCGTTTTATCCAGCAACTGGATGCAGGGGACATTATTCCCGAAGCGCAGGCGAAACGAATTCTGGCGCTGGGCGCGATTGAACAGTGGGACGCACAACGCTCAATTGGCAATTTAACAGCGAAAAAGATGATGGATCGCGCGATGTCGCTGGCGTCGGATCATGGCATCGGTTTAATTGCAGTACGCAATGCAAATCATTGGATGCGAGGCGGGAGCTATGGTTGGCAGGCGGCCGAAAAAGGTTATATCGGTATTTGTTGGACGAACTCGATTGCGGTTATGCCGCCTTGGGGAGCAAAAGAGTGTCGTATTGGTACCAATCCATTGATCGTGGCGATCCCTGGAAATCCTATCACCATGGTTGATATGTCGATGTCGATGTTCTCCTATGGAATGCTAGAGGTTAATCGTTTAGCGGGTCGTGAGCTACCAGTCGACGGTGGATTTGATGACGAGGGCAATCTTACTCGCGAGCCAGGCGTTATCGAGAAAAATCGCCGTATCTTACCAATGGGATACTGGAAAGGTTCAGGCTTATCCATCGTGTTGGATATGATTGCGACGCTGTTGTCTGATGGTGCATCGGTCGCGGAAGTGACTGAAGACAACTCAGATGAATATGGTATTTCACAGATCTTTATTGCTATTGAAGTGGATCGCTTAATCGAAGGTGCAACACGCGATGCCAAGCTGCAGCGCATTATGGATTATGTCACCAGCGCTGAACGCTCCAATCCCGATGTGGCGATACGCCTGCCGGGCCATGAGTTTACCCATTTGTTGGCTGAAAATCGTCGTAATGGCATCACCATTGATGACAGCGTATGGGCAAAAATTCAGGCGCTTTGAGGATAAAAGACGATGATATTTGGCCATATAAGCAATGAAAATCCCTGCAACCTGCCGGAGGCTATCCAAAGGGCGCTACAGTTTTTGCGTTCCACGGATTTTAGCCAACAGGAGGCGGGCGAGGTTGAAATTGATGGGCGTGATATTTATGCCCAAATTATTGATATGACGACCCGGCCTAAAGCAGAGAATCGCCCTGAAGTACATCGGCGCTATATCGATATTCAATTTCTCGCGTGGGGAGAGGAAATTATCGGCGTTGCCGCCGATTGCGGAAATAATAAAATATCAGAATCATTACTGGCTGAGCGAGATATTATTTTTTATCACGGCGCTGAAAACGAATCTGAAATAACGATGACACCTGGAAGCTACGCTATATTTTTTCCACAAGATGTTCATCGCCCTGCATGCATTAAAAATAAAGCAACTCCGATTCGAAAAGTTGTTGTGAAAGTGGCATTAACTGCGCTGAATTAAATTGAAGTCATTATTGCCATCACTAAGGGATAATTTTTTATGAAACAGAATAACGGCTTTATCGTCGGTGCGTATCCCTGCGCGCCTTCATTTCATCAGCGAGAAGAGGCGCTGGAAAGCGCATTCTGGCGTGGGTTAGCTGATATTGAAGGTATCCGCGGCATTGAGCAGCCCTGCTTGGAAGATCTCCATCCGTATGGCGACGACTATTTATTCCAGCATATTCCATCGGATTGGCAAATTGTTGTCACCGCGGTGATGGAAACCATGCGCCGTCGCGGTAAAAATTCTGGATTTGGGTTAGCCTCGAGCGATACAGAACAACGCTTGGCCTGCGTTGACTACTATCGGCACATACTGGATAAAATCAATCGCGCTAATGACCGCTTTGGAATGCAGAAGGTTCTGGCTTTGGAAATCCAATCGGCACCCTTAGCAGGCTCAGACAATGTGATGCTAGCCGCAGAGTGTTTTGCCGATTCTATGCGGCAGATAGCCAGTTGGGACTGGCCGTGTGAGTTGGTGATTGAACATTGTGATGCCATGAATACACCAGATGCACGCAAAGGTTTTCTGCCGTTAGAACAGGAAATTGCAGTTATTGACTGTCTGAAGTCAGAGCTCGGTAAAGAGGTCGGCGTGGCGCTCAACTGGGCACGTTCAGCTATCGAAGGCCGTAACACCGAATTACCTATGCAGCATCTCCGTGCAAGCCAGCAAAGCGGCGCCCTCAAAGCATTGATGTTCTCTGGCACGACCTGCGGCGGAGCTTATGGTGACTGGCAAGATTTACATGCACCTTTTGCACCATTCTCAGGGGCCGAGGTTCATTGTGCTGAAAGTTTAATGACGGTGGCATTAGCGGCGGAGATGTTTAACGCGGCACCACTCGACTCATTGAGTTTTACGGGGATAAAGTTATTAGAAATTGATCCTCAGGCCAGCGTAGAACATCGGATTGCCATTTTACGTGATGGAATTAAAGCGTTAAATATCGCCAGTAAAAATTAAAACTTAATCTTTTTTAATGGATTAATTAAGCCAAGTCTTCACCGAATAAACCCTTTATAGGGAAAAAATCTGTGTATTTATGTACATGGGCCGTATCAATAATGATTAAGGCGTGAAGTTATGAACTCTAACTCTGATACCCTAAATAAAAATAATATTCCCGAGGATATTCCACGCCAGCGTTGGCTAAGAATTATTCCCCCTATTTTAATCGCTTGTATTATTTCATATATGGATAGGGTGAATATTGCCTTTGCCATGCCGGGAGGTATGGATGCCGATCTTGGCATTACTGCATCCATGGCGGGGCTGGCGGGCGGTATTTTCTTTATTGGTTATCTCTTCCTACAGGTACCCGGCGGAAAAATTGCGGTACACGGCAGTGGTAAGAAATTTATTGGCTGGTCGCTAGTGGCGTGGGTTGTTATTTCGGTATTAACCGGTTTGGTGACAAATCAGTATCAGCTGCTGTTTTTGCGTTTCGCACTAGGTGTTGCCGAAGGGGGCATGCTGCCGGTGGTGTTAACGATGATCAGCAACTGGTTTCCCGACGCTGAGCGAGGCCGTGCGAACGCCATTGTGATTATGTTTGTACCGATTGCGGGGATTATTACTGCGCCGCTTTCGGGTTGGATTATCACCGCACTGGATTGGCGCTGGCTGTTCATTATCGAAGGTTTGATGTCGATTGCGGTTCTGGTGCTTTGGGTGGTTGCCGTATGTGACCGACCTCAGGAAGCACGTTGGATCTCAGAAAAAGAGAAAACCTGGTTGATTGACACCTTGGCAGAAGAACAGCGCGCCATTGCCGGAAAAGAGGTGAAGAATGCTTCATTGAGTGCAGTCCTATCGGACAAAACGATGTGGCAGCTGATAGCGCTGAACTTCTTCTATCAAACCGGTATTTATGGCTACACCCTTTGGCTTCCAACCATTCTGAAAGAGTTGACTCACACCTCTATGGGACAGGTTGGCATGTTGGCAATCCTGCCGTACATCGGCGCAATGGCGGGCATGTTCCTATTCTCCTCACTCTCTGACCGCACTGGCAAACGCAAACTGTTCGTATTTTTACCGCTGCTCGGTTTTGCGGTTTGCATGTTCCTGTCCGTGACGTTGAAACAGCATATCTGGTGGTCATACGCCATGCTGGTGGGCTGCGGCGTATTCCTGCAATCGGCTGCTGGTGTGTTCTGGACTATTCCAGCCAAATTGTTTAGCGCGGAAATGGCGGGCGGTGCTCGCGGTGTGATTAACGCTCTGGGTAACTTGGGCGGTTTCTGCGGGCCTTATGCGGTGGGACTTTTGATCACCTATTACAACAAAGACGCAGGTGTTTATTGTCTGGCGCTATCGCTCGCGCTGGCAGCACTGTTGGCTCTGCTGTTACCCGCCAAATGTGACGTGCCGACTCAATCTACTGCGCAATTGCCGAAAGGAAAGCGCTCGGCGGCATAAGTTGTCTCAAGCCTCTCCTTATCAGGGGAGGCTGATTGAGCAGAAGTCATTGTGTAAATAACAGGAATCACTATGAACGCGACATCCACTGAATATTGGCTGGGGATTGACTGCGGCGGTACTTACCTCAAAGCGGGCTTGTACGACAGGCAAGGCGCAGAGCTGTGCATCAGCCGTCAAGCGCTGCCGGTCATCAGCGAACATCCGGGTTGGGCGGAGCGTGATATGTCTGCGCTATGGCAGTCTTGCATCGACACCATCGCGAATGTGCTACGCCAAAGCGGAGTAAGCGGTCAGCAAGTCCAAGGGATAGGGATCTCGGCGCAGGGAAAAGGATTATTCCTGCTGGATAAAAATGAAAAACCACTCGGTAATGCGATGCTTTCATCAGACAGGCGTGCAATCGAAGTGGTCTCGCAGTGGCAAAGAGATGGGCTGCCTGAATTGCTGTATCCGCTGACTCGGCAAACGCTATGGACAGGACATCCGGTTTCCCTCCTGCGCTGGGTAAAACTCCATCAGCCGGAACGCTACCGGCAGATTGGCTCGGTAATGATGGCGCATGACTATCTGCGTTTTTGTCTGACTGGAGAGCGGGCCTGCGAAGAAACCAATATTTCTGAATCTAACCTCTACAACATGACTTTGGGAGGCTATGACCCGCAACTCACCGAGTTACTGGGCATTTCAGAGGTCAATTCCGCTATTCCTCCCGTGGTGGGTTCAGCAGAAATAAGTGGCCGAGTGACCGAGGAGGTTGCGGCAAAAACCGGGCTTTGCGTGGGAACGCCTGTGGTCGGAGGGCTGTTTGATGTGGTTTCTACCGCGTTGTGCGCAGGGCTGCAGGATGAATTTACGCTGAATGCGGTGATGGGCACTTGGGCTGTGACCAGCGGTTTAGCACCCGAGATCTGCCAACACGAAGCGCATCCATACGTATATGGACGCTATGCCAACGCCCTGAGCTCAGATGAAAAAAACTACATTGTCCATGAAGCGAGTCCGACCTCTTCAGCCAATTTGGAGTGGCTCACCCAGCAGCTTGGCGGTCTCGGTTTTGAGGAAATTAATCGCTTGGTTGCCGCCTTACCTAAAGCGGGCAGTGACGTGATGTTTTTACCTTTCCTATACGGCAGCAATGCGGGATTGGACATGACTGCCGGCTTTTATGGTTTGCAGTCGCTGCATCACCGTGGGCACCTGCTTCAAGCCGTGTATGAAGGCGTGATATTTAGCCATATGACCCATCTGAATCGAATGCGTGAGCGTTTTACTCAGGTGAAAAAACTGCGAGTTACCGGCGGCCCCGCGCATTCAAAAGTTTGGATGCAGATGCTGGCCGACGTGAGCGGTTTGCCGATTGAATTGCCACAGGTTGAAGAAACGGGCTGTTTAGGCGCAGCGCTGGCCGCCTTGGTGGGCTGCGGCGTTTATTCGGATTTCAAGCAGGCGCAAGGCCAGCTTAGTCATGATATTCAGCGCATTGAACCCGACGACGCTGCTTGGTCTGCGTATCAACATAAATTCACCCGTTACCAATATCTGATTGAAGCGCTACAGACCTATCACGAGCGCTGTTCATCTTTGAATAAGTCCTAAGGAGTTACCCATTATGAGCCGACCTTTGCTCCAACTGGCGTTAGATCATACGAGCCTGAATGCGGCTTTGCAGAGTGTGAACGCGCTGAAAAACAGCGTGGATATTATCGAAGCCGGTACGATTTTATGTATTAGCGAGGGACTGCAAGCCGTGCGTCAGCTGCGCCAGCGTTGCCCTGAGCACACTATTGTTGCCGATCTTAAAGTGGCCGACGCTGGAGAAACGTTGGCAACAGAAGCCTTTAATGCGGGAGCCGACTGGATGACGGTGATTTGTGCCGCCCCGTTGGCAACGGTGGTGAAAGCACATCAGATTGCACAATCTCGCGGTGGTGAAATACAAATTGAGCTCTTTGGTAACTGGACGCTAGACGACGCTAAAGCATGGCGCGCAGCGGGCGTGCGGCAGGCGATCTATCACCGCGGACGTGATGCTCAGGCCAGCGGACAATCTTGGAGTCAGCAGGATCTGGATCGAATGCAGCAGCTTTCCGATCTTGGGCTGGAGCTGTCGATCACCGGTGGCATTACTCCGCAGGATCTGAGTCTATTCAGCGATATTTCCGTTAGGGCGTTTATTGCCGGCCGAGCGTTGTCTGAGGCGACGAATCCGGCACAGGTTGCACAGGAATTCCATCAACAAATCAACGCGATTTGGGGAGAAAGGGCATGAACATCGCCAAGAGAGTGCATCCGCTAGGTATTTACGAAAAAGCATTACCAAAAACGTTGAGCTGGCCAGAACGTTTGGCGCTGGCCAAAAGCTGTGGTTTTGATTTCGTTGAGATGTCAGTAGATGAAACTGATGAGAGGCTGGCGCGCCTGGATTGGAGTACCGCACAGCGCAGTGCCTTAGTGAGTGCGATGTTGGAGAGCGGTATTGCCATTCCTTCCATGTGCCTTTCAGCCCATCGTCGATTTCCCTTTGGCAGCCATGATGAAAACGTACGCCAGCAGGCTCGGGAAATCATGACGAAAGCCATCCAGTTAGCGCGGGACTTGGGGATTCGAACCATCCAGTTGGCGGGTTATGACGTGTATTACGAGGAGCAGGATGAAGGGACACTGCAGCGTTTTACCGAAGGGCTAACGTGGGCAGTGGAGCAGGCGGCGGGAGCGCAGGTCATGCTGGCGGTTGAGATTATGGATACCGAGTTTATGAACTCGATAACCAAATGGAAAAAGTGGGATCGACTGCTTTCTTCACCATGGTTTAGCGTTTATCCCGACATAGGAAATCTTAGCGCGTGGGGCAACGATGTGTCGGCCGAATTGGCGTTAGGCATCGACAGTATTGCTGCTATCCATTTGAAAGACACTTATCCCGTAACGGCAAGCAGCCAAGGGCAATTCCGTGACGTGCCGTTTGGTGAGGGATGTGTGGATTTTGTGGGGATATTTAGAACGCTGAAACAGCTGAACTACCGCGGTTCATTCCTGATTGAAATGTGGACTGAAAAAGCGCAGGAACCGGTGCTGGAAATTATTAAGGCCCGTCAGTGGATCGAAGCACGCATGCTTGAGGGAGACTTTGTATGTTAGAGCAATTGAAACAACAGGTTTTAGCCGCAAATTTGGCATTGCCACACCACCATTTAGTCACCTTTACGTGGGGAAACGTGAGCGCTATTGACCGCGAATCTGGGTTAGTAGTGATCAAACCCTCAGGCGTAGAATATGACGGTATGCAAGCCAAAGATATGGTGGTGGTCGACCTCCGCAGCGGAAATGTTGTTGAGGGGGATAAAAAGCCTTCCTCGGATACCGCCACTCATTTGGCGCTATATCGTGCTTTTCCTCATATTGGTGGCATTGTTCATACCCATTCGCGCCATGCCACTATCTGGTCACAGGCAGGTCTCGACTTACCCGCTTGGGGTACCACTCATGCCGATTATTTTTATGGCCCGATTCCCTGCACGCGCCTGATGAAACGTGAGGAAATCGCGGGTGACTATGAGCATGAAACCGGCGAAGTTATTATTGAAACATTCACCCAGCGTGACATCGATCCTATGCAGGTACCCGCGGTGTTGGTGCATTCCCATGGTCCGTTTGCTTGGGGTAAAGATGCTGCCGATGCGGTACACAATGCCGTCGTGTTAGAAGAGTGTGCCTATATGGGTATTTTCTCCCGTCAACTGACACCGGGGATCTCGGCGATGCAGCAATCTTTATTAGATAAACACTATCTGCGCAAGCATGGCGCTAACGCTTATTATGGGCAATAAAATTGCTTTTGATTGAAGCCTCATTTGAGGCTTTTTTTATGATATTTATTTCTTAACATTTCAGTCTTGGCGTAACTGATGCCCCCGTAAGGGAAATTATCTATACATAAAAAATATGTTTAACTTGTAAGCATAACTTTAATATCAATTCAGTTGAATCATCGCGCAGTGATGTCTATTTTCTTTCTTTCCAGCTTAAGGACGCGATTGCAGGCCAATGCCCGCAGATCGCCGCTTGGTTGTACTCACGATGGAAAATTTTGCTCTTCTGCGATGATGCTTATACATGTTATTTCGAAAACTTACCCTTGCCGTTATTTTTTGCCTAGGGACTTTTACCGTTCAGGTGGCTTCAGCTTTTGATTTGCCCAGCTATTTTAAAAGTGACAAATTGCTGGAAACGCCGAAAATTCCACACCATTCTAAAGCGATGACGCATTTTGCTCGCGTGAATAATACGGGCGTCGGCGATGTTAATCATTCCATGGTAAAAAATGTTATTTTGCAGAATTATCGTCATTGGGAAGGTGTTAAATACCTTTGGGGCGGAGATTCCAAATACGGGATTGATTGTTCTGCGTTTACACGTCGCGTGCTAAGTCAACTGAAGATAAATTTACCGCGCACGACCTCTGAGCAAATTCATTCTGGAAACCAGATTTCTAAGCAACAGCTAAAAATTGGCGATTTAGTTTTCTTTAAAACATCGAGTGTGACGCGCCATGTAGGAATTTATGTCGGGAATGGGCAGTTTATCCATGCGTCAAAAAGTATGGGTGTTACCACTTCACGTCTCGATGAAAATTATTGGCAGCGCAGCTACGAAACGTCTGTTCGCGTGATCTAATCCTCCCGTATTACTTTAGTTTTTTCGATCCTTCTCACAATCTAGATTTTAATTGAAACCGGTTACTGAAACCGGTTGCAGTTGGCGAAAATAGCATCTTATACTCTGTCCTCTATGTAGCTCACGCAAGGGCAGGGCATGATGAATATCAGTCAATCGCTGTTTAGCTTTATTGAAAATAGAATCAGTCCAATTGCGGGGAGGATCTCTTCCCAACGACATATTATGGCGATTCGAGACGGCTTTATTTCAGCCATGCCTTTTATGATCGTCGGCTCTTTCTTACTGGTTTTTGTCTATCCGCCTTTCTCGGCTGAGAGCAGTTGGAGTTTTGCGCGTAGCTGGTTGGCGCTATCGGGCAAATATGAATCCCAGATCCTGACACCATTCAATATGACGATGGGGATCATGTCGGTCTATATCAGCGCAGCGATTGCGTATAACTTGGCGAGAAGTTATCAGCTCGATCCTTTTATGACAGCGATGCTGGCGCTAATGGGATTCTTATTGGTATCGGCTCCACAGGTGAATGGGAATATGCCCACGGTGGCATTGGGGGGTGTCGGTATTTTTACCGCCGTGATAGTCGCGGTATATGTGACCGAGCTGACCCGTTTTCTCAAGCTACGTAATATTGGGATTCGACTGCCAGAGCAGGTTCCGGCCAATATTAAACAATCGTTCGATCTGTTGATTCCCATTCTTGCCGTCATTATCACGCTTTATCCACTGAGCTTGCTGATTCAGGAGATTTTTAATCAGTTGCTACCGCAGGCCATTATGGCGTTGTTCCAGCCGCTAATTTCTGCTGCGGACTCTCTGCCTGCCATTCTGTTAGCTGTGCTGATTTGTCATCTGCTATGGTTTGCCGGAATTCACGGTTCGGCCATTGTGTCTGGCATGCTGCAAGCATTCTGGTTGACGAATTTAGGGCTTAACCAAACGGAGCTGGCCGCAGGTTTACCGCTGACGCACATCATGACCGAGGCGTTCTGGAATTTCCTGATTGTGATTGGCGGTTCGGGAGCCACATTCGGCTTGATATTGCTGTTTATGCGGAGTAAATCGGCACATTTGCGTGCCATGGGCAAACTCAGTTTGGTGCCGAGCATGTTTAACATCAACGAACCGGTGATTTTCGGCACGCCTATCGTTATGAATCCAACGTTCTTCATTCCTTTTATTTTGGCACCTATGGTGAATGCCGTGGTGGCCTATCTGGCAGTGACAACAAATTTGATACCGCACATGATTTCTTTGGTTCCATGGACCTCTCCTGCGCCGATTGGCGCTGCGTGGGCGATGGGTTGGGATTTCCGCGTGTCGGTATTAGTGCTGTTATTGATGGCGTTATCCGCGGTGATTTATTACCCGTTCTTTAAAGTGTATGAGAAGCAGCTCTTGGCACAGGAATGCGTTGAATCCACGCGACAACAAACTAGGGTGCAAACCGCCCAAAGGTAACAGAGTTGCCTTCTAATTGATTGATTAAACGGAGTATTAAAATATGAGTCAGTTTCCAAAGGGGTTTCTCTGGGGAGCAGCCACGGCGGCATATCAGGTTGAGGGGGGGCATGACGCTGACGGTAAAGGCTTATCCGTTTGGGACGTGTTTTCTCATCAGCCGGGTACTACGCACGAAGGAACTAACGGCGATGTTGCTGCCGACCACTACCATCGCTTTAAAGAGGATGTGGCGCTCATGGCGGAACTGGGGATGACCTCATACCGTTTCTCTATTTCATGGTCGCGCGTGCTGCCACAGGGAACCGGCGAAGTGAACGAAGCGGGGATCTCGTTCTACAGCAACTTGATCGATGAACTGTTACGCCACAACATTCGTCCAATGATCACGCTTTATCACTGGGATCTGCCGCAGGCGTTGCAGGATAAGTTTGGTGGCTGGGCTGGACGCGACATTGTGGATGCGTTCGATGAGTATGCTCGTCTCTGCTACCAACGGTTTGGCGATCGCGTCGATTTATGGTCGACGTTTAATGAAACAATTGTTTTCATTGGCATGGGGTACTTCACCGGTCAGCATCCGCCGAAATTGAAAGATCCGACGCTGGGAATTCAAGCCTGCCACCATGTGTTTTTAGCGAATGCTCGTGCGGTGAAAAGCTTCAGAGAAATGGGGATCAACGGCCAGATCGGTTTTGTGAATGTTTTGCAACCGAACGATCCGATCAGTCAAGAGCCTGAAGATCTACGTGCTTGGGAAATCGCCGAGGGGATCTATACGCACTGGCTCTATGATCCGGTGCTAAAAGGTGAGTATCCACAGGATATGCTGGCGATGGCTCAGACCGCATTTGGTGTACCGGAATTCCATCCGGGCGATGCCGAGTTACTGAAAGATAACATTGTTGATTTTATTGGCCTGAATTACTACAAGCGTGAAATGGTTGCGCGTAACGATGATGTGCAGGGTTTTGATCTTAATACCTCGGGACAGAAGGGTAGCGGCGGTGGGATGGGCTTTAAAGGCTTGTTCAAGATCGTCAAAAACCCGAACGGAGTTTATACCGATTGGGATTGGGAGATTTATCCGCAGGGGCTTACCGATGCGATTGGTCGCATCCGTCATCGCTACGGCGAAGTGCCGATTTATATCACCGAAAATGGGTTAGGCGCTAAAGATCCCATTGTAAACGGTGCCGTTCTCGATCAGCCGCGTATCGATTATTTACGTGAGCATATCCGTGCCGTGGGTAATGCCATTGAGCAGGGCGCTGATGTTCGAGGTTTCTATCCATGGTCATTTATCGACTTGCTGTCTTGGCTCAATGGCTATCAAAAACAGTATGGCTTCGTGTATATCGACCGTGAAAATAATCTGACGCGTAAGAAAAAGCTGAGCTTTGAATGGTATCAAAAAGTGATTCATTCAAATGGTGAAGAACTTTAATGAATTTGCTTTAAACCTCTCCTCTGCGGGGGAGGTTTCTCGCTTTTATCCTCTGCGCTGACCGGCGCGTGCATGCGAGATTTATCTTAAATCTTTACAATAAGTCAGCATTATTCTGCGACATTCATGAATCTGTACTATCTTTAATCTGTAGTTGTTACATCCGATTACAAACGACAAGGAGTAATTCATGAAAGCAATTAAAGCGATTACAGCAGCGATTCTGGTGAGTTCAGTATCTTTTGGCGCTTTGGCAGCAGAGGAAATCACCAAAGAAGAAGCAGCAAAATATACGAAAATCGGTACAGTAAGCACGACTGCTGAAACTACGTCGCCAATGGATGCCAAAGAGGTTCTGTCTAAACTGGCTGATGAGAAAGGCGGAAAATACTTCGTGATTATTGCCGGACGTGAGCATGGCAAAATCAGTGCTACGGCAGAAGTGTATAAATAAGCGTATCACGCGATAACGCTATAATATCTTGCGGGGACCTCCCCGCAATTTCCCCTCTTACACCGTACCCCATTTTTACTTCTGCTCGCCTAAGTGCTTCTCTGCTATTATGTGCCTCTATGTGTACAAGTCTGTTGTCGTCATGAACGAATGACCGAGTAAAACAGCAAACTTGCTCCTCCCTATTTTATTTGCCTGATTAGAGTAACTGTTGTGACCCAATCCTTTGCTTCCCTGTCGCTGCCAGCAGCGCAGCTTGAAAACCTCGCTGAACTTGGTTATGCCTCCATGACGCCCGTGCAGGCCGCTGCATTACCCGCCATTTTGGAAGGCCGCGATGTTCGGGCGCAGGCCAAAACCGGTAGCGGTAAAACCGCCGCTTTTGGTATTGGTCTGCTCCAGCAGATTGACGTCACGCAGTTTACGACTCAGGCGCTGGTGCTTTGTCCAACTCGTGAGCTGGCCGATCAGGTTAGCAAAGAGCTGCGCCGTTTAGCCCGTTTCACTCAGAACATCAAAATTCTCACCCTCTGCGGCGGGCAGCCAATCAGTCATCAGTTGGATTCGTTAGTCCATGCACCACACATTGTGGTGGGTACGCCTGGACGTATCCAAGAGCATCTGCGCAAGAAAAGCGTCAGTCTGGATGCAATGAAGGTGCTGGTGTTGGATGAAGCTGATCGCATGCTAGATATGGGGTTCGCGGACGCTATCGATGATGTTATCAGCTATACGCCAACCGCGCGTCAGACGCTGCTGTTCTCTGCGACCTATCCGCAGGGCATTGAGCGCATTAGCGCCCGCGTTCAGCGTGAGCCCGTCACGATTGAAACGGGTGACGTTTCTGCATTGCCCGATATTGAACAGCAGTTTTATGAAACGTCACGCGGTGAGAAACTGCTTTTGCTACAGGCATTACTCAGCAATCTGCAACCCGCCTCATGCGTGGTGTTCTGTAATACGAAGCGTGATTGCCAAGACGTTTATGACGCGTTGTCTGGGCAAAATATCAGCGTATTAGCACTGCACGGCGATTTAGAGCAGCGTGAACGCGATCAGGTTTTGGTGCGATTCTCTAACCGTAGCTGCCGTGTGCTGGTCGCGACTGACGTCGCTGCGCGCGGTTTGGATATCAAAGAGTTAGAAATGGTTGTGAACTACGAGCTGTCCTTCGATCCGGAAGTTCACGTTCATCGTATTGGCCGTACTGCGCGAGCGGGTCAGAAAGGTTTGGCCGTTAGCTTCGTTGCGCCATCTGAAATGGTTCGGGCACATGCGTTGGAAGATTATATTGGCCTGAAGCCGAACTGGTTGTCTGCCGATAAAATGATGGTTTCGCCGATGAAACCTCTTGAGGCGGAAATGGTAACGCTGTGCATCGACGGTGGCCGCAAGGCGAAAATCCGTCCGGGCGATATTTTAGGCGCACTTACCGGTGATGCGGGATTAACCGCTGCCGATGTGGGTAAAATTGATATGTTCCCGATCCACGCTTATGTCGCCATTCGCAAAGCGGCGGCCAAAAAAGCCTATAAGCAGCTGCAAGAAGGTAAAATTAAAGGCAAAAGCTGCAAGGTTAGGATTTATAAATAAGTTTTTATCAGTATGTGTTCAGCCCCGTAGTTCATCTACGGGGCTCTTCTTTTTCAGTATCTCCAACCAGAATTTCTTTTAGCGAACAGCCGTCAGGTTGCGCTTTCCATATTCTCACCTTCATTGAGTGAGAATATTGAGTCGACCACGAATTCCTGTCCAGTGTCACCAGTGGCACCTAGCGGGTGCTATTTTTTGTTGTATAACCTGATACAGCGAATTTCCCCCACCTCAAAAATCTTCCTCTATACTCTTCAAGTGTGCATTTTATTTACCACTCATAGAACGACGTATCGATGAGTACCGCAGTGATTCTGGAGGCTGAAGTGAACCCATTACACGAAAAACTTAAGAAAAATGAATTCTTTAAAACGGGCTATTTTATTGCCGGTCAATGGCAGGACGCCTCGAATACCTATGAAGTCACAAACCCTGCAACGGGGGAAGTGGTAGCTAAAGTCGCCAATGCAGGACAGAAAGAGACTCAGGCCGCTATTCGCGCAGCGAGTGAAGCGTTGCCCGCGTGGCGCAAAACGACAGCCAAGCAGCGGTCTGAGATCTTGCAAAACTGGTATCACCTGATCGTTGAAAATAAGCCTTTCTTGGCTGAATTGATGGTCGCAGAACAGGGTAAGCCCTTAAAAGAAGCGATGGGCGAAGTGGATTATGCGGCGAGTTTCATTCAGTGGTTTGCCGAAGAAGCTAAACGCGCCAATGGCGAGATCATTCCACCGGTTAAACCGGGATCGCGTATTTGGGCGACGCGTGAGCCTATTGGCGTGGTGGCGGCGATCACACCGTGGAATTTCCCGCTGGCGATGCTGACACGCAAATTAGGTCCGGCTTTGGCGGCTGGCTGCACTGGGCTGATAAAGCCAGCCAATGAAACGCCGCTGTGTGCGTTTGCCTTACTGGCATTGGCACAAAAAGCAGGCGTCCCCGATGGCGTGTTGAACGCGGTTTCAGGTGATACTTTGGCTATCAGCGACGCGATCATGGCGAGCAAAGATGTGCGCAAGATTTCGTTTACTGGCTCGACGGGCGTCGGTAAAACTTTGGTGCGTAACGCTGCGGAAACGATGAAGAAAGTGTCCATGGAGTTGGGGGGCAATGCGCCATTCATCGTCTTTGAAGATGCGGATTTAGAGGCTGCGATCAAAGGTATCATGGCGAACAAATTCCGTAATGCGGGTCAGGTGTGCGTGTGTATTAATCGTATTTATCTGCATGACAGCATATATGACACGTTTGTAAGCCGCTTAGCCGATGAAATACGTAAGCTGAAAGTTGGCAACGGCATGGATGAAGGCGTTAGCGTTGGTCCATTGGTGAGCGAGAAGGGTGTCGATAAGGTTGAACAGCACGTTAAAGATGCATTGGAAAACGGCGGTAAAGTGATGGTAGGAGGTCAGCGCCATGCATTGGGCGGCAACTTCTTCCAGCCAACGCTGATTGCTGAAGCAAACGAAGATATGTTGATGGCCTCGGAAGAGACTTTTGGTCCTGTTGCAGCCTGCTACCGTTTTAAAACGGAAGAGGAAGTGATCAAGCGTGCTAACGATACGCCATTTGGTTTGGCGGCCTATTTCTATACTCAAAATCTGTCACGTGTTTTCCGCGTATCTGAGCTGTTGGAAAGTGGCATGATCGGCATTAACGAATGTTCGGTTTCTACTGAAGTGGCTCCGTTTGGCGGCGTGAAAGAGTCTGGCTTAGGCCGCGAAGGTTCAACGCTGGGCCTTGAGGAATTCATGGAAGTGAAAACACTTCACCTCGGAAATCTATAATCCATTGATGGGTGGATACGATTTTTGTTGAGTATTCACCCACTTTGGCCTCGCTCTGATGGTTTTTCCTATTTGTTCAGCTTATCCCTACTGGTGTTTCCCTATTCAACGATTATGATAAGTACGAAGGCTGCAAATGCAGTTTTGAATCCTTGCCGGTTATCTGGCAGCCAAAAATAAAAAGTGTGGATTCATTTTTGTTTCATTTCTCGCAGTTATTCGTGTTTTAAACCTTTAAGCAATGGTCTGGTGAGGGTGTATGGCAAAGCGTTTATGGACAGGGTTACTGATCATTCTGGCGTTGAGCGGAGTGGCGTTTCTGAACAGCCAAGCGGCCGTCAGCAGTCATGAAGGGAAGTCGGCTTCGGTTTCTACTTCAGAAAGCATTGAACAGTTAACACAGCAGGATCGCGTAGTGAGTTATCTGCGAGAACATCAACGCCTGCCTGATTTTTATATCACGAAAAAACAGGCAAGAGCGGAAGGTTGGGATGCGAGTGCAGGCAATTTGTGTAGTGCGGTTCCTGGTAGAGCGATTGGTGGCGATCGTTTTTCTAATCGCGAAAAGCGTTTACCGCAAAAAGCCAAACGCGTATGGCGAGAAGCGGATATCAATTATCATTGCGGACGTCGTCAGGCAGATCGACTGATCTACTCTAACGATGGACTGATTTATATAACGCGAGATCACTATCGCACGTTCACAAAAATGGAGTGATCAGCATGAATAAAGTTAAATTCGATTTTAATCATATCGCCGATCTTCCGGCTTTTTATCGTCAGTTTAGTCATGAATTTTCCCTTGATAGCGAATTTGGTAACAATCTAGATGCGCTGTGGGATGCGGTGACGGGGGGGATTAAACTTCCGGTCGAAATCGATTTTGTCAATTTTAACGGTCGTAAAAAACGCCGCTTTGCTGCGCTGGTTCTGCTTTTTGAAGAGGCGGAAGAGGAACTCGAAGGGGCGCTGCGTTTTAATATGCTGGAGAAAACGGTCTAATCCGTCGATGTACATATGGCTGCAACAGTGCAGCCTTCAGCGCCAAATGTCGCTGAAAGATGCACTGGCAGAGGCGCCATTACTCGTTTTCTTCAGACAGTTCGCGCAGGTATTGGAAAATCTGGCGGGCTGACTTTGGCGGCTTATTGGTGGCCTTCTCTTTTTTCGCATTACGGATCAGCGAGCGTAGTTGCTGGCGATCGGCTTGCGGATAGAGTTCCAGAACCAGCGAGATAGCATCGTCGCCTTCGTCGATCAAACGATCGCGGATCTGTTCTAATTTATGGAACAGAGCAACCTGCTGGTTGTGACGGTTGTTGAGCTTGTCTAATGCAATCTGGATTGGCTCAGGGTCACGCTGACGCAGCATTTTACCAATCAGCTGTAGCTGACGGCGACGGCCTTCCTTTTTGATGCGCTGTGCCAATTCAACTGCGGCACGTAGATCGGCATCCAGCGGGATTTTATCCAGCGCATTTTTGCCTAGATCGACCAACTCTGCGCCCAGATCTTTCAGGGCTTCGGCATCACGTTTAATTTCGCTTTTGCTGACCCAGATGATCTCGTCATCTTCGTCTTTATCAATATCGTTTTCGGGTACTTCGTCTAACCAGTCTTCGTCTGGATGCTTCTGCATATCTGATTCCTTAAAAAAAGACGCTAATCCTATCAGGTTGTGCAGGATTCATGTTGAATGATTTACATGAAATTAAGGAGATCATGTCTATCGCAAATTTGTTTCTATTTTATCACTGTTACCTGTTCGAGCGCAGCCTGAGCTAAAAAACCGGATCGGCTTTTATATTCAGGATGTAAGGCAACGACGCGATCGATTCTGGCAATCAATGACTTAGGGAGCGTGACGTTAATCTTTTCTGCGCCGCCCATGAGGCGAGTAACATCAACCTCGACGATAGCCCAGATGTATTCCTGATATTCAGCTTTGTTTGATAAATCTTCGATTTTTGATGGCATTGGAAAATCGGCTTCCATTTCAACCAGCAATTCAATATGACTAATGATTGCTTGCTTGGCGTTAGCTATCGCTTCATCGAGCGTATCACCGGCAGAGAAACACCCCGGTAAATCAGGCACGGTTACACCGTAAGCATGGTGTTGATCTCCGGATTCAATAGCAATGGGATAAAGCATAGGAAACCTCTTGGTGGTGAAGCTAAAGCCCAGCCTGTTGCCGGATGCTTTTTACGGTATTGGCGGGGAGATCTTTTTTAGGATGAGGAATCGTCACTAGCCCCGTTTTGTTGGGGTGAGTGAAGTGATGATGGCTTCCCTTCACCCTTTTAAGGATCCACCCGTCAGCCATGATTTCAGCGATCAGCATCCTGCTATTCATTATAGCCACTGACTCCCTAAATATGAGGGTTATAATAACCCTGCTAGCCGGTTAACACAATTTATCGTCGCGTAGCGCGTCTAAAAGTGAGTAGTGAATACGATCTTGAGGTAAAGAACCCCACTTAATTTTACTTTTGTCCAAGTTATACGGTCGGTGATCCGTAAGCGTTGGCAGTTTTGCGTGGGTTTCAGCGATTGTGCGAAATTGATCTCAGTTCCTGATAAACTCAGAGTTAATTTAGTTTTAGAAACTGGCACAGTTTAGGTGCCAATCATAACGGCCTACGGCGATGATTGCGCCGGTGGTTTAATCCATTTCTGATAATTATGGCAGATTGATGAAAGTAATCACTCAGGTTGCAGAACAACGCAAGACGCTGGAAAACGCCGTAGCACAGGCGTTAGAACTGGCTAAAGCCGGCGCGGATGCCGCCGAAGTGGCCGTCACCAAAACCACGGGCATTAGCATCAGTACTCGTTTTGGTGAAGTTGAAAATGTTGAATTCAACAGCGATGGCGCGTTGGGGATCACCGTTTATCACCAGCAGCGTAAGGGGAGCGCTTCCTCAACGGATCTTAGCCCAGACGCTATTGCCCGTACCGTACAGGCTGCGCTGGATATTGCACGCTATACCTCACCCGATCCTTTTGCCGGGCCTGCGGATAAAGAACTGCTGGCATTTGATGCGCCGGATCTCGATCTGTTTCATCCTGCCGAATTAGATGCAGAACGTGGTATTGAACTGGCTGCGCGCGCTGAGCAGAGCTCGTTGAAATTTGACCCGCGTATTACCAATACCGAAGGCGGCAGTTTTAACAGCCACTATGGCATTAAAGTTTTTGGCAACAGCCACGGTATGCTGCAAAGCTACAGCTC
Source organism: Hafnia paralvei ATCC 29927 (assembly GCF_001655005.1). GTDB lineage: Bacteria > Pseudomonadota > Gammaproteobacteria > Enterobacterales > Enterobacteriaceae > Hafnia > Hafnia paralvei. The sequence goes on from NZ_LXET01000007.1 coordinate 257,344, forward strand.
CAGCCGTCATTCGCTCTCTAGCTGTGTTATCGCCGAGCATGAAGGCGATATGGAACGTGACTATGCCTATACCATCGCTCGTGACATCAACGATCTGAAAAGCCCTGAGTGGGTAGGGGAAGAGTGCGCACGGCGCACGCTCTCCCGCTTGGCACCACGCCGCTTGCCGACGATGGAAGCGCCAGTCATGTTTGCGGCTGAGGTGGCAACCGGTCTGTTTGGCCATTTAGTCGGTGCCATCAGCGGTAGCAGTGTGTATCGCAAATCGACGTTCTTGCTCGACAGTCTAGGTAAGCAAATTCTGCCTGAATGGTTAACCATCAACGAACAGCCACATTTACTGAAAGGGATGGCTTCTACACCGTTTGATAGCGAAGGGGTACGTACCGTTGAACGCAATATTGTGGAAAATGGCGTATTACAGACTTGGCTGATGACCAGCTATTCAGCGCGTAAGCTGGGTATGCAAAGTACTGGGCATGCTGGTGGGATCCATAACTGGCGTATCAAAGGGCAAGGTTTAGGCTTCGAAGATATGCTGAAAAAAATGGGCACTGGTTTCTTGGTTACTGAGCTGATGGGGCAAGGCGTAAGCGGTGTCACCGGCGACTATTCCCGTGGTGCAGCAGGTTTCTGGGTAGAGAATGGCGAAATCCAATATCCGGTCAGCGAAGTGACGATTGCGGGTAATCTGAAAGATATGTGGTCGAATCTGGTCACCCTTGGTGATGATATAGAACTGCGTAGCAATATTCAGTGTGGTTCTGCGCTGCTGGAAGCAATGAAGATAGCGGGAGAATAGAGGGACATGCATTTCATCTAGGGCATCTGAATTTATGCATCAACGGTGAAAGGTTTCGTCCGCCCGTCAGCATTTGTGTTTCCATGAAACCGCAGGCGTAGGCGTCCGACGAGCGGTTGCCCGCGCGCAACCTCTCGACTCTCGCGCTCTTTACCGA
>NZ_LXET01000008.1 GCF_001655005.1 Hafnia paralvei ATCC 29927
GTACGCCTTCACGGATGTATCAATGAAGCGCGGTATGGACAGGCGGGCGGAATATTTCACTGCAATACCATAGAGGATTAGCGTCCTAAACCGTAGCGGAGATGGCGTCTCGGATTAAAGCGTACGGATGTATCAATGAAGCGCGGTATGGACAGGCGGGCGGAATATTTCACTGCAATGCCATAGAGGATTAGCGTCCTAAACCGTAGCGGAGATGGCATCTCGGATTAAAGCGTACGGATGTATCAATGAAGCTCGGTATGAACAGGCGGGCGGAATATTACACCGTGCAACATAGAGGATCGTCAGGACAGACCATTACACTGAATCCATATAAACGCCCCTTAATCTCAATCTCTATCCCCGTCAATAAACGTAAATTCCTCCCCCTGCACCTTGCACATCCTCTCCCTACTCTCTATGTTGATAATCGTGAGCTAATGTTATCAATAAGTAAGGAAATAATAATATGCGTAAAACGTTACTAGTGTTAGCCAGTGCGGCAATGATGATGGGAAGCTCTCTGGTTTATGCCGCGGGAGAAGATGTGGGCGATGCGATGGATACTATCGCAAGTCATTATAAGATCGCGCTGAAGGCCGATAATCCACAAGAGTTTAAGAAAGCATTGGAAGGTATGAAAGCTGGGGCTCAGGAGGCTCAAAAAGGGACGCCACCTAAGCTTGAGAAGGAGCCCGCGGATGGCGCCAAAATGACAGATTTCCGTCATGGCCTCGATATTCTCATTGGGCAAATTAATGATGCGGAGAAATTGGCTGATGCGGGTCAGTTTGAACAGGCTAAAGCTGCCGCAGAGAAGTTTAAAGATACGCGCAATACTTACCATAAGAAGTACAAGTAATTATGACTCGGGGGTTGGAAATGCGCTGGGACGCGATGGTGCGATTTACTCACTGGGGCGTTGCTTTGGGTTTTTTACTAAATCGCCTGCATGTAACCAAGCCGGGGAGTGATTGGCATCAGGTTATTGGGCTTGCAGTGGCCAGCCTAGTGATCTTGCGTATCATATGGGGATTTACGTTGGCGAAAGGCCCTGCGCGTTTGTCAGCAATGATTCCAACCCCTACGTCTTTGAAATACCATTTTCATGAATTAAAAAATCGTAGTGAGCCGACACATTTACATCATAACCCGCTGGGAGCTATCGGCATCTGGCTGTTTTGGATTTTGTTGCCGTTGGTAGCCTTAACCGGCTGGGCGCAAGATACGGATTTTATCGATCTCTATCCGGTGGATGACTGGCATTACTGGCTCGTTAACACGGTCACTGTGCTGGTATGCATACATATTCTTGCGGTGATCGCGATGTCTGTCTGGTTACGTAAGGACTTGGTTCGAGCTATGCTGCCAGGTAAGAAGTAGGCGGCGGTTTATCGACTCCCTCTCCACTTCTGAAGAGGGAGTCTATGCGCTTAACGTTTCACGCTACTGATTGAATATTTAAAAGTATCAGGCTTCAAACCATCCAATTTTTGCTCGCCAATCTGCGCTTGCGGATACATTAAATAGGCGGCCTGTTCGGCATCTCCGGGCAGTTTAAGATCGTGGGCGTGGTTATAGGCCATCCAGTTCATCTCCCAACCGCCAAACATCCACTTATTGGCCTTCTGCACTTTAGGATCGCTAAACGGTAGGCCACCCGCCTGTTCTTCCAGCATCACTTTGCGCACATCCGCAGGATCTACGGGTATCCAGCCGTAACCTTCCATATAGAATTCGGCGCGGCAGTGTTGAGCTTTGGTAATATCGCCGTCTTTGCCGAGGCTATTGAATCCCATGCTCGACTTGCCTAAACGTACGCCATAGGCATCGCGGGCAGGGATACCGACCGATCGCGCTAACGCCACAAACAGCGCGTTGATGTCGGCACATTTACCGGAAAGATTGCCGCTGTCGAGCATTTGTTTGACGTTGCCATCGCCGCAGCCGAGCGTTTTCGGATCGCGTTGAGTGTTAGCCACTACCCAGTCATAAATCATTTTGGCGCGATCGATATTATTTTCACCGCGTCCCTGAATGATCTGATTCGCCGTTTTTGCCACGATACCATCGGTGGGCAAATAGCGAGTAGGTTGAAGGTAAAGTGCCATTTCTTGCGCTGAAAGTTTGACTGGATTGGCCGGCGGCGTTTGGAGATCGATATGGCGATCACGAGTACTTATGCTTTGTGTCATGGTTATGCTGTGCTGTGTGGCCTTTGCCGGCCAGCTAACATGTAAAACCAGTGCGTTGTAGGGCTTAACCAGTATCAGTTTAGCCTTGCCATCGGCGGAGACTTTCCAATGCGGAGTTTGGGCGCGCTGATAATCGCCAAGTCGTGTATCCGGCAGCGGCAGCCATAGCTGCACGGCTTCATGGGTAGCTGGAATATCTACCTGCGTTGTGACTCGGTAATGCTGCCAATCTTTTGTTTCATTGTTGGGAACGGTATCGTTTGAAGCGGCATATCCCACGCTCATCATGGCTGACGCGATGAGCGACACTGCGGCGCTAAGGTGGATAAAACGGCGTCGGTTCATGAATTTTCCATGTTCGTGTTGTCAGGAAAAAGAAGCCAAGTGTTTGGCTTCCATGGTTTCATCCGCCGTCTTCGTTTGCCTGAGGCCTTCCGTTAACCCAGCGAGGTGAACGCCTTTCCGATTTGGAGGGGCTTATTCCAGATTATCGGAAAGGTAATATTTACCTATTTTCAGGGTTAACGATGATATTCGCCAGCGGCTTCTGGCTGGTATTGTAATTCAAGCACTTCAATATGGGTTGTCTGGCCGTTTGGCAGCTCCCACTGAATCGCATCGCCGACGCGTAAACCTAGCAGCGCGGCCCCGATAGGCGCCATGACAGACAGCTCTGCGGCGCTATCTTTCAGGCTGGCAGGATAAACCAGCGTGCGTACATGCTCTTCTTTAGACGATAGATCGCGGAATTTGACGCGGCTGTTCATAGTCACTACATCGGCCGGCATATTTTCAGGGCTGAGCATTTCCGCGCGATCCAGTTCGTTATTCAATGCTTCAGCGACCGGCAGGCTGGCGAAAGCTGGCTGCTCAAGCAGTGTATCTAAGCGGGCAGCATCAAGTTCATTCAGGATAATGGCTGGTCGTGACATCGTTCTCTCCATGTAAGGTGGACTGGAGTCGCTCCGGTCCTTGTTGTTTGGTGTCAAAAGAAAACCCTCACGCCCGTAAGCGCAAGGGTTTAGGATTCGTGGACTTTCTATAACGTGATAATAGATAGCTTACCGGCTTTTTAAAAGTGAGCTGTATCACGATTCGGATACTCTATATCCGCCCTTGGGATAGTATCAAACTCTGTCGCAGTTTATAACAGTGATGGCGTTTTTTCCTGATAAATCAGGGAATAAAATTTTTTCCACTCTGGTATTTTCGTGAAAATTTGAACTGGAAATGCTTTTTGGCATCTATTTCCAGTTTGAATTGGAAAAAATTCCTCTGCTCACTTTTATTTATCCGCTGTAGGGTACAAACATCAACAGAGAGAACGCTCCAGTTGAAATGAATTATAGGGGAGAGTGGGCGTGGCAGAACAACAACTCTTAGTGGATGAGAGAATATTAGCGGAAGAAACAGACACCACACTTGAAAAGGTTATTTCTCTACTTTCTGATAAGGGGATTTATCCCAATGAAGTGCAGAAACAGATGTTATTTTCTCATGTGAAAGCGATGGTGTTACGTTCACATACTGGTGAAGCATTACCTGAGGTCGATATTTCTTTATTCGATGAGATTTCGCCTTTATCGCTAAGTTTAGCGGAGCAGGTTGTGAGCTGGTTTAATAATTTAGCCTACGAAGAAGCACATTTATTATCTGTGCATTTTGAAGTAGCCAAAGAAAATGAATTAAGTTGTGTAACGGGAGAGTCATCATGACAGCAATTAAGGTGGTAATCGGTGATCGTCTGGGTAAAGGACAGAAAGTGGGACAGGGTGTTGAAGCTGCTGGCGGTGTTGCGGTTGTCATCCCAGGTGTTGCGGCAGATATGAAACTGGGCGATGTGATGAAGAAAGAAGAAGCCAACCTAGGGATTTCTTTCTGCGGCAGCGGTGGTGCGGGCGCGATTACGGCTCAAACTAAACACGGATATAAAGCCAAATATGGTATGCGTTCTATTGAAGAGGGTGTAACCGCAATTAACGAAGGCTATAACGTGCTTGGCTTTGGCTTTATGGATAAAGAAGAGTTAGGGCAAAAATTAGTTGAAGCGTATAACAAAAAGTACGGTAGCTAATTTATGAAAGATAATATCACAACGACGGTAACCGTGAGTGGTAGAAGTGATACTAAGCAGAAAGCTTTCGCCGCTGCTTTAAGTAGCATTCAGGGAACATTGCTACGGGAGTCTAAAAAAGTTTTTCTGAGAATTGAACCCGTAGATATTAAAGTTGTAAAGGCAGAAGAAAAAATAACGATGGAGAAATTTCTTTTCTTCTTTTTGCCAAGAAAAAAATATCTCTACTCAATAACGTTAGATGTGACTGTCAATATGACCACCGTTGATACCGATAAAATTGAGTTTAAGTCGGTAAATACCCTAAATCATTCTAAGTGCAGTAAAACGATTAATAGCACCTACGAAGGAGGGAATTTCGCGAATGGGACGGATCAATTACAGAAGTAAGTGATTCGGGGGATTGTGCGTGAAAACACATATGCAATTCGAAGTATGACGGGTAAACCCCAGTGTATTATCACAACGGAATAGCTCTGATGTTTATCTCGCTATTCTATCCCCTTTTTACTTAAAACTGCGCTGTAATTTATTGTTTTAAGTAAAAAGGGGATAACATTATAAGGAATATACTGATGTTTTTAATTATCCTCTTGAAGTCGATTATTATCGGCGGATTGGTTGGCGTGGGTGTAGGTGCAGGTGCTGCGCGTATGTTCCATGCTCCCACCGTTCAGGGCATGGGGGCGTTTCGTACGTTAGGTGAGCTGAACTCCTGCGAAGGCGATCCGGCTTCTCACTTCTCATTCGGTCTAGGGTTTTTCTTTAACGCTTGGGCATCCTCTGTTGCGGCTGGGGCATTCACGCAAGATGTTGACCATCGCATTATCCCAAACTGGGGTGCAGCGGTGCTGCTGATGAAAAATCGCGATCTCGCCACAACGATGCACGATCCGAAAAAGATGGCGATTGCCTGCGGTATCATCGGCGTGATCGTCGTCGCCTTTCTCAACTCAACGGCTTCTGCCGTACCTGAAGCGCTGCAAATTACCGCGGTTAAAGTATTGGTGCCTGCGGCAAACCTGCTTGTGAATACTGTGATGCCGGTGATCTTCTGGCTAGCTGCAATTGATGCCGGTCGCCGTTCAGGTTTCTGGGCTACGATTTTTGGTGGTTTAGCCCAGCTGATTATGGGGAACGCCGTACCGGGTCTGGTTTTGGGCATTTTGATTGGTAAAGGTGTGGAAGAGAGTGGCTGGAATAAAGTCACCAAAATAATGATGGCCGTCATTGTGCTGCTGTTTGTGCTGAGCGGTTTCTTCCGCGGTTTCGATATGAAGATGTTGGAATCCTTCCATATGGGAGTGCCGGTTTGGCTTGACCAAATCCATAACACTCTTAGCGGCAAATAATCAGGAGGAGCACAGAAAATGGACGAGAAATTAAAGAATAACTTCTGGTACGCCGACTGGTCTTTCCCGATCTTTGTGGGATTGCTGTCCGCTGGAGTGTTTGCCGGAACGCATATGTACTATCTATATGGTATTGGTGCATTTAACGAGGTGGCATTTGTCTCCATGCTGCGGGCGGGAATTGATACAGGCTCCTACGGTGCCGTGGCGGCATTTGGTGCTAGCTTCCTGTTCGCTCGCATTATTGAAGGTTCGCTGGTGGGTATTCTCGATATTGGAGGGGCGATTCAAACCGGCGTTGGGTTGGGTGTTCCTGCATTGTTACTGGGCGCTGGATTTGTTTATCCCGTAGAGAACTTTGGTGCTTCGCTAGTGACTGGTTTGGCTATCGGCTTAGCCATCGGCTATCTGATTATTTTAGCGCGTAAGTTCACTATTAATCAGAGTAATTCAACCTATGGCGCAGACGTCATGATGGGCGCAGGCAATGCTTCTGGTCGTTTCTTAGGACCGTTGATTATCCTCTCAGCCATTACCGCGTCTATTCCTATCGGGGTGGGCTCTTTGCTTGGCGCGCTGTTGTTCTATCTCTGGCAGAAACCGATTACCGGCGGAGCGATTTTGGGGGCGATGATTTTAGGCTCAATTTTCCCAGTGGCGATTTAACTGCCTCACGATGCCCGCACTACCGTGCGGGTTACTCCACCTGAAATAAGAAGTAAGAAGGTGTGCGATGTACGATTTAATCATTAAGCAGGGAAAATGCGCTGATGGCAGCGTGATTGATGTGGCTGTCAACGATGGAAAAATTGCCGCTCTCGGTGAACTCAGTGAAATGATTTCTGCGGAGAAAACCATCGACTTACAAGGGCGTTATTTTCTCAGTGCGGGCTGGATTGATGCCCATACTCACTGCTATCCCTCCTCGCCAATTTATAGTGATGAGCCCGATCTCATTGGCGTAGCCAGCGGCGTTACCACGGTTATTGATGCAGGTAGCACTGGCGCTGACGATATTGATGAGTTTTATCGGCTGACGCGCAGCGCTAGAACCAACGTTTTTGCCTTTCTAAACATTTCCCGCATTGGCCTTCTGCGCCAAAACGAACTGGGGGATATGAACGACATTGACGATGTGCTGGCGCACAAAGCCATTAGTGAGCATCAAGGGTTCGTGGTGGGTATCAAGGCTCGTATGAGCAGCAGCGTCGTGCAGCAAAATGGTATTCAGCCATTGATTCGAGCCAAAGAGATACAGGCTTATAACGGCAGTTTACCCCTGATGGTACATATCGGAAATAATCCCCCGAATTTGGATGAAATCGCCGATCTTCTGACGCATGGAGACATTATTACCCACTGTTACAACGGTAAACCTAATCGCATCCTTACGCCTAAAGGTGAACTGCGTAGCGCGGTGAAAAGAGCCTTAGATCGCGGGGTGTTGCTAGACGTGGGACACGGCAGCGCCAGTTTTAGCTTCGATGTTGCGGAAATTGCCATCAAGCAGGGGATTTACCCAAATACGATAAGTTCCGATATTTATTGCAAAAATCGTATCAAAGGGCCGGTTTATAGCCTGGCTTATGTGATGTCAAAATTCTTGTTGGTGGGGTTATCTCTATCGCAAGTCATTGACTGTGTAACGAAAAATGCAGCCCATGCACTACGTTTATCAAATAAAGGCCGCTTGGAAGTGGGCTGCGACGCTGACTTTACGATTTTTGATGTGGTCGATCAGGCACAGGTTTTCGCCGATTCAGAACAACAAAACAGGAGTGGGCAAAACCTGATCCTGCCATTGGCCGCTATCGTGGCTGGCCAGATAATGCTTACTCAGGATGGGGAGACCAGAAATGTCTGCTAATCAGTCTATCTATAAGAAATATAATCTAAAAACAGTTATCAATACGTCTGGTCGAATGACTATCTTAGGGGTATCGACCCCGCGTGAAGATGTGGTCGAGGCGGTTAATTTTGGGCTGAACCACTATTTTGAAGTGAAGGATTTAATCAATAAAACCGGCCGCTATATTGCTGATTTACTCGGCGTGGAGGATGCGGTAGTGGTGTCCTGTGCTTCGGCTGGGATTGCCCAATCGGTTGCCGCGGTGATCGTGAAAGATAATCTGTATCGTTTAGAAAATCTGCATGCGCATTCCCATGACGTACCAAGCGAAATTGTGGTGCCAAAAGGACATAACGTGAACTTCGGAGCACCGGTCGGCACCATGGTGCAACTGGGTGGCGGTACGTTGCGTGAAGCGGGCTATGCGAATGAATGTTCGCCTGCGCAACTGGCTGCGGCGATTACGCCAAAGACAGCGGCGATCCTGTATATCAAGTCGCATCACTGTGTGCAGAAAAGCATGCTGGATGTGGCTCAAGCAGCTGAAGTAGCGAAAACATATCAGTTACCTCTTATTGTGGATGCTGCCGCAGAAGAAGATTTGCAGAGTTATTACCAGGCAGGAGCAGACTTGGTGATCTATAGCGGTGCTAAAGCGATTGAAGGACCCACTAGCGGTTTGGTCATTGGTCGGAAACAGTATGTGGAGTGGGTGAAGCTTCAGTCCAACGGTATTGGTCGTGCTATGAAGGTGGGTAAAGAGGGCATTCTTGGCCTGACACAGGCGATCACCAGCTATATGACGTTGGAGAAAGAGAATGGCCAGCAGATGGTCGACAAAATGTCGGCTTTCATTGATAACCTGAATTCACTCAAGGGAATACAGGCGAAAGTTGTCTGGGATAGCGCGGGGCGTGACATTGCTCGGACCGAAATCTCTTTTGATCATGCCGCTTTAGGGATCACCACACAGGAAATTGTGGATCGTTTGAAAAATGGTGATCCGGCAATTTACTTCCGTGGCTACAAGGCCAATGAAGGCAAGATCGAGGTTGATGTTCGCAGCGTTAACGCTGAGCAACTTCACATCGTTTATGAATGCATCAAGGCATTGTTTAACTAAGGGAGAGAACCGATGCAACTGGCACCTAAATTTTATAAAAACCGTGTATGCCTGAATGTGTTAGCAGGATCGAAAGAAAATGCGCGTGAAATCTATGAAGCCGCTGAGGGTTACGTGCTAGTGGGCGTGTTGTCGAAAGACTATCCTGATGTATCGTCTGCAGTTGCTGATATGAAGGAGTATTCCGCGCTGATTAATAATGCATTGTCAGTTGGTTTAGGTGCAGGCGATCCTAACCAATCACTGATGGTGTCTCAGATTTCGGCTCAGGTACAACCACAGCATGTAAATCAGGTCTTTACTGGCGTGGGAACCAGTCGAGGTATGCTGGGTCAGAATGAATCGGTGGTGAATGGATTGGTTTCACCCACGGGTATCGTAGGACAGGTGAAGATCTCCACTGGGCCGCTGAGTAGCCAAGGACCTGATGCCATTGTCCCTGTGGAGTCTGCAATTGCTCTGCTACAGGACATGGGAAGCAGTTCGGTGAAATATTTCCCGATGGGGGGCTTAAAATGCCGAGAAGAATTTGCCTACTTGGCAAAAGCCTGCGCCGCACAGAAATTCTGGCTAGAACCTACTGGCGGTATTGATCTGAATAATTTTGAAGAGATCCTGAAGATTGCGTTGGATGCGGGGGTCGAGAAAGTGATCCCACACATTTATAGCTCGATTATTGATAAAACGACGGGTAATACACGTCCTGAGGATGTCGCACAATTGCTGGGTATGGTGAAGGGATTGCTAGGATAGGAGCTTAAGGGGCGTTATATATGGCCCTTATGACAGCCCATACCGAGCTTTATAAGTAAATAATGCAGAAACCACTGCTACATGGTTTCTGCGTTTGCGTACCATTAGCCTAATGGTCATCTTCGTTATGGTAGTGTATCGGCCATATCAAAACGTAAACGTTTAAAAGACAAAGAACATGCAATATTGTTTTGTCTTTTTTGTGTTGGATGGAATCAGGTATTTTCCTCAGCGAATCAATTATAAATTCTGATTGCTAGATCACACTACTTGCCTGTCTGCATCTGTTAGTGAACGGTATAATTCTCGCATAACTATTCACTTGATGATTGATATGTCAGTGTAAAGTTGGTCCATAAATTGCCTCTGCATATTCGGCATGTCTAGTTCTACATATGATTTTTTTGCGCAGGGTTGCGTCCATCAGCAAGTTAGCAGCGGTATTAGCATGATCCAATTTCCTTATCCCCGTTTGAATCAGGTGTTTGATGCGCTTCGCGAGGAAACATTGCCTCAGGAAGAGCTGGCGAGGCGTTTTGCCGTTTCCACCCGCACCGTACGCACTGATATCACGACGTTAAACGATATTCTGAGCCAATATGGTGCTCAGTTTGTGCATTTACGGGGCAGTGGATATCGGCTGGAGATACTGGATGCTGAGTGTTTTGCTGCATTACAGCAACGCAGTCAGGCATCACCCCGAATACCACGTAGAGCAAAAGATCGCGTTACACATCTTTTACTGCGTTTTTTAGCGCAGGGCGATCCGCTCAAGCTTGATGACGTTGCTGATAGCTGGTTTGTTAGCCGGGCATCGCTACAAAGCGATATGGCTGAAGTGCGTGAGATGATCGGTAAGTATGGTTTAACCATCGAAAGCAAAGCGCACTATGGCATGAAGCTGTTTGGCAGTGAGAATGCGGTGCGTGCCTGCCTAGCTAATCTACTGTTTCAATACCCAGAAAGTGATGAGCTCTTCAGCGAGTTGCGTGGGAAAGTGCTACCAGAGATCGATATCACGCAGCTGCGTGAGCAATTACATCTGACTATGAGGCAGTATCAAATTCGCCTGACGGATGAGGGTGAACAGCAATTATTGATTTACTGCGGCATTATTTTGCATCGTATCCGCACTGGATTCTTGTTGGATAATCTTGATGTTAGTGACGTCGAGGCAGTGTTTACGCAGGCTGCCCGTGATGTGGCATATTACTTAGAAGAGCGCTTTGGTTGTGGTATTCCAGAAACCGAAGTGGCCTATCTCAGCGTACAAATTGCGGCACGGCGCATTACGGATGCCAGCCGCTTAGAAAACGCGGTCGGTGATGAAAATCATGCTTTGGTGAAGCACATCCTGAATTTTATCAACGAGCATTACAATTATGATCTGCGTGGAGATACACAACTTAGCAGCGATTTACTGTCACATATCGCGACAATGATGACTCGCGCTAAGTACCAGATAAATATTCCTAACCCTTTACTTGAGCATATCAAACAGCATTACCCATTAGCCTATGATGTGACGTTAGCTGCGGTGTCGAGTTGGGGAAAAAATATGCCGTATACCATCACCGATAACGAGATTGGCTATCTGGTTTTGCACATCGGTGTGGGGTTAGAGCGCCACTATGATATCGGCTATGAGCGCCATCCTCAGGCTCTGCTGGTGTGTGATTCCGGTATGTCGACGTTGCGTTTGCTAGAGACCAAACTGAAGAGAGAGTTTCCGCAATTGATCGTCAATCAGATTGACTCACTGCGGGAGTATGAAAAGCTGGAGCAGATTGAAGAGGATTTTGTTATTTCGATGGTGAAGGTACCAGAAAAAAACAAGCCCGTAGTGACTGTTGCGCCTTTTCCAACGAGTTTCCAGTTAGAGCAGCTAGCCAAGCTGGTTCTGGTGGATCGCACCAAGCCTTATATGCTGGAGAAATTTTTTGACGCCTCCCATTTCTGTGTGCTGGAACAACCGATTTCTCAGGCCGAGCTGTTTGCCAACATCTGTCAGCAGCTCGAAGAGGAAGGATATGTTGAGGCTGATTTTCGTTCTTCTTTAGTTGAACGTGAGAGCATTGTGTCAACCATGCTAGGCGAAGGAATTGCTTTGCCTCATTCATTAGGGTTGTTGGCTAAGAAAACGGTGATCTATACCGTGTTAGCTCCTCAAGGGGTTTGCTGGGGAAATAATGAAACGGCATATGTGATTTTTTTATTAGCGATCAGCAAACAGGATTACGAAGAAGCGATGGCTATTTACGATTTGTTCGTGACCTTTATGCGAGAACGTACCGTCGGTCGACTGTTATCCAGTACCCACTTTGAGCAGTTTAGGGCGATTGCCATGGATTGTTTGAGTCGCAGCTAATAATTTAGCTGGCTAATATTAAATAATATATATCATTAGACGGTAGCTATAAATTCTGCCGTCTAAATAGTATCAGCTTAGTTGTATTTCTATAATTCCTATTAACAAAATCCTATCTCGTTACATAATTATCCCATTTCATCATTATTTTATCGCTGATTCGCCTATGATCTCCGGCAGACAAATTTATAAAGTATCTTTTTGGTGAGTCATAATGAAAATATCTAAAGCGGTAGTCATTGTATCGATACTGAGTGTTTCTGGTTTAGCGCATGCTGCAGAAATTTATAACCATGATGGCAATAAGTTGGATCTCAATCTGAAAGCTGATGGCCTTCATTATTTTAGCAAAGATAAAAGTGCTGATGGTGACCAATCTTATATCCGCTTTGGATTTCGTGGTGAAACCCAAATTAATGATCAGCTGACCGGTTACGGCCAGTGGGAATATCAGGTTATGGCAAACACGCCAGAAACACAAAACGACGCCTATACTCGCCTTGGTTTTGCGGGATTGAAATATGGAAACTTCGGGTCGATTGATTATGGACGTAATTATGGAGTGTTGTATGACATTGCTTCGTGGACCGATATGTTGCCAGAGTTTGGTGATAACACCTATGAAGCTGAAGATAATTTCATGACCAATCGCAGTAGTGGTTTGCTGACATATCGTAATAGTGGCTTCTTTGGTTTGGTTGATGGATTGAATATCGCCGCACAATATCAGGGAAAAAACGGCGCTTGTACCTCGGACGGCGGTTGCTCTAATGGCACATCAGGCCGTAGCATTTCCGAGCAGAACGGTGATGGCTACGGTATGGCAATGACTTATGATTTAGGTTGGGGCATCAGTGCAGGCGCGGCATATACGAATTCCAATCGTACTCTGCAACAGCAACGTTCTACTTTGGCTAATGGTAAGCGTGCAGAGGCTTGGACTGCAGGTATGAAATATGATGCCAATAACGTTTATATCGCAGCAACCTATGCGCAAACACGCAATATGACTTATTTTAGCGGTAGTCGTTTACAGGGTGTCGCTAATAAAACTGACAACTGGGAGTTGGTCGCTCAATATCAGTTTGATAATGGATTACGTCCATCATTAGCATATTTACAGTCCCGCTGTGAAAGCATTGGTCGATATGGCGATATGGACTTAGTCAAATATGCCGATGTTGCCACAACCTATTACTTTAACAAAAACATGTCTGCTTATGTTGATTATAAAATTAACCTGCTTGATAGCAATAATCGTGCTGGTATTAATTCAGATAACATTGTTGCAACGGGGCTGGTATATCAGTTCTAATTTTTTTCGTTAAGAATTAGATGGCGGTTTTTATTCCTTTTTCCGCTGTCATTATCCACTGCAAAATATATTTATATCCTGTCATTGGCTTCATTGTTTGCCTCATAAATGATTTATGGGGCTTTTTTATTATTATCTAGATAAAAAACCTCTATAGAGAATAGAGGTTTTCTTGGGAGCGTAAAACAGCAATCTATCAGTCTTCGTCAAAACCTGCTTCAAACAGAGAGACTACAGCTTCTAGCGCTTTATCTTCATCAGGCCCTTCCGCCTGAACTTCAATATGGCCACCCTGAGCAGAGTCCAACATCAGTAGTGCAATGACGCTGCTGGCCTCGGCCTCGACGCCGCTTTCATTACGCAGTAATACTTCAGCGTCGAATCCCTGAACCAGCTCAAACAATTTCATCGCAGGGCGTGCATGCATGCCCAAGCGATTTCTGATTTCCACGGTTTGCTTTACGGTCATACAACGAGCCTATTTACGTTTTTCAAGCGTACGGTGACGAGACTGTACATTCTTGCCGCGTGAGCGGAAGTAGTCGGCCAGTTGCTCCGCTACATAGACAGAACGATGTTTGCCGCCGGTACAGCCGATGGCGACGGTAAGGTAGCTGCGGTTGTTAGTTTCCAGCATTGGCAGCCACTGTTCCAGATAGCTACGCGTTTGATAGATGAAATTATGTACTTCGGTATGGCGATCTAAAAATGCCGCGACGGGTTTATCTAAACCAGTCATAGGACGCAGTTTGGGATCCCAATGTGGGTTCGGTAAAAAACGTACATCAAACACATAGTCAGCATCGATAGGAATGCCGTGTTTGAAGCCGAAGGATTCAAACACCATCGTCAATTCACGCTCGCGTTTGCCCAGCAGGCGCGTACGCAGCATTTCTGCTAACTCGTGCACCGACATCTCAGAAGTATCAATGATGAGATCCGCGCGGGAACGTAGCGGTTCCAGCAGGTCGCTTTCTTCATCGATAGCGCTTTCTAGAGAGAGATTTTTGGTCGAGAGAGGGTGCAAGCGACGCGTGTCGCTATAGCGGCGGATTAGCGTATTGCGATCGGCATCTAAGAACAGCAGCTGTGGAGAAAAACTGTCTGGCAGATTATCCATCGCCGTTTCCAGCACTTCAGGAGATTCAGGCATGTTACGCACGTCAATACTGACGGCGGCGGAAGTTCCACGATCGGCCAGCGAACGAGCTAAATTCGGCAAGAGTTCTACAGGTAAATTGTCTACACAATAAAAACCCATATCTTCTAGCGCACGTAACGCAACAGATTTCCCTGAACCGGAACGGCCGCTGACAATCATCAGCACCATGTCACAACTCCCCTTAATTTCGGACAGCTAAATTGCCGCCTGTTGAAATTTGACCTCCCGCAGGAGGACTATCACAAATTGTTATGCTCAATGTAACGTGACGAGTAATATCCTGCCACCATTTTGATTGTGTGCTAACACTTTATTCTGTAATGATTTTGTACAGTTCATCGTCACTTTGCGCGCTGCGTAAGCGACGGCATACACCTTTGTCAGCCAGCTTCTGCGCCATAATCGCTAATGTTTGCAGATGGGTTTTGCACTGATCGGCGGGCACCAGCAACGCAAAAAGCAGGTCAACCGGTTGATTGTCGATAGCGTCGAAGCTAATCGGCTGTTCCAGATGTATAAAGACGGCAATGGCTCGTAGGGTATCTTCCTCAAGCTTTCCGTGGGGGATGGCGATGCCGTTGCCAATGCCGGTACTCCCCATACGTTCGCGCGTTAGAATCGCGTCGAACACGACCTGCGGTGGAAGGTTGAGCTGTGCAGCCGCCAGTTCGCTGATGATTTCCAGAGCGCGTTTCTTGCTGGAACAGTGAACCGCATTGCGTGTGCACTCCGGACTCAGTACGGAGGTTAAAGGCATAGTTAAATCGTTACTCATCTCATCTTCTTCATTTAAACCAGCCATAGACTGATTTTTCATGCTCCCCTGATGGCTTATCGGCCCGTTTCATTGACGAAACAGGCCGATTAAGTCAGCTGGTGTTTAAAATAGTTAAACGTTAGTGTTGTTTTAATTTATCTTTATGCTTGTTGAGCTGGCGTGCCAGCTTATCAACTAAGGTGTCAATCGCAGCATACATGTCTGTTTGCTCAGAGGTGGCATGCAGCTCGCCGCCGTTAATATGTACCGTTGCTTCGGCAATATGTTGGATTTTCTCCACGCTCAGTACCACATAAACCTGGTTGATTCGGTCAAAGTATTGCTCGAGTTTGGCAAATTTAGTGGTGACAAATTCGCGCAAAGCTTCGGTTATTTCGACATGATGTCCGGTAATGTTGAGCTGCATAGTGTCTTCCTTCTCTGTTATGGTCAAACCAATTGTTTGCGTTGGTTAGACGGTGGGATGGACAAAGACTCTCGGTATTTAGCAACGGTACGTCTGGCAACCATAATACCCTGATCGGCAAGCAAGGTCGCTAGCTTGCTGTCGCTCAGCGGTTTAGCTGGGTTTTCCGCTGCAACGAGCTTTTTCACTAGTGCGCGAATCGCCGTTGACGAAGCTTCGCCTCCATCTTCGGTACTGACGTGACTAGAGAAGAAATATTTCAGTTCAAATATACCTCGCGGACTGTGCAGGAACTTCTGCGTGGTCACACGAGAAATGGTGGATTCATGCATGTCGACTTGCTGAGCGATATCGGCCAGCACCATCGGCTTCATATATTCGGCACCATTATCAAAAAATGCCTGCTGCTGTTCAACGATGCAGCGTGAAACCTTCAACAGCGTGTCATTACGGCTTTCTAAGCTTTTAATCAGCCACTTCGCTTCTTGCAGATTGCTGCGGATGAATTGCGTGTCGCTGTCGCTGCGGGTTTGTGCGCCGAGCGAGACATAGTGCTGATTAATTTTAAGACGTGGAACGCTATCCTGATTCAGTTCGACGACCCAGTGGCCTTGGTGTTTATGCACTAAAACGTCTGGGATGACATAATCTGATTCGCCGGTATTGATAGAGAGCCCAGGACGCGGATCGAGCGTTTGAATGAGCTGCATGGCTGCTTTTAACACGTCTTCTTTCAGCTTAGTCGAACGCATCAGATTACGGAAATCGTGGTTGGCTAACAGATCTAAATGTTTATCAACAATGAGACGAGCTTCGCTTAGGAACGGGGTATCATCGGCAAACTGAGAAAGCTGTACTAGTAAACAGTCACGTAAATCGCGTGCAGCAACGCCGACGGGATCAAAACGTTGTACACGTTTGAGCACGGCTTCAATTTCATCCATCATCACAAGTTCATCACCCATGCTCTCTAAAATATCGTCGAGAGAAGAAGTGAGATAGCCGGTATCATCGACGGCGTCTACGATGGCGGTGGCAATGGCCAGATCGGTGTCGCTGAAGGGCGTTAGCTCAACTTGCCACATTAAATAGTCTTGCAGGCTTTGTGTTGTTTCACCTTGATAGATAGGCAGCTCATCATCGCTGTAATCAGTGCCTGTGCCTGAGGGCGTTCCTGCTGTGTAGATTTCATCCCATGTGGCATCGAGGGGGAGTTCCTCGGGCATATCCGGTTGCTCTAGCTGTTCACGTGTGTCCAGCTCCTCGTTGACTTCTTCCGTTGAAGTTTCTATTTCATCGTGAGTGTCATCTTGTTCAAGCAGTGGGTTGCTTTCTAACGCCTGTTGGATCTCTTGCTGAAGCTCTAGCGTTGATAGTTGCAACAGGCGGATCGCCTGCTGCAATTGTGGTGTCATCGCTAACTGCTGACTTAGCCTGAGTTGCAAACCTTGCTTCATAATCGCGAGCTCATTTCCATTGGTGCAAGCAGAACTAAAAAAAGAGTCCGGCCGCATAAAGACCACCGTACGGCATATCCTGCGCAAAGTGCAGGATATGTATGACGCAAGATAGCCGTCATTACAGACGGAATTCTTCACCCAGATAGACGCGTTTAACCTGCTCATCATCTAAGATTTCAGATGGAGTGCCATGAGCAATGAGGTTGCCCTGATTCACAATATAAGCACGCTCACAAACGTCTAACGTTTCACGCACGTTATGGTCGGTAATCAATACGCCCAAACCGCGATCGCGCAGGTGTTCAATAATTTTTTTAATATCAATAACAGAGATTGGGTCAACGCCCGCAAATGGCTCATCCAGCAGGATGAACTTAGGATTTGCGGCTAAAGCACGTGCAATTTCGACGCGGCGGCGTTCGCCACCGGACAGTGACTGTCCGAGGTTGTCGCGTAGATGGGCAATATGAAACTCTTCCATCAGTTCGTCGGCGCGGTCGGCGCGCTGTTCTTTCGTGAGGTCATCACGAATTTCCAGCACGGCCATCAGGTTGTTATACACACTCAAGCGGCGAAAGATAGAGGCTTCTTGTGGCAAGTAGCCTATTCCACGACGTGCACGAGCGTGAAGCGGCAGCAGACTGATATCTTCATCGTCGATTTCAATACGGCCTGCATCGCGTGGAACGATGCCGACAACCATATAAAACGTGGTCGTTTTACCCGCGCCATTGGGTCCGAGCAGACCTACGATTTCACCTGAATTAACGGTCAGGCTAACGTTTTCAACTACGCGGCGACCTTTGTAGGCTTTGGCCAGATTTTCAGCAATTAAAGTTGCCATAACGAATTAGTTACTCTTGGTCTGTGAGGACTGGCTAAACGGAGATTTGCCTTTTGATGCAGCAGGTTCATTCTGCGCTTTCGGCTTAGCTGGCGCAGGCGTCGCTGCTGCTTTTCCACCTTTATCCTGCAACTGAGATGGAATCAACACGGTGGTAACGCGCTTGCCTTTATCGCTGAAGGCTTCCATTTGCTGTTGTTTAACCAGATAGGTAATTTTGTCACCTTTGATACTGCTATCAACCTGCTGCAGGAATGCATTGCCGGTCAGGATAACGAAGTCTTTATCCAGTTCGTAGCGAAGCTTCTGCCCATGGCCGCTGACAGGTTTACCATTGTCTTGCATCTGGTAGAACGTTACGGGATTACCATAACCTTCAACGACTTCTTTACCCTGAGCACCGTTAGGACGGATGACGACAACTTTGTCTGCATTAATCTTAATCGTGCCCTGAGTCACGACGACATCACCGGTAAAGGTGACGGTGTTGCCTTGCATATCCAACGACTGCTGAGCCGAGTCGATATGAATCGGCTGCTCTGTATCTCCGGTCAGAGCCAGCGCTGGAACGCTTGCCGTTAGCAATGTACCGGCAACGATAAGGCTAAGGATTTTGTGGTTTGTTTTGAATTTCATAGTAGGTTTTTACCTTGTCAATCAGCCTTGCGGTTTTTTCCCGCATGTTCCCGCGCATCTTCAGACCATGGGAGGTGAAGTTTGACCCATAAAGAGTGACTTCATCATCAGAGCTGACGTCCTGAGTCACTAGGTTTACCTGCGCATTATCGGTAGTAATCCTTTCCAATTGCGAGGTCGTCGTCAAACTGTTTACTTCTACATTTCCGTATAGATAAAGCATACGGTCATCGGTTAGCTTTGCCTTATCCGCACGGATAGACCAAGTCGGTAAGGTGTCCTGATCGTAAGTCGTCAGCACCGGATGAGTAAACCAACTGGTTTTATCCTCCGAGAAATGCTGAACATCTTCTGCTACCAGCTTATAGCTTAGTTTACCTGTCGGGTCATAGACCACGGTCAGAGTATGCTGGCTGCGATAGGTCGGCTCCTGATTATTGACAGCCACTTGAGAGGTATCAGAATCATTTTCTGTCAGATTCCAACCAATCAGTGCCAACGCAATAATCGTTAATAGCAGGATGACCCAGCGTTTGGTTTTACTCATATTGATAGCCCTTTGGCCTCATCCAGTTTGCCCTGCGACTGTAGGATGAGATCGCATAACTCACGAACTGCACCGCGCCCGCCTGAAATACGGGTAACATATTGAGCGCGCTGCAATAAAATAGGGTGCGCGTCAGCTACTGCAACGGAAAGTCCAACTTTGGCCATCACCGGCCAGTCAATCAAATCATCGCCAATGTAGGATACCTGATGCGGCTGCAAGTTCAGATCGGCGAGAATTTTCTCAAAGGCAATCAGTTTATCAGACTGCCCCTGATATAGGTGTTCAATTCCTAGCGTAGTTGCTCGATCGGCAACTAATTTAGATTGGCGACCGGTAATGATCGCCACATGAATGCCTTCGGTAATGAGACAGCGGATACCATAGCCATCGCGTACGTTAAACGCTTTTAGCTCTTCGCCGTTGTTGCCCATGTAAATCAGGCCGTCAGACAAAACGCCGTCAACGTCGCAGATGACGAGACGAATTTCTGCTGCGCAGTCCATGATTTTACGGGCAACAGGGCCATAACAGGTAGCGATATTCATACCTTGCTCATTCATTAATTTTTCACCTAAACGTTAATTCTTAAACCACGCCAGCGCGCAGCATATCATGCATATGAACCACGCCAATCAGTTGATCGCCATCAGCAACCAGCAGCGAAGTGATATGACGAGCCTGCATCAGGTTTAATGCATCGACAGCTAAGGCATTTGGACGAATGCGGATACCACCGGATGTCATAACATCGGCAATTTTCGCATTATTTAAGTCAACGCCTAAGTCAAAGATGCGACGTAGGTCACCATCAGTGAAAATACCTTCGATTTTCATCAGGTCATCACAGATGACGGTTAACCCGAGATTTTTGCGTGTAATCTCCAGCAGAGCATCACGCAGAGAGGCATCACGGCTGACGTGCGGTAACTCACTACCGGTGTGCATAATGTCACTCACGCGGAGTAACAGTTTGCGGCCTAAGGCTCCCCCGGGATGCGAAAGGGCGAAATCCTCAGCGGTAAAACCACGAGCCTGCAATAGTGCAACGGCAAGCGCATCGCCCATGACCAGTGTTGCCGTTGTGCTGGTGGTTGGTGCCAGACCTAACGGGCAGGCTTCCTGTGGGACTTTCACGCATAGGTGGATATCTGCCGCCTTACCCATCGAGCTGTCTGGGTTGTTGGTCATGCAGATCAGTTTTACTTTTTGGCGTTTGAGTACAGGAATCAGCGCTTGAATCTCATGGGATTCGCCAGAATTGGAAATTGCTAGCACGATATCATGTGAGCTGACCATGCCCAGATCGCCGTGGCTTGCTTCACCCGGATGCACAAAGAACGCGGGAGTGCCTGTGCTGGCTAGCGTTGCCGCAATTTTGCGACCAATATGGCCTGACTTACCCATCCCCATCACGACGACTTTGCCTAAGCAGCTTAGGATCGCCTCGCAGGATTTAGTGAAGTCTTCATTAATGTATTGGTCTAACTGTGCCAGTCCTTCGCGTTCAGTTTGAAGAACTTGCTTTCCCACTCGCTGGAAGTCAAATCCCGGCTGTAAATCCAAATGTGACATGTTTTTTTCTCACTCGATTCAGCGGTTTAATCGGTTATGCACAACGTTAAGCTATGCTTGCCGTCTTGTACTCATTTAATACAGATTGATGGGGTGAGGCATAAATAGCAGCGCAACATACGCAATAAATCCGCACAGCAACAGTGCGCCAGCCATCCGGCCAATTTTGTGTTTTCGTCTGATACACAATGCGGTGAGCACGACGCTCACGCCGAGCATCACCCAGTAGTCTCGGCCAAATGCACTTGGGTCAAAGTGAGTATCCCCCTGTGATATGAGGGCTGGAACACCAAGTACAATCAAAATATTGAAAATATTGGACCCAATAATATTACCCAACACGATGTCATGCTCGCCTTTTATTGCACCTGCGATTGACGTCGCCAGCTCAGGCAGACTGGTGCCAATGGCTATAATGGTTAGCCCAATCACTAATTCGCTAACGCCAAAATAGCGAGCGATAACCGTCGAGTTATCTACAATCATCTTTGCTGATAACGGTAAAATGATCAGCCCCAGCGCAATCCACAGCAACGCCACCGTATTGCTGGTATCCTTGGGAAGTTCGGCCATTTGTTCATCGGTCAGAGGGTCGTTACCCTCACGCATGGCTAAGCGAGCCATTTTTAGCATTAACCAGATAAAAGCGGTAAACGTTAGCAATAAAATGACACCATCCAGCAGACTTAGCTGATTGTCATAGAGCACAAAACCGCACAATATAGTCACGCCCAACATTAGCGGGAGTTCGCGCCTGAGAATATCAGACCGGACTGAAAGTGGGCGAAGCAGTGCAGCACTGCCTAAAATCAGTAAGATATTCGCTATATTTGAACCAATAACGGTGCCGACCGCGGTGTTAAGTTGATTGTTCATCACCGCCGTCAGGGAGACGGTCAGCTCGGGCAGGGATGTGCCAATCCCCACAATTGTCATACCGATAATCATCGGTGGGACGCCGAACGATCGTGCGATAGCTGCGGCTCCGTAAACTAAGCGGTCAGCGCCATAAACCAATAGTATTAAGCCAACAATCAACAATAGGGTGGCGAGCAGCATGCAGAATCCTTTGTTGGGGACAATCCGGCGTTTTTGCAGGTTCGTGTAAAAAACGTAGCGAAAAATCGATTAATGGCGGTCTTACTCTGCTAATGGCGCGGAATTTCTTGCAAGTGAGCCATCGATGCAGGAGTTGAGCCAGAATCCTCGTTAATCGTAACAATTCTGACTGCCAGTGAAGGAAAAGTAAAACCCATGGCACCTTTAGTCAGAAAATCATGGGAAATATTTGTAAGAATGCACCCGATAGCCCTAGTTTCGAGCTGAAATGACAATATTGGCCAAAGTAATTAGCATTGTATTAGAGCAGAACGTGAGAGAATCCTGTTTCGTGCTGACTTGGACGAGTCTCTCTGGAGACTGAATATGGCTAACAGAAATTGAGTTTCGCGGCCGAAGGCTATCAGTGCAATAAATCAGTGCCATAACGATGACTAAGAGACCCTAGCTCATGAATCAACAGGCAACGAATTTGGTGGAAATCAACGGCATGAGTTTCAGCCGTGGTAACCGACAAATTTTTACCGATATAACGATGACCGTACCGAAAGGGAAAATTACCGCCATTATGGGGCCTTCTGGGATCGGTAAAACCACTTTACTGCGTTTGATTGGCGGGCAGATCCGTCCAGACAAAGGGGAAATTTGGTTTGATGGACAAAATATTCCCTCTCTTTCGCGTCATAAGCTGTTCGACGCTCGCAAAAAAATGAGCATGTTGTTCCAATCCGGCGCGTTGTTTACTGATTTAACCGTATTCGATAATGTAGCCTTTCCGCTACGCGAGCACACGCAACTGCCCGAGTCGCTGATTCGCACGACGGTGTTGATGAAGCTTGAAGCGGTAGGATTGCGTGGCGCAGGTGGTTTGATGCCGTCTGAGCTGTCGGGAGGCATGGCGCGTCGAGCTGCGCTGGCGCGCGCGATTGCCCTCGATCCAGAAATGATTCTGTTTGATGAGCCCTTTGTGGGTCAAGACCCGATAACCATGGGCGTGTTGGTTAAGTTGATTGATGAACTTAATCATTCATTGGGCATTACCTGTGTGGTGGTATCACATGATGTGCCGGAAGTATTGAGTATTGCTGACTACGCTTATATTGTGGCTGATCAGCGCGTAGTGGCTCAGGGGGGTTCGAAAGAACTCAATAGTAATACCGATCCGCGAGTTAGGCAGTTCCTTGATGGTATTGCCGACGGGCCAGTGCCGTTCCGTTATCCGGCAGGCGATTATCGCTCCGCGTTGCTTGGATTGGCCCCCTTAGGATCAGGGAGTAAGTGATCACATGTTGTTAAATGCATTGGCGTCGTTTGGACGCCGAGGAATCAACGTTTGTGCCTCTTTTGGACGTGCAGGCTTGATGATGTTTAATGCCCTGATAGGCAAGCCCGAGTTTGCCAAACAGTGGCCGTTGCTGCGTAAACAGCTATATAGCGTTGGTGTGCAGTCTTTGCTGATCATTATCGTTTCCGGATTGTTTATCGGGATGGTGCTGGGTTTGCAGGGCTATCTGATTTTAACCACCTATAGTGCAGAGGCGAGCCTTGGTATGATGGTGGCGCTGTCGCTGCTACGCGAGCTTGGCCCGGTTGTTACCGCCTTACTGTTTGCAGGTCGAGCAGGTTCTGCGGTAACGGCAGAAATCGGTTTAATGAAAGCGACAGAACAGATTTCCAGTATGGAAATGATGGCAGTGGATCCGCTGCGCCGTATCGTTGCTCCGCGCTTTTGGGCGGGCATCATCAGTATGCCTTTGCTCACGGCAATTTTCGTTGCCGTGGGTATTTGGGGTGGCTCTGTGGTGGGCGTTGATTGGAAAGGGATTGATAGCGGTTTCTTCTGGTCGGCTATGCAAGGCTCGGTAGATTTTCATACCGATCTGGTGAACTGCATGATTAAGAGCGTGGTTTTTGCCATCACGATTATGTGGATTGCTTTGTTCAACGGCTATGATGCCATACCGACCTCTGAAGGGATTAGTCGCGCGACCACGCGCACCGTCGTGCATTCGTCGCTGGCGGTCTTAGGATTAGATTTTGTGCTGACAGCACTGATGTTTGGGAACTGATGCAATGCAAACGAAAAAAAGTGAAATTTGGGTTGGCGTATTTATGCTTATCGCATTGTGTGCGGTAGTGTTCCTGTGCTTGCAGGTTGCGAATGTTAAGTCGCTGGGCAATGAACCCACTTATCGTATCTATGCGACCTTCGATAATATCGGTGGTTTGAAAGCACGTTCACCGATCAAAATCGGTGGTGTCGTCATCGGGCGGGTTGCTGATATTACGCTAGATCCTAAAACCTATTTGCCACGCGTGGCGATGGATATCAACGAGCAGTACAACAATATCCCTGACACGAGCTCACTGGCTATCCGTACCTCGGGGCTTCTCGGCGAGCAGTTCCTCGCATTAAACGTCGGTTTTGAAGATCCTGAGATGGGGACTGCTATTTTAAAAGATGGCGGAACGATTCAGGACACCAAATCAGCCATGGTGTTGGAAGATTTGATCGGCCAGTTCTTGTATAAGAGCGGCAACGATGATGCCAACAAGAAAGACAGCGCTTCAGGTGACGCTACTGCGCCAACTGAGGCTCCGGCAGCACATTAATTTAGGGGATTTATGCATGTTTAAACGTATTTTGATGGTGGCGCTGCTGGTGGTGGCTCCAATATCTTCAACATTGGCAAATGCCGCCGTTGATCAGACCAACCCTTACAAACTGATGGATGCTGCGGCTAAGCAAACATTTGATCGTCTGAAAAACGAACAGCCGAAGATTAAGCAAGACCCAAATTACCTGCGCACTATCGTTCATGAAGAACTCATGCCTTATGTACAGGTAAAATATGCTGGCGCTTTAGTGTTGGGCCAGTACTATCGCGGTGCGACCCCCGCGCAGCGTGAAGCGTATTTCAAAGCGTTCCAATCTTACTTAGAACAGGCGTATGGTCAGGCGTTAGCCATGTATCATGGCCAGACATACAATATTGCGCCTGAGCGAGCTTTGGGCGACGCAACTATTGTTCCTATTCGTGTGACTATCATTGACCCGCAGGGCCGTCCTCCTGTACGTCTGGATTTCCAATGGCGCAAGAACAGCCAAACGGGAAATTGGCAGGCATTTGATATGATTGCGGAAGGTGTAAGTATGATCACCACTAAGCAGAATGAGTGGGCGTCCATTCTGCGCCAGAACGGTGTTGATGGGTTGACTAAGCAATTGATTTCCTCTGCTCAACAGCCTATTACGTTGGATCAAAAATAATGGCGGCGAATGTCCTGCAATGGCGTAGCGAAGAGGATACTCTCAAGCTGATTGGCATTCTCGACAGAGATTCGCTAATGAGTTTTTGGGACGATCGCCACACTTTACTTGAAGGTAAGAAACGTCTGGATTTGAGTGGATTAGAGCGGGTGGACTCTGCAGGGCTAGCGATGTTGGTTCATGTACAAAACACCGGTGCTACTGGCGCTTCTCAGATCGTTATTACCGGTGTGAGCGAGCGTTTACGCACGTTGATCGCACTCTACAATCTTAATGACATACTTTTGACGGATAGCGTTTTGTTAGCATCCTAACTTAGTGCAATTATTAGGATTATTTCTAAAGCCCTCGATAACGATGCTATCGGGGGCTTTTCTTTGTTTAAGATGGGGCGTATTTCCTCTAATATGGGCGGCTTAAGTTCTTTTTGGCTTACACCCGTTGCATATGCGTTGGCCGTCTTCGTTTACCTTAGACACATCCCCACGTAAGCCCTGATGGCTAGCTTGATTACCGTCAGTATGTGCTTCGAATTATCTCGGGTATAAAGAGCATCTGGCCAAGAATGCTAAAATGGTTTTCTTATTTTTTATAATTCAATGATTGAGCGCCCATGGACAACAATGAAATTAAAGATGTGTTGATGAACGCATTATCCCTGCAGGAAGCCCATGTGACCGGTGACGGCAGCCACTTTCAGGTGATTGTTGTCGGTGAACAGTTTGCCGGTATGAGCCGAGTCAAAAAACAGCAGACAGTGTATGCGCCTCTAATGGAATACATTGCAGATAACAGAATTCATGCTCTGTCGATTAAGGCATTCACGCCTGAAGAATGGCAGCGCGACCGCAAGCTTAACGCATTGTGATCCCCATACTCGCTATTACCGTTCGCGGTGATGGTTGTTTTAAATGATTAACTGAGATCGGTAATAATGGATAAATTTCGTGTGCAGGGGCCCACTCGCCTAAGCGGCGAGGTCACCATTTCTGGTGCGAAGAACGCAGCTCTGCCAATTCTGTTCGCTGCATTGCTGGCTGAAGAGCCGGTAGAAATTCAAAACGTGCCGAAGTTGAAAGACATCGATACGACGATGAAATTGTTAAGCCAATTGGGTGTACGCGTCGAACGTAATGGTTCAGTTCATGTGGATGCGAGCAACGTTAATGAGCTGTGCGCGCCTTATGATCTGGTGAAAACCATGCGTGCTTCTATCTGGGCGTTAGGTCCATTGGTAGCGCGTTTTGGTTATGGTCAGGTTTCTCTGCCCGGTGGTTGTGCAATCGGAGCACGTCCGGTTGACCTACATATCACAGGGTTAGAACAGCTGGGTGCTGAGATTAAGCTGGAAGAGGGCTACGTTAAAGCCTCTGTCGACGGTCGCCTGAAAGGTGCGCATATCGTCATGGATAAAGTTAGCGTTGGCGCGACAGTTACCATCATGAGCGCAGCGACGCTGGCTGAAGGGACAACCGTGATTGAAAACGCCGCGCGTGAGCCGGAGATCGTTGATACTGCGAATTTCCTCAATACGTTGGGTGCCAAAATCTCGGGCGCCGGTACAGATCGCATTACTATTGAAGGCGTTGCTCGTCTGGGCGGTGGTGTTTACCGCGTATTGCCTGATCGCATTGAAACCGGTACTTTCCTGATCGCTGCTGCAGTGACTCGTGGAAAAATCATTTGCCGTAATACGCGCCCAGATACTTTGGATGCGGTATTAGCGAAACTGCGCGAAGCGGGGGCAGATATTGAAGTGGGTGAGGATTGGATCTCGCTGGATATGCATGGCGAGCGCCCAAAAGCGGTTACCGTACGTACCGCCCCACATCCGGGGTTCCCAACGGATATGCAGGCACAGTTCAGCTTATTGAATCTGGTGGCTGAAGGTACCGGTGTGATCACTGAGACTATCTTTGAAAACCGCTTCATGCATATTCCTGAGCTTATCCGTATGGGCGCTCATGCTGAGATCGAAGGTAACACGGCGATTTGCTACGGCGTGGAAAAACTGTCTGGTGCACAGGTTATGGCAACTGACCTGCGTGCGTCTGCAAGTTTGGTGATTGCAGGTTGCGTCGCGGAAGGCACAACTATCGTCGATCGTATTTACCACATCGACCGTGGCTATGACCGCATCGAGAACAAATTAAGCGCCTTGGGCGCAAATATCGAGCGTGTTAAAGGCGAGTAATTCTGCCTGAGCTTAAAAATAAAAACGCCATCTTTCGATGGCGTTTTTTTATGTTCACTGATCAAGCGAGCCGAACAAGCTAATCTACGTTCGGGAACTCTTCAATTGTCACGCTAAGCGTCATGCGTTCGCCATTGCGCATAATGATAACGGGAACAACGGTGCCAGGGCGAATTTCGGCGACCTGATCCATGGTTTCAGCGGCGCTGACGGCAGGCTTACCGTCTACATTAAGCACGATATCTCCGGGTTGGATCCCAGCATTTGCAGCTGGCCCATTAGCCGCAACATCCCGCACGATAATGCCCTGAATTCGTTCCATTGCATTGGCCTGAGGCTGGTTTCTTGCTGGCGCAATTTCACGCCCGCTCACGCCGATAAAGCCGCGAATAACGCGTCCGTCGCGGATCAGTTTTGCCATAATTTTGCTAGAAAGAGCGGTAGGGATAGCAAAACCGATACCCTCGGGGGTTTCGCCATCGTTGCTTTTGTCTAGTGATAGCGTGTTGATGCCGACGAGTTCGCCCAGCGTGTTAACCAATGCGCCGCCAGAGTTACCGTGATTGATGGAGGCATCGGTTTGTAAAAAGTTCTGGTGCCCATAGGTGCTTAAACCGACACGCCCAGTAGCACTGATAATTCCCTGCGTGGTCGTTTGCCCAATGTTGTATGGGTTACCAATGGCGAGCACTACGTCACCAATATGAGGCACTCGCGAAGGGTTTATCGTAATGACTGGCAAATTAGTGGCTTCAATTTTCAGCACGGCTAAATCGGTGAGCGTATCAGAACCGACCAGCATGGCCTCAAAGACACGGCCATCTTGTAATGCGACGACGATTTGGTCTGCGCCGCTGACCACGTGTTTATTGGTAAGAATGTAACCCTTGCTGTCCATGATAACGCCTGAACCCAGAGTTTTGATCGCCAATCCATTATTGCCCTGACCGTTGTTGCTCATGCTGCCGTTGTATACGTTAACGACGGCAGGGGCTGCACGTTTCACCGCAGAGTTATAGCTGACGGGGGACTCTTCAAACGACGCCGTTTTAAACAGCGAGAACAGTCCTGCCGGACGCAGTGATGGCACCGCAATCAGCAAAATGATGGCTACCACAAAACCCAGAAAAACTGAGCGTAATATCTTAGTAAACATGAAGTTTCTGAAAGGGTAAGAAAAGATACGCGAAGGATAACAGAGAAAATCGGGCACGGCACACGCCTATGCCCGATTTTTGTGCGGTTTTTGTATAATTAGTGCTTTTGTTAAAGCAATATTAGCGAATCAGCAGATACAGACCTTCACCGTTGCGTAGCATGTGCAGAGCGATAACCGGTGGGTTAGCTGCCAGCGCTTTACGTAAGGATGCGATATCGCGGATACGTTCGCTGTTGACGCCGATGATCAGGTCGCCTTTATGCATTCCCATCTGAGCAGCGACGGAACCTTTTGCCACGTCGTCGATCTTGATACCCGGAGTGCCTTTGACATCGCCATCGCTCAAGGTGGCGCCTTGCAGAGCTGGGCTGATATTTTCGGCCTGAGTCGTGGTTACTCCGCTATTTTCCAACGTCACAGGAATGACGAGTGGTTTGCCATTACGCAGCAGGCCAAGTTTCAACACGGTGCCTGGTGCCGCAGAGCCTATTTTGGCGCGTAGCTCGGCGAAACTACTGAGCGGGTTGCCATCTAAGGCTGTAATGACATCGCCTGCTTTAATTCCGGCTTTGGCCGCGGCAGAGTTAGGCAAAACCTCGTTAACGAAGGCTCCACGCTGAGCTTCCAACTTGAAGGCCTGAGCTAAGTCAGCCGTCATTTCACGGCCACGAATGCCGAGCACTCCGCGTTTGACTTCGCCATATTTGATCAGTTGGGCGCTCAGGCTCTGAGCCATATTGCTAGGAATGGCAAAGCCGATACCGACGTTACCGCCGCCAGGCGCTAAAATAGCGGTATTAATGCCAATGAGCTCACCGTTGAGGTTAATCAGAGCACCGCCGGAGTTACCGCGGTTGATCGCTGCATCGGTCTGAATAAAGTTTTCTAAACCTTCAAGGTTCAAACCGCTACGGCCTAATGCGGACACAATCCCTGAGGTTGCCGTTTGCCCAATGCCAAACGGATTACCAACGGCAACGGCAAAATCACCTACTCGCAGTTTGTCTGAATCAGCGATTTTTATCGCAGTCAGGTTTTTTGCATCGGTCAGTTGGATTAGCGCGATATCAGATTGCTCGTCACGGCCAATCAGTTTGGCTACGTATTCGCGGCCATCGTTAAGCTGTACTTTGATCGTTGTTGCGTTGCTAATGACGTGGTTATTTGTCAGGACATAACCCTTTGCGGCATCAATAATGACACCAGAGCCCAAACCTTCAAATTGGCGTTCTCCGCCCTTAGTTTCGGGTGTCGGTTTGGTATTTTGCATGCCTTCAACGTGAACGCTGACCACGGCTGGTAACACTTTTTCCAACATTGGCGCCAAGCTCGGAACATTTTGTCCGGCAACAATGGGCGGCAACG
Organism: Hafnia paralvei ATCC 29927; assembly: GCF_001655005.1. Taxonomy (GTDB): domain Bacteria; phylum Pseudomonadota; class Gammaproteobacteria; order Enterobacterales; family Enterobacteriaceae; genus Hafnia; species Hafnia paralvei. Next base: position 29,486 of record NZ_LXET01000008.1, read on the forward strand.
TTGCATTGGCTATTGGTGCAGACAACATTGTTAAGCCCATGCTTAAAGCGAGTGTACTGAGTAATAAAGATTTTTTCTTCATCATTGAATGGTTTCTCATGGCCTATATAAGGTGTCAATGTGTCTCAGGCGAAGTAAATTCACTGTGTTACTCAGAACGAAGAGCGCGTATTAAGTTCCACAATTTCAGAATAATAAAGTGGGTATTGGGAAGAAAGATTAAAAGGTGGCTGTTAGAAAAACAGCCACCGAAGAGCGATTATTTGTCGCGACGTTCAGCGCGTAGTAAGCCTGATGCACCTTCAGAGTAATCGCGAGGTGGGAATTCTACAGGGGCTTGATCGTTATCGGCTTCGGTCAGACGATAGCGGAATGGATTGTCCTGTGGCGGCATATCCGGTAGCAGATTATTCGAGCTTTTCGCCATGTGTTGGTAAAGCTGGCGATAATCGTTCGCCATGTTATCCAGCAGTTCAGCACTGTGAGCAAAGTGGCTCACTAACTCTTGACGATATTGCTCCAATTCGTTTTTGCTTTTTTCCAGCTCGTTTTGCAGCACCTGCTGCTGACGGAGTTTTCGGTTGCCAAAACGCATCGCTACCGCACCAATCACGATACCGACGACTAAACCAATAAGCGCATACTCCCAGGTCATGATGACTCCTATCTGTATATAGAATGTGCTTTCGTTTGCTATTTTACTTAGTAGGGGTTCAACGACATATCCTACACATAAGCACACTATAACCGTTAACCTTGTCTGAGTGGAATCCTGAAGGTGTATTGCTGAGAGGTTTTCGTGCAAAAACAATCTGCACTACGAGACAAAACATCGTTAACAGGCGACAATTGGTCGTTAAGCTGCGCGAAAAGCAGCGTTTGTGATTTTTAAAATTGTTTACAACAAAGATAATAATTCAGTAGGGACCCTGTACCTGATGCCATCAAATCGCACAACGTCCGTGATGACGCCTGCAATGCTGTACCAGCAGGCGTTAGATGCCGGAGATTACCAGCCTGATGCCGTGCAGCGGCAAACTGTCGATGCCCTGACTATTATTCAGCAGGCGCTTATTGAAAAAGAAAATGCAACGCCACCGTCAGAGAGCGGCGGACTGCGCGGCCGCTTGCAACGACTATGGGGGAAGCCCACGTCTAAGCAGCAAGTCCCCGTCCAAGGTCTGTATATGTGGGGCGGTGTTGGGCGAGGAAAAACATGGCTGATGGATATGTTTTTCCATAGCCTTCCCGGTGAACGCAAACTGCGCCTGCATTTCCATCGCTTTATGCTGCGTGTGCAGGAAGAATTGGTCGCGCTTCAGGGGCATGAAAATCCGCTTGAAATCATCGCCGACGGCTTTAAAGCCGAAACTGACGTGCTGTGCTTTGATGAGTTTTTTGTGTCTGATATTACTGACGCTATGCTACTAGGAACTTTACTACAGGCTCTTTTTGCTCGCGGCATTACGCTGGTATCAACATCGAATATCCCGCCGGATAATCTTTACTATAACGGTTTGCAGCGTGCGCGCTTCCTGCCCGCGATCGATCTTATAAAGCAGTATTGTACTGTGATGAACGTGGACGCCGGCATTGATTATCGCTTGCGTACCCTGACACAGGCGGGGCTCTATTTTTCGCCGATGAATAATGAAACACGACACCACATGGATGAGATGTTTGCCAAACTGGCCGGTAACGTGGGTGAAATCAATCCAGTATTAGAAATTAATCATCGCCCGCTCCCTGCATTGTGCCGTTCGAGTGGCGTATTAGCCGTTGAGTTTTCGGTGCTGTGCGAAGACGCGCGCAGCCAGCTTGATTACATAGCGCTTTCTCGTAGCTATCACACTGTTTTTTTGCATCACGTCAAGAAGATGGACAAACTAAACGAAAATGCCGCTCGTCGTTTTTTAGCGCTGGTCGATGAATTCTACGAGCGGCACGTAAAATTGATCATTAGCGCTGAGTTATCGATGTTTGAGATCTATCAGGGTGAGCATCTTAAGTTTGAATATCAGCGCTGTTTGTCGCGTCTACAGGAGATGCAGAGTGAGGATTACCTGCGTCTAGAGCATTTACCGTAAAGGTTTGTTTAAAAAACACTCGCATCCGGTGTTGTTGTCTACCGGATGCAGTCACAAAATCAATTTTACCCCGAAAAATTATTCGATCTTTAGATTCTACTTCTCTATAATCTTGCGACCCCACGTTACAACGAAGTTTTTTTTCCCAAAAACTTTATGTGCCGGCATTGGCTATTCGAAGGGGTAGGTTTGCTGGACGATGGTCGTGTGAGCCTCTAATACATTTACTTTTTTACACAGGTAAGCGTTTGGGTGTTCACCAACGTGTAACTTAAATTGGGTAAGCTTTTAATGAAAACTTTTACAGCTAAGCCAGAAACCGTAAAACGTGACTGGTACGTAGTTGATGCAGACGGCAAGACTCTGGGCCGTTTGGCTACCGAACTGGCTCGTCGCCTGCGTGGCAAGCATAAAGCGGAATACACTCCGCACGTTGATACTGGTGATTACATCATCGTTCTGAACGCAGAAAAAGTTGCTGTAACCGGCAACAAGCGTTCTGACAAGATTTATTACCATCACACCGGCCACATCGGTGGTATCAAACAAGCGACCTTTGAAGAGATGATTGCTCGCCACCCTGAGCGTGTCATTGAGATCGCGGTTAAAGGCATGCTGCCGAAGGGCCCGCTGGGTCGTGCTATGTACCGTAAACTGAAAGTTTACGCAGGTAACGAGCACAATCACGCGGCACAGCAACCGCAAGTTCTTGACATTTAATCGGGATTATAGGCAATGGCTGAAACTCAATACTACGGCACTGGTCGCCGCAAAAGCTCCGCCGCTCGCGTTTTTATCAAGCCGGGTAGTGGTAACATCGTAATTAACCAGCGCAGCCTGGAACAGTACTTCGGTCGCGAAACTGCCCGCATGGTAGTTCGTCAGCCGCTGGAACTGGTCGACATGGTTGGTAAATTTGACCTGTACATCACTGTTAAAGGTGGTGGTATTTCTGGTCAGGCTGGTGCAATCCGTCACGGTATCACTCGTGCACTGATGGAATATGATGAGTCTCTGCGTGGCGAACTGCGTAAAGCAGGTTTCGTTACCCGTGATGCTCGTCAGGTTGAACGTAAGAAAGTCGGTCTGCGTAAAGCACGTCGTCGTCCTCAGTTCTCCAAACGTTAATGTTTTTCTGCTTCGGCAGAACATTAATACTAAAAGCCCGGCTTGCCGGGCTTTTTTGTACCTATAAAATTCCAGAAAGCTCGGAAATTTACGTGTTGTAAACTTATTACACTATGAAATAACCAACGCTTCCCCACAACACGGCCAAATTCTGTTAAACTATCTCCCACTTTTGCGCCCTGTTATCCGTACAATTGTTGAGCAATAGAGGCTGTAAATAATCTAACCCATTATTTATACATCGATTTTATAGCTTATGCGGTTTACAGGTGTGACAACAAATCTCTGGATAGCGCTCTTAATGGCGACTATTCATACCGTTTTCTAGATAAACTTGGAGGTTTTCATGGCTGTCGCTGCCAACAAACGTTCGGTAATGACGCTGTTTTCCGGCCCGACCGACATCTTTAGCCATCAAGTACGTATCGTACTGGCTGAAAAGGGTGTCAGCGTCGAGATTGAGCAGGTCGAGATGGATAACCTGCCGCAGGATCTGATTGACCTCAACCCGTACCGCACAGTACCAACGTTGGTTGACCGTGAACTGACTCTGTATGAATCCCGCATCATCATGGAATATCTGGATGAACGTTTCCCTCATCCACCACTGATGCCAGTTTATCCCGTTGCCCGTGGCGAAAGCCGTCTGATGATGCATCGCATCGAAAACGACTGGTATTCACTGCTGCACAAAATTGAAAAAGGCACCGCTCAGGAAGCTGATAACGCGCGTAAACAGCTGCGTGAAGAGTTGCTGGCAATTGCCCCTGTCTTTACTCAGAAGCCATTCTTCATGAGCGACGAGTTCAGTCTGGTTGACTGCTATTTGGCTCCGCTGTTGTGGCGTTTGCCGGTGCTGGGCATTGAACTGTCTGGTGCAGGTTCTAAAGAATTGAAGATCTACATGACTCGTGTCTTTGAGCGTGATGCATTCTTGGCTTCTATGACCGAAGCTGAGCGCGAAATGCGTCTGCACACCCGAGGCTAATCATGGAATTGTCTCAAATGTCGCCACGCCGTCCTTTCTTGCTGCGTGCCTTCTATGAGTGGTTGCTTGATAACCAGCTTACGCCGCATCTGGTGGTTGATGTTAACCGCCACGGTGTGATGGTGCCGATGGAGTTTGCCCGCGATGGTCAAATCGTGTTGAACATCGCACCGCGGGCGGTGGGTAATCTAGAGCTGGGTGATGATGCCGTTCGTTTTAATGCACGGTTCGGTGGCGTTCCTCGCAACGTGTATGTGCCGATTTCTGCTGTGATGGCAATTTATTCGCGTGAAAATGGTGCAGGCACGATGTTTGAACCAGAACCCGCTTATGAGAATGAGATGCCACTGATGTCAGTGGAAGATGAAGAGGCGTCGAGCGAGCCTAGCATGACGGTGATTGATGGCAATTTACCGGATTCATCGACAGAGTCTGATGATGATGGCGATGAGCCAACGCCGCCGCCGCGTGGTCGTCCTTCACTTCGCGTCGTGAAGTAATCTCTTGAAGACAGTAAAAAAGCCAGTCATATGACTGGCTTTTTTGTTTTTGAAATCTCAAAAATAGCCGCTTACTTGGATAGATTCAGTGCAGCCATAGTCCGTAATTTTGTTTCTCTTGCCTGTTCCGGTGCGGCCTGTACCAGCAGGGTATAGAGCAGGTCTATCACAAATAGCTGTGCAGTTTTGGTTCCCATCGAATCGCCTTGCAGTGTCCCCTGTCGGTTTCCATTAATCAGGCTGAAATCCGCAGTCTCGCTCAGCGGTGAACCAAGATTGTGTGTTAGCGCAACGGTGGTGGCTCCGGCCTGCTTAGCCAGTTTAAGCGCATGCACGGTTTCATTAGAGTCACCTGAATGGCTGATGGCAATCGCAACGTCGCCCGCTTTGAGTAGGGTTGCCTGCATATACATAAAGTGGTTATTGGTTACGGCATCGACGCGTAATCCAATGCGCATCAGTTTATGTTTCATATCTTCAGCGGTGATCCCCGATGAACCGACACCAAAAATATATACCGACTGGCTGTTTCTCAAGGCATCGACCACCAGACTCACTTGCTGCATATCAAGTAGATTCAATGTTTCAGACAGCACGTTATTAATGGTATTTTGCAGCTTCCGCCCGATGGTATGAGCATCATCAGACGCAGCGATCTCCGCATCTAGCAGTGGGCTGCTCGCCTCAGCATCGGAGGTGGCCAGCTCGATTGCCAAATCCATTTTAAAATCTTGAAATCCTTTATAGCCCAGCGTGCGGCAAAAACGAATTACCGTGGCTTCTCCCGCCTGAGTTTCTCGCGAAAGCTCGGCGATCGAAAGCTGTGTGACACGCAGCGGCGATTGAAGAATATAGTGTGCAATGCGTTGAGCAACACGGGTTAGGCTGTTTTGCATTGCACCTAGTGTATCGAGAATTTTTCCCGGTTTGAGGCGAAGGGCTTGTGACTCCATAAATTCCCTGTTTATCCGTGCTTGAAGTGGTTATTGCTGATGAGGGTTAATGCATCCGAGCGTAGCAAGAGTAGGGCGCTAAAAAAAGCGTGATATACATATAGGGGGTACATGTCTATCACGCGGTCAAAGAGGAGCAGTGGTACTATCGTATTGTTATTATTATCTTTAATGACTTAGTTCGCGAGGAGACTATGGTGGACTTTTATCACAGCTTTTTTAATCTTCTGAGAATCGTTAACCATGCAGCCCGGCTTGTGTGGCTCATTCGGTAGAAAAATAGCGAACATTCCTGGCACCATATGAAGGGTTTGGCGTTGTTCGAGGCTGTCACATAGCAGGTAGTCATCATCTTCATGATAGATATCAGGCTGTTGTGCCGAGCCCTCGAGGCCAAAATCAATGCGCTCTGTACCGCTGAGTAATATTTGGATATCCAGATATTCCCGATGCAGCTCGTAGCGCTTACTTTCTGCGGCTGATGTGTCAAAAGCCATCACATTGATAAAAATATCCTCTCCATCAATGACGTAACGACCAGCGTCTAGAGTGGCGAGATCTCGGGTTAATGCCTGTTTTATGATTGCGCGCAGTGAGCTTGATAACCCTGTTTGTACGCTGAGATCTGAAATCTTTCCAAGGATCATAGAAGTTATCTCTTATTGAACGGAATGAGCCTGTGCGGCAAATAATGCTGCGCCGATCAATCCGGCATCGTGTTGGTAATGCGCGGCAACGATAGGCACGTGAAATGGTGTCGGAAGTAAACTTAGCTGCTGTTTTACCTGCTGTAGATAACCGGACGCTAAACCGACGCTTCCTCCTAACACAATGCATTCGGTATCCAGTAACGCTTTAAGGTTTGCAATAAGTTGGCAAATGCTTTGTGCAGAGTTCTCCACTAGCTGCTGAGCTTGCGGGTTACCGTTTTGTGCTTCTGCGAAGATTTGGCGGGCATTTTTCCCCTGTAATTCGAGCTGAGCGGCGGCGGCAATTGCTCGGCCAGAGGCGATGGCTTCGACACATCCTGTACGTCCGCATCCACAGCGCGGCCCGTTTGGGTCGGCTAGTGAGTGGCCAATATGTCCTGCAAACGCATGGGGGCCGGTTAATAGCTTACCGTTGATAACAATGCCGCCGCCTACCCCCGTTGATACCGTGATAAATACGATATGCCTGAACTGTTCCGCTAATTGGCTGTATTCAGCCCATGCGGCAGCTTGTGCGTCGTTCAAAAGATAGCAGGGAAGCTTGGTCAGATTTTCTAAGGTGTTTTGCAGCGGAAATTGATTGAGCCCTCCCAAGTTATCTGGATTGAGTGCGGTGAGAATACCGTTATCGATGATCCCAGTAGAAGCTACGGCAACGCAGTGCGCTTGACCTTGGTAGTGGGAGACAAGCTGTGTCAACGCCGTGGTCAATGCTTGCGGCGATGAACTAGCCGGTGTTGATATTTCCTGACGCTGCGATATCTGTTGGTCCGCGTTGATAAGCGCCGCAGCCAGCTTAGTTCCACCAATATCAATGGCGAGTATGTTCATCATCAGCTCCCAGTTAGCGCTTAATGGCTTGGCTAAACCATTGGCAGATATGTTCAATGCGGGTGATTGCTGACCCAACGGTAACGGCCCAAGCCCCCTGTTCGATGGCCTTGGCGGCCAGCGCCGGAGAGTTGTATCGTCCCTCGGCAATGACGCGACAGCCTGCGTTGCTCAGCTCAGACACCATCGTCAGATCTGGTTCGTCAGGTATCTCTCCACCGGTATATCCAGACAGCGTCGTACCGATAAACTCGACGCCTTTTTGTTGGCACTCAAGACCTTCTTCCCGTGTCGAGCTGTCAGCCATAGCCAATAGACCGTGATGACGTATACGTGCCAGTAGATCGTCAATTTCGACGGGTCTTGAGCGGAACGTTGCGTCGAAAGCGATGATGTCGGCTCCAGCCTCGGCGAGCGCATCGATATCAGATAAATAAGGTGTAATACGTACGGGTGAATCTTCTAGATCACGTTTGACGATCCCGATGATTGGCACTGAAATATGCGGTCGAACGGCTTTTAAGTTTGTAATGCCTTCGATACGTATAGCTACAGCGCCAGCCGACACAGCTGCTTGAGCCATTGCGGTAACGATTTCCGGACGATCCATTGGACTATCAGGCACAGGTTGGCAAGAAACGATCAATCCTCCCTGTTCACGCACCCGCTGTTCTAAATCGGCTAGTAGTGACATTTTGCTCCATCCTAAAAAATTATTTGAAGTTTAACTCCAAATTACAATATTAGACGGAGTGGAACGGCATCAAGTATTCATTGGCTGAAATGTGAACAGGATCATAAAGTCGACGGCGAGAAGCAAAAAACGGAGCCGAAGCTCCGCTTTTTGGGGAAGTTGCTATTAGAAGGGCTTTTACACTGCCAAATTACACTTCCAAATAGCTCATGATCCCTTCTGCGGCTTTGCGGCCTTCTGCTATGGCTGTGACGACCAAGTCAGAACCACGAACGGCGTCACCGCCGGCGAAGATTTTAGGGTTACTGGTCTGGAAGGCATTATGGCTTCCTTCTGGTGCAATGATGCGCCCTTGTTTATCCAAGTTGACATCATGCTCTGCCAGCCAGCTCATCGAGTGAGGGCGGAAGCCAAATGCCATGACTACGGCATCTGCATCCAAAACATGTTCAGAACCGGCGATAGGCTGCGCTATGCGACGCCCAGCAGCGTCAGGCTCACCCAGTTCGGTACGCACCATCTTCACGCCGCAGACTCGGCCAGAGCTATTGAGCTCAAGGCTTAATGGTTGCAGATTGAACATGAATTCTACGCCTTCTTCGCGCGCGTTTTTCACCTCGCGTTTAGAGCCAGGCATATTTTCCTCATCACGGCGATATGCGCAGGTGACCTGCGTCGCGCCTTGACGGATGGATGTACGAACGCAGTCCATCGCAGTGTCACCACCGCCGAGCACCACCACGCGTTTGCCTTCCATACTGATGTAAGGCTCTTCTTCGCTAGCGTCGTAGCCCATCAGCTGTTTAGTATTGGCGATGAGGAACGGCAGCGCGTCGAATACACCGCTGGCATCTTCATTTTCTAAGCCACCGCGCATAGATTGATAGGTACCAACGCCAAGGAAAACGGCGTCATATTCATTCAGTAGCTCGCTGATTGGCACGTCCTTACCCACTTCGGTATTCAGACGAAACTCGATCCCCATACCGGTGAAAATTTCGCGACGCTTGGTCATGACTTCTTTTTCCAGCTTAAAGGCTGGAATTCCGAAGGTAAGCAGGCCACCAATTTCTGGATGGCGGTCGAATACGACGGCTTGTACGCCGTTGCGAGCTAACACATCAGCACAGGCTAAACCTGCGGGGCCTGCGCCAATAACGGCAACGCGTTTTCCCGTTGGTTGCACATGTGACATGTCAGGTTTCCAGCCCATGGCGAGTGCTTTATCATTGATATAGCGCTCGATATTACCGATGGTCACGGCACCAAACTCGTCATTAAGCGTACAAGAACCTTCACACAGGCGATCCTGTGGGCATACGCGTCCACATACTTCGGGAAGGCTGTTGGTCTGGTGTGCCAGATCGGCGGCTTCCATAATGCGACCTTCGTTTGCCAGCTTCAGCCAGTTCGGAATGTAGTTATGTACCGGGCATTTCCACTCACAGTATGGATTGCCGCATGACAGACAGCGGTCTGCTTGCGACTTAGCCTGTGTTTCAGAAAAGGGCTCATAAATTTCTACAAACTCGATCTTACGGATCTTGAGCGGCTTCTTAGGCGGATCAACGCGCTGTAGGTCAATAAATTGATAAACATTCTGGCTCATTTTTTTCTCCGCCCTTACTGCGCCTGTACCCGCAGCTCGGCTGCGGAACGACTACGGTGACCTAACAGTGCTTTCACATCGCTGGATTTTGGTTTGATCAGCGCAAACTTTGGTGCCCATTCTGGCCAGTGCGCCAAGATCTCTTCGCCACGGCTCGATCCCGTTAGCTGTACATGTTCGGTGATTAAACCTCGCAGATGTTCTTCATGGATCGCTAACTGATCCATACTTAGCACTTCTACCAGTTCAGGGTTAACGCGTTTGCGGAACTCGCCGTCTTCGTCCAGCACATAGGCAAAGCCACCCGTCATCCCCGCGCCGAAGTTGATGCCAGTCCGCCCGATAACACAAACGATACCGCCGGTCATGTACTCGCAGCCGTTATCACCAATGCCTTCAACCACGGTGATTGCGCCGGAGTTGCGCACTGCGAAGCGTTCTCCTGCGCGGCCAGCGGCAAACAGTTTTCCTCCGGTTGCGCCGTACAAACAGGTATTACCAATGATGCTGGCTTCGTGGCTACGGAAAGCGGAGCCGACGGGAGGACGAACCACAATCTTGCCACCCGCCATACCTTTACCGACGTAGTCGTTCGCATCACCCGTTAAGGTTAGCTCTACGCCACCGGCGTTCCACACACCAAAACTTTGCCCAGCAGTGCCGGTGAACTGCGCTTTGATCGGATCGCTTGCTAGCCCCTGATCGCCATGCTGTTCAGCAATAGCGCCAGACAATGATGCGCCGACGGAACGATCGGTGTTACGGATATCAAAGAACACGGTTTTGCTTTGCTTGGCTTCAATATTGGCCTGAACCTGCGCCAGCAGCTCCTTGTTAAGCAAACCTTTATCAAACGAAGGATTGCTCTCAGTGCAATACACCGCTTTGCCCGGTTTAGGTTCTGCGGTTTTCAGCAGCGCGGACAGATCCAGTTTGTTTTGCTTAGCGGTGAAACCATCCAGCTCAAGCAGTAAATCTGTGCGGCCAATCAGATCGACCAAACGGGTTACGCCCAACTCCGCCATCAGTTCGCGAGTTTCACGGGCAATGAACTGGAAGTAGTTGGCTACGCGCTCCGGTAAACCGTGGAAGTGGTTGCGGCGTAGTTTTTCATCCTGCGTTGCCACACCGGTTGCACAGTTGTTCAAATGGCAAATACGCAGATATTTGCAGCCCAATGCAACCATTGGACCGGTGCCGAAGCCGAAACTCTCAGCGCCTAAAATGGCTGCTTTGATAATATCGACGCCGGTTTTGAGGCCGCCATCGACCTGTAGGCGGATCTTGTGACGTAAGCCGTTTGCCACCAGAGCTTGTTGAGTTTCAACCAACCCAAGTTCCCAAGGACAGCCTGCGTATTTCACCGATGACAGCGGGCTTGCACCTGTTCCGCCATCGTAGCCAGCAATGGTAATGAGATCGGCATAGGCTTTGGCAACGCCGGTTGCAATAGTGCCAACGCCGGGTTCAGAGACCAGTTTGACCGAGATTAATGCTTTTGGGTTAACCTGTTTCAAATCGAAAATTAGCTGTGCTAAGTCTTCGATAGAGTAAATATCGTGGTGCGGTGGCGGTGAAATGAGCGTTACGCCAGGTACGGAGTAGCGCAGTTTGGCAATATACGGCGTGACTTTGTCGCCCGGTAACTGGCCACCTTCGCCAGGTTTTGCTCCCTGAGCCACTTTAATCTGAATCACGTCGGCGTTGACCAGATAGGCTGGAGTGACGCCAAAACGTCCCGAAGCGACCTGCTTAATGCGGGAAACTTTGTTGGTTTTGTAGCGTGCAGGATCTTCGCCGCCTTCGCCTGAGTTAGAGAATCCGCCCAAACCGTTCATGGCTTCGGCCAGCGCCTCATGAGCTTCTGGACTCAGTGCCCCAATTGACATAGCTGCGGTATCAAAACGTTTGAATAGCTCACTGGCAGGCTCAACGCTATCCACGGCAATGGTTTCACCTTTCGGCGTGATTTGGAGTAAATCACGTAGAGTGGATACCGGACGTTCGTTCACCAACTTGGCATACTTCTGATAATCTTCGTATTCACCACTTTTAACCGCGGCCTGCAGGGTATTTACCACGTCAGGGTTGTACATATGGTATTCGCCGTCATGAACGAATTTCAGCAGACCGCCCTGATCCAACGGTTTGCGTTTTAGCCACGCTCGTTTAGATAGGTTTTGCAGATCCTGTTGGAAGTCGCTGAAACCCGCACCACCGATACGACTGACGACGCCAGGGAAGCACAGATTGCTGACTTCACGATGTAAGCCAACCGCTTCAAACAGTTTGGAGCAGCGATATGATGCGATAGTGGAAATTCCCATCTTCGACATAATTTTGTACAGACCTTTGTTGATGCCGTTGCGATAGTTCAGCATCACGTCACGGTATTTTTTGTCGATAGCGTGGGAGTCGGCCAGTTTGGCGAGAGTTTCATATGCGAGATACGGATAGATTGCCGTCGCGCCGAAACCAAGCAGCACCGCAAAGTGGTGGGGATCGCGAGCGCTGGCGGTTTCAACAATGATGTTAGCGTCGCAGCGCAGATTCTTTTCCACCAGACGTTGCTGAATAGAGCCAACCGCCATTGGCGCTGGCACTGGTAAACGTTCGGCGCTGATATTGCGGTCAGACAGCACCAGCAGCACGGCACCGCCACGTACTTTCTGCTCTGCCTCTTCGCACAGCGCATGAATCGCCTGTTGTAAATCGGTTTGCTGCGGATCAAACGTCAGATCGAGCGTTTCTGCGCGGTAATGTTCGCTGTCCTGTGTGGTTAACTGGGTGAAATCTGAATACAGCAAAATAGGTGATTTGAAGTTCAGGCGATGAGCTTGTCCCTCGGCTTCGCTGAATACGTTCATCTCACGGCCAATACTGGTCGACAGAGACATCACATGGGCTTCACGCAGCGGATCGATTGGCGGGTTTGTGACCTGCGCAAACTGCTGGCGGAAGTAATCGTAAATAATACGTGGGCGACTAGAGAGCACGGCAAATGGCGTATCATCGCCCATTGAACCTGTTGCTTCCTGTCCATTCTCGCCGAGCACACGCAGGATTTGGTCAAGCTCTTCACTACTGTAACCAAATTGCTTCTGGAAGGTGAGCAGCTCATCGTCATTGAGTTCGCGCTGACCCACCTGATCGTCTGGCAAATCTTCGAACGGTACTAAGCGCTTAACGTTACGCTCCATCCACTCTTTATAAGGATGGCGGCTTTTCAGATCGTCATCGGTTTCTGCCGAATGAAGAATGCGTCCGCTGCGGGTGTCGATGACCATCAGCTCGCCGGGGCCAACGCGGCCTTTTTCGAGCACTTCATCAGGCTGATAATCCCAGATCCCGACTTCGGAAGCGCAGGTGATCAGTTTGTCTTTGGTGATGACATAGCGCGCAGGGCGTAGGCCGTTACGGTCTAGGTTACAGGCCGCAAAGCGCCCATCAGACATGACGATACCGGCAGGGCCATCCCACGGCTCCATATGCATGGAGTTGAAGTCGAAGAAGGCGCGTAAATCGGCGTCCATATCGGGGTTATTCTGCCATGCTGGTGGTACCAGTAAACGCATGGAGCGCACGATATCCATACCACCGCTCAGTAACAGTTCCAACATATTATCGAGCGAGCTGGAGTCTGAGCCGGTTTCATTGACGAACGGCGCTGCGTCCTGCAAATCAGGGATCAGCGGCGTTTTAAATTTGTAGGTACGAGCACGCGCCCATTGGCGGTTACCGGTGATGGTGTTGATTTCACCGTTGTGCGCCAGATAGCGGAATGGCTGAGCCAGAGGCCAGCGTGGCACGGTATTGGTTGAAAAGCGCTGGTGGAACAGGCAAATGGCCGATTCCAAACGCAGATCGGCCAGATCCAGATAGAAACGTGGCAGGTCGGCCGGCATGCACAGACCTTTATAAATCGTCACCAGATTAGAGAGGCTACAGACGTAGAAATCTTTATCTTCAATACGTTTTTCAATACGACGACGAGCGACGAACAGACGGCGCTCCATATCGCGCGGACGCCAGCCTGCTGGGGCGTTAACAAAAATTTGTTCGATGCGCGGCATAGAAGAAAGCGCGATTTCGCCCAACACGTCAGAATTGATAGGAACTTCACGCCAGCCGATGACCGACAGCGTTTCGTTCTGTAACTCTTCTTCTACGATGCGGCGACTGGCGCGCGCTTCGCTTTCATCTTGGCTGAGGAAAATCATACCTACAGCGTAGTTCTTGGCTAAACGCCAGCCGCGCTCTTCGGCCACCATACGGAAAAAACGATCGGGCTTTTGCAGCAGCAGGCCGCATCCGTCACCGGTTTTACCATCGGCCAAAATTGCACCACGGTGTTGCATTCGCGCCAGTGCGTGGATCGCGGTACGAACTACTTTATGGCTTGGCTCACCTTCTATATGGGCGATCAGACCGAAACCACAGTTGTCCTTTTCAAGGGATGCATCGTATAGCATTTCTGTGAACCTCCCGAGGCTCTGCATTACTTTCCATCTTACTGCGAGTTGGATAGTGCATAACCATTCGGCACGCGCATCCGCCTCGGTTATTGCACTTTTGGCGTCTTTCCAGCAGTGGTCAATAACGTGTTTCGAGGGAGTCGTAAATGACTACATAAAAATGACGAGACATTAGCCCGTCTAGAAAAAGTCGTTAAAAAAACATTTAGCTTCCAGCGGTCTTTCAACTTATCTAGAAAGAGTACGTAGGTCAAATGTGGGGAGGTTCACACTTTTAATCTGCTTGTGAATGCTTATTTAATTGATTATTAAATATAAAATATCATTTTTGGCTCTTTATGGAAGTCAAGGTAAGCCGAGAAAAATGTGAGCTGACTCACTGTAGTGCAAGCCTATTATTTATGCACCGTGCTAGAGCAATTCACTTTAATAGTGAATTATATTGTAAAATTAAGTTTTCGCGTTGGTTATGACTATTTTTCATCTCCGCAATATCATTGTGTCAGCGCATTGAAAATAATAAGAATTCTTTATTACAGCTCGTGTGAATTTATTATCATTAATAATGAATTTTTATTCTTTCTGCCTGCATGGTGATGATTGATCTTCATCAGCGCAGCAAAACGGAGTATGAGATAGGATCACCGCCCTCAGTTTTTCCGTGATGTGTACAGGCGAATCTTCAGACTATGCAGTTGCAGCAACTCGTAAATATGTTCGGTGCCGATCTCCAGCGCCGCTATGGTGAAAAAATTCATAAGCTTACCCTGCATGGTGGGTTTAACTGCCCTAATCGTGATGGCACATTGGGGCGCGGTGGCTGCACTTTCTGTAACGTGGCCTCTTTTGCGGACGAACAAATGCAGCGCCAGAGCATCGCGGAACAGCTGGCGGCGCAGGCGCGCAAGGTCAATCGTGCCAATCGCTATCTCGCTTATTTTCAAGCCTATACGAGTACTTATGCAGAAGTCTGTACCTTGAAGAACATGTATGAGGAGGCGTTACAGCAGGCCGATATGGTGGGCATTTGCGTTGGTACCCGCCCTGACTGCGTGCCGGATAGTGTCTTGGATTTGCTGAGTGAGTACCGCGATAAGGGCTATGAAGTGTGGCTTGAGCTTGGTTTGCAGAGCGCACAGGATAAAACCCTGAAACGCATCAATCGGGGCCATGATTTCACCTGTTACCAAAAGACCACGCGAGCGGCGCGAGAACGCGGTTTGAAAGTGTGTAGCCATTTGATTGTTGGTTTGCCCGGTGAGGGTAAAGAAGAGTGTATGCGGACGTTAGAGCAGGTCGTTAATACAGGCGTCGATGGTATCAAGCTGCATCCGTTACATATTGTCACCGGTAGCACAATGGCCAAAGCATGGCAGGCTGGACGTTTACGTGAACTGTCGTTGGCGGAATATGTCACTACTGCTGGTGAAATGATACGTCATACGCCGATGGATATCGTTTATCACCGCATCTCGGCGAGCGCTCGTCGCCCAACATTATTGGCACCGTTATGGTGCGAGAACCGTTGGACAGGAATGGTTGAATTGAATCGCTATATGCTGGAGTTTGGGGGGCAGGCTTCGGGTTTATAGCGGGATAATGCTTTGGGTCGTGGTGGATTAGAGTTCGTTTTTGAAGCCAAGGTGTAATATTCCGCCCACCTGTTCATACCGAGTTTCAATGTCAGTTCTGTGTAGGCGTACGAGCAGAGATCGCCAGCGCGTGGCCTTTGCACTGCGCAGATATCAAATTGTTGCTTTTAGCGTACGAAACCTTAAACCTTTTCGGCAAAGTAGAGCTTAACTTTTTGATATCCCATTTCAATCTTAGAAATCTCCCTTAACAATAGTTTTACGGTATGATTTAAAAGACTGTAAACCAAGGGAGTCGCACATGAAGCAAATCCGGGTATTAGCCCAGTATTACGTCGATTTAATGGTAAAACTTGGGTTGGTGCGCTTTTCCATCCTACTGGCTTCGGTGCTGGTTATTCTGGCTATCGTAGTGCAGATGGCGGTGACTATGCTGCTGCGCGGAGAGGTGGAAAGCATTGATGTTGTGCGTTCGGTATTCTTTGGTTTATTGATCACCCCGTGGGCCGTCTATTTCCTTTCTGTCGTCGTTGAGCAATTAGAAGAGTCGCGGCAGCGTCTTTCCAAGCTGGTTAATAAGCTGGAAGAGATGCGCTATCGCGATCTCGAACTTAATCAACAGCTGAAAAACAATATTTCCCAACTCAATCAGGAAATTGCCGAGCGTGAGAAGGCTGAAGACGCTCGCTTGCAGGTGCTTGATACCTTGCAACACGAGATCGACCAGCGTGAGCAGGCGCAGATTGAGCTGGAACAGCAGTCGGCTTTATTACGTTCTTTCCTCGATGCCTCTCCAGATTTGGTTTATTACCGTAATGAAAACGAAGAGTTTTCCGGCTGTAACCGAGCAATGGAACTGTTAACGGGTAAGAGCGAGAAGCAGTTAATTGGCTTGAAACCAGAAGATGTCTACGACGAAGATATTGCTAAGAAAGTGATCGAAACCGATGAGAAAGTATTCCGCCATAACGTTTCGTTGACCTACGAGCAGTGGTTGGTTTATCCCGATGGGCGTAAAGCCTGCTTTGAGCTACGTAAAGTACCGTTTTATGACCGTGTGGGTAAACGTCATGGTCTGATGGGCTTTGGGCGTGATATTACCGAACGTAAGCGTTATCAAGATGCGCTGGAGAACGCCAGCCGTGATAAGACAACCTTTATCTCTACCATCAGCCATGAGCTACGTACGCCGTTAAACGGCATTGTTGGCCTAAGCCGTATTCTTCTGGATACCGAGCTAAATCAAGAGCAGCTTAACTATCTCAAAACCATCCATGTGAGTGCGATTACGCTGGGTAATATTTTCAATGACATTATTGAGATGGATAAGCTTGAACGTCGTAAGGTTCAACTTGATAACCAACCGATAGATTTCACCGGTTTCTTAACGGATTTGGAGAACCTTTCTGGCCTGTTAGTGCAGCCGAAAAAGCTCGATTTCACCCTTGAACATCAGCCAAATCTACCGCACAAAATTCTTGCCGACGGGACTCGATTGCGCCAGATCCTGTGGAACCTGATTGGTAACGCGGTCAAGTTCACCCAGAAGGGGGGCGTCAACGTGAAGGTATGGCGTGAAACCGGCGGCAAACTGTTCTTTGAAGTGAAAGACAGCGGTATCGGTATTCCGCAGGATGAGCAAGATAAAATTTTTGCCATGTACTATCAGGTTAAAGATCAAAACGGTGGAAAACCCGCGACAGGCACAGGGATTGGACTTGCCGTTTCCAAGCGTCTGGCTCAGAACATGGGCGGTGATATCGTCGTACGCAGCACTCCAGGGGAAGGCTCATGCTTTACCCTTTCTATTGATGCTCCGGTCGTTGAAGAAGCGCTATCGCCGCAGCCTGAAGATGAAGAATTGCCATTGCCAGCGCTGCATGTACTGTTGGTGGAAGATATTGAACTGAACGTGATTGTGGCACGTTCGGTATTAGAAAAATTGGGTAATAGCGTTGATGTTGCCATGACGGGACAGCAGGCGTTAGACATGTTTACGCCGGGTGAGTACGACCTGGTGCTGCTTGATATTCAGCTACCTGATATGACAGGTCTGGATATTGCTCGTAGCCTGTGTGAAAACTATGGCGATGATGACCTGCCACCGCTGGTGGCGTTAACGGCTAACGTGCTGAAAGACAAAAAAGAATATCTTGATGCTGGTATGGATGATGTGCTGAGTAAACCGCTTTCGGTTCCTGCTCTCACGGCCATGATCAAGAAATTCTGGGATGAGGCGCCGAAGGCTAAAGAGAAAAAGGTGGAGAGTAAAAAAGTGACCCAGAATACCGAAGACCTTTTAGATACTGACATGCTGCAACAGTACATTGATTTAGTCGGCCCACAACTTATTTATCAAAGCCTTGATATGTTTGAGAAAATGATGCCTGGGTATTTAGCCGTGCTGGAGTCGAATATGACTGCTCGCGATCAAAAGGGTATCACCGAGGAAGGGCACAAAATTAAAGGTGCTGCGGGTTCTGTCGGGTTACGCCACTTGCAGCAGGTTGCTCAGCAAATCCAAACTTCATCGCTGCCTGCATGGTGGGATAATGTTCAAGAGTGGGTGGATGAACTTAAGCATGAATGGCGACACGATGTGAAAGTACTGCGGGATTGGGCTGATAAAGCAACCAAGAAATAGAAAAAATGACCCCAGCCTAGGCTGGGGTGCGCAACGACTGCGCCAACACCAGGGAAACTGAATGTTTACGCTAAGTTTTTCTAAAGGTATTAAGTTGGATCAATTGCGTAAACATAATTTATGGGTTTCACGCGAAACTGAACCAAGATACCAACATGTTTTCCTGCTTGTTAGTTGATTCATTAAAATGTGTGATGTGGGCTATTGTTTGCTAATACAAACGTTTTAGTGGTTGACTTAACTCTAGATAGTTACTACGGAATTTCCAGTATTTATTTTATCCAAGGCATCATAAACGGTAATTGGTAAACGTTACTAATGCTTAGCGTGCATACCTTTGTGTCGGTAATGTATTTCTATAAGCGTGGTGCCACCGTGATTAGGAGAAGAATATGAAGCGAGTCGGCGTAGTTTTAAGTGGCTGCGGTGTTTTTGATGGTGCGGAGATTCATGAGTCAGTCTTAACGTTGTTGGCATTAGACCGCGCGGGTGCTCAGGTTCATTTCTTTGCGCCTGATAAGCCACAGATGCATGTGATTAATCACCTTACTGGTGAAGAGAGTCGTGAGAGTCGCAATGTGTTGGTTGAGTCTGCACGCATTGCACGCGGGAACATTCAACCACTGTCTCAGGCCGATGCTGGTGAGCTTGATGCGCTAATCGTCCCCGGCGGTTTCGGTGCCGCCAAAAACCTAAGCTCTTTTGCTACGCAAGGCGCAGAGTGCTCTGTTGATGCCGAGCTACAACGTCTGGTTCAGCAGATGCACCAGGCCGGAAAACCGTTAGGTTTTATTTGTATCGCGCCCGCTTTGTTGCCGAAGTTACTCGGTGTACATACTCGTTTAACCATTGGCAACGATCCTGATACAGCCGAAGCGATTGATGCCATGGGTGGTGAGCACGTAGTTTGCCCGGTGGATGATATTGTGGTCGATTTGGATCAGAAAGTGGTGACAACGCCTGCCTATATGCTGGCAAACTCGATCGGAGAAGCAGCTCAAGGTATTGAGAAGCTGGTTGCAAGAGTGCTGGAACTGGCTGAATGAGCAAGGGGCGCGGGCAGAAGCACGGTTTGTTAGGACGAGTGCGTATTTGGAGCCAAAGCGTCATTTTAGGCGTTATCGGTGTTTGGTTGGCTGGCATTGTTATCTTTGCCTTCCTGCCCGTTCCGTTTTCTGCTGTGATGGTGGAGCGTCAATTCGGTGCATGGATTACCGGTGATTTTGGCTATGTTGCCCATCAGGATTGGGTGCCAATGGATGAAATCTCTCCCTATATGGCGCTTGCCGTGATCGCCGCAGAAGATCAAAAGTTTCCTCAGCACTGGGGATTTGATCTTGGGGCGATTGAATCGGTCATCGACGGTAGTGAAAAGGGGGATAAGCCGGTTCGTGGGGCGTCGACTATTTCACAGCAAACGTCTAAAAACCTGTTTTTATGGGATGGACGTAGCTGGATTCGTAAGGGCTTGGAAGCAGGGCTGACGTTGGGAACCGAAGTGGTATGGACTAAACGCCGCATTCTAACGGTTTATCTCAATATCGTAGAGTTTGGTCCTGGCGTGTTTGGCGTGGAAGAAGCGGCACGTCGTTACTTTCATAAACCAGCCAGCCGTTTGACGGCTTCTGAAGCCGCATTGCTTGCTGCAGTGTTACCTAATCCGCATCGCTTTAGCGTCAAAGCCCCTTCTGGCTATGTGTTGCGTCGCCAGCAATGGATTTTGCGCCAGATGAGGCAGCTCGGTGGGGAAAGTTATCTCAAGCAAAATAAATTAAATTAAGCGGCGTATGAGTGTGTTACCGATCAATGCCAATAAAAATCCCCGCTGAAGCGGGGATTTTTGTCTCTAACCGAGTACCATCGTCAAGTTATTTGAGAATAGTAAATGCGGTAGTGACATGTTTCACGCCGCTGACCTGACTGGCTGTTTTGGCCGCCGCTTGACCTTCTTCCTGAGTGACTAAGCCAAGCAAGAACACCTCGCCATTTTCGGTGGTCACTTTCACGTTAGAAGATTTAACCGCATCGCTGGTTAACAGCTGTGAACGTACCTTAGTGGTAATCCAAGTATCGCTGGAGGCGGTGCCTAAGCTCACCGGTTTGCCGGTACGAATTTCGTTGTAGACAGCGTTAGTTCCATCTACGCCCATGGCTATCTGTTTGGCTCGAGCGCCCAGATCGGCCGACGGTGCTTGTCCGGTTAGCAATACGGTGCCTTGGTAAGCGGTGGCAACGATACGGGCTTCTTTTTTCAATTGCTCATCTTTGCCGAGTGCATTCGACACACGGGCTTCGAGCGTACCATCATCGACCTGTGTCCCTACACTGCGGGGATCGGTGGCGGTCTTGGTGGCCACGGCAGCACTACCGACAACGGCAGCGGCGATACATCCCTGAAGCAATAGCGCGCTCATCACGACGAGTGCAATTGGAAAACAGCGGGTTAACGGGGAACGCTTAGTCATCGAGACTCCTTCAATCATCCTGATGGGGGAACAACGTATTATCAATTAAGTCACAGAGGCAATTGACCGTAAGCATGTGCATTTCTTGAATGCGTGCACTGCGATGCGAAGGTATGCGGATTTCCACATCTTGCTGTCCAAGCAGCCCCGCCAGTTCGCCTCCGTCATAGCCTGTTAGCGCAACAATGGTCATGTCGCGGGTGACTGCGGCTTCAACGGCTTTCACGATGTCACGGCTATTGCCGCGCGTCGAGATAGCTAACAAGACATCACCTGCGTGACCGAGGGCTCGCACCTGCTTGGCATACACTTCATCATGTAGTCGATCATTGCCTATCGCTGTTAAGACCACATTATCCGCATTTAGTGCAATGGCGGGTAAACTTGGGCGTTCGGTCTCGTAGCGGTTAATCATGCTAGCGGCAAAATGTTGGGCATTGGCGGCGGAAGTACCGTTACCGCAGCAAAGAATTTTATTGCCGTTCAGCAGTGACTGCACCAGCGTCATGGCTGCGCGAGAAATAGCGTCAGGCAAGGCCTCGGCCGCAGCAATCTGAGTTTGAATACTTTCGGTAAAACAGCCTTTAATTCTTTCCAGCACGGTAAATGTCCATTGGTTCAGGTAGCTAAGGCGAAATTATTCAGTCGCCGTAAATGCGTTTGGCAGCCATTGTAACTGGCTACCCGTGATTGCCAAAACATCAAAGCGACAATCTGTGGTTTCGAAGCTGCCGTCGCGCTCAGCCAACCAGATAGCGGCACTACGCAATAATCGGCGCTGTTTGGTATAGCTGACCGACGCAGCCGCGTCGCCATAGAGAGAGGATTTACGATAGCGAACTTCAACAAACACCCAAATATCGCCATCGCACATAATCAAGTCTAACTCGCCACCACGTAGCGTCACGTTAGCGGCGTAAAAACGAAGTCCGGCACGTTCAAGATACTGGCGCGCGAGCAATTCATACTGCGCGCCGATTTGTCGCCGGTTACTTTTAGGCTTACCCACTATTGCATCGGAACGATGGTTCCTGAGCGGTACTGAAGCCATGGCAACTTCCTGTTGATGACACAGTTACTGTCAGCACTCAGAACACCGGTTGAACCATTTAATTGGAAACCACCAATTTGGCGCATCTGCGAGAAGTGGTTCGCGAGAACCCAAGCATCAGCCCCCATGGCATACAGGCGTACCAGAGAGTAGTCGTTTTTAAACTGAGACGCGGCTTGCTGCAGTAGCGCTGGATTGCCTCCTGCCAGTAATGGAATGTCGCTGAATTGCAGCCCATCCATTTCTAAACGGAAGTCAGGACCAGAGCCAGCTTGATAGCTACGTGAGCTGGCGTACAAGCCTAGTCCGTTACGCGAGCCGTTGGCTAAATCGATCATAGGTTTAATCAACGTCAGTTCAGCTGGCGTTGCGATGATATAAACCGCATCCACGTTGCCGCTGGAGGTGGAAACCGCGCCTGCATCCGCTGGAGGTGCCGGAATAGTTAAACCCGCAATCGTGACAGACTGAGGCTGTGATGCCGCTGCGACCGAGACTGGTTGGCCAGTCATACGAATACCTGAGCCGCCGTTGATGGCTTGACGAAGTTCTCCCGTTGAGCCAAAGCCCTGCTGGAGAACGGTAGAGCCGCCGAGTTGTTGCCACTCTTGCGCAAAGGCTTTCGCGACACGATCGCCCAATGAACCCCGTGGCGCCAAAATCAGCGGAGAGCGTTTTCCTTGTTCCCAGATGTGTTTCGCCGCGTCACGAGCTTCATTTTCTGGTGACAGCGCGAAGTAACAGATATTTGGGTTGTTCTGTACTTGTTCTGGCTGGTTAAGTGCTAATACGTTCAGCGGTGTGCTGGTCGTCGATAGCTGATCAACGTTCTCTTTAAGCAATGGGCCGACGACCAGCGTTGCGCCGTCTTGCTTGGCCTGTGCCAGAAGCGCCGGCAGTGGCTGGCTACTAGTATCATAGACTTTAATCTGCGCATTGCTGGCTGAAGGCGGCACGATAGGCGCAATCGGCATGCCATCAGCATCTGCTTGTGCTGTTGGTGCTGTTTCGGCAGCAGGCTGTGCACCGCTGGTGCTGACTGCGCCGTTAGCGTTTGGATCGGTTGTGGTTGGCTGCGTTGCGTTGGCATCGCTAGGCGCTGCGGCAGGCTGTGGTTGGGTTGGTGCGCTTTGAGTTATTGCCCCATTTTTTGCCGCATTGAAGCCCGCCTGTATGGCGTTGGCAAAAACCTGAGCCTGACCATTCATTGGCAGTAATAAAGCGACGTTTGAGGTTGATGCCTGTTTGAAATTCAGTACATTATCCAGCGCGGTCGGTAAAACTTTTGACGCTGGATTGTTTGGATAGCGTGTTTGCCAATCTTTAATTGCCGCTTTGAGCAGGCTTGGGTCTTGCTTGTTGTCTTGATATAAACGCAGCAGATCCAGCCAGCCTTGAAGGATGTTTTCATCCGCGTTGATCACCAGACTATTGAGATCGGCCTGTGTCAGTTGAGTTAATGCAGCCCAAGTACCATTGATGTTTTGTACTCGCTGTTTGTCGTTGAGCAAAGGCTCTTGGGCAATATAGGCGCGAATAACAGGCAGCGAGGCTTTGCCTTGGCTCGCGTCGATGACTGCCTGATAATAGCGTGCTTTTTGGCTATCAGAGAGCGAATCGATGTTTAGCTTGGACAAAATCGCCGATGCATTAGGCATATTTTTTTGAGCAATGTAGAGTTCAGCGCTCACTAACTGCTGTTCCTGACGTTGGACATCAGTTAGCTCTTGCGGTAGCTTGCCCAGCAATTCCGCAGCTTGTGGAAGCTTTCCTTCGCGGATCAGGGCACGAATGGCGAGTAATTGCCAGTCAGCCTTGTTATCATCGCTGCTCTGCTGCATTTGTTGCAGGTAGTATTCGGATGAAGACGTTGCTTCAGCCTGAATATCTGCCGCTGGTGTCTGTGGAGCTCGTCCCGGGCAACCCGCCATTAACATAGCGGCGAGTACGACGGGGATAATGCGTCCGGACTTGGTACGGACAATGAGTGAGGAAAGCATACTGTATCCAGTGCAGTTTTTTCAAAGATGCTCAATATTAAATCGGTAAACCGGATGAAACAATGAATCAAGACGATCAAGCTGTAATTTCTGCTGCAACGCTGTATGTCGTTCCGACTCCAATCGGGAATCGCGGTGATATTACTCAGCGCGCTTTGGATACTTTGAAAGCGGTCGATTTGATAGCAGCAGAAGATACTCGACATACAGGCCTACTGTTACAGCATTTTGCTATTAATGCCCGTCTTTTCGCTTTGCATGACCATAATGAACAACAAAAAGCAGATCAGTTGATTGCAAAACTGCAAGAAGGTCAAAGTATTGCGTTAGTCTCAGATGCCGGTACGCCTCTTATCAATGATCCTGGCTATCATTTGGTTCGTCGATGCCGTGAAGCGGGTATTCGCGTAGTGCCTTTGCCCGGTGCCTGTGCGGCTATTACCGCCCTGTGCGCTTCAGGGATTGCCTCTGACCGCTTCTGCTACGAAGGTTTCCTGCCAGCGAAAACCAAATCGCGTAAAGATACGCTGCTGGCGCTGTTGGAAGAGCCGCGGACGTTGATTTTTTATGAGTCTACCCACCGCCTGATTGATAGCCTGAAAGATATGGTGGAAGTGATGGGGCGCGATCGCTATGTGGTATTAGCGCGTGAGTTGACCAAAACATGGGAAAATATCCACGGTGCACCAGTGGGCGAATTACTCGACTGGGTGTTAGAAGATGATATGCGCCGCCGTGGTGAAATGGTGCTGATCGTTGAAGGCCACAAGGCCGATGAGGATGCCCTGCCTGCTGAAGCATTACGCACTTTAGCTTTATTGCAAAAAGAGCTGCCGCTGAAAAAAGCGGCGGCTTTGGCTGCGGAGATCCACGGCGTGAAGAAGAATGCGCTGTATAAATACGCGCTTGAGAACGCAGAGGGTGACAAATAGGGCGTAATACCCTATTATCCGCCGCGGAGTTGACTAGACAGTCGCCGCTTCATTGCCGTCCCCTTCGGGGAGACAGATGGAGGGGAGGAAAGTCCGGGCTCCATAGGGCAGGGTGCCAGGTAACGCCTGGGAGGCGCAAGCCTACGACAAGTGCAACAGAGAGCAAACCGCCGATGGCTCGCGCAAGCGAGATCAGGTAAGGGTGAAAGGGTGCGGTAAGAGCGCACCGCGCGGCTGGCAACAGTCCGTGGCAGGGTAAACTCCACCCGGAGCAAGGCCAAATAGGGGTTCACATGGTACGGCCCGTACTGAACCCGGGTAGGCTGCTTGAGCCAGTGAGCGATTGCTGGCCTAGACGAATGACTGTCCACGACAGAACCCGGCTTACCGGTCAACTCCCTCATTCGTTAAAAAGCCCCGCGAAGCTTATGCTTGGCGGGGCTTTTTTCATTATGTATCCGTTTCGCGCTTTGCGCTGTTCAAATAGTTGTCCTGTAACACGGATTATTTAGGCTATAAGTGCTTCTTCTGGTCTTTTGCCGATGACTGCGGGCTTTCAGTGGTAGAATCGGCGTCGCTTTGCTCTTCAGGATCTTCTTCTACCGGTGTATTGGCCGTCAGTAAATAAGGTGATTGTTGCCAACGTGAACGCCGTGTTTGCAACAACGAGCGTGCCAGAATAATGCCTATTGCTAGAGACAACAGCATCATCAGCCGTAACAGATTGGTGGTGTTATCCACTTGCTGAGATTCAGTTGCCAGTACATGAGTATCTAGCGTCATACGCAGAAACCCAATCGGGCCATCTTTGGTACTGATCATTTGTACTATCTGGTGGTTAAAGTAGCTGCCTGCGCGTTTCCCATCAAGAGCTAGCCTGTCACGCACTGCTACTTTTTCCCCTGACCGAGCGACCATCGTGCCATCAACGTCGTATACGCTAGCATCTAAAATACGACTATGCTCTGTCAGTCGATTCAGGATCTGCGTGATTTTTTCACTGTCAGGATCGTCGTTGCCGGTATTCATCAATGGAGTGAGGCGATCGGAGACCTGTTCGGCTAATGTTTGTGCCAGTTCCTCCACCTGCTCAGAACGTGCCATTTGGTGGCTCAAGCTGAAATAGGAGGCGCCTTGCATTAAAAGCACTAATAAGGCCAAACAAATCAGCACAATAGCGGTGCGATGGAGCCTGAATTTAATTTTAGCCTTAACCATAGCTAGCCCTATAAGAGGTTTATCACTTTATGTTGCCAGAAGCCTTACCGATAGGATAGCTTGATGCTCGGTTTTGTGGTGGCGATTGAAGTCTTCAAAGGAGTTGTTGTTATGCCAAACAGTCTGACTTATTGCGATTTGCCGGCGGAAATTTATCGTTGGCCGGGCTTACCCCTTTCTCTTAGCGGTGATGAAGTGATGCCGTTGGATTATCGCGCTGGTCACACCGGATGGCTGCTTTATGGACGCAATCTGGACAAGACCGCGCTATGCGCTTTTCAACGTCGTCTTGGCGCAGCCATGGTGGTGGTAACCGCCTGGTGCATCGAGGATTATCAGGTGATCCGGCTTGCGGGTAATCTCCCCGCTCGTGCGAAAAAGCTAGCCGATGAACAAGGGCTGGATATCGCCACTTTGGGCAAAATTCCTCATTTGCGCACGCCCGGTTTGCTGGTCATGGATATGGACTCCACCGCCATTCAAATTGAATGCATCGATGAAATTGCGAAATTAGCAGGCGTCGGTGAGGAAGTTTCAGCGGTCACCGAGCGTGCAATGCGCGGTGAACTGGATTTTAAAGCCAGCCTGCGTGAGCGAGTCGGTAAACTAAAGGACACCGATGTATCGGTGCTCGAAACGGTGCGGGCAACGTTACCGTTAATGCCAGGGCTGAGTAGCCTAATTCGTAAGCTTCAATCTTTGGATTGGCATGTCGCCATCGCGTCTGGCGGCTTTACCTATTTTGCTGACCACTTACGCGATCGCTTTGAGCTGGTGGACGCGGTATCAAATCATCTTGAAGTTAAGGATGGTAAACTTACCGGCAAAGTTATTGGGCCGATTGTTGATGCTCAATACAAAGCGGATACCCTGTTAAAGCTGGCGGAAAAGCTGGAAATACCGTTGTCGCAAACGGTCGCTATCGGGGATGGTGCCAACGATCTGAAAATGATTCAGGCGGCAGGTTTAGGTGTGGCTTTCCATGCGAAGCCAAAGGTGTATGCACAGGCTTCGGTGGCTATTCGCCATGCGGATTTGATGGGAGTACTGTGCGTTCTGAGTGCTAGTTTGAAGCACGAAGAACGATAGTCGTTTCACCTCATTTCAGTTTCCCCCTCGTGATTGAGGGGGGAGCTCGATGATGATATCTATTCGACATTTTCTGCCGCAATCATTAAGAGTCTGTATAAAAAAACAGTAAATACCCCTTATCTCCTGCTAGAATTCCCCCATCTTCATTTGTGACTAACACCGTTCTAGGAGTCTTCGTGGCGAAAGCAATCAAACGAGCCTTTGTCTGCAACGAATGTGGTGCGGATTATCCGCGTTGGCAAGGGCAGTGCAGTGCCTGTCAGGCGTGGAATAGCATTACTGAAGTCCGCTTGGCGGCTTCTCCTGCTGTGGCGCGTGCGGAGCGGTTGTCTGGTTATGCGGGTGACGCAGGCGTTAGCAAAGTACAGAAACTGTCTGAAATCAGTCTTGAAGCATTGCCGCGCTTTTCAACCGGATTCGCCGAGTTTGACCGAGTCTTGGGGGGCGGTGTGGTGCCAGGCAGTGCGATTCTTATCGGTGGGAATCCCGGCGCGGGGAAAAGTACTCTGTTGCTGCAAACATTGTGCAAGCTCTCACAGCAGATGAAAACCCTGTACGTAACGGGGGAGGAGTCTCTCCAGCAGGTCGCGATGCGAGCCCACCGTTTAGGGCTGCCTACCGATGGGCTGAATATGTTATCAGAAACCAGCATCGAGCAGATTTGCCTGATCGCCGAACAAGAGCAACCAAAGCTGATGGTGATTGATTCGATTCAGGTTATGCATATGGCCGATATCCAGTCATCGCCGGGCAGTGTGGCGCAAGTTCGTGAAACGGCGGCTTATTTGACTCGTTTTGCTAAGACTCGCGGTGTTGCTATCGTGATGGTTGGGCACGTGACTAAAGATGGTTCACTGGCAGGCCCGAAAGTTTTAGAACACTGTATCGACTGTTCCGTGTTGCTGGATGGCGATGCGGATTCTCGTTTCCGTACCCTGCGTAGTCACAAGAACCGTTTTGGCGCGGTGAATGAATTAGGCGTGTTTGCCATGACTGAGCAAGGGCTGCGCGAAGTTAGCAATCCTTCTGCGATTTTCTTGAGCCGTGGTGAAGAGATTACTTCGGGGAGTTCAGTGATGGTGGTTTGGGAAGGAACGCGCCCGCTACTGGTCGAAATTCAAGCGCTGGTGGATACGTCGATGATGTCAAATCCGCGCCGCGTAGCGGTTGGATTGGAACAAAATCGTTTAGCCATTTTACTTGCGGTTTTGCATCGCCACGGCGGCTTGCAGATGGCGGATCAGGACGTGTTTGTCAACGTCGTTGGAGGCGTTAAGGTGACGGAAACTGGAGCCGATTTGGCGCTATTGATGTCACTGGTTTCTAGCCTGCGCGATCGCCCATTACCGCAAGATTTGGTGGTGTTTGGTGAGGTTGGATTGGCGGGAGAAGTACGCCCAGTCACCAGTGGTCAGGAACGAATTTCCGAGGCTGCAAAGCATGGATTTAAGCGCGCTATTGTTCCTCATGCGAATATGCCGAAAAAGCCGTTGCCAAATATGCAGGTCTTTGGGGTGAAAAAGCTCTCTGACGCATTAGATGTGCTGCAAGATTTATAAGGCTTTACCCGTCCTAGCGCGCGAATTATCTCGCGTATAATCGCGGCATTCATGCTACTTTTGTTTAGTTAACTAAACGTGAGGAGGCGTGAATGTCGCAGTTTGATTATCTAAAGACCGCCATTAAGCAAAAAGGCTGCACATTACAGCAGGTGGCTGATGCCAGCGGAATGACCAAGGGCTACCTTAGCCAGCTGCTGAATGAAAAGATCAAAAGCCCGAGTGCGCAAAAGCTTGAGGCTATTCACCGCTTCCTAGATATTGAATTTCCAAGAAAAGCCAAGAGCGTTGGCGTGGTTTTTGGTAAATTCTACCCCTTGCATACGGGACACATTTATTTAATCCAACGTGCTTGCAGTCAGGTCGACGAACTGCATGTGATTTTATGCCACGATGAGCCTCGTGACCGCGACCTGTTCGAAAACAGCGCGATGTCACAACAGCCGACCGTGAGCGATCGCCTGCGTTGGTTGTTACAGACATTCAAATATCAAAAGAATATTCGCATTCATTCCTTTGACGAGCAGGGCATAGAACCCTATCCACACGGATGGAAGGTGTGGAGCGATGGGATGAAAGCGTTTATGACTGAAAACGGGATTACGCCGAGCGTGATCTATTCCGGTGACAGCCAAGATGCGCCGGTTTATCACGAATTCTTTGGTATGGAGACGATGCTGATTGATCCCGAGCGTTCGTTTATGAATATCAGTGGTGGGCAGATCCGTCACGATCCGTTTAGATATTGGGAATACATCCCCACCGAAGTGAAGCCTTTCTTCGTGCGTACTGTGGCAATTCTTGGAGGGGAATCTAGTGGAAAATCGACACTGGTGAATAAGTTGGCGAACATTTTCAATACCACCAGTGCGTGGGAATATGGTCGCGACTATGTCTTTTCACACCTCGGTGGTGATGAGATGGCTCTGCAGTATTCTGACTACGATAAAATTGCACTAGGACACGCTCAGTATATTGATTTTGCAGTAAAATATGCCAACAAAGTGGCGTTTATTGATACTGATTTTGTGACTACGCAGGCATTCTGCAAAAAATATGAAGGGCGCGAGCATCCGTTTGTTCAGGCGTTGATTGATGAATACCGTTTCGATCTCATTATTCTGCTGGAGAACAATACGCCGTGGGTTGCGGATGGATTGCGTAGTTTGGGAAGCTCTGCGGAACGCCGAGAATTTCAGGAACTGTTAGAGCAAATGCTGCGAAAGAATAATATGGAATTTGTTCGTGTTGAATCCTCCGACTATGATGAACGCTTCCTGCGCTGCGTCGAATTGGTTAAGCAGATGTTGGGTGAGAACACGGATCAGGCTTAAAAATTTCAGCTGAAAGTGAATAGAAGAGCTAATTGTCTATTCATTTTCAGCGTCGAAAATAGGCAAAAAAACACTTACTCAGCCTAAATTATGTGACTTAATGTTATTAAGTATGTATTTCTATCATATTTATTATGTGATTTTAGAATGATAATTGCGGAGTTATTTTTTATATAAATCTTTTCTGTCGTTTTTTTTACTCTTCATTATTAATTATTTTTCAGTAAGCTTTCTTATGTATTGATATAACAGAATTTTTTATTCAACTCTTTTTATCCATACAAATAATGAGTGTATTTTCTCTGATTCTACATTGCCTGAGTATTGGCGAACCATCGATTCTCTGCTGTTGCCTACTAAGCTAACTAATTTATCTGTGCATTGTCATAGTGATATGTCATAGAGATTTTAGTCCATTCTCTTATTTTACCGCTTCATCGCTGTTGAATTAATTTGCTGTATTGGGTGTGCACTATGATTAGTCGCATCACCATGTACTCAGTGCGTTGGTTTCTGGGAGAGTTAGAATGAGTATGTCATTTAAACCGTCAATGATTGCACTGCTTTGCGGCATTGGCGTTGTTGCGGTTGCGGGTACGGTTTTGGTGAAAAATGGATACATTAGCTGGCAACAGCCAAAGGCCGCAGAAACTCAGCCGGAGACGCCGCCAGTCGCGCCCGCGGTCAAAACATTCACTCAGCCACAGCTCGATCAGCTCGTGGCGCCTATCGCGTTGTATCCCGATCCGGTTTTAGCGCAGATCCTGATGGCATCTACCTATCCCTCTAACGTGGTGCAGGCCGTGCAGTGGTCACGTGATAACCCTAAGGCTCAGGGGGATTCTGCCGTTAAGTTAGTCGCGAATCAGCCGTGGGATCCTAGCGTTAAGTCATTGGTCGCGTTGCCGCAGTTGCTTGCGCTCATGGGGGAAAATCCTGAATGGGTACAAAATCTGGGCGATGCGTTTTTAGCTCAGCCAGATGATGTGATGAACACGGTACAAAAGCTGAGGCAGGCAGCGCAGAAAAATGGATCGCTGACCTCTAATGCGCAGCAAAAGGTGATTGTCCAACCGGCCAAAAATACGGTGAGTGGTCATAGCGCGAGTAAATCGACGACCGTGGTTGAATCGCAACCGCAGACCATCATCATTCAGCCAACCAATCCTCAGGTTGTTTATGTACCCAGTTATAATCCTAATGTGGTGTATGGCACTTGGGCTACGCCTGCCTATCCGCCTGTTTATTTGCCACCGCCTCCGGGAGAAGTGTTTACCAATAGCCTAGTTTCAGGAATCGGGTTTGGTATTGGTGTCGCGACGACCTATGCCTTGTTCAGCAGTCTGGATTGGGATGATGACCATCATGACGATCACCACCACGACGACGATCATCACCATGACGATCATCATGATGATGGGCATCACGATGATTACCATGGCGGGGGGAATTATCATCAAGGCAATAACTACGTCAATAACAGCCATGTGAATATCAACGTCAACAACTATAACCATATCACCGGGGGAAATATCGGTGGTGCAACGCAGTGGCAACATAATCCTGCCTATCGGGGAGGGGTGCCATACCATGACCCAGCCACTTCGCAGAAGTTTATCTCCGGAGCGACTCAGGCCAACGTGGGGGGCAGCTCGGCCAAAAAAGTCGATCTTAGTTCACTGCATACTCAAGACGGAAACCCGTCGGTTTTATCCGGTCAGACTCACTCACCTGCAAGCCAGAATCTGAAGGCCATTGCCCAGCGTGATAACCTGCGCGGCTTTGATAATGGTACGACTCATATGACGGGAACGGACGGGCAGAGACAAAATGCGGCGGCGGTTTTCAATCAACAAACTCAGCATCATTCGTCAGGTGTAGCGACGGCTAACCAACCCGATCAGCGTCGGCATAATGCAGAGTCTGTTTTGCACGAACGAGCCCAACCATCGGCCCCAGCACGTCAATCAATACATCCATCCGTGAATCCATCGGTGAATCAACATCCTGTAGCAGCCAAAAATTCTGGGGAGCAACGGCCCGCCCATAGCAATCAAATGGGGGAGACACATTTTAGCGCGGCGCAGAATCATAGCCAGCAGAATGGCTTCCAGCAGCATAATAACCCGCAAACGGTAAACCAATTTAATCAACAGCAACACGCGAATCTGTTCAGTGGTAACGCGAGCAGTGCTCCGAATTGGCATCAACAGCAAGAGCGCGGTAATCAGAGTCTCCAACGGATGAATAGTGCTCCGCCCCATCATGCACCGTCGCGCCCGTTACCTGAGCCCAATAATTTGCCGCTGCATCGTCGCTAGTTTACGAGGAATTATGATGAGCAAAATAAGGTATTTCCTGATTGCGGCGAGCATGCTAGCTCTGCCCCTATCGGCACTAGCGCAACAGGTGTTCGAACAGCCAGAGCAGGCCGCGCAGGCTCTTGTGAAAGCTATCGCCGATAATGATAGTGAAGCGTTAAAAAATATTCTCGGGGATGACTGGCGCCAATATCTGCCCGAAGACAGCGTGGAGCAAACTGCGGTAGATCGTTTTCTTCGCGATTGGCAGGTATCTCATCATATTGAACAACAAGGTGATTCCGCTTATCTCAATGTCGGTGATAATAACTGGCAACTGCCTTTACCGATGGTAAAAATTCACAACGGTTGGTCCTTTGATATGCAAAAAGCGGCTGATGAGATCGATACTCGCCATATCGGTCGTAATGAGCTTTCGGCCATTGGTGCGATGTCTGCCTTTGTGGATGCGCAGAAAGAGTATTGGGCGCACGGTATGAATCAGTATGCACAGAAGATTATCAGCAGTGATGGAAAAAAAGATGGCTTGTACTGGCCAGTGAAGGAGGGGGAGGCGCCTAGTCCGTTAGGTCCTGCCTTTGGACAGGATCATCCTGGTACCGATTATCATGGCTATTATTATCGTATTCTCTCTGCGCAAGGGGCTTCGGCTAAAGGCGGTGAGCTTAGCTATCTGGATAACGGAAAGATGACTAAAGGTTTTGCGATGCTGGCATGGCCGGTAGCGTATGGCCACAGTGGAATAATGAGTTTTATGGTGAATCAGGATGGCGTGGTATATCAGCGAGATTTAGGTATTGATAGCGACGCGTTGGCGCGCAAAATCAGCCTGTTCGATCCTGATAAAAATTGGCAGGTCGTTCAGTCTCATTAATGCATAAAAGCCTCCCCTTGACGGGGAGGCTGGGAGCGAAATCATTAAAATTCAATCACCATCTTGCCGCGCATGCGTCCTTCGGCAACTTTGTTATGGGCTTTTTCCAGATTTTCGATAGAAAAACCCTGCAGCGTATCGCTGAGAGTTCCCTGTAGCTTACCTTCATCAACCAATACCGCGACCTGATGCAGGATTTTGCCCTGTTCGGCAATATCCGGCGTATTGAACATACTGCGGGTATACATGAATTCCCAGTGCAGAGCGGCGCTTTTCATTTTTAGTGCCGACTGATCTAATGGGTGGCTGTTTTCCACGATGGTACAAATTTGCCCCTGTGGGGCGATGAGATCGCTGATTGCCGCCCAGTGTCCATCAGTGTCGTTAAGGCAGAAAATGTAATCAACCTGCTTGATATTGTGCTCAGCCAGACCACTTTTTAAATCATGCCAATCTACGGTGAGATCGGCTCCGCGTTCTAAACACCATTGAGCCGAGGATTTATTTGAAGCCGTGGCGATAACCTTCACTTTGCTATTCAGTGCAGCCAGCGAAATGGCGAGCGATCCCACGCCGCCTGCACCGCCGATGATCAAGAGCGTTTTATCCGCATCGGCGTCTTGAACTTCCAAGCGTTCAAATAAACCTTCCCAAGCGGTGAGCGTGGTGAGTGGCATTGCGGCAGCCTGCGCCCAGTTCATACTTTTAGGCTTGCGCGACACGATGCGTGAGTCGATAAGCTGTTGGGTGCTATTGCTACCGGGACGAGTGATGTCACCGGCATACCACACTTCATCCCCAATGCTAAATCCGCTGACTTTACTGCCTACAGAGGTCACGACGCCGCTGGCGTCCCATCCTAGAATGCGTGGCTGTTCTAGCCCGTTTTTAATGAGATTGGCACGAACTTTGGTATCCACTGGGTTGATGGAAACGGCTTTGACCTCAACCAGCAAATCGTAATCCGTTGGCGCTGATATTTGCGGATGGATGACGGTAAATTCTTGTGGGCTGGCGGGATTTACTGCGATTGCGGTAATAGTCATGCTGAAACTCCGATGTAGGTGCAGGATTGCATTGCATGAAATCAGTGTAGATGAGCTGAACCTTGATGATAAGATGGACAATCACTAACTAAGTGTTCTGATTTAACGAACAATGGGGTGGAATGTTTAATCAATTACAGGACATGGCCTTATTTGCGCTGGTGGTCGAGTGTGGGAGCTTTACGTCGGCAGCACTGCGCGCGGGGTTGCCCAAGTCTAGCGTGAGTCAGAGGGTGAGCAATTTAGAGCAACAGCTTGGTCTACGTTTGCTAAATCGAACGACGAGGCAATTAAATCTCACGTTTGCCGGAGAGCGCTATTTAGTGCATTGTCGAGAGATGATTCAGGCGGCCGAACGTGCCGATCTGAGCTTACAACGTTTGAAGGATAATCCGAGCGGACGCCTTCGAATTACTGCTCCTGCTGGGATTGGCGCTACGCTATTGGCTCATGTATGTAGCGATTTTCGCTTAAGCTACCCAGAAGTGAGTTTGGAAATCTTCATTTCAGATGTCATGCGCGATTTAGTTCAGGAAGGATTTGACGTTGCATTACGCACGGGGAAACCTCAGGACTCTTCGCTGGTGGGACGCCGCTTGGGGTATTCACCGCGCTATTTATTGGCCTCTCCCTCCTATCTTGCTCAACATCCAGAGTTGGAGCATCCAAAGCAGCTAGAGCGACACCAGTGTATTGCCCATCGTGCGTGGCATGAATGGGTATTGCAGCGCGGCGGTGAGTTCTATCGCTGGGAACTGCCGATGGATCATGCTGCTGATAATTTACTGTATGTGCGCGAGTGTGTTCTGGCCGGTGCAGGGATTACGCTTCTGCCCGCATTTTTATCGCAGGAGCTGGTGGAGCAGGGACGTTTAGTCAGAGTACTACCTCAGTGGGAAGCTGAGGGAAATGAGCTGTATCTTGTTTATCCTAGCCGAAAACTGAATTCCCCTGCGCTGGATCGCTTTATTGAAATGGCTCTCAACCATGCTTCTTTTGCTGAATACAATCAGGCACTCCGTTAATAGACAATAAAACGATTGAACGGAATAGAAAAAGGCTCCCGCTGGGAGCCTTTTGCATTAAAAATAACTATTTAGTCATTTTCTTATATTTGATGCGATGTGGTTCAAGGGCTTCAGCACCCAGAGTACGTTTTTTGTACTCTTCATATTCAGTGAAGTTACCTTCGAAGAATTCAACCTTACCTTCATCCTGATAATCCAGAATGTGGGTTGCAATACGGTCTAGGAACCAGCGGTCATGGGAAATGACCATTGCGCAACCAGGGAACTCCAGCAAGGCGTTTTCCAGTGCGCGCAGGGTTTCAATGTCGAGGTCGTTGGTGGGTTCGTCGAGCAGCAACATGTTGCCGCCAACCTGTAACAATTTGGCCAGATGTAAACGGCCACGTTCACCACCAGACAACTCACCTACGCGTTTACCCTGATCGACGCCTTTGAAGTTAAAGCGCCCAACGTAGGCGCGGCTTGGCATTTCAAAGTTACCGATACGCATAATGTCTTGACCGTTGGAAACTTCTTCCCAAACGGTTTTCTTGTCATCCATGCTGTCACGGAACTGATCGACAGAGGCCAGCACCACGGTTTCACCCAGATCGATAGTGCCTGAATCTGGCTGCTCTTTCCCAGAAATCATGCGGAACAGGGTCGATTTACCTGCACCGTTCGGACCGATAATGCCGACGATCGCGCCTTTTGGCAGTGAGAATGACAGATCTTCAATCAGCAGGCGATCGCCGTAGGATTTAGACAAATTCTGCACTTCCAGCACTTTATCGCCCAAACGAGGTCCAGGTGGAATGAACAATTCGCTGGTTTCGTTACGCTTTTGATACTCAACGTTGTTGAGTTCTTCAAAGCGAGCCAAACGTGCTTTACCTTTAGATTGGCGGCCTTTGGCACCCTGACGCACCCATTCCAGTTCTTTCTCAATGGATTTGCGGCGAGCGGCTTCGGCAGAAGCTTCTTGTGCCAAGCGCTGATCTTTTTGTTCCAGCCAAGAAGAGTAGTTACCTTCCCATGGAATACCTTCACCACGGTCAAGTTCGAGGATCCAGCCTGCAACGTTATCGAGGAAGTAACGGTCATGGGTAATTGCCACAACGGTTCCTTCATAGTCGTGCAGGAAGCGTTCCAGCCATGCCACAGATTCTGCGTCTAAGTGGTTAGTGGGTTCGTCAAGCAGCAGCATGTCTGGTTTTTCCAGCAGCAGACGGCAAATCGCAACGCGACGACGTTCACCACCGGACAGATTAGCAATCTGTGCATCCCATGCAGGTAGACGCAGCGCATCGGCGGCGCGCTCTAGTTGGTTATCCAGATTATGTCCGTCGTGGGACTGGATAATGGCTTCCAGTTCACCCTGTTCTTTCGCCAGTTTGTCGAAGTCTGCGTCAGGATCGGCATACAGCGCATACACTTCATCCAGACGGGTCAGTGCGCGTTTTACTTCGCCAACGGCTTCTTCAACGGCTTCACGAACCGTTTGTTCTGGATTGAGTTTTGGCTCCTGTGGCAGGTAGCCGATTTTGATCCCAGGCTGAGGGCGAGCTTCACCTTCGATTTCAGTATCAATACCCGCCATGATGCGTAGCAGGGTCGATTTACCTGCACCGTTCAAACCCAGAACGCCGATTTT
The DNA here is from genome assembly GCF_001655005.1 of Hafnia paralvei ATCC 29927. Classification (GTDB taxonomy): domain Bacteria; phylum Pseudomonadota; class Gammaproteobacteria; order Enterobacterales; family Enterobacteriaceae; genus Hafnia; species Hafnia paralvei. The sequence continues at coordinate 66,250 of NZ_LXET01000008.1, forward strand.
GGCGCCAGGGAAGAAACTAAGAGAAATGTCCTTCAAAATGTGACGCTTCGGCGGAACGATCTTGCCGACGCGGTGCATAGTATAGACGTATTGAGCCACGGCTATATACTCCTTGATTTATAAGGGTTTTACCTCTGCCTCATGCTTTCATGGGACACAGGCGGGGCATAAGCATTTAAATGACATTCTGTCATTGGCGCGACAGGGCATTTTATGAAGGCGGAGTTTAGCCCGTTTTGGCATTTTATCCCAGCCATCGTCGCATCATGCCGGCGTTTTCCGCTTAAATTGTAGAGGCAGCGCCCATCATTTATGCCGAATATCAGGTTTATTTCTCTCGAGTGAGAAATAAATAGATAAGAATTTTCTTTCCTACAGGCCGCGTCAGCACAGGATTTACCCATGAAATCACTGCGGGTTATTCGAGATGATTAGAAAATAGGTGTTGCTTATAAACCTTAGGCATGAGTAAATAGCGTCATCGGTTTGGAACACAGACCTTATGTGAAAGCAGTTTTAGTAAAGCAGTCCTCAGTTCAAGCGTTATCCTTAGATACCTCTTCTTCTCGTGAGTCTCCTCCTAAGTGCCCCCATAAGCTAGCTCTGACGACGAACCTCGTTCGCTGCAATAATGTGGCTTAAAAAATTGAAAGGAAGTATCTAATGTCTAATAAAATGACTGGTTTAGTAAAATGGTTCAACGCTGATAAAGGTTTCGGCTTCATTTCTCCTGCTGACGGCAGCAAAGATGTATTCGTACATTTCTCTGCAATCCAGAGCGATAGCTACAAATCCCTGGACGAAGGTCAGTCAGTTGAGTTCACTATCGAGAATGGCGCTAAAGGCCCAGCAGCAGCTAACGTAGTCGCTCTGTAATCTCAATAGTTTAGTATTGTTTACGATAGCGATGACGGTATAGACCTGAGCAGTTAAAGAATACTAAAACGAAAAAAACCCGCCTTGAGCGGGTTTTTTTATGCCTAAAATTCACGACTGCTTTGTTTTGCAGCATTGGTTGTTTATGTTGGTACTCGACAGGCTGAAAGTAAAAGTTGTGAAGAAAGACAGGGGCTGAGGGAATGCTCTGCTAAAATCGCTGTCTATGAGTAGTATTGTTTTAACGCGAGGAAAGGTGAGATGGTCATGGCGGACAATTGGCGTGCTTGGGGTATTGGTTTATGTTTAGTCGCTGTGTCCGGGAGCAGTTTTGCTGACTCTTTGGATGCTCAGCGTCAGCGTTACTTACAGGTGAAACAGGCCTGGGATAGCAACCAGATGATGACGGTTAATCAGCTAATGCCAACGCTGCGTGATTATCCTCTCTACCCCTATCTTGAATACCGCCAACTGACACAGGATCTTGGTCAGGCTACGACGATAGAGATTAAAGATTTTATCGCCCGCAACCCAACGCTGCCTCCAGCAAAATCGCTGCCAGCTCGCTATGTTAACGAACTCTCACGTCGTCAAGATTGGACTGGGCTACTCGTGTTTAGCCCTCAACCACCTAAGCCAATTGCCGCGCGTTGTAACTACTACTATGCCCAATATGCAACGGGACATCAGAAGACGGCATGGGATGGGGCGCGTGATATCTGGCTGAGTGGACAGTCTTTGCCAACAAACTGTGACAAGCTGTTTGATGCTTGGAAAGCGTCTGGCGATCAGACTCCACTGACTGTTCTTGAGCGAATGCGTTTGGCGCTCAAGAAAGGTAATAACGGCTTAGTGAGTTTCTTAGCTAAGCAATTGCCGGCGGATTATAAAACGATGGGCGATGCGCTAGCGAGTCTACAAGCCGATCCGCGTAATGTTGAAGCTTTTGCGCGTAATGTTGGTCCAACCGATTTTACCCGTGATGCCACTGAAATTGCTTTCTCGAGTTTAGCGCGTCAGGATGCAGACTCAGCCCGAGCAATGTTACCAACGCTGGTTCGCCTGCAGAAGATTGATGCTAAGCAGCGACAGGCCATGGAAGACAGCATTGCGTGGCGATTAATGGGTAACGATGCAACGACCGAAGATATTCAATGGCGCGATAACGTTATCAAAAATAGCAATAGCGCTTCGTTGATCGAACGGCGCGTACGTTTGGCCTTGGGTAACGGTAATAAGAAGGAAATCCGAACTTGGCTGGCGTTATTGCCGCAAGACGTGCGCGATAAAGATGAATGGCGTTATTGGAATGCCACGGTGATGATTGAGGATGGAAAGCGTAGCGAAGGTGAAAGTATCTTACGTGCGCTAACACAGCAACGCGGCTTTTACCCAATGGTTGCAGCGCAAAAACTGGGGATTACTTATCCACTCCAGGTTGAGGTTGCGAATAAACCGACAGCGGCGTTGACGAAAGACCCTGCGATCGATCGTATTCGTGAATTGATGTATTGGAATATGGACAATACGGCTCGCAGCGAATGGGTTTCACTCGTGAGCAGTAAATCGAAACAGGATCAGGCTGCGCTGGCTCGCTACGCCTATGAACAAAATTGGGCGGATCTGAGCGTTCAGGCAACGATCACTGCGAAGCTTTGGGATCATTTAGAAGAGCGTTTCCCAATGGCGTGGCCGCAGCAGTTCCGTCAGGCTACGGAAGATAAAGGTATTTCTCAATCTTATGCCATGGCAATTGCTCGTCAGGAAAGTGCTTGGAATCCTAAGGCTCAGTCGCCGGTGGGGGCTAGCGGGCTCATGCAGGTGATGCCAAAAACCGCCGAGCATACCGCGCAGATGTTTAATCTGAGCAATTATATGAATAGTAGCCAGTTACTGGATCCGGTGACAAATATCCAGATCGGTACTAGCTATCTAGAATATGTGTATCAAAGTTTGGGGCGTAACCGAATCTTATCTAGCGCAGCGTATAACGCGGGTCCGTCGCGCGTGAATACTTGGCTTGGAAATACTGGGGGACGCGTTGATGCCGTTGCTTTTATTGAGAGCATTCCTTTTTCTGAAACCCGTGGCTATGTGAAGAATGTTTTGGCCTATGATGCTTACTATCGCTACTTCATGAAGCGCCCAACCAAAATCTTAACTGACGCAGAGTGGGAGCGCCGTTACTGATTTCTGTGTTAGGCCGCTTTGACTGCGCAAACTTTGTGGTATGCTGCCGTACTAGTTAATGAGTATTTTCTCACCAAGAGTACGGCAGCTAATCATGACAAACCGATCCCTGACCGATCCTGCGCTCAGCGCACAAGAAAATGATGACTGGCAACGCTTTGTTGAATTGTTAAGGCAGGCGTTTGCCGAAGATTTACAAGGCCCTATGCTTCAGCTATTTTTGACGCCAGATGAAAGAACGGCGTTGGCGACGCGGGTGCGAATCATTGAAGAATTGATGAAAGGTGAAATCAGCCAGCGTGAGCTTAAAAGTCAGCTTGGAGCCGGTATTGCTACTATTACGCGTGGTTCCAATAGCTTGAAAACGGCCCCCGCAGACTTGAAAGCGTGGCTGGAACAGCAACTGCTTTCTGATAAATAAAGCCTAGGAACAACGATGGCACCCTAGAGTGTCATCGTTAAATGTTCACAAGCATCTGCGTACGTAATTATTTTTTCACGCAGTTCTGCTGGAAAATTTCATTATGGAAGGGCACCAGCGCGAGCACTAACGCCTGATGATAGACGCTAGTTCGTGTCAGAATACCATTGGTGAATACGCCGATGGCACCTTCACGGCGACCGATATCACTCACTCCGGTAATTCCTTTCATTTCACTGCCTAAGGCGCGGCCTTCGGCAATTCCCTTCAGGATAACTTCGGGTAGCATCAGACTCGCAGAACGTGATTCACCACGCATGTGGTGATTTTCAATCGTCATCCACGCGAAGGTCATGTTTTCTTCAATACCGGCCTCAATACCGACCCAAAAATCGGCTTCGGGGCAAACCTGGCGTGCGCACATGACTCGATGGCGTGAGCCGGTTCGCGTTTCATGATTTCCGATGGGTTGTTCGGGCACTCCACTATCAACTTCAACGCCTTCAATGCGATACTGGTCATGACCAAAAACATCGTCGAACGCCAGAGAAATAGCCTTAATTTTTGCAGGGTTGGTAGTTGCAGCTACAACATGGTACATATGATTTCTAGCTTCCTTTTAGCGCATTTCTCGCAGTATACGGAAAAAGTACATGACACAGGTATATCTTATTCGCCACGGTGAAACCGAGTGGAACGCAGAACGCCGGATTCAAGGACAATCCAATAGCCCATTAACCGAGTTAGGAGAACTTCAGGCGCGCCAGGTTGCTGCCCGCCTAAGCCAAATGGGGATCACGCATGTGATTGCGAGTGATTTGGGAAGAACGCGTCAAACGGGGCTAGCTATTGCTGAAGCCTGCGGATGCGAGCTGATTCTCGACTCACGTTTGCGTGAGTTGCATATGGGCGTATTAGAGGAGCGCTTACTGGATTCACTCACTCCTGAAGAAGAGAAATGGCGTAAGCAGATGGTTGATGGTACGCCTGATGCGCGTATTCCTGAGGGGGAGAGTATGGCTGAGTTGGCAACACGTATGCGTGCGGCACTCAATAGCTGTCTTGATCTCCCTGCAGGAAGTCAGCCAGCGTTAGTGAGCCATGGTATTGCGTTAGGGGCATTATTGGGCACGATCTTGGGATTGCCTCCGTACGCCGAGCGACGTTTGCGTCTACGTAACTGTTCTTTATCTCGGGTGGATTACCAGCAAAGTCCGTGGTTAGCGCCGGGATGGGTGGTTGAAAGCGCAGGTGATATCCATCATTTGGATAGACCTGCGCTTGATGAGATTCAGCGTTAATCTTCTTCGCGACGAATCGGAATAAGATACTCGCAGCAGATGTGTTGAGGCGGACGCTGCGAGGAATCTGCCTGTGGGTGGAAACGTTCGATATCGTAGCCTTTGCGACGCACCAGATTCAGCGTTGGCAGCGTAGTGCCATAGAGACCTAGGATAAAGTCCTGAAATCCTTCCGCTGGGCCGTTATAACAGAATTGTGCATATTCTCCACCCAGCAGCGTGATGGATTGCACTTCCTTGGTGACATCTGGCGGTAGGTGCTGAATTTCAAGCGCAGTGGTATACAGCACTTCCTGCTCGTCATCTTTTTCTAGACTGGCACGAGAATGATGCAGGCCATAAAGCACCGGTGGCAGATTTTTCACATCATGCAGGAAATCATGCCAAAACTGGCTACGTAATTCGGTACGCACTTTGCTGATTTGTTCTAGTGTGCAGGTATAACATTGAGTGATACCAACCAGCGATGTACTTGGTAGCGTAATAAACTCAGGTTGAACCAAATTGCTCAATCCCAGACGAATTGGCGGGCACATACCGTAAGCGTGCCAATCTTCCGCACGGCGATACAGTGCAGGGGTTTGGTTAAATTGCTTTTTAAAGGCTCTGGTGAATGTTTGCTGTGAGTCAAAACGGTACTGTAGCGCAATATCCAGAATGGGGCGGCTCGTTAGGCGTAGCGCGACAGCGGCCTTAGATAAACGGCGGGCGCGAATGTAGGCGCCTATTGCCTGTCCGGTCACTTCTTTAAACATCCGTTGCAGGTGCCATTTAGAATATCCCGCTTTGGCTGCAACGTTATCGAGCGATAAAGGTTGGTCCAAATGTCCTTCCAACCAACTTAACAGGTCACGAATAATACTGGCCTGATCCATAGAGCATCCTCAAAAGCAGTAATGAACTTAAATAGCAACTGAGCGGCATGATAGCAATTTTTTTGGCCTTAGACTTATATTAAGGTTTTTTCAGTGCAAAGAGTGCTATGCAGACGTGAGCTGTAATGTAAAATTTATATAATTTATACGTTGTGCAATTAAGTTCGTAATATTAATAACTATCGTGATTATAAGTATCAGAGGTACTTAGGTGAACAAATATTTTGTAGGCATATGTTTCTCCGTCGCTGCGGCCTTTACATCCGCTCATGCTGAGCAGATTGGCTCAGTTGATACGGTATTTAAAATTTTGGGGCCAGACCACAAAATCGTGGTAGAGGCATTTGATGACCCTGATATTAAAAACGTCACGTGCTATATCAGCCGAGCGAAAACTGGAGGAATTAAAGGTGGTTTAGGGCTGGCTGAAGATACTGCTGATGCCGCAATCTCCTGTCAGCAGGTGGGGCCGATAGCGATAAGCGAGAAGATTAAGAACAAAAAATCTGACGGAGAAGTGGTATTTCGTAAGCGGACATCCCTCGTCTTTAAAAAGCTACAGGTAGTTCGCTTTTATGATCCAGCTCGTAACGCATTGGTTTATCTGACTTACTCTGACAAAGTTGTAGATGGTTCGCCAAAAAATGCGATCAGTGCGGTGCCAATTATGCCGTGGGCAACGCCTGAAACCAGCGTATCTGCAGCACCTGCAGCTCAGTGAAATAGTGTCAAACTGAAAAACACTATTACAAAAAAGGCCGACATTGCTGTCGGCCTTTGTGTTTACTGAAAGAGATATCTTAGCGTTTGATTTGAGCCAGCAGGAAATCTTCGATTTCGCCGGTTTTAATCATTTGCTTTTCACCGTTGCGGCGGTTTTTATATTCAATCTCATCGCTATCAAGGTTGCGGTCGCCGATAACAACGGTGTGAGGTACACCAATCAGTTCCATATCGGCAAACATCACGCCTGGGCGCTCTTTACGGTCATCCATGATGACGTCGATACCTTTAGAGCGCAGGCTGTTGTACAGCGACTCCGCCAGATCTTTCACGCGGAAAGATTTATGCATGTTCATTGGCAGGATAGCCACTTGGAACGGTGCAATAGCGTCAGGCCAGATGATGCCGCGTTCGTCATGGTTTTGCTCAATCGCGGCTGCAACCACGCGAGTCACCCCGATCCCGTAACAACCCATCGTCATAAGCTGGTTACGACCATCTTCACCCTGTACGGTAGCTTTGAGTGCTTCGGTATATTTTGTACCTAATTGGAAAATATGCCCGACTTCAATCCCGCGTTTGATAAGCAGTGTACCCTTGCCATCTGGGCTTGGATCGCCTTCAACCACGTTACGGATATCTGCTACTAGGGGTAATGGCAAATCGCGTTCCCAGTTGATACCAAAGTAGTGTTTTCCGTCGATATTTGCACCTGCGCCGAAATCGCTCATCATGGCGACAGTACGATCGGCAACAACAGGAACGGCCATGTTGATAGGTCCTAGAGAGCCTGGTCCTGCGTTTACGACTGTGCGAATTTCAGCTTCCGTTGCAAACGTCAGTGGGCTGGCAACCATCTCCAGTTTTTCTGCTTTTACTTCGTTGAGTTCGTGATCGCCGCGAACCAACAGGGCAACCAGTGTGTGGCCGCTCTCTTTAGTTGCATGAACCAGCAGAGTTTTGACCGTTTTCTCAATTGGCAGATTGAATTGCTCAGTCAGTTCCGCAATAGTTTTGGCATTAGGGGTATCAACAATACGCAGCTCTTCTGTTGGCGCAGCGCGTTCACCCTTAGGTGCTACGGCCTCGGCCAGCTCAATGTTTGCTGCGAAATCAGACTCGCTGGAGAACACGACGTCATCTTCACCGCTTTGTGCCAGAACTTGGAATTCGTGAGAAGCGTTGCCGCCGATAGAGCCGGTATCGGCTTGCACTGGGCGGAAATCCAAATCCATGCGACTAAAGATTTTGCTGTAGGCAGCAAACATCTTGTCGTAGGTTTCCTGTAGAGATTCCTGAGACGTGTGGAAAGAGTATGCATCTTTCATCACGAACTCACGTGAACGCATCACGCCGAAACGTGGGCGAACTTCATCGCGGAATTTTGTCTGGATCTGGAAGAAATTTAACGGCAGCTGTTTATAAGAGCTGATCTCGTTACGCACCATATCGGTGATCACTTCTTCGTGAGTTGGGCCTAATACAAATGGACGTTCTCCGCGATCGACAAAGCGCAGCAGCTCTGGACCATACTGTTCCCAACGACCACTTTCCTGCCACAGATCCGCCGGTTGAACCACGGGCATGGAAACTTCGATTGCGCCGGCGTTGTTCATCTCTTCACGGACGATGTTTTCAACTTTTTTCAGAACACGCAGACCGGTAGGCATCCAGGTATACAGACCGGAGGCGAGTTTACGGATCATTCCGGCACGTAGCATCAGTTGATGACTGATAACTTCGGCGTCGGCTGGAGTCTCCTTCAGAGTGGAGAGCAAGTATTGGCTTGTACGCATGTGTATATGTTCCGTTAGAACGCAGTATGTATCAGACCGTCGGGATAAGGCGGCCAAAATAAAGAAAAGTGGCTTAGTTTATCAGTGACGGCGGGTTGTCAAAAGAGAAGGGCGTGAAAATCTAGACCGAATTCAGGTCTATTACCTCGGTTATGCCATCTTTTACCTGCCAACGCACGTTAAAATCCAGCAGATGAACGGCATAAACGCGTTCTTCATTCTCACCTTTTCGATAAGCTGGGCGTGGATCTTGAGCCAACACTTGCCGAATAAATCGCTCTAAATGGGGATAACGCGAACGCTGCTGCAGGATTTGCTGTTGGGCAACGTCAGAGAAAACGACGCACATATCTGCCAGTGGTGCATTTTGAGCAAAACCACCACGCGCCTGTGGCTGACTTTCTGCAAACGGTAGATAAGGTTTGATATCAATAACCGGTGTACCGTCGACCAAATCAAGACTGCCTAGTTTCAAACAAACCTTACTGCCTTGAGTTTCAACTGATTTCAGTTCGACCAAAGACATGCCAATAGGATTAGGGCGGAAGGTTGAACGCGTAGCAAATACACCCATCCGCATATTTCCACCTAAACGAGGTGGCCTAACCGTTGGACGCCAGCCACCGTCCATTGTTTGATGGAAAACAAACATGATCCACAGATGGCTGAATTCCTCTAATCCGCGCACCGACTCTGGCTGATTATAAGGTGCGATAAGCTCCAGTTCGCCACCGCCGTCTTCAACCAGTCCTGGCTGACGTGGAATCGCGAACTTTTCTTTATAGGGCGATCGAATCAGCCCGATAGTATTGAAAGAAAACTGACTCATTGCTGAGAAACGTTTAACGCGGAACCTTTACATACCGCTTGCTGGTAGCAACTCGGTGTGTCTGTCACGATTTCGCATTGATGCAGTAGCACGGCGTTTGCTTTCATCGTCGATGCTTTTATTTGCATGCGTTTACGCGCGGTTGCCAAATTAGGTGCAGCGTCTTGAGCTGTGGCCTGACAAACGCTGCCGGTCACTTCCCCTAAATCACGAAAAGGTTTGCCGACCAAGTCTTCTGCATTTTCATAGACTTTGACTGGACGAGCTCGTTGCTGAGTGGTTTTTGTCGTTTTGGTTGTATTCGTCTGTGTTTTCACAGGTTCAACGGGTGTCTTAGTTTCTGATTTTGTGTGCAGCAAAGAGCAGCCGGACAAAGCCAAGGAGGCAGCGAGCAAGCATAAAGGTAATGCGCGCATAAATATTTCCTGATTTTTATAAAGAGGTTGCTATTGAATCAAGGTATGACAGAAATGACAAGACGGGCATAAGCCCGTCTTGAAGATATTACTCGATATATTGAGTAGAGCAATTACCAGCCTTTAACTGCGCCGCCGTTAAAGATTTTGTTTGCGGCTTCGTAGACTTCATCGGACTGATACGCTTGAACAAATTTCTTCACGTTTTCCGCATCTTTGTTGTCCTCACGGGCAACGATCAGGTTTACGTATGGAGAATCTTTATCTTCGACAAAAATACCATCTTTTGCTGGAGTCAGCCCAATCTGGCTAGCATAGGTCGTATTAATAACGGCCAGTGCGATTTGAGCGTCATCCAGAGAGCGTGGCAGTTGTGGAGCTTCCAACTCGACCAATTTCAGCTTCTTCGGATTCTCGGTTACATCTAGCACGGTTGGCAGTAAGCCGATACCATCTTTCAGCTTTATCAAGCCCACTTTTTGCAGCAGCAGCAGAGAACGGCCAAGGTTAGTTGGGTCGTTTGGTAATGCGACCTGGGAACCGTCCTGCAGCTCGCTCAGAGATTTGATTTTCTTTGAATAGCCCGCGATTGGGTAAACGAAGGTGCTGCCAACTGGAACCAGTTTGTAGCCACGATCTTTGATCTGCTGATCCAGATAAGGTTTATGTTGGAAAGCATTCGCGTCGATATCACCTTTACTCAGTGCTTCGTTTGGCAAAACGTAATCGTTAAAGGTAACCAGCTCTACATCAAGGCCATATTTGTCTTTGGCAACTTTCTGCGCAACCTCAGCAACCTGCTGTTCTGCACCGACAATAACGCCCACTTTAATATGGTTTGGATCTTTTTCTTCCTGACCACAGCCCGCCAGCGCCAGAGAACCCAGAAGTGCGCCAACGACAGCAATCGACTTAAACTTTAGTGACATACCCGTATCCTTCTTTTGACTTGTTCTTGAGACATTGTTTTTGAGACGTTGTTTTTGAAACATCGTATGGCGCGGCATAGCAAGCGCCGTTTTTATTATTAGGACTGCTTTATTTGTGACTAACCGCTTTAACGATACGATCGCCACTAAATTGGATCAGATACACTAAAATGACTAACAATACCAATACCGTATTCATCACGGTTGCGTCATATCCGATATAACCATACTGATAACCAATCTGTCCTAAACCACCGGCTCCTACGGCACCGCCCATCGCTGAATAGCCGACTAGGGTAATCAGTGTGATGGTTGCAGCGTTAACTAGCCCAGGTAATGCTTCAGGCAGCAGAATTTTGCTAATAATCTGCATCGGCGTTGCGCCCATGGCTCGCGAGGCTTCAATTAGGCCTGTTGGAATTTCTAACAACGCATTTTCAACCATACGCGCGATGAACGGAGCCGCGCCAACGGTTAAGGGAACCAATGCTGCTTGCAAACCGATAGACGTTCCAACGATGATACGAGTGAACGGAATCATCCAAACCAGTAAGATAATGAATGGAATGGAACGGAAAATATTAACCAATGCGGAAAGAAGGCTATATAGCTTGGCATTTTCCCAGATCTGACCCGGACGCGTAATATAAAGAAGTACGCCCACGGGCAGACCGATAACAAAGCCAAAGAAGCCAGATACAAAGGTCATGACGACGGTTTCCCAAATGCCTCGGCCCATCAACCACATCATTGCCTCAGACATAACCCAGTACCTCTACTTTCACTTGATGATTCTTGAAAAATTCAATAGCAGATAACGCGTCAGCATCATCTCCGTGCAGTTCTGCCAACATAACGCCGAATTTTACACCGCCGGCATAATCCATTTGAGAGCTTAATATACTGATATCTACATTGAAGCGACGCACTGCTTGAGAGATCAGTGGTGCATCCACGGATTGCCCAGTGAATTCCAAACGCAATAACGGCTGAGTATCCGGTTTACGATCTGGCGTCATGCGTGCTGCGAAATCGTCTGGAATATCCAAATGCAGCGTTGAGTGAATGAACTGCTGTGCCAGTGGGGTCTTAGGATGTGAGAACACTTCACCCACGGTACCTTGCTCAATCAATTGGCCATCACTAATTACGGCAACTTGATCGCAGATACGTTTCACCACGTCCATCTCATGGGTGATTAATAGAATTGTTAAGCCTAGGCGACGGTTAATATCTTTTAGTAGTTCTAATATAGAACGCGTTGTCGCAGGGTCGAGCGCGCTAGTTGCTTCGTCACACAACAATACTTGTGGGTTACTGGCTAAGGCGCGAGCGATAGCGACACGTTGCTTTTGTCCCCCCGACAAATTTGCAGGATAAGCGTCTTTTTTATCACTTAAACCAACCAGATCCAGTAATTCGCTGACGCGACGTGTTATCTCGTCGCGTGGCGTATTATCGAGCTCCAGAGGCAGGGCAATGTTTCCTGCAACAGTACGAGATGAAAGAAGATTAAAGTGCTGGAAGATCATGCCAATCTGGCGACGAGCCTTGGTCAATGCGCTTTCAGAAAGTGCTGTCATATCCTGATCGCCAACGAGGACTGTGCCGCTGGTTGGACGTTCCAGCAGATTCACGCAGCGGATAAGCGTACTTTTACCGGCACCGGAAGAACCGATGACGCCATATATTTGTCCGGCAGGGACGTGCAGTGACACGTCTGATAGCGCTTTAATTTGGCGCTGCCCCTGCTGAAAAACTTTGGTGATATTTGTAAGTTTAATCATTTTTATATTTTTACTTTTGGTATTGCCCGTGGCAGATAAAAAGCAAACTTTGGGAAGGTCCAAAGTATTGAACTGGATGTTAAGGCGTCTAGACGTCTAAGTCAACAGAAGTCGAGTGAGTTAGATGCTCTCTCTTTAGCGCAAATCATGCGATACTTAGCAGCAACTAACGCCATAAGGAGTGAATATCTGTGGCCCAGCTTGTTCCTGCAATTTTTTTAGATCGTGATGGCACGATTAATGTCGATCACGGATATGTTCATGAAAGCGATAACTTCCAGTTTATAGACGGCGTAATTGACGCAATGGCTGAACTGAAAAAGATGGGCTTCGCCTTGGTTTTGGTCACGAATCAATCAGGCATTGCTCGCGGTATGTTTACCGAGGATCAGTTCATGCATCTTACCGAATGGATGGATTGGTCACTGGCCGATCGCGACGTTGATTTAGACGGCGTCTACTATTGCCCACATCATCCGGAAGGGACGGTAGAAGAATTCCGTCAGGCGTGCGATTGCCGCAAACCACAGCCAGGCATGCTGCTGTCTGCTCAAGAAGAGCTAAATATCGATATGAGCGCTTCCTATATAGTAGGCGACAAAATTGAGGATTTGCTCGCGGGTGAAGCTGCAGGAGTGGCGACTAAAATTTTAGTTCGCACGGGGAAGCCAGTCACACCAGAAGCAGAATCTAAGGCTGATTTTGTGATTAATAGCCTTGCAGATTTGCCAAAAGTGATAAAACAGCGGTTTTAGTGCTCGATATGGCTGAAAATGAGCCAAATAGAAAAAAAAGTTAAATTAGGGGTTGTCAGCCTGCGAGAACTCCCTATAATGCGCCTCCATCGACACGGAACATGTGAATCACTTCACATCCTCTCCGAAGTTCGACAGAGAAAAAATCCTGAAATTATGGGTTGACTCTGAAAGAGGAAAGCGTATTATACGCCACCTT
>NZ_LXET01000009.1 GCF_001655005.1 Hafnia paralvei ATCC 29927
ATTAAATAAACGAAAAAGCCTCATGCGAAAGCATGGGGCTTTTTTGTTTATCTGTTGTTTGTCGGTGAGTTACGCTTTGAGTAGGACAAATCCGTCGGGAACGGATTTGCACAGCGCGAAGTGCTGCCCGAAGGGTGACGGGCAGGAAGCCCGTCATACAACTGCCAGGCATTATAAAGAACCTCAGTCGAAAGGCTGGGGTTCTTTGCTATTTGAAAAAAGAAAACCTAAAAAGAATCGCCGATGGAAATCTTCGGGTTAATTTGTTTTGCGCGAGGCTGAGTTGTTAATGGAGACGTACGAATGAATAGCATTCATTAGATTACGAATATAAAAAAGCCTCCAAAAAGGAGGCTTAATATAGTTACAATATTCGGCTTATTAGGCGGTCAATACGAATTCTGCGGAGTCGTCTTATTAGCTTACGTACTTTCAGTGGATACTGTTGAATAGTTTCAAGCTCAAGGTAGCTACGCACAATATGCGTGTTGGTCCTGATACACTCTAGCTCGTTCTGGCGTTGGTCATGTAACTGATGCTTAGGATCATGAATGAGAACTGCGTTCTCTAAATCTAGTCGCCATGCTCGTGGGTTCAGGTTGTTTCCTGTAATCAACTGCCATTGATCATCAATCCACATACCTTTTAGATGATAGGTATTATCTTCATCTTTCCAAAGACGCACAATGAGTTGACCATTATCCACGAAACGTTGCAGGCGGCTCATAAATCGTCGTAGGTTAATTTCGTAGAGGTAGGGAAGCGCACCAATAATCTTGAATGGCTCATCTTCTGGAATATAGAAATCATTCGCCTTTTTGTCGCCCACGATAATTTCGACCTGCTTACCTTGTCGCAATAAATAAATAATATTGCGCACTAAAAGAGCCGGCATATTGAAATAAGGCGTACATAGCGTCACTTTCTCTTCTGTACTGCACATCAAATGGTGGATTGTTTTATTGAGTACGCTATGTTTACCCAATCCAGCAAGAGGGGTTACTGCTAATTCATCGTTGCTGGCAATCGCTGCAACATCATAACCGCAGCTGCGTAAGCCATGGCGGAATTGTCGTGTTTCATTGCGAATTTCTGGACTTTTAGGGCGATCGTCACGATCTAGTCGTTGAACCGCGGGATCGGTAAGCAGCTTATTTTGAATATAAGCAGACATCGTATCGGCCAAGCGGCTGTTCTTGATGAAGTGATATCGGTCATAACGATATTTATCATGACGGTGTAGATAAACGTCATTCAGGCTTGCGCCGCTATAAATCACTTGATCGTCGACAATAAAGCCTTTGAGGTGTAAAACGCCGAGAGCTTCACGGGTATTTACCGGTACGCCATAAATAGGAACTGAAATGCCAGGGTGTTGATCGGCCATGGCGCAGTACCAGTCGGCATTTGTATTCGTTGCCGCGGCGCCAATACGTCCACGTTGTGCACGGTGCCAGTCGACGAGAACGTAGATTTCTAAATCTGGATGCTGTTGCTTTGCGCTATACAAGGCATTGAGAACATCGCGTCCGCCGTCATCGTTTTCCAGATACAGAGCCGTGATGTAAATACGGCGAGAGGCGTTAGAAATCGCGTCTATTAGCGCCAGTCGGAAAGCCTCTGGCGTAAACAGCGTCTGAACATCCTCAACTGTCTGGGGAAGTTTTGGCAGTTGTGCAAGGTGTTGTTGATGTTTCGTTCGTTTAAATTTAGACAACATCACAGTGCGCTTCTTCTCTCATCATTGTGTAGCAAAATGCTACATACAGTTATATTAGCCTAGGGAATCGGGCGATAATAACACTACTTTCCCTTGATTGCGTATGTTTTGCCTCGATTTGTCGCTACCCTCTCAGCAAAATTCAGTATGTTCCTGTGTGAGATTACCTAGCGGCAAGCTTAGATTGACAATACCGTCTTCGATTTGGATATCGACCTGAAATCCGAGTTTTCGCGCTAGGCCAATCATTCCCTGATTATTGGGCATCGTAATACCTACGAGCTTCTCAAGACCGCGCTGGGTTGAATAAGCGATCATTTTACTTAATAGCGTTTTTCCTAGCCCCAAGCCGTTACGATCTGAGCGAACGAGGACGGCAAACTCTGCTTCGTGATTATCAGGGTCCGATAGTGCGCGAGTGACACCAATAATGGCATCACGCCCTTCTTCCTGTATAACCGCGACAAAAGCCATTTCTCTGTCGTAGTCAATCTGCGTCATCTTAGCAAGATCTTCATGAGTGAATTCGTTGATCTCGCTAAAGTAACGATAGTACAAATCCTCCTTAGTTACCTTTTGAATAAATTGCTGCAGTAGCGGCTCGTCTTCTGGAAGTATGGGACGTAGCAAACAGGTCGCTCCGTTACGCAAGGTGACGTTTTCTTCCAGATGCTGTGGGTAAGGGCGTATGGCTAGGCGGTTTTCGGCATCACCAGCAAAAGGTGTTAGCTGTAACGAAACATCCAGCAGGGTGAAATCATCTGCCGAGGCCAAGACGGGATGAATATCGAGGCGGGTAATCTCTGGGCAGTCGACGATAAGGTCAGAAACCTGAACAAGTAGCTGACTTAACCCATCGATATTCAGTGGCTGCAGAGGGCTTCTGCTACGAATTTTACCGCCTTTAATTGCCTGCATGATGAGATAGCGAGCCAGTGTCATATTTAACGGCGGAAGAGCAACGGCCGCATCATGGTCAGGATCCCACGTCCCACCACCTTCTCCCAGCATGATCAGTGGGCCGAAAACCGGATCATTATCGACGAGTATCCGTAGCTCCTGAGAGCCTGCGCGGTTAGCCATGCTTTGGACTAACAGACCATGAATTCGTGCCTGAGGATACGCGTGCTTAACACGATCTATAATGGCATTGGCCGCTTGCTCAACTTCACTCGCGTTACGCAGATAAAGCATAACTCCTTGTACATCCGATTTATGAGGAATGTCTGGCGAACGGAGTTTCAGGGCGACTGGATATCCAACTTGCTCCGCAATATGTACTGCTTCGGTGCTATCGTTGGCAATCCATGTGGGTAGCGTATGCAAACCATAGTGCGACAGAATCGATCTCACCTCATGCGTATCGAGATGGTAGATCCCCTCTTTCATTGCCTGCTGAATAAGGTCATGGGCCTGAGTAGGGTTGGCTATTAGGGCTGCAGGCAGAGCCGGCGTCTCCATGAGCTGACGTTGGTTGCGGCGATATTCAACCATGTGCATAAAGGCGGTAATTGCACCTTCTGGTGTTCTATAGGTCGGTATTCCAGCTTCGCTGAATAATCGGCGCGCTTCCTGCGATGAAAACTCGCCGCTCCAGTTTGTCAGTACGGAAATTCGTTTGCCGCGAGGATGCTGCTTAAGCGCCTGAATCACGGTTTCTGCAGTGGCTGTGGCCGGTGCCGCAGCGCTCGGTGCATGGATGATTAATACCGCATCGTAGCAGTGGCTGTCTAATAAGGTACTGATAGCTACCTGATAGCGCGCTGGCGTTGCATCATCTCGTAGGTCAATCGGGTTTTTCAGATAAACATCTTCAGGCATTTTGCTACGTAATACCGTCAGGGTTTCCTCATCAAGCGTGGCAAGCTTGCCGTTGCGGCGCAGTAACTCATCAACTGACATCGCTGCCGGTGCTGCGCCGTTGCTGATAATTAGGATCTTCTCCCCTCGTAGGGGATGCATGTGACTGAGTGTTTCTACCGCAGAGAAAAGCTCATGCGTATCTTGAACGCGGAGTAAGCCTGCGCGCTGGATCGCTGCGTCATAGGCAGCGTCCAGTCCTTGCACGCTATTGAGTAGCTGCTGAGCCTGCGGGCTGCGACCGCTTTTGATGACCAGTATTGGTTTATTACGCGATGCGCTTCGCGCCGCAGAAAGAAAACGACGGGCATCATGCAAATGCTCAAGATAGATCAAGATGGCGCTGGTTTTGCTGTCTCGTGCTAAAAAATCGAGTAAGTCATCAACGTCGATATCAAGGCTATCACCCAATGCGATAAATAATGAAAAGCCAATCTCACGCTGTTGAGCCCAATCTAGAATCGTATTGGATACGGCTGCAGACTGAGAGATAAACGCCAGCTTGCCAGGCAAAATAGGGACAGGAGAGAAACTGGCATTCATTTTCTGCCACGGAGCCAACAGGCCTAAGCTGTTTGGCCCTAGCAGACGCACATTATGTTTCTGGGCACAGGATTTTAGCTCTTGAGCCTGAGCGTTTGGAGATGAGAGAACAATCGCTGCTCGGCATCCTTTTTTTCCTAATGCGGCGATGACTTCGATATTGCGTTTAGCATTGATACACAAAATGGCGAGGTCGGGAGCAAAGGGGAGAGACTCTATGTCTGGATAGGCAAGGACACCACAAACGGCCTGATAACGAGGAGTGACGGGCATTACAGGGCCAGAGAATCCTCCTTTCAGCAGATTCTGCATTATCAGGTGGCCGTTACGCCCAACCTTATTTGATGCACCGATAACGGCGATTGATTTGGGGCGTAACAACGATTCCAGACTGCGTTGACTCATAGCCATGACTCCTTGCCGAAGCGGATAGGCTGAGTCTAATACCTCTAGATATTTTCTGCAGTGACCTCTTCACGGTGATGAGGCTTACCTAGCAAATATTGACGACGAAAATAGGTAAAGTGCTGTTGTAACCCCAAAGCCGCTTCGCTATCGCCAGCAATATCCAACAAAGCCGCGGCAACCTCTGCCGTACAGTGCTGATCGTCACGTGCCGACTCGCGTAGCGTGTAGTCACTCTCAAGCTTTGCCTCTAACGAGAAAACGGGGAACTTGTCGAGATAAGGGCTTTTACGAAACATTTTGGTCGCCTCGCGCCATGTGCCATCTAGCATGATGAATAACGGTGGCTTGGCATTCATACTTGTGTCTAGCGTTGTCACGGCCCGCTCTGGGGCATATGAACCGGGAAAAACGACATAGGGTTGATAATCAGGGCTATTAAGTAATGTTAAAAGCGCAGGATCAACCTCGGTGCGCGCCCATTGAAAGGCCGCGGTATTTGGCAAAATATCGGCAATCAGGCGTCCTGTATTACTCGGCTTCATCGGCTCGGTATCGTACATCATCAGACAAAAACGGCTGTTTGCTATGCGTGGTGAGATGGTCTCGCATAAGCAGCGCGTTGCGGGCAATAGACAACGCTGACAGCGCGTGACTCGACCTCCACGGGTAAGAAAGGGTTTTGTTGCTTTGGCTAAGCGTAGCTCACGCAAACGCAGAACGGCATTAGGAGGCATCGACTTCTCTGATGAGGCAAAAGCGCTATTTTAAACAAGCGGGCTAGCAGGGTACAGCGGCGATAGGTATGGGCATCGATAAAAAGTAAAAAGCCCAGAATTTCTCTGGGCTTGATAGCATCAATGAGATAACTAAGCTTTAGTGGCAAGTTGTTCGTTGATCCAGCCATCGAATGGCGCTTTTGGCACCGCGCCGTTTAGCATGTCCACCAATTGACCATTTTGGTAAAGCATGATCGTTGGGATACTGCGAATGCGGAAACGGGTGCTGAGCTCGGGTTCTGCCTCAGTGTTGACTTTCACACAGCGAATCTGCCCTGCACGTTCTTCAGCGACCTCTTCAAAAACGGGGGCAAATCCCTGACACGGGCCGCACCATGGTGCCCAAAAGTCGATTAGGACTGGTAATTCGTCTTGGAGAATTTTATCCAGCGTAGCAGACGTTGCGTTAATCACTTCACCATCGAATAACTCATGACCGCAGCGACCGCATTTAGCCTGATCCTCAATGCGCTCTTCGGGTAAACGATTGGTGGTTTGGCAGGATGGACAAACGGTATTCATGGTTAACCTCGTGGTTTGGATAAATATTCCGAGCTTTTCAACGGTAAAAGCAACGTTAATGTTTAGATAATGTTAAGCATTATGGTGCTTGGGGATATTAATCACAATCAGGTTTCCTCAATGGTTATAATAGATGCCAGCTTTTGTCCAAAGCTTAAGTGCTCAGGTTGTTTGCCGCCGTAATTTGTTAGCGGATGCAAGTCATTTGGGTATAGCTTAGTGGTCACACATCAGGTAATCTTCGCGCCCTGCGCGTTGGTGGAGATAGCAATGAACGATTCTTTTAATGGCAAAAATGGCAAGGTCAAAGTGATGTACGTCCGTAGTGAGGACGACAGCAAAGACCGTGACCAAAAATCGCGTCCGGAAGGTAAAGGGCGTCAAGGTGAACGAGGTGGTCGACAGGGCCGTAGTGCTCAGGATGGAGACCGTCGCAACGATCGCCGTGGTGGTCAAGGCCGTAGCCAAGAAAACGATCGCTCACGCCGTCCTGCTGGTGCGAACCGCAGTGAAGGCCGTAGCGAAGGGCGTAGTGAAGGCCCTTATGATCGTTCGCCTTGGAAAACGGTTTCTCGTGCACCGAATGAAGAAGATAAGCCAGATCACGGTGGTATCGCCGGTAAGAGCTTTATCGACCCTGAGCAGTTGCGTCGTCAGCGGGCTGAAGAAACTCGAGTCTACGGCGAAAATGCATGTCAGGCTTTGTTTGCAAGCCGTCCTGACGCTATCGTGCGCGCATGGTTTGTTCAGTCGGTAACACCACGTTTCCGAGAAGCTCTGCGCTGGATGGCGGCGAACCGTAAAGCCTATCATGTGGTTGATGATGAGGAACTGACGAAAGCATCAGGAACCGAACATCATGGTGGTGTCTGCTTCCTGATCAAAAAACGTAATGGTCTAGATGCTCGTTCTTACCTGAAAACTGCCGCGGACACCGACTGTGTGCTGGCGTTGGAAGATGTGGGCAACCCGCATAACCTAGGCGGCATCATGCGTACCTGTGCGCACTTTGGTGTAAAAGGGCTGATGGTTCAGGATGCGTCGATGCTGGAATCTGGCGCGGCTGTGCGTACTGCTGAAGGTGGCGCAGAGCATATTCAGGCTATTGATGCCGATGGCTTTGATGGCGCGCTGGATGAGTTTCGTCGTGCAGGCTATACCATTGTCACCACCTCCAGCCATAAAGGCACTACGCCGCTGACTAAGGCCACACTGCCTAAGAAAATGGTGTTAGTGTTAGGTCAAGAGCGTGACGGTCTGTCTGAAACCGTTATGCAGCAGGGCGATTTAAGTCTGTCCATCGGGGGGACAGGCCAAGTTGAAAGCTTGAACGTGTCTGTTGCAACCGGCATTCTACTCGCTGAGTGGTGGCGTCAAAACGCGTAGTTGCGTTTCAGATTGAGATGATGAATAGGCGGGGGAAACTCCGCTTTTTTATTGCTGTCATTGATGAGACATTCATACGACAGATAAGCAAAAGGCCGGATTATCCGGCCTTTTTTGTGTGTCTTGCTTAACGCTGGAGATTACTCTTCCAGATCGCCGCAGAAACGATAGCCTTCACCGTGAATCGTCGCGATGATTTCCGGAGTATCTGGCGTAGACTCGAAGTGCTTACGGATACGACGGATGGTCACGTCAACGGTACGGTCATGTGGCTTGAGCTCACGGCCGGTCATTTTTTTCAGCAGTTCTGCACGGGACTGAATTTTCCCCGGGTTTTCGCAGAAGTGCAGCATGGCACGAAACTCACTGCGTGGCAGCTTGTATTGTTCGCCGTTAGGGCTGACTAATGAACGACTGTTGATGTCCAATTCCCAACCGTTAAAGCGATAGCTTTCAACCAGCTTGCGCTCTTCGGTGCCACCGCCCAGATTCATGGTGCGAGACAGAAGATTACGAGCACGAATAGTCAGCTCACGTGGGTTGAATGGCTTAGTGATGTAATCATCGGCACCGATTTCCAGGCCAAGGATTTTATCCACTTCATTGTCGCGGCCAGTCAGGAACATCAGCGCTACATTTGCTTGTTCACGCAGCTCGCGAGCCAACAACAGGCCATTTTTACCAGGCAGGTTGATATCCATGATAACCAGATTGATGTCAAATTCTGACAGGATCTGGTGCATTTCTGCGCCATCATTGGCTTCATGAACGATATAACCTTCCGCCTCAAAAATACTTTTAAGTGTGTTTCGAGTGACGAGTTCGTCCTCGACGATAAGAATGTGCGGGGTCTGCATGTGTTTGCTACCTAAAATTGCCAACAAAATAGAAATAGGGAAGTACAGTAGTCTTGGATCCTAAAACATCAAATCGAGAGTGTGGCTGTTTCGATGATGTAACAACATAGAGATTCAACAGACTAAAGTACGTAAACTCGTTCTTGATGCACTTTCCATCAACGTCAACAACATCGCTAGGTTGGTCAGGGGATGTTACTCCCTACAGCCCCGGTGGTGCCAAAAGCGGCGCACATCCTAACCCTATTAACAGCAATATAACAGCACACACCGCAATTGCCATCCAACAAAACTACGCTTTGTTGACATATATCAAATCCAATTGTAGCACGTTAACAGATTTGTGAAAAACACTTACAAGTATGTGAGCTTAATAACGAACTTAAGCCAGTTTGTCTCTGATTAAGCTCGGTAAATTTGCACGACAAAACTAAACTTTATTCTAGATTTATATAAAATTTAATTCATTGATTGTAAAAATGAATTTATCGTATTTGTTCTAAATAACGTAGTCTCTGCATGTTTTTTGATTAAAATACCTTTTTCCTTTTTTATCTAATAGAAAAATCCGTTTTTTTGTTAAAAAAATGTAACTTTGAAGCTATTGGAAAAACCAGCTAGAGCAAGATAAAGTGCGCTCTGTTAATTACGAATTGTTAAAAATCGGGCATTTATATGCAAATACACATCGTACTGGTCGCTCCGGCCAGACCTGAAAACATTGGCGCTGCAGCAAGGGCTATGAAAACCATGGGGTTTTCATCTTTACGGATCGTTGATAGTCAGGCATATCTTGAGCCTGCCACGCGTTGGGTCGCGCACGGGTCTGGAGATATTTTAGATAACGCCCAGCACTTTAATACCTTGGAAGCTGCGCTAGCTGATGTGGATTTCACCGTTGCGACGACCGCCAGAAGCCGTGCTAGATACCACTATTACTGCTCGCCTCAGGAACTTACGGGTATCTTGCAGGAAAAGCAGAGCTGGACTGCCAGTTGCGCTATCGTTTTTGGTCGAGAAGAGTCGGGGTTATCAAACGAAGAACTCGCCTTAGCGGATATTCTGACGGGGGTTCCGATGGTGGCGGACTATCCATCGTTGAATTTGGGTCAGGCGGTGATGGTGTTTTGCTATCAGCTATCGTCGTTGATACAAAATAGGGTCGAAACCCAACAGCTGGCCGAACAGAATCAATTAGTGGCTTTGCGTCATAGGGTTCATCGTTTGCTGAGCGCGTTGAACGTTGAGGACGATCAAAAACTATCAGATTGGCTCGATCAACGACTCGGTTTACTCGCTCAGCGTGACACTTCGATGCTACATACGTTAATTCACGATATCGAAAAGGCGCTGAAAAAATAAGCTAACGAAGAAAAAAACTGAAAACGTCGAATGCTCGGTGAAGGTGCGCAAAGTTATCTCATTCTGCTCAGTCATAAAGTGTGACTCAGCGCACTTTTGCTGAGATAGGGTTTTTATAAAGGTTTTTATGCTGCTTAGGTTATCAGTATGTTGTCGAGTAACAACAGAATTTCGTTGACTTAGTTTGGCCTTTGCTTTAACCAATATAGGGCAGACACAAGAATTTATTGGACAGACAGAGATGCGTATTAGTTTTCATAACTACAGCCTGAACACCACAACAATTATTACCACCACCGATACTACATGTAACGGGGCGGGCTGACGCGTACAGAAAAAGAGAAAGAAAAAAGCCCGCACCTAAACAGTGCGGGCTTTTTTTTAAGCCTAATTCGGGAGAGTGTTACAAATGCGAGTGCTGAAATTTGGTGGTACCTCAGTGGCGAATGCAGATCGGTTTCTGCGCGTTGCTGACATCTTAGAAAATAATGCCCGTCAGGGACAGGTTGCCACCGTGCTGTCTGCGCCGGCGAAAATAACCAATCACTTAGTGGCGATGGTAGAAAAAACGATTGCCGGACAAGATGCGCTGCCAAATATCAGCGACGCAGAAACGATTTTTGCCGATTTACTGACAGGGCTTGATCAGGCTCAGTCTGGATTTGAATATGGCCGCCTTAAACAGCTGGTTGACGCTGAGTTTGCTCAAATCAAACAGGTGTTGCATGGTATCTCGCTGTTGGGACAATGCCCAGATAGTGTGAATGCAGCGATGATTTGTCGCGGTGAAAAACTCTCGATTGCAATTATGGCCGAGCTGCTTAGGGCGCGTGGTTACGGCGTTAGCGTGATTAATCCGGTGGAAAAACTTTTGGCCGTTGGCGGCTATCTGGAATCAACCGTAGATATTGCGGAGTCCACTCGTCGCATCGCTGATGAACCGATTCCTGCCGATCACATGGTATTAATGGCGGGTTTCACCGCAGGTAACGATAAAGGCGAACTGGTGGTATTAGGCCGCAATGGCTCTGATTATTCCGCTGCGGTGCTCGCGGCCTGCCTGCGCGCTGATTGTTGTGAGATCTGGACCGACGTTGACGGCGTATACACTTGCGATCCACGCACTGTACCCGATGCAAGATTATTAAAATCAATGTCATATCAAGAGGCGATGGAGCTCTCTTATTTTGGCGCCAAAGTTCTTCATCCTCGCACCATTGCACCTATCGCCCAGTTCCAAATTCCCTGCCTCATCAAAAATACCGCAAATCCCCAAGCTCCCGGAACTCTCATCGGTCGCGAAAGTGGGGCTGATGGCGTACCGGTAAAAGGCATAACTAACCTGAACAATATGGCGATGATCAACGTCTCCGGTCCAGGCATGAAAGGTATGGTTGGCATGGCGGCGCGCGTGTTTGCGGTCATGTCGCGTAGTGGGATTTCGGTCGTGCTGATCACACAGTCCTCATCCGAATACAGCATTAGCTTCTGCATCCCTCAGCGTGAGCTGGAGCGTGCGCAAAGTGCACTGAACGAAGAATTCTATCTAGAGCTGAAAGACGGTTTGCTAGAGCCGCTGGATGTCACTGAGCACTTAGCGATAATCTCCGTCGTCGGTGATGGTATGCGGACTATGCGCGGTATTTCGGCTAAGTTCTTCTCCGCTCTGGCGCGTGCCAATATCAATATTGTTGCGATTGCACAAGGCTCTTCAGAACGCTCTATTTCCGTGGTAGTTAATAACGACTCAGCGACCACGGCCGTTCGTGTCAGCCACCAGATGTTGTTCAATACCGATCAGGTGATTGAGGTCTTCGTGATTGGTTCCGGTGGCGTAGGCGGTGCGCTAATTGAGCAGATCCATCGCCAACAATCATGGCTGAAGAATAAACATATCGACCTGCGAGTGTGTGGTATCGCGAACTCGCGGGCGCTGCTAACCAACGTGCATGGTATTGAACTCGATCGCTGGCAGAGTGAATTAGCTGATGCCAAAGAGCCGTTTAACCTTGGTCGCTTAATCCGTTTAGTGAACGAATACCATTTGCTGAATCCCGTGATTGTTGACTGTACCTCCAGTCAGGAAGTTGCCGATCAATATGCTGATTTCCTTAGCAACGGTTTCCACGTGGTGACGCCAAACAAGAAAGCCAACACCGGCTCCATGAACTACTACCATCAACTGCGTCAGGCAGCAGCGGGGTCGCGCCGTAAGTTTTTATACGACACCAACGTCGGTGCGGGTTTGCCGGTTATCGAAAACCTGCAAAATTTGCTGAGCGCTGGCGATGAGCTAGTACAGTTCTCTGGGATTTTGTCTGGCTCACTCTCCTTTATTTTCGGCAAGTTAGAGGAGGGGATGTCTTTATCGCAAGCCACGCTTGAAGCGAAGAAACTCGGCTATACCGAGCCCGATCCACGTGACGATCTTTCTGGAATGGACGTCGCACGTAAGCTACTTATTTTGGCGCGTGAAGCGGGCTACAGCATGGAGCTGAACGACATTGAGGTTGAGTCTGTGCTGCCTGCCGATTTCGACGCAGGTGGGGATACATCGGCGTTCTTGGCTCACCTACCACAGTTAGACGATTGGTTTGCTGAACGAGTGGAGAAAGCGCGCGCGAAAGGAGCGGTGCTGCGTTACGTTGGACAAATTGTTGATGGTCGCTGTCAGGTCAAAATGGTAGAAGCGGATGGCAATGATCCGCTCTATAAAGTGAAAAATGGCGAAAATGCCTTAGCGTTTTACAGTCGCTATTATCAGCCGATTCCACTGGTTCTGCGGGGCTACGGTGCGGGTAACGACGTGACCGCTGCCGGTGTATTTGCAGATTTGCTGCGTACTTTGTCATGGAAGTTGGGAGTCTAATATGGTTAAGGTTTACGCACCGGCTTCAATTGGTAACGTCAGCGTGGGTTTTGATGTGTTGGGGGCCGCCGTGTCACCTATTGATGGCCAATTTCTTGGTGATTGCGTTAGCGTTGAAGCTGCGGATGTATTCAGCTTGAGTGCGAAAGGTAGCTTCGTGAGTAAGCTGCCAAGCGATCCGAAAGATAACATTGTATATCAGTGCTGGGAGCGCTTCTGTCAGGCCATTGGTCACGAACTGCCGGTAGCGATGGTACTAGAAAAGAACATGCCTATTGGCTCTGGTTTAGGATCTAGTGCTTGCTCCGTTGTGGCCGCATTAATGGCTCTCAATGAGTTCGCTGAGCAACCACTCGATCAAACTCAGCTATTAGCCCTGATGGGGGAAATGGAAGGGCGCATTTCCGGCAGCGTGCATTATGACAACGTAGCACCGTGTTACCTCGGTGGGTTGCAGTTGATTTTGGAAGAAAACGGCATCATTAGCCAAACCGTTCCCGGTTTCGATGAATGGTTCTGGGTGATGGCTTATCCGGGCATCAAAGTTTCCACCGCTGAAGCCCGCGCTATTTTACCTGCTCAGTATCGCCGACAAGACTGTATCAGCCACGGACGCTATCTGGCCGGCTTCATCCATGCGTGCCATACCCGCCAGCCCGTTTTGGCGGCTAAATTGATGCATGATGTTATTGCCGAACCATACCGTACTCGACTGTTACCCGGATTTGCGCAGGCACGTCAGGCTGCGCAGGATATCGGCGCACTAGCCTGCGGGATTTCTGGTTCTGGCCCAACGCTGTTTGCCATTTGCGATCGTCAAGATACTGCGCAGCGTATGGCACAGTGGCTGGAAAATAACTATCTGCAAAACGAAGAAGGTTTTGTTCACATTTGCCGTCTGGATAACGCAGGCGCACGACGACTGGGATAATGCATGAAACTTTATAATTTGAAAGATCATAACGAACAGGTCAGCTTTGCGCAGGCGATTAAACAGGGGCTAGGTAAGAATCAGGGGCTATTTTTCCCTCTCGAGCTCCCTGAGTTTGAACTGACAGAGATCGATAATCTCTTACAACAAGATTTTGTTACCCGCAGTGCTAATATTTTATCGGCATATCTGGGGGATGAATTCTCAGCAGACGTGATTTATCGCCGAGTCAAAGCAGCGTTTGCTTTCCCTGCACCAGTTGCTTCGGTTGAGCCTGACATTGCAGCATTGGAGCTCTTCCATGGGCCTACGCTAGCGTTTAAAGACTTCGGCGGGCGCTTTATGGCGCAGATGCTGCAGGAAGTCGCCGGCAATGAGCCAGTGACCATTCTGACGGCGACCTCGGGCGATACCGGAGCTGCAGTGGCCCATGCGTTTTATGGCTTGGAAAACGTGCGGGTTGTTATTCTGTACCCTCAGGGCAAAATTAGCCCACTGCAGGAAAAGTTATTTTGTACCTTAGGTGGAAATATTCAGACGATTGCCATTGAGGGGGATTTTGATGATTGTCAGGCGCTGGTCAAACAGGCTTTTGATGATGAAGAACTGAAAAAGGCATTGGGACTTAACTCTGCTAACTCTATCAATATCAGCCGATTGTTGGCGCAAATCTGTTATTACTTTGAAGCTGTGGCTCAACTCCCGCAGGAAGCGCGCAACCAGTTGGTGGTTTCTGTTCCCAGCGGTAACTTTGGTGATTTAACCGCGGGTCTGTTGGCGAAATCGTTGGGGCTGCCAATCAAACGCTTTATCGCGGCGACCAACGCGAACGATACCGTGCCTCGTTTTCTTGCTACGGGACAATGGCAACCGCACAACACCGTAGCGACATTGTCGAATGCGATGGATGTGAGCCGCCCAAATAACTGGCCACGAGTAGAAGAGCTATTCCGGCGTAAAATTTGGCAGCTAAAAGAGTTGGCGTATGGGCATGTTTCTGATGATGTCACACGCCAGACCGTGCGCGAACTTTCCCAGTTGGGGTATATCTCTGAGCCACATGCTGCGATTGCGTATCGTGTGTTGCGCGATACATTGCAACCGGGCGAGTTTGGTTTGTTCTTGGGCACTGCACACCCAGCGAAATTTAAAGAGGTGGTTGACGAGATTTTATCTAGCGACTTACCTTTGCCTGCCGAACTGGCAGAACGCGCCAATTTGCCTCTGCTCTCGCATCAGATGGCGGCAGATTTCGTTCCGCTTCGCGCTTTTATGATGCAATGGGCAAAGTGAAAACGCGAAAATAAGTGATAAAAAGCTAGGTGTCCTGATCGTTTAAGAGATCGAGATACGCGGGTCTACCACGCCGAGGGAGCAAGGAGCACATTCATATGTTTCTTGCTCCCTGCAACGTTGTCAGCGGTTTACGCCTCGTGGCGTTTAAAAATTAGCTCGCTGCCTGATTTATCAATTTTTTCTTCATCAAAGAAATAACCTTCAAGGTTAAAATCTTTCAGCTGGTCTGGCTGAGTCAATTGGTTCTGGATAATAAAGCGGCTCATTAGTCCACGCGCTTTTTTAGCGTAGAAACTGATGACTTTAAATTTCCCACCTTTCTCATCTAAAAACACTGGCTTAATCAGTTGGCCATCCAGTTTGGCGGGTTTGACGGCTTTAAAGTACTCATCGGAGGCCAGATTGATCAGCACATCATCGCCTTGTTCTTTTAGTTGCTGGTTTAATTTTTCGGTGAGCAAATCGCCCCAGAAGCTATACAGGTCATTGCCTTTAGCGTTGTGTAACTTGATGCCCATCTCTAAACGATAAGGCATCATCAAATCCAACGGACGCAGTAAACCATACAGTCCAGAGAGCATGCGTAGGTGTTGTTGAGCAAAGTCGAAGTCTTGCTCGCTGAAATCTTCAGCATGAAGACCCGTATAAACATCGCCTTTGAATGCCAAAATAGCCTGACGGGCATTTTGCGGCGTGAAATTAGGCTGCCATTCTGCAAAACGAGCCGCATTTAGGCCTGCTAATTTATCGCTGATTTTCATCAGACTGCCGATTTGCGCAGGTGTTAGCTCACGACAGTACTCCATCAGTTCGGCAGAGTGATCGAGCAACTCAGGTTGGGTAAAGCGCGTTGTCGCCAGCGGACTTTCATAATCCAGCGTTTTGGCAGGTGAAATAATAATCAGCATGGATCGATCCTGTGGTTAGTGTCTGGTGACTAATGTAACAAATTTATTATGCGGAGTGATGAATCAGTGTGATAGGGGAGCGATAGTTTGCTCCCCTAATGATGAATAGCGGATGATGGAGTCTATGAATTATTCAGATTTAGGCTTGTCCCAAATACCGGGCTCAACCTGCTGTTGGATTTCAGGGTATTGGCTGATGTCAAAAGTAGGCAATCGGCCAATACTGCGCTGGTGGTTATAGTCCTTAGCCAGTTTGAGCGCCACGCCTGAGAGCAGCAAAATGGCAATTAGGTTAGTGATGGCCATCATTGCCATCGAAAGATCGGCCATCTTCCACACTAGCGGTAATTCGGCAAGGGTACCAAACATCACCATGCCGAGCGTGCAGCAACGAAACAGCATCAGCCCAGCAGGATGGTTATGCTCAAGGAAAATGAGATTACTTTCAGCATAGGAGTAGTTAGCGATGATTGACGTAAAGCCGAAGAAGAAGATGGCGGTGGCGATAAAGATAGTGCCCCACCCTCCCACGGCAGAAGAGAGTGCACGCTGGGTGAGTTCAATACCGCTGATGGAACCTGACGTATGCTCTAATGCTCCGGATGACAGGATGATAGCGGCTGTAGCGCTACAGATAACCAAAGTATCTACAAACACTCCAAACATCTGCACATAGCCTTGTGACGCCGGATGCGGCGGGTAAGGGGTTGCTGACGCTGCTGCGTTAGGCGCCGAGCCCATTCCCGCTTCGTTTGAGAATAGACCGCGCTGAATCCCTTGCGTCATTGCTTGGGCAATACCATAACCGACCGCGCCGGCAGCGGCCTCCTGCAGACCAAAAGCGCTTCTAAAGATCAGCATAATCACTTCAGGCATACGACTTAGATTATGCCCCACCACCCAGAACGCGAGCAGAAGATAGGCAATAGCCATAAACGGAACAATGAGCTCTGCTGTTTTGGCAATTGAACGTAGCCCACCAAAAATAATAGCGCCACTGAGGATCACCAATCCAATGCCAACATAAAATGGCTGTACACCAAAGGCGACGGCTGTTGCCTGTGCGATAGAATTTGACTGGACGGCGTTGAATACCAAACCAAATGCGATAATTAAGAAGATGGAAAACAGCACTCCCATCCAGCGCATGCCTAGCCCTTTCTCCATGTAGTAGGCTGGGCCGCCGCGATAGTTCCCTTGATCGTCTTTGGTTTTGTATAACTGAGCCAGCGTACTTTCAATAAAGGATGTCGACATGCCGATAATAGCGACCACCCACATCCAGAAAATCGCGCCAGGACCACCAGCGGTGATGGCAATCGCCACGCCGGTAAGATTACCCGTGCCAACGCGAGCCGCTAGGCTGGTGCAGAGTGCTTGAAATGAGGAAATCCCAGCCGTGTCTGACTTGTTGCTGTTCTTGAGTACCGAAAACATATGGCCGAAGTGGCGAAACTGAATAAAACCGGTACGTATAGTGAAAAATAGACCGGTACCGATCAGAAGGTAGATCAGTACCGATCCCCACAATATGCTGTTAATAAAGTTAATTAGATCCGTCAAAATGCTCTCCTGGTGTTTAATTACTTAGCGTAACTATACCTGCTGTAACTACATCGGCAAGCATTACGCAAATTTTACCTAGCCGAGGATATTTTTATTGTGACAAATGGGCTTCGGCGTTGCGCAACTCGCGCAAAAGTGTGGTTTGAAAAAACGGCAAGAATGTAGCATAAGTTTGAAAACCTATGGCGATTTATTCTTGTTATCGGCTATGCGCTGTTTTTACTTAGGCCGAAAACGGTTGCTTGCCATTTCTGCGTTAGAACCGATAAAAGTGATAGGTTTTATGACGAGTTTAGTGCATTGCGCAACACGTGATGCGTGTTATTATCAGCGATAGGCACGTCATAAACCGCCAACAGTTCATGCACAATGGCGTTATTCACTTGGGGTTATCAGTGTTATAGCTCAAAAGTGACAAGCAAAACCATTGCTGCATTAATTCTGGTTTTATGCACCAATAATGGAAACGCTAAAAATGACCGATAAACTGACATCCCTACGCCAGCTGACCACCGTTGTGGCCGACACCGGCGATATCGCCGCAATGAAGTTGTATCAACCACAAGATGCAACGACCAACCCTTCTTTGATTCTGAATGCGGCACAAATTCCTGAATACCGTAAGCTGATCGATGAAGCTATCGCTTGGGCTCGCAGCCAGAGCAACGACAAAGCTCAGCAGGTTGTGGATGCTTCAGATAAGCTGGCCGTCAATATCGGTTTGGAAATCTTGAAACTGGTTCCGGGCCGTATTTCTACTGAAGTTGACGCCCGCATGTCTTATGACACTGAAGCAAGCGTTGCTAAGGCTAAGCGTCTGATCAAAATGTATAACGATGCTGGCATTAGCAACGATCGCATTCTGATCAAACTGGCTTCTACTTGGCAGGGTATCCGTGCTGCTGAACAGCTGGAAAAAGAAGGTATCAACTGTAACCTGACTCTGTTGTTCTCCTTCGCGCAGGCTCGTGCTTGTGCAGAAGCTGGCGTATACCTGATTTCTCCGTTTGTTGGTCGTATCCTTGACTGGTACAAAGCTAACACCGATAAGAAAGAATACGCGCCAAAAGAAGATCCGGGTGTAGTGTCTGTGACCGAAATCTACGAATACTACAAGCAGCACGGCTATGAAACCGTGGTTATGGGCGCAAGCTTCCGTAACATGGGCGAAATTCTGGAACTGGCTGGTTGTGACCGTCTGACTATCGCACCTGCATTGTTAAAAGAACTGTCTGAAGCACAGGGCGACGTTGAGCGTAAACTGAGCTACACCGGCGAAATCAAAGCGCGTCCAGCCCGTTTGACCGAAGCGGAATTCTACTGGCAGCACAATCAGGATCCAATGGCCGTTGATAAACTGTCTGATGGCATCCGTAAGTTTGCCGTAGACCAGGGCAAACTGGAAAAAATGATCGCTGATCTGCTGTAATCTCGCTATTCAGCCAATGAAACCAGCCTTAGGGCTGGTTTTTTTACATCCAAATAACATCCATTTTTCTTCCCATCCTATTGGGTAATAAATAATTATTTGAATTTAAAGAAATTAATTATTTTCCCGCTAATCCCTTAGTCCCTTCATGTAAATAAAATGTGTATCTTTGATCACAAAAAATAAACATTTCTGTGCTTTTTATACGCAA
The DNA here is from genome assembly GCF_001655005.1 of Hafnia paralvei ATCC 29927. Taxonomy (GTDB): domain Bacteria; phylum Pseudomonadota; class Gammaproteobacteria; order Enterobacterales; family Enterobacteriaceae; genus Hafnia; species Hafnia paralvei. The sequence continues at coordinate 18,645 of NZ_LXET01000009.1, forward strand.
TTCTCAAAAATGTAGATATTTTTAGATTATGGCTACGAAATGAGCATGTCTAGGAATTGCTCTGCCGAAGATAATTTTCTGCAACGAGGATACTTTCTGATGAATGCGTTAACCGCCGTAAAACAGGATATCTCTGAAGCTAAAGCCAATGGGCAGGGCTTTACCGTTCGACCCTCTGCACAGTCGCCGCGCATGCTTGAACTCAATTTTGATGCAACCACAATCCAACGCTTTTTATCGTTAGTTGAAGAATGGCCGGTACAAGCATTGGAGTACAAATCTTTCCTGCGTTTCCGAGTGGCAAAGATCCTCAATGAACTCTGTGCAGAGCAGCTCCAGCCGCTGTTGCTCAATACCATTCTTTCCCGCTCACAGGGCGCGCTACTGATTGGCGCAGACGGTATCGATCACGTTGAGCAAGCTGATGAGATGGTAAAAATTGCTACCGCGGTAGCTCATCTCATTGGTCGTTCAAACTACGATGCGATGAGTGGCCAATTCTATGCACGTTTTGTGGTGAAAAATGTGGATAGTTCAGATAGCTATCTGCGTCAGCCACATCGTGTGCTGGAGTTGCATAACGACGGCACCTTTGTCGACGAAGTGACCGACTATGTTTTGATGATGAAAATCGATGAACAGAATATGCAAGGCGGAAACTCCCTTCTGCTACATCTCGATGATTGGGAATCGCTGGACAAATATTTCAGTCATCCTCTGGCACGCCGACCAATGCGTTGGACTGCGCCACCGAGCAAAAATGTCTCGCAAGATGTTTTCCATCCCGTATTTGATGTCGATGGGCTAGGCCGTCCTGTGATGCGGTATATCGATCAGTTTGTCCAACCAAAAGATTTTGAAGAGGGGAACTGGCTGAGTGAGTTATCAGACGCCTTAGAAGGTAGCCGCAATATTGTTTCGGTTCCGGTTCCGGTTGGAAAGCTGTTGCTGATTAACAACCTGTTCTGGCTACATGGCCGCGATCGTTTTACACCGCATCCAGAACTGCGCCGAGAGTTGATGCGTCAGCGTGGTTATATCAGCTATTCCACTTCGCACTATCAGACAGGGCAATAAGTCCCCCTGCCTTTTATTAACCAAGCGTGCCCTTGTGTATGTAAGTACGAGAGCACGCAAGAAAGTTCGAGGAAGGAATTAGCCGGATGTATGACTTTGTGATCGTTGGCGGTGGCATTATTGGAATGTCGACGGCCATGCAGTTGATCGGCGTTTACCCTGACGCCCGTATTGCAGTGCTAGAAAAAGAGAACGGCCCCGCGCGTCATCAAACTGGGCATAACAGCGGTGTAATACATGCGGGGGTTTATTACACGCCCGGTAGTCTAAAGGCTAAGTTTTGCCTTGAAGGTAACCGTGCGACCAAAGCGTTTTGTGATGAAACCGGTATTCGATATGATACCTGTGGAAAAATGCTGGTGGCAACTTCAGCGCTGGAAATGGAACGGATGCGTGCGCTGTGGGATCGCACCGAAGCTAACGGCTTAGAGCGTTACTGGCTTAGCGCAGAAGAGCTACACGAGCGCGAACCCAATATTGTGGGCTTAGGCGGTATTCTGGTTCCTTCCAGCGGCATTGTGAGCTACACCGAAGTGACCGCCGCGATGGCCGAGCGCTTTCGTGCGGCTGGTGGCGAGATTTTTTATAACGCAGAAGTCACCGCTCTTCAGGAACATGCGCAGGGTGTGATTGTTTCCACGACTCAGGGGGAATACGAAGGATCTAACCTGATCACCTGTTCTGGCCTAATGGCGGATCGTTTGGTGAAAATGCTGGGCATCGATCCCGGATTCATTATCTGCCCATTCCGTGGTGAGTATTTCCGTTTAGCGCCGCAGCACAATCAGATCGTCAACCATCTTATTTATCCCATTCCCGATCCAGCAATGCCATTCCTCGGCGTGCATCTAACCCGCATGATCGACGGTAGCGTGACGGTGGGGCCAAACGCTGTGCTGGCATTTAAGCGTGAGGGCTACCGTAAGCGCGATATTTCATTGAGCGATACGCTGGAGATATTGGGTTCTTCTGGTATCCGCAGCGTTATGCGTCAAAACCTGAAATCAGGTTTGGACGAGATGAAGAATTCCTTGTGTAAGAGTGGGTACCTCAAACGCGTACAAAAGTATTGCCCTAGCTTAACGAAAAACGATCTGCAGCCTTATCCCGCAGGTGTCCGTGCGCAGGCCGTATCTCCCGACGGCAAACTTATCGACGACTTCCTGTTCGTGACGACCGCACGCAGTATCCACGTCTGCAATGCACCTTCACCGGCGGCGACTTCAGCCATTCCCATTGGCACGCATATTGTAAGTAAAGTTCAGGCTTTGTTGGCTGGGCAAACTCATCTCGGTCGTTCATTAACCGCGAATATTAAAGATAAAACTGCGTTTGCAGTGCCGTAAAAATACCGCATAAAAATAGCTAAATTAATGATGAGTAAGGAAATAAAAATGCAACTTAACGACCATAAGCTATTTCGTCAGCAGGCCTTTATTCAAGGGGAATGGCGTGATGCCATTCATCAACAAACCATAGACGTGACAAATCCGGCCAATGGTCAGTTATTGGGCACGGTGCCCAAAATGGGGGCAGATGAAACTCGCGCCGCCATTGAAGCGGCTAATCAGGCTCTGCCCGCATGGCGTGCATTGACCGCCAAAGAGCGCGCGGTGATTTTACGTCGCTGGTTTGATTTGATGATGGCTAATCAAGACGATCTTGCCAAGTTAATGACGCTGGAGCAGGGCAAGCCGCTCGCCGAGGCTAAGGGTGAAATTGCCTACGCGGCCTCTTTTATCGAATGGTTTGCCGAAGAGGGCAAACGTATTTATGGCGATACAATTCCGGGGCATCAGGCGGATAAACGTCTTATCGTGATTAAGCAGCCCATTGGTGTTACCGCTGCGATTACACCGTGGAATTTTCCCGCAGCAATGATTACTCGTAAAGCGGGACCTGCGCTTGCTGCAGGTTGCACAATGGTACTCAAACCCGCCAGCCAAACGCCGTTTTCTGCTCTAGCGTTAGCCGAGCTCGCTCAGCGTGCTGGTATCCCTGCTGGGGTATTTAACGTCGTGACCGGATCTGCCAGTGAGGTTGGTAATGAGCTTACCGGTAACGCATTGGTACGTAAGCTCTCTTTCACTGGATCGACAGAGATTGGCCGCCAGCTTATGCAGCAATGTGCCAAAGATATCAAAAAAGTTTCTCTCGAACTGGGCGGCAATGCGCCGTTTATTGTGTTTGATGATGCTGATTTAGATAAAGCGGTGGAAGGTGCTTTAGCCTCTAAATTCCGTAATGCGGGGCAAACCTGTGTCTGCGCTAACCGCTTGTATGTGCAGGATGGGGTCTATGACGCTTTTGCTGAAAAGTTACAGGCAGCAGTCGAAAAACTCACTCTGGGCGATGGTTTGACGCAGGGGGTGACGACGGGGCCGCTGATCGATGAAAAAGCCGTGGCTAAAGTGAAAGAGCATATCGAGGATGCACTATCAAAAGGTGCTCGCATCATTACCGGCGGCAAGCCCCACGATTTAGGCGGTAATTTCTTTCAGCCCACCATTCTCGTTAACGTTCCATCTAGCGCCAAAGTGGCAAAGGAAGAGACTTTCGGTCCGTTAGCGCCGCTGTTCAGATTTAACGATGAAGCTGATGTTATTGCTCAGGCTAACGATACCGAGTTTGGTTTGGCAGCCTATTTTTATGCTCGTGATTTAAGCCGTGTGTTCCGCGTGGGTGAAGCGTTGGAATACGGCATTGTCGGCATCAATACCGGAATTATCTCCAACGAAGTGGCGCCTTTTGGCGGTATTAAAGCCTCAGGCCTTGGCCGAGAAGGTTCCAAATACGGCATCGAGGATTACTTAGAAATCAAATATATGTGCATTGGTTTGTAAGACAACCCAATGCTGCCCATCTCTTTCTCAAGGGATTGGGATAAAGGTACCCACACTGATTTATTAACGCCAATAGAGCGGCATTAGCCGCCTACCCGAACACTGAGAGGACATCTGATGAGCACGAATAAAGAGTTGATGCAGCGCCGCGGCAACGCCGTTCCACGCGGAGTGGGGCAGATCCATCCCATTTTTGCCGAGCGTGCAGAAAATTGCCGCGTATGGGACGTTGAAGGGCGTGAGTATCTCGATTTTGCAGGCGGAATTGCGGTGCTGAACACTGGCCATTTGCATCCTAAAGTCGTCGCTGCGGTGGAAGCTCAACTGAAAAAATTGTCGCATACCTGCTTCCAAGTTCTCGCCTATGAGCCTTATCTGGAGCTGTGCGAGATCATGAATAAACGCGTGCCTGGAGATTTCGCCAAGAAAACGCTTCTGGTGACGACGGGGTCAGAGGCGGTTGAAAATGCAGTGAAAATCGCTCGCGCCGCCACAAAACGTAGCGGCACCATTGCTTTTAGCGGGGCATATCATGGGCGTACCCACTATACCTTATCGCTCACCGGTAAGGTGAACCCGTATTCTGCGGGGATGGGCTTAATGCCAGGCCACGTATTTCGCGCGCTGTACCCGTGTGAGTTACACGGTGTGAGCGACGATGATGCCATCGCCAGTATTCATCGCATCTTCAAAAATGACGCAGCGCCGGAAGATATTGCGGCGATTGTCATTGAACCCGTACAAGGGGAAGGCGGGTTCTACTCTGCTTCGCCGGACTTTATGAAGCGCTTACGGGCCCTGTGCGATGAGCACGGGATTATGCTGATAGCCGATGAAGTGCAAAGTGGGGCAGGACGTACCGGTACGCTGTTTGCAATGGAACAGCTGGGCGTTGCCGCCGATATCACGACTTTCGCTAAATCTATCGCAGGGGGTTTCCCTCTCGCGGGCGTAACGGGTAAAGCTGAAGTCATGGACGCCATTGCGCCGGGAGGATTAGGCGGAACTTATGCGGGGAGCCCGATTGCCTGCGCTGCTGCGCTTGCCGTGCTCGACACTTTCGATGAGGAAAACCTGCTACAGCGCGCCAACGATGTCGGTCAAAAGCTGAAAGAAGGCTTATTAAGTATCGCAGAGACGCATCGTGAAATTGGTGATGTACGTGGTTTGGGCGCCATGATTGCTATCGAGTTGTTTGAAGACGGCGACGTCCATAAACCTAATGCCAAATTGACGGCTGAAGTGGTGGCGAGAGCGCGTGACAAAGGGTTAATCCTGCTGTCATGTGGGCCGTATTACAACGTGCTACGTATTTTGGTTCCGTTGACGGTAAGCGACGCACAGATTAAGCAAGGGTTGGATATTATTGCTGAATGTTTTACTGAGGCTAAGAAGAATTAAGCGCAACGTGGTGCTTGAGGGTATGTGAGTAGCACCCGTCATAAAGGAAGTCTGATGGATAAATAATAACAACGCGCGTGCTCCGGCGCGGGAATGCCGGAGCGCTCTCCCTAAGTGAAAAACTTTCGAGAGGGTTTAATTATGGGTCAGGTAGCAGAAACAAACTCGCTGGGAGGCGGGCTGAAGTCCCGCCATGTCACGATGCTGTCCATTGCGGGGGTTATCGGCGCAAGTCTATTTGTGGGCTCTGGCGTTGCGATTTCTCAAGCAGGGCCAGCGGTATTACTGTCTTATTTATTCGCCGGTCTGCTGGTGCTGCTGATCATGCGCATGCTGGGCGAAATGGCGGTCGCTTCACCGGATACCGGCTCCTTTTCCACCTATGCAGAACGCTCTATCGGCAAATGGGCGGGATATACCATTGGTTGGCTCTACTGGTGGTTTTGGGTTTTAGTGATCCCATTGGAAGCAAATATTGCCGCCATTATTCTCAACTCATGGCTACCGGTGGTGCCGATCTGGCTCTTTTCCCTATTAATTACCCTTGCTTTGACCGGTAGTAATCTGCTCAGTGTTAAAAATTACGGGGAGTTTGAGTTCTGGCTAGCGCTGTGCAAGGTCATTGCGATTCTGGCTTTTATCGTTCTAGGAACCATTGCGATTACTGGTTTCTATCCGCACGTTCAGGTGAGCGGTATTTCTCGTCTGTGGGATCATGGCGGTTTTATGCCGAATGGTTTTGGTGCCGTAATTAGCGCGATGTTGATCACTATGTTTTCGTTTATGGGGGCCGAGATCGTCACGATTGCAGCCGCTGAGTCCGATACGCCGGATAAGCACATTGTGCGCGCAACCAATTCTGTCATTTGGCGTATTGCGATCTTCTATCTCTGCTCGATCTTCGTTGTCGTGGCGTTGGTTCCGTGGAATGCCCCAGAGCTAAAAACGATAGGCTCATACAGTTCAGTGCTACAGCTGCTGCATATTCCTCATGCCAAGTTGATTATGGACTGCGTGATTTTATTGTCGGTAACCAGCTGTCTGAATTCGGCGCTTTATACCGCATCACGTATGCTGTACTCACTTAGCCATCGCGGTGACGCACCTGCATTTATGGGAAAAACTAACCGCAGTAAAACGCCTTATGTGGCGGTATTACTCTCTACCGGTGCGGCGTTTCTTACCGTGGTAGTGAATTACTATGCGCCAGCCAAGGTGTTTAATTTCTTAATTGCGAGCTCTGGTGCCATCGCTTTGTTGGTATATCTGGTGATCGCGGTATCCCAGCTTCGCATGCGTAAAATTCTGTTGATGCGTGGGCAGGAGATCAAACTCAAAATGTGGCTTTATCCTTACCTGACTTGGACGGTAATTCTGTTTATCACTTTTGTACTGGTGGTCATGATGTTCAGACCAGAGCAACGCGTTGAAGTGGTTTCGACCGTGTTGCTGGGCATTGGTATTATTTGCACAGTGCCTATTATGACCCGCTGGAAAACATTGTTTCAGTGGCAAAAACAGCCTCAGCAGAGTTTGAGATAACGCAGAAGCTTGGCAATAATTTTGATGCGCCGATCTCAGCGAGAACTGGGACGGCGTTTATTGGTATTAGAAAGCCTGTACTTTTGGCAGGTGATTCTTTTTGCTTCGTTGCTAGTTTAGGAGCCATACCTATGACCGCCTCTTTACCCCATCCTACCTTTGACGGTTATCAATGGCTGAAACGGGACATTATTCGTGGCGTCTATCAGCCGGAAGAAAAACTGCGTATGAGCTTGTTGACGAATCGCTACGGCCTAGGTGTTGGCCCGCTGCGAGAGGCGTTGTCACAGCTAGTGGCCGAACATCTGGTGACCGTAGTGAGCCAAAAGGGTTATCGCGTAGCGCCGATGTCGCAGGCTGAGTTGCTGGATATTTTTGATGCGCGCGCCAATATGGAATCAATGTTGGTACAACTGGCGATTGAGCGCGGAGGCGATGATTGGGAGGCGGACATTTTGGCGCGTGCCCATATGCTTGCCAAACTCGAGGCGACAGAAGCTAGCGAAGCACTGCTCGATGAATGGGATCAACGTCATCAGGCGTTTCATACCGCGATTGTAGCTGGTTGTGGCTCGCAATATTTACTGCAAATGCGAGTGCGTTTGTTTGATTTGGCGGCACGTTATCGATTTATTTGGCTGCGCGAGACCGTACTTTCCGTAGAAATGCTGGAGAATAAACACCATGAGCACGATCAACTGGTGAACGTCATTCTGGCTCGTGATGGAAAACAGGCGGGTGAGTTGATGCGACAACACTTGTTGACGCCGATACCGATTATCATGGAGGCCATGGGGGGAGGAGGCATAAGTGTTTTAGATATGGAGTAAGCTACGTCCGCTTAAAACACTGAACTCCACATTTAAACCGCGCGGGCGTCCGTGTTAGGGGGCCAGTCGCCGCCCCCTAACAACCCGGCTTGGCTCCACCTTCCAGCCCGCTACGCGGGTGCCCTCATTTCATCATTCCGGTCTTAACGGAACGAACGGCAATCGCCATCCTGGCTCCTCCGTTCTTTCGCCTACATCCCTGTAGGCGAATCCTAACCAGCATGATTCACTCGGCTGTCCGGTAATGTGCCTGAAAAGGTCAACGGCAAGATCAAAATCTAATAAGCCTAAAAGACTTTGTCTTTTTTGAGTTAAGTTTTGGTAGAGAGAGCCGCCGGTACAGGGATGTGCCGGTGGAGTTTGGGGCGCCCGAGATGGGCGATACCAAACCGGAGCGGAGATGGCGTCTCGGATAAAAGCGCGCGGGTGTCGGGTGCGCGCGCTGGCGCACCCGACTCGGTCGCCTACGTCAGTAATTTCATGAAAATGCAGATGCTAACCGGCGAACGAAACTTTACTCCGCGGCGTATATACTGGTGAACGAAACCTGACATTTATGTAATCCAGATAACTCCTGTCATCACTCCTTGCCACTCATCCCCCTACAGTTTATTCCGAATCTTTGATTCATAAACCAGACGGATTTACCGTAAGTCTTATACTTGGCTTAATTCCTATCTAAGAGGTATTCGTTATGTGGAGAAAACAATTTGCCGCCGTTTTTCTAGATATGGATGGCACTCTGTTAGATTCAGGTAATCATGCGGAACAGGTGTGGATGCAGTGGGCACAGCGGCATGGTATCGATAATGCCTTGTTGGGCGCGCAGATTCATAGTCAGCGGGTACAGGAGATCGTACGTCGTTTAGCGCCTCATCTGGAGACTCAACAGGAATTAGAGGCGCTAGAGCAAGCGCTGTTAGAGATGACTCAGCGCCACCACAGCCAATTACAGCAGGGGGTTTTTGAACTGTTGCAGGCCTTGGGAGAAACACCGTGGGGTGTAGTGACGCAGTCAAGCCAGTCGCGTGCCGCTGTGCAAATGCAGCAGGCAGGTATGCCGCAGCCGCCGTTGATGATTGGCGCAGAACAAGTGACTAGCGGACGCCCTGACCCTGAGCCCTATCTGTTGGCGGCCAGTTATTACGGCGTGGATCCTCGTGATTGCTTGGTATTTGAAAGCGATGAGGCTGGGATCAAGGCTGCGCAAGCCGCTGGGATGACGGTTATTGCCATCACAAATCGCCACCAACGGCATCATTTACAGCGTGCAGATGTGGTTATTAGCGGCTGGCGTAGTATTATTCTGCATCCCCAGCGTCAAGGAATAGTCATAGAGGTAGTTGCATGAATGCATTGCGTATAGGTCTGGTCTCGATTTCCGATCGTGCTTCCAGCGGTGTTTATCAAGATAAAGGTATTCCAGCATTACAAGAGTGGTTAGAGCAGGCGCTCACCACAGAGTTTACGCTGGAAACGCGTCTGATCCCCGATGAGCAGGTGATGATCGAACAGACTCTGTGCGAGCTCGTTGATGAGATGGGCTGTCACTTAGTGTTGACCACGGGCGGTACTGGGCCGGCACGTCGTGATGTGACACCGGATGCGACATTAGCCGTGGCGGATCGTGAAATGCCAGGCTTCGGTGAACAGATGCGTCAGATCAGTTTGCACTATGTACCAACGGCGATTTTATCTCGTCAGGTGGGCGTTATTCGCAAGCAGGCGTTGATCATTAACTTGCCCGGACAGCCTAAGTCGATCAAAGAAACGCTGGAAGGTGTGAAAGATGAAAACGGTAAATCTATCGTTCACGGTATTTTCGCCAGCGTACCTTATTGCATCCAATTACTCGACGGTCCTTATGTTGAAACCGATCCGCGTGTAATAGCAGCTTTTCGCCCGAAAAGCGCAAGGCGCGAAACAATCAACTGAAATTGAGCTCATTGTGGCATAAGATTCAGTACGACTAGCCAGTCACCCAGTAACGTTATATTAATTATTTCGCATCACAAATGTTTAACATCTGTTTTATGACATCTGTTTAAAACAGCACAACATCGCAAAATAATATGAAAATAACGTACTGGGCTGGATCTTATGGAACAACATCATAATCGCCGTTTAAATCGGCAGGACTACAAAACTCTGACGCTGGCCGCCTTGGGCGGTGCATTAGAGTTCTATGACTTCATCATTTTTGTATTCTTCGCGGCGGTAGTCAGCGACCTTTTCTTTCCCGTCGATATGCCTGAGTGGTTACGTCAGGTGCAGACCTTTGGTATTTTCGCGGCGGGTTATCTTGCTCGCCCGCTTGGCGGAATTATTATGGCGCACTTTGGTGACAAAGTTGGCCGTAAGAAAATGTTCTCACTCAGTATATTGCTGATGGCGTTGCCTACGTTAGCCATGGGGATGCTACCGACCTATCAAAGCATCGGGATTGCGGCCCCGTTGTTATTACTGTTAATGCGTGTACTGCAAGGTGCGGCTATTGGTGGTGAAGTCCCAGGGGCATGGGTATTTGTCGCTGAGCACGTACCGCGTAAACGTGTTGGTTTTGCCTGCGGCACGTTAACCGCAGGATTAACGGCAGGGATCCTGTTGGGATCGCTGGTGGCGACATTGCTCAATACCGTTATGAGCCAAGAGTCCATTTTGGCTGGTGGCTGGCGTATTCCGTTTTTCTTAGGCGGGATTTTTGGTCTATTTGCCATGTATTTGCGCCGTTGGTTACAAGAAACACCCATCTTTGTTGAAATGCAGGCACGAAAAGCATTAGCAGAAGAAATGCCGCTGAAAACGGTAGTGAAAAATCACCGCAAAGAGGTCGCCATTTCTATGCTGCTCACATGGTTGCTTTCGGCTGGCATTGTGGTGGTGATTCTCATGACGCCAACCTATCTGCAAAAACAGTTTGGTATCTCACCGGCGTTGGCTTTACAGGCAAACTGTTTGGCGACAATTGCGCTGACGATGGGATGCGTGATTGCCGGTCGTGTGATCGATCGCTTTGGTGCGAGCAAAACGTTTATCGTAGGTAGCCTTTTTCTGGCTGTGTGTAGCTGGACGTTTTACCACTCGGTTGCCGCCGGCGTGAGTGCCGAACAGCTATTCTTGGGTTATGCACTAGCCGGTTTTAGCGTGGGGATCGTGGGTGCCGTTCCTTATGTCATGGTACGCGCGTTTCCTGCAGAAGTTCGTTTCAGCGGTATTTCATTCTCATACAACGTGGCGTATGCCATCTTTGGGGGATTAACGCCGATTTTTGTTACGCTGATAATGAAACTAACGCCGATGGCACCGGCTTACTATGTGCTGGCTCTGTCTTTAGTTGGGGTACTGTTGGGCCTTTATTTACAGCGTGACTTGAATAGTGAAGCGCATGCTGAATCTCTGTTGGATGTATCGATAAATCAGCAAAAGCAAAGCTAACACAGTGCGAACAGCTCTCCGCTTTTAAGGCGGTGAGCTTGTTTTTCGCCACGTCAGACATCACGCTTTCCACTTTCTCTCTTGCTTAGCCGCTTCTCTTTTCCTATGTTATGATTCAAATGGTTATACCTATTAACTATTTATCTGTCATCCAGCGGGGCGATTCAGCATGTACCGTCTCTCGGTGATGAATATATGACTGACGGAACCAGCCAAAACGTAAACGCTATGAGCACATCAGACGATCGTCCAATTGAAACTCCCGAAGCTATCGGCCATGCGATGCGTCGTAGGCCGGTGTCGCGCAAAAAGTTGTCTGATATGGTGGAGGAAGAACTCGAGCAGATGATCCGTCGGCGTGAATTCGCCGAAGGGGAGCAACTGCCCTCTGAGCGTGAGCTGATGGCTTTTTTCAACGTGGGTCGCCCGTCCGTGCGTGAAGCACTGGCGGCGCTGAAACGTAAAGGGCTGGTACAGATCAATAACGGAGAACGCGCCCGCGTGTGTCGTCCTTCGGCAGATACTATCATTTCTGAACTGTCGGGAATGGCGAAAGACTTTTTGACTAAGCCGGACGGTATCGCCCATTTTGAACAGCTGCGCCTATTCTTTGAATCCAGTTTAGTGCGTTATGCCGCGGAGTTCGCTACTGACGAACAGATTGCGCGTTTGGGGAAAGCACTGGAAATGAACAGCCAGTCTCTCGACGATAACGATCTGTTTATTCGTTCTGATATTGAGTTCCACCGTGAGCTTGCTGAGATCCCCGGAAATCCAATTTTTATGGTTATCCATGTGGCACTGCTGGACTGGCTGATTGCTGCGCGTCCAACCGTGTCACTGGCAGAACTTCATGCCCATAATAACGTGAGTTATCAGCAGCATATTGAAATATATAAAGCCATCTGTGCTCGGCAGCCTGATGCCGCTGACAAAGCTTTGAAGTCCCACCTCAACAGCGTATTTGCAGCCTATTACGCGCGCAAAAAGTAACGATCCTTGGATCGTGAAACGAGATCTTATTCAGCATTTGCATTGAAATAAGATCGTTTACCTTCTCTGATATCTGAGATTGATCACATATTAAACCGAATATCGCTAAAGTTCGTTTTTTAGGCTGGTGTAATAGGTATAAAGGTATATCTTTAAGCTCATCAAATAAACAAGTCAGAGGGTCATATGTCAAAACATCTCCATGGGGTTATGCCCGCGTTACTCACTCCGTTTAACCCGCAGCAACAGCTCGATATTCCAAGCCTGCGTCGTTTAGTGCAGTTTAATATTGCTCAAGGCGTTGACGGTCTTTACGTGGGGGGCTCTACCGGTGAGGCTTTCATTCAAAGCGCTCAGGAACGTGAGCAGGTTTTGGAAGTCGTCGCAGAAGAAGCGAAAGGTAAAGTGACGCTGATTGCTCACGTGGGTGGGATTAGTACGCATGAAAGTCAGGTGTTGGCGAAGGCTGCCAAGGGCTATGGTTTTGACGCTGTATCTGCGGTGACTCCTTTCTATTATCCATTCAGTTTTGCCGAGCACTGCGATCACTATCGCGCCATTATCGACTCTGCCGAAGGGTTGCCGATGGTGGTATATAACATCCCAGCGTTGAGCGGAGTGAAGCTTTCACTCGATCAAATCTCAACGCTGATTACTCTGCCGGGTGTGGCTGCTTTGAAACAAACATCAGGCGATCTCTATCAGATGGAACAAGTGCGACGTGCACATCCTGATAAGGTCATTTATAACGGTTATGATGAAATCTTCCTTTCCGGCTTGTTGGCGGGGGCCGATGGCGGTATCGGCAGTACCTATAACGTTATGGGCTGGCGTTATAAAGGTATTATGCAGGCATTGAAAGAGGGCAATATTGCACGAGCCCAAGCGCTGCAAACGGAATGTAATAAAGTGATAGATGTTCTAATTAAAGTCGGCGTATTCCGTGGACTGAAAACCATTCTGCACTATATGGATGTTGTTGATACGCCAATTTGTCGCAAGCCGTTTGCTCCGGTTGAAGAACAGTATTTACCTGAGCTGCGTCAGCTAGCCCAATTACTGAGTGCAGAAAGAACGGCAAAATAATACAACACCGTTTCTTATCTACTAACAACTCTTACCCTACGATATAGAGCGCAGGCAATTTAAAAGACCTGCGCCGGGAGTGCTTTATGAATAACACTACCCAAGATCTACCGTGGTATCGACACATCAGTAAGCCGCAATGGAAGGCATTTTCTGCCGCATGGATTGGTTATCTGTTAGATGGCTTTGATTTTGTCTTGATCGCTTTGGTATTAACCGAAATTCAAAGTGAATTTGGATTAACTACCGTAGAAGCTGCCAGCCTTATTTCAGCCGCATTTATCTCCAGATGGTTTGGAGGGTTATTATTAGGCGCAATGGGGGACCGATATGGCCGAAAATTAGCAATGATAACTAGCATTGTCTTATTTTCAGTCGGAACTTTAGCCTGTGGTTTTGCTCCCGGTTTCACCACCATGTTTATTGCTCGTCTGATGATTGGGATGGGAATGGCGGGTGAATATGGTTCTAGCGCGACCTATGTTATTGAGAGCTGGCCAAAACATTTACGAAATAAAGCCAGCGGATTTTTGATTTCAGGTTTTTCGATCGGTGCCGTTCTTTCCGCGCAGGTATACAGCGTAGTCGTACCTGTATGGGGGTGGCGTGCATTATTCTTTATTGGCATTCTGCCGATTATTTTTGCGCTATGGCTACGTAAAAATATTCCTGAAGCGGAAGACTGGGAAAAGAAATTTGGTAATAAACAGCCAGTAAAAACCATGGTGGATATTTTATATCGTGGACCCTATAAAGTGATGAACGTTGGTATGACGATAGTCGCTTCACTGGCTCTCTATTTATGTTTTGCAGGCGATATTGGAAATCCTTTTGCCATCACGGTGCTTGGGCTTTTGTGTGCTGCTATTTTCATTAGTTTCATGGTGCAAAGCAGTGGGAATCGCTGGCCCACGGGCGTGATGCTGATGGTCGTGGTGTTGTTCGCCTTCCTTTATTCATGGCCGATTCAGGCTCTATTACCCACCTATTTAAAGACTGAGTTGGCTTACGATCCATCGACCGTGGCACATATTCTGTTCTTTAGCGGATTTGGGGCTGCGGTTGGGTGCTGTGTTGGTGGCTTCCTAGGTGATTGGCTGGGAACGCGTAAAGCTTATGTGTATAGCCTACTGTTATCTCAACTGCTGATTATTCCTGTGTTTGCTATTGGCGGTGGAAGCCTATGGACGCTGGGGGTTCTGCTGTTTCTTCAGCAAATGCTGGGACAGGGGATTTCCGGTATTTTACCTAAGCTCATTGGCGGCTATTTTGACACTGAGCAACGAGCGGCAGGGTTAGGATTTACCTATAACGTCGGCGCGTTAGGCGGGGCGCTTGCACCTATCCTTGGCGCGACCATAGCCCAACGCCTGGATCTTGGTACGGCGTTAGCTTCGCTTTCCTTCAGCCTGACCTTTGTCGTTATTCTGTTGATTGGATTGGATATGCCATCAAGGGTACAACGCTGGTTGAAGCCAGAAGGGATCAGAACGCACGATACCATCGATGGAAAACCTTTCAGCGGCGCCATTGGGCGTATACCCAAGAAAGCGTTAGTAGAACCTGTTGCACACAAATAATCAGGGTAAAAAAAGCCCCGCATCATTGGCGGGGCTTTTTGCTGTTTAACGCTCTGGATATAGAAAAACGTGATACTGCTTAGAATTACAGTTCAGCAGGATGAGCGTTTGCTTTATGGCATTTGCATTCGCCGATTGGCAGCACGGTACGGCCTGCTTGTTCGTTGATCACTTCAGCCATAGCCAGATAAATGGCGCTCGCACCACAAACGATGCCTTCAAAACCGGCAAAGTGTAGAACCGCAGCATTGCCCGTGATATTGCCGTAGGCCAGTAGGAAGAACAGAACGGTCAGACTGGCAAACACGAATTGCAGAATGCGGTTAGCGCCCAGAGTACCGAAGAACATGAACAGGGTAAAAATGCCCCACAGTGCTAAATAAGTACCTAGGAAGCTGGCATCGCTGGCATCGGCCAGACCCATTTTTGGCAGTAATAAAATACCGACCAGCGACAGCCAGAATGCGCCGTAGGACGTAAATGCGGTTAAACCGAAAGTATTGCCTTTTTTGTACTCAAGCAGCCCAGCGAGAATTTGGGCAAACCCTCCAAAGAAAATCCCCATTGAGATGATCACGGAAGTAAGAGGGAAAAAGCCTGCATTGTGCAGGTTCAGCAAGACGGTGGTCATCCCGAAGCCCATCAGGCCTAAAGGACCGGGATTCGCCAACTTGTTGGTGTGCATAGAGCCTCTGTAATAAGAGAAGTTTAATGTAGAAATAAATATTCCAGCGCCATTGAAGTTGATTTTTATATTTGCAACATCAATTGGTTAGGCGTGGAAATTCATTGGTACGTGCCCGAGAACACAATGTTTTATCGCATTGTGGTTCTTTTCAACGATCGAGCGCGCGGCATAATAATGAGGAGTCAGAACATAAACAATGATCTTGTGGGTTAAAAAATCATATTTTTTTTAATCTCCCCCCTTGTTGTCGTCTTGAGCGACCCCATCTTACTTACAACGCAGTTAGTTACCGGGTATTCCCGCCATACTTCAAGCTGCTGGTGTGTTGGCTGCACTCAATCACCCGAGCCACTTACTTAGGTAAGCTTATTGGGACTCATTCGTTTGCCGCCTTCCAGCAACTTGAATGATTTAGGGTATAGGTAGAAAAAAGGCGGTTGAAAAATGAAATATCGCCCCCACCTACGGTAGCAACGAGATTAATAACAAAATTCTTAGTGGAGATGTTCGATGGGTAAAATTATTGGTATCGACCTGGGTACAACTAACTCTTGTGTAGCTGTAATGGATGGGACTACCGCACGTGTGCTGGAGAACGCCGAGGGCGACCGCACCACTCCTTCTATTATTGCGTACACTCAGGACGGCGAAATTCTGGTTGGTCAGCCTGCAAAACGTCAGGCGGTGACTAACCCACAAAACACCCTGTTCGCGATCAAGCGTTTGATTGGTCGTCGTTTTGAGGATGAAGAAGTTCAGCGCGATAAAGGCATCATGCCTTTCGGTATCGTCGCAGCTGACAACGGCGACGCATGGGTCGAAGTTAAAGGTCAGAAAATTGCTCCGCCGCAGATCTCTGCAGAAGTTCTGAAGAAAATGAAGAAAACTGCAGAAGACTTCTTGGGCGAGCCAGTGACTGAAGCTGTTATCACCGTTCCTGCATACTTCAACGATGCTCAGCGTCAGGCAACAAAAGATGCTGGCCGTATCGCAGGTCTGGAAGTAAAACGTATCATCAACGAACCAACCGCAGCTGCTCTGGCTTATGGTTTGGATAAAGAAGTGGGTAACCGCACTATCGCCGTTTACGACTTGGGTGGTGGTACTTTCGATATCTCTATCATTGAGATTGACGAAGTTGACGGCGAAAAAACCTTCGAAGTTCTGGCAACCAACGGTGATACTCATCTGGGTGGTGAAGACTTCGATAGCCGTTTGATCAACTATCTGGTTGAAGAGTTCAAGAAAGAACAGGGCATGGATCTGCGCAACGATCCGCTGGCGATGCAGCGTCTGAAAGAAGCGGCTGAAAAAGCGAAGATCGAGCTGTCTTCTGCTCAGCAGACCGACGTTAACCTGCCGTACATCACTGCAGATGCGTCTGGTCCAAAACACATGAACATTAAAGTGACCCGTGCAAAACTGGAGTCACTGGTTGAAGATCTGGTTAACCGCTCTATGGAACCACTGAAAGTGGCTCTGAAAGATGCTGGCCTGTCTGTTTCTGACGTACAGGACGTTATCCTGGTTGGTGGTCAGACTCGTATGCCTATGGTTCAGAAGAAAGTGGCTGATTTCTTCGGTAAAGAACCACGTAAAGACGTTAACCCAGATGAAGCAGTGGCTATCGGTGCTGCGGTTCAGGGCGGTGTATTGACCGGTGAAGTTAAAGACGTTCTGCTGCTGGACGTTACCCCTCTGTCTCTGGGTATCGAAACCATGGGCGGCGTAATGACCTCACTGATTGCGAAGAACACCACTATCCCAACTAAGCATAGCCAAGTGTTCTCAACCGCTGAAGACAATCAGTCTGCTGTGACGATCCACGTCATTCAGGGTGAACGTAAACGCGCTGCGGATAACAAATCTCTGGGTCAGTTCAACCTAGATGGTATCCAGCCAGCACCACGTGGTATGCCACAGATCGAAGTTACCTTTGACATCGATGCTGATGGTATCCTGCACGTGTCTGCTAAAGACAAAAACAGCGGTAAAGAGCAGAAGATCACCATCAAGGCATCTTCTGGTCTGAACGAAGAAGAAATCCAGAAAATGGTACGTGATGCAGAAGCTAACGCTGAAGCTGACCGTAAGTTTGAAGAGCTGGTACAAACTCGTAACCAAGCCGATCAGCTGGTTCATGGTACTCGCAAGCAGTTGGAAGAAGCCGGTGACAAACTGCCAGTTGAAGATAAAACTGCGATCGAAGCTGCTTTGGCTGAGCTGGATACTGCAGCGAAGGGCGAAGATAAAGCTGACATCGAAGCGAAAATCCAGACTCTGGTACAAGCTTCCAGCAAACTGTTAGAAATGGCTCAGCAGCAGGCTCAGGCCGGTGGTGCTCAGCAGGCTGATACCAGCGCTCAGAAAGATGACGACGTGGTAGACGCTGAATTCGAAGAAGTTAAAGATAAAAAATAATTGCCCTTAGCGGGCTTGGTGACGGCGGAAGTGGCATTTAGCTAACCGTCGTGACTGTTAACCGGCACGGGCGTCGAGGAAACTCAACGCCCGTGCAGTTATGTTAAGGGCAGGATAAATAGAATGGCGAAAAGAGACTATTACGAGGTTTTGGGCGTATCCCGCGACGCGGAAGAGCGCGAAATCAAAAAGGCTTATAAGCGCCTAGCGATGAAGTTCCATCCTGACCGCAATCAGGATACGGACGCAGAGGAAAAGTTTAAAGAGGTCAAAGAGGCCTACGAAATCTTAACCGATGCGCAGAAACGTGCAGCCTATGATCAGTACGGTCATGCCGCCTTTGAACAAGGTGGAATGGGCGGAGGCGGCGGCTATGGCGGCGGTGCAGACTTTAGCGACATCTTTGGTGACGTGTTCGGCGACATCTTCGGCGGCGGTCGTCGTCAGCGTGCGACCCGTGGTGCAGATCTCCGTTACAACATGGAGCTGACGCTGGAAGAAGCGGTACGCGGTGTGACCAAAGAAATTCGCATTCCTACACTGGTTGAATGCGAAGTTTGCCACGGCAGCGGAGCGAAGAAAGGCACTGATCCAGTGACCTGTCCAACCTGTCATGGCGCAGGTCAGGTACAGATGCGTCAGGGCTTCTTTACCGTACAACAGCCGTGTCCACATTGTCATGGTCGTGGCCAAATTATCAAAGATCCGTGCAACAAATGTCACGGGCATGGCCGCGTAGAGAAATCCAAAACGCTGTCGGTGAAAATTCCTGCTGGTGTGGATACCGGTGACCGTATTCGCTTGAGCGGCGAAGGGGAGGCCGGTGAGCATGGAGCGCCAGCTGGCGATCTGTATGTACAGGTACAGGTAAAAGCGCATCCAATCTTTGAGCGCGAAGATAATAACCTGTTCTGTGAAGTGCCGATCAACTTTGCCATGGCTGCACTCGGCGGTGAGATTGAAGTTCCTACGCTTGATGGACGCGTAAAGCTGAAAATCCCTGCTGAAACTCAAACTGGCAAGATGTTCCGCATGCGTGGTAAAGGGGTTAAATCCGTTCGTGGTGGGAGTCAGGGCGACCTGCTGTGCCGCGTAGTGGTTGAGACTCCGGTTAACCTAAACGAGAAGCAGAAACAGCTGTTGCGTGAGCTAGAAGATAGTTTTGGCGATTCTTCGAGCGCTAATAACAGCCCACGCTCTAAAAGTTTTCTCGACGGTGTAAAGAAATTCTTCGACGATTTAACTCGCTAGGATTTTCTTTAAAAATAAGCAGTTAATAAAAAATCCCTACCTAACCCGTGGGGATTTTTTTACATTTTGTGTGACGAAACTCATCAATTACTCGGTTTTACCTTGGTTAATAGCACTTATAAACTACTTTTCCCGAAATAAAGTAATCCGTAAACTAACTGCATTAATTCGTTCTCTCGCCCATTATTAATGAATGTGTGTAAGGAGTTTCTGAGAGTGACTATGGTAACCCGTGCAATCCGTCAGTTTCTGCGCCTTGAGGCCGCTGGCGGCATAATTCTCATCATGGCCGCTATTGTGGCTTTAGTTCTGGCAAACAGCCCGCTACAGGGCCTTTATCAGCAGTTTTTAGATTCGCCAGTTCAGTTCCGTTTTATGGCATTGGATATCAACAAAACTCTGCTGTTATGGGTCAATGATGCCCTGATGGCCATCTTCTTTTTGGTGGTTGGCTTAGAAGTTAAGCGTGAGTTGATGTGTGGCTCACTCGCCAGCCGAGATAAGGCCGTTTTCCCAGCAATCGCCGCTCTTGGCGGAATGCTGGCTCCGGCGTTGATCTATCTTGCATTTAACCATGCCGATCCTGTTACCAGCCAAGGTTGGGCGATTCCGGCAGCAACGGACATTGCTTTTGCCTTAGGTGTTATGGCGCTGCTGGGTAAGAGAGTACCAACCAGCCTGAAAGTCTTTCTGCTAGCGCTAGCGATTATTGATGACCTAGGCGTTATCGTGATTATCGCTTTGTTCTATACGCATGAGGTTTCTTTATCGGCATTAGGCGTGGCTGCGGCATCTATTGCGGTGCTGGGATATCTCAACTGGCGTGGGGTAGGAAAATCCTCGGTTTATCTGTTAGTTGGTGCGGTACTGTGGACGGCTATTCTGAAATCGGGCGTTCATGCCACGCTGGCAGGCGTTATCGTTGGCTTTATGTTGCCAATCAAAGCCAAGAACGGCAAACGTCCAGCCGAAAAATTAGAGCACAGCCTGCATCCATGGGTAGCCTATCTGATTTTGCCGCTGTTTGCTTTTGTGAACGCGGGAGTCTCTCTGCAGGGGGTATCTCTAGGCGATCTAACAGGCGTTCTTCCTGCTGGGATTATGATGGGGCTGTTCGTTGGTAAACCTCTTGGGATATTCTTGTTTAGCTGGGTGGCGGTGAAAATCGGTATCGCACGTTTACCGGGTGGGATTAATTTCCGCCATATCTTTGCCGTCTCGGTGCTATGCGGCATCGGTTTTACCATGTCTATTTTCATTGCTTCACTGGCGTTTGTTGGAGGGGCACCTGAGCTTGCAACCTATTCAAGATTAGGGATTTTACTTGGGTCTACGGCCTCTGCCTTAGTGGGATATATGTTGCTAAGGCGTGTACTACCACGGCGAGCTGCCGACGAGGAGTAATCCACTTTACCTGAGACGCTCCAACATTAGTTGGGGCGTCTTTTGTAATCTGGCTCCCGTTGAAGAGGCACCGTCATAGGTCGTCAGCGGTTTTAGTGGCAAGATAAGTCATACGCCGCTGCGTTTTTCTTGGCGCACAGTTTGTGCTGCCTTCTTGATTAGCCCTAAAGGGCAAACACTGCAGCAATGTTCGCATGGTGATTAACCCATGTAGGACGTAATAGGAGAGCACTATCGTGCGTCTAGCACATATCAATTTTAACCATCTGTATTACTTCTGGCAGGTTTGCAAAGAAGGGTCGGTGGTCGGCGCGGCTGAAGCGCTGTTTTTAACACCTCAAACCATCACCGGGCAGATTAAAGCGTTAGAAGAGCGGTTAGGCGGGAAACTGTTTAAGCGCCAAGGACGTGGCTTAGTACCTTCAGAGCTGGGACAGCTCGTTTTCCGTTATGCCGATCGTATGTTCATGCTTAGCCAAGAAATGCTAGATATCGTGAACTATCGCAAAGAATCTAACATGCTGTTTGACGTTGGTGTGGCTGATGCGTTGTCGAAGCGCCTGGTGAGTCAGGTGCTAGAAACGGCGGTAGCAGACCATGAGCAAATTCATTTACGCTGCTTTGAGTCTACGCATGAAATGCTGTTGGAACAGCTTAGCCAGCATAAGCTCGATATGATTTTATCCGACTGCCCCGTTGATTCTAGCCAGCAAGAAGGGCTATTTTCAGTAAAGCTGGGCGAGTGTGGCGTCAGTTTCTTTTGCCGTCAGCCGCTGCCAGAGCAGCCATTTCCGGCCTGCCTCGAGCAACGTAAGCTGCTGATCCCAGGACGTAGAACCATGCTCGGCCGTAAATTGCTGAACTGGTTTAATAGCCAAGGACTAACAGTACAAATCCTCGGGGAATTTGATGATGCCGCCTTGATGAAGGCATTTGCTCAATTTCACGATGCAATTTTTGTTGCTCCGTCGATTTATGCGCAGGATATGTACGCCAATGAATCGGATAACATCAAGGAAGTGGGGCGAATTGATAACTTGCAGGAAGAGTACTACGTGATTTTTGCCGAGCGAATGATCCAACATCCGGCAGTTCAACGCGTATGTAATAAAGATTTCTCAGCGTTATTCAGTCGTTAACACTCAGCGTTTAGGCGTAAAAAAACCGGCCTAGGCCGGTTTTTTTCAAAGCTACCAACGTAAAGCAATTACTGCATTGCGTTGATTTGCGCGACCAAGTTTGACTTATGGCGTGCAGCTTTGTTTTTGTGGATCAGGCCCTTACAAGCCTGGCGATCCACGATTGGTTGCATTTCGTTAAATGCGTTTTGTGCAGCGGCTTTATCGCCGGTTGCAATCGCCGCGTATACTTTCTTAAGGAAAGTACGCATCATGGAGCGACGGCTAGCGTTGTGCTTGCGGCGCTTCTCAGATTGTACGGCGCGTTTCTTAGCTGATTTGATATTAGCCAAGGTCCAACTCCCAAAATATTCTATGAGGACAATTCAAAGGCCGAGAAATATGCCTTTTTAGCCCTCTGTTGTCAATGGATTTGTGCAAATAAGCGTCGCTTGTACGAACGACACTTTCGCGTTGTGATGGCGCGGGATTTTACCAGCTTTGTCCCTTGGAATACACCCTTTCGAGAGTTTTTTCCTGTGCGGTTGCTGATTATATCAGCGTTTGCAACAAAAACGCAGGTTTAGCGAAATATCATTTAGCCGATGCGTAAATAGAGTGGCATAAATCACGCGTAATGTATTTAACCGGCGGCTTATCTCCGGTATGGTGGCAGAATCCCTTTAAACTCTCTAATCGCTGGTTAACCTTAGTCTCTGTACAAGGTATAATCCGCCGATTTCCACTGTTTTGAGCCTGATATGGAGCTAATTCGCGGCATTCACAATCTACGGGCGCGCCATCATGGCTGCGTGCTGACGATCGGCAATTTCGATGGTGTGCACCGCGGTCATCAGGCCTTGCTAACCCGTTTGAAGCAGGAAGGGAAACGCTTGGGGTTGCCCGTCATGGTGATGATTTTTGAACCCCAACCGTTGGAGCTGTTTAGCGCAGACAAAGCGCCAGCTCGCCTGACTCGGTTACGCGATAAATGTCATTATCT
Source organism: Hafnia paralvei ATCC 29927 (assembly GCF_001655005.1). Taxonomy (GTDB): domain Bacteria; phylum Pseudomonadota; class Gammaproteobacteria; order Enterobacterales; family Enterobacteriaceae; genus Hafnia; species Hafnia paralvei. Next base: position 41,317 of record NZ_LXET01000009.1, read on the forward strand.
GGCAGACGCAGGAGTTGATTATCTTCTGTGTGTTCGTTTTAACCGTGATTTTGCGGCGAATTCAGCTCATGACTTTGTTAAAAAGTTACTCGTTGAAAAGCTCGGCGTAAAATATCTGATGGTCGGTGATGATTTTCGTTTTGGCGCAGGGCGCGAAGGCGATTATGAGTTGTTGAAATTGGCGGGAGCACAGTTCGGTTTTACCGTAACGAACTCTGATAGCTTCTGCGAAGGTAATAAACGCATTAGCAGCACCGCCGTTCGACAGGCATTACAGGAAGATAAACTTGATCTGGCGGAAAGCCTCTTAGGCCATCCATACAGCATCTCTGGGCGCGTTGTGCACGGTGATGAAGTTGGGCGAACGATGGGTTTTCCAACGGCTAACCTGCCGCTTAAGCGGCTGGTGGCACCGGTAAAAGGTGTTTACGCCGTGGATGTTTATGGGCTGGGGCCAACGCCGTTACCCGGTGTTGCGAATATCGGCACCCGCCCGACAGTCGCTGGCATACGTCAGCAGTTAGAAGTCCATCTGCTGGATACCACGATGGATCTTTATGGACGCCACATTGATGTGGTGCTCCGCGCAAAACTGCGCAATGAACAGCGTTTTGCTTCGCTTGATGCATTAAAGCAACAAATCGCCAATGATGTGGTGACGGCCCGCGCGTTTTTTGGGCTGGCGACACCGGTTTAATCTATATACATATACCCAAAGTCACAGAGGCTGCCGTTGAGCGAGCCGTTTGTTGAGCCAAGGGGATAGCCGAAAACGGAACCGAGAATCGAATGAGTGATTATAAGAATACCCTGAACTTGCCGGAAACAGGGTTCCCGATGCGCGGCGATCTCGCCAAGCGCGAGCCTGGCATGCTGCAACGTTGGTATGAGCAGGATCTGTACGGGATTATCCGTAACGCGAAAAAAGGCAAGAAAACCTTCATTCTGCACGATGGCCCTCCTTATGCGAACGGCAGTATTCATATTGGTCACTCAGTAAACAAGATTCTTAAAGACATTATTATTAAGTCCAAAGGTCTGAGCGGTTTTGACTCCCCGTATATTCCGGGTTGGGACTGCCATGGTTTGCCTATTGAGCTGAAAGTTGAGCAGTTGATCGGCAAGCCGGGCGAAAAGTTCAGCGCCGCCGAGTTCCGTGCTAAATGTCGCGAATACGCTGCCGAGCAGGTTGAAGGCCAGAAAGCAGATTTCAAACGTCTTGGCGTGCTGGGTGATTGGGATCATCCATACTTGACCATGGCGTTCGACACTGAAGCTAACATCATTCGTGCTTTGGCTAAAATCGTGGATAACGGCCATCTGATGAAAGGCGCTAAGCCGGTTCATTGGTGCCCAGACTGTGGTTCTTCACTGGCTGAAGCCGAAGTTGAATATTATGACAAAACCTCGCCATCCATTGACGTGCGCTTTGCTGCGGTCAATAAAGACGAAGTGTTGGCTAAATTTGGCGTAAAAGACGTCGAAGGCAACGTTTCCGTGGTTATCTGGACAACCACGCCGTGGACTATGCCTGCAAACCGTGCGATTTCTCTGCACCCTGATTTTGAATACCAGTTAGTGCAGGTTGAAGGCGAATGCCTGATCTTGGCGGCCGATCTGGTTGAAAGCGTGATGAAACGCGCAGGAATCACGTCTTGGGTCGTGCTGGGAAGCTGCAAAGGCGCTGATTTAGAACTACAGCGCTTCCAACATCCGTTTATGGGCTTTGATGTGCCTATCGTTCTGGGTGAGCACGTCACGCTGGAAGCCGGTACGGGTGCCGTTCATACCGCTCCAGGCCACGGTCCTGACGACTATGTTATCGGTCAGAAATATGGTTTGGAAACGGCTAACCCTGTTGGCCCGAACGGCTGCTACCTGAAGGGGACTTTCCCTGGTCTGGATGGTTTGTTTGTTTTCAAAGCCAACGACGTGGTGGTTGAGCTGCTGAAAGAACATGGTGCGCTGCTGCACGTGGAAAAGCTGAATCACAGCTACCCATGTTGCTGGCGCCATAAAACGCCGATCATCTTCCGAGCGACCCCACAGTGGTTTATCAGCATGGATCAGAAGGGCCTGCGCAAGCAGTCTCTGGCTGAGATCGACGAAATTGAACAGGTTGGCCTGAAAGAAAATGGTCTAAGCGGCTGGATCCCTGCATGGGGTAAAGCGCGTATTGAATCAATGGTAGCGAACCGTCCTGACTGGTGTATTTCTCGTCAGCGTACATGGGGCGTTCCCATGTCGATGTTCGTGCATAAAGAGACTCAGGAACTGCACCCGCGCACCACTGAACTGATGGAAGAAGTGGCTAAGCGCGTTGAGAAAGACGGCATTCAGGCATGGTGGGATCTGGATCCAAAAGACATTCTGGGCGCAGATGCAGACCAGTATGAAAAAGTGCCTGATACCTTGGACGTATGGTTTGATTCTGGCTCAACCAGCTTCTCTGTGGTTGATGCGCGTCCTGAATTCCACGGTCACACGGCAGATATGTATCTGGAAGGTTCTGACCAGCATCGTGGTTGGTTCATGTCCTCGCTGATGATTTCTACCGCGATGAAAGGCAAAGCGCCTTATCGCCAGGTACTGACCCACGGTTTCACCGTTGATGGTCAGGGACGCAAGATGTCCAAATCAATCGGTAATACCGTAAGTCCACAGGATGTGATGAACAAGCTGGGTGGCGACATCCTGCGGCTGTGGGTTGCATCTACCGATTACACCGGCGAAATCGCGGTATCCGACGAAATTCTGAAACGCTCTGCGGATTCTTATCGTCGTATTCGTAACACTGCACGCTTCTTACTGGCTAACCTGAATGGTTTCGATCCGAAACAGCACATGGTTAAGCCTGAAGACATGGTGGTGCTGGATCGTTGGGCGGTTGAGCGCGCGATGGAAGCACAGAAGGAAATTCTGGTCTCTTACGAGAACTATGACTTCCATGAAGTGGTTCAGCGTCTGATGCAGTTCTGCTCGGTTGAAATGGGCTCCTTCTATCTGGATATCATTAAAGACCGCCAGTACACCACCAAAGCAGACAGTATTGCGCGTCGCAGCTGTCAGACCGCGCTGTACCATATCGCTGAAGCATTGGTTCGCTGGATGGCGCCAATTATGTCCTTCACCGCTGATGAACTGTGGGGCTATCTGCCGGGCGACCGTGCCGAGTTTGTCTTCACTGAAGAGTGGTATCAAGGGCTATTTGGTTTGGGTGATTCCGAGTCCATGAATAATGACTTCTGGGCTGAGCTGCTGAAAGTTCGTGGCGAAGTGAACAAGGTGATTGAACAGGCGCGTAACGATAAGCGCGTTGGCGGCTCTCTGGAAGCGAGCGTCACGCTGTACGCCGATGATGATCTGATGGCTAAACTGAACAGTCTGGAAGATGAGCTGCGTTTCGTGTTGATCACCTCTGGTGCTCAGGTTGAAGCGTTGGCGAATGCGCCGGCCGATGCAGTACAAAGCGACGTGTTGAAAGGGCTGAAAGTGGCGCTGAGCAAGGCTGATGGCCAGAAATGTCCACGCTGCTGGCACTTCTCTACCAAAATTGGTCAGAGCGCAGAGCATCCAGAATTGTGCCCACGCTGCGTGATCAACGTCGCCGGTCATGGCGAACAACGTAAGTTTGCATAATGGTAGGTGCAATGAAACGACCTATGATGTCTACAGGACTGCGCTGGCTCTGGCTGGTGCTGGTCGTGTTAGTGATAGATTTAGGCAGTAAGTATTTAGTCCTACAAGAGTTCGCTTTAGGCGAAACCAAAGTATTGCTGCCATCGTTAAATCTTCACTATGCACGTAACTACGGCGCCGCTTTCAGCTTTTTAGCTGACAGCGGTGGCTGGCAGCGCTGGTTCTTTGCTGGCATTGCCATTGGGATCTGTGTGGTGTTGTTAGTGATGATGTATCGCTCAAGTGCGACGCAAAAACTGAATAACATCGCCTATGCCCTGATCATCGGTGGTGCGCTGGGCAATTTGTTTGATCGACTCTGGCATGGGTTCGTCGTCGATATGATCGACTTCTACGTTGGAGACTGGCATTTTGCCACCTTTAACTTAGCGGACTCCGCCATTTGCGTTGGCGCTGCGCTCATTGTTTTGGAAGGTTTCCTTCCTAAGAAAAAGGGATAACCGTTATGACTCAGCAAGTGCAGAGCAACAGCGCAGTACTCGTGCATTTCACCTTGCAGTTAGAGGATGGCACTCAGGCTGAATCTACGCGCAGCAGTGGCAAGCCCGCTCTGTTTCGTTTAGGCGACGGTAGTTTGTCTGACGCGTTGGAAGAGCACTTGCTGGGACATAAGGTGGGCGATAAGTTTCAGTTCACTTTACAGCCGCAGGATGCTTTTGGTGAGAACAGCCCCGATCTTGTTCAGTTCTTTACCCGCCGTGATTTCGCCGATGTAGGCGTTCCAGAGGCGGGAACTATTATGATGTTCACTGGCCGAGACGGCAGCGAAATGCCGGGTATTGTGCGTGAAGTTGCCTGTGATTCAGTGACCGTTGATTTTAACCATCCGCTTGCGGGACATCCGGTCGCCTTTGACGTAGAGGTGCTGGAGATTGACCCGCAGCAGGGAGACGTTGATGCAAATCCTGCTGGCTAATCCGCGTGGTTTCTGCGCGGGTGTCGACCGGGCTATTAGTATCGTAGAACGCGCGCTAGAAATTTATGGCGCGCCGATTTATGTCCGTCATGAAGTGGTGCATAACCGTTATGTCGTCAACAGCCTGCGTGAACGCGGAGCCGTGTTTATTGAAGAGATCAGCGAAGTCCCTGATAACACGATTCTGATTTTCTCCGCTCATGGCGTTTCTCAGGCGGTACGTGCAGAAGCCAAAGCGCGTAATCTTACTATGTTGTTTGATGCAACCTGTCCGCTGGTGACTAAAGTCCATATGGAAGTTGCCCGTGCTAGCCGTAAAGGCACTGAAGCCATTTTGATTGGGCATGCAGGGCATCCAGAAGTCGAAGGCACGATGGGCCAGTACAGCAACCCTGAAGGGGGGATGTATCTGGTTGAATCGCCAGAGGACGTGTGGAAGTTACAGGTTAAAAATGAAGCTAACCTGTGTTTCATGACGCAAACTACGCTTTCAGTGGATGACACATCAGACATTATCGACGCACTGCGCGAGCGTTTTCCGCAGATTATTGGCCCACGCAAAGATGATATTTGTTATGCGACCACTAATCGTCAGGAAGCCGTACGTAACTTGGCTGCTGAGGCCGAAGTGGTCCTGGTTGTTGGTTCAAAGAACTCATCGAATTCAAATCGTTTAGCCGAATTAGCACAGCGAGCGGGCATTCCAGCATTTTTGATCGATTCTGCTGAAGATATTCGCGAAGAGTGGTTAGAAGGTGTGAATTGCATCGGCGTCACCGCGGGCGCTTCAGCCCCCGATATTCTGGTGCAAGAAGTGATTAAACGTCTTCAGGCATTAGGCGGAGAAGGTTCGGTTGAGATGCAAGGACGTGAAGAAAACATTGTTTTCGAAGTGCCGAAAGAACTGCGAGTTAAACTATTAGATTAAAATTTTGCCCCACTTCAGTGGGGCGCTTAATGGATGTTGTACGAAACGGAGTTTCTCATGGAAGGTTACAAGTATTTCTCTAAGCGTGTAATGACGCTGATGGTTTTGGTTGCCAGTGTGTTTGTCAGTGCGTGTGATAACAGCGCAGCGACTCCAGAGAGTTTGAGCAGTGCTCGAGCAAAATTCAAAACAGAAATTGTCGATACCAGCTTCCAAGGCGATGGTGAACCGGCAACTCCCCCCGCAGATATCTTTTCCCTCGTAAGCTATCCTGCCCAAGATGGCAAAATGGCGGCATTTCTGACACCTGATCCCCACGATGGAAAAAAACACCCTGCGGTTATTTGGCTGGTTGGTGGATATGGCGGCATTGGTAGCGATGATTTTTTCTGGACCGAGCAAGATCGCAGTAACGATCAAAGTGGTAGCGCATTTAGAAAATCGGGCTTAGTGATGATGGTGCCCAGTTTTCGTGGAGAAAATGCTAACCCAGGAAAATATGAGATGTTTTATGGTGAAATTGACGACTTAGAGTCAGCCAGAAAATACTTAGCATCACAGCCTTACGTTGATCCAAATCGGATTTATTTGGCGGGGCACAGCACGGGGGGAACTCGTGTTCTTTTAGGCAGTGAGTATCTAACAGGATTTAGAGCGGCATTTTCTCTGGGCGGAATTCCCGATCTGAAAAAACGTATCGAGGGAGGGAAGATGATGGTTGCCGTACCCTTTAATCAGAATAACCCTGAAGAGTTTCGCCTACGCTCCCCTGGCGAGTTTATAACATCAATAAAATCGCCAACCTTTTATTTCGAAGGTGAAGAGTATTTCTGGCCGGAGTTCGATGACTTAAACGTGGTTGCCAAAGAAAAGTCTATCCCGCTGCATATCTATAAAATAGATGGTGGAGACCATTTTAATATCATTACTCCGGTAACCGAGATGATAGCCCAAAAAATTCTGCAAGATACCGAAGATAAAGTGAATATTTCGTTCAGCGATGGCGATCTGCGTACCATTCAAAACGGTATCTCTCACTAGTTTCTGTGTGTGGGTTTAAATTTTTACGGAAATTTTTCTGCTGTTAAAGGCCAGTTTTACTGGCCTTTTGTGAATGTCGTCGGTTACGTAGATTCGTTAAACAATATTTGTTCCAGAAACATGAGCATAATGAATTCGGATAATGCTTCTTACTAGCACGGTAGAGTGAGTGGAAAGGCGATGACAGCGATTTTAGGTGCTCTAAATGGATAGAGCACCCGTTGAGTGTCCTGCTTATTCCTAGCCAGCAAATATTCTGCTATTCATCCCTACATGCATCTACTGCGCGGATCACCATTTGATACCCTGTGCAACGGCATAGATTACCCGCTAATCCCCGGCGGATTTCTTCGTGCGTCAGCGGGCGAGAGGTATGTTTAGCCAGCAAGGCCGTCGTTGCCATCACCAAACCCGGCGTGCAGAATCCGCACTGTACCGCGCCAGCATTGACGTATGCCTGTTGTACCTTTGATATTTCCCCATTTCTCACCTCGCCTTCGGCGGTGCGGATCTGCTTACCATCGGCCCATACGGCGAGGTATAAGCAACTGTCAGTGGCAACGCCGTCAATCAGCACGGTGCAAGCACCGCATTCTCCGACTCCGCATCCCTGCTTCACGCTGGTTAGGCCTTGTTCACGTAGCAATTCCATTAAAGACATCGCTGGAGACAGGCAAAATTGATAGGTTTTGCCATTAATTTGGCACTCAATATCAACCCAGTTTTTATGTTTCATTGGATATGTCCTCCAGCGCGTTCAACGGCTAATGTGATAGCCCGTTGGGCCAAGGTGCGGATCAGATGTAGACGAAATGATTTTTCTGCGCGCCAAGATGAGCGTGGTGAAACATCTTGCGCAACGGCCTCGCTAACGGCGGCGAGAGTTTGCTGGGTAATTGGCTGACCGATGGCGCAGTTCTCAGCCTGTGGGCAGCGAATTGGGGTCGGTGCAGCCACCCCATAGGTTAAGCGCAATTCTGTAAAACGCCCTTCGGCAATGCGACAAACTGCCGTGCAGCCAATAGTGGCGATATCCATCGCACCGCGCATCGCGTATTTAATGTAACTGCTGCCGATATTTTGGTAGTAGGCCGGAGCAAAGTGGAAAGCCACCACGATTTCACCTTGCTGTAGCGCCACTTTACCGGGGCCGGTGTGAAAACCTTCGATTGAGCGCTTATAGCTTCCGCTTTGGGTGGCGATTTCTAATTCGGCCTTAAGCGCCAGCGTGGGGGACGCCGAGTCTGCGCTGGTGGCACCGTTGCAGATATTGCCACCGAAGGTGGCTACGTTACGCACCTGTGGCCCCGCGATGGTAGCCGCAGCCTCGGCAAGTAGAGGCAGATGCTGTTGGATCAATGGATGTTCAATTATTTCAGTAAAGGTCGTGGCTGAACCGATCCGCAGATGGTTATGGCGATCGAGCGTGATCCCTTTGAGTTCAGCTAAGTCGTGAATATCGACGATATGACGATACTTAGGATTAAGGTGATGCAGTTGGATTAACACATCCGTGCCACCGGCCAGCAGACGAGCCTGTGGGTGTTCAGTGAGCAGCTCACAGGCATGTTGTACGTTGCGAGCGCGGTGATAGCTTTCAATATCGTACATGATTACTCCCTGATGAGTCCGGCGAGAACAAATTCGTTAAACAGCGTTTTAGGCGTGATAGGCAAGGTGTTAATTGCCACGCCGGTCGCCATGCGGATTGCATTCCTGATTGCCGGAGCGGGCGAGATAATCGGTGGTTCACCCAGTGCTTTATGCCCATACGCAGACTGCGGTTCGTAGGTGTCAACAAAGGCACAGTCCAGATCGGGCAGATCCATAATGGTGGGGAACTTATAGTCCAGCAGGTTTGGATTGCGTACTACACCGGTTTTCTCATCGATGATCATCTCCTCAAACAGCGCCCAACCAATTCCCATTCCCATGCCGCCATGTACCTGACCTTCCGCTAACTGAGGGTTAAGAATTCGGCCAGAATCATGCATATTGAGGATCTTGTTGATGGTGACTTTGCACAAAGGAATATCGATAGTGAGGTCGACAAAGGTGCAGCCAAAAGCCGGTGGGTTAGTCGTGGTTTTGTGCGAGATTTCAGCCAGCAACTGAGCGCCGATTTCCTGATGATAATAGGCATGCATAGAGACGTCAGCGACGCTCATCAGTACCATTTCAGGCTGCGCGGCCATCACCACATTTCCATCGAGTAGCGTAAGCCCCCACTGAGGCTGGTGGCTAATCAACTCGGCATGAGCCAGAATTTTGCTACGCAGCTCGGTTGCCGCCTGTCTAACCGCGGGCGCTGCTACGTAGCTCTGACGCGATGCAAATGCGCCCGGATCGTAGGCGGTAATATCGGTGTCTTGGGTGGAGATGACGCGAATATGCTCAAAAGGGAGTCCTAGCGTTTCCGCCGCCATCTGAGCGAATACGGTATCCGAGCCTTGCCCAATTTCCGTCGCGCCGATTTGCAGATTAACCGTACCGTCTTGATTAAGCAGCATTCGAGCGCCCGCAATTTCAACGCCGACCGGATAGGTATTGGAGCCATAGCTGAAGCAGGCAATGCCAATGCCGCGCCGCACATCTCCGTTTTGCTGCAGGCATTCGGCTTTGCGCGCGTCCCACTCAAACATGTCGCGGCCTTTTTCCAAGCATTCGACTAATCCAGCGCTGTATATGGTTTTGTGGTTAACCGGATTAATATCGCCGCTGCGTGCGGCATTCAGTAAGCGCACCTCTACGGCATCCAACCCGAGTTTTTCGGCGGCATCATCTAATAAGCACTCAAGGGCAAAAGCGACCTGAGGCGCACCGTATCCCCGCATGGCACCCGCGGCAGGATAGTTGGAGTAGTGGGTGAGGGCCGAATAGCCAAAGGCACTGCGGGGATAGAGATAGCTAATTTTGTTGGCACCGGCAGATGCAATAGAGTGCCCATGAGAAGCGTAAGCGCCGGTATTGGAGAGCACATCAAGCTGATAGCCCGTGAGTATGCCGTCTTTATTGAGCCCTAACTTGGCATCAATGCTAAATGCATGGCGAGTCCGAGAGGCAAAAAAACACTCTTCACGACTCAATTCGACTTTAACCGGAATCCCCCCCATTTTCAGCGTTAGAAACGCTGCCATAGGTTCTTCTAAAACGTCCTGCTTGTTACCAAAACCACCGCCAATATAGGGTTTAATCACGCGAATATTTGACCATGGTAATCCCAACGCTTGAGCAACGGTGCGGCGAACGATTTGAGGAATTTGGGTGCTGGACACAATCACAATGTGATCGGGCTGCTCCATATAAGCGAAACAGGTCACGCTTTCCATGTGGCAATGCTGAATCACTGGCGTTTGAAAATGAGCGCAGAGCTGTAAATCAGCCGCGGAGATCGCCTCTGTGGGCTGATTAGCGCTGATGTCGCTTTTTTTCAGTATGTTTCCCGTTGGATGGATGGGCGTTGCGCCTTCTGCCAGTGCGGCTTGGGCATTAGTGATGACCGGTAATTCTTGATAGGTCACGTCCACAAGTGCTGCGGCGCGTTCTGCCGTAAGCGCATCTCTGGCGACCACAATCGCCACCCCATCACCAAAATGGCGGACGTGCTGGGTCAACAGACTACGGTCGGCAACGTCACGTTTGGCGGCCTCTAAGGACCAAGCGTGCCCAGCGGTAGGGAAGAGGAGTTCGGGCACATCTTTAAAGGTAAAAATCGCTTCTACGCCTGGCATGGCAAGCGCAGCAGAAGTATCAATAGCGGTGACCTTCGCATGGGCAACAGGACTGCGTACGTATTTGGCATAGCGCATCCCCGGCATTTGATGATCGTCGGTATAACGGGCGCGTCCGGTAACCTTTGCTTCAGCATCAACCCGTTTGAGTGGTGATCCTAACGACATAGCTTTCTCCTTAGAGGAGCGTGGTTTTTTTAATAAAATTAAGAGGAATGTATAAACAGAATAAAAGCAGCAAGATGCACGCCATCGGGTGCTATTGAATAGTGTGATTTTCGGAAACGTGAGCATGATCGGTTGTTTTTCACCTGCAAGGCCACAGAATGTGACCAACGGCAGTTTTAGGCCTTGAAAGGGGGGCTCAGGCCTATCAAAGTGGGAATGTTGGTATCAAATTGACACTGAACTTATCGTAATGAGATGTTAGTTCTACCGGCGCTAACTGTTTGGTTTTGCATGATTATGCGGATGATTGTTTTTTATTCTTTGCTTCTGTTTTAGGCCAAAAACATACTGTCTGGGAATTGTTATTGCTGATGATATTGAGCTCTCATCGCAATTTTCTAATTACAGCGCATTTTTTCTGGCAGTGACATCTTAGAGCCGTTAACCTGAAACTAACATTGCAGGCTCATTGACCATATTGCTGAGCGAAATTAAATAATTAAGAGAGGGAAGATGTCTAATTCTCAGATCCGTATTGCTGTCGCTGGGGCTGGCGGGCGTATGGGACGCCAACTGATCAGCGCTGTTGCAAACACTGATGGTGTCGTACTTGGCGCAGCTTTTGAACGCGAAGGTTCTTCGTTATTAGGCGTTGATGCGGGTGAGCTTGCCGGCATCGGTAAAACCGGTGTTGTCGTGAGTTCCAGCCTGCAAGATGCCGCCGATAGTTTTGATGTATTGATCGATTTTACCCGTCCAGAGGGCACGTTATCCCATCTTGAGTTCTGCGTGAAGCAACATAAAAATATGGTGATTGGTACGACCGGCTTTGATGACGCGGGTAAGGTGGCGATTCGTCAGGCCGCCGAATCTATCGCGATTGTATTTGCGGCCAACTTTAGCGTGGGTGTCAATGTGATGCTTAAACTGCTAGAAAAAGCCGCTAAAGTCATGGGGGACTACACCGACATTGAGATTATCGAAGCGCATCATCGTCATAAGGTCGATGCGCCATCGGGAACGGCTTTGGCAATGGGAGAAACCATTGCGCAGGCGCTTGGCCGTGATCTAAAAGAGTGTGCGGTATATTCCCGCGAAGGGTATACGGGGGAACGCGACCCTAAGAGTATCGGCTTTGCCACTATTCGTGCAGGAGACATTGTGGGAGAGCATACGGCGATGTTTGCCGATGTGGGCGAGCGTATTGAAATTACGCATAAAGCATCGAGCCGGATGACGTTTGCTAGTGGTGCAGTGCGCGCGGCTGCATGGATAGGCACTCGAGCGACAGGGCTCTATGATATGCGAGATGTTCTTTCTCTCAATGAACTCTAGGTGAAATGCGTATTTTTGTTTGATTTTGTTGTTTTTAATTTTATTTTAAACCCATAAATAACAAGGTGTTATTTATGGGTTTTTGTTTTTTTATTAGCTGATTTTGTATTTGACTGTAAGGTTGGTATAAATCACCATATTTTACTTTTTATTAACCTTGGCGGAAACTCTGATTGACCTTTGTAGAGGAAAATTGCATCATAACCCCATTGCCGCTGAACTCCGATACTGGCAACCGTTTTCTATTTTCAATTAATATCTTCTTTTAACCACTTCGCTGTAAAAATCAATTCAAAGCTGTAAAAAACACAAAAAAATCCCGTTTTCATGTAGACAAGGATTCGTCGCGTCTTTAGAATGCGCGCAATTTGCCGGAAATTAGTCAAGAAGGCAGTTTTTTGCATTGATTTAGATCGAATGATCTGCATTAATATGCAAATAATGTGACTGAATATTCTTTGGAGGGTGTTTTGATTAAGTCAGCTATATTGGTTCTGGAAGACGGAACCCAGTTTCACGGTCGGTCGATAGGCGCAGATGGATCGGCAGTGGGCGAGGTGGTCTTCAATACGTCAATGACCGGTTATCAAGAAATCCTTACTGATCCTTCCTATTCCCGCCAACTAGTCACTCTTACTTATCCTCATATCGGCAACGTCGGCACTAACGCCTCTGATGAAGAATCCTCCGCTGTTCATGCTCAAGGTCTGATTATTCGCGATCTGCCTCTGATTGCCAGCAACTACCGCAGCACAGAATCGCTCTCTGATTATCTGAAACGTCACAACGTTGTCGCTATTGCTGATATTGATACGCGTAAGCTGACCCGCCTACTGCGTGAGAAAGGTGCACAGAACGGCTGCATTATTACTGGCCCGGTAGATGGCTCATTGCCTGATGCGCAGCTCGCGCTGGAAAAAGCGCGCGCGTTCCCAGGCCTAAAAGGAATGGATCTGGCCAAAGAAGTCACAACCCGAGAATCTTACGCATGGACTCAAGGTAGCTGGACGCTGATGGGCGATTTGCCCGCCGCGAAAGAGGCGTCTGAGCTGCCATTCCACGTGGTTGCCTACGATTACGGCGTCAAACGTAACATTTTACGCATGTTGGTAGACAGAGGCTGCCGCTTGACGGTCGTACCCGCGCAAACCCCTGCTGAAGATGTGCTGAAACTTAATCCAGATGGCATTTTCTTGTCGAATGGTCCAGGGGATCCTGAACCATGTGATTACGCTATTCGCGCAATTAAAACTTTCTTGGATACGGATATTCCGGTGTTTGGCATCTGCTTAGGTCATCAACTTTTAGCGCTGGCTAGCGGAGCCAAGACTATCAAGATGAAGTTGGGTCACCACGGCGGCAACCATCCGGTAAAAGATCTGGATAAAAACGTTGTGATGATCACTGCTCAAAACCATGGTTTTGCCGTAGACGGCGATAATTTGCCGCAGACGCTGCGCATTACGCACACATCACTGTTTGACCACACGGTTCAGGGCATTCACCGTACCGATAAGGCCGCATTTAGCTTCCAAGGGCACCCTGAAGCCAGCCCTGGTCCACATGATGCTGCGCCGCTGTTCGACCACTTTATTGATTTAATTCAGAACTACCGTTCCACGGGCTCAGTCAATACCCCAGCCGTAAACGCTAAATAATCAGGAGCAATAAACAAATGCCAAAACGTACTGATATAAAAAGCATCCTGATTCTGGGCGCAGGCCCGATTGTTATCGGCCAAGCATGCGAGTTCGACTACTCTGGTGCGCAGGCATGCAAAGCGCTGCGCGAAGAAGGCTACCGCGTCATTCTGGTGAACTCCAACCCAGCCACGATCATGACCGATCCAGAGATGGCTGATGCGACATACATCGAGCCCATCCACTGGGAAGTCGTGCGCAAGATTATTGAAAAAGAGCGTCCTGATGCCGTTCTTCCGACGATGGGGGGCCAGACCGCGCTGAACTGTGCGCTGGAGCTGGAACGTCAGGGCGTACTCGCTGAGTTTGGCGTCACCATGATTGGTGCCACCGCTGACGCGATTGATAAAGCTGAAGACCGTCGCCGTTTTGATATTGCGATGAAGAAAATTGGTTTGGACACCGCGCGTTCCGGCATTGCCCACACCATGGAGGAGGCGCTTGCCGTCGCGGCTGACGTTGGCTTCCCATGCATTATCCGCCCTTCCTTCACCATGGGGGGAACCGGTGGCGGTATTGCATATAACCGCGAAGAGTTTGAAGAGATTTGCGAGCGCGGCTTGGACCTTTCCCCAACTAAAGAATTGCTGATTGATGAATCGCTGATTGGTTGGAAAGAGTACGAGATGGAAGTGGTGCGTGATAAAAATGACAACTGCATCATCGTCTGCTCGATTGAAAACTTCGATGCGATGGGGATCCATACCGGTGACTCCATTACCGTCGCGCCAGCGCAAACGCTGACAGATAAAGAATATCAAATCATGCGTAACGCTTCGATGGCGGTACTGCGTGAAATTGGTGTAGAGACCGGCGGTTCCAACGTACAGTTCGCGGTGAACCCGAAAAATGGCCGCCTAATTGTTATCGAAATGAACCCGCGAGTCTCCCGCTCTTCGGCGTTGGCCTCGAAAGCGACAGGTTTCCCGATTGCGAAAGTTGCGGCAAAACTGGCAGTGGGTTACACCCTTGACGAACTGATGAACGACATCACTGGCGGTCGCACTCCGGCGTCGTTCGAACCGTCTATCGACTATGTTGTCACCAAAATTCCTCGCTTCAACTTCGAAAAATTTGCAGGCGCCAATGACCGTTTGACCACCCAGATGAAATCAGTGGGTGAAGTGATGGCCATTGGCCGCACGCAGCAAGAATCCTTACAGAAAGCGTTACGCGGGCTGGAAGTCGGCGCGGCTGGTTTTGACCCGAAAGTCAGTCTTGATGACCCTGAAGCGCTGACTAAAATCCGTCGTGAACTCAAAGACGCTGGCGCTGAGCGTATTTGGTACATCGCTGATGCCTTCCGTGCAGGGCTGTCCGTGGATGGCGTATTTAACCTGACTAACATTGACCGCTGGTTCTTGGTGCAAATTGAAGAGTTGGTGCGCTTGGAAGAACGAGTGGCGGAAGTGGGCATTAATGGGCTGAGCTACGAATTCCTGCGCCAACTGAAGCGTAAAGGTTTTGCCGATGCGCGTTTGGCTAAGCTGGCTGGCGTCGCGGAGACTGAGATTCGTAAACTGCGTCATAAATACAATCTGCATCCGGTCTACAAACGCGTCGATACCTGCGCCGCAGAATTTGCGACTGACACGGCTTACATGTACTCCACCTATGAAGAAGAGTGTGAGTCTAACCCGAATAACGATCGTCCAAAAATCATGGTGCTGGGTGGTGGTCCGAACCGTATCGGCCAAGGGATTGAGTTTGACTACTGCTGCGTCCATGCATCGCTGGCGCTGCGTGAAGATGGCTATGAAACCATCATGGTTAACTGTAACCCAGAAACCGTTTCAACCGACTACGACACCTCAGACCGACTGTACTTCGAACCCGTCACGCTCGAAGACGTGCTGGAAATTGTCGCAGTTGAAAAACCTCAAGGCGTCATTGTGCAATACGGCGGCCAAACTCCGCTGAAATTGGCTCGTGCGCTGGAAGCTGCGGGAGTACCGGTGATCGGCACCAGCCCTGATGCCATTGACCGTGCTGAAGACCGCGAGCGTTTCCAGCAGGCGGTGGTTCGTTTAGGCCTGAAGCAGCCAGCAAACGCGACGGTGTCAACGATTGAGCAGGCGATTGAGAAGGGCGCCGCGATCGGCTATCCGCTGGTGGTTCGTCCTTCCTACGTGCTTGGTGGGCGCGCGATGGAAATCGTTTATGACGAAATCGACCTGCGTCGCTACTTCCAGAATGCGGTTAGCGTATCTAACGACGCGCCGGTGCTGCTGGATCACTTCCTAGATGACGCCGTTGAAGTTGACGTTGATGCCATCTGCGACGGTGAGCGGGTGCTGATTGGCGGTATCATGGAGCACATCGAACAGGCGGGCGTTCACTCCGGTGACTCTGCATGCTCTTTGCCTGCCTATACGCTGAGCCAAGAGATTCAGGACGTGATGCGTCAGCAGGCTGAAAAGCTGGCGATGGAGCTGGGCGTGCGTGGCTTGATGAACGTACAGTTTGCGGTCAAAGATAACGAAGTTTATCTGATTGAAGTTAACCCACGTGCGGCGCGTACGGTTCCGTTTGTATCGAAAGCGACGGGGGTTCCGTTAGCGAAGGTTGCGGCTCGAGTCATGGCCGGTCAAACGCTGGCTCAGCAGGGAATCACGAAAGAAGTGATTCCTCCGTACTACTCTGTGAAAGAAGTCGTGCTGCCGTTCAATAAGTTCCCGGGCGTAGACCCTATTTTAGGGCCAGAAATGCGTTCGACAGGGGAAGTGATGGGCGTGGGCCGCACCTTTGCGGAGGCCTTCTCGAAGGCGATGCTAGGCAGCCAGTCTAAGGTGAAAACGCCGGGCCGTGCGCTGTTATCGGTTCGCGAAGGGGATAAGCACCGCGTGGTGGACTTAGCCGCTAAATTACTTAAGCAAGGCTTTGAGCTGGATGCCACTCACGGTACCGCAATTGTGCTGGGTGAAGCAGGGATTAACCCTCGCTTAGTCAACAAGGTGCATGAGGGGCGTCCTCATATTCAGGATCGCATCAAAAACGGTGAGTATTCTTACATTGTGAATACTACCGCTGGTCGTCAGGCGATTGAAGATTCTAAGCTGATTCGCCGCAGCGCGCTGCAGTATAAAGTGCACTATGACACCACGCTTAACGGTGGTTTTGCTACTGCAATGGCACTGAACTCCGATCCAACCGATCAGGTTATCTCGGTGCAGGAAATGCACGCTCGTCTGAAAGGATAACCTGTATTTTGTTATATAAAGCCTGACTTCGGTTGGGCTTTTTTTTTAGGAATTTTCACTCCATTCAAAAAGTTGAGAAACTTATTTAAATATTTCGGATTTTATTTTTCTCTATTGCTGTCATGCTATTCACTGAGTTAGACCTTAAGTTTTACCTGTTTCATCTAGCCGATATTAATGACATTAATATTTGTGTCTAAGATAAATTAAGGCTTCCGTACAACGAGAATCGCATGATCCTGATTATTTACGCCCATCCTTATCCTCGGCATTCTCATGCCAATAAGCGCCTATTAGACGCGGTGTCTAATATTCCAGAAGTCAAAGTCCGTTCGCTCTATGACCTTTACCCCGATTTTAATATCAACGTGGCTGCCGAGCAGCAAGCACTTAGTCAGGCCGACCTGATTATCCTGCAACACCCGATGCAGTGGTATAGCGTGCCGCCGTTGCTCAAACTATGGATGGACAAGGTTTTGGAGCACGGTTGGGCCTACGGACATAACGGTAAAGCTTTGGAAGGCAAGGATTTCATGTGGGCGGTCACCACTGGGGGTAACGATCACCATTTTGATTTGGGCGATCATCCCACTTTTCCGGTTTTGTCCCAGCCAATCCAAGCCACGGCTCTTTACTGTGGTATGAATTGGCTGCCTTATTTTGCCGAACATAATACGTTTTCCTGTGATGAGCCTGCGCTTATACGCGCCAGTGAGAGCTATCGCCGGCGCCTGATGAACTATCTGATGCTGCATGCCGAAACGGAATTACCGCCAACCGATGCAGAGGAACCGACTCATGGATAATCACGGCATGATGATTGAGGGGCTGATTTATCTTGGCTCTGCGGCGCTGTTCGTGCCACTTGCGGTACGCCTAGGTCTAGGCTCGGTTTTAGGCTATTTGATTGCGGGTTGCATCATCGGTCCGTGGGGGCTAAGGCTGGTATCGGATGCGGAATCTATCCTCACCTTTGCTGAGATCGGCGTGGTGTTGATGCTGTTTGTCATCGGGCTTGAGTTGGACCCTAAACGCCTATGGACGTTACGTGCTTCGGTGTTTGGCGGCGGTAGTATTCAGATGGTGGGCTGCGGTCTGGTGCTGAGTCTGTTCTGCTATCTGCTGGGATTAAGTTGGCAGGTCGCGTTGCTCATTGGTTTAACGCTGGCACTTTCTTCGACCGCAATTGCGATGCAGGCGATGAGCGAGCGTAATTTAACGCCTTCTCCGGTTGGGCGTTCCTCGTTTGCGGTGCTGCTGTTTCAGGACATTGCCGCGATTCCACTGGTTGCGATGATCCCCTTGCTCGCCAGCAGTGGTGCGACGACGACCATGGGCGCATTTGCCATGTCAGCGGCTAAGGTAGTCGGAGCGTTAGCGGTTGTGATCCTGCTTGGGCGCTATGTCACTCGTCCACTGCTGCATTTTGTGGCTCGCTCTGGTATGCGAGAAGTGTTTAGCGCCGTGGCATTGTTCTTGGTGTTTGGTTTCGGTGTGCTGCTGGAAATGGCCGGAATGTCGATGGCGATGGGGGCATTTTTGGCTGGCGTGCTTCTGGCGAGCTCAGAGTATCGACATGCACTCGAAAGTGATATTCAGCCGTTTAAGGGATTGTTACTTGGGCTGTTTTTTATCGGTGTGGGGATGTCGATCGATTTTGGCACGCTGTTTAGTCACCCATTACTGATTGCGACGCTGCTGTTTGGATTTCTGATCCTTAAGGGAGTTTTGCTCTGGCTAGCGGCTCCTATTTTGGGCGTGCCGCGCAAGCAACGCGCGTTGTTTGCCGTTCTGTTAGGGCAGGGAAGTGAATTTGCATTTGTGGTCTTTGGGGCCGCGCAAATGGCGGGGGTGTTACCTGCTGAATGGGCGAAATCGCTGACGCTGGCAGTGGCGTTATCAATGGCGGTAACACCGATTTTGCTGGTGATTTATTCGCGGCTCGAGAAGAACGTTAAGCAGGAAGAGCGACCACAGGACATTATCGATGACGAAAATGCCAGTGTGATTATTGCCGGTTTTGGCCGCTTCGGACAGATCGCGGGGCGCCTACTGTTAGCCAATGATGTGCATACGGTGGTGCTGGATCACGATCCCGATCACGTTGAAACGTTGCGTAAATTTGGCATGAAGGTCTTTTATGGCGACGCAACTCGCGTCGATTTGCTGGAGTCTGCTGGTGCGGCGAAGGCCAAAGTCTTAATCAACGCCATCGACGATGTAGACGCCAATCTGCAACTTACCGAGTTGGCGCAGGAACATTTTCCACACCTGAAAATTATTGCGCGCGCGCGTGATGTCGATCACTACTATCAACTACGCCAGCGCGGGGTTGAGTTTGTCGAACGAGAGTTGTTTGAAGGTTCGCTGCGCGTAGGGAGAAATGTCTTAGAACACCTTGGCTGTGGTGCGTATGAAGCACGTGAAAAGGCAGATATTTTCCGTCGCTACAATGTGCAGATGCTGGAAGATACGGTGCCTAACTACGAGGATGTCGAATTCCGTTTGGCGAGCTTACAGCGGGCTAAAGAGATGTTGAGTCAGGCGATAGAACACGATAAGGCGCGTTTGACCATTGCTCAGCAAAGCGGTTGGCGCGGTAGTATCGATGGTAAGTCACCGGATCTCGATCCTATGGTAACCATTCATGAAGAGGACGTGCCGAAGTTTCAGAAAGAGGCATAGTCTTCCGCCCTCTTCTTCTTTGATATAAGAAGAGGGCGTCTTAATTAGCTTAAGGCAACTTTCAAGCCTAATCCAATCAGCATCACACCCAGTAAACGATCGATGATTTTCTGCGCTTTTGTCAGAGCACGGCGCACCGGGGCGCTTTGAATCAGTATCACCAACATCGGCCACCAAATGAAAGATAAACCTAAAATTATCCCCGCATACCACAGTTTTTCAATAAAACCTGAGTTAACCTCTAATACTTGAGTAAATACCGCTAAGAAAAACAGCGTGGCTTTAGGGTTAAGCAGGTTACACAGGTAGCCTTGTAAGAATGCACTTTTCAGGCTGACATTGAGAGGTGCTTGGCTATCTAGATGAATTTTACTGCCGCCACGAGAAAGTAGGGCGTGGATACCAATCCAAACGAGATAAGCGGCACCGGCGTATTTCAGGATATTAAATAGCCATGGTGTCGTGGTGATAACAACGGCCAAGCCTGCAACACAATATGACATATGGGTGGCGACACCGCAGATAACACCGAGTGCGGTCATCATGCCCGCCTGACGTCGATAGCGCGCCGCATTTTTGATCACTAAAAAGAAATCAGGGCCGGGCGATAACATCCCTAATGTCGCAATACTTGCAACAAACAACGAGGTTTCGAGCATGATGAGATCCGTGATGTAGGTGGTTAAAACAAGATAATAACGCCGCCTTTCCGTGAGTGTATCAGATCTATTAAGGAGCTATATCGGTGATGTCATAAGAATTGAGGTGAGTTGTTTTTAAACGATAGTGGTATGGATAATAATCAATTGAGTCAGGAATAACCATGGATGTGGATTCAGACAGGCAGCGGGAGCTCACGCGACTGTGCATACAATGCGCGCTTTTTTTATTGCAGCACGGCGCTGAAAGTATGCTGGTCGAGCAGCTTTCCTCTCGTCTAGGCATTGCGCTAGGGGCTGAGAGTGTTGAAAGCTCTATCTCTGCGAATGCGGTGGTGCTCAGCACGATCATTAATGGTCACTGTATGACGTCGACGCGCAAGAACGTCGATCGCGGTATCAATATGCATGTGGTGACGGAAGTGCAGCATATTGTGATTATGGCTGAACACCATTTGCTAGACATTAAAGATGTTCGCCGCCGCTTTGAGCATATCAAGCCGTTGCGCTATCCGCGCTGGCTGCTGGTGTTAATGGTCGGGCTTTCTTGTGGCTGCTTTTGCAAACTGAACGGTGGAGGTTGGGACGGTTCTGTCGTGGCATTTATGGCCAGCGCCGTGGCGATGTATGTGCGTCAGGTGCTCACGCAGCGGCAAATGCATCCACAAATTAACTTCTGCATCACGGCTTTCGTTGCAACCAGCGTGTCGGGATTGCTGATCCAATACGATCCATTCAAAACAACCTCGACTATTGCGATGGCGGCGAGCGTGCTGTTGCTGGTGCCGGGATTTCCTCTGATAAATGCCGTGGCAGATATGTTTAAAGGCCATGTGAATACTGGGCTTGCACGATGGGCGATGGCTTCGTTGCTGACCCTAGCAACCTGTATTGGTGTGGTGATGGCGATGTCGTTGTGGGGGCTAAGAGGATGGATTTAATCGATTTGTTGCTCGCGCTGCTGCAAGACATGATTTTGGCCGCGGTGCCCGCAGTGGGTTTTGCCTTGGTGTTTAATGTGCCGGTTCGTGCTTTACGTTACTGCGCACTGCTCGGCGCTATTGGCCATGGCTCACGTATGCTCATGATGCATTTTGGCATTAACATCGAGTGGTCTACTTTGGGCGCGGCAATATTGATTGGCGTGCTGGGCATTCAATGGTCTCGCAGGCTGCTTGCTCACCCGAAAGTCTTTACCGTTGCGGCGGTGATCCCTATGTTTCCGGGGATTTATGCTTATACGGCGATGATCTCCGTGGTGAAAATTTCACATCAGGGTTTTAGCGATGCGCTGTTTGAAACGATGGTGACAAACTTCCTAAAAGCGTCATTTATTGTCGGTGCGCTCTCCATCGGCCTGTCGTTGCCAGGATTATGGTTATATCGTAAGCGCCCGAGTGTATAAATAATGTTGGTTTATCTGAGAGTTAGTTTAAGTAGCGCTAAATGACGTCATCTGGCTATCGACACCTGCAACCCCTTTACTTATAGTGTGCGCAATTTTTCTACTTGATAGGATCGACCATCATGAATATCAGCCTGATTGCTGCGCTTGCGGCAGATCGTGTTATTGGTATGGAAAACGCGATGCCGTGGCATTTACCGGCTGATCTCGCGTGGTTTAAACGTAATACGCTGGATAAACCGGTTATTATGGGGCGTAAAACATTTGAATCTATTGGCCGTCCTTTACCTGGACGTCACAACATTGTATTGAGTAGCCAAGCAGGTACTGACGATCGCGTGACGTGGGTGGTTTCACCTGAGGCTGCTATTGCCGCTGCGGGCGATGTGGAAGAGGTGATGGTGATTGGTGGTGGCAGCATTTATTCTCAATTCCTGCCGTTAGCCCAACGCATGTACCTGACGCATGTTGATGCTGAAGTGGGAGGTGATACCTACTTCCCTGATTACGAGCCAGATGAATGGGAAACCACATTTAGCGAGTTTCATGATGCAGACAGCGCTAACTCGCACGGCTATTGCTTTGAGATTTTACATAAGCGCTAATCACGCATGACCTATGCGATTAAATACCCTTCAAGGCTGAAGGGTATTTAAAATAGCTGAATAAGATTATGTTAATTCACGTTTTTTAACGCAACTGGCGCAGCGATTCGCGTTGGTGATAGATGGCTGACAATGCTTTCCGCAATATCTGACATTCCATTCGATTTATTATAAATCATATATATAGATGCAGAGGGTAATTGATTACTCGAATCAATCATTGCGACATCGAAAGACTGCGAAAATTTCCCATATAGCCATTTGGGTAATACACCCACTTTATCAGAGTCCTCAATAATAGACAGAAGGGCAAAGCAGGAGTCGCTCTTTAGCAACGTCAATCTTTCCCCGAAAGTCTTTCTGATATGAAATTTCTGTGGGTTGAATTTTTCATCAGGCGTTTCGAAAGCAATGAACGTTTCATGGCTAACATCGCCGCATAAAAGTTGATTAATTCTTGGATGCTGCTTAGAACAGAAAAGGCATAATGGATCGTCTAAGACAGCAGTATTGATCATTGAACGACTTAGATTCGGCTTAAGGTCGAAAAACAGATCGTTCATCCGCAGTCTGACACCCTGAATATTGTTTTTGGTATCTGAGAAATTGCTTCGATGAATTATTTCGCAGTCAGGGTTTTTTTGCCAGATAATATTAGACACATCGGCAAGTAATCGCGTAGAGATATAAGGTGAGCAATGGACTGATATTTGGCTGAAATTGTTGATTTTGCCAAATGAATTCACGTTTCTGACTAATTTATCAACGTCATCTTGCAAATAGCTAAATAGTTCATGAGCTATTTTTGTCGGTGCCAGATTTAGTCCCTCTCTTAAAAAGAGCGGATCGCCAAAATGACTTTTCAGTTTGGTTAATGCATTAGAGACGGCCGTGGTTGAAAGACCAAGGGTAATACCTGCTTTAGTTATACTTTGATGTATATATATTTCAATAAAAATAGGTAAGAGATTTAGGTCTAATTTTTTTTCGTCCATTCTGTACTCACATTCAATCCTGTTGAATATAATTTTTAGGCAGATAAAAACGTTAATATCTGCTGAATGAATTTCCTATCTCACTTTTCTCGATGAATTTTTAAGATGATTATCTTTCAAACAATAATCATTGTTAAAGCAGCATCTGGTATATTGCAGATGCTGCTTTGACTACCCATAAAAAAATGTTAACTCCATTTGCCCTGTGACCGTGCCTGACGTTGCCCCCCCCTGAGGAGAAACCATCTGCGCCTTCATAGGGAAAGATGCGGTGTGCGTTTTAGGGTCGATATTGATTTTGGTTGAAGTGCCTGGATTAAGCGCTTTTCCATCCGCATCATTAACGACATCGATAACCACATTCGTACTGGTGCCGGTATTTTTATAATACTGAGTATAAACAGGATCGGTTGTCCCACCCAACGTTAACGTCACCGTGGTGCTGGTGGATGGGCATTTTTCTAGGTCAACTTTAAATGGCACCCAGGTCGTCGTGCTACCTGCGGTGGTTAAATTTGACGAAGTGTAAGCTCCCAAGTCAACCTCAGGCGTTGCCACCAGTGCGCAAGGAGAGGCAGTCACTGTTGCGTTCACCGCCAAATTTGTATCTGCATCCGCCATGCAAGGCATCGCGTGAAGCAGTAATGTGGCAGTGATGCAATATGCAGAAATCTGCAATCTGCTATTAAAGATGCGCATAATTTACCTGCTTATAATATCAATGGTATGCGTAGGTAACCTCAATCGGCGTGGTGTAAACACCCGGCTTGACGCCTCCTGCAATAGAGTGCATATAGGCTTTCAATTTAAATGTCGCTGCGCCGCCAGACGGTGTTACCGTATAGGTGTTAGCAGTATTGCTGATCACGGCGCTGGTATCAGCATTTGCTAGGCGAATACTGCCCGTTGTCACGATGGTACCGCCTGAATCTTTCATGCCGAAGCCACTGGTGTCGCCTGCAACAGACGGGCCACTAAATTTGGCATCAATGCTTGTCGTGGTAGACGGGCAGCCAGACAGATCAATATTTGCAGTACCAGATGCTATCGAATCTACGCCTGCCGTAGCCACTTCACTGGCGTCTAGGGTAAATCCAATATTGATTGTGCTCGGCGCTTTCACCGTGCACGGCGTTGCGGTGACGGTTGCCGTAATATTAATGGTGGTATCAGCCGCCGCCTGAGCATTGACTGCTGAAATCATTCCTACCACAGCGAATGTGCTCAGGAGAGATAATTTTTTATATTGCATGATAAGTCCTTTTTATTTCCGGTAATAGAGTGTGTAAACGCTCAGTTTTAATGAGCGATGCTTGTAACGAATTAGTTGTAACTAAAGGTCGCTGTCACTACCGCTCTAACGGTGCCTGGTGTTGCAGCACCATTTCCGTTATTTAACAACCGCGCTTTCAATGGAATTGAAATAGCGGTTTGCTGGGGTTGTAGCTGGAAAGCCTGCACTGAACTATTCTGGTAACTGATGTTTTTATCATCGCCAGACAGTTCAATCATAATATTATTTGCCGTGCCTTCATTTTTATAAAACTGAATATCTTGGTCTGGTGTGCCTGCCATCCTCATATATATTTTTAAGCCGGGTTCACAGTTTGTCAGTTCAATGCTGTGTCCGCTATTCCACTCTGTCATATTACCGAGTGTTTCCAGCATATTGGCCCCAATCGCATCTTCAAATACAATATCCACGTTGCTGGTGTGAACTTCGCACGTAGCAGGCCGTACACCAATGGAATAATTAATGGTGAAGTTATTCACATCTGAAGCTATACCGGATTGCATTGCCAGCAGGAATAACGAGAATGACATTCCGTAAGACAGTAATTTTTTCATTTTAAATTCCTGGCCTTAGCGATAAGAAAACATCATCGTGACGGTGCCGTTATAATCCCCTGACTTAACGGGGGCGCCAGAGTTGATAGCCACAGGCTTAGCCGATACGTCAAACTGTTGAGCTTTGATGGTGTCGTGCACTGTTTCGTTCATATTGATGGGCTGACCCGTACTAACCCAACTCAGCTGTAGCCCCAAATTGTTACTGCCATCGCTATCCGTTTTGACAATACCCTGAGCTGCGTTGACATAACCACGGCTGGATGAGAATGTAATTGCAACGGGAGTTGGAACGTCCCCACAGTCTGCGCCCACGCGAGCTTCTTGAGGGGGTACGACACCGCTGATAATGTCTGCCGAAGAGAGGTTGATCCAGCTCAGGTTGGCCTCACTCGCATTTAACTGGCAACTGGTGAAAATAACATTCAGGTTGAAAGCCCCCATGATAACGGGGATGCTTTGAGCGGTTTGCCTAAAATAGAGAGTACCCACCTGACCGGAAAAAGAATGAGCCCCAGCAGTCACTGCGCTGCCATTATTAAGAGAAACCAGGTCAACGCCAAACTCCGCGTTGAAACGTTGAGAGGCAGGGAACCCCGCGTTAGGTCGATTCAAAAAATTCGAAAACCAGACTGGCGAACGTCCTTCTGGCGTTTCATAGACTTCAATGCCTAACCCACCCCCGGTTAATGACACCGCGGTATTCCCCTGAAAGTCTGGACCAAAAGGACTACTAGGATCAAACGACCCGCTCGGGTTGGCGTTTAATGTAGCGGTGGGCGCTTCGTCGTTATATTGACAAGTAAAGGTGACATTAAGAGTCGATAATACATAATTGCCACGCATTACCGGGTCAGTGTAATCCCTAGAAACATAAATTGTTTTGGTTGTGCCAGGTAGCTCAATAGGAACATTGGTTTGGCAATCCGCAAACGATGTATTGCAAAATAAAATTACGGGCAATAATAAAATACTGGCGTAATTAAAACGTATTTTTTTCAAAACGGAAATATTCCACATATTATTTCACCTCGCCAGGCTGGCATGTAGCCGCAGCGGTTAATATCGAATTTTCTAGATCCTGCTGGCTAAGTTGATAGTTAATTTTGCACTGTTGATTAACCCCTTTACCCCATTGGGCAATCAGGGAACCTTTTTCTGGCAAACCACTTAAATAGGTCACACCCTGCTCACCGACGATGCCCGCGTTGGCATTGTCGTTGCCGGCTTTATCTGCACTTTCATCTATCAGCGCAACGGTGGCGCCAAACGGTAGCGATTTGCCGTCCGAGCGGGTCAAGGTCATCATGACGCGATAGCCGACGTGGGCATTGAAACGCGCTCTCACCACCGCTCCGCGGGTTGGGATGACGTCTTTGGCGCTTTCCTCTATTTCCACTTTATCGCCTAAGCTGGTGGTATCGAGGCTGACGCGGGTACGGCGATACGGGCTGATATACGGCACAACCGCATAACCACGTAAATCGGTTTTAACCCCGATGTTGTTCAGTATTTTGGTGTTATCGGCTCCCGATGCCGACACCAGTGCCACGGTTTCACCCAGCGGCTGTGAAAGCGTAATTCCTTCGCTGTGCGCAACGATGCCGCCCTGTACACCGTAGTTCACTCGACGAGTGTCTTTGCTGTAGCTGTAGCCAACGTTGCTGTTACCGTACTGGCCTTGATAATTCAGGTTAGCGTTACCGCTGTCGCCTTCACCCTGATTGGCATAGCTTTCGGAAACGCTGTAGCTCAGATTGTTATCATCAAGCAAGGTGCCACTGACGCCCGCCATTTGCTGTACTCGACCATCTGAGCCATGGTTAACGCTGTAGTTAGCCCATGCTGATTTCACCCAGCGATCGAGCTGGATTGATACGGAGAAAGATATCTGCTTATCGTGCTTTTGATCTTCGTTGCTGATGTAGTTATCTGAATAGGCAATGTTATAGCTGATGCCATCCCAGGTATTGCTGTAGCCTGCCTGCAGCGTTTGTTCTTTGCTGCTGTCATCGTAGTAGTCTTGCATGCTAGCCGAAACATAGAGAGAACCCGCGTCTTCCCCTAGCTGCTGGTTAAGCGAACTTTCAATACGGCTGCGTTTGTGGGTGCGAATATTGTAATCGGTATAGTCATTATTCTGGTCATTCAATATGACGGAGTCATCAAGGCTGTAAAAGCCGCTAGTGGAATAGCGGTAACCGACTAAGCGGAGGTCGGTATCGGTCTCGGCAAAGGTTTTTGCATATAAGAAGCGATATGACTGACCCTGCGATGAATTAGTATCTGGAAGCTGAGTGCGAGCCTGCGTGACGTCAACGGAAATTGCCCCGAAAGAGCCTAAGTTTTGCCCGTAGCCGAGCGCCGCCGCGGTATAATTCTCTGTTGCCTGCATACCGCCATACAGCGTGATGCCTTTGCTAAAACCGTGAATCAGCGTGAATTGAGCAAAATCCGGTTTATCAGAACCGTAGCCGTTACGGTATTGACCCGCCGTCAGGCTAAATTTGGTGTGGCCTTCGCGCTGTAAAATAGGGACAGAGGAATAGGGCTGGATAAAGGTCTGCGTGCTGCCATCTTCTTCTTTGATTTTAACGGTTAAATCGCCGCCATCGGAGCTTGGATAGAGATCGGTAATCTCAAATGCGCCAGGCGTGACATAGCTTTGGTAAACCATATAACCGTTTTGCTCAACGGTCACTTGGGCATTGGTTTTCGCAATGCCGCGGATCACCGGAGCAAAGTTTTTCTGGCTATCGGGAACCATGTCGTCATCGGAGGCGAGCTGAACGCCTCGGAACTGAACGCTGTCAAAAACATCAGAGCCAGAGTAGCTATCACCTAGGGTTAAACCCGCTTTTAACGCGGCAATGGAGCGCTGCACATAGGTATTGACGTTGGTAAACTGACGAACACCGTTGTTGTCGTTCCAAGTGGAGTAGTTACGCAGGCGCCAAGCGCCCAAGTTCAAACCGCTGCGCAGGTTGAGATAGTAATTACTCTGATCGTCGCTGTCGTTGGCACCGGTGAAATTATAATTCAGCAGCAGGGCAGGGATACCGTCATCCCACATAGAGGGATCGACATACCCGCGCGCTGAATTCGAAACTAATAACTGCGGTACGCTAATATTTAAACGTTGATTCGAAAAGTCAAAATTCGTCTTAGCGGAGGGGATCGCTTGCAGTAATAAATTGCACTTTGCACTATCGGCCGGCTGAGTTGCGGTATCCGTATTGTCTTTCGTGGCGGCAGGCATCGGGGAATCCGTGCCTTTTTTTATCATGGCAAGAGCCGCATCGGTTTTGATACCGTAGTCTTTTAGCTCTTCTTCGGTAAAGCAAGGAATGAGCCCCGTCTTATCATTGGCGTTAGGCCCTTTATACGCAATAAAGGTCACTTCACGATGATCTACGGGGTTCTTGTTAAGATAAATATCGACGACATATTTACCCGGTATCTGACCGCCTTCTGGCAACGCGTAGGTAGAGAGATCGGTGACTTCATTGCTAGAGTCTATTTGCTCTAGAAATGCGGGGTCAAAGCCACCGGCAGCGTAGCCGTTGGCGGACATGATCAGAAGCGTCAGTGCACTTAGCGAAAAATATCTATAACTTTCCTTGTGCAAAGAGTGCGATGGTGCCGAATGACTCTTTTTAGATATTTTTAACAGCATCATGGTGTTCTCTAATAAAAGGAAATAGATATTTATCAATTAAGTGATTAATTAGCGGTTGCACTAATAAGTTCAGATACGCCGCCGTAGTCATTAATAAAAGCAAAGGTGACGTTATTTCCTGCTCCGGCAGGCCAAGCGTAGTGTGTCTCTGATTTTGGCAAGACCATGTTGATATCTTTAAGCGCTTTGCCTGAGAGGTTAATTTCATTAAAACTCACGGAATAATTGGTCGGGTTTTTCACCACGAGATCGTTGCCTTGGTGGCTCCACTGCAGCTGCTTGCCTGATTCTGCAGGATTGCCCGTCAGACCTTTAGGGCGATAGAACATTTTGATCCGCGTTTTGATCGCGAGCTGGAGCGTGTTCTGGGCGTTTGTGTTTTCAGGGACTGGCGGAATAGCTTTCACATTGATATAAAAAACAGATTCGCGATCGCTAGGCAGGTCGCCAGCGGTTTTCAAAATACGCATCATGTTTTCTTTTTCAGCGTCTAAACGAAACAGCGGGGGGGTGATGGCAAATGGAACTTTTTTATTCCCATTTTCATCATCAATCCACGATTGAACCAGAAAATACTGGTCGCTATTTTTATTATTTATCGTTATTGAGGCTTCTTTATTATTGGCGTCATAAACTACTCTTGTTGCGCCTAATACAATACCGCCAGAACCCGCAGCGAAAGCTGACTGAGAGGCTATTAATAATGCAAGTGAAGAAATAATTAATTTACCGTACATAAAGATGACCTTTTTTAGTGTTAAAAGCCTGAGTGAACTCGGTTAATGTCGCTATATAAAGAGCAACATTAGCGAATAACACTCAGACTTGGTTTCTTCATCCGTTAGATAATGAAGAAGGGGGGTATTACCATTATTGGTAAGTCAGCGTAAAATCACTGGTTGCGTTAGCATCACCGGTGGTTGCAACGCCATAGGCTTGATAGTTAGCTGTGAAATAAAGCGATTGTGATGCGATACTTGGCGTTAACGTGATAGAGCTTGATGCTACGTTAGGTTTAATATCCACGCCTTTTGAATCGGCGACTTCAATACCCACATTCGTGGCCACAGTGCCGGCAGCGGTGCCATCTGGAGATGAAATGTTAAACAAGGCATCTTTTCCAGCAGGACTTGATCCACCAAATGTTACCGTGACTGATTTAGCCGCAGCGGAACAATTCAGCAAATCAATTTGGAAGTTCTTAGCTGTCGATTTCAGCCCTGATGCGTTCAGGTCAGCGGCAGGCACTGTACCTAAATCAACAACCTGATTTGATGAAGGAATAGAAACGCTACACGGCGCATCTGAAATCTTACCTTTAAAATTGACAGTACCATCGGCAGCCATTACGGATGCAGATGCCAAACCAGCTAAAGACAATGCTAAGCAAAATGTAGTTTTCTTGAATGACATAAAAATTTCCTTATAACCTATACTGAAAGTCCAATCATTTGGACGATTTTATTTTGTTGCATTAAACAACACGGGACTAATATCAAGCCTAATCATTTCCTAAGACTGAGTTCGTTGACCGAACAGAGCAGAAAGAGCGACATTCACGATTAACTCAAATTGAATTAATTGACTCGGTAAATGCTAAGCGTGATTTGGCTCAGATATTAAATAACTAATCGACTTCTTTCGTAACTGGGCCATATGTTATTCCTTTTTTTTCTTTTGCAAAGAGTCCAAAAATAGACTGTTGTTATTTTGGGTGAAACAACAAGGCGAAATGAATTGTTGATTAATTTATAAATAGAAAAAATAAATCCGCATTTAAAAAAATCAATAAAATCAACGTCATTTTTCAGCGCTTGTTGCATGGGTAATTAATTCGTTAAATCCACTTAATATTGAATTAATTTATGCTTTACACATTCAGCCTGTAAAAGAATGCGTATCTGAATGTATTAGCGAAAGCTTTAAACCTGTTTTTTAGAAAAAATATTCTATATAGCGAGGGGAGGCGCAGCTCCCCACTATCTTAAACTCATGCGATGCATCATTGGGCGGATAAAACAGAAATAATATCACCCGCAATACTCGAGATTGGGGATGATTTGTCATAGATTAAATGTATGGATATTGACGGCATCTTTTTTCCTTGATCAAGCGCGGTGACATTGAACGAAGGTGAAAATTTCTCATATAACCATTGGGGCATGACACCCAGTTTGTCCGAGTTTTCGATAATCGACAGCAATGCAAAGTAAGAATCGCTCTTTAATAATGTTATATTTTCACCAAGCGCTTGCCGAATTGCTACGTGTTGCTGAGTAAATTTGTCATCTGGCGTTTCAAAAGTGACAAATGTCTCAGCGCTGAAATCCTTGTTGATAAGCTTGTCCATTCTTGGATGCTGCTGGGAACAAAACAAATACATAGGCTCGTCTAAAACGGGAACGCAAATCATCGATCGGCTAGAGTTAGGTTTAAGCGCAAAAAACAGATCGTTCATCCGCAGCCTAACGCCGTGGATGTTATTTTTAGCGTCAGAAAAATTGCTTCTATGAATTATTTCGCAACTGGGATTTTTCGCCCATATGGCATTCGACACCTTTGGCAGCAGCCGAACAGAGATATAGGGGGAGCAATGAATCGCTATTTTATTAAAATAATCGTTTTGACCAAATGAATTCACGTTGTTAACTAACTTATCAACGTCATCCTGTAATGATATAAACAGTTCTTGGGCTGTTTTTGTCGGCGATAGAACCAATCCATCTCTTAGGAAAAGCGGATCACCAAAGTGATACTTAAGTTTAGCTAAAGCATTAGATACCGCGGTGGTTGAAATGCCGAGCGTTATACCTGCCTTAGTGATACTTTGATGAATAAATATCTCAATAAAAATAGGTAAAAGGTTAAGGTCTAACTTTTTGTTGGTGTTTTTATCCTTAGAATTCATAATGTCCTCTGAACGTCATTTATTATCTCAGCGTAAAATAACCTGATATGCAGGTGCGTAAGCAATAGACAAAAACGGCTATGCTATAATTTCGTGTGTACAATCCTATACATCATGTGGTGAAAACATAATGCGTGAGTTTGAGACTAATATGACGGTTGGCTCCTCAGTTCAACCGATGGCTAAGCCTCTTAAGGCAATCAGTAGGCTGATGTCGCTCTTTCGCACAGAGTCAGTCCCACTTGTTTTTGAAAACGAGGATTGCATCGTCAGGTTGCATAACCCATCGGGCGAATTACACGTTCTTCTCGTCGTAGAAGGCTTAGTTGATGCGTATCGCACTTCTGATGAACTCCTTTTCGCTACCGCGGCTGCTCCCGCAATCTTCGGTATGCAGGGCTCGGCTTATCGTTATGATATGTATACATTTCAATCTAATCCCGACAGCAAACTAGAAACATTGCCGCTAACGCGAGCCATTGAACTGGTGGCGCAGCACGGTCTCCTAGAAGACCTGTTGGCTTATCAAATTTATTTTAATGACTATCAGGCTTATCGAAATAACTTACTCATTAATAAATCAGCCTACGAAATTGTTTGTGCATTGCTTTTTGAACTTGAAAAAATTCCCGCCGATAAACGGGCTCATATCAGCGTGCTAAATTTTATTCTTGCACGTAGCCATCTGGCACGTAGCGGGATTATGAAAATACTCGCTAATTTACGGCAAGGTCTTTACATCAATATTGAAAATGGAAAGTTAATTAGCATTATTCGTAAATTCCCTAAAGAATATTGATATATTTTCTCAGATTAGTTCTTTATTGATAAGTCAATGACAATTCAACGAGCCCAGAAACAGCGCCCACTTGTGCGTTGCCTTTTGGCGTGATCATTCGGGTTTTAAGGCGTATGTGGCAGCATGTCACTCAGCTCAATAGCCACATTTTGTGTATTTGCAGCGTAGGACAATTAACTCGCTCAATGTAAAATGGCATCGACTGACCAGCGCTGCCGGCGTCATGCATATCTGCAGAGCGCATTTTTCCTAAATGAACGCTGTTAGTGTCGCTAGAAGGATTGATAACAGTAGAGACCGATTCCGTTATGGTTGCAGAAATATTAACCTCAGCATTATCCCCCTGAATAGAAGGTTCTTCGGTATATCCACATTCGGATAATGCCAGCGGGAAAAATAGCGTTAGCCACTGAGAGCAAGCCCTGTTAAACATACTATCGTCCTTGTGCTAGCTTATTTGTAGGAAAAGGCCACGTTGATAACTGAAGACACTCTGCCCGGTGTGACGCCGCCAGATTTTGTATACAG
This sequence comes from Hafnia paralvei ATCC 29927, assembly GCF_001655005.1. Taxonomy (GTDB): domain Bacteria; phylum Pseudomonadota; class Gammaproteobacteria; order Enterobacterales; family Enterobacteriaceae; genus Hafnia; species Hafnia paralvei. The sequence continues at coordinate 74,146 of NZ_LXET01000009.1, forward strand.
GCGTGCCGACAGCGGTATTAATGCGGCGCCGGTTTCAATAGGTATATCTATCACCTCATTATTTCTTATTGGGTCGGTGCTGCCACTGGGTTTCAATTGCACGCTCACGTTTGTGGCTGCTCCCGTTCCTGTATCCATATTTAAGAAGCTACCAGCGCCACCGTTGGGATCGGGGGGGCCAGTAAACGTCATCAAAACTTCCGTGGTTCCTGCAGGGCAATTGGCTAATTTTATCGTTGCCGTCGACGTCATCTCTGACCATGCAGTATAAACATTGGCGCTTTCTAGCGTCGACGCTTCAATATTTCCCAAGGGAATGGTGAGGTTAGGCGATAGAACCACACAGGGGGAGGCCACGACGTTTGCTGTCACCATCACGGCGGTCTGATCACCGGCAGCACTCGCTGTTGATGAGAGCGCGGCGAGTAAAAATAACCCACTCGTTGATTTCCAAAGTCTATTTTTCATGGTAATTCGTAACCTAATGAATGGATAAAAATTATTTAACGGTATAGGCAACCGTTGTGACACCGATGACGGTCCCCAGCGATGATGCTGTCTTTTAAGTGTCCTTCGCGTTGTAAAATGGGTACCGCTGAATAGGGCTGTACAAAATGTAGTTCGCTACCATCTTCTTCTTTGATGGTGACATCTAAATCACCGCTGTCTCGATATTTAATAAAGATTGGCTCAGTAATTAAATGATGAGTCGGAATATGTCCTCATTCCTGAGTGCAATATATTCCTTTTTTTATTTTTGAAAAGAGTCCAAAAGTAGACCGAAATCGAGATGTGGAAATAAAGAGGGGAGTCAAGTGTTTTACTTAATTCAATAAATTGCCTGGCTAAATATGTTGTCAAAAAAAAGAGAATAATTAATAGGATAGGTGTGCTCTTTTATGTTCCAAAATATTTATTTAGGGAAAGTGAATATTGAATTAATTTATACTTACTGCTGGGGGCGGTGAAAATATCTGCGTTGAAGGGTGTTATTTTGCGGCAGCGGGATTGATTAAGGGAGGAATTGCCCAAGGGTTAATTGGGCATACATTAACTTAACTGATTGCTGATCCTTCAGCACGGCGAAATTTTATTGCTCAATCTCTTTAGGCCGCAGAGACGGCTGGGTGAAATATTGTTTGTCATCCCAACGTAACATCGTTAGCTCTCCCCCCCAGCAGCAGCCCGTATCGAGAGCATAAACCTGCGATGGTGTCCCTTTACCCTGCAATGATGCCCAGTGACCGAAAGCAATGGAGTATCCGGCATCCAGCACTTTGCTGGGCAAATCAAACCATGGTTTAAGAGGGGACGGCGCTTCACCTGGCGCATCTTTGCAGATCATGTCCAGTTCACCGCCAGGGAAACAATAGCGCATGCGGGTCAGCGCATTGGTAGAAAAGCGCAGGCGCTGAAGTCCGGTTAAACCGTCAATCCAGCTGTTGGGCATATCACCGTACATGGCATTTAAAAATAACGGATAGCTGTCACTGCTGAGTACGGCTTCAACTTCACGGGCGCATAGCTGTGCGGTAGCAATATCCCACTGGGGGCTGATACCCGCATGGGCCATCACCAGTTTTAGCTTATCATCAACCTGCAGGATGGGCTGACGGCGTAACCAATTGATCAGGCTATCTGCATCAGGGGCATCCAGCAGCGGAGTAATTTGATCTTTGGGCTTATTACGGCTGATGCCTGCGTAGACCGCTAAAAGGTGTAAATCATGGTTGCCCAACACCATGCGAACGCTGTCGCCTAATGACTGTACGTAGCGCAGAACCTCTAGGGAGTCAGGGCCGCGGGCGACTAAGTCCCCGGTTAACCACAGCGTATCCTTAGCAGGATCAAAATCAGCTTGTTCCAATAGCGCCCGTAGCTCTGCGTAGCAACCGTGGACATCGCCAATCAATAATGTAGACATTCAAACCCTTCTTACTTGCTGCTCTGTCGCAACTCAAAATATTTTGTGAATATACAACTAGTTAATTAGAGTTGGGATTGCTAAACGAAATACGGGAATCGCAATACGGAACTCCTGACCCTGATGGTCAATCATTTCATAATGACCTTCCATTGTGCCGCAAGGCGTTTCAATAATGGCACCGCTGGTGTATTGGAACTCATTGTTGGGCAAAATCAGTGGCTGTTCACCGATGACGCCTTCGCCCTGAACTTCCGTCTGACGTCCGTTACCATTGGTAATCAGCCAGTAACGCCGCAGGAGCTGCACATTGAATCGTCCTAGATTCCTGATGGTGATGGTATATGCAAAAACAAAACGCTCTTCATCTGGAAGTGATTGGGTTTCGGCATAGGCACTTTGTACCTGAACACACACACGAGGTGAATCAATCATAATGTACGGCTCCCGTTATGACGTTGTCAGCGAGACCTATACCCTCATCGATTAAACGAAAAGGGCATTACACCCACTATTCTGGCGATTTTTCGCATAGCCAGTTGGCGAGCTTGCAATAGTTTTCAACAGAGATGTTCTCTGCGCGCTGGGCTGGATCGATCCCCAACTCGGTCAATTGCTCTGGTGTGAACAGGTGACCTAAGCTATTACGCACGGTCTTGCGGCGCTGATTAAATGCTTCAGTGGTAATACGGCTGAGCACACGGATATCTTTGACCGGATGCGGAATGGTCGCGTGTGGGATCAGCCGAACCACGGCCGAGTCAACTTTTGGCGCTGGACGGAATGCTGTTGGCGGCACTTCCAATACAGGAATGACCTGACAATAGTATTGTGCCATGACGGTCAAACGACCATAGGCCTTGCTGTTTGGGCCAGCAACCAGACGGTTCACTACCTCTTTTTGCAACATGAAATGCATGTCGCTGATAGCACCAGTATAGGTGAAGAGGTGGAACATCAAAGGGGTTGAGATGTTATAGGGTAAATTACCAAATACGCGCAGCGGCTGGCCGAGTTCTTGAGACAGCTCGCCAAAATCAACGGTCATCGCATCTTGCTGGCGAATGTTTAATTTACTGCTGATGAATGGGTGAGTCGCCAGTCGAGCCGCCAAATCGCGGTCAAGCTCGATGACCGTCATTTTATCCATGCGATCGGCAACAGGTTCGGTCAATGCGCCCAATCCCGGGCCGATTTCCACCACTGCCTGACCTGGCATTGGATGAATAGCGGACACAATGCTATCGATCACATATTGATCGGTAAGGAAGTTTTGTCCGAAACGTTTACGAGCCAGATGGCCTTGGTGAACTCTGTTATTCATTACTGTTATTTATCATTTTAATAGCGAGATTTAATGCTGTTCTGAAACTACCAACATCAGCGAGGCCAGTAGCAGCCAGATCCAGCGCGGTGCCGTGATCGACAGAGGTGCGTATAAACGGCAACCCCAGAGTAATATTCACAGCGCGGCCGAAGCCTTGGTATTTTAACACCGGTAAGCCCTGATCGTGATACATCGCCAAAACCGCATCGGCGTGCGCCAAATATTTAGGCTGGAAAAGTGTATCTGCAGGTAAAGGCCCAATGAGATGAAGACCTTTTTGACGCAACGATTCTAGCGTCGGAATAATCACATCGATCTCTTCACGCCCCATATGGCCGCCTTCACCTGCGTGTGGATTAAGGCCACAGACATAGATTTGCGGTTCACGAATGCCAAACTTGGTGCGTAAATCGTGATTAAGAATAGTGATGACTTCATCGAGCGTTTGCGCCGTGATCGCTGCGGGAACCTCCAACAGAGGAAGGTGCGTCGTGGCTAGGGCGACACGCAGTTCTTCGGTCGCCAGCATCATCACCACGCGTGCGCAGTGGCTGCGATCGGCAAAGAATTCGGTATGTCCGGTAAATGGCACTCCGGCATCATTAATAATGCCTTTGTGTACTGGCCCAGTGATTAAGGCGGCAAACTCACCGCTGAGACAGCCATCGCACGCACGCGCCAGAGTGTCGACAACGTAAGTACCGTTATTGACATCTAACTGACCCGCGACAGCTTGGCTGTGTAGCGCGATTGGTAAAATCGTCAGTGTATTTGCATCTTGTGGGCGTGCAGGTTCATGAGGCTGATATTCGCGCAACGTTAATGGCAACTTTAACCATTGGGCGCGTTCAAGCAACAAGGCCGGATCGGCGCACACTACAAGCTCCGCAGGCCATGCCTGTTGAGCGAGAGCGATAACCAGATCCGGCCCGACCCCGGCGGGTTCGCCGGGGGTTATGACGACACGAAACGTGTCATGTGAACTATTACTGGGCATTGCTACCATCAATAATTTTTACGTAGGCGCTGGCGCGTTCTTCCTGCATCCAGGTTTGCGCTTCTTCAGCAAATTTACGGTTGAACAGCATACGGTATGCACGATCTTTTTGTGCATCATCGGTGCGGTCAACTTGGCGAGTATCCAGAAGTTGGATCAAATGCCAGCCGAAGGAGGAGTGAACCGGTGCGCTCAGTTCGCCTTTCTGCAGTTTCATTAAGGCGTCGCGGAAAGCCGGATCGTACATGGTTGGCACTGCCCAACCTAAGTCACCCCCTTTCAATGCTGAACCTGGATCTTGAGAAACCGCACGAGCAGCTTCATCAAAGGTAATTTGCTTACTTTTGATTTGCTGAGCAATTTCTTGCAGTTTTGCACGAGCCTGATCGTCGGTCATAACCGGCGATGGGCGCAGCAAGATATGGCGAGCATGAACTTCGGTGACAGACACATTTCCCTGACCGCCGCGGAGATCATTAACTTTCAGGATATGGAAGCCAACACCTGAACGGATTGGGCCAATGATGTCGCCTTTTTTAGCCGTTTGCAGTGCAGCCGCAAACAGGGATGGCAACTCCTGAATTTTACCCCAACCCATTTGGCCACCTTTCAGCGCCTGAGAGTCAGCGGAGTAGCTGACGGCCATTTTGCCAAAATCAGCACCTTTGTTCAGTTGGTCAACCAACTGACGAGCTTGTTGCTCTGCATCATCAACCTGTTGCTGAGATGGGTTCTCTGGCAGTGCGATGAGAATGTGGCTGAGGTTAAGTTCGGTATCCGCACCATTCTGTGCGCCAACTTGTTTTGCCAGCGCTTCAACTTCCTGAGGCAGGATGGTGACACGACGGCGAACTTCGTTGTTACGTACTTCTGAAATCAGCATTTCTTTGCGAATTTGGTCGCGGTAGGTTTTGTAGTTAATCCCATCGGCGGCCAAACGGCTACGCATCTGATCCAGTGACATATGATTTTGCTGAGCAATATTGCCGATAGCGCGATCAACATCGGCATCGTTGATATCAATGCCCATCTTTTTCGCCATCTGCAACTGGATGTTATCCATAATCAGACGCTCAAGGATCTGGTGACGTAAGGTTGCATCATCAGGTAATTGCTGACCGGCTTCACGCGCGTTCAGTTTTACGGACTGCATCAGACCATCGACGTCACTTTCCAGCACCACACCGTTATCAACCACGGCCGCTACTTTATCAACGACTTGAGGGGCTGCAAACGCAGTGTTGGCACAGAATGCCACACCGAGGATCAGCGTTCTCCAGTTCTTCATACCTTTTCCATTTGTCCAATCCGCATGACTGCGGGTTAATGTCAAAACTCTGCTTTTACTAATCAAGATGCAACTAGGCAACGATTAGACCACAAAAATCTCAAAATGTTAGAAAGCTCTCTGATAAGGCAGAATACCTTTCTGCAGCATATCGGCGGTACCCAAGCTGTAGTTGGTTCCCAGTCCGCGAAGTGCGAAGGTGAACGAGAACTTGTTGTCATACTTACTGTTTGGTTGAGAGGCGGTGGAATCCCATGAGGTAATTTTACGTTCATAGTTCACGCCGACAGACCAACAGCAGGTGTTGTACTGAAGACCAACCAGAGAATCCGCGGTCTGGTTAGCATTGGTGTCGTAATAGTAAGCGGCAACCAGCGCCCAACGGTCTGCAATAGGAATACTGCCGATAGTACCCACTTGGCTGATCCCTTGGTTATACAGATCGTTACTTGCATAACGTGGGATCATTGCGGTCACGTATTCAGGGCTAGCATAACGATAGTTTAACTGGATCATCGTTTCGGCATCTTTACGATATTCCATTATTGCATCGCCTAGCGCGACGCTGTTTAAACGGGTGTCATACTGCAAGCCGCCACGGATGCCCCAATGGTCGGTAATTTTCCAATAGGAATCGCCTGCCCAAACCAGACTGCCGGTATCTTTATCTTTGTCAGTCGACAGCGTTTCATCACCGGTACGTGAACGTTCGAAGTAGTAGATTTGACCCAAAGAAGCGTTAAACCGTTCAACCAATGCGTCATCATAGATACGGGTTGTCAGACCGGTAGACATCTGGTTTGCCGAAGCAATACGGTCCAGACCGCTATAGATACGGTCACGGAACAGACCGGTATAGTCCATCTGTAGCAGCGTAGAGTCGTAAACGCCGATATCACTTTGATCACGATAAGGGATATACAAGTACTGAGCGCGCGGTTCCAGCGTCTGGGTATAGCCTTGAGCCCAGTCCATATCACGGTCAAAGGTGACTTTGCTGTCAACTTTAAACTCAGGCATCACTCGGTTAACAGAATCAGCCAGATGAGCCGCTGAACGGTTAGTGGTGTAATAACTGTCTGGTACTGTTTGCTGATAGTGAGTTGCTAACAGTTTGGTTTCAGTATTCACGCTTGCCCAACCGTTAGACCAAGGAAGATCTATCGTTGGTTCAAAGTGATAACGATCGGCCTCTGGCTGATTATCGCTTTCATTGGTGAATTTAACCGCCTGACCATACATATGCAGGTCGAAGGGACCGATGTCATTTTTGTAATAGTTCAGGTCTAACTGCGGCTCAGCACGATATGAGTTCGAGTTACCCGCGTCCGCAAAGACTTGGAACTGCGTGGTTGATAGGGTCGCATTCCAGTTTTGCTCGGCGTATCCCAAGCTGAATTTCTGCGTGGCATAACCGTCGGTGCTGGAACCGTGAGTCGAATCCAGATCGTTAAAGTAGTAAGGATCGCTTACCTTGGTGTAGTCGACGTTGAAACGCCACACCTGATCCATTACACCGCTGTGCTGCCAGTAGAACAACCAACGCTTTTTATCGTTTTCTGCGTCGGAAATATTGTTCTTATTTAAACGATCGTCGGCATATTGTTTATCTTGGTTTAACCAATCCAACTCCATCAAGCCGGAACCCGCAACGGTCAAGTAACGGAATTCGTTCTGCAATTGCAGACCACGGTTTTCCATGTAGTGCGGGGTGATGGTCGCATCGACCTGTGGCGCGATGTTCCAATACCACGGCAGGCTGAACTCAACGCCGTCTGTGCTGGAGTATTTAAAATCGGGGATCAAGAAACCTGAGCGACGCTTATCACCGAGAGGCAACTGAAGGTACGGGCTGTAGAACACGGGCACTGGGCCAATCTTAAAGCGGGCGTTCCAAATTTCAGCGACTTCTTCCTGACGGTCCTGAATAATTTCAGAACCGGCGACGCTCCAGCTGTTATCGCCCGGCAAACAGGAGGTAAATGTCCCGTTCTCCAGAATGGTATAGCGGTTTTCAGCGCGGGTTTTCATCAGGTCCGCGGTGCCGCGACCTTGACGACCGACGAACTGATAGTCGCCCTGCCATACGTTGGTGTCTTTGTTATTCAAATTAGACCACGCATTCGGGCCTTTCAGTTTTACCTGATTATCTGAATAGTTGACGTTACCAGTCGCGGTCACGGTACGCAGCGGATCGGGCTTATCTTTAAGAAACTTCTGATCCAGCTGAACCTGATCGGCTGTCAGTGTGCTGTTTCCCTGTTCGATGTTCACGTTGCCGCTGAACACCGCATTATCAGGATAGTTGGCATCACTTTTATCGGCCTGAATATGAACCGGTAAATCATTTGGATTGCCGGATACCAGCGGTTTGTTATACATAGGCACGCCGAGCAGGCATTGCTCAGCGAGATCGGCCAGAGCGTTCTGGCTATAGAGTGCCGACCAAACCAAGGTGGCAACCAGTGTTGGAATACTTTTTTTCATACGCGGTTTCAGAAGTTCCGTCATCAGAGGCGTCGAGCAGCGAACGGTCAGAGACTATATCACCCCTAAGCGTTACGCTAGTGTTAAATTGACGCATTCTTGGTTGCTGTCGTTAGGCGTCAGAATAAATGACAGGTATGATAAAGCAAATTATGTCCCACGGCATGATGAATTGAGGACGATATGCAGTATTGGGGTAAATTAATCGGATTAGTTCTTGGTCTAATGTCAGGAACGGGCTTTTGGGGTGTGGTGTTAGGGCTACTTATCGGTCATATGATCGATAAATCGCGTCAGGTAAGAAGCAGTGGTTATTTTTCTAATCAGGCTCAGCGACAAGCTCTGTTCTTTAGCACCACATTTCAGGTTATGGGGCATCTCACGAAGTCCAAAGGACGTGTGACTGAGGCGGATATCAACCTTGCTAGCGCGCTGATGGAGCGAATGCAGCTGCATGGCGCGGCCAGAACGGCGGCACAGCAGGCGTTTCGTGAAGGTAAACAGGGCGATTTTCCACTGCGGGAAAAACTGCGCGAGTTACGCAGCATTTGCTTTGGACGTGTCGATCTGATCCGCATGTTTTTGGAAATCCAGCTACAGGCCGCGTTTGCTGATGGTTCGTTGCATCCCAACGAACGTGCAGTTTTGTACGTGATTGCGGAAGAGCTCGGTTTCTCACGCGTTCAGTTTGAGCAGTTTCTTAGCATGATGGAAGGCGGACGCCAGTTTGGCGGTGGCTATCAGCAGCAAGGACAGTATCAGCAGCAGGGCGGATTCGGTGGTTACCAGCGTCAGACGGGGCCTACGTTGGCGGATGCTTGCAAAGTTTTAGGTGTTAAGCCCAATGACGATGCGACGACGATTAAACGCGCCTATCGTAAGCTCATGAGCGAACATCATCCTGATAAGCTGGTGGCAAAAGGATTACCGCCAGAAATGATGGAGATGGCGAAGCAAAAGGCTCAAGAGATTCAGGCTGCTTACGATTTAATTAAGAAAGAGAAGGGTTTCAAGTAATCCTTTCTGAAGAGAGCCCGCATTCGCGTAGCATTGTTTACTTAAGCTCGATTTTAGGGGGAGCACCCCGATGGGGTCGTAGCGGCGTAAGTCGCCGGAGTGCCCCGCGGAGTGCTAGACCCGTGAATCTCGATCTCTTAAACGAACGGCATTACGCATTCGCGGGCTTTTTTACGTTCATTGACCGAAAGACGGCGGCGAGACGGGGACATATCTCCCTTCGGCGCAACGAAAAATAGCGGAGGTTTCTCCGTCTACCCACCATTGTGCCAATTCTGTCGCCGTACAGCTCAGCCGAATACTCAACCCGCAGCCGCTACTGAGCTGGCGTGGGATATCCGCGACTTTGAATTCTCGATTCTGAGCCTGAAGCCGTTTTTTTAAGCGAACCACGCCTAGCGTGCTGTGGAATAAAAACAGAAATTCATCCTGCATGACTCCTCCTCTTTTTCTGACGGCACCCCATTAGTGCCGCGCCTATCGCTCCCGCAAATTGAGCGTCGGAGTGCGTCGCCACTGGCGTATTGAGCGTATCGCTCAGATGCTGACGAAATGCATTACAGCGGCTAACGCCACCGGTAAACAGCACCTGTGGATGTACGCCTAATCGCCCGATAAAGTTGGCGCTGCGGCGCGCCATAGAGTAAACGATGCCCGATAGAATGGACTCAGGTGCGACACCCGCCGAACGTAGGCTGATGACTTCAGACTCGGCAAACACGGTACACATACTGGAGATGGCATGCGGAGCAACGCCTGTGACTAATTCGTCAAGCTGGTTAATTTGTGCGCCAAGGGTGTGTGATATGACTTCCAGAAAACGGCCTGTCCCAGCCGCACATTTGTCATTCATCAGAAAGTCGGTCAGTTTTCCCTCCTCATCCAGATGAATGACCTTACTGTCTTGCCCGCCGATATCAATGATGGTGCGCGCTTCGGAGCACAGAAACCGAGCACCGACGCCGTGGCAGGTGATTTCAGTGACTTGCTTATCGGCAAAATCTATCAAGCCACGCCCATAGCCAGTGAGAGTAAGATGCGGGCGCTCGGTGAGGCCTTCACACAGTTGTGACCATGCTTGCTCAATAGCCTCCTGTGGACGAAATGAAGTCGGAGCGAGAAAACGGCGCAGAATCTGTCCCCCGTTTGCACTATTCAATAAGATCCCTTTGGTCGCCGTTGAGCCTGAATCAATACCAATACTTAAACTCACATGCGCTCCTTACAGCATTTCGATAAACGCACTTACGCGAGTATTGAGCTGGCCTATATCTGAATTGGAGTAATCCGTTTCTATCGCCATATAAGGAACATCATGCTGTTGGCGAACATGGCGCTTAATGGCTAAAGACTCCACGGCGTAGGTATGACAGGCCTGAAGGATCACGTCGATGACGCCATCTACCTGATATTCTTCAATCATTTGGCTAAGCAGGGTTAAACGCTGGGTATTCGGAGAGATACAGGAGCAGCCAATGGCGAGATATTTATCGGTTAACGCATCGTAGACATCGCCTTCTTCACTTACCTGCATTTCGGTAGCTTTAGCACCGGTACAGTTTTCATATCCAACGACCCAACCGCCGTTTTCTTCAATTGCTCGTACCACTTTTTCTGCCGCCCCGCCAATCGGGCAGCCGGTGATCAGTATGCGTGGGCGATCTTCTAACCGCTTGCCTTGTTGGTATTCGCTGCGTACTTTTTCGCTTAATGCATTGAGCTCATCTATCAGGGTATTTTTATCGAATTTGAACGTTGCGCCATATACCACCTTGAGAATTTCGCTACCAGAGAGCGCGGGCGGATTAAGCTGTCCTAGACGGTAGAACGACGACAAGGCGGCCCGTTCGCGGTTTTTTAGCGTAATTGCTGCACGTAAGTCTTGTTCGCTGATGGTGCAGTTGAATTGTTGTTCCAAGGCTGACTGCAAGCGCAAAATTTCGCTGCGCCACAGCGCGCGCGAGGCGGCGTCATCGGCGCTATTAGGAAGTTGCATCACATGTACAGGCTTAAATTCCGCCATGTATTCGTACATTTTTTTCTTGCCGTCGCAGGTCGTCTCTCCCACCACTAAATCAGAAAAGTAGAAATACGGGCATTTATCCGTTTTGCCAAATCCGTAGCTACTTTTGATTAATGGACACAGGTTACGTGGCAGATCTTTCTCGGCTTCTTCAATCGTTTCATCGCTGGTGGAACAAAGCGAAACCACAACCGCACCGGCAGCCAGCGCGATCTCCTGTGGCATAAAGGTACAGTAGGTGCCAACCAGCGGGATATTCTGTTCTTTAAGTTCTAATACGGTAAGAAAGCCCTGACGGCGGGCATCGGAAAAATGATCGAAAATGGCGGGTAGTTCATTGATAAGAGACATGGCTATTCCTTCCCCGGACCCGGGCGAATGATTAGTAGATAGAAAACCCACAGCAAAAAAGTGCGGTAGGAAAATCGAATGACCGCGAAGGACTATAACCCTAACAAGGTGATGGGTATAGGAGGTGGCTCACAGAGCCACCGGATGAGGAGGGGATTAAAAATCAGGCTCGCAGCGGAAATGCATCGGTGTGCCAAACTCTGGGTGCGTGATCTGTAATTCTTGTGCGTGAAGCTGTAACCGTGAAGCCATCGCTTTAGCTTCTGGGTGAGCGTAGAACTTATCGCCCAGAATGGGGTGGCCTAACGCCAGCATATGCACTCGCAGCTGATGTGAACGTCCCGTGATGGGCGTAAGCTTGACGCGGGTCGAACCATCAGCATCACGACTGAGTACCTGATACTGAGTTTGCGCCGACTTACCATGCTCAAAACACACTTTCTGCTTAGGGCGGTTCGGCCAATCACAAATCAAAGGCAAATCAATCAGACCTTCATCGTGCTCCATATGTCCCCAAACACGCGCGATATAGCTCTTCTTCGGCTCGCGTTCGCGAAATTGGCGCTTGAGCTCACGTTCAGCGGCTTTCGTCAGCGCCACGGCAATAACGCCGCTGGTCGCCATATCTAAACGATGCACTGACTCGGCGATAGGAAAATCGACCTGAACGCGCGTCATCACGCTGTCTTTATGTTCCTCTGCTTTACCGGGAACGGACAGTAACCCGCTGGGTTTGTTGACCACGATGATGTGGTCATCTTGATACAACACGTGCAGCCAAGGTTCGAGCGCGGGGAAGTATTCCCCCAACTTTATCGCCGGTAGCGCCAGATCACCGCCACTGGCGACGGAGTTAATAAGGGTGTTATGCAAAACACCCTTATGGTTCTCAGAAGAGGCCATTATTGATGTGACACCACGATGAGGCGAATCGCATCCAGACGCCAGCCTGCCTGATCCAGATTCTCAAGGACCTGACGACGGTTGAACTCCAGCGTTTCCAGCTCGTCATCACGAATATTCGGGTTAACGGCTTTCAAGGATTCCAAACGCGCTAACTCGGCGCTCAGTTTTTCATCTGCTTCGCGCTTCGCTTCGTTGATCAACGCAGTCGCTTGTTCACCAATCAATGCTTCACCTGCCTGTAGCATAGCGTGCACGTTTGGCTGAACGGCATTGACCAGCTTGCTGGAGGTATGGCGGTTGATCGAGTTCAGCTGACGGTTAAAACTCTCAAACTCGACCTGAGCCGCCAGATTAGTACCTTTGGCATCGAGCAGCATACGCACCGGCGTTGGTGGCAGGAAGCGGGTCAGTTGCAGATGCTTCGGTGCCTGAGCTTCGACCACATAAATGGCTTCCAGCAGCAGTGTTCCAACGGGCAGCGCTTTGTTCTTCAGCAAGGATACGGCGCAGCTACCGGTATCGCCGGAGAGGATTAAATCCAAGCCGTTACGAATAATCGGATGCTCCCAGCTAATAAACTGAGCGTCTTCACGCGACAGAGCCTGTTCGCGGTCAAAAGTCACGGTACAACCATCCTGCGGCAGACCAGGGAAATCAGGCACCAGCATATGTTCTGACGGCGTGAGGATGATCATGTTGTCGCTCTGATCGTCCTGATTGATACCAACAATGTCGAACAGGTTCAGCGCAAAGTTAACCAAACCGACATCGTTATCTTGGTCGGCAATGGCTTCTGCCAGTTCTTGAGCCGCGTCACCGCCGTTAGAATGCATTTCTAGCAGACGATCGCGCCCTTGCTCCAACTGCGCTTTCAACGCATCGTGCTGAGTACGACACGCTTTGATGAAGTCATCAAAGCCTTCCAACTGAGAAGGCGCCGCTAAATAACCCAACAGCGTTTGATAGCTGCTGTCATAGATGGTGCGACCGGTTGGGCAGGTGTGCTCAAAGGCATCTAGACCTTCGTGATACCAACGAACCAAAACTGACTGCGCGGTGTTTTCCAGGCAAGGAACAAAAATTTTGATGTCGTGGTTCTGGCCAATGCGGTCCAGACGACCGATACGCTGTTCCAGCAAATCAGGGTTAAACGGCAGATCGAACATCACCAAATGGTGAGCAAACTGGAAGTTACGTCCTTCGGAACCAATTTCAGAACACAGCAGCACCTGTGCGCCTTCTTCTTGTGATGCGAAGTAGGCCGCTGCACGGTCACGTTCGATGATGGTCATGCCTTCATGGAATACGGCGGCACGGATCGCTTCACGCTCACGCAGTACCTGTTCCAAATTGACCGCTGAAGCCGCCTGAGCACAAATCACCAACACTTTTTCATCGCGGTGTGAGGTCAGGAAGTTCATCAGCCACTCAACGCGTGGATCGAAGTTCCACCAGGTTGCGTTTTCGCCCTCAAATTCCTGATAAATACGCTCTGGGTACAGCATATCGTTCGCGCGGGCTTCAACCGTTTTCTTGCTGCCCATAATGCCGGACACTTTAATCGCGGTTTGATACTGAGAAGGCAACGGCAGGGTGATTTGGTGCAGCTCACGCTGTGGGAAACCTTTCACGCCCTGACGGGTATTACGGAATAACACGCGGCTAGTGCCATGGCGATCCATCAGCATTTTGACCAGCTCGTTGCGCGCATCTACGCTGCCGGTGCCGCCTGCGTTAGCCGCTTTCAGTAACGGTTCAATATCTTGCTCGGCGATCATTTCGCTCAGCATATTGAGCTCTTCGTTGGTCAAATGACCATCGTTGAGCAGCAGGGTGACAGCGTCAGCCACCGGACGATATTTCTGCTGCTCGCTGACGAATTCCTGATAGTCATGGAAGCGGTTTGGATCGAGCAGACGCAGACGTGCGAAGTGGCTCTCTTGGCCTAATTGCTCAGGAGTTGCTGTCAGTAGCAGTACGCCCGGAATGTGCTCGGCAAGCTGTTCAATCACCTGATATTCGCGGCTAGGAGCATTTTCGCTCCAGGCCAGATGATGCGCTTCGTCAACGACGAGCAGATCCCAAGAGGCATCGGCCATCTGCTCTAAACGCTGACGGTTGCGACGCACGAAGTCTAGGGAGCAAATCACCATCTGTTCGGTTTCAAACGGGTTGGTGGCATCCAGCATAGCTTCTGAATAACGAGCATCGTCAAACAGCGAGAAACGCAGGTTAAAGCGGCGCAGCATTTCGACCAGCCACTGGTGTTGTAGAGTTTCAGGCACCACGATCAGGATGCGTTCTGCGCGACCGGCTAGCAGTTGCTGATGAATAATCATCCCTGCTTCGATGGTCTTACCCAAGCCCACTTCATCGGCTAATAAAACACGCGGCGCGTGACGTTGGCCGACTTCATACGCAATGTGCAACTGATGAGGGATCAGGCTGGCGCGCATGCCGCGCAGACCGCTCCACGGCAGTCGGAACTGCTCGCTTTGATATTTACGCGCACGAAAACGCAGAGCAAAGCGATCCATACGGTCGATTTGTCCGGCAAACAGGCGGTCTTGTGGTTTGCTGAAGGTCAACTTGCTATCGAGTAATACTTCGCGCATCACGACGTTAGCTTCTTCAGTATCCAATCGGGTGCCGATATAGATCAGCAGACCATTTTCCTCTTTGACTTCATCTATCTTCAACTGCCAACCGTCATGGCTGGTGATAGTGTCACCCGGGTTAAACATAACGCGAGTAATTGGGGAGTCATTACGTGAGTAAAGGCGGTTTTCACCGGTCGCAGGGAAAAGCAATGTCACCATGCGCGCATCCAATGCGACCACAGTTCCTAATCCTAATTCGCTTTCCGTATCGCTGATCCAGCGTTGACCTAAGGTAAATGGCATAGATTATCGACTCAACTTTTTATGTATTGAACACTGATGATTGAACAACTACTGCGTAGGCAGCAGGCGCTGCCGTGGGTAAGTGATTTTCACTTGGCCTACATTAATTAGCGATAGCAGGCCGCTTCGTTGCTTTGAATAAGCAATGAAGTCAATATTTGAAATGAGGGAAGGCCGCTATGTTAATGGATGACAGCGCTTTCGTCACCCCCAAAAAAGATTTGTCTGAATTAAAACAGTCCAAGCTGACCAGCAACCAGCGTAGAAAAGTCATCCTGCATGAAGGGTAAAATAGCATCGGCGACCGGCTGAAGCTGGCGCGAGAGGTAATGATCGTAGTCAATGGGCGCACGTTGGCACTCTAATGGCTCCGGCCCTGCGGTGGTGATGACATAGCTAATCCAGCCGCCGTTTTGATACTGCAACGGACGATTGAGCTCGCGGTTATATTCATCGGCAATTTTCGCCGCGCGCGCATGAGGTGGGACGTTACGCTGGTAATCGCTCAGCTTTCGTCTTAGGCGTTTACGATAAACCAGTCTGTCATCGAATTCAGCGTTCATCAGACGAGCCGCATAATCACGAATAAACTCCTGATACGGCTGTTTGAGGAAAATACGTTGATACAGTTCTTGCTGAAATTGCTGTGCCAAAGGCGTCCAGTCACTGCGCACGGTTTCCATTCCTTTGTACACCATTTCATCGCCTTTAAGCCCTGCATAGCGTTTTTTACTGCCCAGTTCGGCACCGCGAATGGTTGGCATTAAGAAGCGGCGATAGTGACATTCATATTCTAATTCTAATGCACTTTCTAAACCGTATTCGGTGCGAAGATGCTCTTTCCACCACTGGTTTACGACGGTAATGAGATGTTGTCCAATGGCGGCGGCTTGCTGTTCGTCGTGTGCCCGATTAAGCCACACAAAGGTCGAGTCGGTATCTCCGTAAATCACGGGATAGCCTTCAGCCTCGATCAACTCTCGGGTGCGGCGCATAATTTCGTGTCCGCGCATGGTGATCGATGATGCCAAACGCGGATCGAAGAAGCGGCAACCGCTTGAGCCAAGCACACCATAAAAGGCGTTCATGATGATCTTTAACGCCTGTGAGAGCGGCGCATTCTTCTCTCGTTTGGCGGCTTCGCGCCCCTGCCAGATTTGGCTAACGATGTCTGGTAAACAGTGCTGTGCGCGGGCAAAGCGCGCACCGCGAAAACCGGAGATAGAATGCGCGTCGTCTGGTTGTCGCAAACCTTCAATTAAGCCGACGGGGTCGATAAGAAACGTACGGATAATCGAGGGATACAGGCTTTTATAGTCCAACACCAACACGGAGTCATACAAACCGGGGCGCGAATCCATCACAAAGCCGCCGGGGCTCGCCTCTTCTGGCAAATCGCCCTGATTAGGCGCGACAAATCCGACGCGATGCATACGTGGCAGATAGAGATGGGTAAATGCGGCGACGGAGCCACCGTTACGGTCAGCATTCAGGCCTGTGACCGTCGCGCGCTCAAGCAAAAACGTCATCAAATGCGTATGGTCAAAAATGCGGGTCACTAGCTCACAGTCTTTCAGGTTGTAATGAGCCAGCGCTGGCTTATCTTCGCGAAAGCGTCGGTCGATCTCCGACATCCGACTGTAAGGATCGTCCATGGCTTTACCCTCGCCCAACAGCGTTTGTGAAACGTTTTCTAAGCTGAACGAAGGGAAATTCCAAAATGCGCTTTTGAGCGCCTCAATGCCGTCAATAATCAACCGGCCGGTGGCAGAGGCAAAAAAATGCCCTTGCTTAAAACCGTGCTCGCGCCATTCTAAAACGTCGCCACCGCGTCCTAAACGCAGCGGTATCGCGTAGCGTTCGGCGTGTTTTTGCAATACGCGTAGGTCAAATTGGATCAGGTTCCAGCCGATGATCGCATCAGGATCGTGCTGCGCTATCCACTGATTTAACGCTTCTAATAGCTGAGGACGACTGTTGACATAGATCAGTTCGAAATCTAACTGACTGGCATCACCGTTTTCTGGCCCCAACATATAGACCACGCGCTGGCCACAGCCATGAAGTCCGATGGAATAGAGTTCACCGTGCATGGTGGTTTCGATATCCAACGAGACTAGCTTAAGCGTGGGGCGATAGGAGGGGTTCGGTTTCAATTGGGTATTACGCCAAACGCCTTGAGTATCCTGATGGCCAGAAAACCACACCGGAGCACAGATGAAACGCTCCATCAGATAGCGATCCGGTGGGCGAATATCGGCCTCATACAGCGTGATTCCATGTTCCTTGAATGTCTTTTCAAGGTTCATCAGTTGGCGATAGCTGTGACAATAGACGCCGACCACGGGACGATGATGAAAATCCTTCATCGGCAATGGTTTGATTTCCACATGACGTTCGCTATGCAGCAGTTTTTCAGCTTGTGGAAGCTGCTCCGCGGGCAAAAAGGCCACTGCTTTCTGCGGCGGTAGAATAACTTTTTGTGGTCCATTATCGGTTGCCAGCCACAGCTCCACCGACACGCCGGCCGGTGTATCCCGCCAATGACGGGTGAGGACGAAGCCTTGCTGTGGGGATTGGGTCATCGTGGTGCTTTTGGCCGATAAAGGGAAAGTATTGATTGCTAGTATGAGTATTTATACAGTGGTTGTCTACGGGGTGCTTGGCTCTTGTATGTTAGAACGATGTAATGTTTCGTACGCCTAATGCACCGAAACTGATATGCACTCCGTGCCAGCGTCCGAGCAAGGCAGCTCAATCTCCGACTTCCATCCAGATTATTTCTATACTAGAACGGTGAAGGTTTTCGTCCGCCCGTCAGCATTTGTGTTTCCATGACACGGCTGGCGTAGGCGTCCGACGAGCGGTTGCCAGCGCGCAACCTCTCGACTCTCGCGCTTTTTACCGCGTCGCTTGGCCGACCGGTCTCAGAGCGCACATCCTGTACGCCCTCGACCTACCGCCATCTTCCCTGATGGCGGTTCTAAAATGCATTCTTTCAACACAAAAATACGTCAGAACCTTTCTATGTAAAAATGGTGAAAGTTTTCGTCCGCCCGTCAGCGTTTGTGTTTCCATGAAACTGCTGGCGTAGGCGTCCGACGAGCGGTTGCCAGCGCGCAACCTCTCGACTCTCGCGCTTTTTTACCGCGTCGTTTGGCCGACCGGTCTCGGAGCGCACATCCTGTACGCCCTCGACCTACCGCCATCTTCCCTGATGGCGGTTCTATCATGCATTCTTTCAACACGAAAAAACAAAACAATATTGTTTTGCCTTTGCCTTTGCCTTTGCCTTTTTAATCGTTTAAGTCTTGGTAGGGAGAGCCGCCGATACAGGGATGTATCGGCGGAGTTTGGGGCGCCCTGGATGGGCGATACCAAACCGGAGCGGGAATGGCGTCTCGGATAAAAGCGCGCGAGTTGAGAGCCCCCGCGCAACGGGGCTCTCATCGGTCGCCTTCGCCAGCAGTTTCATGGAAACGCATTTGCTGACCGGCGAACGAAATCTTACACAGCTGCTTCATAAACGGTTGGCGAACGAAATATGACACAGTCGCTTCATAATCGTCATTCAGCCGAAATCCCCACCATTACCTATACTCATTAAGTTACTCATTTGTAAATAAACGTTTATCCCCTCAATGAGATGTTGACGACAAAGAGGGCGCTACGCAAAATCGCTGGCTCATTATTTCCGGTGGAAGAATTATGGAAGCATACCTGCAACACTTGGTGACTCAGTCAGTGGCCTACTCATTGATCGCCGTATTTTTAGTGGCGTTTTTAGAGTCTCTGGCGTTGGTGGGGCTGCTTTTGCCGGGAACCGTCATGATGGCGACGCTAGGTGCTCTGATCGGTAGTGGACAGGTGAATTTTTACTATGCTTGGGGCGTGGGGATTTTGGCGTGTTTTGCTGGTGACTGGATTTCATATTTTATTGGCCGCGCCTTTAAAGATCCATTACATCGTTGGTCATTTATCAAGAAGAATAAAGCGCTGCTGGATAGAACAGAACATGCGCTGCATCGTCATAGCATGATGACAGTGTTGATTGGACGCTTCGTAGGCCCTACTCGTCCCGTTGTGCCGATGGTGGCGGGAATGTTGGCGCTCCCACCGCGCAAATTTATTCCACCCAATATCATTGGCTGTATTACGTGGCCGCCGGTTTATTTCTTTCCAGGCATTCTGGCGGGAGTGGCGATTGATATCCCCGCCGGTAGTGGCAGTACGCTATTCAAAGTGCTGCTCGCGTTAGTTGTGGTATCGATTTGGATTGCTGGCTGGCTAAGTTGGCGCTGGTGGCGAGAAGGGAAACGCTCGGCGGATAAACTCTCTCAGTGGTTAACACCGCTGCGCCTGCGTATCGCCACCGTGACCATGTGGGGTTTGGCCGCAGTGAGTTTTGTCTTTATGCACAACCATCCCCTCATGCCCATTTATCGCTCGCTATTGTGGAAGGTGGTGCATTTTTAAGGTTAGGGGCGGGTTGATACCAGCCCTTGATATTTAACCTTTCTCAGTTTTGTTATGAAAGCTTGGGGTTAACATCCGTCAGTGTTAAAGCTATCGATGACAGAAGATAAATTATCATTCATCGTGTTTGCTTCCTGCTGAGCAGGGGAACCTCGTTGCATACTCGCCATACCTGGGAAGGCGGCGGGGGGAACCGTGGTGTATTCTGTTCTATCATGTTTCAGTTCATTGCTAATAGTGCGCGCTGAGGCTAAAAATAAAGTCATGCTACTCAGACAGGTACCGCCGGTAACCGTTTTAGTTTTGTCATAGCCTTTAACTAGCGTGTTCATCAAGTTGATATTTTCATCCAGTTTGGCGAGGCCGGTATTATCCGCTTGAGAAATGGCTTCTTTTATTTCACGGCTAATGAGTTTGCCGTAGTAAATAACGCCTATTTTATAATAGGACAATGATTCTTTTTTAGCGCTATCGAACGTCTGCTTTATATTTTTCTCATCAAGTATCTGTATCTGTTCTTTAAACTCATTCTCCGCTAACAGAACTTTTTTGAGTTGTTCAAACAACGCGGGTTCTTTCTCCATAAATAGCTTACCACCGTCTGAAAGATATTCCTTAGTACTTCCATACATGGATAGTTCTTGATTCAGTGGTTCGAGAACGTTGAGCGCTTGCAGGTATTGTTCCGCTGCAACGTCCAGTTCAGCGAGGTTTCCTTCCATTTTAAGGGCGTTCTCTAGCCCTTTTTTCTTGCCTTGAATATTATTGTCGTTGACTGCGAAGTAATTTTTTAACGGTTTTTTATTTTCAATGTTGTCGTTGATGAATTGCATCTGCGTCTCAAAATCACCGGAGAAACCATCGGTAATGAACTCAGCATTAGCAACATCAATATAAGCATTGTATTTAACTATTTGGTGTTGCTCTTTATCTCTAACCTGTTTCTGCGTGTCGTTCTCTGATGTCGCAGTCTTGGTGCTTTTATTATCATCACAGGCAGTGATGGTTGTGGTGCTTGCCAGCAATATGCACAGTGCTAGCTTTTTCCATTTATATAAAATTTTCATATTTCCCTATTTTGTATTTATAAAATAATGTATCCGGTGACAATTGTATCATGGTGACAATATCTAATTTAGAACAGGAGGGAATAATAATTATTAAAATAACAAAACTTATAAAATAATAAATAGAATAAATGATACGCTGAAAATAGATTGCGTAAACTGACGCATTTATCATCTTCTCAGCATATGAATGATGTCGATTTAACGTCCTAGTAGCGCCGCAGCCAGCGGATCTTTCCCATCGAGCAAATCTTGGGTGCTGCCGTCGTAGGCGAATCGTCCATCGGCGATCAGCAACGTGCGCGACGCAATGCGCGCGGCATCATCTAGGTTGTGCGAAACCATCAGCAGAGTGAGGTTTTGCTCTGAACACACCTGTTCCAACAGTTGCAGCATCTCGCCACGTAGCGCCGGATCGAGCGCGGAGAAGGGTTCATCGAGCAACAGGATGGGCTGATGACGCAGCAGACAGCGCGCCAGCGCTGCCCGTTGACGTTGTCCACCAGAAAGCTGGGACGGCAATCGGGGTAAACAATCGATAATTCCGACCCGCTGCGCAATCTCATGTAAGCGCTGTTTTTGAGTGCGGTTCAAACGTAATCCCGCATCAAGCCCTAATCCTAAATTTTGCTCAATGCTCAGATGAGAGAACAGATTATTCTCTTGAAATAACATAGATACGGGGCGCTTAGAGGGGGGCGTGTTGGTGTGATTGATACCATCAAGCATCACCGTGCCTTTGTCTGCCATGAGAAAACCCGCAATTAACGCCAGCAGAGTGCTTTTGCCTGCGCCGCTTGGCCCCAATATGGCAATCCGCTCTCCCGCAGAAACATCGAGTGAAAAACGCATCGGCTGATGCTCATAGAGATAAGTGAGATCGTTCAGCGTAATCATGATTTATCCCGCCCTGGAAGGCGTTCCAGCAGAGTGAAAAGTAAGAAACACAAGATCAATAATAACAGCGCGGTGACTGCACCATCTTGGCTGCGATAAGCCCCAATTTGCTGATAAAGGTAGAATGGCAGCGTACGGAATTGCTCATTGCCAAATAGCGCCACCACGCCAAAATCCCCCAAGGACAGAACGCAGGCGAACGCCATGGCTTGAGACAGCGGGCGCTTAAGCGCGCGTAGCTCAATCAGCCTGAGTCGGTTAATGCCTTGAATGCGCAGCGATAGACACAGCGGATTATAACGCTCAGCCAGATCGCGCATTGGATTTTCAAGCACTTTAAGCGCGTACGGGATGGCCATAAGGGCATTGGTTAGAATCACTAATCCGTAGGCGGACTGTGGAATGCCAATGGTATCCGTGAGCAGCAAAAAGAAGCCGGTGGCTAGCACAATGCCCGGCATCGCTAAAATCAGCATTCCGGTTAACTCCATGCCTTGCCCCAGCCAGCGTCGCTGGCGCAGCACCAGTTCACGACTGCTCCACAACAGCATCATGGTTAGCAACACGGCCAGCAAACCAGCGCCGAGTGCAATTTTTAACGATGTAAGCGTGGCCTGCCACAAAATAGGCTGGACGAGCACGCGGTTAACCGCCTGATTTAAGCCATCAGCAACCACGGCAAACAGCGGGGGCAGAATAAGCAGCAGGGCGCATAAAATTACGCTACCGTCGATCCAGCGAGCGAAGAGAGTGTCTTGCGGATTACGCCATTTGATGGCTCGTGTATGGCCGACGGGGAGAATACCGCTGAGTTTTTGGCTCAACATCACTAAGCCTAAACAGCAGAACAGTTGCAGCATGGCTAAAAGCGCAGCCCTGCTGAGGTCGTAGTCGTAGCTTAAGGCCTGATAAATAGCGAGTTCGATAGTCGTCGCCTGAGGGCCCCCGCCAAGAGACAGCACGGTGGCAAAGCTGGCGAAACATAACATAAAGATGAGCGCGCCAGCGGGCAGGATTTGGCGGCGCAGATAGGGCCATTCAACAAAACGGAACTGCTGCCAACTGCTCATGCCGAGTTGAGCGGCGAGCTGGCGTTGCTCTGTGGGGATATTCTCCAGCGCCTGTAGCAATAGGCGCGCCGCTAACGGCAGGTTAAAGAAGATATGCGCAAGCAAAATGCCCTGTAAACCATAAGGCGAGAATGCGTAATCAATCCCCAGCCATTGGCAAATTTGCGCCAGCCAGCCTTGCCTTCCATAAACACTGAGGATACCGAAGACCGCGACCAGTACCGGTAGCACCAGTGTCATGGCACAGAGCCGCAGCAATAGCTGCCTGCCGATGAATCGGCGACGGAACAGCGCCCGTGCGAGCAAGATGGCAGGGAATACGGAGCACATGGCGGACAGAAACGCCTGCCAAAAAGTAAAACGCACGACATGCCACAGGTAGTCATCTTGCAACAGGCTATGCCAATCCGACTCCGGAGCGTGACGCCAAAGGGCGCTAAACGCTGCCGTCGCCACGGCAATAATAGCAATGGCGGCGAACAGCCCTGGAAGTAACCAGAATGGAATTAACGGCTGACGGCGGCTTGCCATGAGCGGATCCATGTTGCGCGGTTTTGAGCGACTTCGGCTGGGGTGAATTCGAGAGCCTTAGCGGGGACGTTTAACTGTTCAAAGCCCTGTGGCAGCGTCGTTTGGATAACCGGATACATCCAGTTTCCAGTAGGCATTTCATTCTGGAATGCCGGTGTTGTGATGAACTGCATAAATTTATGTGCCAGTTCTGGTTGTTTGCTGCCCGCAAGCTGCGCTGCAACTTCTACCTGCAGATAGTGCCCTTCGCTAAATTCAGCGGCGGCGTAGTTATCTTTTTTTTCTTCGATGATGTGATACGCCGGCGATGTGGTGTAACTCAAGACTAAATCGGCTTCGCCTTTAAGGAATAAACCGTACGCTTCGCTCCACCCCTTGGTGACCGTCACGGTTTTTTGCGCCAATTTTTGCCACGCCTGTGGCGCTTGGTCGCCATACACCTTTTGCATCCACAGCATCAGGCCAAGACCGGGTGTACTGGTGCGTGGATCTTGATAAATCACTTTCCATTTTTCAGGGTTTTCTATCAATTGCTTCAGGCTAGTTGGCGGATTTTTCAACGTGTTTTTGTTGTAAACGAAGGCAAAATAGCCATAGTCATAAGGCACAAATGTGTTATTCCGCCAGCCGCCAGGGACAGTGAGTGTCTGCGTATCAACGTTGCTAGGCACGAACAGCCCCGTTTTTTCCGCCGCCTGCACCAAGTTATTATCCAGCCCCAACACTACGTCGGCACTGCTCTTTTGGCCTTCCATTCGAATGCGGTTTAACACCGAAACGCCGTCTTCTAGCGCCACAAATTTCAGCTCGCAGCCACACTCTTTTTCAAAAGCGGCTTTCACTTTCGGGCCAGGCCCCCATTCCGCAGCAAAAGAGTCATAGGTATAAACCGTTAGAACCGGTTTATCGGCAGCGCTATGCACCGCAAAAGCCGTAGATATCAGCATCAAGGCAGGAATTATTCGTTTCAACACTTTGCACTCCGTGAGTTAAGTCAGGTCGCAAAGGTCTTTGAGCAAGCGTGGATACGCTCTCAAATCCCTCCGCCGGTATTATCCGGATCAGGTTCGACGGGTTTCTCTCAGCAAAAAACTGGTTGCGCCCGCGTTGATCCGATGTCGTGCGGTGCTCGTAATCCTCACATACTATTGTATGCTGCGGTTACTCCGCTCCGGCCTCCATCGGCTGAACGCTTGCTCACGGCGTTTTTTAGATCGCCGATCCAACTCTGTTTTCTGCACCCCGTTGAGAACAGCGCGTTATTGTAAAGAGAGCATGTGTTATTAGAAAGGATTAATAACGTTATCGAGGTTTTTCACAGCCGGTTGAAACGGTTAATTCGTGAATATCGCTTTCGTTGGATTGCGCTGGAGGCGCGAACCATGCGGATTTGAAGTCGAACCAGCCGAGAGTGTTCATCCGGACACCGCGCATGCTGTGCTGTCCGTGGAGTTTGAGCCAGTGATGAAATAGGGGGTGAAGCTGATGCTCTTGCACTAGACGTTGGCTCCATTCCGCCATCGGCAGAGCGTTGTTACGCCACTGGCTGGCATCTTGCTGCAAATCGCCACTCAGGCAGTGCTGTAGCAGAGGCAATTCATACATCATCGAAAAAATCGAGAATTCGAGCGGCATGTAAAAGTTAGCACTACCCAGCCACAGATCGCTTTTTGCATCGCCTTCATACCAGCGGCTATAGCTGATTTCTTGCATCGTGAGCTCAACGCCATAGTCTGCAAGCAGCGGTTTTAGTGCCAAGAATATTGCGTGAAACTCCGAGTGCTTGGTGTACACCGTCAGCGTGAGATGGGTCAGATGGGCCGGTTTCTCGTTATCGCTAATCAGTAGGTTGTGGTGCCAGCGAGGCAAAATGCCATACGCAGGTGACCAGTAGCGTTGATGGATCTTGCTCGCTTTATTCAGCAACGCGATAGGGTTGATGACCTGACACAGCCATTCACGCACTGCGGGGTCGGAGGTGATTGCTGAGCGCTGATCAAACAGCATGAAATAGCAGCCCTCTTCCAAACGACTTTCTAATTCATCTTTTCCGGTTTCATCGGACTGAAGCTGCACGCCTGCGTGCACCAGTTCTTCCGAAATTTCGGGTAACACCCAGATATTGACTTCATCGATTAGCGCGCGAAAACCAAAGTAGTCGTCATAGGCGCGGATTTTAAGCTGAGTCTGGGTATTACGTACCACCTGATAGGGCCCAGTCCCGATGGGGGAGCGAGTAAAATTGGGCAGTGATTTCCATTCGCGCGGTAGAATCATGGCGTTGACGCTGCCGAGTAGCCACGGTAGCCACTCATCTGGCGTGCTTATTTGAATATCAATAACGTACGGATTTGGGGAGGTAATGCTTTTCAGATGTGAAAACAGCGGTTGTTCCCGCAGCCGTTCAAGAGAGTGGATCACATCGGCCATTTCTAGCTCGCGTCCGTTATGAAAACGAATAGCGGGGCGTAGGTAAAAGCGCCAATGCAGCGGCGTTAAAGCCTGCCAGTGATGCGCTAGATCGGGCTCGAGTTCCCCGTTTTCCTCATTTAGCTGAGTGAGGCCGCTAAATATCTGTCGGGCCAAATGGGTTTCGGAGCGACGCATTGGCGTTCCTGGAAGCAAATTAAACAGCGGGCGATAGTAAAGAATACGCAGGATATGCTTACCCTGACGGAAGCTGCGTCCTAGCTGAGAGAGCAGCATTTGGCGCACTGAGCTGCGGTCGCCAACCAGTTGCACTAACTGCTCGATATGATCTTGGTCTAGCAGCTCTTCGGCGCGTAACTGCTGTACCTGAAGGCCAGTTGATTGGAAAGTGAGTGTGGAGCGTTTACCACGTCCAGACTCGGCCTGCCAATGTAACCATCCTTGTTGCTGCATAGCGTTGAGTAAGGTTCGCACATGACGACGCGAGCAACTGAGCGTTTCTGCCAGATCGGCTAGCGTGGTTTCCGCTGATTTGCCTTGAAAACTTTGCCATAAGCGGATGAATTGATGTTGTAAACGCGACGTCGCCATAAAAGAGGAACCTTTTTAGGTAAAGCTATCAATTTTTCTTTCCCTATATTACGCAGATAATTTCAGCAGATGAAAGAGAAAGAGGTGAGTAATCATTTGTCTCTCCGACATCAAAGAGTGTTTCTGAGTAATGGTGCTTTTCACCGACCAGCAGGTCTGCCTGCTGGTTTTTTTCTGTTATCGTACTGCCAGCCGTATTTGATAATGCCAGCTTAGGAAATCAGGATGACCTCTTTGTTGACTGCTCGCCGCCGAATTAATCCCATCTATGCCGCGTTTTTGATTGTTGCATTCTTAACCGGAATTGCGGGAGCGCTTCAGGCTCCTACGCTAAGTTTATTTTTAACGACTGAAGTGAAGGTGCGTCCCCTTTGGGTTGGCCTCTTTTATACGGTGAATGCGATTGTCGGGATTGCGGTGAGTTTCTTGCTAGCGAAGCGTTCCGATCGTCAGGGCGATCGTCGCAAACTGATCATGTTTTGTTGCGCAATGGCGGTGGGAAACTGCCTGTTGTTTGCGTTTTGTCGCAGTTATTTGTTGCTGATCTCCGCAGGCGTTTTCTTGGCAGCGCTGGCGAATACGGGAATGCCGCAGATTTTTGCCTTAGCGCGTGAATATGCCGACCGTTCAGCCAGCGAAGTTGTGATGTTTAGTTCGGTGATGCGAGCACAGCTCTCTTTGGCATGGGTGATTGGGCCGCCGCTTTCATTCATGCTGGCGCTGAATTACGGCTTCACTTTTATGTATTTGATTGCTGCTGCCGTGTTTATTCTTGCGATTGTGCTGGTGGCCTTTATGTTGCCATCAATGCCCCGCACAGAAACCACGGGTGAAGCCGTCGTTATTCCCACCAATGCGTTTGGCGACAAAAACGTGGTGATGCTGTTTATCTCCTCCATGCTGATGTGGACCTGCAATACCATGTATATCATTGATATGCCGCTGTATATCACGCAAGATCTTGATCTGCCAGAAAATTTGGCAGGGCTCTTGATGGGGACTGCTGCAGGTTTAGAGATTCCCGCGATGATTCTAGCGGGTTACTACGTTAAACGTTTTGGCAAACGTAACATGATGCTGTTTGCCGTTGCCGCTGGGGTCTTATTTTATGCCGGTTTGGTGTTGTTTAAATTCAAATTGGCATTGATGGTGTTGCAGTTGTTTAACGCGGTGTTCATCGGAATTATTGCCGGTATCGGCATGCTCTATTTTCAAGATTTAATGCCGGGTCGAGCGGGCAGTGCGACGACGCTATTCACTAACAGTATTTCGACCGGTGTGATTATGGCAGGGGTATTACAAGGCGCGCTGGCTGAAACATTAGGCCACTACGCGGTATATTGGCTAGCGACAGCGCTGGCGATAGTGGCCTTGATTTTGTGCTTGCGAGTGCGAGATGTGCCTTAGGTAATTTATTCTCCTTTGATGATCTCCCAACTTAGCCCAAAACGCGCCAGATATTTACGTAGACGGTCGGCGTCATTGGGCTGTTTTTTCAGTTGGCGTGATACGGAGAATAGCTTACGTCCTGCCTCGGATAAGCTGTCTGACGAGCGGCAGACGCTGATCACGCTGGCTAATTGGCTGCGATCGAACAGATCTAACTCGGGAAGATCGGGTAAAATTTCTGGCTGATCTTTTTGCCAGTTTTGTTGTAGCCGAGCGATTTCTTCTTGTACCAGTTCGTCATCAATACGGCCTGTATCCGCAAGTGTTGCCATACGGGTGACCGAAGCCGCTAGTTCACGGAAGTTTCCTCGCCATTCAGCCTGCTCGGAACAGGCAAATTGCAGATAGCGTTGACGTGCTTCTTTATTGAAACGCACCTGTGCTTGCTGTTCTTGGCTATAGCGGTTGAGTTCAAAATCCAGATTCGGCTCTATATCTTCTCGCCGCTGCGCCAAGCTGGGGAGAGGAAAAGTCCACATATTGATGCGCGCATATAAATCCTCGCGAAAACGTCCTTGCTTGACCCATTGCCGCATATCGCGATGGGTGCCTGCAATGAGTTGAAAATCGCTGGAAACCTCTTTATCTGAGCCAAAAGGTAAAAACCTTTTTTCTTCGATTACTTTGAGCAGCATGGCCTGTTCATCGAGTCCTAACTCTCCGATCTCGTCCAAAAACAGCACGCCGCCGTCGGCTTCTCGCAGCAGGCCGCTACGCGCCTGTAGCGCACCGGTAAATGCCCCTTTGATGTGACCAAACAAGGTTGACATCGCGTTGTCCCCGCGTAGCGTCGCACAGTTTACGGCCACAAATCGCCCGCTAACTTTATGCCGTGATTGTCTCAACTGGTAAATACGCTGTGCCAAAAATGACTTACCCGCCCCGGTGGGGCCAGTCAGCAGAATAGGTGCCGTCGAACGTAAGGCAACGCGTTCAATCTGATCAATCAGCGTATTGAAGGTGGCATTACGAGTGGCAATCCCCGATTTCAAAAATGAAATTGAAGCCTGCTGTTCACGCTGGAAGCGACGAGTTAATTTGCTATAGCGACTAAGGTCAAGATCGATAATGGAGTAAACACCGGCGGGAGTGGCCTCAGTTTTCTCTTGGCTTTTAGGCGCTGGCGAGGTTTGTAGCAGGCTGGCTGGGAAATAGCGGGCTTCAGCGAGCAGGAACCAGCAAATTTGTACCACATGGGTGCCGGTGGTGATGTGGATTAAATACTCTTCGTTATCGGTATCGAAAGGGTAATGGGTGGCAAAGTCGAGAAATGCAGTATAAACCTCTTCAAAATCCCACGGGTCGTGCAGATTAACTTGATGCAGGCAAACCTGAGTGCTGCCGAGCTGGGCAATATCATCGCTTACCTGCTGCGCCATGCCGAGATCTCTTGGCTGATACAGAAGTTCGAGCCGGTCAATGGGCAAATCAGGCTGTTGGCATAGTCCTACCGTCGGTCGCCATTTATTCCAACGATTTGCTCGTTTACCGCGCTTATCCAGAACAGTGCCCAGCACACCAATAACGACTCTGCGCTTCATTGTTTATCCTAAATTATAAATGACGATATTTTAAGATAACTTTACACGCATTTGCTTCAAGGCGATATCGCGAGCGATAAAAATAAATGTCTTATTTTTCATGTGATTAATTTTTTATTTTGCTGTTTTTAAAAAATGGCACGCTTTTGGCAATATTTATAACGCCACTTGCTGGGGTCGTAGGGATTCTAAACTCCCACCGGCACATTAAGAACGCCAAGTTGCGTTATCTGCGATGTGTTCTGCCAGCGGTAGATGGCCTGGTTAACCTGGGTTCGAATCCCAGAACATCAAATATTCCTGATGGGTAGGAAATTTAGAAATTTATTGTAGTGCCAGCCCGTGTAGCCAAGCCGTTAATGGTTACCGTCGTAGAAAACCAGCTAACACGCTGGGCAGGTGGCAAGGTCTCGTTAGCGCGAGTATCGGCTAGAGAGTTCTCCCCACCCGCTTCGCGTCACTGCCCGTTTTCTAAGACAGCGGGCTAATTAATCACAAGGAAGAAAAAATATGCGTAAGAACATCATTATACAAAAAGGGCAGATCGGTTTACTGACGAAGAAAGGCGATTATCAGAAAGTACTCGAAGCGGGAGAATATCGCTTTTTTGACTGGACTAATCAGTTGGCAGTGACGGTGGTTAATCTTAGCGATAGCAGAGTGGAACCCGCACTGGCCGAACATTTACGCAGCTACCAGCCTGAGTGGGTTGAACGCTATTGCACCGCGGTGGATTTATCTGAACAAGAGATCGGCCTGCGCTATGAAAATGACATTTTACAGGAAATATTGCCACCGGGGACGCGTCGTCTTTATTGGTTGAATGGCAATCAGCAACGCATCGAACGAATTGAGGCTAATAATGTAGAAGTACCGTCAGAGATTGTGGCTGCGCTGCATCAACCGAAATTACGCAACCGTACGATTAAAGGTGGAGAAGGGGTGTTATTGGTGCAGGTGCCAGCGTGGCATGTCGGCATATTAAAAATTGATGGTGCAACACAGGCGTTGTTAAGCCCTGGTATTAGTGGATATTGGCGCTTCAACCATGCGGTGGAAGCCGAAATTGTTGATACCCGTTTGCAGGTGTTAGAAGTCAGCGGGCAAGAGATATTGACCCGTGACAAAGTGAATCTTCGGTTGAACTTAGCCGCTAACTGGCGCTACAGCGATGTGCTGCAATCATTTGCTTTGGTTGCTAAACCGCTGGAGCACATTTATCGCGAGTTGCAGTTCGCGCTGCGTGAGGCTGTTGGTACACGCACATTAGACGAGTTGCTGGAGAATAAGCAGATTATAGACGACATCGTGAGTGAGCAGGTGTCGCGGAAACTGGTTGGCTATGGCATTGAGGTCGTATCGCTAGGTGTTAAAGACATTGTTTTACCGGGTGATATGAAAACCATTTTGTCGCGTGTGGTTGAAGCGGAAAAATTGGCTCAGGCTAATGTGATCCGCCGTCGTGAAGAAACCTCTGCGACGCGATCGTTATTAAATACGGCGAAAGTCATGGAAAACAACCCCGTGGCGCTGCGCCTAAAAGAGTTAGAAACGTTGGAAAGAGTCGCAGAGCGTATCGATAAAATATCCGTGTTTGGTGGATTAGATCAGGTGCTAAACGGGCTTATACAAATTAAAGGGATGTAATGTTACCTATGGAACTCAGAACTTCATGCGGCGTAAGCGCCGCAATGCGGATGCGTATTCAACAGACGCTGTGTGCGTTGGAAGAGGAATATCAGATACGCATATTGTACGCCTGTGAATCAGGCAGCCGAGGCTGGGGATTTGCTTCAACGGACAGTGATTATGATGTGCGCTTTATTTACGTTCATCGACCAGAATGGTATCTGCGAGTTGAGCCCGGTCGTGATGTGATAGAAATGCCAATTGACGATGAGTTAGACGTGTGTGGCTGGGAGCTACGTAAAACGTTGGGGTTGATAAAACGCTCGAACCCAACGTTGATGGAATGGCTGGATTCCCCGATTGTTTATCGCAATGAGGAAAGGGCGACCGCTGCATTAAGAGCATTGTTGCCCGATTACTTCTCTGGCTTACGTGGGCGTTATCACTATTTGTCGATGGCGCGGAAAAACTTTCGTGGGTATCTGCAAGGTGAAGAAGTTCGCTTGAAAAAATACTTCTACGTGTTGCGGCCATTGCTGGCGGTGCGTTGGATTGAAGCAGGTAAAGGTGTTCCGCCTATGCGTTTCGATCAATTAGTGGCTGGCACTGTTGATGACGCTGATTTATTGGATGAAATAGCGCAATTATTGTATGCAAAATGTGAAGCCAGCGAAGCTAAGTATGGGCCTCGGATGAAGAAGATCCATGAGTTCATTCAATATGAGCTGGATGACAATCTTTCTCGTTGTGAAATGGTAGACAATGTTGCATGTAGTGATGATGTTTTGAACCGATTGCTGTTTCAGGAGGTTAATTGTTAAGTTGAGCAGTAAGCGCAGATGAGGATAACTGTGCTTACTGATTTTTGGATAAACCACTGTCATACACCCAATCGCATGCACATGGCCCGTGCGCAGTGAGCCTATAAAACGTATGATGTAAGGTGCAAAACCTAACTACGCTTGCCTGTCTCGCTTTGAGATACCGACTCACTTTGGAAGAGTTGATGACAATATGGGTAAATTAACACCGCTTAAACCTATACCTTCGCTGATCTCCATCGCTATCGCATTGATTATCTGGTTCGTGATCCCTGTGCCTGAGGGCGTTAGTCCAAATGCATGGCACTTGCTTGCGCTATTCGTGGGCACCATTGCAGCCATTATTGGTAAAGCGATGCCGATTGGTGCCGTGTCCATTATTGCTATTGCGCTGGTGGCCGTTACACAAGTCACGAATCCGGGTAAGCCCACCGCTGCGCTGGACGATGCGCTCAGTGGTTTTTCAAATCAGCTGATTTGGCTGATCGGGATTTCCATCATGATTTCCCTGAGCCTCAATAAAACGGGGCTGGGGGCACGCATTGGTTATTACTTTATTTCGCTGTTTGGCAAAAAAACGCTGGGCATTGCCTATGCGTTGGCGCTTGCTGAAACAACGTTAGCGCCGGTTACGCCAAGTAATACCGCGCGCGGTGGGGGGATCATCCACCCCATAATGAAGTCGATTGCCGATAGTTTTGGCTCGAAGCCGGAGCCGGGCTCAACGGAGAAAATTGGTCGCTATTTATCGTTAGTGAACTACAACATCAACCCCGTAACGTCGGCGATGTTTATCACCGCGACTGCGCCCAACCCGTTAATTGTGAATCTTTTACTGAAAGGAACGGATTCGACCTTTGAGCTGACATGGTCGATGTGGGCAATTGCTGCATTGGTACCGGGCATTATTTCTCTGCTGGTGATGCCGTTAATTGTTTACTGGCTGTATCCACCGGAGATTAAAAGCACGCCTGATGCGCCGCGATTTGCCAAAGATAAACTGCGTGATCTGGGGCCAATTTCGCTGGCGGAAAAAATTACCCTAGGGGTATTCGCGCTGTTGCTCTTCCTGTGGGCAGGAATCCCGGCTTTCCTATTGGGGAGTGACTGGACGGTAAATCCAACCACCGCAGCATTTATCGGATTGTCTATTCTGTTGGCCAGCGGTGTTTTGAGTTGGGATGACGTGCTCAAGCACAAAGGTGCTTGGGATACGGTAGTGTGGTTTGCCGCGCTTGTGATGATGGCGACCTATCTGGGAAAATTAGGGCTGATTAGTTGGCTCTCCCAAACGGTCGGTGGTGCGATTTCTCATCTTGGCATGGGCTGGATTGGCGGGATGATTTTGCTGACGCTGGTGTACGTCTATTCGCACTATTTCTTTGCCAGTACCACTGCGCACATCACCGCTATGTTCGCCGCGTTCTTTGCCGCAGGATTGGCGCTGGGCGCACCGCCTGCGCTGCTGGGTCTGGTATTAGCATTTTCCTCCTCGCTGATGATGTCCTTAACCCACTATGGTACAGGGACGGCGCCTATTATTTTTGGTTCTGGATATGTGACGCTGGGGGAATGGTGGAAAACCGGTTTTGTCCTTAGTGTAATTAACCTGCTGATTTGGATGGTGATTGGGAGTTTGTGGTGGAAGTGGTTGGGGTATTGGTAATAGGAACCAGATTCCGTCCACTTGTTCTCTGCACTCGCGCGCTTTTATTCGAGACGCCATCTTCGCTCCGGTTTGGAACGTCAATATCCTATGGGATTACGGTGAAATGTTTCGTTCGCCGGTCAGCACATGCGTTTCCATGAGCCTACTGGCGAAGGCGACCGATGAA
>NZ_LXET01000010.1 GCF_001655005.1 Hafnia paralvei ATCC 29927
GACTCGGACGCCTGCACGGAGTGCATGTAGGTTTCGGTGCTCTAGGCGTACGAAACCTTAACCGCACTCCAATGTTTAGGCGTACGAAACCTTACTTTGAAATTGCATTCACGATCAGAACACTTCATTTTCCTCTTACCGCAAAAACTCCGGTAATTTCCCCTCATATTCTGAAATAGCCGCCTCATGCTGCAACGTCAATCCAATGCTATCTAAACCATTCATCATGCAGTGGCGGCGGAAACTATCCAGCTCAAACGAATAGCTTTTATCTCCCGCTTGCACGGTTTGTGTTTCTAAATCAACGGTGAAACTCATCCCCGGTGCGGCTTCAACCTGTGCGAACAGTTCATCTATTTCGGCTTCGCTCAAGGTGACCGGCAGCAGCTGGTTATTGAACGAGTTACCGTAAAAAATATCGGCAAAACTCGGCGCAATAACCACTTTAAAGCCGTAGTCGGTCAGAGCCCATGGCGCATGTTCGCGAGAAGAGCCGCAGCCGAAGTTTTCGCGCGTCAACAAAATGCTGGCACCTTTGAATTCGGGCTGATTCAGAATGAAGTCAGGATTTGGCTGCTGCCCCGCATCATCCAGAAAACGCCAGTCGTTAAACAGGTGTTGACCAAAGCCGGTGCGAGTCACTTTTTGCAAAAACTGCTTAGGAATAATGGCGTCAGTATCGACGTTGGCGGCGTCTAAAGGAACCACGATCCCACTATGTTTAATTAAACCAGACTGAGTAGATGTAGCCATGAAGAGTGCTCCTGTTAGACCGCTGCGGTCGCTAATTCACGAATATCGGCAAAGTGTCCGCTCACGGCTGCCGCTGCGGCCATGGCAGGGCTAACTAAATGAGTACGACCACCGCGGCCCTGACGTCCCTCAAAGTTACGGTTGCTAGTAGATGCACAACGTTCACCCGGATTCAGGCGGTCGTTATTCATCGCCAAGCACATGGAACAGCCCGGCAAACGCCATTCGAAACCGGCTTCGATGAAAATCTTGTCTAAACCTTCTGACTCCGCTTGGGCTTTTACTGGCCCCGAGCCGGGAACGACGATGGCTTGTACGCCATTGGCAACTTTACGGCCTTTGGCTATTGCCGCTGCCTCACGTAAATCTTCAATGCGTGAGTTGGTGCAGGAGCCGATGAATACTTTGTCGATCGCGACGTCGGTCAACTTAACACCTGCTGCTAAATCCATGTAGGCCAGCGCTTTTTCCGCCGAGGCGCGTTCAATAGGATCGCTGAAGGATTCGGGCGTTGGGATAGGCTGATTAATCGCAATCACCTGTCCTGGGTTGGTTCCCCAGGTTACCTGCGGTGCAATCTCGCCTGCGTTCAACGTGATGATGGCGTCGAATTGAGCACCTGCATCGGATTTCAACGTACGCCAGTACTCGACGGCTTTTTCCCAGTTATCACCCTGTGGGGCAAACTGACGCCCTTTCAGATAGGTGAACGTGGTTTCATCTGGCGCAACCAGACCCGCTTTAGCGCCCATCTCAATGGCCATATTACACAGCGTCATCCGGCCTTCCATTGACAGTGCTTCAACGGCTTTGCCACAGAACTCGACAACATGTCCGGTACCGCCCGCGTGACCGATTTTTCCAATCACGGCCAAAACGATATCTTTGGCCGTGATGCCTTCTGCCGCATCGCCGATAATTTCAATTTTCATGGTCTTCGCCCGCCCCTGTTTCAAGGTTTGCGTGGCTAAAACATGTTCAACTTCAGAGGTCCCAATGCCGAAAGCCAGTGCGCCAAATGCACCGTGAGTTGCCGTGTGAGAGTCACCACAGACGATAGTATTGCCCGGCAGCGTCATTCCTTGTTCTGGCCCGATGACGTGAACAATGCCTTGGAATGGATGATTCAGATCATACAGTTGAACCCCAAATTCCTTGCAGTTTTTCATCAACTCTTGCATTTGGATGCGTGCCATATCGCCGCAGGCATTAATGTCTTTAGTCTGCGTTGATACGTTGTGATCCATGGTGGCAAAGGTTTTACTTGTTTGGCGTACCGGACGCCCCATCGCGCGCAGGCCGTCAAACGCCTGTGGAGAAGTCACTTCATGCACCAAGTGGCGGTCGATATACAACAGTGGCGTTTCGTTTTTAGCTTCATAAACCACGTGTGTATCAAACAGTTTCTGATATAAAGTTTTCGCCATGATCAGGCCTCCTGAGCGATAAAGCGGGCGATGACATCACCCATTTCTGAGGTTGAAATAGCCTGACCATCACCGGCTAAATCACCAGTGCGGAAGCCTTGTTCTAATGCTTTGTTTACCGCTTGCTCTACGGCGTTGGCCGCGTCGTCAGCGTTCAGGCTGTAACGCAGCAGCAGGGCGAATGACAGAATTTGTGCGATAGGGTTGGCAATGTTTTTGCCCGCGATGTCTGGCGCAGAGCCGCCCGCAGGCTCATACAGGCCAAAGCCTTGTTCGTTCAAACTGGCGGAAGGCAACATCCCCATAGAGCCAGTGATCATGGCACACTCGTCAGACAGAATATCGCCAAAGATATTGGAGCACAGCATCACGTCAAACTGCGAAGGGTCTTTGATCAACTGCATGGTGGCGTTGTCGATGTACATGTGATTTAACGCGACATCTGGATAGTCTTTGCCAATCTCGGTAGCAATTTCGCGCCACAAAATAGAACTTTGCAATACGTTAGCTTTGTCGATTGAGGTCACTTTTCCACGGCGCTTACGGGCAGCTTCGAAGGCGATACGCGCGATGCGTTCAATCTCGAAACGGTGGTATACCTCGGTATCAAACGCACGCTCATGCATTCCCTGACCTTCACGGCCTTTCGGTTGGCCGAAGTAGATACCGCCGGTCAATTCGCGCACGCACAGGATATCAAAGCCGCGTGCGGCAATATCGCTGCGCAGCGGGCAGAATTCTTCTAAACCTTCATATAAACGCGCTGGGCGCAGATTGCTAAACAGCTTGAAGTGTTTACGCAGTGGCAATAAGGCTCCGCGTTCTGGCTGCTGCGCCGGTGGCAGATTTTCCCACTTGGGGCCCCCGACGGAGCCAAACAAAATAGCGCTGGCTTGTTCGCAGCCTGCGATGGTTGCCGCCGGCAGGGGTGTGCCATGCTTGTCGATTGCCGCACCACCAACGTCATATTCGCTGGTGGAGATACGCAGGCCAAAGCGCTGACGTACGGCGTCGATGGTTTTGTAGGCCTGAGCCATGATTTCTGGACCGATGCCGTCTCCGGGTAAAACGGCGATGTGATGTGTTTTGCTCATGATTAGACGGCTTCCTGATTAGAATGTGATGATGTTGTTTGTGTCTGGTGGATGCGTTGTTTTTCTTTTTCCACCTGTTGTGCACGCCAGATATTGTTCAGAACGTTAATTAACGCCAGAGCTGATGACTCAACGATGTCCGTTGTGATGCCAACGCCGTGAAAGCGACGACCATTATAATTAGCGACGATATCCACCTGACCCAGCGCATCTTTACCTTGGCCTTTGGCTGACAGCTGATATTTGACGATATCAATGTCATAACCGGCGATACGGTTGATAGCCTGATATACCGCATCAACAGGGCCATTACCGGTCGCAGCTTCGGCGCTAATTTCTCCTCCGATATTCAGTTTTACCGAGGCTGTAGCCATTACGCTGGTGCCAGATTGCACGCTGAAGTAGTCCAAACGGAAATGCTCAGGCTCTTCTTGCTGTTTATTGATGAAAGCTAAGGCTTCTAAGTCGTAGTCGAAAACTTGACCTTTTTTATCAGCCAGCTTCAGGAAAGCGTCATACAGAGTATCCAGATTGAAGTCGGTGCCTTCGCGATATCCCATCTCTTCCATATGATGCTTCACCGCGGCGCGTCCGGATCGTGAGGTCAGATTCAGCTGTACCTGATTCAGACCAATCGATTCTGGCGTCATGATTTCGTAGTTTTCGCGGTTTTTCAGCACGCCGTCTTGGTGAATACCTGATGAGTGGGCAAAAGCGTTAGAACCGACGATGGCTTTGTTGCCAGGGATGGGCATATTGCACATTTGGCTGACAAACTGGCTAGTACGATAGATTTCCTGATGATGAATATTGGTGTGGACGCCCAGCATTTCGGAACGAGTGCGGATGGCCATAATGACCTCTTCCAACGCACAGTTTCCAGCACGTTCACCGATACCATTGATCGTCCCTTCGACCTGACGAGCCCCCGCTTGTACGGCAGTAATAGAGTTAGCGACCGACATCCCTAAATCATCGTGACAGTGTACGGAGATAATGGCTTTATCTATGTTTGGAACTCGCTCGTACAAATTGGTGATGATGCCACCAAATTGATACGGCGTGGTATAGCCAACGGTATCGGGAATATTGATGGTCGTCGCGCCGGCTTTGATCGCCGCTTCCACGATGCGGCACAGATTGTCTAACGGAGTGCGGCCCGCGTCTTCACAGGAAAATTCGACGTCGTCAGTATAATTGCGAGCGCGTTTGACAGAATGTACCGCCATCGCGACCACATCTTCAAAGGACTTTTTCAGTTTAGATTCAACATGTAACGTTGAGGTAGCCAAAAAGACATGGATGCGGAAGGCTTCAGCCACGCGCAGCGCTTCAGCCGCAACGTCGATATCTTTATCTACGCATCGCGCTAAACCACAGACTCGGCTATTTTTGATGTTGCGTGCGATGGTCTGTACTGATTCAAAATCGCCAGGTGAAGAAACGGGAAAGCCAACCTCCATCACGTCAACGCCCATGCGCTCTAAGGCCATTGCGATCTGCATCTTTTCTTTGACGCTCAGGCTGGCTTGTAACGCTTGTTCACCATCGCGCAGCGTGGTGTCGAAAATAATGACTTGTTGGCTCATGCAGGTTGCTCCTCGCAGTTTTTATTAACTCATCAGTTTTTATTAACGCGTTGCGCTGCTTTTGATGCAAAAAAAAGCCCGCGCATTTGCGCGGGCTTTCTTGTGTTTGGTTGGAATCAGTTTTGATTACCGCCCACAGGCTCACCGCGCAAATTGGATGCGAGAAGGAGGAGGCCTAGGAGACGAGTCATCTTGATCATGTGATTCCGCTCTTAATCTGGGTGAATAAACTCAATGCTTAAAGTGATACTGGATAGCGGTAACCTTGTCAACGGCTATTTAGTTGAGTGAAGAAAACTCATCTTCTTGCGCGATAGTGATTAATGTTCCCGTTGTCATGTAATACAGAATTGTGAAGTTCCTTCAATCTTTATTCGAAACATTAGTGTGCTAATTGCGTTCGGCTTATTCTATAGCTTCATGCGTTTTTATTGTAACTAATTGGATGAGAACAGTATTTCCATAAATATACATGGGTATTATTCATTGTTATTTAATCATTGCTTCCTTGAATTTTAAGTACAACTAAATCATTAATCAGTAGAATGTATCAATATTGAATGAGTGGCTGCCTAATGAGTGATTGTTGTACTCGCATGTCATTGTAATTCGAATTGTATAAATTTATCTCAAATCATGTGAGTGCTTTAATTCATAAAGCTTAATGGCTATCTATCATTTATGAATTCATTTGCCCTCAGAATTTTAATCAAACCGTAATGTCGTTTGTTTTAATTTCGACGTTAACAAAGTTATTTATATTAGGGTGATGTATGTCAGCACAAAGTGAAGTTATGTCATTGGCCGAGAATGGAAGTACAGAACTGGTTCAGTTAAGAAACGTTGATCTTAATTTGCTTACCGTTTTTGATGCGGTAATGCAGGTGCAAAATATTACCCGAGCGGCACATGCTTTGGGCATGTCTCAACCCGCAGTAAGTAATGCCGTTGCTCGCTTAAAAGTGATGTTCAATGATGAACTGTTTATGCGCTATGGCCGAGGTATTCAGCCAACTCATCGTGCATATCAGCTGTTTGGTTCGGTTCGTCAGGCATTGCAGATTGTACAGAACGAACTCCCAGGTTCAGGTTTTAATCCGCTGATCAGCGAAAGAGTTTTCAATGTTGCAATTTGTAGCCCATTAGATATTCGCTTAACAGCGAAGCTGTTTAATCAGATCAAAGATAGCGCTTCCCATGTTCAATTACATTTAAACTCATCGGTGAATGAAAATATTGAGCGTAAATTACGTTATCAAGAAAAAGACTTCCTGATCAGTTACAGCCGTTTTGAAAGTGATGAATATTCCTGTGAGCCGTTATTCAAAGATGAGTTTGTTTTAGCGGTATCCAAAAATCACCCGCGTATTAATAATATGGTTAGCGCTCAGCAGTTATTGGTTGAGCAGCATGCGGTTGTTGGATTAAATCTCTTCTCATCGCTGAGTCGTGGTTATTATGAGTCTAGTGAATTAGCACGCTGCATTGCATATCAAGGTACTGATATGAATAGCGTATTGAGCGTTGTTTCTAAAACAGAAATGGTTGCTATTGCACCTCGTTGGCTTGTCGAAGAATACGCTGAGCATTTGAATCTCTCTGCCGTGCTTCTGAGTGATATCGAAAGAGAGCGTACCTGCTACCTGAGCTGGCACCATGCGGCAGAGCGTGACAGCGGTCACCAGTGGATGAAGTCAGTCCTCAGCGAGTTTGGTAGTAAGTTTTAATTATTAATTAATTCAAAAATTGAAATTACATAAAATGGAGAGCCCAGCTCTCCATTTTTATCTTTAGCACAATAGCTCATAAACTAGTGTTTTATACATCCTGAACCCTCTTTTCCCAGTTTTTTATGTTTTTCATTTTTTCGTCTATCGCGCCTAGATTTTCCATCTATGGTGTCGATGTCATGGCTATAAATCATTCAAAAAATCGATCATAACTCACATTTATGGATTGAATAATCGTTGACCCGACAGCTAGAACAGGTAGACTTCCGCCAAAAGAGCGCACAGCTGTAAGCTGAATGAGATTTTTCACTTATATCTCATGGCGACTTCCACTTCGATAAATTCAATGAACTTCTTCTATGATCAATGAGTTAAATAAATACCATCTGGTTGAACGTATTCAGCAGCAGATCAAACATATTCCGCATCGCGTTGCGCTACGTGAATGGTCTGCTCACGGCGAAACACCCTATACTTGGCAGCAGGTCGGACTGCGCGTTGAAAAATTGGCGCTGGCATTGTGTGCGCTAGGTGTTGATGTTCAGGAACGAGTGGCGATCTTTGCCCACAACTCGGTTTCATGGTCACTGATTGATCTAGCGATTTTACACCTGCGTGCGATCACGGTTCCTGTTTACTCGACGAATACCGCAGCTCAGACGGCATTTGTTCTCAATGATGCAGACGTACGTATTTTGTTTGTTGATGGTCAATCTCAATATAACGCGGCGCTAGCATTACGCGGAGTATGCCCTCAGCTTGAGCATATTATTGTTATGTCGGACAGTATCGACATGCAGGGCTGCGAAATTGCATGTACGCTA
The DNA here is from genome assembly GCF_001655005.1 of Hafnia paralvei ATCC 29927. Taxonomy (GTDB): domain Bacteria; phylum Pseudomonadota; class Gammaproteobacteria; order Enterobacterales; family Enterobacteriaceae; genus Hafnia; species Hafnia paralvei. Next base: position 7,418 of record NZ_LXET01000010.1, read on the forward strand.
GATTCATTCGCGGCCAGTGCACAAGAACGCTTTTTACCTCTGTTAAAAGAACGTATTGAACAGGCTGACATGAGCGATCTGTTCACGCTGATCTACACATCAGGGACTACCGGTGAGCCGAAAGGCGTCATGCTGAATTACACCAATATGGGTGCTCAACTGCGTTTGCATGACGAACGTCTGACCGTAACAGCAGAGGATGTGTCACTTTGTTTTCTGCCACTTTCGCACGTATTTGAACGCGCTTGGAGCTTCTATGTTATGCATAGTGGCGCGCAAAACGTGTATCTCAGCGATACCAATCAGGTACGCGAAGCGATGCAGTCAGTGAAACCAACAGTGATGTGTGCGGTGCCGCGTTTCTACGAGAAAATTTTCAGCGCCATCCATGAAAAAGTGGCACAGGCGAAATGGCATAAACGCGCCATGTTTAAGTGTGCAATTTGGGTAGGGGAGAAACGTTTCCTCACTGAACGAGCAGGCTGCAAGCCGAACGTCGTTTTATCAGCTATGCATAAGCTGGCTGATAAACTCGTGCTGAGCAAACTGCGCGGGATTTTGGGGGGACGCGTGCGATTTTTGCCTGCGGCTGGGGCAAAACTGGATGATAACGTTATTCTCTTCTTCCAAGCATTGGGCGCAAATATTAAATATGGCTATGGCATGACAGAAACCTGCGCCACAGTATCTTGTTGGGAAGAGAACGATTTCCGCTTTGGTTCTATCGGCAAACCTCTGCCCGATGTTGAAGTTCGCATTGGCCACGAAAATGAAATCCAAGTGCGCGGACCGATTGTTATGTGCGGTTACTACAACAAACCGTTAGAAACTGCGGCAACCTTTACGGAAGATGGCTGGCTGAAAACGGGCGATGCGGGGGCATTAGATGAAAATGGCAACTTGTTTATTACTGAGCGCCTAAAAGATCTGATGAAAACCTCCAATGGTAAATACATTGCGCCACAAATGGTGGAAGGTACGCTAGCACAGGATCGTTTTATTGAGCAGGTTGCCGTGATCGCCGACGCAAGAAAGTTTGTGTCTGCCTTGATCGTGCCTTGTTTCGAATCGCTGGAAGAGTACGCCAAGTCGATCAACTTAAAATATCACGATCGTCTGGATTTACTCCGTCATAGCCATATTGTAGAAATGTTTGATCAGCGTCTACGTGAGATGCAAAAGGGTTTAGCGAAGTTTGAGCAGGTTAAGCGTTTTACGCTGCTGCCCGAAGCTTTCTCGATGGAGCAGGGAGAACTAACCCCAACCCTGAAACTGCGGCGAAAAATTATTAATTCTCGCTATCAGATGGAAATCGAGTCCATGTATTTGGAACATTAATTTCTATCACTGTGGTATCAACGGCCAGCGCTTCTGCTGGCCGTTTTCTTTTCGTGTGGTATCACAGACTATCTTTTAGGGCTGAGAATGATTTAGTTCTGTAATTTAGTCACCTGCAGCGATAAGCGCGGAGCTAACCCCTTACTCTTAGCGTTTTATGCCTAAAAAAATCAAGAATCCAGCAAGGTTACAATTCCTCCACTTTTGCTTCTGAGTTTGCCGTTTGCGCACTTGTTATTCCCACGTTAAGGTAATAAATCAAACACAACACATAAAAACAGGGATAAACCCTAATGCTGGCCTGCTAAGCGTGATTTTAGGGGAAGTACACCGATGGGGTCGTAGCAGCTTTAGCTGCCGGAGTGCCCCGCGGTGTGCTAGCCCCGTATATCTCGATCTCTTAAACGATTCGCATTAGTGATAAACCCTGGATATAACCTACGCAAAGTCAGCCGGGAGGCAAACCATGGAGATGTTGTCAGGAGCCGAGATGGTCGTTCGATCGTTGATCGATCAGGGAGTAAAGCATGTATTCGGTTATCCGGGCGGGGCCGTTCTTGATATTTACGACGCTCTGCATACGGTTGGAGGTATTGAACATGTGCTCGTGCGTCATGAACAAGGCGCAGTGCACATGGCCGACGGTTTTGCGCGGGCTACAGGAGAAGTGGGCGTGGTGCTGGTCACATCAGGACCGGGAGCGACCAATGCCATCACCGGTATTGCGACGGCTTATATGGATTCGGTGCCTATGGTGGTGATCTCTGGTCAGGTGGCCACGTCTCTGATTGGTAATGATGCGTTTCAGGAATGCGACATGGTGGGGATATCCCGTCCAGTCGTGAAACACAGTTTCCTAGTTAAGCATACCGAGGATATTCCTACCATTCTCAAAAAGGCCTTCTATTTAGCGTCTACCGGACGCCCAGGCCCAGTCGTAGTCGATTTACCTAAAGACATCATGAATCCGGCGATTAAGCTGCCTTATTCATACCCTGAAAGCGTCAAAATGCGTTCTTATAACCCAACCTTGCAAGGTCATCGTGGTCAGATTAAGCGCGCCTTGCAGACGTTGTTAGCAGCCAAACAGCCGATTATCTATGCCGGCGGTGGGGTGATTAGTTCTGGCTGCCATGAAGAACTGCGTGAACTGGCTGAGCGCTTGAATATTCCAGTCACTACCTCGTTGATGGGGCTGGGGGGCTTTCCTGCATCACATGCGCAAAGCCTAGGGATGTTGGGAATGCACGGCACTTATGAAGCCAACATGGCGATGCATAATGCAGATGTTATTTTTGCCGTTGGTGTCCGTTTTGACGATCGCACCACCAATAATCTTGCTAAATATTGCCCAAATGCGACTGTGCTACATATTGATATCGATCCGACATCGATCTCGAAAACCGTAGATGCGGATATTCCGATCGTCGGTGATGCTAAAGAGGCACTAGCGACGTTCCTAGAGTTGTTAGGTCAGAAAGAGGTTAAACAAGACTTCGATGGCCTGCGTGATTGGTGGCAGAGCATTGCTCAATGGCGTGCGCGCAAATGCTTGAGTTACGACACCACAAGTGGCCGCATTAAGCCACAGCAGGTCATTGAAACTTTGCATCGGCTGACGAAAGGGGAAGCCTATGTTGCATCTGACGTGGGGCAGCACCAAATGTTTGCCGCACTCTATTATGGCTTTGATAAACCGCGGCGCTGGGTGAACTCGGGCGGTTTGGGCACGATGGGCTTCGGTTTACCCGCGGCGCTTGGGATTAAATTAGCCCTGCCAGAAGAAACCGTGATTTGCGTGACAGGGGATGGCAGTATCCAGATGAATATTCAGGAGCTATCTACCGCATTGCAATACGATTTACCGGTCGTGGTGATTAACCTGAACAACCGTTTCCTAGGCATGGTGAAGCAGTGGCAAGATATGATTTACGCGGGACGTCACTCGCAGTCATATATGGAATCGTTGCCAGATTTTGTAAAGCTCGCAGAAGCCTATGGACATGTTGGTATTTCTATCCGCACGCCGGATGAACTGGAAAGCAAATTAGAACAGGCATTGGCGGTTAAAAACCGTCTGGTGTTTGTTGATGTGACCATCGATGAAACTGAACACGTTTACCCAATGCAGATCCGCGGTGGGTCAATGGATGAAATGTGGTTAAGCAAAACGGAGAGGACTTAATAATGCGCCGGATCTTATCTGTATTACTGGAAAACGAATCAGGCGCACTGTCCCGCGTGGTTGGCCTGTTTTCGCAGCGTGGGTACAACATTGAAAGCCTGACTGTAGCCCCGACTGATGACCCCACGCTTTCGCGTATGACTATTCAAACCGTCGGTGACGCTAAGGTGCTAGAACAGATTGAAAAACAACTGCATAAATTGGTCGATGTTCTGCGAGTGAGTGAGTTGGTACAAGGATCGCACGTAGAGCGAGAAATCATGCTGGTGAAGCTACAGGCTAGCGGTTATGGACGAGAAGAAGTTAAGCGTAGCACCGATATTTTCCGTGGTCAGATCGTAGACGTCACAGCTTCGCTTTACACCGTTCAGCTAGTTGGCACCAGCGACAAGCTCGATGCCTTCCTAAGTGCCGTACGAGAGGTTGCTGAAATTGTTGAAGTCGCTCGTTCAGGCATCGTGGGTGTATCTCGTGGTGACAAAATAATGCGTTAATGCAGGTCAATTTTCTGTCTAATAGTGCTATTTGGAGGCTCAGCTTTGTGCTGAGCCTCTTACTTTTTCCTATTTGCTGATGCCTTTCAGCAAAACCGGTTGCTCCTTTCTTCTTTATGCGGTTAGATCAATGCTATTAAAGGCCATTCGGTCTTCTTATTTCATTTGATGCAGGTAATGTATTTTACTGGCTCAAGAGGGGGATAACGTGAAGTTGGATGAAATCGCGCGTCTTGCAGGGGTCTCGCGGACGACGGCCAGTTATGTCATTAACGGTAAAGCCAAACAGTACCGTGTAAGTGATAAGACGGTTGAGAAAGTGATGGCTGTGGTTCGTGAGCATAACTATCATCCAAACGCCGTTGCCGCGGGATTGCGTGCTGGGCGCACCCGTTCAATCGGATTGGTTATACCTGATCTGGAAAATACCAGTTATACCCGTATTGCAAATTATCTGGAGCGCCAAGCGCGTCAACGTGGCTATCAGTTACTCATTGCTTGTTCAGAAGATCAACCTGACAATGAAATGCGTTGTATTGAACATCTGCTACAACGTCAGGTTGATGCGATCATAGTATCGACGGCGCTGCAGCCAGAACATCCGTTCTACCAGCGCTGGGCAAAGGATCCTTTGCCGATCATTGCGCTGGATCGCGCACTCGATCCTGAACACTTTATTAGCGTTGTCGGTGCCGATCGTGAAGATTCGGAGATGTTGGCGGAAGAGTTACGGAAATTCCCAGCGAAATCGGTGCTCTATCTTGGCGCACTTCCTGAGCTATCCGTGAGCTTCCTGCGCGAACAAGGTTTTCGTGATGCTTGGCGAGAAGATCCACGTGAAGTGCAATATCTTTATACCAACAGTTATGAACGTGACGCGGCAGGTGTCGCATTCTCTAACTGGTTAAAAAATAATGAAATGCCGCAGGCGTTGTTCACGACTTCCTTCCCGCTTTTGCAAGGGGTTTTGGATGTGACATTGAAACACCACGGGCATTTACCTACCGATTTGGCCATTGCGACTTTTGGTGATAATGAGCTCCTAGATTTTCTGGATTGCCCAGTACTGTCAGTCGGTCAGCGTCACCGTGATATTGCCGAACGTGTTCTGGAACTGGTACTCGCAAGTTTAGATGAACCGAAGAAACCGAAGGCGGGATTGAGCCGGATGCGTCGTGTTTTATTAAAGCGCGGACGACTAAACCGGATGTAAGCAGCAATAATAAAGTGTTATCTCATCAATGGGCGCCGGTTTTTACCGGCGCTTTTTTATGCCTGTGCTTTGATATAGCCCGAGACTTTGAAGAGTCTACGGCAGTAATCAAGGAAGTACCCATAGGCGACGCCCATAGCCATTGAAACCACCGCATTACTGGTGACCGCAGCCAGGATTTGCGCGCCATCAGCCCCGACATACCACAGAATAATGGCATAAACCGGTGACTGGAAAGAGACATAGGCAATCAGATCCGCCAAGATTTTTGCCATGCCTTTTGAACGACAGCGTTGTGACTGGCGAATGAACCAGTCGCGGTACACGCCATAGGGCCAAGCAATAAGAATATTGACGGGGATGGAAAGCAAGCGAGATGACAACGACTGATTAAAGCTCATGCCAGAAATAAAAACTTCAATCAGCATGCCGACGATAAAGGAATAAACTACCAGCGCAAAAATATCTGCGGCAGCGCTGCGGGCACGTGAAGCGGGTGAGAACATAACGGCTAACTCCATTTTGAAACTAGTCATTAATACTGCTTTGTTGTGCTTTTGTTGGTGTTATGAACTGCATTTTGGTTGCTTAAATAGCATACATGATTGTTGTTTGTTTTTTAACTAGCTATAAATTTTAATTTATAATGACTTTTGCTACAAAAAACTCTTAGAGTAGCGCGCCGAAGAGAATTTCATGATTTCTCACCGTGGCGTTAAAATTTTTGTTTTCTTTCAATTTGTTGTGTGAAAATCATACAAATAACGTTTGTCGATCACGAGTTCGCCGCCAAATCGGGAGGTTTGCAAAATAAAATTGATATTTGAGAACTATCTGAGGTGAACGTTATTCAGAGGTAAATTTATCTAAATTACGATTTAAAAAAAGCAGTTAGATATTTAGTGCCTAAAGCCATTATTATCTGACGATAAAGTAAGATAAAATGTCAGACAGAAAAAATTAAATGAAGGTTTTTTAATTAATTGATTGATGTTAAAAGGTATTTTTAATTTCTGGCATTGAATAACTTATGCTGAATTAGTCTTTGCTTTACCAATGTAAAGCGTATGTAAATTATCCAAGACATGTTCAAAATGAGAGCTATATTGCAAAGTCTGGTTAAATTTTAATTTTTGGTAAAATTTCTGTGTTTCGAGTCACTGACACTTCCCTCCAAGAATTTCCCTTAATTTATCATGATGTTAATTTTATTATTCCTCTTTAGGACTTTTCATAGTGGAAGGTTTTAAATTCACTTCAAGCAAAAATAATCCCAAACCGCATCCGCTCTGGCTTGACAAGGTTTTCCTACCCTCCGTAAACTTCCTTATGTGGGAATTTGTGGAGTAAAGTGGTGAGATGGGGCAACGAGGGGTAATTTAGGTATGTTTCGTGGCGCAACAACCATCAACCTTGACGGTAAAGGACGCTTAGCGGTTCCGATGCGCTATCGCGAATTACTGCTTGAGGAATCGCAAGGTCAAATGGTTTGCACCATCGATCTCCATCAACCATGCCTATTGCTTTATACCCTGCCTCAGTGGGAAGTGATTGAACAAAAGCTTTCGCGTTTATCGAGCATGAATCCTGTAGAGCGCCGCATTCAGCGTCTGCTGTTAGGTCATGCGAGTGAGTGTCAGATGGATAGCGCGGGTCGATTGCTGATAGCAAGTACGTTGCGTCAGCACGCAGGACTCACAAAACAAGTGATGCTAGTTGGGCAGTTCAATAAGTTTGAGCTGTGGGATGAAGAAAACTGGTATCAACAAGTCAAGGAAGATATTGACGCACAACAGACCGTTACGGAGCCTTTATCCGAGCGGCTACAGGATTTGTCGTTATAGTCATGTCAGAAGAAAATTACCAACACAAGACCGTGTTGCTTGATGAGGCGGTAAACGGCCTTAATCTGCGCAGTAACGGCATTTATATTGATGGCACTTTTGGTCGCGGTGGTCATTCCCGTCTTATTTTGTCTCAGTTGGGACAGGAAGGACGCTTGCTGGCTATCGATCGTGACCCGCAGGCTATTGCCGCAGCAGCAGAAATCACCGACCCACGCTTTTCTATCATCCACGGCCCATTCTCCGATATGGCGACCTATGTACGCGAATTAGGTCTGGAAGGTCAAATCAACGGTGTTTTGCTTGATCTTGGAGTGTCTTCACCACAGCTTGACGATGCTGAGCGTGGTTTCTCCTTTATGCGTGACGGACCGCTTGATATGCGTATGGATCCAACCCGTGGCCTTTCTGCCGCAGAGTGGTTGATGAAAGCGGAAGAAGAAGATATTGCCTGGGTGCTGAAAACCTTCGGCGAAGAACGCTTTGCTAAGCGCATTGCTCGCGCCATCGTTGAGCGTAATCGTCTTGAGCCGATGACACGGACGCATGAATTGGCAACGCTGATTGCGAACGCAAGCCCATTCCGTGAAAAGCATAAGCATCCTGCCACGCGCAGCTTCCAAGCGATCCGTATCTATATCAATAGCGAACTGGAAGAGATTGAACGCGCACTGAATGGCGCGTTGGAAATTCTATCCCCAGAAGGACGTCTGTCGGTTATCAGCTTCCACTCGTTGGAAGATCGCATTGTTAAACAGTTTATTCGCCACCATAGCCGTGGTCCTCAGGTTCCAGCCGGTATCCCTTTAACCGAAGCTCAACTGCGCAGCCAAGGTGGTCGTAAGTTGAAAGCGCTCGGGAAAATGAAACCAAGCAGTGATGAAGTAAGCGCTAACCCACGAGCACGAAGTTCTGTCCTGCGTTTTGCGGAAAGGACGGTTGAATGATCGGTAACGAGCGCCACACGCTAGTTGCCGTTATTGGCGGAGATATTCTCCGCCACGGCAAGCTGCCTCTGATTCTGTTTATCGGTGTGCTGGTTTCGGCTGTGCTGGTGGTAACAACAACGCATAAAACACGCTTGTTGACCGCGCAGCGCGAGCAGTTAGTGCTTGAGCGTGACGCTCTAGATATCGAGTGGCGCAATTTGATTCTGGAAGAGAATGCGTTAGGCGATCACAGCCGCGTGGAACGAATTGCAACAGAGAAGCTGCAAATGCAGCACGTAGACCCATCTCAAGAGAATATCGTGGTTAAACAATAGAGTATTTAACCGGTTATATTTTCAATGAACCACCTTTGACGTAGGTAAATGTGTAATCAATGAAAGCAGTGCGACCCGGAAAGTTAAAGCGTCAGGAAGATCAGGCCAGCTTTGTCAGCTGGCGTTTTGCGTTGCTCTGCGGGTGCATATTTATTGCATTAATGGGTTTATTAGGACGAGTTGCCTATCTACAGGTGATTAACCCCGACCGTTTGGTGCGTGAAGGCGATGCGCGTTCACTAAGAACTCAGCCTATCCTCACTTCGCGTGGAATGATCAGCGACAGGGCTGGGCGACCGCTCGCGGTGAGTGTGCCGGTAAATGCGATTTGGGCTGATCCGAAAGAAGTGAACGAACACGGTGGTATCACCTTAGATACCCGTTGGAAAGCGTTGGCTGATGCATTAGAAATGCCGCTAGACAAAATGGCTGCGCGTATCAACGCCAACCCCAAAGGCCGTTTCGTTTATTTGGCGCGTCAGGTTAACCCGGCGATGGCTGATTACATCCACAAACTCAAACTTCCAGGCATTTTCCAAAAGCAAGAGTCTCGCCGTTATTACCCTGCAGGGCAAGTGACTGCTCACATTATCGGGGTGACCAACATTGATGGTCAGGGGATTGAAGGCGTTGAAAAAAGCTTTGACCGTTGGTTAACTGGCCAGCCCGGCGAGCGTACCGTTCGCAAAGACCGCTTTGGTCGCGTTATTGAAGATATTTCGTCCGTTGACAGTCAGGCCGCTCATAATCTTGCCCTCAGTATTGATGAACGTTTACAAGCGCTGGTTTACCGTGAACTGAACAATGCCGTCGCATTTAACAAAGCCGAATCGGGTACTGCGGTGTTGGTTGATGTGAACACGGGTGAAGTATTGGCGATGGCTAATAGCCCTTCATACAACCCGAACAATCTAGCAGATACGCCAAAAGAGGCCATGCGTAACCGCGCTATCACCGATATTTTCGAGCCAGGTTCTACGGTAAAACCGATGGTAGTCATGACCGCGTTGCAACACAACGTGGTGAAAGAGAACAGCGTACTGAATACGCTCCCCTATTTTGTTAACGGGCACCAGATTAAAGACGTTGCCCGCTATGCAGAACTCTCTATCACGGGGATTCTCCAGAAATCGAGTAACGTTGGTGTATCAAAGCTGGCGTTAGCGATGCCGTCCTCTGCGCTGGTAGAAACCTACTCGCACTTTGGATTGGGTAAGGCGACCAATTTGGGGCTGGTCGGAGAAAGCAGTGGCATGTACCCAAAAAAACAACGGTGGTCTGACATAGAGAGGGCCACCTTTTCTTTCGGATATGGGCTGATGGTAACGCCGTTACAGCTAGCACGTGTCTATGCAACGATTGGCAGCTTGGGTATCTATCGCCCGCTGTCGATAACAAAAGTCGATCCGCCGGTGCCAGGTGAGCGTGTGTTCCCTGAGCCAATTGTGCGTACGGTCGTACATATGATGGAAAGCGTAGCGTTGCCGGGTGGTGGTGGTACTAAAGCCGCCATTAAAGGCTACCGTATTGCGATTAAAACCGGTACGGCGAAGAAAGTAGGCCCTGATGGCCGTTATGTTGATAAGTACATTGCTTACACCGCAGGCGTAGCGCCAGCGAGTAATCCTCGATTTGCTCTGGTTGTGGTCATCAACGATCCGCAGGCAGGGAAGTATTACGGTGGTGCGGTATCCGCCCCGATCTTTGGCGCTATCATGGGTGGCGTACTGCGCACCATGAACGTTGAGCCGGACGCGTTGCCCACGGGTGATAAAAACGAATTAGCGAACAATAAAAAAGAGGGTTCAGGTGGCAGATCGTAATTTGCGCGCGCTTTTGGCTCCTTGGGTAGCAGATGCTCCGGAGCGCGTTTTGCGAGAAATGACATTAGACAGCCGCATTGCGGCTGCGGGCGATCTGTTTGTGGCGATTGTTGGCCACACCGCAGATGGTCGCCATTATATTCCGCAAGCGATAGCGCAAGGCGTTGCTGCAGTCATCGCAGAGGCAGATGGGGAAGCAGAAGATGGCACCATTCGTGAGAGCCATGGTATTCCCGTCATTTACCTGAGTCAGTTAAATCAGCGTCTTTCGGCGCTGGCAGGCCGCTTTTACCATCAGCCAGGTGCTGATTTACGCTTAATCGGCGTGACGGGTACCAACGGTAAAACAACCATTACGCAACTACTGGCGCAGTGGGGGCAGTTGTTAGGTGAAACTAGCGCGGTGATGGGAACCGTAGGAAATGGTTTGTTAGGGCAGGTTCATCCAAGCGAGAACACCACCGGTTCAGCCGTTGATGTTCAACACCTGTTGCGTAGTCTGGTATCTCAAGGCGCTACGCTGGCAGCGATGGAAGTCTCCTCGCATGGTCTGGTTCAGGATCGTGTCGCGGCGCTGCCGTTTGCAGCTTCTGCGTTCACAAATCTGAGCCGCGATCACCTTGATTATCATGGCGATATGGAGCACTACGAACAGGCTAAATGGCTGCTGTTCTCAACCCATCACAGCGGTGAAAAGATTATTAATGCCGATGATGAAGTCGGTCAGCGTTGGTTGGCTAAGTCACCGGATGCGGTAGCTGTCACCATGGAACAGCGTCTGCCGGAGAACTGGGCTGGACGCTGGGTTTCTGCAAGCCAAGTTGACTATCACGATAGCGGTGCAAGCATCAGTTTTGATTCGTCATGGGGTAAGGGTGTGCTGGAAAGCCGCCTGATGGGCGCATTTAACGTGAGCAACCTGCTGGTGGCCGCGGCAACGATGCTGGCGCTTGGTTATCCATTGGATGTGCTGTGCACAACTTCATCCCAGCTGCAGCCAGTATGTGGTCGTATGGAAGTTTTCACTGCACCAGGAAAACCTACCGTCGTTGTCGATTACGCCCATACGCCGGATGCGCTGGAAAAAGCCCTCGAAGCTGCTCGTCTGCACTGTAAAGGGCAACTGTGGTGCGTCTTTGGCTGCGGTGGCGATCGTGATAAAGGTAAGCGCCCACTCATGGGGGGCATTGCCGAGCAATATGCGGATCGTGTTGTAGTGACTGATGATAATCCTCGTAGCGAAGAGCCTCGAGCCATTATGGCCGATATTCTCAACGGTATGCTCGATGCTGGGCATGCGCAGGCGATTTCTGGCCGCGCTGAAGCGGTGACCGGCGCGATCATGCAGGCGAAGCCTGATGATGTGATTCTGGTTGCTGGCAAAGGCCACGAAGATTACCAGTTAGTGGGTAACCGTCGCTTGGACTATTCCGATCGTGTGACCGTTGCGCGTCTGCTGGGGGTGATAGCATGATCCCCGTTTCCTTGCAGGCTGTTGCACTGGCTGTAAACGGCCAATTGATAGGCGCAGACACGCAGATTAGCGATGTTGTCACCGATACACGCAAGCTGACTGATGGCTGCCTGTTTATCGCGCTAAAAGGTGAAAAATTCGATGCCCATGACTTTGCTGCGGATGCCGTAGCAAAAGGCGCAGGGGCTTTGTTGGTAAGTAAGCGCTTACCCATTGATGCACCGCAGATTGTGGTAGCTGATACCCATATCGCGCTGGGCTTACTCGGTGCATGGATACGCCAGCAAATGCCGGCTCGTATTATTGCGTTGACGGGATCATCCGGTAAAACCTCAGTGAAAGAGATGAGCGCAGAAATTCTGCGCCAGTGCGGTAACGTGCTGTATACCGCGGGTAATTTTAATAACGACATCGGTGTGCCGCTGACGTTATTGCGCCTTGAACCAGAGCATGAGTTTGCTGTGGTCGAGCTGGGGGCTAATCACGTCGGTGAAATTGCCTATACGGTCAATCTGGTTAAGCCGGAAAGCGCGCTGGTCAATAATCTCGCCGCGGCTCATCTAGAAGGATTTGGCTCTTTGGCCGGAGTCGCGAAGGCTAAGGGCGAGATATTTGATGGTTTAACGTCAAATGGAACGGCCATCATCAACGCTGATAGCAATGATTGGCCGCACTGGCAAGAAAAGATCACCCACCAACGCGTATGGCGTTTCTCGCCGCAGGCAGCGGAGGCGGTAGATTTCTTTGCTAGCGACGTGCGTATAACGCATCAAGGTACCGAATTTGAGCTGCATACGCCGTTTGGTACTGTTCCAGTCATTCTACCGTTGCCAGGTCGCCATAATGTTGCGAATGCGTTGGCGGCGACCGCGCTGACGATGTCCGTGGGGGCAACGCTAGAGAACGTACGGCAGGGACTGAGTGAGTTAAAAGCGGTTCCGGGTCGACTGTTCCCGATTCGTTTAAATGCACAGCAGCTGATCCTTGATGATACCTACAACGCGAACGTAGGCTCAATGACCGCCGCAGCACAGGTGCTTGGTTCTATGCCCGGTTACCGAGTGATGGTGGTGGGCGATATGGGGGAGCTGGGCACGGAAGAAGAAGACTGTCACCGTCAGGTGGGCATTGCGGCCCGCGAAGCGGGGATTGATAAAGTGCTGAGCGTTGGCCGCTTGAGCCATCTCATCAGCGAGACCAGTGGTTGTGGTGAACATTTCACGGACAAAACGGCTCTGATTGAGCGCCTGAAAAACCTGTTATGCGAACATGCGGCGATCACCATTTTAGTTAAAGGTTCACGTAGTGCCGCTATGGAGCAGGTAGTACGAGGCTTATCTGTGCAGGAAATGCAGGAGAATCAATCATGTTAGTCTGGCTGGCCGAACACTTGGTCAAATACTATTCCGGTTTTAACGTCTTTTCCTATCTGACGTTTCGCGCCATCGTCAGCTTACTGACCGCGCTGTTCCTGTCCCTATGGATTGGGCCGCGAATGATTGCTCGTCTGCAAAAAATGTCTTTTGGTCAAGTTGTTCGTAACGACGGACCTGAATCGCATTTCAGTAAACGTGGTACACCGACGATGGGGGGCCTGATGATCCTCACGTCTATCACTATTTCCGTGCTGATGTGGGCATATCCTTCCAATCCATATGTGTGGTGTGTGCTGTTCGTACTGCTTGGTTATGGTGTTGTTGGTTTTGTCGATGATTACCGCAAAGTGGTGCGCAAAAACACTAAGGGCTTGATTGCTCGCTGGAAATATTTCTGGCAGTCGGTGATTGCGTTGGTGGTGTCCTTTGCTATGTACTCCATCGGTAAAGGCACTCCAGCCACTGAGCTGGTGGTTCCCTTCTTCAAAGACGTTATGCCGCAGCTGGGCCTGCTCTACATCTTATTGAGCTACTTCGTCATCGTTGGCACCAGTAACGCGGTTAATTTGACCGATGGGTTAGATGGTTTGGCTATCATGCCTACGGTCTTTGTTGCAGCGGGGATGGGGCTGGTGGCGTGGGCAACCGGTAACATGAATTTTGCGGCGTACCTGCATATCCCTTACCTGCGCCATGCGGGGGAGTTAGTGATTGTATGTACCGCGATCGTGGGGGCTGGACTTGGATTCCTTTGGTTTAACACCTATCCGGCTCAGGTCTTCATGGGAGACGTCGGCTCTCTGGCCTTAGGTGGGGCACTGGGTACGATTGCTGTTCTGCTGCGTCAGGAGTTCCTGTTGGTGATTATGGGCGGTGTGTTCGTGATGGAAACACTGTCGGTTATTTTGCAGGTCGGCAGCTTCAAATTGCGCGGACAGCGTATTTTCCGAATGGCACCCATTCACCATCACTATGAGTTGAAAGGCTGGCCAGAACCTCGCGTTATCGTGCGTTTCTGGATTATCTCTCTGATGCTGGTGCTGATTGGCCTAGCAACCTTGAAGGTGCGTTAATATGGTGGACTATCAGGGTAAGAAAGTCGTCATTATCGGCCTAGGCCTTACTGGCCTGTCGTGTGTTGATTTCTTTATGGCGCGTGGCGTTACGCCGCGCGTTATTGATACCCGTTTGTCTCCGCCGGGGCTGGACAAGCTGCCGGAAAACGTCGAGCGCCATCTAGGAGATATGAACCAAGAGTGGTTACTGGACGCCGATCTCATCGTGGCTAGCCCAGGCATCGCTCTGGCGTCCCCTGCGCTGAGCGTTGCCGCTGAGGCGGGCGTTGAAATCGTAGGGGATATCGAACTGTTTTGCCGTGAAGCTCAGGCGCCCATTGTTGCTATTACGGGGTCTAACGGAAAAAGTACCGTGACGACGCTGGTGGGAGAAATGGCGAAGTCTGCAGGCTGGAGCGTTGGCGTGGGTGGAAATATTGGTCTGCCGGCTCTGATGCTGCTTAAGCAAGAGTGCGATCTCTATGTGCTTGAGCTTTCTAGTTTTCAACTTGAAACCACGACCAGCTTGCGCGCTGCTGCTGCGACGATCCTTAATGTTACCGAGGATCACATGGATCGCTATCCGCTGGGTTTGCAGCAGTATCGCGCCGCAAAGCTACGAGTCTATGAAAATGCGAAAGTGTGCGTTGTGAATTCTGACGATGCCTTGACGATGCCCATCCGCGGAGCTGACTCTCGCTGTGTCAGTTTTGGCGCTGATGTTGGTGATTATCATTTGAACCGTCAACAGGGTGAAATCTGGCTGCGTGTGCGTGGGGAAAAGATCCTGAACACACGTGAAATGAAAATCACCGGAAAGCATAACTTTACGAATGCGTTGGCCGCATTGGCGTTGGCTGATGCTGTGGGTATTCCGCGCGCCTCTAGCCTGAAAGCGCTAACTACATTCACTGGCTTGGCTCATCGTTTCCAGCTTTCACTGGATCATAACGGCGTACGTTGGATCAACGATTCGAAGGCAACCAATGTGGGTAGCACCGAGGCGGCATTGAATGGCCTGCACGTCGATGGCACTTTGCATCTTCTGCTGGGTGGCGATGGTAAATCGGCAGATTTTAGCTCTTTAGCGCAATACCTACAGGGTGATAACGTCCGTTTGTACTGCTTTGGTCGCGATGGCGAACAGCTTGCCGCACTCCGTCCAGAGGTTGCCGAGCAGACTGAAACCATGGAACAGGCCATGCGTATTATTGCAACTAGAGTGAAGTCTGGCGATATGGTTCTGCTTTCTCCTGCCTGTGCCAGCCTCGACCAGTTTAAAAGCTTTGAACAACGCGGCGATGAGTTTAGCCGCTTAGCCAAGGAGCTTGGCTGATGCGCTTGAGACTCCCACGGTTACCTCGTCCAAGATTATCACTGCCGCATTTCGGTATTATCACCCGTTTTCGTGAATGGGTGATGGGCGCAGGTGAAAGCGATGCCGCGATGGTGGTGTTATATGACCGTACGCTGCTTTGGCTGACCTTTGGGTTGGCTGCCGTTGGTTTTATTATGGTGACGTCAGCCTCAATGCCGATTGGCCAGCGTTTGGCAGACGATCCATTCCTGTTCGCAAAACGTGATGCGCTTTATCTGGCTTTGG
Source organism: Hafnia paralvei ATCC 29927 (assembly GCF_001655005.1). Taxonomy (GTDB): domain Bacteria; phylum Pseudomonadota; class Gammaproteobacteria; order Enterobacterales; family Enterobacteriaceae; genus Hafnia; species Hafnia paralvei. Next base: position 23,087 of record NZ_LXET01000010.1, read on the forward strand.
CGTTTGGTTTAGCCATGGTGACATTACGCGTGCCAATGGAAATTTGGCAGCGTTACAGTAACGCACTTTTGTTAGCGTCCGTTGCGATGTTGCTCATTGTTCTGGTGGTGGGAAGCTCGGTTAACGGTGCATCTCGCTGGATTGCTTTTGGCCCGCTGCGAATTCAGCCTGCTGAGATCTCCAAACTGGCGCTGTTTTGCTACCTATCGAGCTATCTGGTGCGCAAAGTAGAAGAGGTCCGTTCGAATTTTTGGGGTTTCTGTAAGCCGATGGGCGTGATGGTGGTATTAGCCGTGTTGCTGTTGGCCCAGCCCGATTTGGGGACGGTAGTTGTGCTGTTTGTGACTACGCTCGGTCTGTTGTTTTTGGCGGGTGCCAAAATGTGGCAGTTCTTGGCGATCATCGGATCCGGTATTTTTGCCGTAGTGCTACTGATTATTGCTGAACCTTACCGTATGCGACGTGTTACTTCGTTTTGGAATCCATGGGCCGATCCGTTCGGTAGTGGTTATCAGCTAACACAATCTTTGATGGCTTTTGGTCGCGGAGAATTTTGGGGACAAGGCTTAGGTAACTCAGTTCAGAAACTGGAGTATTTACCCGAGGCGCATACCGATTTTATTTTCTCTATTTTAGGCGAGGAACTTGGGTATTTCGGTGTGGTTCTCGCTTTGTTAATGGTATTCTTCGTGGCTTTTCGTGCGATGTCTATTGGACGCCGTGCATTAGAGGCCGATCAGCGTTTTTCTGGTTTTTTAGCCTGCGCCATAGGTATTTGGTTTAGTTTTCAGGCACTGGTGAACGTTGGCGCCGCTGCGGGGATGTTGCCGACTAAAGGACTAACGCTGCCGCTGATTAGTTACGGTGGCTCCAGTTTGCTTATTATGTCGACCGCATTGGTATTGCTGTTACGCATAGATTATGAAACCCGTCTGGAGAAAGCGCAGGCGGTAGTAAGGAGTGCCCGATGAGTAGCAATACTGATCGTCAAAAGAATAAACGCCTGATGGTGATGGCTGGCGGCACTGGGGGACACGTTTTTCCTGGTTTGGCTGTCGCACATTATTTGCAGGCTCAAGGATGGCAGGTTCGCTGGTTAGGTACCGCCGATCGTATGGAAGCACAGTTGGTTCCACAGCATGGTATTGAAATTGATTTTATTCAGATTTCTGGCCTGCGTGGCAAAGGTTTAAAAGCTCAGTTGGGTGCTCCGGTGCGTATTTTCCGCGCGGTTCGTCAGGCTAAAGCGATTATGAAAGCGTATCAGCCCGATGCCGTGTTAGGGATGGGCGGGTATGTTTCCGGCCCCGGTGGTTTGGCTGCGTGGCTATGTGGAATTCCTGTTGTACTGCATGAGCAAAACGGGATTGCAGGTTTAACTAACCGCTGGCTGTCCAAGATTGCCAAGCGTGTATTGCAGGCTTTCCCCGGCGCATTTCCTAACGCTCCGGTAGTGGGTAATCCGGTGCGTGAAGACGTCTTAGCACTACCAATACCTCAGCAACGTTTAGCCGGCCGAATGGGGCCGATTCGCGTTCTGGTGGTGGGTGGCAGCCAAGGTGCGCGGATCTTAAACCAGACGATGCCAAAAGTTGCGGAACAACTGGGTGATAGAATTACGTTGTGGCATCAGGTCGGTAAGGGCGCATTGCCGGCGGTATTGGCCGACTATGAGAAAGCTGGGCAGACGCAGCACAAGGTGACCGAGTTTATTGATGACATGGCTGCGGCCTATGACTGGGCGGACGTCGTGGTATGCCGCTCAGGAGCTCTAACCGTGAGTGAAATTGCTGCAGCGGGCCTTCCCGCGTTATTTGTGCCTTTTATGCACAAAGATCGCCAGCAATATTGGAACGCGTTGCCGTTGGAGCAAGCTGGTGCTGCAAAAATTATTGAACAGCCACAGCTTACCGTGGAGTCAGTCACAGCGACGTTGGCTGGATGGGATCGTCAGACCCTATTAGAAATGGCAGAGAAAGCTCGCGCTGCCGCAATTCCGGATGCGACTGAACGTGTTGCCGCCGTGATTTGTGAAGTTGCGAAATAATTTACCGCTGAGCGGGAGTTCGTTTGATAACAGTTTATTTGATAACCGTTTATTCAATAACTCCGGCCAAAATGACAGAACTGAGAAACAGTGAATAAGAACGTAAATACTCAACAGCTCGCGAAACTGCGTACCATGGTGCCTGAGATGCGTCGCGTCCGGCACATTCACTTTGTCGGCATCGGCGGTGCTGGCATGGGCGGTATTGCCGAAGTGTTGGCTAACGAAGGTTATCAAATTAGCGGTTCTGATTTAGCACCGAATCCCGTCACGCAGCAGCTCACTGAGCTGGGCGCGCAGATTTATTTCCACCATCGCCCTGAGAATGTCAAAGATGCGAGCGTTGTGGTGGTTTCAACGGCAATCTCTGCGGATAACCCAGAGATTGTTGCCGCACGTGAAGCGCGTATTCCTGTGATTCGCCGTGCGGAAATGCTCGCTGAGCTGATGCGTTTTCGCCATGGTATTGCGATTGCGGGTACTCACGGTAAAACGACCACCACGGCGATGGTTTCCAGTATTTATGCCGAGGCAGGTTTAGATCCGACGTTTGTGAACGGTGGATTAGTCAAAGCCGCTGGCACACACGCGCGTTTAGGTTCTAGTCGTTATCTGATTGCGGAAGCAGATGAAAGTGATGCATCGTTCCTGCACTTGCAGCCAATGGTGGCTGTGGTAACAAATATTGAAGCCGATCATATGGATACTTATCATGGCGACTTCGAAAATTTGAAGCAGACGTTTATCAACTTCCTGCACAATTTACCGTTTTATGGCCGTGCAGTGATGTGTATTGACGATCCTGTCGTGCGTGAGCTACTGCCGCGTGTTGGTCGTCATATTACGACCTATGGCTTCAGCGAAGATGCGGATGTACGTATTGAGTCGTACCAGCAGAATGGCGCTCAGGGAACGTTCTTTATCTGTCGTCAGGATAAGCCTCGTTTGGCGGTAACGCTAAATGCGCCAGGGCGCCATAACGCTTTGAATGCGGCAGCAGCCGTTTCTGTTGCGACAGAAGAAGGGATTGCGGATGAGGACATTCTACGTGCGTTAGAGGGCTTCCAGGGCACCGGGCGCCGCTTTGATTTCCTCGGCGAGTATGCGCTCGAGAATGTGAACGGCAAAGAAGGTAAAGCGATGCTGGTTGATGACTACGGACATCATCCTACCGAGGTGGATGCCACCATTAAAGCCGCTCGTGCGGGATGGCCTAATCGTCGTCTGGTGATGATTTTTCAGCCTCATCGTTTCACTCGTACTCGTGACCTGTATGACGATTTTGCAAATGTGTTGTCTCAAGTTGACGTATTGCTGATGTTGGATGTTTATTCCGCTGGCGAGACGCCTATTCCGGGAGCTGATAGCCGTTCATTGTGTCGCACCATTCGCGGCCGCGGCAAGTTGGATCCAGTTTTGGTTTCCGACGCTGCAACCTTGCCAGCAACGCTGGCACAGTTTTTACAAAATGACGACCTGATTTTGACTCAGGGCGCAGGAAATATCGGCAAAGTGGCGCGAACTTTGGCTGAGCAGAAACTGCAGCCGATTAACGTTGACAGAACAAGTACGGATGAAAAACATCATGGCTGAGAAAGTTGCTGTATTACTGGGTGGTACCTCCGCAGAGCGTGAAGTGTCTTTGCAGTCAGGCCAAGCGGTATTAAAGGGTCTGATAGAGGCCGGTATTGATGCGCATCCGGTTGATATTAAAGACTTCCCTGCGACGCAGTTGAAAGATGCAGGATATGACAAAGTCTTTATCGCCCTTCATGGCCGTGGTGGCGAAGACGGAACTCTGCAAGGCGTTTTGGAGTTTTTGCAACTGCCTTATACCGGTAGTGGTGTGATGGCCTCCGCCTTAACGATGGATAAGCTGCGTACCAAGCTGGTTTGGCAAGCATCAGGCCTGCCTGTTTCGCCTTTTGTTGCTATCAGTCGTGCACAGTTTGACGAAGGCTTAACGCAAGAGATGCTGGTTGCATTGAATGCGTTAGGTTTACCGCTGATTGTTAAGCCAAGCCGCGAAGGTTCTAGCGTTGGTATGAGCAAGGTGAGCGATGCCAGTGAGTTTGATGATGCCCTCGTAGAAGCCTTCCGTCATGATGATGATGTTCTGGTAGAGAAATGGCTGAGTGGTCCCGAATACACCGTCGCCTTCTTGGGTGAAGAGATTTTACCGTCGATTCGTATACAAGCGCCGGGAGTATTCTATGATTATGAGGCTAAGTATTTGTCTGATAAGACCGAATACTTCTGTCCAAGTGGTTTGAGCGAAGATCGCGAACGCGAACTAGCCGAGTTGGCACGTAAAGCTTATAAGTCGCTCGACTGCAGTGGCTGGGGGCGCGTGGACGTCATGATGGATAGCGATGGCGAATTCTATCTGCTGGAAGTGAATACGGCTCCGGGTATGACTAGTCATAGTTTGGTTCCAATGGCGGCGCGTCAGTCTGGGCTGAGCTTCTCTCAGCTAGTTGCCCGCATCTTGGAGCTGGCTAACTGATATGTCGCAGGCAGCCCTGAACACTCGCGACCGTGAACCGGCAGGTTCAGGCCAACGCCGTAGTGGTGCAGGCCTGCGTCGCAGTAATGGTATTCGTTTGTTTGGTATGATTTTTTTATTAATCGTACTGGGTTCAATCGTGGTTAGTGGCTGGATGGTGGTGAGCTGGATGAAAGACGCCAGCCGTATGCCACTCTCCAAGCTAGTGGTGACTGGAGAGCGTCATTTCACTAAGAATGACGATATCCGACAGGCCATTTTGTCATTGGGTGCCCCTGGCACATTTATGACGCAGAACGTTGATGTGATCCAACAGCAGATAGAGCGTTTACCGTGGATTAAGCAGGCTAGCGTGCGTAAGCAGTGGCCTAACGAACTTAAAATTCATCTGGTTGAGTATGTTCCAGTTGCTCGTTGGAATGACTTACGGTTGGTTGATGCTGAAGGTAAGCCATTCAGTGTACCGGCAGAGCGTACGATACAGCAGAAAATGCCGCTGCTGTATGGTCCCGAAGGCAGTGAAAATGATGTGCTGGAAGGGTATCGCTCAATGAGTCAGGAACTGGCGAAAAATAACTTTAAGCTGAAAATGGTGTCAATGAGTGCGCGTCACTCATGGCAGTTAGGTCTAGAGGATGACATTCGTCTTGAGCTGGGACGTGATGATCCATCTGGGCGCTTAGCGCGGTTTGAGGAACTTTATCCCGCGCTACAGCAGCAGGCGCAGGCAACAAACCAACGTATTAGCTACGTTGATCTGCGCTATGACACCGGCGCAGCCGTGGGATGGGCTCCAGCGCCGATTGACACGCAGACACAGCAACACGCTAATCAGCAACAGAATCAGGCACAGGTTAAACAACAATGATCAAGTCGACGGACAGAAAACTGGTAGTTGGACTGGAGATCGGAACGGCAAAAGTAGCCGCTCTGGTAGGGGAAGTTCTGCCCGATGGCATGGTCAATATCATCGGTGTGGGGAGTTGCCCATCCCGTGGCATGGACAAAGGTGGCGTTAACGATCTGGAATCCGTCGTTAAGTGTGTCCAGCGTGCCATTGATCAAGCCGAATTGATGGCAGATTGCCAAATTTCTTCGGTCTATTTAGCGCTATCTGGCAAACATATCAGCTGCCAGAACGAAATAGGGATGGTTCCTATTTCCGAAGAAGAAGTGACGCTGGAAGATGTAGAAAACGTTGTCCACACCGCGAAGTCCGTTCGCGTACGTGATGAGCACCGTGTTCTGCATGTTATTCCGCAGGAATATGCGATTGACTACCAAGAAGGCATCAAGAATCCGGTTGGGCTCTCGGGCGTGCGTATGCAGGCTAAAGTTCATCTGATTACCTGCCATAATGATATGGCTAAGAATATTGTCAAAGCCGTTGAGCGCTGTGGCCTCAAGGTTGATCAACTGATTTTTGCCGGACTTGCAGCGAGTTATGCTGTATTGACCGAAGATGAGCGCGAACTGGGCGTTTGTGTGGTAGATATCGGCGGTGGCACCATGGATATGGCAGTCTATACCGGTGGAGCCCTGCGTCATACCAAGGTTATTCCTTATGCGGGCAATGTGGTCACGAGTGATATTGCCTACGCATTCGGCACTCCGCCAACCGACGCAGAAGCTATCAAGGTTCGCTACGGTTGTGCAATGGGAACGTTGGTGAGCAAAGACGAGAGCGTTGAAGTGCCAAGCGTTGGTGGTCGTCCGCCACGTAGCCTGCAACGTCAGACCTTGGCTGAAGTTATTGAGCCTCGTTATACCGAATTGTTGAATCTGGTGAATGATGAAATTCTGCAGTTGCAGGAACAGCTTCGCCAGCAGGGTGTAAAACATCATCTGGCTGCAGGGATTGTTTTGACCGGTGGTGCCGCGCAGATCGACGGACTGGCAGCGTGTGCGCAACAGGTGTTCCATACGCAGGTGCGTATTGGACAGCCTCTGAATATCACCGGCCTGACAGATTATGCGCAGGAACCTTACTACTCAACGGCGGTTGGGTTACTGCATTACGGAAAAGAGTCGCACCTTAGCGGTGAGGCTGAAGTAGAAAAAAGAGCTTCAGTCGGCAATTGGTTCAAGAAAATCAATGGCTGGCTGAGAAAAGAGTTTTAATGTTTAAAAAAAGAGATCATCCTTACGCGTTAATGATCTCGAAGCGACAGGCACAAAACGGAGAGAAACTATGTTTGAACCAATGGAATTAACCAATGACGCGGTGATTAAAGTCATCGGCGTCGGCGGCGGCGGTGGCAACGCCGTAGAGCACATGGTGCGTGAGCGTATCGAAGGCGTTGAATTCTTCGCGGTTAACACCGATGCTCAAGCGTTGCGTAAAACGGCTGTTGGCCAAACCATTCAGATCGGTAGTGGAATCACTAAAGGTCTGGGGGCGGGTGCGAACCCAGAAGTAGGTCGTAACTCTGCAGAAGAAGACCGTGAAGGTCTGCGAGCTGCATTGGAAGGCGCTGATATGGTATTTATCGCAGCCGGCATGGGCGGCGGTACAGGTACCGGTGCTGCGCCAGTTGTGGCTGAAGTTGCTAAAGATTTAGGTATTCTGACTGTTGCTGTTGTGACTAAGCCTTTCAATTTTGAAGGCAAGAAGCGCATGGCGTTTGCAGAGCAGGGTATCGCTGAACTGTCCAAGCACGTGGATTCCCTGATCACTATCCCGAACGACAAATTATTGAAAGTTCTGGGTCGTGGTATCTCCCTATTAGACGCATTCGGCGCCGCTAACGACGTACTGAAAGGTGCGGTACAGGGTATTGCGGAACTGATTACACGCCCAGGTCTGATGAACGTTGACTTTGCGGACGTGCGTACCGTGATGTCCGAAATGGGCTATGCCATGATGGGATCGGGTATTGCCTGTGGCGAGGACCGTGCAGAAGAAGCGGCTGAAATGGCTATCTCTTCTCCACTGTTAGAAGATATCGATCTGTCTGGCGCACGCGGTGTGCTGGTTAACATCACCGCGGGCTTCGACCTGCGTTTGGATGAGTTCGAAACCGTAGGTAACACCATTCGCGCATTTGCTTCTGATAATGCAACTGTCGTTATCGGTACTTCTCTGGATCCAGAGATGAACGATGAACTGCGTGTTACCGTCGTTGCAACCGGTATCGGCATGGATAAGCGTCCTGAGATCACTCTGGTTACCAGTAAACAGGCTCCACAGCCAGTTATTGACCAGCGTTATCAGCAGCATGGCTTATCTCCGTTGCCACAAGAGAGTAAACCTGCAGCAGCGAAAGTCGTTAATGACCAAACTGCTCAGGGGAGTAATAAAGAACCTGACTATCTGGATATTCCGGCCTTCTTGCGTAAGCAAGCAGACTAATTTGCTCAGATATTTGGCATCTCCGCTCTTTGTGCTAAACTGTCCCGCCGCCCCTAGTATAAAATTACTTTGCTAGAGGTGGTTGGATGGATAAACACTGCGAGATAAAACGATGATCAAACAACGGACATTAAAACGTATTATTCAGGCGACTGGTGTCGGTCTTCATACCGGCAAAAAGGTCACACTGACTATGCGCCCAGCCGCGGCTAACACCGGGGTCATCTATCGTCGCACTGACTTGAATCCACCGGTTGATTTTCCGGCTGATGCAAAATCCGTGCGTGATACCATGCTCTGTACTTGCCTGGTTAATGAGCATGACGTACGTATTTCTACCGTAGAACATCTGAACGCCGCATTAGCGGGCTTGGGTATCGACAACTTAATTATTGAAGTTGACGCGGCAGAAATCCCTATCATGGATGGCAGCGCCAGTCCTTTCGTGTATTTGTTGTTAGAAGCAGGTATCGAAGAGCTGAACTGCGCGAAGAAATTCCTTCGCTTGAAGCAGGCTGTGCGTGTTGAAGATGGTGATAAATGGGCTGAACTGTCTCCGTATAACGGTTTCAGCTTAGACTTTACCATTGACTTCAATCATCCAGCGATTGATTCCAGCTCACAGCGTTATCGGATGGATTTTTCCGCCGAATCGTTTGTGCGCCAGATTAGCCGTGCACGTACTTTTGGTTTTATGCGTGATATCGAATATTTACAGTCCCGTGGGTTGTGCCTGGGCGGTAGCTTCGATTGTGCCATCGTAGTGGACGATTATCGCGTCCTCAACGAAGATGGTCTGCGTTTTGAAGACGAATTTGTTCGTCACAAAATGCTGGATGCCATTGGTGACTTGTTCATGTGTGGACATAACATCATTGGTGCATTCACCGCATACAAATCAGGTCATGCATTGAACAACAAACTGTTACAAGCAGTATTAGCTAAGCAGGAAGCTTGGGAATACGTAACGTTTGAAGATGATGCCGAAATGCCAATCGCATTCCGTGCACCAACAACAGTTTTAGCTTAACGCTGACTGTTTCTGATCACGACTGGCGGAGTTAGTACTCTCTCCGGCTAATGAAGCCAGTCGTTCTAATTTTTATTCCTATTTTTTCTTTTTCTCCTGCTATCTTCATTTCTGTTTTTCATTTCTAAGCAAAATATACCGTCTTTATCGTATTAATATGGCTTCCCACGTCTGTGATTGATTAATCCTGATGTCGATTGATGATAATAATGGTAAAATCTTCCGCCTATGTGTGGTGGAAACACGGAAATTTAATGTGATTGGTATTCTCAATCGTTGGCGACAATTTGGCAGACGCTATTTTTGGCCGCATCTCCTTTGGGGGATGGTCGCGGCTACGCTTGGCGTGCCTAATGCGTTAGCGAATACTGAGCAGACCAAGGTTGCCGACCCATCCACCAGCTTGCAGCGCCTAATCAACGCTCACAACACCAATGAGTTTTCTTGGTTGCAGGCTAGCAAACGTCGCGGTAGCTTCCAATCCATAGACTATTGGCACCAGCACGCACTGCGAACGGCTATTCGTCATTTAAGCTATCGAATGACACCGCAGGTTACTGCCGAACCAGCTAATGATATTCAGGTTGATGAGCTGCATGCTCAGCAACTGGTTTTACTCAGTTCTCTAAGCTCGTTGTTAACGTTACAGCCAGCGATCACGCCATCTACCCCCGTTCTACTGATGCCCATGTTGGATACTGCGCCGAATGCGCATGCTCCAGCACTTTGGGTCGCTCAGGTTCAAGGCATTCGTGCTGGACCGCAATTGCGTTATATCTAATCGCTTGTATTACCCTCTCATCATTATAAATTTGGGCGATTGTGAAGTATCGCTCGCTAAGAGATATTAGGACTTATGTTAATCAAATTATTGACCAAGGTTTTTGGTAGTCGTAACGATCGTACCTTGCGCCGTATGCGCAAAGCTGTAGCTCTGATTAATCAGATGGAACCGGAGATGGAAAAACTCTCCGACGACGAACTGAAAGCAAAAACTAACGAATTCCGCGAGCGTTTGGCAAAAGGTGCAACGGTAGAAAGCCTGTTGCCAGAAGCCTTTGCAACCGTACGCGAGGCGAGTAAACGCGTATTTGGCATGCGTCACTTCGACGTGCAGTTGTTAGGTGGTATGGTTCTGAACGATCGCTGTATCGCGGAAATGCGTACCGGTGAAGGTAAAACGCTGACGGCAACTCTGCCTGCTTATCTGAATGCGTTAAGTGGCAAAGGCGTGCACGTGGTTACCGTGAACGACTACTTGGCACAGCGTGACGCCGAAAATAACCGTCCACTGTTCGAATTCCTCGGCCTTTCTGTTGGTATCAACTTGCCGGGTATGACCGCGCCAGCGAAACGCGCAGCCTACGCTGCGGATATCACCTATGGTACGAATAACGAATACGGTTTTGACTATCTGCGTGACAACATGGCGTTTAGCCCTGAAGAACGCGTTCAGCGCAAACTGCACTATGCGCTGGTGGATGAGGTTGACTCCATTCTCATCGACGAAGCGCGTACGCCGCTTATCATCTCTGGTCCGGCTGAAGATAGCTCTGAGATGTACATCCGCGTTAACAAGCTGATCCCTAAACTGATCCGTCAGGAAAAAGAAGACTCCGACACCTTCCAGGGTGAAGGCCACTTCTCCGTTGATGAAAAAAGTCGTCAGGTTAACCTGACCGAACGCGGTCTGATCTTGATTGAAGAAATGCTGGTTGAAGCCGGCATTATGGAAGAAGGGGAGTCACTGTACTCTCCGGCGAACATCATGCTGATGCATCATGTTACTGCGGCATTGCGTGCGCATGTGCTGTTTACCCGCGACGTTGACTACATTGTTAAAGATGGCGAAGTCATCATCGTCGATGAACATACTGGGCGTACCATGCAAGGCCGTCGCTGGTCTGATGGCCTGCATCAGGCTGTTGAAGCTAAAGAAGGCGTTGAAATTCAAAACGAAAACCAAACGTTGGCTTCAATTACCTTCCAGAACTACTTCCGTCTGTATGAAAAGCTGGCGGGTATGACCGGTACTGCAGATACCGAAGCGTTCGAATTTAGCTCCATTTACAAGTTGGATACCATCGTTGTCCCTACTAACCGCCCAATGATCCGTAAGGATATGCCTGATCTGGTCTATATGACGGAAATGGAAAAGATTGGAGCCATTATTGAAGACATCCGCGAATGCACCAAACGCGGACAACCTGTGCTGGTTGGTACTATTTCCATCGAAAAATCGGAAGTGGTTTCTCAGGAACTGACTAAAGCAGGCATCAAGCACAACGTTCTGAACGCTAAGTTCCATGCTAAAGAAGCGGATATTGTTGCCAACGCAGGTCTACCTAGTGCTGTGACCATTGCCACTAACATGGCCGGACGTGGTACCGATATCGTGTTAGGGGGTAGCTGGCAAACTGAGGTCGCCGAGCTGGTTGAGCCGACGGATGAGCAGATCGAAGAAATTAAAGCTGCGTGGAAAATTCGTCACGACGCGGTTCTTGCTGCAGGTGGTTTGCATATCATCGGTACTGAGCGTCATGAATCTCGTCGTATCGATAACCAGCTACGTGGCCGTGCGGGCCGTCAGGGTGACGCCGGTTCTTCTCGCTTCTACCTGTCTATGGAAGATGCCTTGATGCGTATCTTCGCGTCTGACCGTGTCACTGGCATGATGCGCAAACTGGGTATGAAACCGGGTGAAGCGATTGAGCATCCATGGGTAACTAAAGCGATTGCTAATGCGCAGCGTAAAGTGGAAAGCCGTAACTTCGATATTCGTAAGCAATTACTGGAATATGATGATGTGGCAAACGACCAACGTCGTGCCATTTACTCCCAGCGTAATGAACTGCTGGATGTGAGCGATGTGAGCGAAACCATCACCAGCATTCGTGAAGACGTATTTAAAACGGTTCTCGATACTTACATTCCACCGCAGTCGCTGGAAGAAATGTGGGATATCGATGGTCTGCAAGAGCGCCTGAAAAACGACTTTGATTTGGAAATGCCGATCAAAGAGTGGTTGGATAAAGAGCCAGAACTGCATGAAGAAACTCTGCGTGAGCGTATCTTCCAGCAGGCCGTTGAAGTGTATCAGCGCAAAGAAGAAGTTGTGGGCGTAGAAATGATGCGCAACTTCGAGAAAGGCGTGATGCTGCAAACGCTGGACTCCCTGTGGAAAGAGCATTTGGCCGCGATGGATTATCTGCGTCAGGGTATTCATCTGCGTGGTTATGCGCAGAAAGATCCTAAGCAGGAATACAAACGTGAATCCTTCGCGATGTTTGCTGCCATGCTTGAATCACTGAAATATGAAGTGATCAGCGTTCTGAGCAAGGTTCAAGTACGCATGCCAGAAGAAGTTGAAGCGATGGAGCAGCAGCGTCGTGAAGAGGCTGAACGTTTGGCTCGCCAGCAGCAACTGAGCCACGTTGACGATGAAACCGTAGCGGCACAGTCTCTGGCATCACAGACCGGTGAGCGCAAAGTGGGCCGTAACGATCCATGCCCATGTGGTTCTGGTAAAAAATACAAACAGTGCCATGGTCGTCTGCAAGGCTAATCGCGTAGCACATTGATCTGTTGGCTATAAGGGATACGCATTTGCGTGTCCCTTTTTCTTGTCAATAGCGACGAGAATTTGAATAAAAGGAATAAGCTATGAGCCTAAAGCATCTGCACATTGCGGTCGGTATTATCCGTAATGATGAGGGAGAGGTTTTTATTACTCGCCGCGGTGGTGACTCACATTTATCCGGTTTATGGGAGTTCCCAGGTGGAAAAATTGAAGCTAATGAGAGTCCCGTGCAGGGCTTGTATCGTGAGTTGCTGGAAGAGACAGGTATCGAAGTGCGAGATTGTGAATTACTCTGCCAGCTCGATCATCGGTTTAGCGATCGCATAGTGACCTTGTATTTCTATCTGGTGACGGATTGGGATAAAACGCCGTATGGGCGAGAAGGGCAGCCAATGCGCTGGGTGCATCAGCATCAGCTCAAGGCCGAAGAGTTTCCTGAGCCGAACAAACCGATCATTGAGCAGCTTAACCGCGCTTAAGAATGGTTAGCGCAGGCAACTGCTCTGCGCTATCTATAAGAAGAGCCAGCGATGCGCTTATTGCTGTTCTTCACTCCAATCATCGCTTTCTGAGAGATCAGGATTGCTCGGAATTCGTTTCTCTTCATCCGCCCATTCGCCTAAATCAATCAATTGGCAGCGTTTGCAGCAAAATGGTCGATAAGGACTTTGCTCGCCCCAGACTACGGATTTGCCACAGATCGGGCAGTTCACCGTCATAATTTCATCTGTCATTTCATTTTTCCTTTCTTGGTTCACGTGCACTGTTTCTGCCTTGCGAACCTTTGATGCATTTTTAGCAGCAGGCCAGATCAAACTTCAAACGCTCTGGAACAACGCCGTGTTCGCTATCAAGCGGTAAGAAGCGGATCGCAAACCGAGTTTTATGCCCGGACACTTGCGGATAAACCTGTAAATCTAGCGCGATGTTCATCCGTAGCAGGTCTGCATCTTCAGCATTGTCTTGATAAAAACCATTCAGGCTGATCATCGGTTTGAAAACGCCAGAATTACGGATCAGGCTTAGGATCAACGTCAAGGTTGCAGATAACGGCTCGAGGGATGTCAGCCAAGAATCCACCAACTCATCGCGAACGTCTTGCGGCTGATGAAGCCAAATGTGCAGTGTTGGCAGATCAAAACTACAGCAGCCGCCAGGGATCCCCAAGCGTTGACGAACCAAGGCGATTAGGCGATCCTCACGTAGTTGCTGGCCGATGCGCGGTGCCGCCATCAGGGTTGCGGCCTGATTCTTCAATTGACTGCGTAACTGGCGGATCATCTCCTGATCGACACCGGGAACCTCAGTCCATTGCAACAGTTTACGTTGCTGTCGTTCGAGTTCTTTTAGTAACTCGGTGCGAACTTCGCCACGCTCGAGAACATCGAGTAAATCAGAGGTGGTTCGAAAAAAAGCCAGTGCGCCAGTGATATCTTGAAGATGTCTATGTTGCTGTAATTGTTGAAGTAAAAAGTCAATCCGTAGCCAAGTACGCATTTTTTCATTTAGCGGATGTTCAAACAAAACAGTAGTAGATGTATCACTCATGGTGTGGATCCTGTTGGGTCGCTGCCGCCAAACTCAAATAATGACGATGCAGTGAGGCAACGCGCGGAGCGATGGTTTCAGGGCTGCCGCTGTTCTCAATAATATCATCAGCACAGGCCAAGCGTTGGGCGCGCGTTGCCTGTGCTGCCAAAATGTTCTCGGCCTGTTCGCGAGAAATGCCGTCGCGAGCCATAGTGCGTTGAAGCTGCACGTCTGGATCGACGTCAACGACCAATACGCGGTGTGCTCGTTTAGATAGCCCATTTTCAACCAGTAGCGGGACGACCCACAGGGCATAGGGGGCAACAATCGCAGCCAGCAGACGTTGAGTTTCTAGATGAATCAAAGGATGGAGTAGACCATCAAGCCACTGTTTTTCCTGTGGCTGATTAAAAATAACTTCTCGTAAAGCCGCTCGGTTGAGGGCACCATCATTTTGTAAAATCTCTGGGCCAAAGTGCTCAGCAATTTTTTGCAGCGCTGGAGCGCCGATAGCGACAACCTGTCTGGCAATGATGTCTGCATCAACCACAGGAACGCCCAATTGATTGAACGCCTCCGCAACAGTGCTTTTACCACTGCCGATCCCCCCAGTTAATGCCACGATGTAAGTCATCACGCCACCTTTACATAGCTGATTAGCCAAATAATGCCGGTTGGTTAACCTTTAAATTCACCCACAATGGATGAGAGAAATAAATGACATGCGAATCATAATGGTCTTAGCGCCAAGTGCAAGCAAGGATCTTATTGACTCTGTTTATTTTGAGACAAAAACAGGTGGAGGCAGAAAATTCCCGCTTGGCGGTGAAGAAATGTGATGCAGATGGGGTTGGCAGAATTGGATAAATTTGTAGGAGTGTAACCTAAATTTTGATGAAAAAGCAGTCTTGCCGATATGGAATTCTTGCGTATGATAACGTCACTGGAACTGGCGTCATGTAATAACCAAACGTTTGCATGATTGCATTCCCTGCGAATCGTCGCCGTTAACCAGGAAACCAAACACATGCGTATTGAAGAAGATCTGAAGTTAGGCTTTAAAGATGTCCTGATCCGCCCTAAGCGTTCAACGCTGAAGAGTCGCTCCGAAGTTGAGCTTGAGCGTGAGTACACCTTTAAGCATTCAGGATGGAAGTGGTCCGGCGTTCCGGTTATCGCAGCCAATATGGACACCGTAGGCACTTTCCGCATGGCTGAAGCACTCGCTTCTTTCGATGTTCTCACCGCAGTACACAAACACTATAGCGTAGAGCAGTGGCAGGCGTTCGTTCAGCGTTCTTCTGAAAGCGTTCTGCGTCATGTCATGGTTTCAACCGGAACCTCTGAAGCTGACTTCCAGAAAATGAAACAGATTCTGGCGCTATCTCCCTCTCTAAAATTTATCTGCATCGATGTCGCTAACGGCTATTCTGAGCATTTCGTTGCATTCCTACGTAAGGCGCGTGAAGCTTGCCCAGACAAAGTGATCTGTGCGGGGAACGTCGTGACTGGGGAAATGGTTGAAGAGTTGATCCTGTCTGGCGCAGATATTGTGAAAGTCGGTATCGGTCCAGGGTCTGTATGTACCACGCGTGTAAAAACCGGTGTGGGTTATCCTCAGCTGTCTGCCGTTATTGAATGTGCTGATGCTGCCCATGGTCTGGGCGGACAAATTGTTTCTGACGGCGGTTGTACCGTACCGGGTGATGTTGCTAAAGCGTTTGGCGGCGGCGCCGATTTTGTGATGTTGGGCGGGATGCTGGCAGGGCATGACGAGTGCGAAGGTCGTATCGTTGAAGATGAAAGCGGCGACAAATTCATGCTGTTCTATGGTATGAGCTCTGAATCTGCGATGAACCGCCATGTAGGCGGCGTTGCTGGCTACCGTGCAGCAGAAGGTAAAACGGTGCGTCTACCCTTGCGTGGCCCAGTCGATAACACTGTTCGTGATATTTTGGGCGGTCTGCGTTCAGCCTGTACCTATGTGGGCGCTGAGCGTCTGAAAGAGCTGACTAAACGTACGACGTTCATCCGCGTGGCTGAGCAGGAGAACCGCGTGTACGGCTCCAACTAAGTCTATCGTTTTATCTAGGCAGCCATTCGGTTTATTCAGGATGGCTGTTTTTATTTGGGCTACATGATTCCGCCTAACTGGAAAATAGGTAGATACATTGCCAAAACCAGTCCACCAACGATAACTCCCATCACCGTCATCATTATTGGTTCAATCATCTGCGATAGCGTATCGCTCAGGCTATTTGCTTGATATTGATAATGCTGTGCTAAACGCGACATCATTTGGTCGAGCCTACCTGACTCTTCACCGACTCGTATTAGCTGAAAACACAGCGATGGAAATACGCTCTGCTGCTTTATCGCTAAGCTAAGCGCCTCTCCCTGATGCAAATTTTCAATTACCGCTTCGACGGCCAACCTAAAGATAGGGTTCTGCTGCGCCTGCGCTGCATTCTCTAACCCTTTCAGCAAAGGCAATCCTGCTTGTTGGGTCATGGCAAGGCTATAAAACAGCTGGCTGAGATTAGCCATCGTGATCAGCCGGCCAATGATAGGTAAATGCAGCAGGGAGCGCTGGATCCGAATTCTTAGCTGAACTGAACGCCGGTAGCGATATGTCGATATGAGAGCGATAGAGAGGAGAAGGCCAATAAACAGCGGTGCATGATGGATAAGTGTCTCAGAACAGGCCATCAATAGACGGGTAAAATGAGGCAGTGGCGCATTAAAATTTTTATACAGTTCGGCAAACTGAGGGAGAACCCAAACTAGCATGATTGCAATGACGATTACCGTAACGCTTAACAATAATGCGGGATAGCGTAGCGCTTTGACAATTTTAGCTTTGAGCTCGACCTGGCGCTTTTGCTGTTCAGATAATGCCAAACAGCTTTCATCCAACCTTCCTGTGAGTTCTGCGGTCGCAATGGTCTTTCCATAGACGGGGGGAAAGATGCTGGAGTAGTCCATCATGGCTTCCGACAGAGGAATGCCGTTATTGATTTGGCTAGCTAAACGTTGCAACAAACATTGCCAATGGCGCAATGGATGGTCCTCTGCCAGTAACGTTAGACACTTTGCCAAAGGTAATCCGGCATGTAGCAGGGTCGCTAACTGTTCAATATAGCGAATACGATCGTTATTTTTCCACGTCAAAGAACGGAAATGATATTGCTGCTGCAATTTTAGCGGTGATAATCCCTGTGCATGCAGTTGAGCAAGAGCCTGATCTTTGTGTTCTGCCAGAGAGAGACCTTTTTGTAATTGCTGTTGAGCATCTAATGCTAACCAAGCATAGAGAGTGTAATTCATCTATTTTTCACCAAAATGGCCGCCAAGGACTCGGATAATTTCAGAAAGCGTCGTTTTCCCTCGGTGGGCTAACTGGAGCCCAGAATCCCACAGTGAAATACTGCCCTGACGCTGTGCTAGCGTCTGTATTTGCATTGCGGATGCTTGAGCTAACACCGCTTGTTGAATTGTGCTGGATATCGGTAAAACTTCATACACCGCCCTACGGCCATAATAGCCGTTGAAACAATGTTCGCAGCCAACGGCGCGCCAATGGTGAAATTCATCCTGCGGCCATCCTTCCGGAATGAGTGTCTGCGGGGAGTGGTCTAATTGGCGACAGTGCAAGCACAGCTTGCGGACTAATCTCTGGGCAATCACGAGGCTAAGGCTGGCTGCGATAAGATAGGGTGCGACGCCGAGCTGTGATAGACGGACTAGCGTTTCGCAGGCTGAGTTAGTGTGCAGCGTAGATAACACCAGATGGCCCGTTTGTGCAGCATTCACCGCGATATTAGCGGTTTCGGCATCGCGGATTTCACCAATCATGATGATGTCTGGATCTTGGCGTAGAAGGGCGCGCAGAACCGCGGTGAAATCTAGCATCGCCTTGGAATTAATTGCGGTTTGATTAACGCTCTCCAAGGGGGATTCTATCGGATCTTCAACGCTGCAAATATTGATCTCAGACGATCGTAGAGAGTTAAGGCTGCTATACAGCGTGGCCGTTTTACCACTGCCTGTTGGTCCGGTGACTAAAATAAGCCCCTGCGGTTTTTCTAAAGCCTGTTTAAAACTGCGTAGTGCATCGGGCTCGAAGCCTAAGCTATCCAGTTCAAAAGGCTGAGCGCCTTCCTGCACTTGCCGTAATACCACCTTTTCCCCGAGGCGGGTTGGCAGGGTTGAAATACGAAAGGTGACGTTTTGCGTATTTATCGTGGCTGATAACTGCCCATCCTGCGGCAGACGACGTTCCGCTATGTCCAGCTCAGCCATCACTTTTAGCCGAGGAATTATACGTAGCGTTTCGGCCCCGCTTGCGATGGGGAGCTCTTGCAAAACGCCGTCAATACGCAATCGAACGCTTAAACCGCGGGCGTTTGGCTCTAAGTGGATATCAGAGGCTCTGCGCTTAACCGCCTGCGTTAGAATATGTTCGAGTCGTTGCATGACTCTGGAGTCATCTTCAGTAGGACCCGAGGGGGCCGTATGATTTTGAATGGCAGACTCTAACTGTGCAGGGCTCCAGCTGTGCCAAACGACAGATTTTCCCGTCGCAAACTTGATGGCATCTGTCAATTTGCTGGGGGCGTTGGTATCACGTCCAGCAATTTGAATCGTTTGCATATCTTCGCTAATCACCACACAACCAAACTGCTGGCATAGCTGTTCATGACGCGTGGGGGTCATTGACTATCTCCCACCGACGGAAAGCGTAGGACCTGTTCGCAGGCGGTAGTCAACGACGCATTGCCGCCGGAAACCTGACAGTTTTTTTGCCAGTTAAGATCGCCCGTAGAGCTATCTAGCTTTGGTGTAAGTGTT
This sequence comes from Hafnia paralvei ATCC 29927, assembly GCF_001655005.1. Classification (GTDB taxonomy): domain Bacteria; phylum Pseudomonadota; class Gammaproteobacteria; order Enterobacterales; family Enterobacteriaceae; genus Hafnia; species Hafnia paralvei. The sequence goes on from NZ_LXET01000010.1 coordinate 41,983, forward strand.
GCGGTTAGTCCTTGTAGTGCCTGCAATCCGATTGCAGCAATCGTTCCTTGAGAAACATTAAGGCTACTCACATAAGTGGTGCTTTTATTGGGTGGGATCCCGTTGGCACCAATATTACATTCAGTGAGACTCCCTTGTTCAAGCGCACATAATTCTACGGCGGTTTTATAGGGCATCATGGCTTGTAGCATGTCGGTCATCGCCGCTTTTTGGATGTAGCTTTGATAGGCCGGTATCCCGACTGCGCTGAGGATGGCAATAATGGCAATAACAACCATTAATTCGATTAGCGTAAATCCACTTTGTTGGTTGAAGTTGAGTATCGTTGTTGGGGCATTGTTCATGAGATATCTCCGCTGATGGATGCGGCGCAGCATGCAATGAACGGATGCGGTTACCAAGCGGTGTATCGCAAGATTGGAAAGGGGCTTGATGAGGGATTAATGAATGTTGCAATGTTACCCGCCTTAGTGCGAAGCCTCTCGCAATATGGCGGGGTGAAAATGAAGCTACTGGAAGCGCATAGAAAGATCGAGTGCGCGAATATGTTTGGTTAACGCGCCGACGGAAATGAAATCGACACCGGTTTCTGCAAACTCACGCAGGGTTTCATCGGTTACATTGCCCGAAACCTCCAGAAGTGCCCGTTCGCCGGTCAGCGCAACGCCTTCGCGCATCATGTCGGTGGTGAAATTATCCAGCATGATGATGTCTGCGCCTGCGTCTAGCGCTTCTTTCAGTTCATCGATGGATTCAACTTCCACTTCGACCGGCACATCCGTATGCATCCAGAATGCCTGTTCGACCGCTTTTTTGATGGAGCCTGCCGCAATGATGTGGTTCTCTTTAATTAAGAATGCATCAGACAGGCCTAAACGATGGTTGCTACCGCCGCCGCATAGCACCGCATATTTGAGTGCGGTACGCATGCCAGGAATGGTTTTTCTGGTATCCAACAAACGCGTTTTAGTCCCAGCCAGAATTTGCACGTAGTGATTTACCGTTGTAGATACGCCACTCAGCGTTTGTAAAAAGTTTAACGCGGTGCGTTCGCCTGTGAGCAAGATTCGTGCGGGCCCAGTGAGTTTACAAAGGCATTGATTTGGCACTAAAGCGTCACCATCTTTTACCTGCCATTCAACGGTGACTTTGTGCCCGAGCTGAAGAAAAACCTCTTCCAGCCAGCGCACGCCGCAAAAAATGCCGGCTTCACGCGTAATGATCGTTGCGGTGGCCTGTTTATCACTTGGCAGCAACTGAGCGGAGATATCACGATCAGCATCCACTTCGCCACCGAGATCTTCGCGTAAGGCGTTAGAGACAGAGTAAGGAATATCGTTTTCAATACGTTCTAACAACTCGGCTCGGCGCGCATCGGCACTGTAGCGACGTGTCGGCATAATAAAAACTCCGAAAGTAGCAGAAGATGGCCTAAGGCCCATAGGCTTAGACTGTTGATATAGGTCCAAGTATAAAGAATAATCATGCTACTCTGTTGCTGGTATCGATGTAAATCAACGCAGTCAGGAGTATCTGTAATAAATGCGATTAGAAGACGGCTGGATTGTAGGAGTCGAGCGCGTACCCTCTCCTCATTTTGATGACCGCCCAGATGGTGAAGAACCGTCACTGTTAGTGGTGCACAATATTAGCCTCCCACCGGGAGAGTTTGGCGGCCCTTATATTAGCCAGCTATTTACGGGGACTTTGCGGGCGGAAGATCACTCTTTCTTTGCTGAAATTCAGCATTTACGAGTATCGGCTCATTGCCTGATTCGTCGTGATGGCCAAATTATTCAATATGTGCCGTTTAATCGCCGCGCATGGCATGCTGGCGTCTCTCGTTTTGAAGGTCGTGAGCGTTGTAACGATTTTTCAATCGGTATTGAATTGGAAGGAACGGACACTCAGCCATTCGAACCTGAGCAATACCGTAAGTTGGCAGAAATTAGCGCATTACTGATGAAAGAATATCCGATAACGCCCCAGCGAGTGACAGGACATAGTGATATTGCTCCGGGAAGAAAAACCGATCCCGGCCCTATGTTTTTCTGGGATGATTATCGTGAGATGTTAAGTCATTACACTAAAAATAAATAAAAAATAGGGAGTTAAGATTCATGACTCTGTTTTCGCTGTTATTGGTTTTGGCGTGGGAGCGTTTGTTTAAGCTCGGTCATCATTGGCAAATAGATCATCGTTTTGAGCCTTTGTTCCGTTTAGGTTCTGGTGTGTCATTAGCTAAAACGCTGTTGATGACTATCATTTGGATGGCGGTGGTCTTCGTGGTTTTGTGGGCAGCTCACGGTATGTTCTTTGGCGTGTTGTCCTTAGTCCTATGGATTATTATTGCGTTGTTTTGTATTGGTGCTGGGGAGATCCGCAAGCATTACCGCGCGTACCTAGTGGCGGCTCGTAAAGGTGATGAGCACGCGACCGATCAAATGGCGACCGAATTAGCTTTAATTCACGGTCTGCCTACAGATTGCACTCCTGATGTGCGTTTGCGTGAGTTACAGAATGCGCTGGTTTGGATTAATTTTCGGTTCTATTTAGCGCCGTTGTTCTGGTTTGTGGTCGCGGGGCCTTATGGTCCTGTCGCTTTAGCGGGTTATGCAATGCTGCGTGCTTATCAAACTTGGTTAACTCGTCAGGAATCCCCTTTATTACGGGCGCAATCCGGTGTGGATTTAGTGCTCCATTGGTTGGACTGGATTCCTGTGCGTTTGGCCGGAGTAACCTATGCGCTGTTAGGGCATGGTGAGAGAGCACTACCTGCATGGTTGGCTTCACTGGGTGATGTTCACACCTCTCAATATCAAGTCTTGACTAATTTAGCTCAGTTCTCTTTGGCGAGAGAGCCGCATTTAGACCCGATTAAAACACCGCGAGCGGCGGTGACTTTAGCACGGAAAATCACGATGGTATTGCTGGTGGTTGTGGCATTACTGACGATTTATGGGGCGCTGATGTAGGTAGTGTCAGGTTTCGTCCGCCTACGCTACTCGTTACATGGAAACACTCATGATAACTGGCGGACGAAACCTGTCGTAAATTCAGTATAGAGAAAGAACGAATGTGATTTTTACCTATTATCTGCTAGCGGTTCCCCAAACACCGGCATGCCTTTCTCATCCCAATGAAAAATTTTGATGCGAGTGTGGCGATTAGGATCATACAACGGATCGCCTTCAATCGCGGTGTAGTTGCGTGCGTGATAAACCAATACGTCTTGGCCCTCTTTAGTGCGCGTAAAACTATTATGCCCAGGGCCGAACTGACGATGGTGTCTGGCGGTGCTAAACACAGGTTTATCGACTTTATGCCATGCGCTAGCATCTAAAATATTGACACCTTCTTTGGCCCATAATAGCCCCATACAGTAGTTTTCGTCGGTGGCGCTAGCGGAGTAGGTGACAAAGATCTTATCACCGTGACGAATGACCGCAGGGCCTTCATTGACCCAGAATCCTTGAATTTCCCAGTCAAACTCGGGCTTTGTTAACATTACCGGATGGCCTTTGATCGACCATGGCGTTTCGAGCTCTGCGAGATAAAGGTTGGAGTTACCCCTAATATCGGGATCTTTCTGTGCCCAGAGATAATAGTGCTTTCCTTGGTACTCAAAGCTGGTGGCATCTAACGAAAACGTATCCAGCGGCGTGACGACTCTGCCTCGCTCGATCCACTTTCCATTTAGCGGATTTGGTTCATCACATGTGAGTGCAAACATGCGGTGCTGGAATAAGCCATCTTTGATTTCAGGGGAATGGGCGGCAGCAAAATAGATAACCCATTGTCCGTTGATGAAATGCAGTTCTGGAGCCCAAATGAGATGGCTCATCGGACCGCTTTCTGGTTTGCGCCATATTGTGGTGGGTTCGGCTTCTGCTAATTGCTCTAAGGTCTGAGCACGGCGGAGTTCTAAGCGATCGTATTCCGGTACCGAGGCAATAAAGTAATACCAGCCATCCTGATGCAAATGGATATAGGGATCGGCTCGTTGCTCAATGAGTGGATTGGGAAAAGTCGTCATCTCTAGCTCCGTTATAGTTATTTCGCTATATCAATTGATATTTCAATGAATTAGATGGTGTTTGGTTTTGCCTGCTTGGCATCGATGAGTTCATTCAGCTCATGATAATTTTCACGACGCTTGGCCAAGTCGCTCTGGATTTTAATCATCATTGCGCGATCGACTTTCAGTAAGCGAACCACTCCGGCGGTAATCAAGTAACCCACACCGGGGATGACGGTAAACAGCAAGATAATCCCACCGATAGCGGTTTCACTCTGATGTGCTGCACCGGCGTCGTAACCGTATGCAGAAAGCAAGAACCCCACCATTGCGCCAGCGACAGCTAATCCGACTTTCAGGAAGAACAGATTACCGGAGAAACTAATACCGGTGCTGCGCTTACCCGTTTTCCATTCTCCGTAGTCATCGACGTCGGCCATCAGCGACCAATGTAGAGGCGAAGGTAATTGATGCAGAATATTGAGTAAGAAATAGAGTACCAAAACCAGCGTTGTGGCGTGTGGGTTTACCCAATAGAAGCTACAGGAGAAAATGGCTAGCACGATATTGGTCCAGAAGAAGACCTTGAGTTTACAGAAGCGGTCGGTTAGCGGTTTTGCTAGGGCGCTGCCGAACATCATGCCAATAACACCAAGGCTGATAAACATTGTGGCGAAGTGGGTGCTTTTTTCCATCACCCACACCACGTAATACATGGTTGCCGCCATACGAATAAAACCAGGGCAGACGTTGCAAAATGTGAGCAATAAAATACGTACCCACTGATCGTTTTTCCACACGTCACGCAAATCCTGTTTGAGTGCATCGTTGCTGGGAACCGCAGGTTTAATTCGTTCACGTACCGTGGCAAAGCAAAACAGGAACATACACAGGCCAATCAGCGCTAATACCCCCATCGCCATTTGATAGCCTTTGGCTTTGTCCTCACCACCAAACCAGTCAGCCATTGGCAATAGGGTTGAGGAGAGGATCAGCGTAGCGACGCCAACCATGATAAAGCGATAGGATTGACAGGAAACGCGCTCTTTAGGATCGGCGGTAATGACGCCGCCCAGCGAACAATAGGGAATATTAATTGCGGTATAGGTGAGGGACATAAGAAAGTAAGTTGCAAAAGCGTAGATAACCTTGCTGTTGTATGTCCACTCTGGGGTGGTAAACATCAGTACGCTAAAAATGACGTAAGGGAATGATATCCACAGCAGGTAAGGACGAAAACGCCCCCATCGAGTTTGGGTTCGATCGGCTATCGCGCCCATAATCGGATCGGTTACCGCATCCAGTACGCGTACCGAAAGCAGTAGCACCCCCACTAATGCTGGAGTTAAGCCAAAGACGTCGGTATAGAAATAGCTCAGGAACATCATGATCGCGCCACCGATCATGTTGCAGCCAGCGTCTCCCATTCCGTACCCGATTTTTTCTGTTATCGAGAGTTTGTTTTCGTTCATGGCTAGCTTCCTCATATAGAAAATTTTTAGCTATCTTAATGAGGATTATGTGCTTACGAGGCTTGATTCTATGGGTAAAGGTTTAGCTGGCGAGATGGATTAATGTGCTACTGGATTGGAATTGTGAGCAGGGTAACAATTTGGCGATAGGGGGCGGAAACGTCTTACTGGAAAAACAAAGCCTCCGATTTGCGGAGGCTTTGTTTGATTCATTACTCAAGCTAAGAGTGACTGGATACGCTTTGAGCGTTGCGCTGGTTACGCTGTTTTATCGCATAACCAATACCCAGAATAATTAGCCAAACGGGAATTAACAGAACGGAAATCTGAATTCCTGGCGTGAAATACATGATAACGAGGATGGCGCAGAGGAACGCCAAGCATAGGTAGTTGCCAAATGGATACCAGAAGGCCTGAAACTTAGGTACTACGCCCTCACGATTTTTGGCCGCACGGAAACGAAGGTGCGCCAGACTGATCATCGCCCAGTTGATGACCAGAGCAGAAACCACCAGAGCCATGAGGAGTTCGAAGGCTTTCCCCGGCATTACGTAGTTGATCAGCACGCACAGTAACGTTGCCGCCGCAGACAAACCAATGGCAACCACGGGTACGCCACGGGCATCCACTTTCAGCAGCGCTTTAGGGCCGTTGCCTTGCTTAGCCAGACCGAACAGCATACGGCTGTTGCAATAGACACAACTGTTATAAACAGACAGTGCCGCGGTAAGAACAACAATGTTCAGGATGGTAGCAACCACGTTGCTGTCCAATTCGTGGAAAATCATTACAAATGGGCTTCCGCCTTCGACCACTTTGCCCCAAGGGTAGAGTGACAGCAGAATAGACAAGGAACCAATGTAGAAAATCAAGATACGATAGATAACCTGATTGGTCGCTTTTGGAATACTTTTCTCTGGATTATCAGCTTCAGCGGCGGTGATCCCGACCAGCTCTAGACCACCAAAGGAGAACATGATCACCGCCATGGCCATGACGAGTCCCATGATACCGTTCGGGAAGAAGCCGCCTTGTTCCCACAGATTGGTCACAGTTGCTTCTGGCCCCGCATGGCCGCTGAGTAACAGCCATGCACCGAAGACGATCATGCCGATAATTGCCACGACTTTAATGATGGCGAACCAGAATTCCATTTCACCATACACTTTGACGTTGGCAAGGTTAATGGCATTAATGGCAAGGAAGAAGACCGCAGCGGAGACCCAGGTGGGAATATCAGGGAACCAGTATTGGACATAAATACCGACAGCAGTAAGTTCAGCCATCGCGACTAAAACGTAGAGCACCCAATAGTTCCAGCCGGAAGCAAACCCCGCGAAGTTACCCCAATATTTATAGGCAAAGTGGCTAAAAGAACCTGCTACTGGCTCTTCAACGACCATTTCACCTAATTGGCGCATGATTAAGAAGGCGATGAAGCCTCCAATTGCGTAACCCAGAATAACGGATGGGCCAGCCATTTTGATGGTTTGCGCGATACCTAAAAATAGCCCGGTGCCGATAGCACCACCCAGTGCAATGAGCTGAATATGGCGATTTTTCAATCCCCTTTTCAGTTGGTCACCCTGCGGCTGAGCGCGATGTTGCTGGTCACTCATGTCTCTTATCCTCTAAATACGCCAGCCGATATTCACTTCTGGCTCACCGTTGCTGTCATTTGTAATAATTAAAATACGAAGTGTGTAATTTATTGTTTACAACAGGCATCCGATAGATTTGTCTCATCGGCTACCAATGGATGGAGAATAATGATAAGCGAAAGAAAATGCACCAAATTTATAATGCCAAACGCCGATACAGATCACATCAATGGTTCGATGCACTTTTGCATGAGCAGTAAGAAGAATTGAGCATTGTTTATAAAATAGACGCTTTAGAGGAAATCGGCGAAGTAACCGAAAAAAGACTTAAATTTTACAAAAAAAAAGTGCCGACTCGAGGTATACCTTAAGCCAAGGAGGGGAGTTGCCAATTGATTGGATCTTATCCAATACCATTCGACGGTTTCTAAATGATGTTATCTCCCTCAGCCTTCTTTACTTAATTTTACCTATCGCTCGTAACATATTTATCTTCAAGGAATTAGCATCAATGATGCCAACCCAAACCAAATAAAAATGCATGATAATGAATTTATATGCAGTTTTCATGCAGCTTTAACGCTTCAGCTTGGGTGTGTTTAGGTTTCAATAAAGTTAAAATACCCTTAGGGCTAGTAAATGGTATTACCACGTTACAGTTATAGTATTGCTGTGTTGTTTGAGTGACTTTGTTAAAAAATGCTCGCTTTCATGATTTCAATCAAAGCCTGTATGGACAGCAGGTGAATACTTTGTTACTTTAGCGTCACGTTTTTGAAATTGGTATTACCAATTGACTTTGCGCCACTCGCAGAGATTTTAAGCGGCTTGCGAATACTCAAAACAAGAGAACGCCAATAAAGAAGAAGCACTCGCAGAGAAGATAAGAGCGACATGGCCTACAGCAAAATTCGTCAACCTAAATTATCAGATGTCATCGAACAGCAACTGGAATATCTGATTCTGGAAGGCACTCTGCGTCCCGGAGAGAAACTTCTTCCTGAGCGTGAGCTGGCGAAACAGTTTGATGTGTCTCGACCTTCATTAAGAGAGGCGATACAGCGCCTAGAAGCAAAAGGATTGCTGTTGCGTCGTCAGGGAGGCGGTACCTTCGTTCAAACAAACCTCTGGCAGAGCTTCAGCGATCCGTTAGCTGAACTGCTGGCAGACCATCCAGAATCACAATTCGATTTACTTGAAACTCGTCATGCGCTGGAAGGTATTGCGGCTTATTACGCAGCACTGCGTGGCACAGACGAAGATTTCACCCGCATTCGCGCGTGCCATGTGGTTATCCAAGAGGCGCAGCAGAGCGGCGATTTAGACGCCGAAGCCGATGCGGTTATGCAGTATCAGGTCGCAGTGACCGAAGCTGCACACAACGTGGTTCTTTTGCATTTGCTGCGCTGCATGGCGCCCATGCTGGAACAAAACGTTAAACAGAACTTTGAGTTGCTTTACTCACGCCGTGAAATGTTGGCAAAGGTAAACGACCATCGTGCCAGCATTTTTGAGGCGATAGTGGCCCGTGAGCCAGAGAAAGCTCGCGAAGCATCACACCGCCATCTGGCATTTATTGAGGATATTTTGCTGGAGCTTAATCGAGAGCACAGCCGCCGTGAGCGGTCATTGCGTCGACTCCAGCAACGCAAGGATTAAAAACGGATTATGAGAGCTTAGCCCTCTGATAGTCCGTTTTATTGCAACACCACTAGGCAACTAAACCCTGATTGGGCCTGTCTTCGTGTTTTTTCCTACATGAAGAAAACACACGAAGACAGGCTCCTGACAAACCATTAGACAGATAAGGAATACCACCATGTCAGAACGTTTAAACAATGACGTGGACCCGATCGAAACCCGCGACTGGCTGCAGGCGATCGAATCGGTCATCCGTGAAGAAGGTGTAGAGCGCGCTCAGTACCTGATTGATCAAGTATTGGGTGAAGCCCGTAAAGGTGGAGTCAATCTGCCTACCGGAGCGACCAGCCGCAACTACGTCAATACCATCGCGGTAGAAGACGAACCTGCGTACCCAGGTAACCTGGAGCTGGAACGCCGCATCCGTTCAGCGATTCGTTGGAACGCGATCATGACCGTTCTGCGTGCATCGAAAAAGGATCTGGAGCTGGGTGGCCACATGGCTTCTTTCCAGTCTTCCGCAACGGTATACGAAGTCTGCTTTAACCACTTCTTCCGCGCGCGTAACCAAAAAGACGGCGGCGATTTGGTTTACTTCCAGGGCCACATTTCTCCGGGCGTTTATGCTCGTGCCTTCCTTGAAGGTCGCCTGACTGAAGAACAGATGAATAACTTCCGTCAGGAAGTTCACGGTAAAGGCCTGTCCTCTTACCCGCATCCTAAATTGATGCCTGAATTCTGGCAGTTCCCAACCGTATCAATGGGCTTGGGCCCAATCGGTGCAATCTATCAAGCTAAATTCCTGAAATATCTGGAACACCGTGGCCTGAAAGATACTTCTGAACAAACCGTTTACGCTTTCTTGGGCGACGGTGAGATGGATGAGCCAGAATCTAAAGGTGCGATCACTATCGCAACTCGTGAAAAACTGGACAACCTGTGCTTCATCATCAACTGTAACCTGCAGCGCTTGGATGGCCCAGTCACCGGTAACGGCAAAATCGTTAACGAACTGGAAGGCATCTTCGCAGGCGCTGGCTGGAACGTGATCAAGGTTATCTGGGGCGGTCGTTGGGATGAGCTGCTGCGTAAAGACACCAGCGGTAAACTGATCCAACTGATGAACGAAACGCTGGACGGTGACTACCAGACCTTCAAATCCAAAGATGGCGCTTATGTTCGTGAGCACTTCTTCGGTCGTTACCCTGAAACCGCCGCTCTGGTTAAAGACATGAGCGATGACGAGATCTGGGCATTGAACCGTGGTGGTCACGATCCTAAGAAAGTCTACGCAGCACTGAAAAAAGCGAAAGAAACCAAAGGTCAAGCGACGGTTATTCTGGCTCACACCGTTAAAGGTTACGGCATGGGTGACACCGCTGAAGGTAAAAACATCGCTCACCAGGTTAAGAAAATGAACATGGACGGCGTGCGCCAGTTCCGTGATCGTTTCAACGTGCCAGTTGCTGATGCTGATATCGAAAAACTGCCATACGTTACCTTCGATAAAGATTCTGAAGAGTCCAAGTACCTGCACGAGCGTCGTCAGGCGCTGCAAGGTTACCTGCCAACGCGTCTGACTCACTTCACCGAGAAACTGGAAATGCCTGCTCTGTCAGACTTCGGTTCTCTGTTGGAAGAGCAGAACAAAGAAATTTCTACCACCATCGCTTTCGTTCGTGCCCTGAACGTGATGCTGAAGAACAAGTCGATCAAAGATCGTCTGGTTCCAATCATCGCCGATGAAGCGCGTACCTTTGGTATGGAAGGCCTGTTCCGTCAGATCGGTATCTACAGCCCGAACGGTCAGCAGTATACGCCTCAGGACCGTGAGCAGGTTGCTTACTATAAAGAAGACGAAAAAGGTCAGATCCTGCAGGAAGGTATCAACGAACTGGGTGCAGCATCATCTTGGCTGGCGGCGGCAACGTCTTACAGCACCAACGATCTGCCAATGATTCCGTTCTACATCTACTACTCCATGTTTGGTTTCCAGCGTATCGGCGACCTGTGCTGGGCAGCGGGTGACCAGCAGGCTCGTGGCTTCCTGATCGGCGGGACTTCAGGTCGTACAACCCTGAACGGTGAAGGTTTGCAGCATGAAGATGGCCATAGCCATATTCAGTCTCTGACTATCCCTAACTGTATTTCTTACGATCCAGCATACGCTTACGAAGTTGCAGTCATCATGCATGACGGCTTGGAGCGCATGTACGGCGAAGCGCAAGAAAACGTTTACTACTATATCACTACGCTGAACGAAAACTACCACATGCCGGCAATGCCGCAGGGTGCAGAAGAAGGTATCCGTAAAGGTATCTACAAACTGGAAACTCTGGAAGGTAGCAAAGGTAAGGTTCAACTGCTGGGTTCAGGTTCTATCCTGCGTCACGTACGTGAAGCGGCTAAGATCTTGGCTGAAGAGTACGGCGTGGGTTCTGACACCTACAGCGTAACATCCTTCACCGAATTGGCTCGTGATGGTCAGGACTGTGAGCGTTGGAATATGCTGCACCCAACCGAAACTCCACGCGTACCGTACATCGCTCAAGTGATGAACGATGCTCCAGCGGTTGCGTCTACCGACTACATGAAGCTGTTCGCTGAACAGGTTCGTACTTACGTTCCAGCCAGCGATTATCGCGTACTGGGTACTGACGGCTTTGGTCGTTCAGACAGCCGCGAAAACCTGCGTCACCACTTTGAAGTTGATGCTTCTTACGTTGTGGTTGCTGCACTGGGTGAATTGGCTAAACGCGGTGAAATCGAAGCATCTGTTGTTGCTGATGCCATTAAGAAATTCGATATCAACCCAGAAAAAGTTAACCCGCGTCTGGCATAAGAGGTACAGAAGAATGTCTATCGAAATTAATGTACCGGACATCGGTGCTGATGAAGTTGAAGTCACCGAAGTGATGGTGAAAGTGGGCGATAAAGTGGAAGCAGAACAGTCTTTGATCACCGTTGAAGGTGACAAGGCTTCCATGGAAGTCCCATCGCCGCAGGCCGGTGTGGTTAAAGAAATCAAAGTTTCCGTGGGCGATAAAGTCGAAACCGGCAAACTGATCATGATCTTTGAAGCCGAGGGTGCAGCCGCTGCTGCGCCAGCTAAAGCGGAAGAGAAATCAGCTGCACCAGCTCCGGCGGCTGCCGCTGCGGCAAAAGATGTTGAAGTTCCAGACATCGGCGCTGACGAAGTTGAAGTCACCGAAGTGATGGTGAAAGTCGGTGATACCGTTGAAGCAGAACAGTCTCTAATCACCGTAGAAGGCGATAAAGCCTCTATGGAAGTGCCAGCTCCATTTGCGGGCGTGGTTAAAGAGATCAAGATTGCCACCGGCGATAAAGTGAAAACGGGTTCTCTGATTATGGTCTTTGAAGTGGCCGGCGCTGCGCCTGCGACTTCTGCCCCTGCTCAGGCTGCGGCACCTGCAGCTTCAGCTGGCGCATCAGCGGTTAAAGACGTCGAAGTTCCAGATATCGGCGGCGACGAAGTTGAAGTGACTGAAGTGATGGTGAAAGTCGGCGATAAAGTTGCCGCTGAGCAGTCACTGATCACCGTAGAAGGCGATAAAGCCTCTATGGAAGTCCCAGCTCCGTTTGCGGGCGTGGTCAAAGAGATCAAGATTGCGACCGGCGACAAAGTGAAAACCGGCTCGCTTATCATGACCTTTGAAGTGGAAGGCGCGGCACCCGCAGCCGCGACGTCTACCAACACCGCTGCGAAACAGGAATCTGCTCCAGCTAAACAGGAACAGAAAGCTGCGCCAGCTTCAGCCGCTAAAGCTGAATCTAAAGGCGAGTTTACTGAGAACGACGCTTATGTCCACGCAACACCGGTTATCCGTCGCTTAGCGCGTGAATTTGGTGTGAATCTGGCGAAAGTTAAAGGTTCTGGCCGTAAAGGTCGTATCCTGCGCGAAGACGTTCAGGCGTACGTGAAAGACGCGGTTAAACGTGCTGAATCTGCACCTGCTGCTGCAACCGGCGGCGGTCTGCCAGGCATGCTGCCATGGCCGAAAGTGGACTTCAGCAAGTTTGGTGAAATCGAAGAAGTGGAAATGGGGCGTATCCAGAAAATTTCTGGTGCTAACCTGAGCCGTAACTGGGTCATGATCCCGCACGTTACGCACTTCGACAAAACTGATATCACCGATCTGGAAGCGTTCCGCAAGCAGCAGAACGAGGAAGCCGCTAAGCGTAAGCTGGACGTGAAATTCACCCCAGTTGTGTTCATCATGAAAGCCGTGGCGGCAGCGCTTGAGCAGATGCCACGTTTCAACAGCTCTCTGTCTGAAGATGGTCAGAAGCTGACGCTGAAAAAATACATCAACATCGGTGTTGCTGTTGATACGCCAAATGGTCTTGTTGTTCCAGTCTTCAAAGATGTGAACAAGAAGAGCATCACTGAACTGTCTCGCGAACTGATGGCCATTTCTAAGAAAGCGCGTGACGGTAAGCTGACCGCGGGCGAAATGCAGGGCGGCTGCTTCACCATCTCCAGCCTTGGTGGTATCGGGACGACTCACTTCGCGCCAATCGTTAACGCGCCTGAAGTGGCTATTCTGGGTGTATCCAAGTCTGCGATGGAACCGGTTTGGAATGGTAAAGAGTTCACTCCGCGTCTGATGATGCCAATGTCTCTTTCCTTCGACCACCGCGTGATTGACGGTGCTGATGGTGCTCGCTTTATCACCATCATCAATAACATGCTGTCAGACATTCGTCGCCTAGTGATGTAACCCCAAAAGCCGGCCAAACGGCCGGCTTTTTTCTTCAAGTGCGCCAATGCTGGTGCTAATACGGTTCAGCATTGGATAGTGAGACTTTCGTCACCCGATCAAAGCTTTACAGAATTGTTAACATTTTTGTAAACTATGGGCAGTACGAGCGTCCCGGTGGTCGATGGGCGTTATGAATGACTCTCCATATCCGTGGGTAATATTCCCGAGGATATACAGGTTGTGAGCCAAACAATGACGTTGGCAGTGATGTTATCAATATGGATGATGTCGCACCCGCCGGACAAACAATAAAGAGGTCATGATGAGTACTGAAATTAAAACTCAGGTCGTGGTACTTGGGGCGGGCCCAGCAGGTTACTCTGCGGCTTTCCGTTGCGCGGATTTAGGTTTAGAAACCATCATCGTTGAACGTTATTCCACCTTGGGTGGCGTATGTTTGAACGTCGGTTGTATCCCTTCTAAGGCTTTGCTGCACGTAGCGAAAGTGATTGAAGAAGCCAAAGCATTGGCTGAACACGGCATCGTTTTCGGTGAGCCGAAAACTGACATCGATAAAGTCCGTGTCTGGAAAGAAAAAGTCATTACTCAGCTGACCGGCGGTCTGGCTGGGATGGCTAAAGGTCGTAAAGTCAAAGTGGTTAACGGTCTGGGCAAATTTACCGGCGCTAACACTCTGGAAGTTGAAGGTGAGAACGGTAAAACCGTGATCAACTTTGATAACGCAATTATCGCTGCGGGCTCTCGTCCAATTCAACTGCCATTCATTCCACATGAAGACCCACGCGTTTGGGATTCAACGGATGCGCTGGCGCTGAAATCAGTCCCAGAGCGTCTACTGGTGATGGGCGGTGGTATCATCGGTCTGGAAATGGGGACCGTTTACCACGCGCTGGGTTCTCAGATTGATGTGGTTGAAATGTTTGATCAGGTCATTCCTGCTGCTGACAAAGACGTGGTGAAAGTGTTTACCAAGCGTATCAGCAAGCAATTTAACCTGATGCTGGAAACCAAAGTGACGGCGGTTGAAGCCAAAGAAGATGGCATCTACGTTACGATGGAAGGTAAGAAAGCGCCGGCTGAGCCACAGCGTTATGATGCCGTTCTGGTTGCTATCGGCCGTGTACCTAACGGTAAACAGCTGGATGCAGGTAAAGCAGGCGTTGAAGTTGACGAGCGTGGATTTATTCATGTCGACAAACAGCTGCGTACTAACGTGCCTCATATCTTTGCTATTGGTGACATCGTGGGTCAGCCAATGCTGGCGCACAAAGGTGTTCACGAAGGCCACGTTGCCGCTGAAGTTATCGCAGGTATGAAGCATTACTTCGATCCGAAGGTCATTCCTTCAATCGCTTACACCGAGCCAGAAGTTGCCTGGGTTGGTATGACCGAGAAAGAAGCGAAAGAAAAAGGCATCAGCTACGAAACCTCCACCTTCCCGTGGGCTGCTTCTGGCCGTGCTATCGCTTCCGATTGTGCTGACGGTATGACTAAGCTGATCTTTGACAAAGAATCTCACCGCATTATTGGTGGTGCGATTGTGGGTACTAACGGCGGCGAGCTGTTAGGTGAGATCGGTCTGGCAATCGAGATGGGCTGTGACGCTGAAGACATCGCGCTGACTATCCATGCTCACCCAACGCTGCATGAATCCGTTGGTTTAGCCGCAGAGATCTACGAAGGTAGCATCACTGACTTGCCTAACCCGAAAGCGAAAAAGAAATAAGTTTTTGCGTTTAATGCGCTGAAATTGCTAAACGGCTCCCTAACTTAGGGAGCCGTTTTTTTTACGATATATACAACCAGTAATGAAGCTGACTGAGGGCGATTTTTTCAGAACCGGTTTAAGTACGCAGAGGTGGAACTGTTTTTTGGCGGGCTAATCGTCTTTGAATCCGATAAAAAAGGCTGCAGTGAACAGAAGCACGCCAACGATGAGTGCAAATAGGAAGAAGTTCATCCCCCAAACCATGGTGCCACTGTCTAAATCAGTGCGCGTTAAATGATCACCATTGAGCACTAAATATTGAGTCTGCGAGCTATCAATCAGATAAAACAGCGCCGCAATTGCCAGTAATACCGAGGCAATTTGTAGCACCGTAAGATAAAAAGTTTTTGATTTCCTTTTGAACTTCATTTCGCATCCTGCACCTGCTTACAACGATAGAGGATCATAGCGAAAAAATAGGCGACTAGATCCTAGAACAGATCAATATTTATCAGTTTTTGGAATTTAATACTGTCGTAGAAAGGTAAGAATTTGCTTCATGCTATATCTATGTTGCTTTTATGTGAACAGTTTAACAACCGCGTTAAATCCTGATATGCTGGACGGGCATAACCGGGTACTCTACCTATGAAGACCTTAACGAAAGAAAGGTCTTGTTCTTTCGGAGCGTAGGATAACGTTCCAAAGATATCTGACTTACCAGTGACCCGGTGGTGGGTGTGTTCCGTAGTGGGTTATCGCTCAGATGCCAACGTTGGAAACGCACTACGCAACACACCCTCTGCACACATAATGACTCCAACAATGAGAGCGAGGATAAAGTCGTGCTAAAAGAATATCGCGAGCACGTTGCTGAACGTGCGGCAGAAGGCGTGGTTCCTAAACCACTGGATGCGACGCAAATGGCTGGGTTGGTGGAATTACTGAAATCGCCACCGGCGGGTGAAGAGGAATTCCTGTTAGATCTTTTGATTAATCGTGTGCCACCGGGCGTTGATGAAGCGGCCTATGTTAAAGCCGGTTTTCTTGCCGCCGTGGCGAAAGGCGAAACAACCTCTCCTCTGGTTTCTCCAGAAAAAGCCGTTGAGCTGCTTGGCACCATGCAGGGCGGTTATAATATCCATCCTCTGATTAACGCTCTCGATGATACTAAACTGGCTCCAATCGCCGCTAAAGCGTTGTCACACACTTTGCTGATGTTTGATAACTTCTACGATGTGGAAGAGAAAGCCAAAGCAGGGAATGAGTATGCTCAGCAGGTACTGAAATCTTGGGCAGACGCTGACTGGTATTTATCACGTCCTGAATTAGCCGAGAAAATCACCGTCACCGTATTTAAAGTGACCGGTGAAACTAACACCGATGACCTGTCTCCAGCTCCGGACGCTTGGTCACGTCCTGATATTCCTCTCCATGCCTTGGCAATGTTGAAAAACGAACGTGAAGGTATCGTTCCTGATCAGCCGGGTAGCGTTGGTCCAATTAAACAAATTGAGTTGCTGAACAAAAAAGGTTTCCCTTTAGCTTATGTGGGGGATGTCGTCGGAACCGGCTCTTCACGTAAATCAGCGACTAACTCCGTATTGTGGTTTATGGGGGATGATATTCCTCATGTGCCAAACAAACGCGCTGGCGGGGTCGTTCTTGGCGGTAAAATTGCACCGATTTTCTTCAATACCATGGAAGATGCGGGCGCACTGCCAATCGAAGTTGATGTGTCTAAGCTAAACATGGGCGATGTGATTGATATTTACCCTTATAAAGGTGAAGTCCGTCATCACGAAACCAATGAGCTGTTGGCCGAGTTTGAGCTGAAAACCGAAGTACTGCTGGATGAAGTTCGCGCCGGTGGGCGTATTCCGTTGATCATCGGCCGTGGTTTAACAACCAAAGCACGTGAGGCGCTAAACCTGCCACAGAGTGAAGTATTCCGTATTGCTAAACCGGTAGCAGATAGCGGTAAAGGTTTCTCATTAGCGCAGAAAATGGTGGGGCGTGCCTGTGGAACCAAAGGTATTCGTCCTGGACAGTACTGTGAGCCGAAGATGACCTCCGTAGGTTCTCAGGATACCACTGGCCCAATGACTCGTGATGAATTGAAAGACTTGGCCTGCTTGGGCTTCTCAGCCGATTTGGTCATGCAGTCATTTTGCCATACTGCGGCTTACCCTAAGCCGGTAGACGTCACGACGCACCATACGTTGCCCGATTTCATTATGAACCGTGGCGGTGTATCACTGCGTCCAGGTGACGGTATTATTCACTCATGGTTGAACCGTATGCTGCTGCCAGATACGGTGGGTACGGGCGGTGACTCCCATACTCGTTTCCCTATTGGGATCTCTTTCCCTGCAGGGTCTGGCTTAGTGGCGTTTGCTGCTGCGACGGGTGTGATGCCTCTGGACATGCCGGAGTCTGTACTGGTTCGATTTAAAGGCAAAATGCAGCCGGGAATTACCCTGCGCGATTTGGTTCATGCCATTCCTTACTATGCGATTCAGCAAGGCTTGCTGACCGTTGAGAAGAAAGGTAAGAAAAATATCTTCTCAGGACGCATTCTGGAAATTGAAGGCTTACCAGAACTGAAGGTTGAGCAGGCGTTTGAACTGGCGGATGCTTCTGCAGAGCGCTCTGCGGCGGGCTGTACCATCAAACTGGATAAGGCGCCGATTACTGAATATCTCAGTTCTAACATCGTGTTGCTGAAGTGGATGATTGCGGAAGGCTACGGCGATCGTCGCACTTTAGAGCGTCGTATTCAGGGAATGGAAAAATGGTTGGCCGATCCACAACTGTTGGAAGGCGATGCCGATGCAGAATATGCCGCAGTGATCGACATCGATCTTGCTGATATCAAACAACCAATTCTGTGTGCGCCAAACGATCCGGATGATGCGCGTCTGCTGTCTGACGTGGCTGGCGAGAAGATCGATGAAGTCTTCATCGGTTCTTGCATGACTAACATCGGCCATTTCCGTGCGGCGGGTAAACTATTGGATGGTCACAAGGGCCAACTGCCAACGCGTCTATGGGTGGCTCCACCTACCAAGATGGATGCAGCACAGCTGACGGAAGAGGGCTACTACAGCATCTTCGGTAAGAGCGGGGCACGTGTCGAAATTCCTGGGTGCTCGCTGTGTATGGGGAACCAAGCTCGCGTGGCAGATGGCGCAACCGTGGTTTCAACGTCTACGCGTAACTTCCCGAACCGTTTAGGGACAGGGGCGAATGTGTATCTGGCTTCGGCTGAACTGGCGGCGGTTGCTTCGCTGTTAGGGCGTTTGCCGAACCCTGAAGAGTACCAGCAGTACATGGAGCAGGTGGATAAAACTGCGGTAGACACCTACCGTTACCTGAACTTTGACAAGCTGGAACAGTACACTGAAAAAGCAGATGGTGTGATTTTCCAGACTGCGGTCTGATTTGCATCAAATGAGATTAAAAGGGAGGCATTCGGCGAATGCTGGTCACTTAAGCGTGATTTTAGGGGAAGTACACCGATGGGGTCGTAGCAGCTTTAGCTGCCGGAGCGCCCCGCGGTGTGCTAGCCCCGTGTATCTCGATCTCTTAAACGATCAGAATTAGGCTTTGGCCTCCCCTTTTTTGCAGCATTTTTGCGAGGTCTATTGGCTCAGATAAAAAGGCGATCTCATCTCTAGCCGATAATGATAGGGCTAGGCGTTCACCTAGCGTTTCAAATCATCATCTAGACGTAATAATAACGAGCAAATAGTTTAGTTAGCTTTAAGTAATATGTTAAATCCACCAGCATAGTCGGTGGATTTTTATATCGTCATAGTTGAAGCCGTACCCAGCTATATGATGGGTTTTCCGACTAATTATTTCTCAGTCGATGAAAGATTTTTCGCTAAAGTCGCAATCTGGATAAACTCGGCGCGCAGGCCTAATGAATCATCCCCCTTTGCATCACGAGCCAGATTTATGGTGTCATCGATACTAAACGCTCCCGTATAACGCCCGTTATTTTTTAGCTGTTGTGCCAATGCTGCAACGGCGCTAGCAAAGCGGAAGTCATCACTGGCTTGCGACAACGATGATTTTATCTGTGATTTTGTGAGCGGGATTTCAATCAATTTTGAATCATTTCTGATTTCTGATGATACGTCCGCGTCTTTGTTTTTTTGCAGCGTTGGCTCTTTATACCGAATGCGCAGCAGGGCGAGCTCGTTGTTCTTTATATCAGAGGATGGCGTATTATGCTGATAGCGAGACTTCTCTAGCCAGCCTTTTTCCCCTACTGGAATAATTTCATATAAGGCCGTGACCGTATGTCCTGCACCAATATCTCCGGCATCCACTTTATCATTGCTAAAGTCTTCTTGGTTGAGTAGGCGTTTTTCATACCCTAATAAACGGTATTCTTTGACCTGCTGCGGATTGAATTCAACTTGTAGTTTAAGATCGTTTGCGACCACGCTCATGGTTGAACTCAGTTGCTCAACCAGTACTTTTTGCGCCTCTTGCATACTGTCTATATAGGCGTAATTACCATTGCCGACGTCTGCAATATGCATCATGAGCGAATCGTTATAATTTCCTTGACCAAATCCTAACGTGGTTAGGTTAATACCATTTTTAGACTTCTTCTTTATTTTCTCTTCCAACTGGTGAGTATCAGTGACACCAACGTTAAAGTCGCCGTCGGTGGCTAAGAAAATACGGTTGATCCCATTTTTAATGAATCCTTTTTCAGCCATTTGGTAGGCCAAGTCAATTCCAGAACCGCCCGCAGTACTGCCGCCAGCACTTAGCTGGTTGATAGCAGAGAGAATATCTGATTTATCTTTACCAGAGGTCGGTGGCAAAACTGTTTTTGTTTCGCCTGAATAAATGACGATAGATATTTTATCTTGATCGCGCATTTTATTAACCAATAATTTCAGCGAGTTTTTTACTAGCGGTAACTTATCTTCGTCACTCATAGAGCCGGATACATCTATTAAAAACACCAGATTGGCGGGTGGCAATGCCGTTGCGTTTATGTCGGTTGCCTTAATGGCAATACGTAACAGCTTCGAGTGCGCGTTCCAAGGGGTTGGCGCAATCTCGGTGGCGACGCTAAACGGCGAGTTATCGACCGGCTTAGGGTAATTATAATGGAAGTAATTAAGCCATTCTTCTAAACGTATAGAATCAGACGGCGGCAATGTTCCTCTATTCAATAAACTGCGCATCATGGTGTAACTGCCAGTATCAACATCGGCGCTAAACGTAGAGATGGGTTCTTGAGCGACAGATTTGACACTGTTTTCCGTATAGGTTGGATATTTATTATGGTCCACGGTCATCGGACTGGCCTGAGTATTCACTGCTAGCTGAGGCTGCATTGCGCCAATGATGTATTCGTTTCCCGTGTGTGCGTATGGATTTTTTTGTGAACAACCACTGGCTACTAAGCTGGATACACATAAAGTGCTTACAAGCAGTATTTTATGTATTGGTTTTTTTTTCATGCTAAACATTTCCTTATGCAGAACAGAATGGTTAATTAATTTAACGTTTTATAAACTTTTTACATCTAGATAATAGAATCTTATTGCCTTAGATTATCGGTGACAGAAAGTAGAGCTATCTGCTCGATTATTTACGCTAGTGTTTTTAATACCTCTAGTAGATATCTTAATGAAAAATATAACCAGCATTTTATTCATACGTTGGGCTGAAAGTGGTGGCATTAAGATTATTCCGTTTTTAATTTTCTGTTGTTATAAGCTGCAATTAATAAAATTATTAATTTCAATATAAGAAAGGAATAATATTCTGATTGTTATCTGTTTTTTTCTATAGATTTACTGCACATTATTAAGTTGAATGATATTGAGCGAAGTCTTAGTTCATCGCCCCTTGAAATATAGGCAAGTTTTCAATCCCCATACGTAAACTGACAGATAACCCCGTAATATAGATGTAATAATATCGATAAATTGTACCCATGGGGTGTGTGATGAAAAATAATTGGATGCAACAAATTCAATCTATGCTGGGTGATAAAACTAAATCACTTGGAGGTTCAGAGGGAGTGGGTAAGTTACTCGCACCTGCGGCATTAGGTGGTTTGGTTGGTGTTCTGCTAGGAAATAAATCATCCCGTAAACTGGTGGGAAAATTTGGCAAAAGTGCGTTGATTGTCGGCGGTTCTGCGGCGGTTGGCGCGGTGCTGTGGAATAAATATAAGCAGCGTGTCAAAGAAACTCATCAGGATGAGCCTCAGTTCGGCGCTCAGGTTTCACCATTAGATACGCGCACTAAGCGACTGATTCAGGCTATTGTGTTTGCGGCTAAAAGTGATGGGCACGTTGATGAGACTGAACGTCAGGCAATCGATAAGAGCCTGCATGAGTTGGGGCTAGGTGCGGAAGCTGAACACTGGGTGCAAGACGCTTTGGCGCAGCCGTTAAATCCAGATTTGCTTGGGAAAGATATCAAGAACGAGGATGAAGCGCTTGAGGTTTATTACCTCAGCTGTGTCGTGATCGATATCGATCACTTTATGGAGCGTAGCTATCTGGATGCTTTGGCTCAGTCGTTGAAGATCCCCGAGGATGTTAAGCAGGGCATTGAACATGATATCAGTGAGAAGAAGCGCGAGCTGGCTTGACCCTAGAGGTTATTTTTGCTGATATACCGCGCCGGTTTTCTAAGAAAACGGTGTTAATTCCATGACGGAGGCGATGGCCTCCGTTTTATTTTTCCAGTTTGCGAGCCTCGACAGTACAGCTACGCAACGGATGTTTACACTACACCTGTCATACTTCAAGCTGCATGTGCGTTGGCTGCGCTCACCTGCGTTACTCGGCAAAGCCTCGCCCTTAGGGGCCAGCGCTGTGCGCTGTTCAAAAAGGCTAACGCTTTTTTGTCCTGCAACTCGAATTATTTAGGGTATATAAATAATCCCCAGATGAAAGAGGGGACGTCGCGGAGGGCTGAACGATGGATTATGAATTTCGCCATGATGTAACTGGACAGGTCGTCGCCGTATTTTCGATGGGGCACGAGGTTGTTGGACATTGGCTTAACGAAGAGGTTAAAGGGAATCTGGAGTTACTGGCTCAGGTTGAACAGGCCGCGGCAGAGGTAAAAGGCAGTGAACGTCAATGGCAGCTTACCGGACATGAATATACGTTATGGTTAGACGGAGAAGAAGTCATGGTTCGGGCTAATCAACTGGCCGTTGAGGGCGATGAAATGGAAGAGGGGATGAGCTATTACGATGAAGAAAGTCTCTCTTTCTGTGGCTTGGAAGACTTTTTGCAGGCGCTGGATAAGTATCGGGCGTTTATCACATCAACACGCTAGCTAACCCAATATGGATGCTAGACGTTTAAAAACTAAAAACGGCAGAGATTTTCTGCCGTTTTTTTTGCCAAGCATACGTTGTCGATCAGTTTGCGTAGGCTAAAAGGCTCAGAGAGTCTCGAGCCAGATACTTGCATTTGGTTGCCGTTGGCATCGCAATGCGGCTGAGATCGTGGTAACTATCTTCACCTAACGCTTTCATTTTTTTAGTATTATAGTTAGATAAATCCCAGCCATTACGGTTGGCAAAAAACACGATAGCCTTCTTGATTTGAGCATTTGGCAAATCATTATAGCCACAGTCATTTTTCAGAAACACGAAGATAGCGGTGAGATCGGCTAAATCTTCGGATTGCATATCATCAATAGCCTGGCTGGCAGAGGTAAAACTCAGCAAACCTAAAAGCAAAAGCACCAGCGAGGTTTTTTTCATAAACAGATGCACATTATTTATTTGTACTTTGACGGTATCATATTTTAACCCTGTTTCTACAGTGTTTCTTACTCATTTTCTTAATCAATTTTGTTAATCTCACGTCATTTAATCAAGTCCCTGCTTGACTCTCCCCTTACTGGAAGGTCTACCCTGAATTCATCATGCGGGGTACAGAAAAACATTTGGCGACTATAGCCATATTGTTCGTTACTCCGATATTTAACTGAGTCTTTTCAACGACGCACAAGGGAATCTGACATGCTTCGCCGCGACTTTATCAAACTCACCGCTGTGCTGGGGGCATCGAGTGCTTTACCGCTCTGGAGCCATTCTGTTTTTGCTGCTAATCGACCCAATTTACCCATCCCCTCGCTGCTGATACCTGATGCTGCAGGTAAAATAGATCTGAAAGTTCAAACAGGTAGCATGAATTGGAAAGCGGGCGTGCAGACGCCAACGTGGGGAATTAACGGCCCACTGTTAGGCCCTGCGATGCGTTTAGAGCGTGGTAAAGATGTTGCCATCAATGTGACCAACGCTCTGCCGGAGGCCACAACAATGCACTGGCATGGGATGGAAATCCCCGGAACGTCTGACGGAGGCCCGCAGGCGGTCATTGAGGCTGGCAAAGTATGGACGGCTGCCTTTAAGGTCGATCAGCCAGCGACCACGGCATGGTTCCATCCGCATACTCATGGCCTTACAGGTCGTCAGGTGGCGATGGGGTTGGGGGGACTGATTATTATTGACGATGAAGAGAGCACCAAGCTTCCTTTGCCTAAGGAGTGGGGCGTCGATGATATCCCTGTGATCCTGCAAGATAAGCGACTCGATGCTAAAGGTCATATCGATTACCAGCTGGATATCATGACCGCGGCAGTGGGTTGGTTTGGGGATATGATGCTGACGAATGGCACACTTTATCCGCAGCATCTTGCACCGCGCGGTTGGCTACGACTCCGTTTTCTCAACGGTTGTAACGCCCGTTCGCTCAATTTGGCGACCAGCGATGGTCGCCCAATGTACGTTGTTGCTAGCGATGGTGGCCTGCTGGCTGAGCCAGTGAAGCTGAGTGAATTACCCATTCTCATGGGGGAGCGCTTTGAAGTGCTGATCGATACCCGCGATGGTAAAGCGTTCGATATTGTGACACTGCCCGTTAAGCAAATGGGCATGACGTTAGCCCCGTTCGATCATGCATTGCCGGTACTGCATATCCAGCCAACGCTCAAACAAAGCGAAGCAAAATTGCCTGATTCATTAGTCAATATGCCCGCGATCCCAGTGGTTGATAACGTTAAAACCCGTTGGTTACAGCTGATGATGGACCCACAGCTCGATATGATGGGGATGCAGATGATGATGCAGCGCTACGGTATGGAATCAATGGCGGGTATGAGTATGCAGGGCCATGGTGATATGTCGGGTATGGATCATAGTGGTATGCAGGGCATGAAAATGCAGGGGCATATGGGGCATGGCAAAATGAATCATGACGGCATGGGACATGGGCAGAAGACCGCTCAGGACTATGATTTCATGCATGGCAATAAAATCAACGGAATCGCGTTCGATATGGCGAAGCCGATGTTTGATGTCAAACGTGGTACCTACGAGAAATGGACGATTTCGGGGGAGGGCGACATGATGCTCCATCCGTTCCATATTCACGGTACTCAGTTCCGTATTCTTTCTGAAAACGGCAAACCACCGGCAGCCCACCGTAGTGGATGGAAAGACACCGTGCGTGTTGAAGGATGGCGTAGTGAGGTATTAGTGAAATTTAATCATGAAGCCCCTAAAGAACGCGCCTACATGGCACATTGTCATCTGCTAGAGCACGAAGATACAGGGATGATGATGTCGTTTACCGTTAGCTAATTTATCTGACCGCCTATGCCATTTAGTGATGAAACATAGGCTGAAATCGCGTCCATCAGCGAGCATTGATATTTTCATATAAATATTGATGTTGGCTGGTGGACGTCATCGACACCCTTTCAGTCTTACGAGTTCTTCAGTACATCCGTTTTTTGCGGATGATTTCCTGAATTCATAAGCGATACCTATATCACCGACAATCTTTTAACCATGTGCCTTCTTGCTCACCCATGCTATTCTGTTGTTCTTAAAATGATTTTTAGCCAAGTGACATCTGAATTCCCTAAATATAAAAATGAAGCTATTTCAAACAATAACAGCAGGACTGCTGTTTTCTCTGTGGGTTATTTGTACGCCGAATACGGCGATTGCCGACCTTTTGCCTGATAGTTGGCAGCAGTATCAATACATGGAAGCCGAGCGCGACAGCGAGATTTATTCGTTGGTGGGGGAACACGTTATTCCGGTTGGGCAAATTCAGCAGGGGCAGATACTCAACGTGTTTCAAGCAGATTCGGAATATTATGAGTTCCGCTTCGGCAACGGTACCGGCTTTATTGCGCGCGAAGATGTGAAAGAGCTAAAGAAGCGTGAGCCTCCGCGCGACAATCTGAACGACCTACGCAAAAAAAGTTTCCAAAATCTGGTGACAAGCCGTCCTGTGACGGTTTATAGCCAAGCAGACAATCAAAGCACGCCGGTGGCTATACTGGAAGAGAACCTACGCTATCCGGTCCTTGATAAGCAAAAAGATCGTCTCAACCAGACATGGTATGCCATTAATCTAGGCGATCGCTTTGGCTATGTCAGTGCCCTCGATGCCGATTTAGATAACGGTATTGCGGTGCTTACGTATCACCACATTCTGAAAAATGAAGAGAATAAGCGTTTCCGTCGGACATCAACGACCACATCGGATGTGGCTTTCAGTAACCAGATGGCCTATCTCAAGCAGGCTGGCTACAGTACGCTGTCGATGTATCAGTTGGAAGGCTATCTCACCGGAAGCATGAATCTACCGGCTAAAGCCGTGGTGCTTACTTTCGATGATGGTTTGAAATCGGTTTATCGCTATGCCTATCCGGTGCTTAAGCAAAATGGGCAAAGAGCCACTGCGTTCATTATCTCTTCGCGTATCAAGCGCCATCCACAAGCCTGGAATCCTAACGGACTCCAGTTTATGAGTATTTCCGAGCTGCGTGAAATCCAGGATGTATTTGATATCCAATCGCACACTCATTTCCTGCATCGGGTGAGTGCTAACAAGCAGCCTATTCTGTTCAGCCGGTCATATCACAATATTCTGTTCGATTTTCAGCGTTCACGGCGTGCTTTGTCCCAGTTCAATCCACACGTACAGTATTTGTCATACCCCTTTGGCGGCTACAATCAAAAGGCGATGGACGCCGCACGTGATGCGGGATTTCATTTAGCGGTAACGACGGTGCAGGGGAGAGTCAGAATGGGGGATAACCCGTTTGCACTGAAACGGTTATATGTCCTACGCACAGATTCGGTACAGAGCATGGCTGCGCTGATTGCGAATAACCCACAACCAGTGCCAGAAAAGCCGAATGCGGTGCCAGTGAAAGTGCCTGCGAAGGCGGTGACAGCACCGGTATTGTAAATCGTGAAGAGGCGCCAGCGTGCGCCTCTTCATCGTACTCGTGCGCTCCGAACGGCTTAAATCGGGATTATGCCACCTGCACCGGTACTGCTTTTGCCAAGCGCTTCATCACATTGTCACCTTCAAAATAGGCAACTTTAGGATTGTGTGAGCGCGCCTGTTCGTCAGACATTTGTACGTAGGAGCAGATAATCATGGTGTCGCCAACGCACGCGCAGCGAGCGGCAGCACCGTTAACGGAAATGATTTTTGAACCGCGTTCGGCGGCGATGGCGTAGGTTGAGAAGCGCTGACCGTTGTCTACGTTATAGATATCGATCGCTTCATATTGCAGGATTCCCGCTGCATCCAGAAAATCCTGATCGATGGCGCAAGAGCCTTCGTAATGCAAATCTGCCTGAGTCACTTTGACGCGGTGGAGTTTGCCTTGCAACATAGTGCGTACCATAACAATACCTTCATTAACATCTATTGATGGCAACCGTCGCGCTGAAAACCGCGACGGCAATTCTTCCTATTTTAACCGAGTGGTCGACTAAATTATCTAAAATAAGTTTACCACTGTATGTAAAATAATTAACTCTCGGCGTTAAAAGGCACGCGCATGTTATCGATAAGGCGAGCCTTACCTAACCATGCAGATACCAGAATCACCGCTGTTTTGGTATCGACGTTAACATCCAGTAGCGTGTCAGCATCACGGACAAACAGTTCATCTGGCTGCAAACCGGCTTCACGCAGGCGGCTAGTGGCTTGTTCTAGCAGCTCGTCGATATTACGCTCACCGTTCTCTAGCTGAGTGGCTAAATGGCTCATGATGTTATATAGGCGCGGCGCTAAGCGACGTTCATCTGCGGTGAGATAGCCATTACGCGAACTCAAGGCTAACCCATCTGGGCCGCGTACAATCGGCACACCGACGATATCAATATCGAAGTTCAGGTCAGATACCATCTTGCGGATCAGGGCCAACTGCTGGAAATCCTTTTCACCAAAGCAGGCAATATCTGGCTGGATCAGGTTGAATAGTTTGCTGACGATAGTTGAGACACCGCGGAAGTGCCCAGGACGGCTAGCGCCTTCTAGCATGGTTGAAAGCGAAGGCACATCGACGTAGGTCTGTTGTTCTAATCCTTTCGGATAGACTTCTTTTTCAGACGGAGCGAAGACCAAATCCACGCCTAGCCGAGTTAATTTCTCACAATCTTCCTGCAACGTACGAGGATAGCGCGCTAAATCGTCAGGGCGGTCAAACTGCATTGGGTTTACAAAAACGCTGACCACAACGACATCGGCTCGCGCTTTGGCTTCTTCGACTAGCGTAAGGTGACCTTGGTGTAGATTACCCATGGTGGGTACCAACGCAATGCGCTTGCCTTCTTGACGCCAGCGACGAATTTCACGACGTAACAGAGGGATTGTCTCAATGATTAACACAGTGGTTCTCCAAACTGATGATCTATCCCCCTCCCTGAAGAGGGAGCGATGGATGACGCTGACGAATTAGTTAAACGTATGCTCTGCAGCCGGATACAAGCCCTGCTCCACTTCTTCAATATACAGACGAATAGCTGAGCGAATGTCACTTTGTCCTGCAAGGAAGTTCTTCGCAAACTTAGGCGTGTGGCCGCCGGTAATGCCTAAAGCATCGTGCATGACAAGAATTTGGCCGTCGGTGTCTTTACCCGCGCCAATGCCAATAACGGGAATTTGTAGTGCGTCGGTAATGGTTTTTGCCAGCGCAGCAGGTACACACTCTAATACCAGCAACTGTGCACCCGCAGCTTCCAACGCTAGCGCATCTTCCAGCAGTTTATCCGCGCCGTCTTTATCACGCCCTTGAACTTTATAGCCACCGAAAATATTTACCGACTGTGGCGTTAAACCTAGATGAGCACAGACGGGTACGGCACGATCGGTAAGCATCTGCACGGTTTCAGTTAACCAACTCCCGCCTTCTAGCTTGACCATATTGGCTCCAGCGCGCATCAACGTCGCTGCGTTGGTGCAGGCCTGCTCAGGCGTGGCATAGGTCATGAACGGAAGATCGGAAAGTAACAGACAGTATGGTGCCCCACGCCGTACGGCACGCGTATGGTAAGCCACATCTTCGATCGTGACAGGCAGTGTTGAATCATGCCCCAGCAGCGTCATGCCAAGAGAATCGCCAACTAACATCACGCGAATTCCCTGATCCTCAAACAACTTGGCAAAGCTGGCGTCATAAGCCGTGATGGTGGCAAATTTAGTTTTTTGTTGTTTTAACTGTAACAGATGGGTGATGCTGGTCGGTTTCATGAGATCCCCTGACGGCGTCATTCAGACTGAGACAAAAGCGCATTCTAAGAGATGTTATGCGGTAGGAACAGCGCTTTATCTGTCAGTCGCATCGGAAAGGTATTATCGCTGGATTAACACTAACTATTAGAAAACTAAGGGGAAAACGATAGTGGGGGCGGGAATGGATATATACAGGGAAATAATTATTTATAGTTATTTCATGGATATAACTATGAAATTACCAGCGATGGAGTGGCGCTGCGCCAAGTTTTTTGAGGGCGTGACTCAGACTTTCTCCGTCAGGAAAATGGACATCAGGCGCAATTTCAGCCAGAGGATAGAGCATAAATGAACGATTTTTCATGTCGTAATGCGGAACGGTCAATCG
Source organism: Hafnia paralvei ATCC 29927 (assembly GCF_001655005.1). Lineage (GTDB taxonomy): Bacteria > Pseudomonadota > Gammaproteobacteria > Enterobacterales > Enterobacteriaceae > Hafnia > Hafnia paralvei. The sequence goes on from NZ_LXET01000010.1 coordinate 71,118, forward strand.
CTCGGTGTTAATGATGTCATTGCCAAAAAGCAAAATATCAAGATCCAGCGTCCGTGGCCCCCAACGCTCATCTTTGCGTACACGGCCGTGCTCTAGCTCGATTTTTTGCGTGTGATCTAACAGGCGTTCTGCGGGTAAATCTGTGTCTAGTGCCACCACCGCATTCAGGTAATCCGGTTGATCTTGAGGCCCAAGCGGCGGTGTACGATACAGCGATGAGGTTGCGATAAGCTGAGTCTGCGGCAGTTTAGCCAGCGCGTTGAGCGCTGACTGAACCTGATGCAAAGGATCGGCAAGATTGCTGCCTAAGGCAATATAGACGCGTGTCATTCGCCGTTGCCTTCACGGCGCGGTGCGCGGCGGCGAGGACGACGTGGGCGACGGCGAGCACCATCATCACCAAGTTCGTTGGCCATCGTTTTCTGACGCGTCAGCGGAGCTTTCTGGAATTCATCCCACCACTGAGTCAAACGCTGTAGCTCATTGCTGTTCTCAGCCTGAGCACGCAGCGCCAGCAGATCAAAAGCGGCACGGAACTTAGGTTGTTCCATCAGCTTATGCGCACGTTTTCCTTGGCGGCGAGACAGACGCAGTTGCAGGGACCAGATATCACGAACTAATGCGGTGATACGCTTTGGAATCGCGAGAGTGCGACATTGCTCGTCCAAAACATCATTCATCGCCAGAGCGAAAGCGTCGTAGTAGGTCAATCCACTTTCATCATTAATTTTTTGTGCCAGCTCAATCAGCGGATACCACAGCATAGCTGCGAACAGAAATGCAGGATTCACTCGCATGCTGTTTTGCAAACGATGATCGGTGTTTTTCAGCACCTGATTGATGATTCGTTCCAGCGGGCTATCGCCATTAGGTGTGAAGTGGCGAGAAATGACGGGGAACAACGGCTGGAATAGCTGGTATTCGCACAGCAACTTATAAGTGGCCAAACCATAGCCAGACTGTAGTAGTTTCAGCGACTCTTCAAACAGGCGAGCCGATGGGATCTCATGCAGCAGCGCCGCTAAACGTGGAATAGGCTCCGCCGTTTGCGGGCAGATAGTCATATCCAGCTTGGCTGCAAAGCGTACCGCACGCAGCATTCGTACCGGATCTTCACGGTAGCGCGTTTCTGGATCGCCTATCAGGCGAATTCGACCTTCCTGCAAATCACGCAGGCCGCCGGTGTAATCACGAACCGTAAAATCTGAAATGCTGTAATACAGGCTATTGATGGTGAAATCGCGACGCTGGGCATCTTCTTCGATATTGCCGTAAACGTTGTCGCGTAGCAGCATGCCGTTTTGCGCTTGCTGAGAGATATTTTTGCCATCACCAGCATGTTCATGGTGACCACGGAAAGTGGCAACTTCGATAATTTCTGGGCCAAACATCACGTGGGCCAAACGGAAACGGCGGCCAACTAAGCGACAGTTGCGGAACAATTTACGTACTTGCTCCGGCGTTGCGCTCGTGGTGATGTCAAAATCTTTAGGCTGTTTACCGAGCAGCAGATCGCGCACGCCACCACCAACCAGATACGCTTCGTATCCTGATTTGTTCAGGCGATAGAGAACCTTGAGGGCGTTCTCACTGATTTGTTGGCGCGAAATGTTATGTTGATCGCGCGGGATCACCGTCATTGAACGTGACTCCTCCGCTTGTGCGCTCTCCGCCTCTCGGCTTAAAACCTTACGGCAAAAGTTGGCGACTCGGGTAAAAATGGTGCACCTCGATAGTGTCTTGTTAGTCGTATGCTCTGAATCATTCAAGCTGCGTTTAGCGCCCGCAACGTGATACATGACGAGTATATGCAGAAAAAATAGCGGGTCATCATAGCGTAAGCGGGCCATTTTGAGAATGGCGCTGATAAATTCACGCCATTAATCGCGAGTTTTTTGGTATTTGCTGCATATCCCAATGGCTCACTGCATATTCTAGCAGCGCTTCGGTTGTTAAATCAGCCCATTCTTCCGGCACTGACTGTCCCAAAAAACCAAGAGCCGCAGCCAGAACGGGGCGCGGATCGCTCATCGGAATGGGTTCAGCGTGATTTTGCTTAGATAGCTTGTTGCCGTCGTGATTTAACGCCAGTGGCAAATGCAGGTAGCGCGGCGTTTGCCAGTTAAACTGGTGATACAGTGCCATCTGTCTGACGGTTGGCTCAATTAAATCAGCGCCGCGTACGATTTCAGTAATACCTTGAAAATGATCGTCAACCACCACCGCCAAATTATAGGCAAACAGTCCGTCACGGCGGTGAATAATAAAGTCTTCTTCAGCCATTGCACGATCGGCAGCCAGCCAACCGTGTAACTCATCTTCAAACCCATACACCGGATGCGTTTGTTCCAGACGTAGCGCCGCATGAGCAGAGCTAAGACCTAACGTTCGGCAATGACCGTCGTATAACCCGCCTAACGAATGAATACGGCTGCGGGTACAGGTGCAAAAATAGGCTTTGTGTTCATGCCGCAAAAAATCCAGCGCGGCGCGATAAGCATCGTGGCGGTGGGATTGATACAGTACGCTGCCATCCCAATGAAGTTTATAGTGTTCGAGCGTACGCAGAATGCGATCGGCTGCACCGGGAACTTCACGTGGAGGATCAATATCTTCGATGCGAACTAGCCAACGACCCTGTTGCGATCGAGATTGCAAATAACTACCGAGGGCGGCAATGAGCGAACCAAAGTGCAAATCGCCAGATGGAGATGGGGCAAAGCGGCCAATATAGTGATGTGATGGCATTTGGTTTGTGGATTTCGTTACGTTGGCGTCATGCCTCTGTACGGGAAGAATTCACCACGGTGTTGGCTTCCTGCATTAACGCCGTGGTGAGGCTGGGCTGAAACTATCAACGCCCTGATGAGCGTTGAAGGTTCTTGGTATCCCAGATTAACCGGCCATCTGCTTTTCGCGGATTTCGGCCAGAGTTTTACAGTCGATACAAAGATCGGCTGTTGGGCGCGCTTCTAAGCGACGAATACCGATCTCAACACCGCAAGACTCACAGAAGCCGAAATCGTCGTCTTCGACTTTCTTCAGAGTTTTTTCGATCTTTTTGATCAGCTTGCGCTCACGATCGCGGTTGCGCAGTTCTAAGCTGAATTCTTCTTCCTGTGCCGCACGGTCAACCGGATCCGGGAAGTTTGACGCCTCGTCCTGCATATGGGACACAGTGCGGTCAACTTCGTCACGGAGCTGGTTACGCCACGCTTCAAGAATCAGTTTGAAATGAGCCAGCTGGGCTGCATTCATGTACTCTTCGCCTGGCTTCTCTTGGTACGGCTCCACCCCAGCGATGGCGAGAATGCTTAAGGACGACGGTTTACGGTTTTGCCCTTCTTGCATGTTGCTTCTCCTACATAACACGCATTAGCGATCCCCAAACGGGGGAAAAATCAGGCCGCTATAAATAGCAGATGCAGTTCAGGTTGGCAATTATTCCTGCATAATGCTTGACAATGGTGTGAAGGACGGCGTATTTGGCGAGCGGCTCTGCGTTTTTTGTTGTTTTTTTCAACAGAAGACGAAATAGCAGACTCAATACAACCCGAACGGTAGCGGGTTGTTTAGCTCAATTCCTTCCGCGTTTATCTGTGCTCCATAGCATATGACTTCTACGCCTAGCGCACAGGCTTGTGCCAGTAATTTCGCGTATTGCGGGTCAATATGTTGTGCTGGCGCAACTTTCTCAATACCGGTATGCAGCACGGCGAAAAACAGCACTGCGCGTTGTCCGTTTTGAACCTGTTGTGCAAGCTCCCTAAGGTGCTTTTGCCCGCGCAACGTTACAGCATCAGGGAAGTATCCACAGCCCTGTTGCAGTAGGGTGACAGACTTCACCTCAATATAGCAGTCAGGTCGATTTTCTGCCTGTAATAACAAGTCGATACGGCTATTTTCTTCACCGTAGCGCACCTCGGTACGCACTTTTGTGTAACCAGATAATTCTTTTATTCGTCCTGCGGCAATGGCTTCCTGCACTAACGTGTTGGCTCGCATAGTATTTACGCAAATCCAATGCCCTTGCTGAGTTTGGGTTAGCTCCCAAGAATGAGCATACTTTCGTTTGAGATTATCCGAAGTGGAATACCACACGGTATCGCCGGGCGTTGCACATCCCGTCATGGCGCCGGTATTCGCACAGTGCATTGTCATTTCGCTACCGTCAGTCAGTTGAACGTCAGCGAGAAAACGTTTATAGCGTTGAATGAGGCGGCCTGATTGGAGTGGAGGAGCAAAAAGCATGGGTTTCCTCTGTTTCTTTCTATTATATAGATCAAGATTATTCTGAAAGTTCAGAACCGCGTTTTGTTTGCGTGATTAATGGCCAACATGCGATCTGATCATACCGAGTGCGTCCGCGCCGAAATTCAGAGGAGTAGAGCGCAAAGTGTTCAAATGCTACGGGCCAATGAAAACCTGATGGCGGTATTGCCACCGTTTTTGTCGCACCCCGTAACAGCGTAACATGAGGGTGAAAGGGGAAAGGACTTTGATAGCACCCACTACGAGCGGCCTGTGAGCGCAAAAGTTCAGCTAATTGCAGTAGCCCGCGTGGTGCTCGGCGTGAGCCAAGCCATACAACCCCAGCGCTGGGCCAGTGACCCGCATCGTCCAAATCAAGACTAAACGCAGACTGTTTGATGCGAGAAGCCATATTTTGTAATGCCAGCGATTTTTGTTCGCTCACCTCGCCGAGAAAAGCCAATGTGATATGCAGATTGGCCGCAGCAATCGGACGCCCAGCTTCCGGTGGAAACTGCTCTGCACGCCATTTCACCAGTGCTCGCTGGGTTTTGGGCGGTAATGGCAGGGCAAAAAATAGTCGGCGGGTATCAGACATGCGTTCTCATTTCTCTTAGTTTCACCGCTGAATGCTACAATGCAGCCCAGCTGATGTTAAAGCATTATACCTCTTATTTTGGAGTCTTCGTGTCCTTACTTCCCGTTGCCGCCGTGCTTGAGCCATTACTGGCCGCCTTACAATCATCTGCTCGGGTGTTACTCAATGCGCCAACAGGTGCGGGTAAATCTACGTGGTTGCCGCTGCAGTTACTGAAAGCCGACTGGCTGGATGGCAAGATTATTATGCTGGAGCCGCGTCGCTTGGCTGCGCGTAGCGTGGCGAATCGTCTTGCTCAGCAGTTAGGTGAAAACGTAGGGCAGACAGTGGGCTACCGTATGCGTGCCGACACAAAGGTGAGTACGCAAACGCGGCTGGAAGTGGTCACTGAAGGTATTTTGACCCGAATGTTACAGCAAGATCCGGAGCTGTCCGGCGTTTCTCTGGTGATTCTGGATGAGTTTCATGAACGTAGCCTACAGGCCGATTTAGCTCTGGCGTTGCTGCTGGATGTACAGCAAGGGCTACGTGATGATTTACGTTTGCTAATTATGTCAGCGACGCTGGACGACGTTCGCTTAACTAAATTGTTGCCGGATGCCCCCGTGATCCGTTCAGAAGGGCGAAGTTTCCCTGTGGTTCGCCGCTATACTCCCGTTTCTGCGCATGAACGATTGGAGCAATCTGCCTGTAATGCGGTGCTGAATTTGTTACGACAGGAATCTGGCTCTTTATTGCTGTTTTTACCTGGGGTGGGGGAAATTCGACGCACCGCAGAATTGCTGCAGAGCTGTGTTGATGACGATACGGATCTTTGCCCGTTATACGGTGCTTTGCCTTTGTCTGAACAGCAGAAGGCTATCGATCCGTCACCGGCAGGTCGTCGAAAGGTGGTGCTGGCCACTAACATTGCGGAAACCAGTCTGACGATTGACGGTATTCGCTTGGTTATCGATAGCACATTGGAAAGAGCGAGCCTGTTTGATATCCGCAGTGGGCTGACTAAGCTTGTGACACAAAGAGCCAGCCAAGCCTCAATGACGCAGCGTGCGGGGCGCGCTGGGCGTCTCGAACCCGGTATTTGCTGGCATTTGATGGCTGCAGAGCAGGCGGAACGTACCGCTGAATACAGTGAGCCAGAGATCTTACATAGCGATCTGAGCAGCCTATGGCTGAATCTGTTGCAATGGGGATGCACCGACGTCGCTCAGCTTCAATGGCTGGATACTCCCCCGCAGGCCGCCATCTCGGTGGCACAGCGACTGCTATTTCAATTGGGAGCCGTCAATGAACAGGGGGCTTTAACGGCGACAGGCCGTGTTATGAGCGATGCGGGCAGCGATCCGCGTTTAGCTGCCATGCTGTGTGCAGCGCAGCAGGCAGGAGAAAATGCACTGGCGACGGCGGCTTTGCTGGCCGCGATTATCGAAGAGCCTCCGCGTGGCGGTAACGTCGATCTGCGTAATGCGCTTTTTCATCCGCAAAATCATTGGCAGCGGCGTGCGGATCAGCTTTGTCGGCGTTTAGGAAAAGGTCAGGGGACGGTTGAGCCTGAGGAGGCGGCATTTTGGCTTGCGCATGCATATCCCGATCGTATCGCCAATTTACGCGGACAAGATGGACGATATCTGCTGGCTAACGGGCTAGGGGCTGCGATGGAGCCGGACGATGCATTGGCGCGTACGCCGTGGATGATCGTGGCGAATCTATTGCAGGGTGTAAATAACAGTGAAGCGCGAATTTTGCTGGCCTTACCCTGTGATATTGAGCGTCTGGCGCCACGCTTGCCGCATCTCATCAGCGAGCAAACCAGTGTGGAGTGGGATGAATCCAAAGGCACTCTGCGGGCATGGAAACGCCAGCAGTTAGGGCGCTTGGTGCTGAAAGCTCAACCATTGGCAAAACCTTCCGCAGAGGAACTCTCTCAGGCGTTGCTCAATTGGGTTCGTCACCAAGGAATTAGCGCCTTAAATTGGAGCGATTCTGCGCAACAGCTGCGTTTACGGCTACAATGTGCAGCGCAGTGGTTGCCAGACGTTAACTGGCCAGCCGTTGATGATGATAGCCTGCTAGATTCGCTGGAAGATTGGTTGCTTCCGTCTTTGAATGGCGTGCGTGACTTGCGCGGTTTGCAGAATATTAATTTAACCGAGGCTCTGTTAAGTTTGATGGATTGGCCGACCCGCCAACGTCTAGATAGTGCCTTGCCGACGCATTACACTGTGCCGACGGGATCGCATTTGCCCATCCAGTATTTTAGCGATAAACCTCCCGTGTTAGCTGTACGTTTACAGGAAGTGTTTGGCGAACAGCAAAGTCCTAAGATTGCCGAGGGGCGTGTGGCGCTGGTGTTAGAGCTATTATCTCCGGCTCGTAGACCTTTACAAATTACTCGCGATCTCGCTGCGTTTTGGCAAGGTTCGTATCGTGAAGTGCAAAAAGAGATGAAAGGGCGTTACCCAAAACACGCGTGGCCTGACGATCCGGGTAACGCGCTGCCAACGCGACGCACGAAGCGTTTTCAGTGAATGATTTCCCATACTCAGTGGTGATTCTGGGTGAATTTCAGAGGTTTCCTCTTCCCCCAGTGGACCGTGAGGAACAGATTAGGCGCCAATGCTGGAGAACTGAATAATGTCTAGGGATGATGATCGCGAGCCGATCGGACGTAAAAGTAAAAAGGGGGGGAACCCGCCTTCCCGTAGAACGGCTTCCAATCGCCGCCGCCGTTATGACGACGACGATGATGACTATCGCGATGATTTTCGTCGCAGCTCGGACTATCACGACGAAGACGAGTATGAAGAAGATGATGATTATGAAGATGATGACAGAGAGGACGATGTGGCGCGTAAGAAGGTGAAAAAACCGCGTAAACGCAGACTGCTTGGATTACTGATCAAATTAGCGCTGATCGTCTTTGTACTATTGGCGATTTACGGATTTTATCTTGATCAGCAGATCCGCGCGCGCATCGACGGCAAAGTCTGGCAGTTGCCAGCCACCGTATATGGCCGCATGGTCGATCTAGAACCGGGTATGTCCTACAGCAAAAAAGAGATGGTGAATCTGCTGGAAGGAATGCAATACCGCCAGGTTAGCCGTATTACACGTCCGGGTGAGTTCTCGGTGAACGGCGATAATATTGATTTGCTGCGTCGACCGTTTGATTTTCCGGATGGAAAAGAAGGGCAGATCCACGCGCGTCTGGTGTTCAGCAACGATCGTTTGAGTCAGATCCAGAACATGGACAACCAGCGCCAGTTTGGTTTCTTCCGTTTGGATCCTCGTTTAATCACCATGCTGCAATCGCCGAACGGTGAGCAGCGTCTTTTTGTCCCGCGTAGCGGATTCCCAGACCTGCTGGTGGATACGCTGATCGCAACGGAAGACCGCCATTTCTATGAGCATGACGGGATTAGCTTCTACTCTATCGGTCGTGCCGTGGTTGCCAACCTGACTGCTGGTCGTGCGGTACAGGGTGGGAGTACGTTGACTCAGCAGTTGGTGAAGAACCTGTTCTTGAGTAACGAGCGTTCTCTGTGGCGTAAGATCAATGAAGCTTATATGGCGCTGATCGTCGATTATCGCTACAGCAAAGATCGGATCTTAGAGCTATATCTGAACGAGGTTTATCTTGGGCAAAGTGGGAGCGATCAGATCCGTGGTTTCCCGCTGGCTAGTTTGTATTACTTCGGACGTCCAGTTGATGAACTGAGTCTCGATCAGCAAGCGTTGCTGGTGGGGATGGTGAAAGGTGCTTCGCTGTATAATCCGTGGCGCAATCCTACATTAGCGCTGGAACGTCGTAACTTGGTACTAAAACTGCTGGAAAACCAGCAGGTTATTGACAAAGAGCTTTATGACATGCTGAGCGCACGTCCTCTCGGTGTACAGCCTAAAGGTGGCGTGATTTCACCACAGCCTGCATTTATGCAAATGGTTCGCCAAGAGCTACAGCAGAAACTGGGCAGCAAGATAAACGATCTGTCCGGTGTGAAAATCTTTACCACGCTAGACCCTGTGTCTCAGGATGCGGCAGAAAAAGCGGTAGAGGATGGAATTCCTGCCCTGAAAGCGGCACGTCATGTGAACGATCTTGAAGCCGCAATGGTAATTGTTGACCGCTTCAGCGGTGAAGTTCGTGCGATGGTGGGGGGCGCTCAGCCTCAGTTTGCTGGCTTTAACCGAGCGATGGACGCTCGTCGTTCGGTCGGCTCTCTGGCTAAGCCACCGACTTACCTGACGGCGTTGAGTGAGCCAGATAAATATCGTCTAAACACGTGGCTTGCGGATCAGCCCCTGTCATTGAAGCAACCTAATGGCAGCATATGGCAGCCGAAAAACTACGATCGTCAGTATCGTGGTCAGGTGATGCTGGTGGATGCGTTAGCAAACTCGCTTAACGTACCAACGGTAAACTTGGGCATGTCTGTGGGATTAGATCAAATCAGCGCAACTTTGCAGCGTTTGGGCATTCCTAAGGATGTGATTAATCCAGTTCCATCGATGTTACTGGGGGCTATTAGCCTTACACCAATGGAAGTGGCGCAGGAGTATCAAACGATTGCAGGCGGTGGTAATCGAGCACCACTATCAGCCGTACGCTCGGTGATTGCAGAAGATGGCACCGTGCTGTATCAAAGCTTGCCACAGGCGCAAAGCGTAGTGCCTCCTCAGGCGGCTTATCTGACATTGTATGGCATGCAGCAGGTCGTGGCTCGTGGAACATCACGTTCTCTTACTGCGAAGTTTGGTAACTATCATTTAGCTGCGAAAACGGGGACTACGAACGATCTGCGCGACAGCTGGTTTGCCGGCGTAGATGGTAAGGAAGTCACTATTGCTTGGGTGGGGCGTGATAACAATGGTCCAGCTAAGCTAACTGGGGCGAACGGAGCTCTAACCTTATATCGCCGCTATCTAGAAAACCAAACTCCTCTGCCGTTGAATTTGGTACCGCCAGAGGGCATTACCACAATGAGCATTGATGGCTCAGGTAACTTTGTGTGTAATGGCGGTGGTTTGCGGACTCTTCCGGTTTGGACAGAGAACCCAGAGGGATTATGTGCAGCGTCAGCGGCCCAGCAACCTGCCACTCAGTCACAGCAACCTCAGACTGAAGGGCAGCCATCTCAGCAGCCACAGGAACAAAAAGGTAGTGATGGTGTTGCGGGGTGGATAAAAGATATGTTTGGTAGCAACTAGCTACTGCTTGCCGAATAAAATAAAAGCCTCCATTCGTTGGAGGCTTTTTTATTAGTTAAGTCATGAATAATGTGCTTGGTATCAAATGAATTTCCAATGAAATTCCCTGATCGTTAAATAAGCAAAAAACGGGCAGCTTGCGCTACCCGTTGCATTCAATAAGATAAAAATCAGACTAGATTAGAACTGGTAAACTAAGCCAACACCAACAACGTCGTCTGTTGTAATACCCGCAGCACGAGTGAAGTCATTGTCGTTCATTAAGTTGATTTTATAATCAATATAAGTAGACATGTTTTTATTGAAGTAGTAGTAGGTACCGACTTCAATGTAATTTACTAAGTTTTTATTGTCATGGCGGCCATCGCCAGCGATGCTGCCGAGGTCTTTACCTTTGGAGTAAACATAACCTAAGGATGGACGCAGACCAAAGTCGAACTGGTACTGTGCGGTAAGTTCAACGTTTTGCGTTTTGTTGGCAATATACCCGTCGGTATCACCAAATGCAGTCATGTTCTGAGTTTGAGCATACATTGCCGCTAAATAAACGTTGTTAGCATCATACTTGGCACCAATGGTCCAAACGTCAGCAGTGTGACCACCTGCAGTAGAGTCGAACTCTTGATCGTGGGTACGGTTTGACGTTGCGAAAGAGGCACCGAAGTTCAGGCCCATTCCGGTATCATAAGTGGTTGAAACACCAAAACCATCACCGTTTTGGGTTGAGATTTTGCGCTCACCATTATTCGTACCGTTGTTACCTTCAGCGCCGCCATTGTCGTTTGCGCCTTGGTATTGCAGAGCAAAGTTCCAACCTTCAACCAAACCGAAGAAATCACTGTTGCGGTAGGTTGCCATGCCATTGCCACGGGTATTCATGAAGGTGTCGGTTTGCGTGTAGCTATCGCCACCGAATACAGGCAGCATATCGGTCCACGCTTCAACGTCGTACACGACGCCGTAGTTACGACCATAGTCAAATGAGCCGTAGTCACCAAACTTCAGACCAGCAAAACCTAAACGAGTGGCATTACCGCTGGTTCCACCAGTAGAACCGCCTTCGGTGTGGTTTGCTTGAACGTTATATTCCCACTGACCAAAGCCTGTGAGCTGATCGCTGATTTGAGTTTCGCCTCTGAAACCTACACGCAGGTAAGTTTCATCACCATCATCACCTTTGTTTTCAGAAAACTGATGACGGGCATCGACCTTAGCTTCCAAATCTAACTTATTGCCATCTTTATTATAAATTTCTGTAGCATTTGCCATACCTGCCAGTAATAAAGAAGGAATTACCACCGCTAGAATTTTACGCTTCATTATCATTTCCTTGAATTGACGCTTTTGTATTATTCTTATTCCTTATTATTTATAAGGATTCCTTTTAAGACATGAGCAGGATAAGTCGCTTGGTTATTAAATTACAATATGGTTCATAAAATAAATAATTAATTTTGTGACGGGGGCGGTAAATAGTATTGATATCAATACTATTTTGTAATGCTTTAATTTTAACAATGTTTTTATGTTATAGATTTTGTGTTTTCTTACTTAATTTCATTAGTGATTTCATTTATTTAATCTGTGCTTAAATTTAAATGTCATTTAATTTAATTGATATGGGAGATGGAAGAGAACGCTACACAACGAGGGCGAGCCACGCCATATGGATATAGGCAGTTGATGGTTTTCATACTACAAGAAAAAATAAGAAATATACTTCGTATTTTAATTTGTTATTTGTATGCGTTTAATTAAATTATTTTTGCAAACCAAATATAACATCCGCATAACGTTGAACGACATCCTTTTCATATTTTCCTATCCAATAAACCTCCACTTTTGGATAGTTCCTACCTATTGATTTATCCCATAATAAGTTAAAGGTTATTTTTTGTGCCCTTGATTCTTATAAGGACGAAATTTGCTTGAACTTTACATTTGGTTACGCATAAAATGCGATCTTTATAATAATCATTCTCGTTTACTTTATTATTTATCTTTCGCCAGAGAAACCAACATGACTTTACCATCGTTCAAATATTCCCGTACTAAGGTTGCAGTTTCTATTGCTGCCAGCCTAGGCATGTGGGCTACATTCGCCAATGCTGCTGATACAGCTGAAAAAAATCAGGCAGATGACACTATGGTTGTGACTGCCGGCGGCGGTGTTGAGCAGGAAAGCGCATGGGGTCCATCTCCGACAATCGCGGCTAAACGTAGTGCAACAGGGACGAAAACTGATACTGCTTTGGTTAAAACTCCTCAGTCAGTTTCCGTGGTGACTCGCGAGCAGCTTGATACACAGCAGCCAGCGTCAGTCAAAGAAGCATTGAGTTTCACTCCTGGCGTGATGGTAGGAAGCCGTGGTAGTTCCAATGTCTATGATGCTGTTTACATCCGCGGTTTTGGTTCTGTTAACCAAAACGAATATTTGGATGGTTTAAAGCTTCAGGGGGACTATTTTAATGAAGCCTCTATTGACCCATATTTCTTAGAACGCGTTGAAGTATTACGCGGTCCTTCTTCAGTCTTGTATGGTAAGAGCAGCCCAGGTGGGATCGTGTCTCTTGTCTCTAAGCGCCCGACAACAGAACCCCTCCGTGAAGTACAATTCAAGATGGGCAGCAATAGCTTATTTGAAACGGGCTTTGATTTCAGTGATGCGCTTGATGACAACGGTGAATATGCGTTCCGTTTGACGGGGTTAGCAAGTGATGCTAACGATCAGCAAGAAATGGCTAAGGTTAAACGCTATGCAATTGCGCCATCATTCAGTTGGCAACCGAATGAGCATACTAACCTGACGATAATGTCATACATCCAAAACGATCCAAATATGGGCTATTACGGTTGGCTGCCAAAAGAAGGAACCGTCCAGAAAGCGTCTTTTGGTCGTTTGTCTCCTGACTTTAACGAAGGTGAATCAAGCAATTTCTACTCCCGTCAAACTCGTATGGTCGGCTACAGCTTTACCCATGACTTTGATGATACGTGGACTGTGCGACAAAACCTGCGATACATGCAGTTGCATACCAACCAAAATAACGTTTATGGCGTTGGCGTGGATGCAACCAATGATACAGTTCTGAACCGAAACTACATTTTGTCCAATGAACGTTTGAATAACTTCACCGTAGATACTCAGGGACAGGCTAAATTCGGTACTGGCGATGTCGACCACACGCTTTTAATGGGCGTGGACTATATGAATATGCGTAACGATATTGTTGGTGGGTGGGGGACTACAACCCCACTAAACCTTGCTAACCCACAATATGGAAATGACAATCGTAGTCCGTTAAATCCAACAAGCAAAGTCGATGGTCAAGAACAGGTTGGTATTTATCTGCAAGAGCAAGCGGAATGGAATCAATGGATTCTAACTGCAGGTACGCGCTATGACTGGGCAAAGAGTACCGTTGAAGATCGTGTAGCGAATACTTATGGTAAGCAAAATGATCACCAATCTACTAGCAGAATTGGGCTGAACTACCTATTTAATAACGGTATTTCTCCTTATATCAGCTACGCGCAATCATTTGAGCCTAATATCGGTGCTGGCTACGACAAGAAAATGTTCTCTCCCTCTAAAGGGGAGCAGTATGAAGCAGGGGTGAAATACATTCCTGAAGATCGCCCAGTTTCAGCCACTTTGGCTTTGTATCAACTGACCAAGTCGAACAACTTGGTGACGGATACAGAGCATGCCGATAAAGGCTGGTATCAGCAGCAGACAGGCGAAATCCGCTCTCGTGGTGTCGAATTTGAAGGCAAGGCTGCGTTGACCACGAATATTAACCTGTTGGCGTCATATACCTATACGGATGCTGAATACACCAAAGATACGACTAATCAAGGAAATACACCGGCAATTATACCTAAGCACATGGCGTCTCTGTGGGGGGATTACACTTTCCACGAAACAGCGCTGAGTGGGCTATCGGCAGGTGCTGGTGTGCGTTATGTCGGCTCCACTTGGGGTGATGAAGCTAACACGTTCAAAGTCCCTGACTACACGATTTGGAATGCGATGATTAAATACGATCTGGCTCGTTTCAACCTACCTGGTTCATCGGTGGGTCTGAATGTGAACAATCTGTTTGATAAAGAATACGTTTCTAGCTGCTTCGCAACCAATGGCTGCTTCTGGGGCGCAGAGCGTCAGATTGTTGCTACAGCGACATTCCGTTTCTAAGATGTACTCTCAAGGGTGCGGGTCAACCGCACCCGTTCTTTTATACAAAGAACATAAGACTAAAGGTCATACCGCAATTGAGTAAAACGGCGATTTCCACCCCATCTACCTTCGCTTTACAACAGGTTAGCTTTACTGTCCCTGGGCGCACATTGCTGCAAAATGTCTCTCTTACGTTCCCCCAAGGGCAGGTATGCGGCCTGATTGGTCATAATGGCTCGGGCAAATCTACGTTGTTAAAAATGCTTGGCCGTCACCAATCTCCTAGCGAGGGACAGATTCTGTTAGGCACTAAGCCGCTCGCTGATTGGGACAGCAAGGCGTTTGCGCGTGAGGTTGCTTACTTACCACAGCAACTTCCGGCCGCTGAAGGTATGACCGTGCGCGAATTAGTCGCTATCGGTCGTTATCCTTGGCACGGTGCTTTGGGGCGTTTTCGCAGTGAAGATCGTGAACGAGTGGAAGAGGCAATTGCGTTGGTCGATCTCAAACCTCTGGCTGGACGCTTGGTTGATAGCTTATCCGGTGGCGAACGACAGAGGGCTTGGTTGGCAATGACCGTAGCGCAAAATAGTCGCTGCTTATTGCTTGATGAACCCACTTCCGCACTGGATATTGCGCATCAGGTTGAAGTTCTGGCACTGATCCAACGTCTCAGCCGCGAACGCGGTTTAACCGTTATTGCGGTGTTACACGATATTAATATGGCTGCACGATACTGCGATTATCTCATGGCGCTGCGTTCCGGTGAGCTTATCGCTCAGGGTACACCGGACCAAATCATGCAAGGTGAGGTGTTAGAAAAAATCTACGGTATTCCGATGGGAACGCTGCCGCATCCAAGCGGTGGTGCTCCGGTGAGCTTTGTTTTTTGATGATCGTTTTCTGATGAGCATTACCCATGAGCCGTTTTAATTTTCCCGATTTAGGGCGTCGCCGTTTCGTGATGGCTCTGACTTTATCGCCGCTCTTGCTGCCTCTAGCCGCGCATGCATCGCTAAATTCTAAAACAGAATTTCCCGATCTGAACCGGATCGTGGCGCTCGAGTGGTTACCGATAGAGTTGCTGATGACGCTCGGCATAACACCTCTTGCCGTAGCGGAAATTGCCAATTATCGTTTGTGGGTACAAGAGCCTCAGTTAGCGCCTTCGGTACTCGATCTGGGGAATCGTACCGAACCCAATATGGAATTACTCCAGCAGATCGACCCCTCTCTGATTCTCTACTCTGAAGGCTTTGGTCCGTCGGTGCCAAAGATGCAAACTATCGCTCCGACGATGGGATTCTCCTTTAACGATGGTTCAGGCACACCGCTTAAGCTTGCTAAACAATCGTTGCAGAATCTAGCGGCAAGACTGGGCATTCCAGAACGTGCCACCGCGCATTTGGCACAGTTTCAGCAACGTTTGGCGCAAAGTAAACAGCGTCTACGTCCTTGGGATAAAACCCCGCTGCTGCTGTTTACGTTGCTGGATGCCGACCATGCGTTAGTTTTTGGCAAAGGCAGTATGTTCCAAGAAGTGATGGATGAACTTGGTTTAAAAAATGCGTGGACGGGGGAAACTAACTTCTGGGGAAGCGCTATTGTCGGCATTGAACAGTTGGCGACGGTATCACCGCAGTCACAGGCTATTTTCTTCAGCCATGGTAATGACGCATTATTTGCTCAGGTACAGCAGACGCCTTTGTGGCAGGCGTTGCCATTTGTTCGTGCCAGAAAAGTGATTAGCCAACCGGGCGTTTGGTTCTACGGAGCGACGCTTTCAGCTATGCGTTTTTGTGATTTGCTTGAATCGGCGCTAGGAGCAAAATCATGAACGCCAGAGTTAATCATTCTCAACGTAAAAATGCCCAACATAAAAATGCCCAACATAGAATCTTGCTTTGGCTGATTCCGCTCTTACTCGCGCTGCCTGCGCTGGCCTTGACGCTGTTTAATTTCCATCACCAGCTACCGGTTAATCAATGGTGGCAGGCGATGACCACGCCTGATATTAATAATATCCAACAGGTTGTGATGCATTACAGCATTTTGCCGCGCGGTGTGGTGTCTCTGCTGGTTGGTGCAGGTCTTGGCCTAGCGGGGCTGCTGTTCCAACAGGTGCTGAAAAACCCACTGGCTGAACCCGCAACGCTGGGCGTTTCTGCTGGTGCGCAGTTTGGTGTGACGGCTGCGATACTGCTGGCTGTAGCCCCCGGAAGTTGGATGATGCAAGTTGCCGCGTTGCTCGGCGCGGTGTTAGTCGCGCTCATCGTGTTTGGATTATCGTGGGGCAAACGTATGTCTCCGGTAACGTTAATCCTTGCAGGCTTGGTCATGGGGCTATACTGCGGCGCACTTAATTCCCTGATGGCGCTGTTTAACTATGAATCGCTACAGGGCATGTTCGTGTGGGCGAGCGGGGCGTTAAACCAGCACGATTGGCATAATGTTACCGACCTTGCTCCGCGCTTGTTGGTCGCCTTCATTCTCTCTGCGCTGCTTATTCGCCCTTTAACGCTCCTTGGTTTAGACGACGGTGTTGCGAAAAATTTAGGTTTAGGTTTGAGCTCTGCGCGTCTCGCGACCTTGGCTTTGGCGGTTTTGATCAGTGCCCAAATGGTGAATGCCGTTGGGGTTATTGGTTTTATCGGTTTGTTCTCCCCACTGCTAGCACGTATCTGTGGCGCTCGCCGTTTGTCTCAACGCCTAGTGATGGCTCCACTGATCGGCGCTTTACTGCTCTGGTTAACCGATCAGGTTGTGCAATGGTTAGCAGTGGTTTGGCATGAAATTCCAACCGGCTCCGCGACCGCGTTGATTGGCGCGCCGGTATTGCTGTGGTTATTGCCTAAGCTGCGAACCCGCGGCAATGTGCCTGATATGAATCAGGGCGACCAAGTCGCGCCGGAGCGTCATCATCTTTGGCGCTGGATGATCGTAGGCATGGTCTTGCTTGCGCTTGCACTGCTCATCGCGCTGCTGTTTGGGCGTGGCAGCGAAGGTTGGTACTGGGCACAGGGCATACAGATTGAAGAGATGATGCCGTGGCGCTGGCCGCGTGTGATTGCCGCGTTAGCGGCAGGCATGATGCTGGCCGTTGCGGGAACCATGATCCAAAAACTCACGGGAAACCCGATGGCGAGCCCTGAGGTTTTAGGTATCACTTCTGGTGCGGCACTCGGCGTATTAGTACTGCTATTGCTGGTTCCAGGCAACGCGTTCGTTTGGCTACTCCCGGCTGGCAGTCTCGGTGCGGCGCTCACGCTACTGTTGGTGATGATTACGTCGAGTCGAAACGGTTTTTCTGCCCAGCGAATGCTGCTGGCGGGGATCGCCGTAAGCACGGTTTTCTCCACGCTCGTTGTCATGGTCTTGGCGAGCGGTGATCCGCGTACAGGGATGCTGCTGACGTGGCTGGCTGGTTCAACCTATGGCGTTGACGGCGCTCAGGCGTTGCGTACCGCTGGAGTGGCTGCGGTATTGATTGCCGTGACTCCGCTTTGCCGACGCTGGCTGATGCTGTTGCCGCTGGGATCTGTCACCGCGAAAGCCGTTGGCGTGGCGCTAATGCCTTCTCGGATAACGATTTTACTGATTGCCTCTGCGCTCACGGCGGCGGCAACGCTGATGACGGGCCCGTTAAGCTTCGTGGGGCTGATGGCCCCCCACATGGCACGTATGTTAGGTTTCAAACGCGCCATGCCACAACTGATGATCGCAGCGCTTATCGGCGGTTTCCTGATGATGTTTGCGGATTGGTGTGGACGAATGGTGATGTTCCCTTACCAAATTCCAGCCGGTTTACTTGCGACCTTCATTGGTGCGCCATACTTTATTTTCTTGCTACGCAAGCAGGCGAGATAGAACTCATTTCAAATAGATAAAAAACTAGCCGCATGGTGCGGCTAGTGTTGATGTTTAGCTGTGAGCGTTAGAAAAACGAATCATCGTCGTTGTTATTGTCGCTATCGTCGTCGCTACCAAAACCTGAATCGAAGAACCCGCTGTCCTGTCCATTTTGATTGGACGTATCATCCTGCCAATCAGCATTCTGCAAGTCTGGCTGAGTGTTATCAGGTTGCGCATTATCCGCTTGAGTGAGATCGGGCTGGGCTGAATCGGGTTGAACCATGTTGTTGTCTTCAACCACGTTCACAATCTCTTCTGGCTGGCTGTTGCGGAACATACCTGTCAGCATATCGGCAATCACAACGCCCCCAGCGACACCCGCCGCAGTTTGTAACGCCCCGCTTAAGAAACCGCTGCGACGAGACGGTGCCGCAGCATAGCCATTATTGGCATAGCCGCTGTTAGCAGGATTGTTGTTAGCATAATTGCTGTTAGCGTAGTTTGCCGCACCAGGAATGGGTTGGCTGCCGCTGTTTGGAGCCGATGTTGGTCGAGTCTCGCTGCCGCCGCCAAACAAACCTGCCAGAAAACCACCGCTGCTTTGACGCGGCTGACTTTGCAATTGAGTCACCTGCTGCTGTAGCGCATTCACCTGATCGTTCAGACGCTTAATTGCCGCTTCTTGTACCAGCATTGCCTGAGCCATGTAATAGGGCGCCGCAGGCTGTTTAGCGATACATTCCTGAATCAAACGTTCTGCCTCGGCATCCCGAGGCCCACTGCCTGCTTCCGCCTGCTGGATTCGGGAGAAAAGATCGGAAATAACGCGTTGCTCTACGGATTGTTGCTCTGACATAGGAACCTCAACAAATACTTTTGCCAAAAATGGCGATAAAACCCAATCATCTTGAGATTAATGTAATGGCGATACATCAAAGATCAATATGAGTTAACGCTTTGTCACAAAGGCAGAGGTTTCTATACAGACAGCCCATAAAGGGATAATGCTGTTCACTTAAGAGATACAGGGGGGGTTACGGAACACATCCATGTGTTTCCCCCTAAAATCAGGCTCACGTGAATGGCATTACCATAAACGAGGGCTGCTGGTGGGGCGCATTACTTGGCGATTTCTTGCACCAGCGGCAGTAAAATTTTCACGCTGTCACGAGTGCGAGCTTTGATTCGTCCCGGCAAATTCTTGTCCAGATACTGAAGGTTGTCATACTGCGGCTGATGCCAACTGGTTCCTGCAGGGAATTGCGCTGTTTTATTCGTTTGTTGATAACCCTCTTTTTTGCTCAAAGATCCATTGCTGGCTTCAACGGTCAACACGGGAATTTTGGCTGCATCAAACGGCATTTGAGCAGAGCAACAGCCGTTACCCTGCGGATAATGCTCGCTATGACCATTATTGATCGCGGCGTGAATACCGAGGCGTTTTGCCAGCTTAAGCGCACGATCGCGGGTTTTTTCGGCCACGGCTTTCGGCGTGTTGACGCCGCTGTGGAAATAGAGCTTATCACCGGTAATTAACGAATCGAGGTTTATCACCAACAGGGTATTGGCTTTGTCGGTTTGGCTCATTCTGCTCAGATAATTTTCTGCCCCCTTGTTACCCAACTCCTCTGCGCTGAGTGCGAGAAAGCGGACGGTGGCCTTGGTTTTTACATTACGCAACCGCTCGGCAAGTTCCAGCATTACGCCAACGCCTGAGGCATTGTCATCCACGCCCTGTAGCGTTAAACCGCCCAGATTATGGTTCACATCGTCATCGCTCAGCGGCGTATAGGTATCCAAATGTGCGACGATTAAAACTTGTTTGTCTGTTGTCCCTGGTTTTACCGCAATGACGGAGGTGGCATTAACATTATGCCAATCTTTTTTGCCTTCGTTTGAGGTGTAAATGTATCGGGTTTTGAAATCTCTTAAATCACTTTGATAGCCCATCGTTTGGAAGCGTTGATTGACGTAATCGGCCATCATCAGCTCTGCTGGACTACCCGCCATACGGCCGGGAAAATAGGTGGCAATATGGCGTACTTCTTGTTCGGCAATTTTGCCAACGGGCTGATGAGTGACGCCTGCGGCTGAAACCGTAAAGCTACTGCTCAGGCATAAGGCGGCACACACCAGTTTAAGGGAACGGCAGGAAAACATGGGTAAAGCGTCCTTAGATCTGCTGAGAGCTTGAAAGGCGATCAACAGAGTAATAATCAGGGTGATAAATCAGTGTAGGTAGTATGAAGTCTCTACTGTTATTAAACAATTTCTAGCGTTCTTAAAATTTAAGGAAATGTTTTATTGTTTAATCTTGCGCTATCTAGCCTGCCTGCATATTTCTTTCGGTTATTTCAAATACCTTTTCGTCATTTCATTTGCGTTAAGCTGACGTCTTATAGTGCCTCTATTCTTCGCCCTTGACGTTACAGCTGCGTTCACCCACCGCAATGCCGGACAGAGTTTTACGGCCGCTTTCGACAGGCTGCTTTGCTGTAACATCAATGGCTTGGGAAAAGAGTCCGAGGCGCCAGCGTGGCCTTCGGGAGAATTTCTGGCTTAAGGATCGTCCATGGATAACCAACGACTGACTCACTTACGGCAGCTCGAAGCGGAGAGTATTCATATTATTCGCGAAGTGGCTGCAGAGTTTTCCAACCCTGTCATGATGTACTCCATCGGCAAAGATTCTTCGGTGATGTTGCATTTGGCGCGTAAAGCATTTTATCCCGGCACGCTGCCGTTCCCTTTGTTGCATGTTGATACCGGCTGGAAATTCCGTGAAATGTACGAGTTTCGTGACCGCACCGCGAAAGCCTATGGTTGCGAACTTCTGGTACACAAAAACCCCGAAGGGGTTGCTATGGGCATCAGCCCGTTCGTGCATGGCAGCGCCAAGCACACCGATATTATGAAAACCGAAGGGCTGAAACAGGCGCTAAATAAATATGGTTTTGATGCCGCCTTTGGCGGTGCCCGTCGTGATGAAGAAAAATCTCGGGCCAAAGAGCGGATCTACTCATTCCGCGATCGCTTTCATCGCTGGGACCCGAAAAATCAACGTCCTGAGCTATGGCATAACTACAACGGACAGGTAAATAAAGGGGAGAGCATCCGCGTATTCCCGCTTTCCAACTGGACCGAACTCGATATCTGGCAATACATCTATTTAGAGAATATCGATATTGTTCCGCTTTATTTGGCTAAGCCACGCCCCGTACTTGAGCGTGATGGCATGCTAATGATGGTGGATGACGATCGTATCGATCTGCAACCGGGTGAAGTGATTAAACAGAGAATGGTGCGATTCAGAACCTTAGGCTGCTGGCCACTCACCGGAGCGGTAGAGTCTCAGGCACAAACGCTACCGGAAATTATCGAAGAAATGCTGATCTCAACCACCAGCGAACGTCAGGGCAGGATGATCGACCGCGATCAGTCTGGGTCGATGGAGCTGAAAAAGCGCCAAGGTTATTTTTAAGGATTCGCTTGAAGAAATTAGCTGAGGAGCTAGCGTCATGAGCCAGATTATCAACCATTCGATTGCTGACCAAATCGCTGAGCAAGGCGGTGTGGAAGCCTATTTACAACTGCAACAAGATAAAAGCCTGCTGCGTTTTCTCACCTGCGGTAGCGTAGATGACGGAAAAAGTACGCTGATTGGCCGTTTGTTGCACGATACACGTCAAATTTACGAAGATCAGCTGACTACGCTACACAGTGATAGTAAACGTATCGGTACGCAGGGGGAAAAGCTCGATCTGGCTCTGCTGGTCGATGGTCTACAGGCTGAGCGCGAGCAGGGGATAACGATTGATGTTGCCTACCGCTATTTCTCAACCGAAAAACGCAAATTTATCATCGCCGATACCCCTGGGCATGAGCAATATACGCGTAATATGGCCACCGGCGCGTCTACCTGTGATTTGGCCATTTTATTGATCGATGCACGTAAAGGTGTGTTGGATCAAACGCGTCGTCACAGCTTTATTGCCACGCTGCTCGGTATTCGCCATTTGGTCGTCGCCGTGAATAAAATGGATCTGCGCGATTATCAACAGGATGTCTTTGAGCAAATTAAACAGGATTACCTGAGTTTTGCAGAGCAACTCCCCGCTGATTTAGAGATCAAGTTTGTTCCGCTATCGGCGCTTGATGGGGATAACGTGGCGTCGCAAAGTACGGCGATGGGCTGGTATCACGGGCCCACACTGCTGGAAATCTTGGAGTCCGTAGACGTTGTGCATGATGCTGAAAAGCAGCCGCTACGTTTTCCGGTGCAATATGTTAATCGACCGAATCTGGATTTCCGTGGCTACGCGGGTACGTTATCGGCCGGCGTTATCAGCGTCGGACAGGCCGTCAAAGTGTTACCGTCTGGCGTATCTTCGCGCGTTGCTCGCATTGTGACCTTTGATGGTGACTTGCAGAAAGCCGTTCCCGGTGAGGCTATCACTTTAGTTTTAGAAGACGAAATCGACATCAGCCGTGGCGATCTTATCGTCGCGGCGGAGGAGTCGATTCCTGCCGCACAGGGTGCCAGTGTGGACGTGGTGTGGATGTCTGAGCAACCATTGAGTCAAGGACAAAGCTTTGACATCAAGTTGGGCGGTAAGAAAACCCGAGCGCGTATCGAAAGAATTCACTATCAGGTTGAGATCAACACACTGACACAGCGAGCGGTTGAATCACTCCCGCTTAACGGCATTGGTTTGGTCGAGCTGACCTTTGATGAGCCTTTGGTGATTGACAGCTATGCACAAAATCATGACACCGGCAGCTTCATCTTTATCGACCGTTTAACCAACGTCACTGTTGGCGCAGGTCTTATCCGTGAAGCACTGACTCAACAACCGCTAGAAAGCGACGCTTACAGTGCGTTTGAACTTGAGCTCAATGCCTTGGTCCGGCGTCATTTTCCTCACTGGGGAGCACGTGATTTGCTGGGCGGTAAATAATGCGAAAGGATGTTTGAGTGACTGATATCAATTTATTACAACAGGCTACTGAAAGTAACGCTGCCAACCCTGATATCGTCTGGCATGAGCATGCAGTGAGGCGTGAAGATCGCGAAAAACTGCATGGTCATCAAGGGGCGGTTCTGTGGTTCACCGGACTCTCTGGTTCGGGCAAATCGTCGATTGCCGGTGCTTTGGAACAGGCTCTGCACCAGATAGGGGTAAGTACCTACTTATTAGACGGGGATAATGTGCGTCATGGTCTGTCGCGCGATCTGGGTTTTAGTGACGGCGACCGCGTTGAGAATATTCGTCGCGTCGGTGAGGTGGCTAAGCTAATGCAGGATGCGGGATTGATAGTGCTCTCCGCATTTATTTCCCCCCATCGCCATGAACGCCAATTAGTGCGTGAACTCTTGCCAGAGGGCCGCTTTATTGAGGTGTTTGTGGATACGCCGCTAGCGGTGTGTGAGCAACGCGATCCCAAGGGACTCTACAAAAAAGCGCGCGCCGGTGAGATTAAAAATTTCACTGGAATCAGCTCGGCTTATGAAGCACCCGAGCAGCCTGAGGTTCATTTAAATGGCGAACAATTAGTAACAAATTTGGTCGCACAAATGTTAGACGTTTTACGCCATAACGCTATTATCAAACCCTAGTTATTGTTGCTTGGAATTCATTCTTAGAGTGAATGCAACGATTTTTCAGGGTTGATATATGCTGATAAACGCCGCCAACATTCCCGCTGACAAGAAAACGTCATTGGATAAAGAAGAGCCTTCGTACGCCTTTGCTGGTGGTGTCTTGGGCTTTTCGTTCTATTGGTTAGCTTTTGTTCTGCCATTTATCGTCTACGGCATGAATACGCCTTTCTTCTTGCTCTATACTTGGCCGTTTTTTTTAGCGCTGATGCCGATTTCTGTGTTATTGGGCATTGGCATTAATAAGCTGGTTTCAGGTCGACTGCTTATCAGCGTGCCGCTGTGTGCCGTGCTCGTTGTGATGCTGTTTTGGCAAACCTTTTCTTTATTGACCGGTTGGTGATTTCGCCGTTTAGACTCTTTACACTTCAAATTGCCCGCGCTTTGACGATGATGTTGGCTCACCTAAACCTACAGGCACGCCTTGGGCGCTCACTTGCCGCATGACTTAGCGTTAAGAGTCAGCGCGGATCAAACTATTTTTATTCTATTGTTCAATCTTCCCGCGGCTCTGCCGATAACCCAGAGATATTATAAAAATATATCTTTGGGGAAATATGTTATGGCAAATGTATCAATCACAATGGCCGTTCCTGCGGCGGGGAAATCACCGGCGCTCACTGGCAGTGGTGAAAGCGTTGGCAGCGGTAGTGGCAAAACCGTGGGCGCCAGCACTGCCGGCGGCGGTTCAGGACGCATTCAACAGCTCACCAAACAAATCCAAGAGCTACAGCAACAGCTGCGCGATTTAGCCAACTCAGGTGGGTCACCCGAGGAAATTAAAAAGCAGCAAGAGCTGATTCAGGCTCAAATTAAAGCGCTTCAGGCAGAGATTGCACGTATTCGTCAGCAAGAAATGGAGCAGACCCAGCAAAATCAATTAGATAAAGTAGGTAAAACCGGTGATGGGGTAAACCGTCCAACCGATGAAAACCAGATCGATGTCTATATTTAATGGACTGATTTGCTCGTTATTCTCTAATGGAATAGTGCCGTTCACTTAATCCTGATGTTGGGGGGAAGTACACCGATAGAGCCTCAGCGGTGTGCCAGCCCCCTGTTTCTCGCTTTCTGAAATGTGCACATTACTCTGAGGACGGTCGACTTCTTGAGCCGCTGGCTCAATGGTGATACTACGATTCACGGTTTTACATAACTTTTCCGCAACCTCTAGCCCGCTCGATTTCTTTCCTATGCTATTATGCGCAACTTGCCTTCCCGCTGATGCCCTGTATCTTGCAAATTGCAGGTGTGATGGGGAATAAATATTCGATATTGTCGTGGTGATAGATGACGAACTATCTGCATTTTCCTAGTTTTGACCCAGTGATTTTCTCCATCGGACCGGTCTCTTTACATTGGTATGGCCTGATGTATTTGGTGGGCTTTGTCTTTGCCATGTGGCTGGCAGTGCGCCGTGCTAACAAGCCGGGAAGCGGCTGGACCAAAGATGAAGTTGAAAATCTGCTGTATGTCGGTTTTTTGGGGGTCTTCCTCGGTGGCCGTATCGGCTATGTCCTGTTTTATAATTTCCCCCTATTTCTTGAAAATCCACTTTACCTATTCAAAGTCTGGGATGGCGGGATGTCATTCCATGGCGGCCTGATTGGGGTCATCGTGGTGATGTTAGTGTTTGCGTACCGCACCAAACGTAACTTCTTCCAAGTATCTGATTTTATTGCTCCATTAATTCCTTTTGGTTTGGGGGCAGGTCGTTTAGGGAACTTTATCAACGGCGAACTGTGGGGACGAGTGACTACGGATACACCGTGGGCGATGTTATTCCCAAGCTCACGTAGCGAAGATATTCCTTTGGCGGCAAGTAATCCGCAGTGGCAAGAGATTTTAAACCAGTATGGTGTGCTGCCTCGGCACCCGTCCCAGCTGTATGAACTGCTGCTGGAAGGTGTGGTTCTGTTTATTATTTTGAACCTGTTTATTCGTAAACCGCGCCCAATGGGCAGCGTTTCTGGATTATTCCTGATTGGCTACGGTGCGTTTCGTATCATCGTGGAATTCTTCCGCCAGCCTGACGCTCAACTCGGACTGTTCGATGGCGTCATTAGTATGGGGCAGATCCTTTCCATCCCAATGATTATTGCGGGTGTGATCATGATGATTTGGGCCTATCGCCGCCAGCCGCAGCAAAAAACTCTTTAAGCAACGCCGAAAGCCTGTGGCAGAAAAACTGCTGCAGGAGTCAACAGTACAAACGTCGTGAGGTGACATGAAACAGTATCTGGATTTAATGAAAAAAGTGCTCGCAGAGGGAACACAAAAAGCCGACCGCACAGGAACCGGCACTGTGTCTATTTTTGGGCATCAGATGCGTTTCAACCTGCAAGAAGGCTTCCCGCTGGTCACCACTAAACGTTGTCATTTACGTTCCATCATTCATGAGTTGTTGTGGTTCCTGAATGGCGATACCAATACGGCCTATCTGCGTGAAAATAACGTCACCATTTGGGATGAATGGGCAGATGAAAACGGCGACCTTGGCCCTGTTTACGGCAAACAGTGGCGGGCTTGGGGCGCAGCCGATGGCCGCCAGATCGACCAAATCAGCAAGGTGATGGAACAGTTAAAACAGGATCCTGATTCACGCCGCATTATTGTTTCGGCGTGGAACGTGGGCGAGCTAGACCAAATGGCGTTGGCACCTTGCCATGCGTTCTTCCAGTTCTATGTTGCTGACGGCAAACTGTCCTGTCAGCTCTATCAGCGTTCCTGTGACGTATTCCTTGGCTTGCCGTTCAATATTGCTAGCTATGCGTTGTTAGTGCATATGATGGCACAGCAGTTGGATCTCGACGTGGGTGACTTTGTTTGGACTGGCGGTGATACCCACCTGTACAGCAATCATATGGAACAAACTCAGCTCCAGCTAAGCCGTGAGCCTCGAGCGTTGCCTAAGTTAGTGATTAAGCGCAAACCTGAATCCATCTTCGACTACCGTTTCGAAGATTTCGAGATTGAAGGTTACGATCCGCACCCCGGAATTAAAGCGCCGGTCGCGATATAATTTCATCTATCCGTTCAATAAAGCGCCAGCCACCGAGCTGTAATGCTTGCCAGTTAAGCCTGATTTTAGGGGAAGTACACCGATGGGGTCGTAGCGGCGAAGCCGCCGGAGCGCCCCGCGGTGTGCTAGCCCCGTGTATCTCGATCTCTTAAATGAACAGCATTACAGCCACCGAGCTGGCGTTTTTTACCTTCTTTATCTTCGCTTGTCCTCTCCTTTTTCATACTTCCAGACGACGTTGAACTGTGTTTCGCAAATCTTCGTGCAAATTACATCGATAGCTCAAATCGTCTGCGGCGGGTATTCCTGAAGTTGAGCGCTGTGCTTTTCTTTCTTATCTGGATCGTTAGGGTATGCCTATCGGTCAGTACAAAGGAAAAGACAATGGAATGGTCACGTATGAGCGGCTTTACTTTGCTGGAAATGATGGTGGTTATGTTGCTGGTATCCAGTATGGCGGCGTATGGCTTACATGGATTCAAACAACAACGGATGGCGTTACAGCTTGAACAGACTAGTCTGCAACTATTGGCATTTTTACAGCAGATTCAGCAACGCGCTTTTGCCGAAAACGGCACGGCTCAAATTGTGGTTGATGCTTCGCAACGAAGCGTGAGTGTTCAAAATACCGCACGGCGTTTTACCCCCTCCACGCCTGATATTGCTATCGCATCCCAAATGAGCAAAAGCGCAGGATTTTACGGCATACGAAATAATGCGATGGCTGGGCATATCGAATTGAGCAGTGAAGCGGGAACGGTAAGCGCCATTTGGTCGGCTCAAGGACGTCTACGTTTGTGTGCTCAACCTAAACGCTTGCTGGGGATCCCATCATGCAGCTAAACCCTCAGAAGGGTATGGCGCTTCCCGATGTGCTGGTGACTTTGTTGCTCTCAAGCATCGTGCTGCTATCAACCAGCCAAATATTGGTCATGCTACGCGCTGGCAATATTAAAGCTCAGCGTTGGCAGCAGATACAGGAATCCATCGCTCAGCTTTTAGATCGTATAGATAAAGACCTCACTCGATCAGGATTTTGCGCTCAAGGATGTTCAGTCCCTCAGCCAATGATTGCCAGCACTGGCGGGGAGTCCGCAAATTCGTGTTTGATCGTGTTCTACGATCTAGATACCAACGGAAGAATCGATCTCTCTTCTGCGACTACTGCAGATTCATTCGGTTACCGCTTACGCAACGGCGCTTTGGAAACGGCGAGAGGCATTCAGCAATGTTCGGGAAATGGTTGGGACAAAATCACGGATGAAAAAGAGATTAAGGTTTCGCTTTTCAACGTGGCTCCGCTTTATCGTGGGTATGAGGTGCAGCTCGCGCTACAGCGGCTAAAGCCGCCTTTTACTGCCGTACAGCAAACGCGATATATACTGCCAGAGAATGGGCGAATGGTTGAAAAATGAACTTATCTAGCAGCCATGAAAATAATCAGTCAGGCAGCATGCTACTACCCTCGGTGCTTATGATGTTGAGCTTGTCACTCTTGCTTGTCGGTGCGCAGCAGGGGCGTATAGAGCATCAGGTACAAACTCTCGCCTACCAACGGCAGCTAATGACAGTACGTCAACAGGTTGAATCAACGCTAAGTCAGGTAATCGCGACCCATGAATGGCCCAAACCACGAGTGGATAGCTGCCAGCGTTTTTCATCCGTGACGGTATGTTTTAAATCCATCACCGCCGAGCTCGGCATTGTGTGTGCGGTCATACAGACAAAAACCTATGCGGTACAAATCAGGCGATTTAGCTATGTAAACTCGCGGGTGACGCCACAGGGTGCGACGCGTTTGCTACGACTTTCTACCGGGTGGCTCGATTATTCTCCGCTAGGATTTGAAAGCCTATGTTAGCCACGACAGAGCAGAAGACTCATAGCCAGTCTGGTTTTGGTCTGATTGAAGTGATGGTGAGTATTCTATTAGTCTCGGTTGGGTTTCTGGGGTTACTCAACTATCAACAATGGATGGCGCGATCGCAAGTTAGGCTATGGCAGCAGCAACAGGCATGGCAAAGGAGTGAACAGGCGATAACGCTGTATCGGATGGGGGCATCCAATGCTGAAATACCCGCGCGGCTCGCTTTGCCCAATACGTGGTCGATAGTCGTCACGGCGCGGTCGCAGTTTGAATGCGAAATCATTTCAGCCAGCATTCGAGCGCCGTTGAATATTCAGGCTCAGCTTGAAAGAACAATCTGCAGTCAGTTGATGGAGTAAGTCGCGGTTGTTATTCCCTGAGCTGACGTGAAAGGCTAAAGTGTATACCCCGTCATACTTCAAGCTGTATGTGCATTGCCTGTATTGTTGGAGAACGCATGTTTACTGTTTATCACTCGAACCAATTGGATTTGCTCAAACAGCTGATCGCGGCGCTGATTGAAGGACAACCTTTGCAGAATCCTTTTGAGCAGGAAGTGATTTTGGTACAAAGTCCCGGTATGGCGCAGTGGCTCCAAATGGAGTTGGCGAAACAGTTTGGTATTGCTGCCAATATCGAATTCCCTCTGCCGGCGACATTCATCTGGAACTTGTTTACACAGGTCATGCCTGGCATTCCCAAAGAGAGTGCCTTCAGTAAAGACGCCATGACGTGGAAACTGATGTGGCTATTGCCGAAAATGCTGGAGCAAGAAGCGTTTTTGCCGCTGGCGCGTTATCTCTCTGACGATGAGGATCGCCGCAAACATTTCCAGCTTGCGGCGCGTGTCGCTGACCTTTACGACCAGTACTTAGTGTACCGTCCTGAGTGGCTACAGATTTGGGAGCGCGGTGAGTATGTCGACGGTCTGGATGAGTCGCAGCAATGGCAGGCTCCACTGTGGGTGGCGTTGAAAGAATATACCGCCGAGCTAAAACAACCTGAATGGCACCGCGCTAATTTGTACGAAAAGTTTATACAAACCTTAGAGCAGGCAACAGCGTGTCCACAAGGGCTGCCTAAACGTGTTTTCATTTGTGGGATTGCCGCGCTTCCACCGATTTATCTCGATGCTTTAAAGGCATTAGGTAAGCATATTGATGTGCACCTGATGTTTACTAACCCATGTCGTTATTATTGGGGTGATATTCAAGACTATGCATTTCTTGCCAAGCTACAGAGCCGGAAACGTCGTCACCATATTCAACGTCAACAGGAAATTAGCCTCTTCCGCGATCCTCAGAGCGCGTCTGAACTATTTAAACCAGACGGTGAACAAGACCTCAGTAACCCACTGCTTGCGTCTTGGGGAAAGCTAGGGCGCGATCATATGTATCTGTTGGCGCAGCGCGAGCCGCAGGAAGTACATGCCTTTGTCGATTTAACGGAAGATACACTTCTGACGCGCATTCAACGCGATTTGCTTGAGCTGGAAGACCACAGCCAGATAGTCGACAGCCCAGAGCGCCTAAACAGCAGCAGTGGAAAACGGTTGTTAGAGCGGGGAGATCGCAGTATTAGCGTAAACCTTTGCCACAGCCCTCAGCGTGAAGTTGAAGTTTTACATGACAGACTGCTGGATTTATTTGCGGAAGATCCTTCTCTGACTCCGCGCGATGTCATTGTGATGGTTGCTGACATCGACAGCTATACGCCATTTATTCAGGCCGTGTTTGGTAATGCGCCGCGTGAGCGCTATCTGCCTTTTGCCATTTCTGACCGCAGTGCGCGTCAGGCACATCCAGTAATACAGGCTTTCTTGACGTTGCTTGAGCTACCTAACAGCCGCTTTACCTCTGAGCATGTTTTAACGTTGCTGGAAGTACCTGCTCTGGCCGCACATTTTGGCATTAGCGAAGAGGGATTGCGTCGTTTACGCCATTGGGTTGATGAGTCTGGGATCCGCTGGGGGCTAGACGATGACAATGTGCGTGCGCTGGATCTGCCCGCGACGGGGCAACATACGTGGCAGTTTGGCTTAACCCGCATGTTGCTCGGTTATGCAATGGATAGTCGCTGTGGCGATTGGAATGGGGTGCTACCTTATGATGAATCCAGCGGGCTTATTGCTGAGTTAGCTGGTCAACTGGCTGATTTATTGATGAGGCTCAGCGTGTGGCGTACGCGGCTTAGCGGTGAATATCGTGTTCAGGAGTGGCAGCCGCTATGCCGTGAAATCCTTAACGAATTCTTTGAGCAAGATAGCGAAACCGAGGCGGTTCAAGCTCTCATTGAGCAGCAATGGTTAAAGGTGATTGGTTATGGCATTAGCGCGGAATATCCCCAGGCGATACCTATCTCAATTTTGCGCGATGAATTGACATCACGCTTAGACAATGAGCGAATTAGCCAACGTTTTTTGGCTGGGCCGATAAACTTCTGCACTCTTATGCCAATGCGCTCCATTCCCTTCAAAGTGGTGTGCCTGCTAGGCATGAATGATGGCATTTATCCGCGCACTATTGCGCCATTAGGTTTCGATCTGATGGCGAACAAAGTACAACGCGGCGATAGAAGCCGCCGAGACGACGACCGCTATCTGTTTCTTGAAGCGCTGCTGTCAGCACAAGAGCGTCTTTATATCAGCTACATAGGACGCTCTATACAGGATAATGCGCCGCGTTACCCGTCGGTATTGGTCAGTGAGCTGATGGAATATATTGCTCAAAGCCACCATTTACCGGGAGACGAGACGCTGGACGTCGATAGCAGCGCGAAGCGAGTAATGGAATATTTGCAAATTCAGCACCCGCGAGTGCCTTTTGCCTCGGAAAACTATGCCGTGGGAAGTGAAAGCCAAAGTTATGCGTCTGAGTGGCTGCCTGCCGCCCGGCGTAGCGGTGAGGCACATCAGGAGTTTGCTTTAGCGTTGCCGCTAGAAGAGTTTTCGACGATTACGCTAGATGAGCTGATTCGTTTTTACCGTCATCCGGTACGCGCCTTTTTCCAGATGCGCCTTGGCGTCAACTTCGTTTTAGAAGAAACCGAGCTACCTGATGAAGAACCTTTCACGCTGGATAATCTCAGCCGCTATCAGCTCAATAGTCAGCTCTTGAATCAGTTGATTGATGGCGATGAGGCTGAGACGTTGTTCCGCCGTTTTCGCTCTGCGGGTGGCTTGCCGTACGGTGCCTTTGGTGAACTCTATTGGGAAAAACAGCAGGAAGAAATGTCGGAGGTTGCCGCAAAGGTAAGAGAGCATCGCCAAGCGGGGCACAGCATTGAGATTGATTATATGCTGGGTGGCGTTCGGTTAACCGGTTGGTTACAGCAGGTACAAGATAACGGCTTGGTACGTTGGCGGTCAGCAATCCTTGGGGCGGTAGATGGTATGGCTTTGTGGATTGAGCATTTGTTTTATTGCTTTAGCGGTGGTGAAGGTGAGAGTCGGTGTTTTGGTCGCCAAAACTCGGCGTGGCATTTTGCGCCTTTATCACCCAAAGACGCTGAAAAAGCGCTATTACCACTGATTGAAGGTTATCGCCAAGGTCGCAGTTGTCCTCTTTTACTGCTGCCTAAAACCGGTTGGGCGTGGCTGAGCGCCTGCTTTGATAAGGATTCCGGAATGGTCGATTGGGATGAGCAAACCCAATCGAAGGCACAAATGAAACTATTGTTGGCATGGCAGGGTGACCAGCGTGTTATAGGCGAGGGCTCTGATCCTTACATCCAGCGAGTAATGCGCACTATGGATGAGAAAAAAATGCGCGAGGTTCAGCAATGGGCGGAGCAGTATTATTTGCCGATCGCGCGGAATAATCTGGATTGATGGTGGTCAAACACAGGTGTTTTTGTCAGACCGAATTTGCGTGAGCGCTTAGTCTGTCTTAACGTGATGTCTATTCGCTGCTGAGACGGTGTATCAATGGCATTATTTTTCGGCTTTTTGGGGTAAAAGATGGTTAGGTTATTCATGCGCAGGCAGTTTTCATTCCTGACGGTAATGGTATTACTGTTGATAAGCACATCGCTTTTATGGTCAACGGCGAGCACGGCCAAGGCTGATCCTGCCGGATGGGAAGCATTGGCTGAGAAAATCGATAAGAGCGCCAGCGATCCGCGTTTATATGAGGCGATCAAGCTAGATAATGGGATGAAGGTGATTTTGGTATCAGATAAAGATGCACCTAAATCGCTTGCGGCATTAGCGCTGCCGGTAGGCTCACTGGAAGACCCTAACTCACAGCTCGGTTTGGCTCATTACCTCGAGCATATGGTGTTGATGGGCTCGAAACGCTACCCGCAGGCCGATAACCTTTCCGAATTCCTGAAAAAGCATGGCGGTAGCCATAATGCCAGTACGGCCTCCTATCGTACGGCGTTCTATCTTGAGGTCGAAAATGATGCGCTGTCGCCAGCCGTTGATCGACTTGCGGATGCCATTGCTGAACCCTTACTTGATCCAGTAAATGCCGATCGTGAGCGTAATGCCGTCAATGCCGAATTAACCATGGCGCGTTCACGCGACGGTATGCGTATGGCTCAGGTTTCAGCCGAAACGCTAAATCCGGCTCATCCGAGTGCGCGTTTTTCTGGTGGTAACTTAGAAACACTGAGCGATAAACCAAACAGCAAGCTACACCAAGAGTTATTGTCGTTTTATCATCGCTACTATTCCGCTAACTTGATGGTCGGCGTTATTTACAGTAACCAGCCACTCTCTAGCCTCGCCAAGCTCGCGGTCACTTCTTTTGGTCGTATACCTAATCGTGATGCAAGTGTGCCACCGATTACGGTGCCAGTGGTTACGCCGGAACAGCAAGGGATTATTATCCACTACGTACCGGCTCAGCCACGCAAGATGCTGAAAATTGAATATCGTATTGAAAACAATAGCGCTGCGTTTCGTAGTAAAACCGATACGTATATTGCTTACCTCATTGGTAATCGTAGCAAGAATACGTTGTCTGATTGGCTGCAAAAGCAGGGATTGGCAGAGTCTATTGGTGCAGGTGCCGATCCGATGGTCGATCGCAATGGTGGCGTTTTCTCTATTAGCGTTTCGCTCACCGACAAAGGTTTAGCTGAGCGTGATCGCGTTATTGCTGCTGTATATGACTATTTAAAACTGCTGCGTGAACAGGGTGTGAAGCAAAGCTACTTTGATGAAATTGCGCATGTACTCGATCTGGATTTCCGCTATCCGTCGATTACCCGTGACATGGATTACATCGAATGGTTGGTCGACAACATGCTGCGAGTGCCAGTGCAAAATGTGCTGGACTCGTCATATCTAGCGGATAAGTATGATCCGCAGGCGATCACTGCCCGTCTGAGTAGTATGACGCCAGAGAATGCTCGTATCTGGTTTATCAGTCCTGATGAGCCACATAACAAAACGGCTTATTTCGTTGATGCTCCGTATCAGGTCGATCGCATCACGGCGAAACAGTTTGCTGATTGGAATAATTTAGAGCAGCGTATTTCGCTGTCATTACCCGCGTTAAACCCTTACATTCCTGACGATTTTTCACTTATCAAACCGGTTTCTCCAACGCTGACAAAACCAGAGATCGTGCTCGATCAACCGGGATTGCGTGCTCTGTATATGCCGAGTCGTTATTTTGCCGATGAGCCAAAAGCGAATATTACACTTTCCCTGCGTAACAAAGTGGGGAGCGACGGCGCCAAAGAGCAGGTCATGTTTGCGCTGACGGATTATCTCGCCGGCATTGAGCTAGATCAGTTGGCCTATCAGGCCTCAATCGGCGGTATTGGTTTTTCGACGACCTATAACGATGGACTAACCATCAGCGCTAGCGGGTTTACGCAACGTCTACCACAGTTGCTGACCACCTTGGTTGAAGGCTATGCCAATTTTGATGCCACCGAGGAGCATCTGGAGCAGGCGAAGTCTTGGTATCGTGAACGGTTAGATTCTGCCGAAAAAGCCAAGGCGTTTGAGCAGGCGATGCAGCCGATTCAGGCATTATCTAACGTTCCTTACACCGAGCGCAGTGAGCGACGTGCACTGTTGGATAAAATTACACTTAGTGATATTAAAAACTACCGTAGCCAGCTCATTGAGGGTGCGACGCCGGAGCTGCTGGTGGTGGGCAATATGACCGCCATTCAGGTGAAAGCTTTGGCGCAAAATATTCGTACCCAGCTTAAATGCGGCGGAACACTCTGGTGGCACGGTCAGGATGTGGTTATTGAGCATAAACAGCTTGCCAACCTACAGCGGGCAGGGAGCAGTACCGATTCCGCGCTGGGGGCGGTTTATATTCCAACCGGTTACGATGAAGTGCAGGGAATGGCGCACAGCAATCTGTTGAGTCAGATCATTCAACCGTGGTTCTACGATCAGTTACGGACTAAAGAACAGTTGGGGTATGCGGTGTTTGCCTTCCCATCCTCAATCGGTAATCAATGGGGGATCGGTTTCTTGCTACAAAGCAATAATCAGGCTCCTGCGTATCTGTATAACCGCTATCTCGATTTTTATGCACAGGCAGATAAGCGCTTGAAATCGTTAAAAGAGGCGGACTTCAATCAGTACAAGCTCGCGCTAGTGAATCAGCTACGGCAGCGTCCGCAGACGTTGGATGAAGAGGCTGGACGCTTCACCAATGATTTTGATCGTGGCAACTTTGAGTTCAATACGCGCGAAAAGTTAATCAAACAAATTGACGTGCTTAACCGTGAGAACATCGTGACGTTCTACCGTCAGGCGGTGATTAAACCTCAGGGAATGGCGCTGCTATCACAGGTACTCGGCGGTCATGCGAAGGGGCACTATGCCGCACCAAAAGGTTGGAAGACCTATGCAAATGCCTCCACGCTGCAGCAAACTCTGCCTGTTAAGGTTGCGCCGTAATGACTCAAGCCCAAACGTTAGATGCTCTGGCGTTGCCGCTTATTGGGGAGCGTCTTATTGAGGCCTCAGCCGGTACTGGCAAAACGTTTACTATCGCTGCGCTGTATCTGCGTTTGCTGTTAGGACTTGGAGGCGAGAATGCCTTTCCTCGCCCCTTGTCTGTTGAAGAAATTCTGGTAGTAACTTTTACCGAAGCCGCTACTGAAGAGCTGCGTGGACGTATTCGTAGCAATATTCACGAATTACGCTTGGCCTGTGTGCGTGGCAGTAGTACGAATCCCTTGTTGTCTGACTTACTCAATTTGATTGATGACAAGGAAGATGCTGTCAGCCAGTTATTGGCAGCTGAGCGTCAAATGGACGAAGCGGCGATTTATACCATCCACGGTTTTTGCCAGCGGATGCTCAGTAACAATGCGTTTGAATCAGGGATCTTGTTCCAGCAAACGCTAGTGCAAGATGAACTGCCGCTGCGTCGACAGGCATGTGCCGACTTCTGGCGTCGCCATTGTTACCCGCTGCCGCTGAGTATTGCTACAGCTATCAGCCAAGAGTGGAGCGGTCCTGAACAGCTATTGGCTGATTTGCAGCCTTACCTGCACGGTGAGTTACCCATGTTGCGGCAGGCTATCGCTGACGATGAAACGTTGACTCAGCGCCATCAGCAAATCATTGAACGCATTGATGCCGTAAAAGCACATTGGCGTGAGGTCGCAGGCGAGATCGAAAGCCTGATTGTGGATTCTGGCGTGGATAAGCGCAGCTATAGCAGTCGCTTTTTGCCCAAATGGCTAACCACCGTCGGCGATTGGGCTACATCGGAAACGCGGGACTATCAGCTTCCTGATGAACTCAAACGTTTTGGACAAAACCTCCTGTTGGAGAAAACCAAGAAAGGGACGCCTCCGCAGCATGCGTTATTTGTGGCTATTGACCAACTGCTCGCAGAGCCTCTATCGCTGCGCGATTTATTGTTGTCTCGAGCGTTAAGCGAAGTGCGTACTAGCGTCCAGCAAGAGAAACGCCAGCATGCACAGCTCGGCTTTGATGACCTTCTGAGTCGTCTTTCACAGGCGTTAAATCAGTCTGGTGGTGATGTGTTAGCTCAGGCGATTAGGCAGCGTTACCCCGTTGCCATGATTGATGAATTCCAAGATACCGATCCACAGCAATACGGCATTTTTCAGGCGATATATTTACAACCTCAGAGTGACAAACAATCGGACTCAGCCCTGTTGTTGATAGGCGATCCTAAACAGGCTATTTATGCTTTCCGTGGTGCCGATATCTTTACTTATATGTACGCGCGTAGCGAAGTGAAGCATCACTATACGTTAGGAACAAACTGGCGCTCATCACCTGGAATGGTGTCGGCGGTCAATCAGGTTTTCTCTGCGGTTGAATCACCTTTTCTTTTTGCCGATATTCCCTTTTTACCGGTGTCCGCAGCCAAGAAAAATCAGGCTTTGCGTTTTGAAATAGCCGGCGATATTCAAAAAGCGATGCATATATGGCTGCAACCGGGGGAAGGCTGCGGCACAGTGGAATACCAACAGTCTCTGGCGGCGCAGTGTGCGGCGCAAATTCGTGATTGGTTAACGGCAGGCCAGCAGGGAAAAGCGCTGCTTTACACTGACAAGAAGGATTCACTGGGGCGTGAAATAGCTAAGCCGGTTGAGGCATCAGATATCACGATTCTGGTGCGTAGCCGTGCAGAAGCCGCATTGGTTCGAGATGCGCTAAGCGCACTGGCAATACCCTCTGTTTATCTCTCCAACCGAGACAACGTTTTTCAAACCCCAGAAGCTCGCGATCTGCTTTGGTTATTACAGGCGGTTCTGGCTCCAGAGCAAGAGCGTCTGTTACGCAGCGCTTTGGCGACCAGTCTGATGGGGCTGAATTCACAGCAGCTCAATGAGCTTAATCAGGATGAGCGTCTATGGGATGCGCTGGTGGATGAGTTTGACACTTACCGCCAACAGTGGCAAAAGCAGGGCGTATTGCCGATGCTACGTGAGATTATGGGGCGGAGGCATCTGGCTGAGAACCTTCTAGCGAGCGAGGGGGGAGAGCGTCGTTTAACCGATGTGCTGCATATTGGGGAACTGTTGCAGGAGGCGTCGCTGACTTTGGATAGCGAGCCAGCACTTCTGCGTTGGTT
Organism: Hafnia paralvei ATCC 29927; assembly: GCF_001655005.1. Lineage (GTDB taxonomy): Bacteria > Pseudomonadota > Gammaproteobacteria > Enterobacterales > Enterobacteriaceae > Hafnia > Hafnia paralvei. The sequence goes on from NZ_LXET01000010.1 coordinate 108,796, forward strand.
GGCTCAGCAAATCGATAGCCCTGAGGTTCAATCTGAAAACCAGCAACTACGTTTGGAAAGCGATCGCCATTTGGTTCAGGTGGTGACGATTCATAAGTCGAAAGGATTAGAATTTCCTATTGTTTGGCTGCCATTTATCGGCAGTTATCGGTTGCAAAAACAGCCGCTTTATCATGACCGAGACAGTTTCAATGCGGTTCTCGATCTCAACTATAGTGACGATGCGGTTAAGTTGGCAGAAGAGGAGCGCCTTGCAGAGGATCTCCGCTTGCTTTACGTTGCGCTTACGCGCTCGGTTTATCACTGTAGCCTCGGGCTTGCACCGCTGTTTTTAGGCGGGCGCAAGAAGCAAGGGGAAACCGATGTCCATAACAGCGCTATCGGACACTTGCTACAAAAAGGCGAGCCCGGCGACGCAGCAATGCTATTAGCATGTCTTGAGCGCTTACAGAACGACGATATTCTGGTCACCACGGTTGAGGCTCAAGATGGCTCTCCGTGGGTAGCGACGGCGCAAGAAGCACAAGAACTGCAGGCTAAACTTTTCACTCGCAAGATGCAGGATGATTGGCGAGTCACCAGCTATTCAGGCTTACAGCAGCACGGTAGTTCCCAATTTTTGGATTTGTTACCCAAACTCGATGTGGATGCGGTAGGGGAGTCAGAGGTAGAAAGTATACCTGCACTCACACCGCATACTTTCCCTAAAGGCGCCGCTCCAGGGACGTTTTTACATAGTCTATTAGAGCCGATGGATTTCACTCAGCCCCGTGATATCACAGAGTTGACTGAGCAGGTGACGCAACAGGGGCTGAATACTGAGTGGGTTCCAGTGTTAGATAGCTGGCTGGACGCTATTCTTCGCGCCCCATTAGCAGAGAGTGGGCCGTGTTTAGCGCAACTTGCGCCAAGCCAAGTGCAGGCCGAGCTACAATTTTATTTGCCGATTGAACAGTTGGTACGTAGCGCTGAACTAGACGCTTTAATTAAGCGTTACGATCCACTTTCAGCACAGTGTGCGCCACTAGATTTTCGACAGGTGCGCGGCATGTTGAAAGGCTTTATCGATTTGGTCTTCTTCTGGCAAGGGCGTTTCTACGTGCTGGATTATAAGTCCAATTGGTTAGGCGAGGATGCGAGTGCTTACACACAAGAGGCGATGGTCGCCGCTATGGCTGAGCATCGCTATGATTTCCAATATCAGCTCTATTCATTAGCATTGCACCGTTATCTGCGTCACCGTTTGCCAAACTACCAATATGAACAGCATTTCGGCGGCGTTTTTTATTGCTTCCTACGTGGTATGACGCCAGCGCAACCAGGGCAAGGCATTTTCCATTGCCGTCCTGATGCGGCGCTGATAGAAGGCATGGACAGGCTGTTTGGCTATATTCCGGAGGGTGAAGCACAATGATTTTTGATCTTCTTCAACGGATGGGAGAGCAAAACCAGCTTCGTTCTCTGGATGTTCAGTTTGCTCGCCTAATGGCTGGCCAAGGGCAGCCACATCTGGCTTTAGCCGCGGCATTGGTGAGTCAGGAAGTTGCTTCTGGACATGTTTGCTTGCCTTTGAACCAGCTTAGAATAGATGCGCTAGTGGTACAGTTCCCAGACTTTACCGATGATCTGAAAACGTTGTTTGGCGATATAGATGAGATGCACTGGCAGGCATTATTGCTGGCAGAACCAGAGGTCAGCGATGGAGGCTATGCGGCTCCGTTGATTTTGCAAAATCAACGTTTGTACCTACAGCGCTTGTGGCAGGATGAAGGCGTCGTGGCGCAGTTTTTTGCCGCTTCAGATTTGCCACCCGACGAGAGTGTATCAACGCTACCGCCGATTTTATCCCAGCTTTTTCCGTCGACAAATCCCGCCGATGAGATCAATTGGCAGCAGGTGGCCGCCGCCGTTGCGGCTACTCGTAGAGTGTCAGTTATTTCAGGGGGCCCAGGCACGGGGAAAACCACGACGGTGGCGAAGCTGCTTACCGCGCTGATCCGCTTGCATCCACGCCAGAAGCTACGTATTCAACTGGCTGCGCCGACGGGAAAGGCGGCTGCACGGTTAACCGAATCCTTAGGCGCGGCTATTGAAGCGCTGAACTTGACCCCGAACGAGCGTGAATCTATCCCACAAGAGGCTTATACGCTGCATCGCCTGCTGGGCGCTCAACCTAATAGCATTCGTCTGCGTTATCATCGTGATAATCCGCTGCATTTAGATGTGTTGGTGGTGGATGAGGCCTCCATGGTTGATTTGCCGATGATGTCGAAGCTTATCGCCGCGCTGCCATATGGCGCGCGCTTGATTTTATTAGGTGACCGCGATCAGTTGGCTTCAGTTGAAGCGGGGGCAGTATTAGGCGATTTGTGTCGCTTTGCCGAGTTTGGTTTTCGCCCTGCGCGTGCTCAAGAACTCTCTACGTTGTGCCAGAGCGTAATTCCTGAAGGCGCTGAGGCACCGGATATCGCCGTTCGTGACAGTATTTGCCTGTTGAGAAAGAGCTATCGTTTTGATGCCAATTCTGGCATTGGCCAGTTGGCGACGGCGGTGAATTTAGGTGATACCGCACGCGCGCGCCGTTGTTTTGATGGACAGTTTTCTGACATTGCGTGGATACCGATGACCAAGGATGAGGATTACTCTACGCTTATCCAAACCTGCGTTGACGGTTATCGCTCGACGCTGCAATTAGTCGCGAATATGGCCGATGCCGCTGACGTTCTCGCCAGTTTTTCGCGCTTCCGATTGCTGTGTGCGCTACGCGAAGGGCCTTTTGGTCAGACGGGACTCAATGAACGTATCGAGTTGGCGTTAGCTAAGGCCAAACTTATTCATAAGCCGACGCAGGCACACCAGCGCTGGTATAGCGGAAGACCCGTTATGGTCACGCGCAACGATAGTTCTCTTGGGTTGTTTAACGGCGATATTGGTATTGCGCTTGCCGATTCGGCGGGGAATATCCGCGTGTACTTCCAATTACCCGATGGTTCAATCAAATCCGTTCAGCCTAGCCGCTTGCCGCAAACGGAAACGGCCTATGCGATGACGGTGCATAAATCACAGGGCTCTGAATTCGAACACACGCTATTGGCGCTGCCCGCTGATTTCTCGCCGATAGTCACCCGTGAGCTGCTCTATACCGCGATAACACGTGCCAAGCAGCAACTGACGTTGTTCAGCAGGGATAAAATTTTGCTGACGGCGATCCGTACGCCGACGCTGCGTCGAAGCGGTTTAATGGAGCGAATGATGCAGCCCGCTTGATTAGCGGACCGCATGGAGTGTTTTAGGATAGATCGGCGAGCAAGATCTTAGAGCGGCGCTGGTAGTTGTAGAGTTCTTGCTTTTGTAGTGGCAAAACATCAACTTCGGCAGGCGTAAAGCCTCGTTCCTGAAACCAATGAATGCTGCGGGTGGTCAGCACAAAGAGTTTCTCCAGTCCCATCTGCCGTGCCTGCGCTGCGACGCGTTTAAGTAGCGCTTCGCCTCGCGATGAACTGCGATAGTCAGGATGAACGGCGACACATGCCATTTCACCAATACGTTCTTCTGGGAAGGGATAGAGTGCAGCGCAGGCAATGGTGAGATTGTCTCGTTCAATGATCGTGAACTGATCGATTTCACGCTCTAACTGCTCGCGCGAGCGGCGTACCAAAATGCCTTGCTGCTCAAGCGGGCGGATGAGTTCTAAAATGCCACCGATATCGTTGATATTAGCACGGCGAATTTGCTCTGCGCTTTCCATGACGATCTGCGTGCCGATGCCGTCGCGCGAGAACAACTCTTGCACTAAAGCGCCATCTTCCTGATAACTAATCAGATGACTGCGACCGACTCCGCTACGGCAGGCTTTAACCGCACCGCGCAGAAAACGGACGGTGCCGGAGTTATAATCGCCAGACGCTTCCAGTTTTTCGATGCGTGTTTGCGCTTCGTTAGGCAGCAATTCTGACATGATGCTGCCATCTTCGTCGATCACGCCCTGAGAAGAGCAAAAGCCAATGAGCTTTTCCGCTTTCAGCTTTATGGCGAGCTGAGTGGCGACCTCTTCTGAGGTCAGGTTGAAGCTTTCGCCGGTAACTGAAACGGCTACGGGCCCCATTAACACGATGGCACCGTTGTCGAGTTGACGATGGATAGCTTCTTCATCGATCCGGCGAATACGCCCGCTGTGGCAATAGTCTACGCCATCATCCACGCCAAGCGGCTGAGCAATAATGAAGTTTCCGCTGACCACATTGATATGGGCGCCTTGCAGTGGCGTGTTGTTGAGACTCATCGACAGACGCGCTGTAATATCCAGTTGCAACTGACCTGCTGCCTGTTTAACCAGTTCCAACGTTCGCGAATCTGTCACTCGAGTGTGTTTGTGATAAACAGGCTCATGATGATGTTCATTCAGATTGCTATCGATCTGCGGGCGAGCGCCATACACAACCACGAGCCGGATACCCAAGCTGTGCAATAGCCCAATATCATTAACGATATTGGCAAAGTTTTCATGCTCAATCGCCTCTCCACCTAGCATGATGACGAATGTCTTGCCGCGATGAGTATTGATATAGGGTACTGAGTGACGAAAACCCTGAACCAGTTCGGTGCTGCGCTCCTTCATGAAACCCTCTGAATTTTTATTCGCTAAAACTGTATTTTTATTCTTTATTGCGAATAAAGGCAAGTGTGAATTTTATGTAAATTCAAGTGATGAACGAGATTACCGTCGTCATCTGTAAAACTCCGTTAAGCATTTTCTAATGACAGTTCCCCTCTGATTCGATAAAGTTTTGCCCTAAAATTTGTGCGGGAGCGTTCTACTCCGCTGTTTTTGGCTATTTTATTTGGGATTGCATGACAAACTCGAACCATAATCTGACTCGTCGTCGTTTGTTGCAGGGTGCTGCAGCTACCTGGTTTTTGAGCGTAAGCCGGGTAGGTTTTGCTGCGTCTGCACAGGTGATTGCTGTGAGGGTATGGCCATCGTCAACTTATACTCGAGTGACGTTGGAATCGAAAATTCCACTGAAATATAAACAGTTTGCATTAACTAACCCTAATCGCATCGTGGTGGATATCGAAGGTGTTCACCTTAATAGCGTATTGAAAGGGATTAGTCATCAGGTACAGTCGGGCGATCCCTATTTGAAAACGGCTCGCGTAGGGCAGTTTGACAAAAATACTGTGCGTCTGGTTTTAGAACTTAAGCAGGAAATCAGCCCTAAGCTGTTTACCCTTGCGCCTTTTGCTGAGTTTAACAATCGCTTAGTTGTTGATCTCTATCCAGCTAAAGGTTCTGCGGCAGAAGAATCAGATCCTTTGCTCGCATTGTTGGAAGATTATAACAAAGGTGATTTAGGCAAGAGCCTGCCGCCAGAGGGGCCACAGAAAGGGAAAGCAGGGCGCGATAGACCGATTGTTATCATGCTAGATCCTGGTCACGGTGGTGAGGATCCCGGTGCAATTGGTAAAAACAAAACTCGCGAAAAAGATATTGTGCTGAAAATTGCGCGCCGGTTGAGTGCGCTAATTAAGAAACAGCCGAATATGCGTGTCTATATGACGCGTAACGAAGATGTGTTTATCCCACTTAAAGTACGCGTGGCTAAAGCGCGTAAACAGCGCGCAGATTTGTTCATTTCGATTCATGCAGACGCTTTTACTAGCCGTTCGGTGCGCGGCTCATCGGTGTTTGCACTTTCAACCAAAGGTGCGACCAGTGCAGCCGCTAAATTCTTGGCGCAGACGCAGAACGAATCAGATGAAATTGGTGGTGTAAGCCGCAGTGGCGATCAGTATCTTGACCATACTATTTTTGATTTGATGCAGACAGCCACGGTCAACGACAGTCTGAAGTTCGGCAAAGAAGTGCTCAAGAATATGGGACGAGTGAACAAACTGCATAAAAACAGCGTTGAACAGGCTGGATTTGCAGTGCTTAAGGCTCCGGATATCCCTTCTATCTTGGTAGAAACCGCATTTATCAGTAACGTTGAGGAGGAGCGGAAGCTACGTACTAGCGCGTTCCAACAACAGGTTGCAGAGTCTATTTTGGCAGGCATTAAAGCTTATTTTGCCAATGGTGGAGAGTTGGCGAGGAGATAGACGTTCGCTATTGGTAGGGGGCGTTCGTCTGATATTACGGCGAAATGTACACGATGCTAGCGAGATTGGAGTGCTGACTACTCAAATTTTAGATATAAAAAAACACCCGTTAAGGTGTTGATTTACTTCAGTATGAAAATTGGTTGCGGGGGCCAGATTTGAACTGACGACCTTCGGGTTATGAGCCCGACGAGCTACCGGGCTGCTCCACCCCGCGTCCGACATACTGCTTTTTCTTCTTTCGTTCTTTTTTTTTCTTTCTTAAGTCAACTTTCTATGAAGTTGAAGTTGGTTGCGGGGGCCAGATTTGAACTGACGACCTTCGGGTTATGAGCCCGACGAGCTACCAGGCTGCTCCACCCCGCGTCCGGTTACTACTTTTATTTTTATATACTGCTATGTACTTCTTTTTCATCGGTTTGGTTGCGGGGGCCAGATTTGAACTGACGACCTTCGGGTTATGAGCCCGACGAGCTACCGGGCTGCTCCACCCCGCGTCCGATGAGGGCGAACTATACACTCGATAGAATTTGATGCAAGAATTTTTTGACAAACATCACTCATTTATCAATTTGATGCATGTTTTTTAATCATGCAGGGCTATTTTTAATCGATGTTGCCGACTTCTCGTTTTTTTAGTGGGGAGAATTCCTTTCGTGCGGCGGGTTTGTTATCGTGCGGCGGTGGTTATTTGGTTTCTAGAGAGCGTGAGATGAAAGGTCGTTGGGGACAATATGTAGTTGGTGGACTGTTGGTTGCGTTGCTGGCGGGGTGTTCGTCCCGTCCAACGGATAAAGGCCAGCAATATAAGGATGGGAAGATTAACGATCCGTTGGAGCTCGTTAATAGGCCGAACGCAAAAGGAAAACCGGTTAACGGAAAGGATTTCTCCGATCAGCTCACCGCAATCCAGCGTGCTTCGCCTTCTCTCTATAATAGAAACAACGATACTTTCCAAGCGGTCACTAACTGGCTACGTGCGGGAGCCGATACACGTCAGCTTTCCCAGTTTGGGTTGAACGCCTACCAGATGGAAGGTATGGATAATTTTGGTAACGTGCAGTTCACGGGCTATTACACGCCGGTGATTGAAGCGCGCTACACGCGTCAGGGCGAGTTCCAGTATCCGCTCTATCGTATGCCGAGCAAAGGTAAGAACCGCCGTTTACCGGAGCGCTCTGCTATTTATTCCGGCGCATTAGATAACCGAAATCTTGAAATCGGTTATAGCAATTCGATTATGGATAATTTCATGATGGAAGTGCAGGGGAGCGGTTATGTGGATTACGGCGATGGCCGTCCGTTAACTTTCTTTGGTTATTCCGGCAAAAACGGCCATGCCTATCGCAGTATTGGGAAGGTGTTGATTGACCGTGGCGAAGTTGCACGCGAAGAGATGTCGATGCAGGCAATTCGTAAATGGGCTGATAATCATTCTGCGGCTGAGGTTCGTGAGCTGCTGGAACAGAATCCTTCTTTCGTGTTCTTTAAGCCAGAAATGTATGCGCCAGTGAAAGGGGCGAGCGGTGTGCCTTTAGTCGCTAAGGCCTCCGTGGCTTCCGATCGTTCGCTTATTCCGGCAGGGTCTACGTTGCTGGCAGAAGTGCCACTATTGGATAACCAAGGCAAATTTACCGGAAAGTATGAAATGCGTTTGATGGTGGCTCTGGACGTGGGCGGGGCGATCAAAGGACAACACTTCGATATCTATCAAGGTATTGGACCAGAAGCAGGCCATGCGGCTGGTTTCTATAATCACTATGGCCGTGTCTGGGTGCTGAAAACGCCACAAAGCGGTGGACCGCTGTTCAGCGCGTATAATCGGTAATAAAATCATCTATCGTAATGACCCCCTCTTTCTCTGATAACGAGAAAGAGGGGGGGATCAAGAATTTCTAAGGTAATAAATCCAATGACAGCATCTTTTTCCGACGCTTATCTGCAGCGCTTTAGCGGTATCGCTCGTCTATATGGCCAGCATGCGTTGGGTGTTTTCTCTCAGGCGCACGTATGCGTTATCGGTATTGGTGGCGTGGGATCGTGGGCGGCAGAGGCGTTAGCGCGCACAGGGATTGGTGCTATTACGTTGATCGATATGGACGATGTCTGCGTGACGAATACCAATCGGCAGATCCACGCTTTACGTAGCAATGTTGGGCAGGCGAAAACGGAAGTGGTGGCTGCGCGCATTCGAGAAATTAACCCAGAGTGCCAAGTGACCTGTATCGACGATTTCATTACACCAGATAATGTTGATCAACTGATTGATAGTCGTTTTAGCTATGTCATTGATGCTATTGATAGCGTACGTCCTAAAGCTGCTCTTTTGGCCTATTGCCGCCGATTTAAGATCCCGATAGTCACCACCGGCGGTGCAGGTGGACAGATTGATCCTACGCGGATTGAAGTTGCCGATCTTGCCAAAACGATTCAGGATCCTTTGGCAGCTAAACTGCGTGAACGCTTGAAGAATGATTTCAACGTGGTGAAAAACAGCAAAGGAAAGCTGGGAATTGACTGCGTATTTTCGACGGAACCGCTGGTATACCCACAGCCTGACGGAAGCGTATGTGCTTCGCGTAGCACGGCTGAAGGGCCAAAACGGATGGATTGTGCTTCAGGTTTTGGTTCGGTCACGATGGTGACGGCAACGTTTGGTTTTGTTGCCGTCGCGCATGCGATTAAGAAGATGTTAGCGAAAGCTGAGCGTGAGGCCGCGTTATAGATAGTTTTTCGCGATACTTTTGATACCCGCTGCCAGCGAATTTAAACCGCTGGCGCGTGATGAGCTCAGCTGTTCCAAAATATTAAGCTGTTGGAATAGCGTCAGCGGATCGTTGTCTATGATTTGCTGTGGCGTTTTGCCTTCAGCGCCGGTCAGTAATATAGCCAACAGGCCTTTCACAATTCGGCCATCGCTATCGCCGTAGTAGTGCATCGTCCCATCTTCAAGCAACTCTCCGCCCAACCATACCTGATTTTCACAGCCGGCCAGTTCGGTCTTTTGTTGCTTCAACTCTGGCGGCAGTGGTGGTAATTCCCGTGCCAGCAGAATGATTTGGCGGTAGCGTTCTTCCCACAGCTTCAGCGCATCAAAACGTGCGATTAACATATCTGGGGTCAATATGCGGCCAAAAGAGTGTGGGGCGATCATGCGAGATCCTCGTCGTTCAAGATAGATAGTGCGTAGTTTACCGCTTTTACTAATGCAGTAACGTCTTCTGGCCGATTATAAGGCGCAAACGAGGCGCGCAGGGAACCCGTGATGCCTAATGCTTGAATCAATGGTTGAGCGCAGTGCTGGCCTGCACGAAGAGCGATACCTTGCTCTGCCACTAACGTGACCAAATCGCTGTGATGAACTCCCTCAATATTGAAAGCGAGCAGCGCAGAATTTGGGGCGCGGTAGCTGGTAAAACCGGTTATCTGCCTAAGCTGCCGTTCAGCGTCTTCTGCTAGCGCTACGCTGTAGGTTTCTGCGGCGTTTAAATCAAACTGCTGTAGCCACTCTAATACCGCTGAAAATCCGATAACTCCGGCGATATTTGGCGTTCCTGCTTCGAAACGGTGTGGAATTCTTTGCTCTGTAAAGCCCTCAAATCCGGCTTTAGTTAGCATTTTTCCGCCACCTTGCCATGCGTGCATCTGCTCGAGATATACCGTTTTTCCGTACAACACGCCGACGCCCGTCGGGCCATACATTTTATGAGCAGAAAAAGCATAGAAATCAACATCGAGTTCGCTGACGTTCAGTGGGTGATGAACCACCCCTTGAGCTCCATCGATCATCACCGGCGTACCATTCTGATGGGCGAGCTGTAACGCATAGGTAAGATCGGGGCAGCCGCCGGTAACGTTCGACATTTGCCCTAAGGCCATTAGCTTCGTGCGAGGTGAAAGCAGTGCGGGTAACAGGCTTAAGTCCGGCAAACCCTGCGCATTAACGGGAAGTTTGATGACGTTGGCATCGCACTGTTCAGCCACCATCAGCCAGGGGATCAGATTCGCGTGGTGCTCAGCTTCGCTCACCAAAATTTCGTCACCGGCACGTAGAATTGGGCGTAGGTAACTCTGCGCCACCAAATTAATCGCCTCGGTGGTACCTTTGGTCCAGACGATGTCATTGGCACTTGGCGCATGCAGTAGTTCGGCAACGTACTGACGTGCTGACTCATAGCGCTGAGTCAGTCTGAGAGCCGCTTGATGCTGGCTGCGGTGAACGGTAGCGGCACTACCAGCGTAATAGTCCTGACTCGCATTTATCAACGTCTGAGGCTTGAGAGCGGTGGCGGCGCTATCGAGATACACCGCGTGTTGCTGGCTATCGCTGGTGGCGAGAGCAGGAAAGTGGCCGCGAAAGGCTAAATAATCGAAGGATGTCATGCGGAATAATTCCTCGTTGCAGGCCGCTTTGTTATTGAGCCAGATGATGGTACAGCAAGATTAATCTGAATAATCCGACAGTTTTCTGGCAAAGCTGAAATAGCTTGTTATGCTTTTAACTACTGGCAAATGAATGTGCCGGAGATAAAAAGAGCGTTAGTAGCGCATTTTAAACTGCAAGGAGTAAATCATGAAGAAATTAGGTGCTGTTTTATCCGCCGTGATGTTTACCTTCGTACTGGCTGGGTGTTCAAGCAATTATGTCATGCACACCAACGATGGTCGCACCATTGTGAGCGATGGTAAACCTCAGGTGGATAACGAAACCGGAATGATTAGCTACAAAGATGCTAACGGCAATCAGCAGCAAATTAACCGTAACGACGTAAAAGAAATGACTGAGAGTAACTAATTAAATTTATCTAAATCAACGTCGTAGCAAGAAAAAACGCTGGCCTTGGCTGGCGTTTTTGCTAAAAAAAAGCACCGCAATTTGCGGTGCTACTAATCACTATGGACAGACAGGGTAAATGTACAGGAAGTGAAAAAAAGAGTAGCAGAGCTACTATGTCTGAAATCGTCAGACAACTTGCAAACACAACATCACAACCACAAAGCCAAAAGCATTCAGGAACTCAATCCACAAACACTTTTTCGTTCCGGCTCGGGAAGTGGCGCCACTATAGGTATTTGCTGGCCTATCCTCAACGGACAATTTATAATGGCTCGGATAAAAAAAACTAATGGGTAAATAAACGGTTAATTATCTGCAACCGTTTGATAAAAAGTGGCCAGCCATGTCTAAACGATTACCACCACTAAACTCACTGCGCGTGTTTGATGCGGCAGCCCGACATCTCAGCTTTACCAAGGCTGCAGAGGAGCTGTTTGTTACTCAGGCGGCGGTCAGTCATCAGATAAAATCATTGGAAGATTTCCTTGGGCTGAAGCTATTTCGCCGGCGTAATCGTTCGTTACTGCTAACGGAAGAGGGCCAAAGTTATTACCTCGATATCAAAGAAATTTTCTCATCTCTTAACGAAGCCACGCGCAAACTACAGGCACGCAGTGCAAAAGGCGCATTGACAGTCAGCTTGCCGCCAAGCTTCGCTATTCAGTGGCTTGTGCCACGCCTTTCAGGTTTTAATACGGCGTATCCTGGTATCGACGTGCGTATTCAAGCTGTAGATCGTGAAGAAGGTAAATTGGCTGACGACGTCGATGTCGCGATTTTTTATGGACGCGGGCATTGGCCAGGGCTGCGCGTAGAGCGTCTCTATGCTGAATATTTGCTCCCAGTTTGTTCACCACAGTTATTATTGAGCGAACATCCGCTAAAAGATCCGGCCGATATGGCTTATCATACACTTCTGCATGATACGTCACGTCGAGACTGGTTGGCTTACACCCGTCAATTAGGGTTACAGCATATTAATGTTCAGCAAGGCCCGATCTTTAGCCACAGTGCTATGGTCGTTCAGGCTGCGGTGCATGGCCAAGGTATTGCGTTGGTCAATAACGTGATGGCACAGACTGAAATTGAGGCAGGCCGGTTGGTTTGTCCATTTAACGATGTATTAATTAGCAAAAATTCGTTCTATTTGGTTTGTCAGGATAGTCAGGCGGAGCTCGGCAAAATTGCGGCCTTCCGTCAATGGATCCTTGCTCGTGCTGCCAGCGAGCAGGAAAAATTCCGTTTTCGTTATGAATCTTAGTTATTTTTTGCAGGCAGTTAAAAGCAGCGTACAGCGGCTTAATGTAAGGTAATCGGGATGAGTAGTCGTTCAATGATGATTTTTGCCGCGATTAGCGGTTTTGTTTTTGTCGCACTTGGGGCATTTGGCGCTCATGTATTGAGCCGCACCTTAGGCGTGGCGGAAATGGATTGGCTGCATACAGGATTGCAGTATCAGGGGATTCACACGTTGGCAATTCTTGGGTTGGCAGCCTTAATGCAGCGTCGTAAGAACCTATGGTTTTATTGGAGCAGCGCTTTATTAGCATTGGGCACTGTGTTGTTTTGTGGAAGTCTTTATTGTCTTGCGCTGTCGCATCTTAAATTGTGGGTGTATATCACGCCTATCGGCGGCGTTTGCTTTTTAGTCGGTTGGGCCTTGATGCTTGTTGGGGCTCTACGCATGAGGAAAAGGGCGGAACGCCATGAATAAATTAGCTTTATATTGCCGCCCAGGATTCGAAAAAGAATGTGCAGCAGAAATTACCGAGAAGGCTGCAGCTCTGGAAGTTTTTGGTTTTCCAAGAGTTAAAGAGAATAGTGGTTACGTAACTTTTGAATGCTATCAGCACGAAGATGCCGATAAGCTTGCTAAGAATCTGCCTTTTCGCGAGCTGATTTTTGCTCGCCAGATGATTGTAGTGGGCGAACTGCTGAAAGATCTGCCAACCGATGACCGCGTGTCGCCGATTGTTGGCATGCTGATGAATGTGGTTGAAGGTGCGGGCGAACTGCGCGTAGAAGTGCCTGATACCAACGAAAGTAAAGAGCTGATGAAGTTCTGCCGTAAGTTTACGGTTCCGCTGCGTGCTGCGCTGCGTGAGCAAAAGATCTTATTGAAGAATGAAAACGCGCATCGCCCTGTGGTACATGTGTTCTTTATTGCGCCAGGCTGTTGCTATGTGGGGTATTCCTACAGTAACAACAATTCGCCGTTCTATATGGGAATTCCTCGTTTGAAATTCCCCTCTGATGCGCCGAGCCGTTCTACGCTTAAGCTGGAAGAAGCGCTGCACGTATTTATTCCACACGATGAGTGGGATGAGCGGCTAGCTGGAGGCATGAAAGCCGTCGATTTGGGCGCCTGTCCAGGGGGCTGGACCTATCAGCTAGTGAAGCGCAGCATGTGGGTGCATTCTGTGGACAACGGCCCAATGGCACCTAGCTTGATGGATACCGGTCAAGTGACACATCATAAAGCCGATGGTTTTAAATTCGAACCACCGCACACTAATGGCGTTGATTGGCTGGTCTGTGACATGGTTGAGAAACCCGCGAAGGTTTCTAACTTAATGGCGCACTGGCTGGTTAATGGTTGGTGCCGTGAGGCGATCTTCAATCTTAAATTGCCTATGAAGAAGCGTTATGAAGAAGTGAGCCAAAATCTGGCGATACTTGCGCAAACGCTAAAAGATAATGGCATTAATGCGCAAATTGCAGCGAAGCAGCTCTATCATGATCGCGAAGAAATTACGGTACACGTGCGCCGAATTTGGGGCGCCATTCCTGGTCGTCGGGATGAGCGTGAACTTAATCGTCGTATGCAGCTTAAGAATAGCCATAACGGTTAAGTGATATATCCAGCATTTCTTTGATACACGAAAGGAGCCGAAAGGCTCCTTTTTGCTCGGTGAGCTGAAAACTACTGCTTTATGTGCAGGTGATAACTTAAGGTAATCTCAGTTGCTGCAAATTGCCGCTGATGGTGAGGTTAGTTTGCAACGTGGCCACTTTCTTGCAAAGTTCGGCTTGTTCGCGATGTTCTTCCAGCTTTTTTCGCCATTTACTTGGCACGTTTTCAATCTGTTCAAAAATCGCAGAGAGTGAACCAAACTCATTAAGTAGCGTAGCCGCTGCTTTAGGGCCTATACCGGGTATTCCTGATATCTTGCTGCTGCTGATCCCTGCTAGCCCCCAATAGTCTGTAAGCTGCTCGGGCTCCACGCCAAACTCTTTTTTTACGAAAGGTAAATCGAGCCAGCGTTTTTGAAAATAGTCGCGGATTTGAATCGTAGGCGCTAATAATTGGCAATAACCTTTATCCGTCGAAACAATAGTGACCTGATGCCCTGTTAACGCGATTTTATGAGCCAAAGTCGCTGCGAGATCGTCAGCTTCGTTACCAGCCGAGTGCCAACTCTGCACGCCAAGTTTAGCGAAGGCCTCACGGATGGCTGGCATTTCCGTTGCGAGGTTTTCAGGCATAGCACTGCGGCCCGCTTTGTAATCGGGTAATGCCTGATGACGCCAACTGTTATCCCGATCGTCCTCATCGAAAACCGCTACGGCATGTGTTGGTTGGCTATGAGCCAATAGCTGCTGTAACGCGTGCTGGCAGGCAACAACGCAGGGGGAGCCTTGAACGGCATGAATGCGGCGAATGAGATTTAAGGCATCAACGATCAGAAGGTGTATTTGCATGGTAATTACTGATGAACAGAGAAAATGGGCGGCATTCCACCGCCCAGAGTGTTAATGATGATTATTTGATAATCTCATAACAAGGTACATAGGCGGTTCCCGGCAGTTTCATACGATGCTGCGCGACAAAGCCTTGTAGCAGATGATCCATGTGCTGCATCATCTTAGCGTCACCGTGGATTTTAAACGGGCCATGTTTTTCAATTTCGGCGATGCCTATTTCTTTCACATTACCCGCCACAATCCCTGAGAATGCTCGACGTAACGATGCGGCTAGCTGCTCTGGAGGTTGATCTGGATACAGATTGAGATCGGCCATATTCGCGTGCGTTGGCTCAAACGGTAGCTGTAAGTCTGGAGCAATCTTTATCGACCAGTTGAAGCTGTAGAAGTCTCCGGTTTGACGACGATTCTCCTTCACCTTCGGCATCGCACGTTTCATCTGGCGGGCGACTTCAGCCGGATCGTCGATGATAATGGTGTAATGCTTACGCGCAGTTTCGCCTAGCGTGCTCATGATGAATTCATCCAGTACGCGGAAGTAATCTTCGCTCTCTTTTGGGCCGGTCAGGATCAGCGGCAATACCTGATCTTTGTTCTCCGGATTCATCAAAATGCCGAGCAGATAGAGTAATTCTTCCGCAGTACCTACGCCGCCAGGGAAGATGATGATCCCATGACCAAAGCGAACAAAGGCTTCTAGACGTTTTTCGATATCTGGCATGATCACCAGTTCATTCACCAAAGGATTTGGTGGCTCAGCCGCGATGATGGATGGCTCTGTCATACCGATAAAGCGACTATCTCTGTAGCGTTGCTGCGCGTGACCCACGGCGGCACCTTTCATTGGCGCTTCCATGGCGCCTGGCCCACAGCCTGTACAGATGTTTAATTCACGCAGTCCCAGTTGATTGCCGACTTTACGAGCATAGAGATACTCGATTTCGTTAATCGAGTGTCCGCCCCAGCACACAATCATATTGGGTTCTTCACCCACATGAAGCGCTCGGGCGTTGCGCAAGATAGAGAACACCATGTTCGTAATATGAACTGGATTTTTACTATCGAGATGTGGGTAGCGGCCATTACTGCTCATCTGTCCGTTAACGAACAAAATATCTCGCAGGACGGCAAACAGATTGGCCTGTAGAGAGCGGATGATTTGTCCATCAACAAAAGCATCTTCAGGTGGATTGACCAGCTCCAATTTTACGCCACGTTCGCGTTGTAATACGTTGATATCAAAACTTTCAAATCGCGATAGAAGCTCGGTGCTGTTATCGGTTTGTGCGCCAGAGTTAAGAACGGCGAGGGAGCAGTTGCGGAATAGACGGTATAAATCGCTGCTTGCTGTACGCTTTAGCATGTCAACTTCAAGCTGCGACAACAAATCCATAGACCCAAGTGGGCTGATATGTGTAATCAAAGTCACTCCTATACATCTACCGATGCGGTTACCGCGTTTGTATCAGGATTAGCATGTCTGTTCAGTGGCGAGGCCGTTGATTTCCGTTGTTCCTGACACGTTTTGCAATGGAATTAATGAGCTACTTTACCTTTTACATTATTCTTCAAAGCTGGCGTAAAACTAGCGTATCAACCAAGCAGGTATCTTGATTCATCAGTAGTTTATTGTGGTACAACGCGTTTTACGCCCCTCAATCACCTTACCGTTGTCTTTTGGATTTTGCCAATACTCTTACGTAAGAGTCGGTAAGCTTCTGCGATTTTTGCGAAGCTTATTGGCGAACCAGTCGGCTTTTTGGTGCAACGAACGGAGTATTTGTGCGCCAAGGGTTGATATCTAGGCCACCGCGACGGGTATAGCGAGCATATACGCTGAGCGTTTCTGGCTGACAGAAGCGCTGAATATCACAGAAAATGCGTTCAACACACTGTTCATGAAATTCGTTGTGATGACGAAATGACACCAAATAGCGTAGTAATGCTTCGCGATCGATTTTTGGACCACGATACTGAATCATCACGGAGCCCCAATCAGGCTGATGAGTAATAAGGCAGTTGGATTTTAACAGGTGGCTCACCAATGTTTCTTCAACGATAGCCTGCTTGTTGGCGGCGTTTTTAAGGAGTTCAGCGTTAAATTCGTAGTGGGTGATTTCAATATCTTGATGATCAATACATTCGCCGTCAAATGATGCGATGGCTTGGCCTTCGACGCTATCAAGCGACATTAACTGTACGCTAACGTTGCCCTGTGCACAGTGTGCCAGATCGCGCTGTAACGTGGTTTGTACTTCATTCCAGTCTGCAAAGCGCGTCTGGTTGAAGCTGTTGAGGTAAAGCTTAAAGCTTTTTGATTCAATCAGATTGTGGCTGAAGGCATCCAGTTCAACATCGGCAATGGCCACCTGAGGCAAGCCTTTGGCATTGAGCCATGACAGCTCATACAGCGTCCAAATATCGCCACCACGGAAAGGCAGAGTTTCTGGATAAAGTCCTAATGGCTCGCGGTTCATGCTGCGAGGAACCGGCTGGAGCAGGGTTGCGTCGTATTGATCGCGGTATTCGGTTTCTTTGCCAAGGGTTAAGCCGGAGAGCGCCTTGTGATCTTGGTATGACATTATGTGGCCTATGTTTGAATAAGAACGGTACAATCAGCAGATACTTTATAGTTTACCTTAGTGAGAGAAAACATGGTGCATGATGTTTCTGCCGCATTAGCGGAGTTTACCCACCGTTTTATCAATGTTTGGCAGAATGAAACCGGCGATTTTCCTTATAGTGAAGCGCTATACGGTGTCGCTTCGCCCTGCGTTGTACGCACCGAGAACGAGAAAGTCTATTGGAAAGCTCTGTTGGCGACAGCTCCCGACGGATTAAACGGTATTTCCCGTGCTTTAGATATTCAATTGCATAAAGATATTGTTCCCTTTTTTACCTCACAATACGCCGGTGATATGAGCGCCACGTTGGATGATCTGCATTTGGATTTAGTTCAGGTGTGGAGTGAAGATGATTTGCAGCGTTTGCAAGAGAATCAAATTGGACATCTTGTGACGCAACGCCGTTTGAAACTATCGCCAACGTTGTTTTTAGCGACTACAGATTCAGAGCTGCAGCTAGTTTCCCTCTGTAACCTCACGGGCAATGTTTTGCTGGAGCAGTTCGGTAGTAAACAGCGAGAAGTGCTGGCTGAATCATTGTCGGAGTTCCTTTCTCGTTTGCAGCCAGTCATCAAAAAGTAAGGTTGGCTTACACGGTTGCCCGTCGCCGTGTGAGAGATCTCTCACACGGCGTGTAGGATATATCGCTTATTTATGCAGAGTTTGCGTAAGTTGTATTTTACTTATTCTTATACATCAATGGATTACGTTTTTAATTTGATATTTTCCACCGTGTAAGCCATCTGTGAGCCTTAAAGCCTTATTGTTTTAAGGGAAAGAATCAGCGATATTAGTTTCACCGGAAGGGAAGACGGTTGGAGCAGGACACATCAGGATGATGTTGCTTCGGGAAGGAGCTAGGGACACACTCAGGAAGAGTGATAAAGGATGTGCCACAGGATGTTGGCCAAGGACACTTCAGGATTGAAGTAAAGGACACCTCCAGGACGGAGATTGAGAGCCGGTTAGGATAACAGGCGGGTCAGGAAGACTGAGGAACAGCATCTGGATGATGCAGGATGAAACGTCAGGACGAAAGTAGGACGAGTCGACGGATTGTTGGGAAATGGATAGCCATACGGAAAAGTTTTCATGGATGAGCAGGGAGCACAATGAGTAGCTGGATTGCTATAAAACGAACCGGGCGTACTGTGTAAACAGTACGCCCTTTTTCTTTGCCCATACAGAATCGTTATATCCCGCAGTACCCTATCAAGAGAGCCTATTGGGGGGAACTCCCTTCAATGCTATCCTTTGCCCCCATTTTGTATCCCGCCTGTAGAGATGAGTGAGAAAAGCATGAGCGAATACGCTAAAGTCAGACAACATTTGCTGCAAATAGAGCAACAGTTGGACAGTTTAAATCTGTCTCAGGAATGTGCGCCTGATGCTCAGGCATTTGAAAGCAAAGAACCTTTTTGTGTAGATACCATGGCGCCAGAACAATGGCTGCAGTGGATATTGCTACCACGCATGTTTGCTTTGCTCGATAGTCAATCGCCATTGCCACGTCGTTTTGCAATTGCCCCTTATTTTGAAGTTGCCTTTAAAGAGCGTCTGCAGGAGGTTCAGCCCTTAATCGTATTGCTTCAGCAGTTGGATGACATGCTGAATCAAGAAGATGCTAATTGATGCTTAATATTATTTATCAGGACGAGCATCTTGTTGCGGTCAATAAGCCTGCGGGCTGGTTAGTTCATCGCAGTTGGCTTGATCGCCATGAAACGGTATTTGTGATGCAAACGCTGCGTGATCAGATTGGTCAACATGTATTTCCCGTGCATCGTCTAGATCGGCCGACATCTGGCGTATTGCTGATGGCGCTATCCAGCGAGGTGGCACGTATGCTGTCTGAGCAGTTTGAGCAGCGTGAAATGAATAAAACGTATCATGCGGTGGTGCGAGGCTATTTAGAAGGTGAGGCGGTTATTGATTATGCCCTGACACCTGAGCTGGACAAGATTGCAGATAAGTTCAGCTCTCCTGATAAAGCACCACAAACGGCTGTTACTCACTATCGTTCTTTGGCTACGGTGGAAATGCCGGTTGCGGTAGGTAAGTATCAAACCGCGCGTTACAGCTTGATTGAGCTAAAACCGGAGACAGGCCGTAAACATCAGCTACGTCGTCATATGGCACATCTGCGCCACCCGATTATTGGCGATACCAAACATGGGGACCTACGCCAGAATCGCGCGATGTCTCAGCACTTTGCCTGTTCTGGTTTGATGTTGCACGCCAGTGAGCTGTGTTTAGAGCATCCGATTACCGAAGAGCCACTTTGCCTACAGGCTGGGCTTGACGATCGTTGGCAACGAATGATGGCGCATTTTGGTTGGGAAGAGTATCTCCCTGACCTTGAAAGGGTTGAGTTTCTCGTGAGTTACGGTCAGGATGAGTAAGACAACGTCGGCGTAAATTCTTACTAAAAGGGAAAGCATTATGGCGCAGGTTGGCATTTTTGTTGGAACGGTTTACGGCAACGCATTGATGGCTGCAGAGGACGCGGAGAATATCCTCAAGGCACAGGGCCACGATGTGAAATTGTTTGAGGAAGGAACGCTAGAAGAGTGGCAGTTCTACCGCAATCATTATGTATTGATCGTCACGTCAACAACGGGGCAAGGCGATTTACCTGATTCTATCGCACCGCTGTTTCATGCGGTGAGAGATAACGTTGGCTACCAACCAGAACTGCGCTACGGGTTGATCGCGCTAGGCGACAGTAGTTACACCCATTTCTGTGGTGCTGGCCACCAGTTTGATGAGTTGCTGCAAGAGCAAAAAGCGACGCGCATCGGCGAGCTTCTTGAAGTGGATGCACAGGTAGATGCAGAGCCCGAGGTCGTGACAGGGCCGTGGGTGGAGAAGTGGGGGTTGTTGGTTCAGTAGATTGTAGGTGGGGCTTGATTATGTTCCTACAGTGTAATATTTCGCCCGCCCGTCTATGCCGAGCTTCATTGATACACTGATGAAGGCGTACGTGCAGAGACCACCTGCGCGTGGTCTCTGCACTCGCGCGCTTTTATTCGAGATGCCATCTCCGCTCCGGTTTGGTATCGGCCATCCAGGCTGCCCCAAACTCCGCCGATACATCCTTGTATCGGCGGCTCTCCCTACCAAGACTTAAACAATTAAAAAGACACAAACAAAACAATATTGCTTTGTCTTTTTCGTGTTGAATGAAATGCATGATAGGACCGCTATCAGGAAGATGGCGGTAGGTCGAAGGCGCACAGGGATGTGCGCTCTGAGACCGGTCGGCCAAACGACGCGGTAAAAGTGCGAGAGTCGAGAGGTTGCGCGCTGGCAACCTCTCGTCGGACGACGCCTACACTAGCGGGTTCATAGAAACACAAATGCTGATGGGCGGACGAAACCCTTCACTGCTCTAGTATAGAAGTGTCGTCTTACTTGGATGCCTACTTCTGCGTCAACTTCTCCAGATCAGCCTCAATCTCGGCGATTTTATTCGCCACTACGCTTTCAAGATGACGTAGATCGTCCAAGATCTTATGTTTCAGATCGACTTCTACCTGATCGCGTTTGCAGATCTGATCGAGCTCATCAATGACATAGCGAAGGTTAGGATTAATTTCGTGGATCTCTTTGTAACCTTGCCCTGCATTATCGGCCACGATAGTTTTGCGTTGGCGTGGATATTTGAACTTCACGCTTTTGGCAAAAAACTCGCCTTTATCTTTACGGAAATAAATCTTCAGTATGTCGTTATTGGCCTCCTGACGAAGGCTGTAGCGGTCAATCTCTTCGGGTTGATTAATCCCCAAGCTTTTCAGGTTGTCATACATAGAGGCACCTTTGGTATCTTTCATGAGAAGATGAAATATAGACTAAATAACGGCATCCATTAAATCTGCGTGGCGTATCACTCTGTCAGTGCAAAGTGACAGATAAAAAAATAGCGGGCTGATGGCCCGCTATCAATGTTGTGTTAGTCGATACTGCGTAACAGCTCGTTAATACCGACTTTACCGCGAGTTTTCGCGTCTACTTTCTTCACGATAACTGCACAGTACAGGCTGTATTTGCCATCTTTAGACGGTAGGTTGCCAGAAACAACCACCGAGCCTGCCGGAACGCGCCCGTAATGAACTTCGCCAGTTTCACGGTCGTAGATCTTAGTGCTTTGGCCCAAGTAAACGCCCATGGAAATCACCGAGCCTTCTTCAACGATAACGCCTTCAACGACTTCGGAACGTGCGCCGATGAAGCAGTTATCTTCGATGATGGTAGGGTTAGCCTGTAAAGGCTCTAAAACGCCGCCAATACCTACGCCGCCAGACAGGTGAACATTCTTACCAATCTGCGCGCAAGAACCTACGGTTGCCCAAGTATCAACCATGGTGCCTTCGTCAACGTAAGCACCGATATTCACATAAGAAGGCATCAGCACGGTGTTGCGGGCGATAAATGCACCTTGGCGGACGCTTGCTGGTGGCACGACACGGAAGCCTTCGCGCTGGAAACGAGCTTCATCGTAGTCAGCAAACTTCATTGGAACTTTATCGTAAAAGCGAGTCTCAGCGCCTTCCATCAGCTTATTATCGTTGATGCGGAAAGAGAGCAGTACGGCTTTTTTCAGCCATTGATGAGTAACCCATTCACCGTTAATTTTCTCAGCGACGCGGAGTTCGCCAGAGTCTAATAGTGCAATAACCTGATTAACCGCTTCACGCGTGATGTTGTCTACGTTAGCCGGAGTGATATCCGCGCGGCGCTCGAAGGCATTTTCAATAAGAGTTTGCAACTGCTGCATATTTGTTCTATTCCCGAAGATTAATTGACGTATACCCTTGATACTTCAAGTTGTCGATGCGTTGTTCCCCAGTGACATCGTTAGCGATGCTGCTGGGGACTCACAAATTTGCCGTATCACTTCAACTCGAATTATTTAGGCATATATCACAAAAAATACATCATCCTTTATCGGTTGGATCGAGGGCCTCTGTCAACCGCTGAGCCAATTCTGACTGCATTTTAATGCTTAATGCTTTACGTTCGCCGTCTGCCAGAATAAATAAATCCTCAACCCGCTCGCCGATGGTGGTAATTCGAGCACTGTGTAGCGACAACCCCATTTCGGCAAATACTTCTCCCACCTGCGCCAATAATCCAGGCTGATCCAAAGCGACCAGCTCCATATAACTACGGCGCTCGTTGTGCATCGGCAGGAAACTGACCTCAGTAGGCACCGTAAAGTGACGGAGTTTTGGTGATGGGCGGCGCGTGCGCGGGTGGCGGTAATGTTGTTGAGTTAACGCCTGCTCTAGCGAGTGTTTGATGGTGGCGTGACGATCCTGTGCTAGAGGGCTACCGTCTGGCTCAAGCACGACGAAGGTGTCCATGGCAAAGTTATCGCGGTTAGTGAAGATCTGCGCGTCATGAACACTCAGGTTGCGGCGATCTAGCTCACCGGCAACGGCAGCAAACAGATAAGGGCGATCGGGGCTGTAGATAAAAATCTCGGTGCCGCCACGTGTGGCCAAATGGCTGACGAGGACCAGCGGCTTGCTAGCATCATGCTTGAGCAAATGACGAGCGTGCCACGCCAGTTGGTTGGGATTGTGGCGCAGGAAATAATCAGCGCGGCAGCGGCTCCAGATGTGGTGCAGTGCCTCCTCGTTAATATTGTCCATACGCAATAATGCCAGCGCCTGTAAGCGGTGATGGCGAACCCGCTCACGCATGTCTGGCGTATTTTGCATGCCGCGGCGTAGCTGTTTTTCGGTGGCGAAATAGAGCTCGCGCAACAGGCTTTGTTTCCAGCTATTCCATAGCGTTTCGTTGGTGGCACAAATGTCGGCCACGGTGAGACTCACCAAATAGCGCAGTCGGGTTTCACTCTGTACTTCAGCGCTAAATTGCTGGATGACCGCAGGATCTTGAATATCGCGGCGCTGAGCGGTGACCGACATGAGTAGGTGACAGCGTACCAGCCATGAAACCAACTGCGTTTCGCGAGAGTTTAGGCCGTGTAGTTGGGCAAATTCGAGCACGTCCTGTGCGCCGAGAATAGAGTGGTCGCCACCGCGTCCTTTGGCAATATCGTGGAAGAGCGCAGCGAGAAGTAACAATTCTGGCTGTGGTAAACGCGGATAAAGCTCTACGCACAGCGGATGGCGCTGGCGTGTATTTTCATCGGAGAAACTTTCTAGTTTGAGTAGCACGCGCATGGTGTGCTCGTCCACCGTATAGGCATGAAACAGATCGAACTGCATTTGACCGACGATTTTTCCCCACTGCGGCATATAAGCCCACAGTACGCTGTGGCGGTGCATTGGCAACAGAGCACGATTCACTGCCCCGGGATGACGCAGTATCGCCATAAACAGTTTGCGTGCCTCAGGTAAATCACACAGCGGCTGAGCAAGGTGACGACGGGCGTAACGCAGATGCCGCAGGGTTGTTGAATAAATCCCGGTTATCTCCTGATTTTTTGCCATCACGTAGAACATTTGTAAAATGGTGACAGGATTGCGCATGAAGGTTTCTGCATCGCGAAGATCGATAAGGTTGCCGCGTAGCTGGAAGTGATCATCGAGTGGGCGTGGTTTTTCATTGGTTTCCAGCGCGAGAATAGCTTCATCGAACAGCTGTAACAGCATTTGGTTGAGCTCGCCAACGCGACGCGTCATGCGATAAAAATCCTTCATCATGCGCTCAATGGGCGCATTACCTTCGCCTTCGTAGCCTAATAGCTGTGCGACGCTAAATTGGCGATCAAACAGCAGGCGGTTATCGTAGCGATTGAGAACCAAATGCAGGGCAAAACGGATGCGCCATAGAAAGCTTTGGCATTCGTTGAGCTCATCGCGCTCGGCTTCGGTGAGAAAACCGAAACCGACCATTTCATTCATGGAGGTCGCGCCGAAATGACGATGTGCAACCCACAGCAAAGTATGAATATCACGCAGCCCGCCGGGGCTGGTTTTGATATCCGGTTCAAGGTTATAGCTGGTGCCGTGGTAGCGCTGGTGGCGGTCTTTCTGCTCTTGAATTTTGGCATCGAAAAACTTAGGTGATGGCCAGAATTCGTCGCTGAAAATTTGTTTTTGCAATTGTAAGAATAACGCTACGTCGCCATAAACCAGCCGCGATTCAATCAGGTTGGTTGCCACCGTGAGGTCAGAAAGGCCTTCTTGCAGGCATTCATCTAGTGTACGTACGCTATGTCCGACCTCCAACTTGAGATCCCATAACAGCGTAATCAATTCGCTGATGCGCTGTGCGTCGGGGTCATCCAGTGAGGTTTGGCTCAGAATGAGAAGGTCAATATCAGAAAGTGGGTGTAATTCGCCGCGGCCATAACCCCCAACCGCGATCAGCGCTATGCCTTGGCGTTCTTTAAAACCGAGATGGATCCACAAACGTGTCAGTAGACGATCGATATAGAGAGTACGAGCGGCAATCAATGATTCCGCAGACTCTCCAGCCTGAAATGCGGCAGACATCCACTGCTGAAAACGCTCAAGCGATTGTTTTAGTGGTGCACACTCAAGGTCGGACGCCGCGAAGTTGTCAGGGGAGGGGGGCTGAATCAGTGGTTCAATCATGGGATCCAATAACGTTGGATGTGGAATGGGCATCGCATCTCCCCTAGTCGTCTTATTCGGGCTATAGAGTATAATAAGACGTCACAAATTATCTGTGTAGTCTTTTAAAAACAGAAGGTTATTAGCCTCATATTCAATACACTGCATTAAGCTGAATATAAAGCAAACTATAATATACTCGGTTTTAGCCCTCAGTGGACGCTGATTTAGTTCGCTACAAGACAAGATATAATGGTATCAATCTGAAGTCTGGTTTAGAGGATGATGCCAAAGCCGATGGGACTGTACGAGGGGCTCCAAATAGATGTGACACAATAAAAAACGCTCGAGGGCGATACGGAGCGTTTTAAGAGGTAAAAAGTTCAGCGCTAGCGGGATGTATTACATCACATGCTTGATGCCTTTTTTGCACAGTAATCCATTGACTGGGTAAGCGGTCATAAAGCCAAATATCATAGCAATCTGCATCATGAACCAATAAACGGCGCTGTCACGCGGCATCGTTGGTGTAAAAATACCGAACAGCACGATTGCCATCCAGATATACATCCCTATTTGCCAACTGATTAGTGACAAAATATCGGCCTGAATGGCTTTCTTCAACGCCGTTTTTGGCGCTAGCCCCATTTCCCTGCCTGGTAAATATTGAAAGAATATACCCAGTAGCAGCGCTAAAACGAAATCGAGCCCCCAGCTACCGAAAACGGCGCTGCCTGCCAGCGTCACGGGTATGAAGAATACGAGGACCTCACCGATAATATCGGCCAATGTACACCCCGCGCCGCAGTGGGTACTTACTGTGAATATGCCTTTCCAAGTAATGGGTTTGCTTGGCATATCCATATCCATCCCCTGCATATGATGTTCCATCATTGGCATCGTATGAGGTTTAGCACGCCCAAACCAAAAGTAAGCAACCAAAGCAATAACGCTGAAATACAAAGCATTAATTGACCATGCAAGCACCATTATTTTCATGGGTTGCGGGCGATTAAACGTAATGTCCAAATAAATAATAACTGACGAAATTAATGCGCTGAATAACCAAAATAGAGCTAATGATTGTAGCCAGTCAGGAAACATAAGTTTGCCCCTCCTAAATAAACATACAATAAAAGTAATCGGTTTAAATTGGTAAATCCACTCGCGACTTAATTTAAA
The DNA here is from genome assembly GCF_001655005.1 of Hafnia paralvei ATCC 29927. Lineage (GTDB taxonomy): Bacteria > Pseudomonadota > Gammaproteobacteria > Enterobacterales > Enterobacteriaceae > Hafnia > Hafnia paralvei. Next base: position 134,799 of record NZ_LXET01000010.1, read on the forward strand.
GAATGGAATTAATTCTTTACGTATCAGTGAATTATAAATATTAGGTTTAATAATGTCAGTTTAGTGTTTTTTTTATGGGGGGATGTTTGGGATACAAAAAGATAAGCGTTTTTCTTTGGCTTTGATGGCGTATGGAATTATTTATCGATTTATTATAGACACAAAAAAAGCCGCTCTGAGGCTAACTCCGTTCGGTTGAGTGATCGAAATACACGGGGCTAGCACACCACGGGGCGGTTTACGCCGCTACGACCCCATCGGTGTGCTCCCCCTAAAATCGAGCTTAAGTGAACGGTGTTAGCTCTGTGACGGCAATTATTTGTCAGCGATTTTGTTTGAGCTGAATTTGACCCGTTGAGAGCTCGGCGAGTTATACGTTCTCGTGAACGATAACGCGTGGGAGATCGGTTTCTTCCTCGCGTAGGGTCAAAATCTCACAGCCATTATCTGTCACCACAATAGTATGCTCGTACTGTGCCGACAGGCTGCGATCTTTGGTTTTCACCGTCCAGCCATCTTTCATGGTACGGATGCGGTAATCACCAGCGTTAACCATCGGCTCAATGGTAAAGGTCATGCCTTTCTGTAGTACTACTCCGCCATCATCAGCATTGTAATGTAGAACCTGAGGCTCTTCATGGAACACTTCGCCGATGCCGTGGCCGCAGTATTCACGTACGACGGAGAAACCATGAGATTCAACAAACTTCTGGATCTCGGCACCGATGGTGCGCAGGCGGATACCTGGTTTAACCATTTTCAGCGCTAAATAAAGGCTTTCCAGCGTGATGCGGCATAGACGTTCACCAAGAATGGTTGGCTTGCCAACGATGAACATCTTGGAAGTATCACCATGCCAGCCGTCTTTAATAACGGTAACGTCGATGTTGACGATGTCACCGTCTTTCAAGATTTTTTCATCGCTAGGAATACCGTGGCAGACCACTTCGTTTACAGAGATACAAACGGATTTCGGATAGCCGTGATACCCCAAGCAGGCGGAGATCGCTTGCTGTTTTTGGGTAATGTAATCATCACAGATACGATCGAGTTCACCGGTGCTAACACCGGGAACCACGTATGGCTCGATAATTTCTAGAATTTCCGCCGCCAGTCGCCCAGCAACGCGCATTTTTTCGATTTGTTCAGGTGTTTTTATTGAGATTGCCATGAAATATATGTCCGCAGGTGTCGTGAAATCGACAATGAGAATCAATTGCTGAACATGGTAACAGTCCTCGTAACCGCTGCCAAATCCTACGATAACCGTGGGCTCAAAATGCAACAAAAGGTGGAGTCTGTGGCTGGTTTATGGTATAAAGCGCGCCGCAGTTCTTATATCTGTTTTCATTAATGAGGCCGATAGGGAAGCTGTAAATCTCAATTGTGTTATTTGTATTCTTTGCAAAGAAACGACAACAACACACACATATCGGCACGTGCGCCGGGGTGCCTTGCAGGATGAGTCTTCGGACAAATGCCTTGCTGGGTCGGCTCATGGGATATGTGGAGGCTTAACCCCAAACTTTATATAGAGGTTTAATCATGGCAACTGTTTCCATGCGCGACATGCTCAAGGCTGGTGTACACTTTGGTCACCAGACCCGTTACTGGAACCCGAAAATGAAGCCTTTCATCTTCGGTGCACGTAACAAAGTTCACATCATCAACCTTGAAAAAACTGTTCCAATGTTCAACGAAGCTTTGGCTGAGTTGCAGAAGATTTCTGCTCGTAAAGGCAAAATCCTGTTCGTTGGTACTAAGCGCGCTGCAAGCGAAGCGGTAAAAGAAGCTGCTAACAGCTGCGACCAGTTCTTCGTGAACCATCGCTGGTTGGGCGGTATGCTGACTAACTGGAAAACCGTTCGTCAGAGCATCAAGCGTCTGAAAGATCTGGAAACCCAGTCTCAGGATGGCACCTTCGAAAAACTGACCAAAAAAGAAGCGCTGATGCGCGCTCGTGAACTGGCCAAGCTGGAAAACAGCCTGGGCGGTATCAAGGACATGGGTGGCTTGCCAGACGCTCTGTTCGTAGTTGATGCCGATCACGAACACATCGCGATTAAAGAAGCCAACAACCTGGGTATCCCGGTATTCTCTATCGTTGATACCAACTCCGATCCGGACGGCGTTGACTTCGTTATCCCTGGTAACGATGACGCAATCCGTGCAGTAAGCCTGTACCTGAACGCTGTAGCGGCAACTGTTCGCGAAGGCCGTTCTCAGGATCTGGCTACCCAAGCGGAAGAAAGCTTCGTAGAAGCTGAATAATAAGGCAAGCGCAAGCTTATACCCAAGAGCTTTGGAGTTGCCGCCAACACAGCAGCAGCGCCAAATAAGAAGGTATAGCCCTTATTAACCAGGTATTGAAATATGTTGGTTAGGGGGCCTTTATGGCCCCCCCTTTCTTTGTAAAAATCGCCTTTTTATCACGGCGATATAAAGAACCAATCCCTAGATGAGAGAACCAGTCTCCGTGAGGTTCGCTCTTCACGACGAGACCACCGAGGAAAATACAATGGCTGAAATTACCGCCACCCTGGTAAAAGAACTGCGTGAACGTACTGGCGCAGGCATGATGGATTGTAAAAAAGCGCTGACCGAAGCCCAAGGCGACATCGAGCTGGCAATCGAGAATATGCGCAAATCTGGCGCAATCAAAGCTGCGAAAAAAGCAGGCAACGTCGCTGCTGACGGCGTGATCAAAACCAAGATCGTTGGCAACTACGGTGTGATTCTGGAAGTTAACTGCCAGACTGACTTCGTTGCTAAAGATGGTGGTTTCCAGGCATTCGCTGAGAAAGTGCTGGATGCTGCTGTTGCAGGCAAAATTACTGACGTTGAAGTTCTGAAAGCACAGTTCGAAGAAGAACGTGTAGCGCTGGTTGCGAAAATCGGTGAGAACATCAACATCCGTCGTGTTGCCTCTCTGGAAGGCGACGTACTGGCTAGCTACCTGCACGGTGCTCGCATCGGTGTTCTGGTTGCTGCTAAAGGCGCTGATGAAGAACTGGCTAAGCAATTGGCAATGCACGTTGCTGCAAGCAAGCCTGAATTCGTTAAGCCAGAAGACGTATCTGCTGAAGTGGTAGAAAAAGAGTACCAAGTTCAGTTAGACATCGCGATGCAGTCTGGTAAGCCGAAAGAAATCGCAGAGAAAATGGTTGAAGGCCGCATGAAGAAATTCACCGGTGAAGTTTCTCTGACGGGTCAAGCTTTCGTTATGGACCCAAGCAAAACTGTGGGCCAGTTGCTGAAAGAGCACAACGCTGACGTTACCAATTTCATCCGCTTCGAAGTGGGTGAAGGTATCGAAAAAGCGACCGTAGACTTTGCTGCAGAAGTTGCATCAATGACTAAAGGCGCTTAATCGCCTTCAAATGGAACCGCCGTGATGGTGGTTCCATTGTTTTATGTAACGTTGAATAAACCTGAAAACGTTCGACGAAGTTCAATGTAGAAAGGTTTACACTAGTAAGTATCCAGCCAGCACTAGAATGTATCCCAATGATCGGTTACGACCGTGCATTGAAATACCTCCGACAATTTATTGACTGCTTCTTAGGACAGAACACCATGGCAACCAACTCCAAACCCGTATATCAGCGTATCCTGCTCAAGCTTAGCGGTGAGGCCCTGCAAGGTGCAGAAGGTTTTGGCATCGATGCAAGCGTACTGGATCGTATGGCTCAGGAAGTGAAAGAGCTGGTCGAATTAGGAATTCAAGTCGGTGTTGTGATCGGCGGCGGTAATCTGTTCCGTGGTGCCGGTTTGGCTCAGGCGGGTATGAATCGCGTTGTTGGCGACCACATGGGGATGTTGGCAACGGTGATGAACGGTTTGGCAATGCGTGATGCGCTGCATCGTGCCTATGTTAACGCGCGTCTGATGTCTGCAATTCCGCTGAATGGCGTTTGTGATAACTACAGCTGGGCTGAAGCTATCAGTCTGTTGCGTAACAACCGAGTGGTCATATTCTCTGCCGGTACGGGAAATCCATTCTTTACAACTGACTCTGCTGCTTGCCTGCGTGGCATTGAAATTGAAGCTGACGTTGTACTGAAAGCGACAAAAGTTGATGGCGTATACTCAGCCGATCCGGTAACTAACCCAGACGCAACGCTGTTTGATCAGATGACCTATCAGGATGTCTTGGAAAAAGAACTGAAAGTCATGGATTTGGCAGCTTTCACTCTGGCTCGTGACCATAACCTGCCGATTCGTGTATTTAACATGAATAAGCCGGGAGCTTTGCGTCGCGTCGTCATGGGTGAGAAAGAAGGTACGCTGATTTCTAAATAATCGGTGTGACTTTTTAGCAGCATAACGGCGCTCTACGAACGAGGAAGGTTCGGTTTATAAGGCTCTCTGGCAGTTTTACTGTCATGAGCATTGTGCAGGACTTTCTTGCCAGTTACGCTGGATTGAAAATATATCGACGTTTCTCACGATGAAGCGTCAGTTTAATTAACCGTTTTCAAGGGTTCGCAACGTGATTAACGAAATCAAAAAAGATGCTGAAACACGCATGGATAAATGTGTTGAAGCATTTAAATCAAACATCAGTAAAATCCGCACCGGTCGTGCTCATCCGAACCTGCTGGATGGCATCTCTGTAGAATATTATGGTTCTGCGACACCTCTACGTCAGGTTGCTAACGTTGTCGCTGAAGACTCTCGCACATTGGCCATTACGGTGTTCGACCGTTCTCTGTCTGCTGCAGTAGAGAAAGCGATTATGGCATCTGATTTGGGCCTGAACCCAATGTCAGCGGGTGCAGTTATTCGTGTGCCATTGCCAGCACTGACTGAAGAGCGCCGTAAGGACCTGATTAAATTGGTTCGCGCTGAAGCAGAGCAGGGCCGCGTATCTGTACGTAACGTACGTCGTGACGCTAACGATAAAGTCAAAGTTCTGCTGAAAGATAAAGAAATCAGCGAAGACGAAGATCGCAAATCTCAGGACGAAGTGCAGAAAATGACTGACGTGATGATCAAAAAGATTGATTCCGCGTTAGCTGACAAAGAAAAAGAGTTGATGGAAGTTTAATTCTGCTCTGGCTTGAAAAAAGCGTCGCTCCGGCGGCGCTTTTGTTTTTTTGGCTATTCGGGAAATACCAGACTATTGCTGAAGACGGGCTAATTCTCATAGACAAGCCGCGACCTTCGTTTCAGACTGATGTATCTCCTGTTCTAAACAGTTATTCAGAAGACCCTCATGAAGCAACTGACTATTCTTGGTTCTACCGGTTCTATTGGCACTAGCACGTTGGCTGTAGTGCGAGCAAATCCCGATGATTTTAGCGTTACCGCGCTGGTAGCGGGTAAAAACGTTGATGTCATGTTCCAGCAGTGCGTCGAGTTTGCTCCGCGCTACGTATCGATGGCTGACGAAAATGCTGCTCAGGCTCTCCGTCTGCGTCTCATCGATGCAGGGTTAGGGGATATTGAGGTTAGCGCTGGCGAACAAGCTGCGTGCGATCTAGCCGCTCTGGATGATGTCGATCAGGTCATGGCTGCCATTGTGGGGGCTGCCGGTCTGATGCCGACGTTGGCTGCTATCAAAGCAAACAAGCAGGTTCTGCTTGCTAATAAAGAAGCCTTGGTAACCTGCGGTCGGCTGTTTATGGATGCGTTGAAGCAGAGTAAGGCTCAGCTTTTACCTATCGATAGCGAGCATAACGCTATTTTCCAAAGCCTGCCTGAAGGGGTACAGCACAATCTTGGCTTTGCTTCGTTAAGCGATCACGGTATTTCACGTATCGTTCTTACCGGATCTGGCGGCCCATTCCGTCAGTTACCGCTGAAGGACTTTGCAGCCGTTACTCCAGATCAAGCCTGTGCACACCCCAATTGGTCGATGGGACGAAAAATATCTGTCGATTCAGCAACCATGATGAATAAAGGCTTGGAATATATTGAGGCTCGTTGGTTGTTTAACGCCTCTGAATCAGAGATGGAAGTGATCATCCATCCCCAATCTGTGATTCATTCAATGGTACGTTACCGCGATGGTAGCGTGATCGCGCAGTTAGGTTCTCCTGATATGCGCACTCCGATTGCCCATGCGATGGCTTACCCAAACCGTGTTGAAACGGGTGTTGAACCTCTCGATTTCTGTAAAATTGGTGCATTAACATTCGAGCAACCTGATAGGGTGCGCTATCCTTGTCTCCAACTAGCAATTGATGCTTCACGTGCAGGACAGGCGGCGACGACGGCGCTAAACGCAGCGAACGAAATCTCCGTTGACGCGTTTTTGCATGAAAAAATTCGCTTCACTGACATTGCGGCGCTGAACCAAGATGTATTGTCGGCGTTATCTTGCCGTGAGCCACAAAGTGTGGCGGAGGTTTTGGATATTGATCGCCAAGCTCGAGAGGTTGCTGGCAGATTGTGTGCAAACTTTCGGATATAGATCAGCTATTCACTGTGTAGGTAGTTTGTGGCCTTTCGGGTGAAATGATATAGTTTGCGGCGACTTTCAGCGGGTCGAGATGTTTAGTCTGTTAAGTATTTTGATTTTGCTGCTGATTTATTGGTTAGCCGTGACTTGTACACGGCTTTTTTGCGCATGAAACACTTGGTTGTTTAATACTCGGTTCAGTTTGTGCAATTGATGTCGCGTGGGCTAGGTTGAGCTTGCAGATGAGTTTTACTTTAGCACCATGCTTTTGAGGAATTGATTACACGTATGTCTTCCACTCAATCACCAATGACTGACGGGATAGTCTGTGGTCCACAGCACGTCGCTATCATTATGGACGGCAATGGACGTTGGGCGAAGCGTCAGGGCAAAATGCGTGTATTTGGTCATAAAGCTGGGGTGAAATCGGTACGTCGTTCCGTACGTTTCGCCGTTAGCCATGGCATCAAGGCGTTAACGTTGTATGCGTTTAGCAGTGAAAACTGGAACCGCCCTGAGCATGAAGTGAGCGCTCTAATGGAGTTGTTCATTCGTGCATTAGACGGTGAAGTGAAAAGCTTGCATAAGCACAATGTGCGTCTGAAAATTATCGGTGATATTGGTCGCTTTAGCTCTCGCTTACAGGAACGCATTCGTCGTTCTGAGCAATTAACTGAAAATAATGATGGGCTAACGTTAAATATTGCCGCTAATTATGGTGGGCGATGGGATATCATGCAGGGCGTGAAAACGTTGGCTGCTCAAGTTAAGGCCGGAGTTCTTCAGCCTGACGATATCACTGAAGACTTGTTAAGCCAGCAAGTTTGCTTACACGATCTGGCTCCGGTTGACCTCGTCATTCGGACCGGTGGAGAGCATCGGGTCAGCAACTTTTTGCTGTGGCAAATTGCATATTCCGAGTTTTATTTTACGGACGTGCTGTGGCCTGATTTTGATGAACTTACCTTTGAAGGTGCACTTAATGCATTTGCACAACGCGAGCGCCGCTTCGGAGGAACTACACCTATCAACGCACCTGATGCGCCATAGGGGGATCTCTTGCTGAAGTCTCGCATTATAACCGCTTTAATTTTGGTGCCAATTGTCATTGCGGCGCTGTTTTTATTACCTCCCGTTGGTTTTGCGATAGTGACTTTAGTCATATGTATGCTGGCCGCTTGGGAGTGGGGACAACTTGCTGGGTTTACGACAAACTCGCAGCGTATCTGGGGGGCGGTGATCTGTGGCTTAGTACTGGCTGCAATGCTGCTTAGCCTGCCTGAATTCAACCGTAGCGTGCATCTTCCGCTCATAGCCGGTTCGCTATGGACAGCCGTTGTCTGGTGGATTGTTGCGTTGTTACTCGTGTTGTTCTATCCAAAATCTGCAAGCTGGTGGAAGCATTCACGCGTGCTGAAAATTATTTTTGGCGCCGCGACGATTATCCCGTTCTTTTGGGGAATGATTGCGCTACGCCAGCATGGCTATGAAACCGATCACTACCAAGGGGCATGGTGGTTGCTGTATGTCATGTTCCTTGTGTGGGGCGCAGACTCTGGTGCTTACATGTTCGGCAAGCTATTTGGCAAAAATAAGCTGGCACCAAAAGTTTCCCCAGGCAAAACATGGGAAGGTTTTATTGGTGGTTTGATCACCTCAGCGCTTATTTCCTGGGGATTTGGTTTGTATGCACCGCTCTCCATAAATCCCAAAACCCTACTGATTTGTTCAATTGTGGCCGCATTAGTGTCGGTGTTAGGCGATTTGACTGAAAGCATGTTCAAACGCGAGGCCGGTATTAAAGATAGTGGTCATCTGATCCCTGGACATGGTGGTGTTCTGGATCGTATTGATAGTTTGACTGCGGCAGTACCAGTGTTTGCATGTCTTATGCTGTTAGTGTTTTACTAGTCTGCTTGAGACAGGGAGCTTGCCAATGACCAATATACTCTGGAGCCTGATTGCGTTTTTAGTGGCGCTTGGGGTGTTGATCACGGTTCATGAATTCGGCCATTTTTGGGTCGCTCGTCGCTGTGGGGTGAAAGTAGAGCGCTTTTCTATTGGCTTTGGTAAAGCTTTATGGCGACGCATTGACCGCAGTGGAACCGAGTACGTAGTTGCGCTGATCCCACTTGGTGGCTATGTCAAGATGCTCGATGAGCGGGTAGAGACTGTTGCCCCAGAGTATCGCCACCAAGCGTTTAATAATAAAACGGTTTGGCAGCGAGCAGCGATCGTGAGCGCAGGGCCTATTGCTAACTTCCTATTTGCCATCGTCGCTTACTGGTTAGTTTTTGTCATCGGAGTCCCCAGTGTTCGTCCGGTTATTGGTGAGATTGTTCCCCAATCTGTCGCTGCTCAGGCAGATATTTCACCAGGATTGGAACTAAAGTCCGTTGCAGGTATCGAAACGCCTGATTGGGATGCAGTTCGCTTGGCACTGGTGGGGAAAATCGGGTCTAAAGAGACGACGGTTGAAGTCGCTCCGTTTGGCAGCGAAAATACGACGCGGAAAACTCTGGATTTAACTCATTGGCAGTTTGAGCCAGATAAGCAAGATCCGGTTGTTGCGTTGGGTATTATGCCACGTGGGCCACAGATTGAGCCGATTTTAGCTGAAGTTCAGAAGGACTCTGCTGCTCAGAAAGCGGGTTTGCAAGTCGGCGATAGGATCGTTAAAGTCGATGGTCAGCCATTAAAAAACTGGTTAACTTTCGTTAAGCTGGTTCGCGAAAGCCCTAACGAAAGCATTGCGGTGGAAGTCGAGCGCAATGGAAATACCCAATCAGTGCATTTAACACCAGACAGTAAATCTGTTGGTGCAGGTAAAATCGAAGGCTTTGCTGGCGTTGCGCCAAAAGTGATTCCATTACCTGAAGAGTATAAAACGATTCGACAATATGGGCCGTTTATGGCGATTTATCAGGCCAGTGATAAAACTTGGCAGTTGATGAAGCTTACGGTCTCTATGATAGGCAAACTAATTACTGGTGATGTAAAGCTGAATAACCTGAGTGGGCCGATTTCGATCGCGCAGGGCGCAGGGATGTCAGCGGAGTATGGGTTAGTGTATTACCTAATGTTTTTGGCGTTAATCAGCGTCAATTTAGGAATTATTAACCTGTTCCCACTCCCAGTACTTGATGGTGGTCACTTGCTCTTCTTAGCGATTGAAAAGCTAAAAGGGGGGCCGGTTTCCGAGCGAGTTCAAGACTTCAGTTACCGCATCGGTTCTATTTTACTGGTGTTGTTGATGGGGCTTGCACTTTTCAATGATTTCTCGCGCCTTTAAGGGACGGGATTTAGGTTAGGAAGAACGCATAACAACGATGGCGATGAAAAAGTTGCTCATAGCGTCGCTGCTGTTTGGCAGCGCAACCGTATACGGTGCAGATGGATTCGTAGTGAAAAATATTCATTTCGAAGGCCTGCAGCGGGTCGCCGTCGGTGCGGCGTTACTTAACATGCCGGTTCGCGTTGGCGATACCGTCAGCGATGAAGATCTCAGTAACACTATTCGCGCATTATATGCGACCGGCAACTTCGAAGATGTTCGGGTGCTGCGTGATGGTGATAACTTGATCGTGCAGGTTAAGGAACGTCCTACGATCGCGAGTATTACCTTTTCGGGTAACAAGTCTGTAAAAGACGACATGCTGAAGCAGAACCTTGAGGCTTCTGGCGTGCGTGTAGGCGAAGCTCTGGACCGTACAATGCTTTCCAGCATTGAAAAAGGTTTGGAAGATTTCTACTACAGCGTCGGTAAATACAGTGCGTCGGTTAAAGCGGTGGTTACCCCTCTGCCACGTAACCGTGTTGACTTGAAACTGGTCTTTACCGAAGGTAAATCCGCTCAGATTCAGCAAATCAATATCGTGGGGAACCATGCGTTCACCTCTGAAGAATTGATTGCTCGTTTCCAACTGCGCGACGAAGTTCCTTGGTGGAACTTGGTTGGTGACCGTAAATATCAAAAACAAAAACTTTCGGGCGACCTCGAAACACTGAGAAGTTTCTATTTGGATCGTGGCTATGCTCGCTTCAATATTGATTCGACTCAGGTCAGCTTAACGCCAGATAAGAAAGGCATCTATATCACCATTAACATTACCGAAGGCGATCAGTACAAACTGACCGGCGTTGAAGTCAACGGTAATATGGCTGGATACAGTACTGATATCAATCGCTTGACTACAATTGAACCAGGCGAGCTGTATAACGGTGCGAAAGTGACCAAGATGGAGGATGACGTTAAGAAACTCCTCGGTCGTTATGGTTATGCTTATCCTAAAGTTCAGACTCAGCCTGAAATCAACGATGCGGATAAAACCGTTAAGTTGCATATGAACGTAGACGCGGGTAACCGTTACTACGTACGTAATATCAAGTTTGTCGGTAATGACACAAGCAAAGACTCTGTTTTGCGCCGTGAAATGCGTCAGATGGAAGGTGCGTGGCTGGGTAGCGACTTAGTTGATCAAGGCAAAGAACGTTTGAACCGTACCGGTTACTTTGAAACCGTTGATGTTGATACACAACGCGTTCCAGGTGCACCGGATCAGGTCGATGTGACTTACAAAGTGAAAGAACGTAATACCGGTACTTTCAACTTTGGTGTTGGTTTCGGTACTGAAAGTGGTGTCAGCTTCCAAGTCGGTGTTCAGCAGGAAAACTGGTTGGGTACAGGTAATACCGTTGGTATTAGTGGTACCAAGAACGATTACCAGACCTATGCTGAACTCTCGATGACCAACCCGTACTTCACGGTTGATGGTGTCAGCTTGGGCGGTCGTATTTTCTATAACGACTTTAAAGCTGATGATGCGGATCTGTCTGACTATACCAACAGCAGCTATGGCCTTGATGGTACCTTAGGGTTCCCAATCAACGAAAATAACTCGCTGCGTACTGGTTTAGGTTATGTCCATAACTCCCTGTCTGACATGCAGCCACAGGTTGCGATGTGGCGTTACTTGAAGTCTGTTGGCCAGAATCCTAATGATACGGATAAGGCTGACTACACGGCAGATGACTTCACATGGTCTCTGGGGTGGACGTACAACAACGTTGACCGCGGCTTCTTCCCAACTCAGGGTACGAAGGCTTCTCTAAACGGTAAGGTGACGATTCCAGGCTCCGATAACGAGTACTACAAACTCACCTTCGATAGCCAAAGCTATCTACCGCTGGATGATGATCGTTCTTGGGTCGTGATGGGACGTTCTCGCTTAGGTTACGGTGACGGGCTTGGCGGTAAAGAGATGCCATTCTATGAAAACTTCTATGCCGGTGGTTCTAGCTCGGTACGTGGTTTCCAATCGAATAACATCGGTCCTAAAGCCGTTTATCTGAATCCTAATGGTTCTGTTGATCAGAGCAAAACGAGTGATGATGATGCCGTGGGCGGTAACGCGATGGCTGTGGCCAGTGTTGAGCTGATCACTCCAACGCCGTTCGTTGGCGAGAAATATGCTAACTCTCTGCGTACTTCAATCTTTATGGATGCCGGTACCGTTTGGGATACTAATTGGGATAAGAGCGCTTATCCTAATCAGCCAGATTATAGCGATCCAAGCAATATTCGTGTTTCTGCTGGTCTGGCTCTGCAGTGGATGTCTCCACTGGGTCCATTGGTATTCTCGTACGCGCAACCAGTTAAGAAATACGACGGTGATAAAGCGGAACAGTTCCAGTTTAACATCGGTAAGACTTGGTAATAAGCTACTCTATAAAAGCTACTGTATAAGGTATGGGGATACGTCCTCATACCATAATGCATAAGTTCCACTCAGAGCGTTCTTTTATAATGGACGTTGTGAGAGACACTATGGGTCGGTGCCTATGCGGTATACGTGTCGTCGACACATATGGGTGATGGTAAGGAGTCTAAATTGAAAAAGTGGTTATATGCGGCAGGTCTGGGCATGGCATTAGCGGTTTCTGCTAACGTACAAGCTGCTGATAAGATTGCAATTGTTAACGTATCCAGCATCTTCCAGCAGTTGCCACAGCGTGCAACCGTTGCTAAGCAACTGGAGAATGAGTTCAAGAGCCGCGCAACTGAACTGCAGAGCCAAGAACGTGATCTGCAGTCTAAAATGCAAAAACTGCAACGTGACGGTTCTACAATGAAAGCCAGCGATCGTACCAAGATGGAAAAAGACATCATGGCACAACGTGATGCTTTCTCTCAGAAAGCACAGGCTTTTGAGCAGGATAATCGTCGCCGTCAGGCTGAAGAACGTAATAAGCTGTTGAGCCGCATTCAGGATGCTGTTCGTACCGTTGCTAAAGACAAAGGCTACGATCTGGTTATTGATGCAAATGCTGTCGCTTATGCTGATTCTTCCAATGACATCACTGCACAAGTGCTGAAACAGGTTAAATAAGGCATGGCTTCAATTCGACTTGCTGACCTTGCTCAGCAGTTGAATGCAGAGCTTCACGGTGATGGCGATATCGTCATCACCGGCGTTGCTTCTATGCATTCAGCAAAATCGCACCAAATCACTTTTTTATCTAACAGCCGCTACCGTGAACAATTAGCTGCTTGCAATGCAGGCGCTGTGGTGTTGACTGAAGCGGATCTGCCTTTCTGTACATCAGCAGCACTGGTGGTAAGAAATCCTTACCTGACCTATGCATTGATGGCACAGATTATGGATACAACCCCTGCTCCGGCAAAAGATATTGCGCCGAGTGCGGTGATCGATGTGACGGCTCAGCTAGGCAACAATGTTTCTGTTGGTGCCAATGCGGTGATTGAAGAAGGCGTTGTTTTAGGCGACAACGTTATCATCGGTGCAGGCTGTTTTGTTGGTAAATTTACCAAAATTGGTTCCGGCACGCGTTTATGGGCCAACGTTAGCGTTTATCATCAAATTGACATTGGTGAGAATTGTCTGATTCAGTCAGGAACAGTTATCGGCGCTGATGGTTTTGGTTATGCTAACGATCGCGGTAATTGGATTAAAATCCCTCAGCTTGGCACGGTGCGTATCGGCGATCGCGTTGAGATCGGTGCCTGTACCACGATAGATCGTGGAGCATTAGATGATACGATTATCGGTAACGGTGTAATTATCGACAATCAATGCCAGATTGCGCATAACGTTATGATTGGCGACAATACAGCGGTGGCTGGTGGTGTTATCATGGCCGGCAGTCTTAAGATTGGTCGCTATTGCCAAATTGGCGGTGCAAGTGTGATTAATGGTCACATGGAAATTTGCGACAAAGCTGTGGTAACTGGAATGGGTATGGTGATGCGTCCTATCACTGAACCTGGCATTTATTCCTCTGGTATTCCGCTGCAACCCAACAAGGCATGGCGTAAAACGGCAGCTCTAGTGATGAATATTGATGAAATCAATAAGCGTCTGAAAGCCGTGGAAAAGAAAGTCAATAATGACTAACGACTAAAGCTATGCCTTTGTCAGTGAATACAAATTCCTGGCATTTATCCTGTTTTACTGGGTATATACCCAAATAATTCGAGTTGTATTGAAGGCGGCAAGTGAGTGAATCACGATGAGCTTACCCGAGTAAGTGATTCGGATAAGTGAACGTAGCCAACAAAAATGCAGCTCGAAGTATGACGGGGATAAAACGATTTGCGGCCTGCATCATTGTCCTTTGCTGACGTGAGGCGGGCCGTGTTGTTGATGACAATTAGTTTTCCTACAGGAAGAGTATTTTGACTACTGACACTCATACTCTCAATATTTCCGAGATTTTAGAGTTACTGCCGCACCGTTTTCCGTTCCTCTTAGTGGATCGTGTTCTGGATTTCGAAGAAGGTAAATTCCTGCGCGCAGTGAAAAACGTGACTTTTAACGAGCCGTTCTTTCAGGGCCACTTCCCTGGTAAGCCTATTTTCCCTGGTGTTTTAATTCTGGAAGCGATGGCTCAGGCCACCGGTATTCTGGCATTCAAAAGCGTCGGTAAATTGGAACCAGGTGAGCTCTATTATTTTGCTGGTATTGATGATGCTCGCTTTAAACGCCCAGTTCAACCGGGTGACCAGATGATTCTGGAAGTTGAATTCCTCAAAGAGCGCCGCGGCGTAGCTCGCTTTAACGGTGTTGCCAAAGTTGATGGTAAGATTGTTTGCGAAGCTTCAATGATGTGTGCCCGTAGCCGGGAGGCCTAATACGTGATTGACCCAACCGCCTTTATCCATCCAAGTGCCATCGTTGAAGACGGCGCAGTCATTGGAGCCGGTGTTCATATTGGCCCGTTTTGCTATATCGGCTCCCAAGTGGAAATCGGCGAAGGTACCGTGCTGAAGTCCCACGTCGTCGTCAATGGCATAACTAAAATTGGCCGCGATAACGAGATCTATCAGTTTGCCTCTATTGGCGAAGTGAATCAGGATCTGAAATATGCTGGCGAACCAACCCGCGTAGAAATCGGCGATCGTAACCGTATTCGCGAGAGCGTCACTATTCATCGTGGTACTGCGCAGGGCGGTAACCTGACGAAAGTGGGTAGCGATAACTTGCTGATGATCAATGCGCACATTGCGCATGACTGTGTGATCGGCAATCGTTGTATCTTCGCTAACAACGCTACGTTAGGTGGTCATGTTACGGTTGACGATTTTGCCATCATCGGCGGAATGACGGCGGTTCACCAGTTCTGTGTTATTGGTGCTCATGTCATGGTGGGCGGCTGTTCTGGCGTTGCTCAAGATGTGCCTCCGTATGTTATCGCTCAAGGTAACCACGCTACACCGTTTGGCCTCAATATTGAGGGGCTGAAACGCCGTGGTTTCGATAAAGAGTCTCTACACGCGATCCGTAATGCGTACAAGATCCTTTATCGTAGTGGTAAGACACTGGAAGAGGCTAAGCCAGAAATTGCCGAGTTGGCTCAACAGCATGCCGCTGTGCAGCTGTTCGTTGATTTCTTTGAGCGTTCTACGCGCGGCATTATTCGCTAAGCTATGACGTTATCTCAGAACGCCTCTGACTCATTGCCAGCGGATCGCCACTCGCGGCCGCTGACAATCGGTTTGGTCGCCGGGGAAACCTCCGGCGATATTCTTGGCGCGGGGTTAATCCGTGCCTTGAAATCCCGCCATCCTAATGCTCGCTTTGTAGGCGTCGCAGGACCTTTAATGCAAGCCGAAGGCTGTGAAGCTTGGTTTGAAATGGAAGAGCTGGCGGTGATGGGGATTGTTGAAGTCCTCGAACGTCTGCCTCGCCTATTAAAAATCCGTCGTGAGCTAACACAGCGCTTTAGCGAACTAAAGCCCGATGTGTTCGTTGGTATTGATGCACCTGATTTCAATATCACGTTAGAAGGGCGTTTAAAGCAGCGCGGTATTAGAACGATTCATTATGTCAGCCCTTCTGTTTGGGCATGGCGCCAGAAGCGTGTTTTCAAAATTGGTAAAGCAACGGATTTAGTGCTGGCATTTTTACCTTTTGAAAAAGCGTTTTATGACAAATTCAATGTTCCTTGTCGCTTCATCGGTCATACCATGGCGGACGCCATGCCGCTTAACCCTGATAAGCAAGCCGCGCGTCAAGCATTGGGAATAGCCCCAGATGCCTTGTGCCTCGCGTTGTTACCGGGAAGTCGCAGTGCTGAAGTGGAAATGCTGAGCGCTGACTTCTTGAAAACAGCGATGATTTTGCGAGAGAAATATCCTGCGTTAGAGATCGTCGTGCCTTTGGTTAATGCGAAGCGCCGTGAGCAGTTTGAGCGCATTAAGGCTGAGGTAGCACCTGACTTAACTGCGCATCTGCTGGATGGTCAAGCCCGTAATGCGATGTACGCTAGCGATGCAGCTTTGCTGGCATCGGGTACCGCGGCGTTAGAGTGCATGCTAGCTAAATGTCCTATGGTGGTGGGTTATCGAATGAAGCCTTTCACCTTTTGGCTGGCTGAGCGCTTAGTGAAAACCGACTATGTTTCTCTGCCTAATCTGCTGGCACGCCGTGAACTGGTTCAAGAGTTGTTACAGCATGACTGCCAGCCAGATAAATTGGCTGCGGCATTACTGCCATTGCTTGAGGGTGGTGAGTCCACCAAAGCTTTGCAGAAGACCTTCCTCGAATTGCATCAAAGTATCCGCTGTGGCGCTGATGAACAAGCTGCCGATGCGGTGCTGTCATTGGTCAATCAATAAGCTAGTCAATCAATGGGCCGTAATTCAATGAGTGCCAATTTAATTAATGACATTTTTGTCTATCCATCTGCACAGTTTATTGCTGGTGTTGATGAGGTCGGGCGTGGCCCTTTGGTTGGTGCGGTAGTCACCGCTGCGGTTATTCTCGATCCTGCTCGTCCGATTATTGGCTTGGCTGATTCGAAAAAGCTAAGTGAAAAGCGCCGGAATGCGCTGTATGAAGAAATTGTTGAGAAAGCCTTGAGCTGGAGCTTAGGCCGTGCGGAACCGCATGAGATAGATGAGTTAAATATTTTGCATGCGACCATGCTGGCCATGCAAAGAGCCGTCGCGGGGTTATCCGTTGAACCCGATTATGTACTGATCGATGGTAACCGATGCCCTAAACTGCCAATGGCCTCTCAAGCTGTCGTGAAAGGCGATAGTCGGGTTGCAGAGATTAGCGCGGCGTCCATTTTGGCTAAGGTCACACGCGATCGCGAAATGGAAGTTTTAGATGCGCAATTTCCTGAATATGGATTTGCCCAGCACAAAGGTTATCCAACCGCTTTTCATCTTGAGCGTTTGGCCCAGTTAGGCGCAACAGTGCATCATCGCCGTAGTTTTGGGCCGGTTAAACGTGTTCTTGGAATCTGATTGAAACCTCTATATCCGTCATACTTGAAGCCGCATGTGTGGTGACTAAAATTGTTCCTCCTCGTGACGGAATTATCTATTCTGCCAAGAGCTCATGAACTGGACGTCTTCATGCAACGCCAATGATTTAGGGTATAGTGTTCCACGATGAGTAACTGCTTTTTATACGAGTAATTGATTTATGGCTGAACCACGTTTCATACATCTGCGCGTACATAGTGACTATTCCATGATTGATGGGCTGGCGAAAGTCGGCCCATTGGTTAAGAAAGTTGCTGCGCTAGGTATGCCAGCCTTTGCGATTACTGACCACACTAACATGTGTGGGTTAGTCAAATTTTATGGTTCGGCGCACGGCGCGGGTATTAAACCGATCATCGGCGCAGATGTATTTGTCAAAAGCGAATTGTTAGGGGATGAGCTTTCTCATCTCACTATTCTGGCAGCCAACAATACCGGCTACCAAAATCTTACTCTATTGATTTCGCACGCCTATCAACGTGGGTACGGTGCCGATGGCCCAGTTATTGACCGTGACTGGCTGGTTGAATATCGCGAAGGGCTCATCTTGCTCTCCGGTGGTCGCCAAGGCGACGTCGGTAAAATGTTGCTGCGTGGTAATCAGCAACTGGCGCATGAGTGCGTCGATTTTTATCAGCAGTATTTTGCCGATAGTTATTATCTCGAACTGATCCGGACCGGCCGTCCAGATGAAGAGAGCTATCTCCATTTTGCTGTAGCACTGGCTGAGGAGCGCGAGCTGCCGGTAGTGGCAACTAACGACGTACGCTTCTTGGAGCCCGGTGATTTTGATGCACATGAAATTCGCGTGGCGATTCATGACGGTTTTACCTTGGACGATCCTAAACGGCCTAAAAACTACAGCGCTCAGCAATATATGCGCAGTGAAGAGGAAATGTGTGAGCTATTTGCTGACATTCCTGAAGCACTGGAAAATAGCGTAGAAATTGCCAAGCGCTGTAATGTCACGATCCGTTTAGGTGAGTATTTCCTACCGCAGTTCCCAACCGGCGAAATGTCGACGGAAGACTTCTTGGTTGCCAAATCCAAAGAAGGTTTGGAAGAGCGTCTGGAGTTCTTGTTCCCCGATCCGGAAGTACGCGCTAAGCGACGCCCTGAGTATGATGAACGTCTGGACGTTGAGCTAAAAGTTATCAACCAGATGGGATTCCCCGGCTACTTCCTGATCGTCATGGAGTTTATCCAGTGGTCGAAAGATAACGGTGTTCCGGTTGGGCCCGGTCGTGGTTCTGGTGCGGGTTCTTTGGTGGCCTATGCGCTGAAAATTACCGATTTGGATCCGCTGGAATTTGACCTGCTGTTCGAACGATTCCTGAACCCTGAACGTGTATCCATGCCCGACTTTGACGTCGACTTCTGCATGGAGAAACGCGATCGGGTTATCGATCACGTGGCGGAAATGTATGGCCGTGACGCGGTATCGCAGATTATTACCTTCGGAACCATGGCGGCGAAAGCGGTAATCCGCGACGTTGGTCGTGTGCTCGGGCATCCATACGGTTTTGTCGATCGTATATCAAAATTGGTGCCGCCAGAGCCGGGAATGACGTTGGCGAAGGCTTTTGAAGCCGAACCCCAGTTGCCTGAAATCTACGAGGCTGATGAAGAGGTTCGCGCGCTGATCGATATGGCGCGTAAGCTGGAAGGGGTAACACGTAACGCCGGTAAACATGCTGGTGGTGTGGTTATCTCGCCAACCAAAATCACCGATTTTGCGCCGTTATACTGTGACTCTGAAGGTAATCATCCGGTTACCCAGTTTGACAAGAGCGACGTAGAGTACGCTGGCCTAGTCAAGTTTGACTTCTTAGGACTGCGCACGCTGACGATTATCGACTGGGCGTTGGAGATGATTAACGCCCGTCGCGCTAAAGCGGG
Source organism: Hafnia paralvei ATCC 29927 (assembly GCF_001655005.1). Lineage (GTDB taxonomy): Bacteria > Pseudomonadota > Gammaproteobacteria > Enterobacterales > Enterobacteriaceae > Hafnia > Hafnia paralvei. The sequence continues at coordinate 153,899 of NZ_LXET01000010.1, forward strand.
TGAAGATCCTATCGATATCGCGGCTATCCCGCTCGACGATAAAAAAAGTTTCGACATGCTGCAACGCTCGGAGACCACGGCGGTATTCCAGCTTGAATCGCGCGGCATGAAAGATTTGATTAAACGCCTGAAGCCTGACTGCTTCGAAGATATGATCGCATTGGTGGCGCTGTTCCGCCCAGGACCTTTACAGTCAGGGATGGTTGATAACTTTATTGACCGTAAGCACGGGCGCGAAGAGGTTTCTTATCCTGATGTTCAGTGGCAGCATGAGTCGCTGAAACCGGTACTGGAGCCGACCTACGGCATTATTCTGTACCAAGAACAGGTCATGCAGATCGCACAGGTGCTGTCTGGCTATACGCTGGGCGGAGCGGATATGCTGCGTCGTGCGATGGGTAAGAAAAAGCCGGAAGAGATGGCGAAGCAGCGCTCGGTGTTTAAAGAGGGCGCAGAGCGGATGGGGATCGACGGTGAGCTGTCGATGAAAATCTTTGACTTGGTAGAAAAATTCGCCGGTTATGGATTCAACAAATCTCACTCCGCAGCCTATGCCTTGGTTTCATATCAAACGTTATGGCTTAAAGCACATTATCCTGCTGAGTTTATGGCAGCGGTAATGACCGCCGATATGGATAACACGGAAAAAGTTGTTGGCTTGGTGGACGAATGCTGGCGAATGGGGTTGAAGGTGCTTCCGCCGGATATCAATAGTGGCCAGTATCACTTCCATGTTAACGATGATGGTGAGATCGTTTACGGTATCGGTGCAATTAAAGGCGTAGGTGAAGGGCCGATTGAGGCGATCATCGACGCACGTAACGAAGGCGGACATTTCAAAGAGTTATTTGATTTGTGTGCCAGAACAGACACCAAAAAGCTAAACCGGCGTATGCTGGAAAAGCTGATTATGTCTGGCGCATTTGATCGCTTGGGGCCGCATCGCGCGGCGCTGATGAACTCGCTTAATGACGCATTAAAAGCCGCTGACCAACACGCTAAAGCTGAGGCTATTGGTCAGGTGGATATGTTCGGTGTGCTGGCTGAGGCACCTGAACAGGTTGAGAAATCCTATAGCAGCGTCGCGCCGTGGCCTGCTCAGGTGGTATTGGATGGCGAGCGTGAAACGTTAGGTTTGTACCTAACCGGACACCCCATCACCCAATACCTTAAGGAGATAGAGCGCTACGCCGGTGGCATGCGCCTAAAAGATATGCATCCGACGGATCGGGGCAAAATGACCACTGCGGTTGGTCTCGTGGTAGCTGCACGAGTGATGACCACCAAGCGGGGTAATCGTATTGGCGTTTGCACACTGGATGACCGTTCCGGTCGTCTCGAAGTGATGCTATTTACCGATGCGTTAGATAAATACCAACATTTGCTGGAAAAAGACCGTATCCTGATTGCCAGCGGACAGGTCAGCTTTGATGACTTTAGCGGTGGGCTTAAAATGATCGCCCGCGAGCTAATGGACATCAGTGAAGCACGCGAAAAATATGCGCGTGGGCTTGCTATCTCGCTGACTGACAGGCAAATTGATGACCAGCTTTTAAACCGTCTCCGCGACTCGTTGGAACCACATCGGTCGGGGACGATTCCAGTGCATTTATACTATCAACGTGATAATGCACGCGCTAAGTTAAGATTTGGCGCGGCCTGGCGGGTAACGCCGACAGATCGCCTGCTAGTTGACCTGCGTACTCTGGTGGGTAACGAACAGGTCGAACTGGAATTTGACTAATATAGGAATACTATGAGTCTGAATTTTCTGGATTTTGAACAGCCGATTGCAGAACTTGAAGCGAAAATTGACTCGCTAACTTCAGTCAGCCGTCAAGACGAAAAATTAGATATTAATATCGACGAAGAAGTACAGCGCCTGCGTGACAAGAGCGTTGAGCTGACTCGTAAGATATTTTCTGATCTGGGTGCCTGGCAGGTTGCGCAATTAGCGCGCCATCCGCGTCGTCCGTACACGCTGGATTATATCGAGCATATTTTCACTGACTTCGATGAGTTGGCTGGCGACCGTGCCTACGCCGATGATAAGGCGATTGTTGGCGGTATGGCTCGTTTGAACGGTCGTGCGGTGATGATCATTGGTCATCAGAAAGGCCGTGAAACCAAAGAGAAAATCCGTCGTAACTTTGGTATGCCTGCGCCGGAAGGCTATCGTAAGGCTCTGCGCCTGATGGAAATGGCTGAACGCTTTAAGCTGCCAATTATCACTTTTATCGACACACCAGGCGCATACCCTGGCGTTGGCGCTGAAGAGCGTGGCCAGTCAGAAGCTATTGCACGTAACCTACGTGAAATGTCTGGTTTGACCGTTCCAGTTATCTGCACCGTCATCGGTGAAGGTGGTTCGGGCGGGGCGCTGGCAATTGGGGTGGGTGATAAAGTCAATATGCTGCAATACAGCACCTATTCCGTTATTTCTCCAGAAGGCTGTGCTTCGATTCTGTGGAAGAGCGCTGATAAAGCGCCACTGGCCGCAGATGCGATGGGCATTACCGCTCCTCGTCTAAAAGAGCTAAAGCTGATTGACTCTGTGATCCCTGAACCTTTAGGGGGCGCACATCGTGATGTTCCTGCGATGGCTGCATCACTGAAAGCTCAGTTGCTGGCTGATTTGAGCGATCTGGACGTGCTGGAAACTGAAGAGCTGTTGAATCGTCGCTATCAGCGTCTGATGAACTACGGCTACTGCTAATATCCGCCACACCTCATCTCTATTGTAAAGCCCGGTTATGCCGGGCTTTGTTGTTTTTATCAATCATTCAAATATTGCATTTTTCGAGTACCCTTTATAAGGGCACAATTATCACTGTAGAATTGCTTTCTGCTGAGTAAGGGGGTAATTTCCCTGAGAATCATTAGCATCTGGAGGATGTGTGAAACTCAATAAAGTCCACCATATCGCAATTATCGCGTCTGATTACCCACGCAGTAAGTCATTTTACTGCGATATTTTAGGCTTTACGTTATTGAGTGAGGTGTATCGTGCGGAGCGAGATTCCTGGAAAGGGGATTTGGCACTTAATGGTGATTACACGATTGAGCTGTTTTCGTTTCCACAACCTCCTGCGCGTGTTTCGCAGCCCGAAGCCTGTGGGTTGCGACATCTTGCGTTTAGCGTAGATGATATTGATAGCGCAGTAACCCATTTGGCGCAGCACCAGATTCGTTGCGAACCGATACGCATTGATCCATACACTGAACGACGATTCACGTTTTTCACTGACCCTGATGGCTTGCCGCTTGAGCTTTATCAGGCGACCAATAGGTTAAAAAATAGTACCAATTGTTGAAATTATAATACCAATAGGGCGTAGGGTGCTGCGGTTTACTGTGTAACATCTTCCGCTGTGCTACTATTGCGCGCTTCTTTCCATTTCCCTCTGAGCCTTAGCACACCATGCAAGAGCAAACTTTCCGCGTTGGCGAATGGTTGGTTTTAGCCGCTGATAATAAGATCACCCGTGATGGTCGGTTATTAGTGCTAGAGCCTCGCCTCATCGATATGTTGAGCTACTTTGCTCATCATCCCGATACGGTACTAAGCAGGGATGAACTAATTGATAACGTATGGAAACGTAATATTGTCACCAACCATGTGGTGACTCAGTGTATCTCCGAGCTGAGGAAATATCTCAAAGACGGTCGCCCTGATGCGCCGGAATACATCGTCACCGTGCCTAAGCGCGGCTACAAGCTGGTTGAGCCCGTTATCTGGTGCGAAGAGGGCGGTGCAGATTTTACTATGCCAGCTCAGGCGCCTGTAAAAGTCGTTATCGATCATGAGCCAGAAGACGGCAGTGGTCAGCTTCCACTGAGCACGACTGTGGCTGAATCTCAGCGACAACAGGCTGACGCGCTGAATAGCCCAGCAACCGCAACAGAAACCGTTACCAAGAGTAAGGGTGAAAAAAAACGGTTGTCTAAGCTATGGCATTCGCGTTTTTGGGTCTGGGTGGCATTTCTTTCTTCACTGTTGCTGTGTATTTCTTTGGTCGGCTTGGCGGTGTTTAACCAGCGAGTGCCTGTTGCACCGGCGCCAATGTTGCTAAACCCACGCGACATTGATATTCGTATTCAGGGGGGCAACAGCTGTACCAACTGGACAAATCAGCTTTCTTACGTTGTCGGCCTGAGCGAAATGCTGGCGCAGGGCTTGAATACACACTCAACGTTTTTGGTGCATGATCAGACGAACTATAACTATGGTGGACCGAGTAGCTCTGGTAAGTCCATGTATATTGAGTTTGTGAATCAGCGCCACTATCGCGCGCAGCAGTGTTTTCTGTCAGTCCGCTTGATCGATAACGCTGATAGCTCAGTCATGTTGGAAAAACGCTACTTTATTACTACGGATAATTTGCTGACGGTACAGAAGGATTTCATCGATAGCATGTTCCAAACGTTAAAAGTCGTTCAACCTTCGAGTATGGTGCAGAGAATAGAAACGCTAGTACCGCAACATAGTCAGGTGTTACAGCTTTACTATCAGGCGCACCAATTATTGATTCAGGGCGACAGTGACTCACTGAACCAAGCCAGTGTCCTGCTTGCTCAGATTACAAAACAGTCGCCAGAGTTTATCTACGCGCGTGCGGAAAAAGCATTGGTTGATATTTTGCTGAACTCATATCAACCGTTTAATGCATCAGACTTGGCGGATCTCCGTAAAGAGATTACGGACGTTGAGGCTATTCCGTTATTGCAGAATAGCGCAATTATCCAGCAGATATATACGGTTGATTATTTAAGTCAGGGCAAAGTTGATGAGGCCTTTAAGATGATAAATAAAGGTATCGATTTAGAAATGTCTTGGCTGAACTATGTATTGCTTGGAAAGGTGTACGAATTGAAAGGTCAGAATAACCTTGCCGCTGATGCTTATATTACGGCATTCAATTTGAGGCCTGGAAATAACACATTAGACTGGATAAAGAATGGGGTTTTCCAGACTAACGTTATCCGTGTAGCACCTTATCTTGCCAATTACGATTTCTCTAACAACAATTAATTTGTATGATATTTAATCTAGCCTGTCTTCTTATAAAGGACAGGCTTTTTTTTACCTCCAAAGAATTATAAACCTCTCCCCAAAATCCTGCTGACAATGAAAAATATATGCATTAAATGTGTTGTTTTTTTGTGTGTTTTCATGTGTTAATTTTGTTTCTTTATGTTGATTGTTTGCTTGAAATTCTTTGGGTAAATTTTATATCAACACTCTGTTTTTATTGAATAAAATCTATGTTTCTTGATGTTTTTTTACTTGTTGGATAAAAATGTCAAGATGTCATTTATTGGGACACGCTGATAATTTAACTTTACCTTTAGGACTTTTATTTTGCCGGTCAGTACCATGCATCCCATCAAGTCGGTCACCTAACTGCGGTAATGAGTGAATGCGACTTTTCTGAAAATTAATCAGGAGCAACTGACCATGTCATCAAGCAAGAAAATCGGGCTAATTGCCTGCACCGGCGTAGTAGCTGGTAATATGATGGGGAGCGGTATTGCACTATTACCTGCGAACCTGGCGAGTCTCGGTTCCATCGCAATATTTGGTTGGATCATTTCTTTAATCGGTGCAATGTCACTAGCGTATGTATATGCACGTTTGGCTACTAAAAACCCTCAAGAAGGTGGCCCAATTGCTTATGCTGGTGAAATTGGTCCGGCATTTGGTTTCCAAACCGGTGTTCTTTATTACCATGCAAACTGGATTGGTAACTTAGCAATCGGTATTACCGCAGTTTCTTATCTTTCTACTTTCTTCCCAGTATTGAATAGCCCAATCGCAGCCGGTATAGCCTGTATCGCGATTGTGTGGATCTTCACCTTCGTTAACATGTTGGGTGGTACTTGGGTAAGTCGTTTAACCACTATCGGTCTGGTTCTGGTATTAATCCCAGTCATTGGTACTGCTATCGCTGGTTGGGCTTGGTTTGACCCTGCGACTTATCACGCTAACTGGAACACTTCTGGTGGTACTGATAGCCACGCAGTTATCAAAAGTATTCTGTTGTGTCTGTGGGCGTTCGTCGGTGTTGAATCCGCAGCAGTAAGTACTGGTATGGTGAAAAATCCATCTCGTACCGTTCCACTGGCTACCATGTTAGGTACTGGTCTGGCAGGTATCGTGTATATCGCGGCAACTCAGGTTATCGCCGGTATGTACCCAGCTCACGAAATGGCTGCTTCTGGTGCACCGTTCGCAATGAGTGCTTCAACAATGGTCGGTGGTTGGGCTGCTCCTGCAGTATCTGCTTTCACCGCATTCGCATGTTTAACCTCTTTAGGTTCTTGGATGATGCTGGTGGGTCAAGCCGGTGTTCGTGCTGCTAAAGACGGTAACTTCCCTAAAGTGTACGGCGAGCTGGACAAAAACGGCATTCCTAAGAAAGGCCTGTTGTTAGCCGCAGTGAAAATGACCGTACTGATGATTCTGATCACTGTAATGAGCGCCAGCGGCGGTAAAGCGTCTGACCTGTTCGGTGAACTGACTGGTATCGCGGTACTGCTGACTATGCTGCCTTACTTCTACTCTTGCGTTGACCTGATTCGTTTCGAAGGCGCCAACGTGAAAAACCTGTTGAGCTTGGTTGCATCGGTTCTGGGTTGTTGCTTCTGCTTCATCGCTCTGATGGGTGCGGGTTCATTCGAACTGTCCGGTACCTTCATCGTGAGCCTGGTTATCCTGATGTTCTATGCACGTAAAATGAACTCACGCAAACCACAAGCTAGCGCAGACAGCAACGCATAAGTGACTTGGCTAACGCCACGAACACAACGAATTGAGTAATCCTCGCGATTACACACAGCAAGACAAATTAATTTATCCAGCCTCTCTCTGTTTGAAGTACTTCTACTGAAAAGTAGGGAGGGGCCAGCTTTTTGCCTGGAGAATTAGAGTATGAATATTATTGCCATCTTGAATCACATGGGCGTCTACTTCAAAGAAGAGCCTATCCGTGAACTGCACAAGGCACTGGAAGCACTGGATTTTCAGATTGTTTATCCAAACGACCGTGAAGACCTGCTGAAACTCATCGACAACAATGCACGTCTGTGCGGTGTTATCTTCGACTGGGATACTTATAATCTCGACCTGTGCGAAGAAATCAGCGCGATGAACGAACATCTGCCGGTTTATGCTTTCGCCAACACCCACTCCACTCTGGATGTTAGCCTGAACGATCTGCGTTTGAACGTTGAGTTTTTTGAATACGCACTGGGCGCAGCTCAGGATATCGCGCAAAAAATCCGTCAGAGCACCGATGCATACATCGACGAAATCCTGCCACCGCTGACCAAAGCACTGTTCAACTACGTTAAAGAAGGTAAATACACCTTCTGTACTCCGGGTCACATGGGCGGTACTGCGTTCCAGAAATCCCCAGTGGGTAGCATCTTCTATGATTTCTTCGGCGCTAACGCGATGAAATCTGATATCTCCATCTCTGTGGGTGAACTGGGTTCTCTGCTTGATCACTCAGGTCCACACAAAGAAGCTGAAGAATACATTGCGCGTACTTTCAACGCAGAACGCAGCTACATGGTGACTAACGGTACTTCTACCGCGAACAAAATCGTTGGTATGTACTCTGCACCTGCTGGCAGCACCGTTCTGATTGACCGTAACTGCCATAAATCTCTGACTCATCTGATGATGATGAGCGACATCACTCCTATCTACTTCCGTCCAACCCGTAACGCTTACGGTATTTTGGGTGGTATTCCTAAGAGTGAATTCCAGCACGACACCATCGCTGAACGCGTTGCACAAACTCCAAATGCAACCTGGCCAGTTCACGCCGTAGTGACTAACTCCACTTACGACGGTCTGCTGTACAATACTGATTACATCAAAGAAGCGTTGGATGTTAAATCCATCCACTTTGACTCTGCATGGGTTCCTTACACCAACTTCAGCCCGATCTACAAAGGTCTGTGCGGTATGAGCGGTGGCCGTGTTGAAGGCAAAGTCATTTATGAAACTCAGTCTACTCATAAACTGCTGGCTGCATTCTCTCAGGCTTCAATGATTCACGTTAAAGGTGATATCAACGAAGAAACCTTCAACGAAGCCTACATGATGCACACCTCTACTTCTCCTCATTACGGCATCGTGGCTTCTACCGAAACCGCAGCAGCAATGATGAAAGGTAATGCCGGTAAACGTCTGATCAACGGTTCTATCGAACGTGCGATTCGTTTCCGTAAAGAAATCAAACGTCTGAACTCCGAGTCTGAAGGCTGGTTCTTCGACGTATGGCAGCCAGAAGGTATCGACGAAGCGAAATGCTGGCCTTTGGATTCCAAAGACAACTGGCATGGCTTCAAAGATATCGATAACGACCACATGTATCTGGACCCAATCAAAGTCACTCTGTTGACTCCAGGGATGCAGAAAGATGGTTCAATGGCTGATACCGGTATTCCAGCGTCTATCGTCTCTAAATACCTGGATGAGCACGGCATCATCGTTGAGAAAACCGGTCCATACAACATGCTGTTCCTGTTCAGCATCGGTATCGACAAAACTAAAGCGCTCAGCCTGCTGCGTGCACTGACCGACTTTAAACGTTCATACGATCTGAACCTGCGCGTTAAGAACATGCTGCCTTCACTGTATCGTGAAGATCCAGAGTTCTATGAAAACATGCGTATTCAAGAACTGGCACAGGGTATCCATGCGCTGATTCAGCACCACAACCTGCCGGACCTGATGTACCGTGCATTTGAAGTGCTGCCAACCATGGTGATGAACCCACACGCTGCGTTCCAGATGGAACTGCGTGGCCAGACCGAAGAAGTTTATCTGGAAGAGATGATCGGCAAAGTGAATGCCAACATGATCCTGCCATATCCTCCAGGAGTTCCTTTGGTCATGCCAGGTGAAATGCTGACCGAAGAAAGCCGCCCAGTTCTGGAATTCTTGCAGATGCTGTGCGAAATCGGTGCGCACTACCCAGGCTTCGAAACTGATATCCACGGTGCATATCGTCAGGCTGACGGTCGCTACACTGTTAAAGTTATCAAAGAACAGAAGTAATAGACTGACTGAGGGGGCGTCCTAATAAAGGGCGCCCCCTTTTATTATGCAACCCCCTTAAATGGGAGATGACATGAAAACACCCTCACAACCGCGCGCTATCTACTATGTCGTAGCATTGCAAATCTGGGAATATTTCAGCTTTTACGGCATGCGTGCGTTACTCATTCTTTATCTCACCCATCAGCTAGGGTACAACGATACCCACGCTTTCAGTCTTTATAGTGCTTACGCCTCACTCGTTTATGTCACGCCAATCATCGGCGGGATCCTAGCAGACAAATTGTTAGGTAACCGGATGGCTGTGATTGCAGGGGCGATCCTGATGACGCTGGGCCATGTGGTCTTGGGCGTTAGTGCGGTTTCACCGTCTTCTCTCTATTTAGCCTTAGCCATCATTGTGTGTGGTTACGGGCTGTTCAAATCCAATATCAGCTGCTTGCTGGGAGAACTTTACTCTCCCGAAGATCCACGCCGCGACGGCGGTTTTTCACTGCTCTATGCAGCTGGGAATATTGGTTCGATCGTAGCGCCAATTGCCTGCGGTCTGGCTGCCGAACAATACGGCTGGCACGTCGGCTTTGCGCTGGCGGGGATCGGTATGTTTGCCGGTTTGATTATCTTCTTATGTGGGCACAAACATTTCCGCCATACCATTGGTGTGAACCATCAGGGGATGAAAAATACAACGCTGCGCATCCCAAACTGGGGGTGGTTGCTGGCGGCGGTGATTCTCTCTCCTCTGTTTGTTGCAGTGCTCTTCTGGCGCGATTGGTCGAGCTACGCTTTGGCTCTGGTGTGTGCTGGTGCCATTATTATTCTGGCCGGAATCTATCGTCGAGCAGAGCCTGAGCAGCGCAAAGGTCTGCTACAGATCGTGATCCTAATGTTGCTGGGAACGTTATTTTGGGCATTTGCTCAGCAGGGCGGAAGCTCGATAAGCCTATTTATCGATCGTTTTGTCAATCGCCAGTGGTTCTCTTTCACCATTCCGACGGCGGTATTCCAATCCGTGAATGGCTTTGCCGTGATGCTAAGCGGCGTGGCACTAGCTTGGCTGGTACGTGAAAATAGCAACGGCAATCGTATATTGCGCATCTGGGGTAAATTTGCATTAGGCCTTGCGCTGATCAGCGCAGGGTTTGGCATTCTTACTTTTAATGCTCGTTGGGCCGCGGTTCATGGGCAGGGTTCCATGGCGCTGACCGTATTGGGCTTAGCGGTTATGGGATGCGCAGAACTGTTTATCGATCCAGTTGCGATGGCACAGATCACACGTCTGAAAATACCGGGAGTGACGGGCGTCCTGACCGGTATTTATATGCTCGCGACTGGATCGATAGCTAATTATCTAGCAGGAATTATTGCCAACCAAACGGCAGAAGTTTCATTTGAACAGGGTGGAGAAGCAACGGCGCATTCCGTTATGGCTTATGTGAGCGTCTTTAGCGATATCGCCTGGGGCGCGCTTGGCTGCGTGGGATTAGTCGCGTTAATCTGGCTGTGCCATATGTTGATGGTACGCCGTAATGCAATTGCCGCCGAGTCGTGCGAATAAGGACTTGCTTCCAACAGAGCGGATGGTTAACGTTCTGATATTCAATCGTTCAGGGCGGTGACCGCGCCGTAAAGTTTCATGAATAGCTCAGAAATCCAGATGCGAATTGCCAGCAAGCTTCAGGGGCGTTCGCAACTGATGGTTGCTTTTAGCGGTGGACTTGATTCCACCGTACTTCTGCATGCGCTAGCACAACTGCGCATGCAGAATTTTCCTCATCTACAACTGCGTGCAGTCCATGTACATCATGGACTAAGCCGCTATGCCGATTTATGGGTCGATCATTGCGAGTCCGTTTGTCGCCAGTGGCAGGTTCCCTTGAAGGTGCTACGCGTTAAGGTTGATTCCCAACGCAGCGGAGTAGAGGCGGCAGCGCGCGACGCGCGATATCACGCCATTGCTGACGAAATAAGTCATCATGAAACGTTGCTCACGGCTCAGCATCTCGACGATCAGTGCGAGACGTTTTTGCTGGCGCTTAAGCGTGGCAGTGGTCCAACCGGACTCTCTGCGATGGCGAGCCATATGCCATTCTTCAGTACTGAACAGCTCCGTCCTCTGCTGGATATCAGCCGTGCTCAGCTTGAGGAATATGCTGCTAACTACGATCTCAAATGGGTCGAAGACGACAGCAACCAAGACGATCGCTTCGATCGCAATTTCCTGCGCTTGCGCGTCATTCCGAATCTACGCGATCGCTGGCCGCATTTTCCCGAAGCGGTTGCTCGTAGCGCCAGCTTGTGTGCAGAGCAAGAACAACTGCTCGATGAGTTACTGCTAGAGTCGCTGCAATCGCTCATGAGTGAAGATGATTCGCTCAATATTGACGGCCTATTACCTATGTCGGAGGCCAAACGTTATGCGCTATTACGGCGTTGGATCGCCTGCTTTGGTGTCATGATGCCGACCCGAGAGCAACTCCAATTGCTCTGGTCTGAAGTCGCCATGGCACGCGAAGATGCCGAGCCTCAGCTTCAGCTTGGCAAAAGCCAAATCCGTCGTTACCGCCAGCATCTTTATCTATTGCCGCCGCTGCGTTCCCTAAAAGATCAGGTGATAGCATGGGATCCGCGAGAGTCGTTGTCGCTGCCCGATGGGCTCGGTGAACTACAGCTCGGTAGCCGAGGAATATGTGTACGCGCCCCGAAATTCGATGAAGCTGTCTCAATTCGCTTCGCCGCCCATGGCACACTACGCATCGTTGGCCGCCGCCATTCGCGACCAATAAAAAAAATCTGGCAAGAACACAATATTCCACCATGGGAACGCGAGCGAACGCCTATGCTCTACTATGGTGAAACGCTCATCGCCGCTCTCGGTGTATTCATCACCCAGAATGGGCAGGCCGTGGCGGATGAGCCTGTATGGAATATTCACTGGACCAAAGACTGGATGTAAATCTCCGTCATAATTCAGGCCACAGATGCGTTGGCTGCACGCGTTCACCCTGGTCACTTACCAGTGTAAGCTCCTAGGGATAGTTCGTTCATGAAAGAATAAATAGCGCGGGTTGACGTGATTGCAATGTCGAGGAACATAACAATGATGAAAAAATTAATGGTTGCGGTCGTGCTGACGGCGGTGGCTTCTTTGCCAGTGCTGGCGGCGGGTGATGCGGCAGCAGGTAAAAGCAAGGCGATGACCTGTGTCGCCTGTCACGGTATGGAAGGTAAAGTGACGGTGCCGATGTATCCAAATCTGGCAGGTCAGAATGCGATGTATCTTGAGCAGGCGCTGAAGGATTATAAAAGCGGGGGACGTTCCGGCGGGCAGGCTGAGGTGATGAAGGCCTACGTTGGCAATCTTTCTGAACAGGATATCAGCGACTTAGCCGCCTACTATGCAAGTCTTAAACCCTAGCCAGCCTAAAATCCAAACTTAAATCCAAAATAGAAAGGGCGATGATTTCATCGCCCTTTCTATATCTGTGGCTGGAGATGTGTGCCGAAAGGGGTTAAGAAATGCTTACGTTGACGGTACCAATTTCAGGGTGACTGAAGCTGGCTATATGGTCTAAACGTAACTCCCGTGGCTCGCCGTCTTGCTCAATGATCAGATACTCTACGTGTTTACGCGAAATCAAATCATTGGCTTTAGCTTGCAACTTCTCTCCGTTGCGCAGTTCTAGCGCCAGTATCAGATGATGCTGGCAGGCGAGTTCCAAATTGTCGTAATCGTCACAGTTGATTGGCTGATACTCTTCAATTTTCGACATAATCACTCACCAATAAGTTAGCGGCGGCATAGGCCGCCTGTTCCCTAACGGCAGATGGCAGCGCTTCATTGGCTGCAACCTCATCCAGAGCTTTTAAAACACAACCTAACGCATCAGGTATATACCCCAAATCTCCACTGCCAATCTGGGCATACATACGGCGTACTAACTCAGAATATTGCTGCAAAGTTATCCTCCTATAAAGCTTATCCCAATGACGGGCAGTTGGTAAAAACCGGCATGAGGATAAGCTCTGCTTATCTCAACGACTATAGCACAGTCGCTCTCACTAGAAAGCAGCTAGAGCCGTTGCGCAACGCAATTAATTCGTTCTTTACACGTGACAATCCCCAGCCGACTAGTTGGCTGGAAGGGGATACGGTACACTGTAAATAATTATACGAGAGGATTTTATGGCATTAAAGGCAACGATTTACAAAGCTAACGTCAATATTGCAGATATGGATCGTCATTTTTATCATGATGCTTCTTTGACGTTGGCACAGCATCCCTCAGAAACCGAACAACGAATGATGCTGCGACTTTTGGCCTGGATTTGCCATGCGAACGAGCGTTTGACGTTCACTAAAGGTCTATGTGCCGACGATGAGCCAGAGTTATGGTTGCGCAACGATTACAACGGAATCGATTTGTGGATTGAACTCGGTTTACCCGATGAGAAACGTCTTAAAAAGGCCTGCTCGTTATCGCAGGAAGTGGTGCTCTACGCTTATAGTGAACGCGCGGGACGAGTGTGGTGGCAGCAAAATCAGGCAAAACTGAGTGGTCTTAAGGCGCTTTCCATTCGTTTTGTCAGTGATGACATCATGGCTCAGTTGCCAAAATTTGCTAGTCGCACCATGGATCTACAGGCCACGATACAGGAAGGCGCCATTTGGCTGTCTGATGCGCAACAAAACGTAGAGATCCAGTTTGACCATTGGAAACCTGCGGGAGTTTAAGATGTTGCAGATAACCAATACCGTTTCTATTGCTGATGACGAAATTGAACTCACCGCGATCCGTGCGCAGGGTAACGGGGGGCAGAATGTGAATAAGTCATCCACGGCGATTCATCTACGTTTTGATATTCGTACCTCCAGTTTACCTCCGTTGTATCAGGAGCGTTTATTGGCGATGAGTCATCATCTGATTACTTCTGACGGTATCGTGGTGATTAAGGCGCAGGAGTATCGTAGTCAGGAGTTAAACCGAGAAGCGGCGCTAGCGAGATTAGCTGAATTGATTAAATCGGCGGGGGTGGTTGAGAAAGTTCGCCGTCCTACTAAGCCGAGCCGAAATGCAAAGCGTAAGCGGGTCGAAAGCAAAACCCGACGCGGGGTGACCAAGTCTTTACGCGGTAAGATCAGTGCTGATTAATATTAGTACTTTACGTGCGGCTTAAGACAAACATGATAAAGATCCACAGTAGGAGAATAACTGTGAAAAAATTGGCTATTTCGCTGTTTCTGGCAGCGGGTGCGATGGCACTGTTCGGGTGTAATGCTCGTTCTCAATATGTAGAACAACCTCTCCAGCCGATGGCGCAAAGTTTTCAGGGCGTGTTGCCTTGTGCTGATTGTCAGGGTATGGATACGTCGCTGTTTTTGGAAAAAGATGGCACTTTTGTTCTAAAAGAAGTTTACCGTGGTACACGTGACGGCGATCAGGCCTTTGCGGAATACGGTAGCTGGCAGCGCACCGCCGATAAACTGGTGCTTATCGGTACAGACGGCAGCAAGCGTTATTTTCGTCCTAAAGGCAATGATTTAAACATGCTGGACGCCAGCGGCAACGATATCGACTCCGCGTTGAATTACACGCTGAAAGCGACAGATGCGCCGCTGCCAGTTACGCCGATGACGTTTAAAGGCATGTATGTTTACATGGCCGACGCGGCGACCTTCCATGATTGCGCTACAGGCAAAAATTTCCCGGTGAGCAATAACATTGCTCTGGAGCAGGGGTATAGCCGCGCTCAGGGCGAAGCCGGTCAGCCGGTATTTTTGGAAATTCAGGCGCACTTCGCCATAACGCCATCGATGGAAGATGGGATGGTTGAAAAAGCGATTGTCCCTGACGGTCAGCCTCGTTTTGATGCTAAAGGCGCTTGTGCTAACTGATATCGTTTAATAAGACCTCAGGGCGAGAGCCCTGCGGTCATTAAATTTTGTCTGAGTGATGCAGTACCACGAACTTATCCCACAGCTGTTCGTTGCTTTCTAAATGTGCCGGATCGCGAATAATTGTATTATCGATGGGGCAAACCTTCATGCAGGTTGGCTCATCGTAGTGACCCACGCACTCGGTGCAGCGTTCGGCATCAATCTCGTAAATATCCATTCCCATGGAAATCGCTTGGTTCGGGCACTCCGGCTCGCACATGTCACAGTTGATACATTTTTTTGTGATCAGTAGGGCCATAACTCTCTCATAACGTTGCTGGGTGGTCGCGAACCAAGTCGGCTAAACCACTCGTGTGGGGCGGATAAATACTCGCGGGGGCGCGATTATACCCCCTCCAGCGACAGACACCAATTTTTTACTCAGGTTATTCCTTTGCGGTGAGCTTTGGTTTAGCTCGGTGCAGTTTATGGGATGCCATAGTTGTATCTTGAAGAGATGCTGGTTACCGTTATGACAGGATTTTTGTCTAGAGGATGGGATTTCGCTTTCCCGAGGAGCCATTTTGACCGATAACCCGTCAGCGAAAAATACACACCGCGTGGTCTTTTTTGACCTTGATGGCACTCTGCATCAGCAAGATATGTTTGGGCGCTTTTTAAGATTTCTGATTTGGCATATGCCGCAAAATTTGCTGCTAGTGATCCCATTATTACCCGTGATTGCTTTTGGCTTGATCGTGCAGGGCAGAGCCACGCGTTGGCCGATAAGCCTGTTGCTTTGGGCGATCACTTTTGGTCATCGAGAATCGCGCCTGAATGCGCTAGAACGTCAGTTTGTTCAAGCCTTCAAGCGTGATGTTGTTCCTTTTCC
This sequence comes from Hafnia paralvei ATCC 29927, assembly GCF_001655005.1. Classification (GTDB taxonomy): domain Bacteria; phylum Pseudomonadota; class Gammaproteobacteria; order Enterobacterales; family Enterobacteriaceae; genus Hafnia; species Hafnia paralvei. Next base: position 169,742 of record NZ_LXET01000010.1, read on the forward strand.
CGTAGTTCTGGGGCGGCTGAAAGAGTATCTCGGCAGCCAAACCGCAGAGGTGTGGTTGATTACCGGATCGCCACAGCGTTTGGTTGAACAGGTTTATGCTGATGAACCTTTTATTCATCAGGTGAGGATGATCGGCAGTCGCATGGTGCGTAGAAACGGCGGCTGGGTGATGCCGCTGCGCTGTTTAGGGCAGGAAAAAGTGGTTCAGCTAGAAATGCAGTTGGGTAAACCTCTTAAGTTATTCAGTGGATACAGTGACAGCCAGCAGGATAATCCACTACTGGCGTTTTGCGAGCACCGTTTCCGCGTGAGCCCAACGGGAGAACTCCAGCAACTGGAGTGAATGAGAAAGCCTCTACGGGGGCGTAGAGGCTAGGCTAAATTAGCTACGTTGCGAGTCTAACACTTCGTTATCGCGCGCCGCCTGTTGTGCGCGTGTATGGCTTTCGATCAGCAACTGATAATGAGGCATTGCCTGCGCATACACTTCAGCCCACTGTTCCGCGTCAGGGCGATTCCAAGTACCTTGTAGCTCTGAAATAGTGCCCATGGTGTCGATAGGGACAACGCCTGCCTGCGTTAAGCGTGCAATCGTTAAATCACTGGCCATTTGTGAAACGGTGCCTGAAGCATCAACAACGGCAAAGACTTTATATCCCTCATAGATAGCGCTGATGCACGGGAAGGCCAAGCAGACGCTGGTAATCGTGCCAGCGATAACCAAGGTTTTCTTGCCGGTTGCTTTCACTGCATCAACAAACTCCTGTGAATCCCACGCGTTAATTTGCCCTTTACGCGCCACGTAGGTAGCGTGCGGTGCGGCTGCGTGAATTTCTGGGATTAACGGGCCATTAGGTCCTTGCGGTACAGAGGCTGTGGTAATGACCGGAATTTGCAGTAAATTTGCCGCCTTTGCCAGCGCGATGGCGTTGGCTCGCAGTTGGGGTAAATCGATATCTTTAACCACCTGAAACAGACCGCTTTGGTGGTCGATAAGTAAGAGCGCGGTATCGTTAGGATCGATAGTCGGCTTAGCGCCGTTAAAGTTAGCAATATGGTTATTCATAGGATGACCTTTTAGTTTTATGACAGGGGATCTATCTAATTGAAAAGTAGGGACGTCCTTGTCCATGACGACTACTGGCTCGTCATTCGTCCAAAATGACCGGTTTGAAAATCACTCAATGCCTGAACAATTTGCTGTTGGCTGTTCATGACGAACGGGCCATAACCCACGATGGGCTCATCGAGTGGCGCGCCGCTGAGCAGTAATGCCACGGAGTCGCTGTGTGCGGTCAGGGTGATGCTCTCGCCTTCAACAGAAAACAACGCCAGTTCCGCATCATGCAGTAGCTTTTGCCCATTCACTTCCACCGCACCTTTCAGTACCACCAGAATGGCATTGCGCCCAGCGGGTAGCGTGAAGTTCGTTGTCTTGCCGGCATTAAGCTTTATGTCCCACACATCGAGCGGTGAGAAGGTATGCGCTGGGCCTTGGTGCCCGCTGAACTCACCGGCGATAACGCGTAGCTGTCCTGCATTATTTTCAAGATCGAGCTGTGGGATCTGGGCTTTCAGCAGCGTTTGATAACCTGGTTCTGTCATCTTGTCTTTCGCGGGCAGATTAACCCACAGCTGTACCATCTCTAACGTGCCACCCGTGGCTGCAAATGACGGTGCATGAAACTCCTCGTGTAAAATCCCCGCGCCGGCGGTCATCCACTGCACGTCTCCTGCGCCAATAAAGCCGCCATTTCCGGTGGAGTCGCGATGTTCTAACTCCCCCTGATAAACAATGGTGACAGTCTCAAAGCCACGATGAGGGTGCTCACCCACGCCACGGCGTTTGTCCGTTGCTGAGAACCGTTGTGGGCCGGCATAGTCCAATAATAGAAACGGGCTGATGTATTCGCCTTGCTGGTTATAAGAAAACAGGCTGCGAACCGGAAAACCGTCGCCCACCCAATGTGAGCCAGGAGCGCTGTAAACGCCGATAATCTTTTTCATGATTTTGCTCCGCTTAGCCAAATTCGATGTAATAAGTCTAATTCAGCGCAAGTTGGTGCAGTAGTAGGCGTAAATGTGTTTCACTGTTCTAAATTTGGAACAATTGGAGTTGTACGATGTATGACTTAAATGAAATGTTTTTATTTGTTCATGTCGTCGAAAATCAGGGCTTTGCCGCTGCTGGACGTGCGCTAGGTATGCCGAAATCTAAAATCAGTCGCCGAATTGCCCAGTTGGAAGAGCGTTTAGGTATCCGGTTAATTAACCGCTCGACGCGCCGTTTTTCGGTAACGGATTTGGGCCAAGAGTATTACCACCACTGTCGTGCGATGGTGGTGGAAGCCGAGGCGGCAGAAGAGTTGGTTGCACGCCGCCACTCAGAGCCCTGTGGCACGATTAAGATAAGTTGCCCGACTTCACTGTTGGATTATTGGGTGGGGTCTATGCTGTCGCGTTTTATGCTGCGTTATCCACGCGTGAACTTGCAAATAGAGAGCACCAACCGAAAGGTTGATGTGATCCACGAAGGGATTGATATTGCCATTCGTGTGCGGATGTCTCCGCTGGAAGACAGCGAATTGGTGGTTAAACGACTGGGGAATAGCCGACAGATGCTGGTGGCAAGTCCGGCGCTGATTGATGGGAGAAACATGACGCCTGCAGCGCTCAGTGAGCTTCCGGCATTACATTGGGGATGGGTGCAAAGTGATTATAGCTGGCGACTTCAAGGGCCTAATAGCGCGACGGCACACATTAGCTTCCAGCCTCGGATAGTCACCGATAATCTAAGTTTGCTCTGTCAGGCCGCCGTTGCCGGGTTGGGCGTGGTTCATTTGCCGTATGTCGTTGCGCGTAGTGCGTTGGCAAGCGGTCAACTGGTCGACGTGCTGCCGCAGTGGCATCCATCGTCGGGGCTAATTCATGCCGCTTATCCTAGCCGTAGAGGACTCCTACCGGCGGTGAAAACGTTGCTCGATTTTCTGGGTGAAGAGTTTCAGCACAGTGATTTGATGTAGAGCTAACTCGGGGCATAAAAAAGGTAGGCACTATGCCTCAATGCTTGTCAGTTAAGCCTGATTTTAGGGGAAGTACACCGATGGGGTCGTAGCGGCGAAGCCGCCGGAGTGCCCCGCGGTGTGCTAGCCCCGTGTATCTCGCTCCCTTAAATGAACAGCATTAGGCACTATGCCTACCTTTGTCTTTTTAACTCAGAAGGTTATTACATTGCTGCCTTAAAGATAGCGACGATTTCTTCGTGAGTTGCTTGAATTGGGTTAGTGAATCCACAGGCATCTTTCAGCGCGTTAGTTGCTAACGTTGGCAGATCTTCGATTTTAACGTTCAACTCGGTTAAACCTGCAGGGATATTGACATCTTTGGCCAGTTTACGAATTTCAGCGATGCAGGCATCTGCGCCCTGTTGGTCATTCATGTTGCTGACGTCAACGCCCATTGCGGCTGCGATATCTTTTAGGCGAGAAGCACAAACTTTCGCATTAAAGATCTGTACGTGTGGCAGCAGAACCGCGTTGCACACACCGTGCGGCAGATCGTAGAAACCGCCAAGTTGGTGTGCCATGGCATGCACATAGCCCAGTGACGCGTTGTTAAATGCCATACCAGCCAAGAACTGGGCATAGGCCATGGTTTCACGTGCTTCCATGTTGCTGCCGTTTTCAACTGCGTGGCGCAGAGATTGGCTGATCATGGTCACCGCTTTCAGTGCACAGGCGTCGGTGATTGGGTTCGCCGCAGTAGAAACATAGGCTTCTACGGCGTGAGTTAGCGCGTCCATACCGGTTGCCGCTGTCAGGCCTTTTGGCATTCCCGCCATCAGCTCAGGATCGTTAACGGACAAAATTGGAGTGACGTGCTTATCAACGATCGCCATTTTGATGTGACGGTCGATATCGGTAATGATGCAGAAACGGGTCATTTCTGACGCGGTACCGGCAGTGGTATTGATAGAAATCAGCGGCAGCTGTGGCTTCGCTGATTTATCAACGCCTTCATAATCACGAATGTCACCTCCGTTGGCAGCGACCAGCGCAATACCTTTCGCGCAGTCGTGTGGAGAGCCACCGCCAAGGGAAATAACACAGTCGCTTTTATGCTGACGTAGAATTTCCAGACCTTCAGCTACGTTAGTGCTGGTTGGGTTTGGATGAGTGCCATCGTACACGGCGCTTTGGATACCAAGATCGGCAAGCAGAGATTGTACTTTAGCAACGACGCCGATTTTGTTCAGGACGGCATCGGTGACGATCAGCGCGTGTTTGTAGCCATAGCCTTTCATGGTGGTTGCAGCTTCTGCGAGGCAGCCAGCACCAATCATGTTCACAGATGGGATAAAGAAGGTAGAAGTTGTCATCGTGTCATTCCTTAATGTGAGAAAATTAACATCACGATACTACTCAAGAGGTAGAGTAAATCTGATCTTCCTCAAGATCTGGTAGGAATAAAATGATAGCAAAATTAATACATTGATTATTTATATATTCGTGTCTTGTGTGATGTTTGGCATGTATAAATATTCTGCTGTGGTTAAACGTGTTAGTCCTGCTAACCTATCTTTACGCGGGTGTAAAATTAGGGGGGATAAAGGAGAGAATGAGTCAGCCCCCCGAAGCCGATGGTTTTTGCATCGAGGGGAATAATCGTGTGATTATTTTATCATGGCCTGTGTTTTTTCAACGTCTTTGAGGCCGCCTTCATTAATAGCGTTTTTGTAACCCATATCTTGCAGCAGTTTTTCAGCTTTACCAGACTGGTTACCCGTATTGCAGTAAAGGTGCAGCGTATCGTTCTTGTCCTGTGTCACTTCGCTGATGCGTTGATCCAGTTGTTTTAACGGAATATTCACGGCACCTTTTACGTGAGTTTCCTGATACTGGTCTGGAGTGCGAACATCGATCCAATGTTCTGCAGCCCACAAAGAAGTGGAGGCCATAAGCATGACACCGGCGAGTAGCGCTTTTTTTACCATTCGAGTTTGACCAAACATCGTGATACATCTCCTTTTCAACGTTGAATAAAATAGACGGCTTAAGCCTTTTACATCGTACGTGATTCTTTGGCATAAAACTTTGCGCCCAGACCGCATAGTAAAAATAGTGCAAAGGTGTTGAACGATGATGATTAAGCCAAAGATGCAACTTCAAGCAAGAAAGGTATAATGCGCGCCCTGAATGAACGGAGGTGAGCACGTGAGCGAACTAAATGATGCTTACTGGATGAAGCAAGCGTTAGCACTAGCGCAAAAAGCATGGGATCAGGGCGAAGTTCCCGTAGGGGCTATTTTGGTGCTGGATGATGAAGTCATAGGGCAGGGATGGAATCGCCCAATTACCCGCCACGATCCTACCGCACACGCTGAGATTATGGCGTTACAGCAAGGGGGGCAAATTGTGCAGAATTATCGGCTGCTCAACGCGACGCTGTATGTGACATTAGAGCCCTGCGTGATGTGTGCTGGCGCAATGGTTCACAGCCGTATCAAGCGTTTGGTGTATGGTGCGAGTGATTTAAAAACTGGGGCGGCGGGATCTTTGCTAGATGTTTTACGTCATCCGGGGATGAACCATCAGATCGAGATTACCGCTGGCGTGATGGCGAATGAATGTTCAGAGATGCTAAGCCAGTTCTTTCAGCAGCGTCGCGAGCAGAAAAAAGCCGAGCGCGAGGCTCGGCGCCTAAACCAACCTGATCGAGCAGATTAAAACGGTAGCAGCCCGCGAGGGCTGCGCTTAGGCTTCCCTTCAAGTGCATCTTCCGGTGATACGGCTGGATAGCCTTTACCGAGAAGTGCCTGGCGGGTTTGCTCGGCGGCGACTTGTTTCTCTTTTTCTAACAGATACCCTTCCAGACTAACCAGATAACGGCGAATGTTTTCGACATACTGATAGGCCTCATGCCCACGTGCGTAGCCGTAGGTGAGATTCTGGTTATACTTTTTCTGGCTTAACATCGGCAATCGCTGCTTCACATCAACCCAGCTATTAGGATTTCCGCCCTGTTTTTGTGTCAATTGACGCACGTCTAGCATATGACCATAGCCCATATTGTAGGCGGCCAGTGCAAACCAAATTTTCTCATCTTCAGGGATAGTGTCCGGCAGTTTATCCATCAAACGTTCAAGGTATAAAGCACCGCCCGCAATGCTTTGTTCGGGATCGAGACGATCTTTGACGCCAAGCCCATCAGCCGTAGCGCGAGTGAGCATCATCAACCCGCGAACGCCCGTGGGGGAGGTTGCTTGAGGATTCCAATGAGATTCTTGATAGGCAATTGCGGCTAACAGTTTCCAGTCAATTTTGTCTGCATATTTTTTAAAGATATCGCTCAAATCTGGCAGTACGTTATCAATTGCAGCTAAAAACGTTTTGATGTCGACGTAGTCAAAGCCGCCCACATGGCCTAAATACTTCTCTTCGAGCCTAGCAAGAGAGCCGTCGTCCACCATGTTGCTGAAAAAATCCAAAACGGCGGCATATAAGCTGTCGTCGTCAGTGCGGTTCAAATACCACATGACTGGCTCTTCATCGCTGATATCAAAAGCAACGGCGAGTTGAGGATGGATGCGTTGAAACAGTGCCACGCTGACAGAGTCCGCAATGGTGTAATCCAGTTTTCCTTGAACGACACGCTGCATAAGCTCGTTAGAAGAGAGATCGCTGGAAGATTCCCAAGTGAGATTAGGATATTTATTCTGCTTATATTGGCTCAGTGTGGTGACGTGGGCTGAGCCTGATTGCACCGCAAGCGTACCGCTTAAATCGTTCAGCGATTTTGGGCGGGGCTTACCCTGTCGATAAACCAACTGTTGTGATACCGAGTAATAAGCAGGGCCAGTGCGAAAACGGCTCAGGCGCTCGGTATTATAAAGCAAACCGGCTGCAACCAGATCGCTTTTACCACTATCCAAATCGTCAAATAATTCGGGCAATGTGCCACGCACACGAACTTTTAGCTTTACGCCAAGATAATCAGCAAAGCGTTTTGCCAGCTCATAGTCCAAGCCGCTCACGTTTTTCCCATCAGCCTGATAGGTTAAGGGAGAATTAATCGTGCTGACCCGCAGTTCCCCACGGTCAAGGATCTGTTGTAGCTGGCTCTCATTTCCGCTACGCCACGGAATGTTGGGCCATAGCGCAAGCGCCAGCAGGGCAGAAACGATACCAATAAGATAATAATTATATTTTATACGTTTCAAATAGTTATCTCATGAATGTGTATCGAGTTGTGAGGCTGTGTTTGCAGGATAGTATATGGCTAAATCAACAGGCAGGCGGCATTTTGCGCAACAAAGCGTCAGTGCGCAACTCAAAAAACACATAAATTTTATCTCACTATGAAACACCCTATGTGAAATAAAGGCTACGCAAACGGTTTCGTCTGGCGTGTAGATTCTCTATAATGTCTCCCGCTTTCCCCCTGTTTCGCCCACTGAGGCGGTTGTAGACAAGGTTATTTGACCTTTCACAGCCATCTCGAAGACGAGAGAACCTAGATGACGGACTTATTTCCAATGGAAATCATGCGTGGCTCACCCGCTTTGTCGGCTTTTCGTGTTACCCAACTGCTGTCTGCTTGTCAGGACGCTAATCTTCCAGTCAACGATATCTATGCTGAATATGTGCACTTTGCTGACGTCAGCGCGCCTCTCTCAGCAGAAGAAAAGGCGACACTCCAGCGTTTGTTAAAATACGGCCCTTCTTTGGCCGAGCACGAACCCAAAGGTCGTTTGCTGTTGGTGACACCACGCCCTGGAACCATTTCCCCGTGGTCATCTAAAGCAACTGACATTGCGCATAACTGTAATCTTCCACAGGTGATCCGTTTAGAACGTGGCGTTGCCTATTACGTGGATGCACCTGAACTTACCGATGCGCAGTGGCAAAAATTGCAGGGTCTGTTGCACGACCGCATGATGGAGCGTGTATTCCATGAATTGCAGGACGCTCAGAAACTCTTTAGCCACCAATCTCCCGCGCCAGTACAGAGCGTCGATATGTTGGGAAAAGGCCGTAGCGCGCTGGTTGAAGCTAATACACGCCTAGGGCTGGCGCTGGCCGACGATGAAATCGATTACCTCTTGGAATCGTTCACTCGCTTGGGGCGTAATCCAAACGACATTGAGCTTTATATGTTTGCTCAGGCGAACTCTGAGCACTGCCGCCACAAGATTTTTAATGCCGATTGGATTATCGATGGGCAGGAACAGCCAAAATCGCTGTTCAAAATGATTAAGAATACCTATGAGCAGACGCCAGATTACGTGCTGTCGGCTTATAAAGATAACGCCGCGGTGATGGAAGGTTCTTCGGTGGGGCGCTTCTTTGCCGATCCGGAATCAGGTGTGTATGACTACCATCAGGAAGACGCTCATATCCTGATGAAGGTGGAAACCCACAACCACCCAACGGCGATCTCTCCGTGGCCTGGTGCGGCAACCGGCTCTGGTGGCGAAATTCGTGATGAGGGCGCAACGGGCCGCGGTTCCAAGCCCAAAGCGGGTCTGGTCGGTTTCTCCGTTTCCAACCTACGCATTCCTGGCTTTGAACAGCCGTGGGAACAGGATTTTGGAAAACCAGAACGCATTGTAAATGCTTTAAGCATTATGACCGAAGGCCCATTAGGTGGGGCAGCGTTTAACAACGAATTTGGCCGTCCAGCGCTGCTGGGTTATTTCCGCACCTATGAAGAACAGGTGAAAAGTCATAACGGCGTTGAACTACGGGGTTACCACAAACCTATTATGTTGGCGGGCGGTATCGGAAATATTCGCGCGGAACACGTACAGAAAGGCGAGATCACCGTGGGTGCCAAGCTCATTGTGCTTGGCGGGCCTGCGATGAATATTGGTTTAGGTGGTGGCGCGGCCTCTTCAATGGCATCAGGTCAGTCTGACGCGGATCTGGATTTTGCATCGGTACAACGTGATAACCCAGAGATGGAACGCCGTTGTCAGGAAGTGATCGATAGTTGCTGGCAGTTGGGTGATGAAAACCCGATTCAGTTTATTCACGACGTTGGCGCCGGCGGATTATCGAATGCGATGCCTGAGTTGGTGAGCGACGGGGGTCGTGGTGGGCGTTTTGAACTGCGCGATATTCTCAACGATGAGCCAGGAATGAGCCCGCTGGAGGTTTGGTGTAACGAATCACAGGAACGCTATGTGATGTCCGTTGCACCAGAGAAACTGGCTCAGTTTGATGCGATTTGCCGCCGCGAGCGTGCGCCTTATGCTGTCATCGGAGAGGCCACCGAAGAACGGCATTTAACGCTGAATGACTGCCATTTCGACAATCAACCTATCGATATGCCTTTGGACGTGTTGTTGGGTAAAACGCCGAAGATGACACGTGATGTCACTACGCTAAAAGCGCTGGGAGATTCGCTAAACCGTGGCAGCATCAGCATTGCTGATGCGGTGAAGCGTGTGATGCATTTACCTGCCGTAGCGGAAAAAACGTTCCTGATTACCATCGGTGACCGTAGCGTAACGGGTATGGTTGCTCGCGATCAGATGGTCGGCCCGTGGCAGATCCCAGTAGCCGACTGTGCGGTAACGACCGCAAGCCTCGACAGCTACTATGGCGAGGCGATGTCTTTAGGGGAACGTGCTCCGGTTGCTTTGCTTGATTTCGCTGCCTCGGCACGTTTGGCCGTAGGCGAAGCGCTAACTAACCTTGCCTGTACTCAGATCGGTGAGCTTAAACGCGTTAAGCTTTCGGCTAACTGGATGTCTGCAGCCGGTCATCCAGGCGAGGATGCGGGTTTATATGAAGCAGTCAAAGCCGTGGGCGAAGAACTCTGCCCAGCGCTGGGGCTCACTATCCCCGTAGGCAAAGATTCCATGTCGATGAAAACGCGCTGGCAGGAAGGTAACCAACCACGCGAGATGACATCTCCGTTGTCTCTGGTTATCACCGCGTTTGCCCGCGTCGAAGACGTGCGCCATACGGTGACACCACAGTTGCATGTTGATCAGGGCGAAAATACGCTGCTGCTCATCGATTTGGGCGAGGGGAATAATGCGTTAGGTGCTACGGCGCTAGCACAGGTTTATCGTCAGTTGGGTGATAAGCCCGCTGATGTGCGTAACACGCAGAAGCTGGCTGGTTTCTTCAATGCCATGCAGACGCTGGTGGCTGAAGGTAAACTTTTGGCTTATCACGACCGTTCTGACGGTGGTCTGTTGGTCACGTTGGCGGAAATGGCGTTTGCTGGGCACTGTGCGCTGGATATTGATATCAGCAAGCTGGGGCAGGATCACCTTGCTGCGTTGTTCAACGAAGAGTTAGGCGCCGTTATTCAGGTTCGTAACACGGATCTCGCAGCAGTAAAAGCCGTTCTGACCGAGCAGGGAATTGCTGATATCGCGCATGAAATTGGTCATGCCTCAAGCGGCGATCGCTTTGCGATTCAGTCGCATGGCAAAGAGGTGTACCACGAACAGCGTTCAACGCTGCGTCTGTGGTGGGCCGAGACGACGTGGCAGATGCAACGCCTGCGTGATAATCCGGAATGCGCCGATCAGGAACATCAGGCCAAACAGGTGGAATCCGATCCTGGCTTGAACGTCAAACTGACTTTCAATCCTCAGGAAGATATTGCCGCACCTTATATTGCAACAGGGAGCCGCCCGAAATTGGCGGTGTTACGCGAGCAGGGTGTGAACTCTCATGTGGAGATGGCTGCTGCCTTCCATCGTGCCGGTTTTGATGCCGTGGACGTACACATGAGCGATATTCTGGCAGGGCGTATCACGCTAGATGAATTCCATTCGCTAGTAGCTTGTGGCGGCTTCTCATACGGTGATGTTTTAGGTGCCGGTGAAGGTTGGGCGAAATCCATTCTGTTCAATGAACGTGCACGCGATCAGTTTGAATCGTTCTTCCATCGTCCACAAACCTTGGCTTTGGGCGTGTGTAACGGCTGTCAGATGATGTCCAATTTGCGTGAGTTGATTCCCGGTGCCGAACATTGGCCTCGTTTTGTACGTAATACGTCAGAACGTTTCGAAGCGCGTTTCAGCTTGGTGGAAGTCACGGCGAGTCCATCATTGTTGTTCCAAGGAATGGAAGGTTCTCGTATGCCGATTGCGGTTTCGCACGGTGAAGGCCATGTAGAAGTTCGCGATGATGCGCATCTGGCTGCGCTGGAGCATCATAATCTGGTAGCGCTACGCTTTGTTGATAACTTCGGTAAAGTCACCGAGTCTTATCCGGCGAACCCAAATGGCTCAGTGAACGGCATCACCGCTGTTACTAGCGCCAATGGTCGCGCGACTGTGATGATGCCACACCCAGAACGCGTGTTCCGCACGGTTAGCAACTCTTGGCACCCAGCCGAGTGGGGCGAAGATAGCCCGTGGATGCGTATGTTCCGTAATGCACGTAAGCAGTTGGGGTGATCATCTAGGGCATCTGAATTTATGCATCAACGGTGAAAGGTTTCGTCCGCCCGTCAGCATCTGTGTTTCCATGACACGGCTGGCGTAGGCGTCCGACGAGCGGTTGCCAGCGCGCAACCTCTCGACTCTCGCGCTTTTTTACCGCGTCGTTTGGCCGACCGGTCTCGGAGCGCACATCCTGTACGCCCTCGACCTACCGCCATCTTCCCTGATGGCGGTTCTAGGATGCATTTCATCTAGAGCATCTGAATTTATGCATCAACGGTGAAAGATTTCGTCCGCCCGTCAGCATCTGTGTTTCCATGAAACTGCTGGCGTAGGCGTCCGACGAGCGGTTGCCAGCGCGCAACCTCTCGACTCTCGCGCTTTTTTACCGC
>NZ_LXET01000011.1 GCF_001655005.1 Hafnia paralvei ATCC 29927
CGGGCGATACCAAACCGAAGCGGAGATGGCATCTCGGACAGAAGCGCGCGAGTTGAGAGCCCCCGCGCAACGGGGCTCTCATCGGTCGCCTTCGCCAGTGTGCTCATGGAAACGCGTTTGCTGACAGGCGAACGAAATATTTCACTGCAACCCCATAGAGGATTAGCGTTCCAAACCGGAGCGGAGATGGCGTCTCGGATAAAAGCGCGCGAGTGCAGAGACCACGAGCTGGTGGTCTCTGCACGTACGCCTTCACCGGTGTATCAATGAAGCTCGGTATCGACAGGCGGGTGGAATATTACACAACGGTGACATCTGCGAACGAAACATGCCACCGCAATCCCATCAACGACAGTCAGCCAACCAAGCAATTCCCCTATGTCGCAAAACAACAACATCACCCCACTATGAGTGTCTCCAAAAAGAGACATTTAACCTATTGATTTTTAACGGCAGTGATAACCGATACCCATAGTGTCTACTTTTAGCGACGGCTAGGTGAAAAAAAGAGCAAAATATATAGCTGAACCAAGGATAACGCCTATATTGATTGCCTATATAAATGTATTTTTATTTAAAAATACTTATATTTTATATTGTTAGAATGAGTCTTATGAAGTTGGCACGGTACGTGCATTGTATAACACAGTTGCTCATTCACTCTTTTATGTCAGCGACCGCAATAGCGAGTCAGGCTACATAAGCCATCGAATGACGCCAAAGTAAGGTGCCTACCGTCCAACTATCCGATAACAGTCGCTTACGCGCTTTATCAAACTCCGGACGACACGTTGAGTGAGGCGCCACCTATTCAATGTCCGACTGTGATGATTGGTTCATCAATTTGGGACATAAAATGAATGACATTCGTCTTATTTGCCGTTGTACGGCGCCGATGACGGTTTACCTCATCACACTGAAGACGAGAATTGCAGTAGCGATATCATTCAGCCAACGGAACCCGAAGACAGTTATCTGCCTTCGGGTTTTTGTTTTATTCCCGTCAGTTATTACGCTGCATGTGCGTTGGCCGCGCTCGTTAATCCTAGTCACGCGATGTTTTGCTCGGCTACGTATCGCCCCGAATGCCGAGTATGTATTGAAGAATTGCTCCCCCTGCCTGACTCAGTTAGCATCTGGGTAAACCTTTAGGTAATGAGATGATTTCCTTGAAGAGATGGCGTTTATTTCCTCGTTCGCTACGTCAGCTAGTCTTGCTGGCATTTCTGCTGGTATTGCTGCCTTTATTGGTGCTGGCTTATCAAGCCTACCAAGGCCTTAATAATTTGAGCTCCCAGGCGGCCGACATCAACCGCACCACGCTTTCCGATGCGCGTCGCAGCGAAGCGATGGCGAGCCTTGCGGTGGAAATGGAACGTAGCTACCGGCAGTTCTGTGTGCTAGGCGATGAATCACTTTCTAAGCTGTATCAAAAACAGCGCGGGCAATACTCTCAAATGCTGGAGCGTCAGGCGTCTGTGTTGCCAGACCCACGTTATTACCAAAAGTTAAACGGTTTGATTGACCAACTGGCGACTTTTCAGTGTCAGAATAATGCGCCTGTGACTCAGGCATCGGCTTTATTGGCTGGTTTTTCAGTGGCAAATGGCCAAATGGTTCAGGCGACGCGAGACGTTATTTTCACGCGCGGACAACAGCTACAGCAGGCTATTGCCGAGCGTGGACAGTTCTTTGGTTGGCAGGCACTGGTGTTGTTTTTAGTGAGTGTGCTGCTGGTATTTCTGTTTACTCGCATGATTATCGGCCCTGTGAAGGGGGTCGAGCGCATGATTAATCGTCTAGGCGAGGGCAAAAACGTTGGCAATATGGTGGCGTTTCGTGGTCCGCGTGAAATCAGATCGTTGGCACAGCGCATTGTTTGGTTGAGTGAACGCCTTTCTTGGTTAGAGTCGCAGCGTCATGAGTTCTTACGTCACATCTCTCACGAATTGAAAACGCCGCTTGCCAGCATGCGAGAAGGAACGGAGCTGTTAGCCGATGAGGTCGCAGGCCCGCTCACTCAGGATCAAAAGGAAGTGGTCGGCATTTTGGACTCCAGCAGTCGTCATTTGCAGCAGCTCATCGAACAGCTATTGGATTACAACCGCAAGCTGGCAGATGCCCCGATGGAGAAAGAAAATGTTAATCTGGGCGAGATGGTCGGGCTGGTGGTGTCGGCCCACAGTTTGCCTGCACGAGCCAAATCTATCCGTACACTTACTGAGCTAAACGTTGACCTTTGCTGGGCAGAACCTACGCTATTAGAACGCGTTATTGATAATCTCTATTCCAATGCGGTGCACTATGGGGCGGAATCCGGTACCATCTGGATCCGCAGTCGTTTGGCTGGTGATAAAATACAGATAGATGTGGCTAACACCGGTGCTGGCATCCCGTCGGCTGAGCAGGCCATGATTTTTGAACCTTTTTATCAGGGAAGTCTTCAACGTAAAGGCGCTGTAAAAGGGAGCGGCTTGGGGCTAAGCATTGCCCGAGATTGTATCCGCCGAATGCAGGGTGATTTACATCTGGTGACCGTAGACGGCGCTGACGTCTGTTTTCGCATTGAATTACCATTAACCGCAGAGATCTCATAACTAATGAATAAGTGGTCTGTTCGCGCCCTATTCAACGAACATTTGATTGACGCTGACGGCCTTTGCCGTATGGCGTCTGTTTTGCGTCCATTTTCCGCATTGGGCGCTATGTTGTTGGTTCCATTTTTGCTAACAGGGTGCGCTAAAACGGGCACCGGTAATCCGGTTTCTCATGCCGTACAGGCGATTATTCCTGACAGTAAAGTGGTGGATTATCAAACGGCCTCTTGCGAGACCCTCTGGTTTAATGATGACAAAGAAGCCGTTGAGAATGGGCTTTATTGGCTGCGCGCGATGGACTGTGCCGATCGCCTGAGCGGGCAAGAGGCGCGGTTGCAGGCTCGCTCGCTGGGCAGTGAAAATTGGCAGCGTGTGTTTAAACAAAGTGTTCTGGTTGGCAGCGCAGAGCCAACAGCCGCCGAGCGTCGACAGATTATCGATCGCTTGAACGGTTATCGTTCCGAGTTCCCTGCTTCTGTGCGTCCGTTGATACAGCTGTGGCGCGAAAAACAGATGCTGATGATCAATATTCTCGATGAAAAAGCGCGTTATCAAAAGTTACAAGCCAGTACGGATTCGCAGCTAGATGCGCTACGAGAAACGCAGGGGCGGTTGCAGTACCAACTTGATGACACCACTCGTAAGCTAGAAAACCTGACAGATATCGAACGTCAGCTCTCTTCACGCAAGCAGATGTCGGGAGAGATGTCCGATCCGTCGGTGAAAGAAGATAGCTCTGACGACACAGGGAAATCTGAGAGTAAAGCTCCGGCAGAGGCCAGTGGCAAGCCAGCTTCAGAACCTGCTAACACGGACGCCCACTAAGGAGCCACACTGAATGACACAACGTAAACCAGCTAATTTACTGTTAGTGGATGATGATCCCAGCTTGCTAAAGCTACTGGGGATGCGCCTGAGTAGTGAAGGATTCCGTGTTACTACGGCAGAAAGCGGGCATGACGCATTACGTGTGTTAGGGCGTGAACAGATTGATTTAGTCATCAGCGACCTGCGGATGGATGAAATGGATGGGATGGCGCTGTTTGCTGAAATCCAAAAGCGTCAGCCCGGTATGCCGGTGATTATTCTTACCGCTCATGGCTCGATTCCTGATGCGGTTGCGGCAACTCAACAAGGTGTATTTGGTTTCTTAACCAAGCCGGTTGATCGTGATGCCCTTTATAAAGCGATTGATGAGGCCTTAGCTCAGTCGATGCCCGCTGCGGGTGATGACACTTGGCGCGAAGGTATCGTCACGCGTAGCCCAACCATGTTGCGTCTGCTGGAACAGGCAAATATGGTGGCTCAATCAGATGTTAGCGTGCTGATTAACGGGCAAAGTGGCACGGGTAAAGAAGTGCTCGCGCAAGCGATTCATGCCGCCAGCCCACGGGCAGGAAAAGCGTTTATTGCAATCAACTGCGGCGCATTGCCAGAACAGTTATTGGAATCTGAGCTGTTTGGTCATGCTAAAGGCGCTTTTACCGGTGCCGTGAGTAGCCGAGAAGGGCTATTCCAAGCAGCAGAGGGTGGCACACTGTTTCTGGATGAAATCGGTGATATGCCGCTGGCGCTACAGGTAAAACTGTTGCGCGTGCTGCAAGAACGCAAGGTGCGCCCGTTAGGCAGCAACCGCGATATCGATATCAACGTGCGTATTATTTCCGCCACGCATCGCGATTTGCCAAAAGCGATGGCGAAAGGAGAGTTCCGCGAGGATCTGTTCTATCGCCTAAATGTGGTGAGTCTGAAGATTCCGGCGCTAAACGAGCGCGCTGAAGACATTCCTCTGCTCGCCAACCATCTGCTGCGCGAATCGGCTCAACGCCATAAACCTTTCGTACGTAGTTTTTCTACTGATGCCATGCGCCGCTTAATGGCCGCGAGCTGGCCGGGAAATGTGCGTCAATTAGTTAACGTTATCGAACAATGCGTTGCGTTAACCAGCGCTCCAGTGATCAGCGAAGCCTTAGTTGAGCAGGCGCTGGAAGGCGAAAATACGGTATTGCCAACGTTTGCTGAGGCGCGTAACCACTTTGAACTTAACTATTTGCGCAAACTCCTGCAAATAACGAAAGGCAACGTCACCAATGCCGCACGTTTGGCTGGTCGTAACCGTACCGAGTTTTATAAGCTGCTGGCGCGGCATGAGTTAGATGCGGCTGATTTCAAAGAATAGGGATCCCCTGCGTACTTGGTGCCGCTGGTCAAATTACGCTGGGGAATTCGAGTGCTTTTGGTCGTTTAGGGCGCTAAACAAAGTGATGAGAATGTTTTACACTTGGCGCATTAAACCAGCCTCTTTTTTATATCCAAAGTAGTTGGAGTGGCGACAAGGTCGCCGCTTCGAATACGAAGGAAGTGAGTAATTATGAGTCGATCTCTTTCTATTGCGTTAGCCCAGCTCAACTGGCTGGTGGGTGATATCGAAGGTAACACCGAACGTATGCTGAATACTTTGTGCGAGCAGCGCAAAGCGGGTGCCGATTTGGTGATGTTTTCTGAATTGGCGCTTTCGGGCTATCCACCTGAAGATTTGCTGTACCGTGATGATTTTTATCTGCGTTGTCAGGCGCAGTTGGATCGTTTGCAGCAGGCATCGACAGATATCGCGGTTTTAGTTGGTCATCCGTGGCGTGAAGGAGAGCATTTATATAATGCGCTATCTCTGTTCTCTGAGGGACAGTTGGTTGCGCGTTATTTCAAACAGCAGCTGCCAAACTATGGCGTATTCGATGAGAAACGCTATTTCTCAGCGGGTCATGAGAGCTGTGTGGTTGAGCTCAAAGGCTATCGTTTAGGTCTGCTGATTTGTGAAGATCTGTGGTTCGATGGCCCCGTTGATGCCGTTGCGGCGGCGGGCGCTGAAGTGCTGCTGTCGATCAATGCCTCTCCGTACAACCGTGAAAAACCCTATATCCGCAAAACCTTGCTGACGAGCCACTGCCAACGCACTGGATTACCTCTGGTGTATCTGAATCAGGTGGGGGGGCAGGACGAACTCATTTTTGATGGTTGTTCTAAAGGCTTTGATGCGTCCGGTAATATGACGCACCGCTTAGCAGCCTTCGCTGAACAAACTGCCTTATTCAATTTGCATGATATGCAGGTGGAACCGATGGTTGCACCGGCCGCTAGCCTGCCCGAACTGGCACAGGTTTATGAAGCGTTGGTGCTAGCCGTGCGTGATTACGTCACGAAAAATGGCTTCCAAGGCGCGGTGCTCGGCCTATCTGGCGGTATCGATTCGGCGTTGACGCTGGCGATTGCCGTAGATGCGCTGGGTAAAGATAAAGTTCAAGCGATGATGATGCCATTCCGTTACACCGCGGATATCAGCATTGCTGATGCGAAAGAAGAAGCTGAAATTCTGGGTGTCGAGTTTGATATTGTCTCCATCGAACCGATGTTTGATGCCTTTATGGGCCAGCTTGCACCGATGTTCGCTGGAACTGAGCGCGATACCACCGAAGAGAATTTACAGGCGCGTTGCCGTGGCGTAGTGCTGATGGCACTGTCGAATAAACGCCGCCGTTTGGTTCTAACTACCGGTAATAAGAGTGAAATGGCCGTAGGCTACGCCACGCTTTACGGTGATATGGCCGGTGGTTTTGATGTGTTGAAAGACGTGCCAAAAACGCTAGTATTCAAGCTATCTGAATATCGTAATACGGTATCCTATGTGATCCCGCAGCGCGTTATTGATCGTCCACCATCAGCAGAACTGGCTCCCGATCAGCTCGATCAGGATAGCTTACCGCCGTATGACATTCTGGATGCAATTCTGGAAGGCTACGTTGAGCAAGACAAGTCGGTAGCTGATTTGGTTGCCGCAGGCTTTGACGAGGCGGTGGTGCGAAAGGTTATTCGTTTGGTTGATATTAATGAATATAAGCGCCGTCAGGCTGCAGTTGGGCCGCGAATTACCGCGCGCAACTTTGGCAAAGATCGTCGCTATCCGATTACATCTGGCTTTGGCCGCAAAAACTGGTAAAGGGATTAGCAATGAAGAAGATTGACGCAATTATTAAGCCATTCAAGCTGGATGATGTTCGCGAAGCGCTGGCTGAAGTGGGGATCACTGGTATGACCGTCACCGAAGTTAAAGGTTTTGGGCGCCAGAAAGGTCATACGGAACTGTATCGTGGCGCGGAATACATGGTCGATTTCTTGCCGAAGGTAAAAATTGAAATCGTCGTTGCCGATGACATCGTAGATACCTGCGTAGAAACCATCATGCAGACCGCTCAAACTGGCAAAATTGGCGATGGAAAAATCTTTGTCTTCGACGTTGCGCGCGTAGTGCGTATTCGTACCGGTGAGCAGGATGAGGAAGCGATCTAAATCGCGTCAGTACTGAACATCAAAAAGCCCAGATGAGAATCTGGGCTTTTTTTGTCTTAGTGACCTAAGGTGAATAATTGATATCCTATCCAACCAATGTAGCCAGCTACACTTAACACTAGCACTAATCCTAAACCTAGAATTAGTTTCTTGTCCGGCGTTGTGGCTTTGGATAGTTTTGCCATCAACACTGCAGCCAGTATCAAGAGGAAACAAAATAAAATAAAACCGGGGATGATTATCATGCCCATGACGTGCTTTCCTTGCGCGTGTATCTTCGCTTATAGCTATAATTTTTTGATAGTTAGCTAACTAAAGCTTAATAGCTCGCTATCTATAAATTAATAGCGGGTTTAATGTGACTGATTGCCATACGACCCGCTATTTTCATGATAGTTCAGATTAAGCGGCCTCGTTTTTCCGCAGGCCATTCTGCTTTTCCGGCAGGTTTTTCTCCGTATGCGTGGCTTGTACCGGTTCTTTTTCTGGTACGACGGCAGCAGCTAGCGCTTCAGGCTCGAATTCATCGACGTTGATGGTACGCAGGCGGCTTTCCTCTGCTTTCACTAGGATTGCCTGCTCTTCAGCGTTGATCAGTCCTTTATCCAGCGCTGCCTTTGCCAACTGATCCAAGCGGGTGAACGGCAGGTTTTTACCCAGCGCTTTACAGATGCGCTGATGGATTGGGTCTGCGGCAATCACGTCTGCCAGCGCGGCTTCGATCAAACCATGTGGGTTGTGTTCGCTTGGCGTGAGATACATTCCACGACCAATGCGGCTACGTGTGGCGGATGGAACCTGAAGGATTTTCGCCACTTTATGATCCAGATAATCAGATGGGGCGGTATGAGCGCGGCCGAGTGGGAAAATCACAGCGCGCATGACGCCAGCCACAAAGCCGTTCGGGAAGTTGCGCAGCAGGTCATCGATGGCCTGTTCAGCCTGATGCAACGCATCCTGAACACCCCAATGCACCAGCGGCAGATCCGCTTCGTTGCGGCCTTCATCTTCGTAACGTTTCAGAACCGCAGTGGCTAAGAACAGCTGGCTGAGCAAATCCCCCAATCGTGCTGAGATACGTTCACGGCGTTTCAGTGAACCCCCCAGTACGCCCATGGATACATCAGATAACAGCGCTAGGTTAGAGCTCATGCGGTTAATCTGTTGATAGTAGCGGCGTGTTGCATCTTTGGTTGGCGTGGCGCTGGTGCGGCCATCGGTCAGACCCAGCCAGAAGCTACGTACTTTATGGCTACCAACATGACCTAAGTGGCTAAACAGCAACTTATCAAAGCGCGGAACGCTGTTGTCCTGCGCGGCAGCCATTTCATCCAGTACATAAGGATGGCAGCGGATTGCGCCCTGACCGAAGATCATCATGCTGCGCGTCAGAATATTGGCGCCTTCAACGGTGATGGCGATCGGAGCACCTTGATAAGCACGTGCCACAAAGTTTGATTCACCGAGCATAATGCCTTTACCACCGGCGATATCCATTGCATCAATGATTGAACGCTGGCCCCTATGGGTACAGTGATATTTAATAATCGCTGACAGCACCGCAGGTTTCTCACCTTGCATGATGCCATAGGTCACTAAGGTTGCTGCCGCATCCATGACGTAAGCGTTACCCGCAATGCGCGCTAATGGTTCTTCAATCCCTTCCATTTTACCGATCGAGATTTTGAATTGGCGACGGATGTTGGCATATGCACCAATGGCCAGTGCGACGCTTTTCAGGCTGCCGGTCGCGTTAGACGGCAATGTGATACCTCGCCCAACCGACAAGCATTCGACCAGCATACGCCAGCCTTGGCCGGCCATGGTTTGTCCACCGATAATGAAATCGATAGGAACGAAAACATCTTGGCCACGCGTCGGGCCGTTTTGGAACGGTACGTTCAGAGGGAAGTGACGAGCACCAATTTCTACGCCATCGGTATCGGTTGGAATAAGCGCACAGGTAATACCTAAGTGTTCTTCACCACCGAGTAAACGCTCAGGGTCAGAAAGCTTGAAGGCTAAGCCAAGCACGGTCGCAATCGGAGCGAGAGTGATGTAACGCTTGTTCCATGTCAGGCGCATGCCCAGAGTTTGCTTGCCTTGCCATTCACCCATGCACACGATCCCTACGTCTGGAATTGCGCCAGCGTCGGAACCCGCTTCAGGGCTGGTTAGCGCGAAACAAGGGATCTCTTCACCACGCGCTAAGCGCGGTAAATAGTGATCTTTTTGCGCTTCGGTACCGTAATGTTGCAACAGTTCGCCGGGGCCGAGGGAGTTAGGAACACCCACGGTGATAGACAAAATACCTGACACACCAGACAGTTTTTGCAGTACACGCGACTGAGCGTAGGCAGAGAACTCCAGACCGCCATACTGTTTTTTGATAATCATGGCGAAGAAGCGATGTTCTTTCAGATAGGCCCACAGTTCAGGCGGCAAGTCAGCCAGTTCATGAGTGATCTGGAAATCATTTGCCATGCGGCAAGCTTCTTCCACTGGGCCATCCAGAAATGCTTGTTCTTCTTCCGTTAGCTTAGGCTGCGGATAATCATGCAGTTTTTTCCAGTCTGGCGTCCCACGGAAAATATCGCCTTCCCACCATGTCGTTCCTGCATCGATAGCTTCTTTCTCGGTGCGAGACATTGGCGGCATGACTTTTTGGAATGCTTTTAAGGCTGGCGCAGAGATCAGTGAACGGCGCACCGAAACCAGTACCAGTGGTAATAAGACCACGGCAACCGGAACCAGTGCCCAGAACGACCAGAGACCAATTGCAGCCATGGCTGCGGTGTATGCCAGCAAAATAGCGCTGCTTAGATAGAGATTAACTTGGTGATAGAACAGCACGCCAATCGCTATCAAAAAAACCACAAGACTAAGAACCATCATGTTAATGCTCCTGCGCGTTCAGAGGTCGAGTTAGGAGGACCAAGTAGTAGGAGGTCTGACCTGTTGTAGATAATATAGGTTGTAGTTGAGTTAATTTTATTTAGCAATGTGTTTACATATTAATTACAACGCAGCTCACAATTTCACCCTTAAACCGCATTTCAAGTTAAATAACGCCGCCTATGAGCGATGATGAGCGAAAAAGAAAGTCTAGGATCGGTGAAAACGCGCGTTGCGGTACTTCTCGGGGTGGGTGCTATCCGTTACACTTCTTACAATATATCGAATGCCATTTTCTATGTAATAAAGAGGCTGCTATGTACCACGATCTCATTCGTAGTGAACTGAACGAAGCAGCGACAACGCTGCAAAATTTTATCGGCGATGACGCTAACATTGATGCTATTCAGCGCGCTGCGGTTCTGCTGGCTGATTCATTCAAAGCGGGTGGCAAAGTGCTGTCCTGCGGCAATGGGGGTTCACATTGCGATGCTATGCATTTTGCAGAAGAGTTGACAGGCCGTTACCGTGAGAATCGCCCTGGCTATGCGGCAATCGCGATTTCTGATCCAAGCCATTTGTCCTGCGTGAGCAATGACTTTGGTTATGAGTACGTATTCTCTCGCTACGTTGAAGCTGTTGGCCGTGAAGGTGATGTGCTGTTGGGCATTTCAACTTCAGGCAATTCTGGCAACATCATTAAGGCGATTGAAGCCGCGCGCGCTAAAGGCATGAAAGTGATTACCCTGACCGGTAAAGACGGCGGGAAAATGGCGGGTAGCGCCGATGTTGAAATCCGTGTACCGCACTTTGGCTATGCAGACCGCATTCAGGAAATTCACATTAAAGCGATACATATCCTGATCCAGTTGATTGAAAAAGAGATGGTGAAATAAGCTATTTTGATTGCCTTTTGAGCGAGGCATAAATTAGCGTTTATGTCTTGATCGTATGGGCCAGCGCGACAGGACGCGCGCTGGCGTTGGGGCGTGCGCTCAATTCTTTCACTTACCGTAACTGGCGAGTGACGCCCTTTTCAGCGGCAACATAAAGAAGGCAGACGGTGCCTGATGTATAACCGTCGACGTTGGAACAGGAGGTAGCTATGTGTGAACTACTCGGTATGAGTGCCAATGTGCCGACGGACATCTGCTTCAGCTTTACCGGTTTGGTACAGCGTGGTGGGCGCACCGGGCCACATAAAGATGGATGGGGTATAACCTTTTATGAAGGTAACGGCTGCCGTACATTTAAAGATCCGCATCCTAGTTTCAATTCACCTATTGCTCGCTTGGTGCAAGAGTATCCAATAAAATCCTGCGCGGTGATTTCTCATATTCGGCAGGCTAATCGCGGTACCGTTGCACTCGAAAATACTCACCCCTTTACTCGTGAACTATGGGGGCGAAATTGGACGTTTGCACATAATGGCCAACTGACCGGATACAAAAATCTAGAAACGGGATATTTCCGCCCAGTTGGTCAAACCGATAGCGAATATGCATTTTGTTGGCTGCTGAATAAAATGGCGACCCGATATCCAAGAACGCCGGGTAACTGGCCTGCGGTATTCCGCTTTATTGCTCAATGCGCCGATGAATTACGCGCAAAAGGCGTATTTAATATGCTGCTGTCTGATGGGCGTTTTGTGATGGCCTATTGCTCGACGAATTTATATTGGATAACGCGTCGGGCACCTTTCGGTAAGGCAACGCTATTAGATGAGGATGTGGAAATTGATTTCCAATCACAAACGACGCCGAATGACGTCGTTACCGTGATTGCTACTCAACCCCTAACCAGCAATGAAAACTGGAGCCGCATTGGGTCAGGGGAGTATGCCTTATTTTGTTTGGGTGAACGCCAGCTGTGACGGAGATTGCCCATCCAGCGCTGATGGGCGATTCACCACATACTGACCATTAACGACATTCACCATAGGGGGCTGGTGGTGCTCATTGAAATAAGCATAGCCAGGCTGCAGCTGTTTCCAGAACGGCAAATAATCAGAGTTGCGATGGCGCTGCATATTTTGCTCGGTCATACGGAACGGATAAATATTGATATTGACCAACGTTTGTCCATTACGAAATGCACTTTGCACATAGGTATAAATTTGCGAGATACCTTCGTTAGTCATCGCATAACAACCAATCGAAACGCAGTCACCGTGAATCATCAAATATTTGCCTGAATAACCGTGCGCCTGATCGTAGGCATTCGGATATCCAATATTAATGGCTTGGTAAAATTTACTGTTTGGTTTCAAATGACGCGCATCAACCTGATAGAAACCTTCAGGGCTTTTGAAATCCCCTTCGGTACGCTTCGGCCCTAATCCACCTGAAAACTTACAGATATTGAAGCTTTGCACCAGTTGATATTTGTCTTGAACTTTGGCAAAAAGTTCGAGCTTTCTTTCTTCTTTGAATATCTGAATATAAACCGGAGAACCCAATAGCTGCTGTTTGACCAGTGGTGTATTTTGCGCCTGCTCACTGGCAGACGAACTACATGACGTCAGTGGCAGTACAAAAAATACGGCCAACAAGGCGATGATTTTGCCCATTTATAACCCTGCAAATAAACTATAGATAGAAGATCTTCAGATTAAGTCTGTTGACAGCTCCCAAAACAGCGTCAGTTTAATCCAGAGTGAGCAACGGGAGTGAGTGTTTTTTGAGTCGTTTCTGATGAAATCTTTGTGTAGTTAAAATTAAGCATCATAACCATTGCTTGATAGCCATATAAAAGCCGAGGTGTTCATCTGATAAAAATGAATTGTTTCTCGCTATGTCTAATTTGCTTGATGCAGGTCACGGCAATGCTGCTGATGTTCGCGGTGTAAAATGGTAAAATCGCGCGGTTATCGGTAACATCGCTTTTAATCCCTGTAATACCTCGGGTTAATATTCGCCGATAGCGATGAGCAATCTCTTATCTGCATGCAACGATGTTCTTTTTTCTTAACGAAAATAGCGCATACAGGAACGCCTGCAGGGTTCACATCATTAATGTCATGACGATATATATAGTGCAACCAAATGATTAAAATTAAAAAAGGGCTTAATTTGCCTATCGAGGGTGCACCCGCCCCGGTCATTGAACAGGGCCCAGCCATCGGTCGCGTTGCCATTTTGGGTGGCGACTATGTTGGCATGCGACCTTCAATGGTCGTGCAAGAGGGTGATCAAGTTAAAAAAGGTCAGGTGCTTTTTGAAGATAAAAAGAATCCTGGCGTATTGTTTACTGCTCCAGCTGCAGGACAGGTTATCGCGATCAATCGCGGTGAAAAACGTGTTCTGGAGTCCGTCGTCATTGCCGTCGACGGTGATGAGCAGG
The DNA here is from genome assembly GCF_001655005.1 of Hafnia paralvei ATCC 29927. Lineage (GTDB taxonomy): Bacteria > Pseudomonadota > Gammaproteobacteria > Enterobacterales > Enterobacteriaceae > Hafnia > Hafnia paralvei. Next base: position 13,179 of record NZ_LXET01000011.1, read on the forward strand.
TGACATTTCCCCACTATGATGCTGCCGAACTGGCGGATTTGACGCGAGCTCAGGTCGAAAGCAATCTTGTGGCATCGGGTCTATGGACCGCGCTGCGTACGCGTCCGTTTAGCCATGCCCCAAAGCTGGGTTCTGACACCGCCGCTATTTTCGTGAGCGTAATGGATACTCAGCCATTGGCTGCTGATCCTTTGCTGATCCTGCGTGAAAACATGGCTGACTTCGAGCATGGGCTGACCGTGCTAAGCCGTTTGACCGAAGGAAAGGTTTACGTATGCCAGCAGGCAGGCGCAGGGCTACAAAACAAAACGGCTCCGAATGTTACCTACAACGAATTTAGTGGCCCGCATCCAGCAGGGTTGGTAGGGACTCACATTCATTTCTTAGAGCCAGTTAGTCTGACGAAAACCGTCTGGCATATTGGCTATCAGGACGTTATTGCCGTCGGTAAGCTTTTCACCACCGGTGAATTGTATACCGACCGCGTTATCGCCTTGGGCGGCCCTCAGGTAGAAAAACCAGTGTTGCTGCGAACCCGATTAGGCGCGAGCACCGACGAAATGACGGTTGGGCGTCTAAAGCAGGGTGATAATCGCATTATCAGTGGCTCCGTATTGAGTGGGACGCAGGCGATTGGCACCAAAGCTTTCCTAGGCCGCTTCCATAATCAAATCTCCGTAGTGAAAGAAGGGCGTGAGAAAGAGCTACTAGGCTGGATGATGCCTGGCGCGAATAAATTCTCGATCACCCGCACCACGCTGGGGCATTTCTTCAAACGCAAACTGTTTGCTTTTTCCACCGATATGAACGGTGGTGAGCGTGCCATGGTGCCAATTGGCAACTATGAGCGCGTTATGCCGTTGGATATCTTACCCACCATGCTGCTGCGCGATCTGCTGTCTGGCGACTGTGAAAGTGCTCAAGCTCTAGGATGCTTAGAGCTGGATGAGGAAGATCTCGCGCTCTGTACTTTTGTGTGCCCGGGCAAATATGAATATGGCCCAGTGCTGCGCGACGTGCTGACGACCATTGAGCAGGAAGGATAATTCATGGGCCTGAAGAGTTTTATCGAGAACATGGAGCACCACTTCGAACCGGGTGGCAAGCTGCAAAAATACTATCCGCTCTATGAAGCGGCTGCCACGCTGATGTACACGCCGGGCAAAGTGACGCACGGTGCGTCGCACGTTCGTGATGCGATCGACTTAAAGCGCATGATGATTTTGGTTTGGCTGGCGGTATTCCCAACGATGTTTTGGGGAATGTACAACGTCGGTCACGAAACTATCGGCGCGTTGAACCATCTGTATCAGGGCGAAAAGCTGGCTCAGGTGATTGCTTCAGATTGGCATTATTGGTTAGCTGAAATGTTGGGTGCCAGCCTACAGGCTAATGCTGGTTGGGCTAGCATGATGACGCTGGGTGCAGTCTATTTCCTGCCGATTTATGCCGTCGTGTTCTTAGTCGGCGGTTTCTGGGAAGTGCTGTTTTCCATCATCCGCAAACATGAAATCAACGAAGGTTTCTTCGTCACGTCGATTCTGTTTGCTTTGATTGTGCCGCCAACGTTACCACTGTGGCAGGCCGCGCTGGGTATTTCATTCGGCGTAGTGATTGCCAAAGAGATTTTCGGCGGTACGGGGCGTAACTTCTTGAACCCGGCATTGGCTGGCCGTGCGTTCCTGTTCTTTGCCTATCCGGCGCAGATCTCTGGCGATTTGGTATGGAACGCAGCCGATGGCTATTCGGGGGCAACGCCGTTATCTCAGTGGAGCGCGGGTGGTCAGAGCGGTTTACTGAACACGATTACCGGTCAGCATGTGACTTGGATGGATGCCTTCATTGGTAACATTCCAGGTTCTATTGGTGAAGTTTCCACGCTGATGATTCTGATCGGTGGCCTGATTATTATGTTTGGCCGCGTTGCGTCATGGCGCATTGTAGCGGGTGTCATGCTTGGCATGATAGCGATGTCTGCGCTGTTTAACTTTATTGGTTCTGATACTAACCCAATGTTTGCGATGCCGTGGTACTGGCATTTAGTCTTGGGTGGTTTCGCTTTCGGTATGATCTTTATGGCAACCGATCCGGTATCGGCTTCCTTTACCAATAAGGGTAAATGGTGGTACGGCGGGTTGATTGGTGTGATGTGCGTTCTGGTTCGCGTGGTTAACCCTGCTTACCCAGAAGGCATGATGTTGGCGATCCTGTTCGCAAACCTGTTTGCTCCATTGTTCGATTACATGGTGGTGCGCGCCAACATCAAAAGGAGAAAAGCACGTGGCTAAGGATTCTGTGAATAAAACGAGCGCGGGCAAAAACGATAGCATCGGCAGAACGCTGCTGGTGGTCGTGATTTTGTGTCTGGTGTGTTCAGTGATTGTTGCTGGCTCAGCGGTTGGCTTGAAGCCGATGCAGGAAGAGCAAAAGCAACTGGATAAACAACGCAACATTCTGGCGGTTGCTGGGTTGATGCATGGCGATAAGCTTGATGCCGAGCAGGTTAAAACGCTGTTTGGTGAGCGTATTGAGCCACGTTTGCTTGACCTGAAAAGCGGCGAGTTTACGGCAGGCGAGCCGAACTCGTTTGATATGAGCAAAGCGCTGAAAGATCCTAATGCGAGTACGGCATTGACGCTTGAACAGGATTTGGCGGGTATCAAACACCGTAGCAATATTGTCGAAGTGTATTTGGTAAAAGATGCACAGGGCAAAATTGGTCAGGTTGTGCTGCCGATATATGGAACAGGTCTGTGGTCGGTGATGTACGCCTTTGTGGCTATCGACACCGATGGCAATACGGTGAAAGGTTTGACCTTCTATGAGCACGGTGAAACTCCGGGGCTGGGGGGAGAAATCGAAAATCCGTCATGGCGTGAGAAATGGGTAGGTAAGCAACTGTTTGACGACGGTGGTAAACCGGCTATACGTATCGTGAAAGGTGGCGCAAATCCACTGGATCCACACGGCGTTGACGGGCTGTCGGGGGCGACGCTGACCGCGAACGGTGTACAGCATACCTTTGATTTCTGGATGGGTGACAATGGTTATGGGCCATTCCTGAAACGCGTTCGTGAAGGAGCATTGAATCATGGCTGATACTAAAGAGATTAAAAAAGTTTTGTTGGGGCCGTTGCTCGACAACAACCCGATTGCCTTGCAGATTCTGGGCGTGTGTTCCGCGTTGGCGGTGACGACCAAGCTTGAAACGGCATTCGTGATGACCATTGCCGTAACGCTGGTTACTGCGTTCTCCAACTTCTTTATTTCATTAATCCGTCATCAGATCCCGAACAGCGTGCGCATTATTGTGCAGATGGCGATTATTGCCTCGCTCGTTATTGTTGTTGACCAGATTTTGCGTGCTTATGCCTATGAAATCTCGAAGCAACTTTCGGTGTTTGTTGGTTTGATCATTACCAACTGTATCGTGATGGGGCGTGCTGAAGCTTATGCCATGAAGTCACCGCCGATTGAAAGTTTTATGGACGGTATCGGCAACGGTTTGGGCTATGGCGTCATTCTGATTCTGGTCGGTTTCCTGCGTGAACTGTTTGGTTCAGGCAAGCTGTTTGGTATCACCGTGCTGGAAAGCGTGCAAAACGGCGGTTGGTATCAACCGAACGGTCTGTTCCTGCTGGCACCGAGTGCGTTCTTTATTATCGGTATGCTGATTTGGGCTCTGCGTACGTTGAAGCCTGAACAGATTGAGAAGGAGTAAGGCAGATGGAACATTATATCAGCCTATTTGTTCGCTCGGTTTTCATTGAAAACATGGCATTAGCCTTCTTTTTGGGTATGTGTACATTTTTGGCCGTTTCCAAGAAAGTCACCACGGCTTTTGGTTTGGGCGTAGCTGTGACCGTTGTTTTGGGGATTTCTGTTCCTGCCAACAATCTGGTCTATAACTATGTGCTGCGCGATAGTGCGCTGGTTGAGGGCGTTGATTTAAGCTTCCTGAGTTTTATCACCTTCATTGGCGTCATTGCGGCCTTGGTGCAGATTCTGGAAATGATCCTCGATCGTTTCTTCCCATCTCTGTATAACGCGCTGGGCATTTTCCTGCCGTTAATTACCGTAAACTGCGCCATTTTTGGTGGGGTATCATTCATGGTTCAGCGTGATTACAACTTCGCTGAGTCCGTGGTATATGGTTTTGGTTCAGGGATCGGATGGCTGCTAGCCATTGTGGCTATGGCGGGTCTGCGCGAAAAAATGAAATATGCCAATGTGCCCGCAGGGCTACGTGGGCTAGGTATCACATTTGTGACCACCGGCCTGATGGCATTGGGCTTTATGTCCTTCTCCGGCGTACATCTCTGACAGGACAGGAAGGAACCTATGCAAGAAATTATTCTGGGTGTGGCGATGTTCACCCTGATCGTGGTGGCACTGACCGTCCTGATCTTGTTCGCCAAATCTAAGCTGGTGAATACCGGCGATATTCATGTCGAAGTGAACGACGATCCGGAAAAGAGCTTTGATGCTCCTGCCGGTGACAAATTGTTAAACATGCTGTCTAGTCAGGGGATTTTTGTTTCTTCTGCCTGTGGTGGCGGTGGTTCATGTGGCCAGTGCCGTGTACACGTTAAAGAAGGTGGCGGCGATATTCTTCCCACAGAGTTGGCGCATATTTCCAAGCGTGAGGCGAAAGAGGGCTGTCGTTTAGCCTGTCAGGTTAGCGTGAAGCAGGATCTGAAAATCGAATTGCCGGAAGAGATCTTTGGCGTGAAAAAGTGGGAGTGTGAAGTTATCTCCAACGATAACGTCGCAACTTTCATTAAAGAGCTAAAGTTACGTATCCCTGAGGGTGAAGCAGTGCCATTCCGTGCGGGTGGGTATATCCAAATCGAATGCGAACCGCACCACGTGCGCTACGCTGATTTTGATGTACCAGAGGAGTACCGAGGCGACTGGGACAAGTTCAATCTGTTCCGCTTTGAATCCAAGGTTACTGAGCCGACTATCCGAGCCTACTCTATGGCGAACTACCCAGATGAGAAAGGTCTGATCATGCTGAACGTGCGTATTGCTACGCCGCCTCCGGGCGTGCCTGATGCGCCTCCGGGGATCATGTCCTCCTATATCTGGTCGTTGAAGCCGGGTGATAAAGTAACGATTTCTGGGCCATTCGGTGAGTTCTTTGCGAAAGAAACCGATGCCGAGATGATCTTTATCGGCGGTGGTGCTGGTATGGCACCAATGCGTTCGCACATCTTCGATCAGCTCAAGCGTTTGCACACTAAGCGTAAGATGAGTTTCTGGTACGGTGCACGTTCAACGCGTGAAATGTTCTACGTCGAAGACTTCAATAAGCTTGCGGCAGAGAATCCAAACTTCACGTGGAATATCGCATTGTCCGATCCTCAGCCTGAAGATAACTGGACGGGTTACACTGGCTTTATTCATAATGTATTGCTTGAAAACTATCTGCGTGCCCACCCAGCACCAGAAGATTGTGAGTTCTACATGTGTGGACCACCGATGATGAATGCTGCTGTGATCAAGATGCTGAAAGATCTCGGGGTAGAAGACGAGAATATCATGCTTGATGACTTCGGCGGCTGATAGCCATCGTCCTTGAAGCAGTGGCGGTGTTGGCTGCGCGAGTTAACCCCAGTCACTTACTTTTGTAAGCGTCTGGGGATTCGTTCCGTTGCCGCCTTCCTGCATCTTGACATCCATTGGCTATCTATTTTTGATGAGCTTTTTGTGACATAGCCAAAAACTGGTTGAACATGATGATAAATAATACTGCGCGGGCGACCGCGTTTTTTATTAAGAAAACGCGGTGGATGATTTTCTGCGGTTTGGCTTTTTTACTGACAGGATGTGGGCCGGAGCAGGTCAACATTGAAGGTAAAACGATGGGGACGTATTACTCCATCAAATATGTCAGTGAATCGGGAATGCCTGCACCTGAAGAGATTAAGGCTGAGCTAGATAAGCGTTTGGAATTGGTTAACGACCAGATGTCGACCTATCGTTCTAACTCGGAGCTAAGCCGTTTTAATCAAAGTACGGATGTGAATAAGCCATTCCCAGTTTCGGCGGCGACGGCGAAAGTGGTATCGGAAGCCATTCGTATCAATAAGATGACGGATGGCGCGTTAGATATCACGGTGGGGCCCTTGGTGAATCTGTGGGGATTCGGACCGGAAGGTCGTCCTGACCGCGTGCCGAGCGATGAGGAGATCAATCAGCGCCGTAGCTGGATTGGTATCGAACACTTGGCTGTTCAAGGTGACGCTTTGGTGAAGGATATTCCACAGCTTTATCTGGATCTTTCGTCTATTGCCAAAGGTTATGGCGTTGACGTAGCCGCTGAGTATTTGGCCTCATTGCATATCACTAATTACATGGTTGATATCGGTGGTGAAGTACGTACCCGAGGCCTTAACGGAGATGGTGCTCCGTGGCGTATTGCTATTGAAAAGCCGCAGGCGGGTCTACAGCAAAGTGCGCAGGTGATCATTCAGCCGGGGGAGATGGCGATTGCGACTTCTGGAGATTATCGCAACTACTTTGAGAAGAACGGTCAGCGTTTTTCTCATGAAATTGACCCAAAAACAGGGCGTCCGGTAACGCATCATCTGGTGTCGATTACCGTACTGGCACCAAGCTGTATGACCGCTGATGGTCTATCAACCGGATTGGATGTGATGGGACCCGAGCGCGGTATGGCGCTGGCAAACTTGCTGGGAATTCCGGTGTTTATGATTGTTAAGACTGAAAACGGTTTTGAAGATCGCTATTCAGAGGCCTTCAAACCTTATCTGGTGCAATCAACCAAAGGTAAATGATATGGCAACGGTATTTATCGCGACCTTTGTGATGTTTTTAGTGGTGATAGCCGCGATGTCCATCGGTTATATCATCAAACGCAAAAGTATCCACGGCAGCTGCGGTGGTATTGCTAGCCTTGGGCTTGAAAAAGTATGTGACTGCCCAGAACCTTGTGATGCACGCAAAAAACGGATGGCGCGTGAAGAAGCTCGGCGCGAGATATTGGAGAAGCATAGGATTTTGTGATGGGCGTGTGTTTATGCTGTAAGGCGTAAGGTTTCGTACGCCTAAAGCATCGAATATCACATTAGCCTTGTGTAGGCGTCCGAGTC
>NZ_LXET01000012.1 GCF_001655005.1 Hafnia paralvei ATCC 29927
CATTTCACTGCAATCCCATAGTCACTGCAATTCCATAGGATATTGACGTTCCAAACCGTAGCGGAGATGACGTCTCGGATAAAAGCGAGCGGTTTTATGGAAACGCATCTGCTGACCGGCGAACGAAACATTACACAGGTGTCTCATAAACGGTGGCCGAACGAAACATTTCACCGGTGTTTCATAAACGACCGGCGAACGAAACAATTCCCCGCGACCACATCAACGACAGACGAACAAAATTCCCCCACTTCCCATTCCCCATAAATAACCTGTATACTTATACAGTCATCAGCTCCAATATTCTTTTTATGCGCAAAATCATTCATGTCGATATGGACTGCTTTTATGCCGCAGTCGAAATGCGTGATTTCCCTGAATTACGCGATGTTCCGCTGGCGATCGGTGGTAGCCGCGATCGCCGTGGCGTTATTAGTACGGCGAACTATGCAGCGCGTAAATTCGGTGTGCGTAGTGCCATGCCAACAGGGCAGGCGCTGAAACTTTGTCCCCACCTCACGTTGCGGCCAGGACGCATGGATGTCTATAAAGATGTCTCCAATCATATCCGCAGTATTTTCCAGCGCTATACGTCTCTGATTGAGCCGCTATCGCTTGATGAAGCCTATCTTGATGTCACAGATTGTTCTTTATGTCATGGTTCAGCCACGCTGATTGCAGAGCAGATCCGTAAGGATATTGCAGCAGAGCTGGATCTCACTGCATCAGCCGGTATTGCCCCAATCAAATTCTTGGCAAAAATAGCCTCAGATTTAAATAAGCCAAATGGCCAATACGTGATCACGCCTGCTCAGGTTGATGAGTTTATTCTTCAACTACCGCTGAAAAAGATACCCGGCGTGGGCAAAGTGACCGCGGCTAAGCTGAGTGAGCTTGGGCTGAATACCTGCGCTGACGTTCGCCGTTATGATTTGGCGGAGTTATTGCGTCGCTTTGGTAAATTTGGACGCGTCTTATGGGAGCGCTGTCATGGGCAAGACGAGCGCGAAGTGATGCCTGACCGTTTACGTAAGTCGGTTGGTGTAGAAAGAACGCTGTCGGAAGATATTCATCGCTGGGACGAATGCGAAGTGTTGTTGGAAAAGCTGTATGAGGAGTTGGAGCGTCGTTTGCGTAAAGTACAGCCTGACCTGCATATTGCTCGTCAGGGGGTGAAGCTCAAATTTCATGACTTCCAACAGACAACGCAGGAGCATGTATGGCCAGTGCTTGATAAACAAGATTTATTCAAAGTGGCTCAGCAGGCGTGGGATGAACGCCGCACTGGGCGTGGAGTTCGTTTGGTGGGGGTGCATGTGACGTTGCTTGATCCACAGCTAGAAAAACAGCTTTCTCTGGATATTGATGGTTAGGGTTAACATACAAAAAAGCCAACCCGAGGGTTGGCTTTTTTACTAAGCAATCAGAGGGATTAGGCTTTCTCTGGAATCGCTTTTAACAGTGCGGTCAGCAGCTGCCAGTATTGACCAACGCTGGCAATGTGAACCTGCTCATCAGGGGAATGTGGGCCGGTAATAGTTGGGCCGATAGAAACCATATCCATTTCTGGGTAAGGCTTTTTGAACAGACCACACTCTAGACCTGCGTGGATCACCATGATGTTCGGCGTAGTGTCGAACAGCTTTTGATAAGTTTCACGCACCAGATGCATCACTGGAGAGTTAGCATCTGGTTTCCAGCCAGGGTAGCTCCCTTTAGCTTCAACGTGTGCGCCAGCCAGTTCACCCAGCGAGGTCAATTGGCTCACCACTGAGTCTTTGCCGCTGTCGATTAGAGAACGGATTAGGCAGATAATCTGTGCTTCTTTGGCGTCTGTTGTCACCACGCCCACATTCAACGAGGTTTCCACCACGCCTTTCACTTCATCGCTCATGCGCACAACGCCGTTAGGCGTACCGTTCAATAGGGCGATGAAGCGCTGCTGGCTATCAGACGTCAGGGCTTGAGAATCGCTCTGTGCAGATTCAACCTGAATATTCAGATTTTTTTCTACCGCGGCGAGTTCGATTTTCAGTATGCTCAGGAAGGTTTCTGCGAGAGTTTTCAGTTTCGCCAGATTTGCCGAAGGAACGGCCAATACCGCTGTCGCTTCACGCGGAATCGCGTTACGCAGCGTACCGCCATTTAGATCCAGCACACGCAGACCCAGCTCGGTTGCGTGGCCAGCTAAAAAGCGCGCCATCAGTTTGTTGGCATTGCCTAAACCCAGATGGATATCACCCCCCGAGTGTCCGCCTTTCAGACCTTTGATCGTCAGTTTAACGATGTCATGGCTTGCAGGAACGGCTTCGCGCTGCAGCGGCAGCGTGGTGATGAAGTCGATACCACCAGCACAGCCCATGTAGATCTCGCCTTCTTCTTCAGAGTCGGTATTGATCAGAATATCAGCCTGTAACCAGCCGGCTTTCAGGCCGAACGCACCTTCCATTCCGGCCTCTTCGGTCATGGTCAATAGCACTTCAATAGGGCCATGAGAAACGCTATCGTCAGCCAGAACGGCCAGCGCAGAGGCCATACCAATACCGTTATCAGCGCCTAGCGTGGTGCCACGTGCTTTTACCCAATCACCGTCGATGTATGGCTGGATTGGGTCTTTAGTAAAATCGTGTACGGTATCGTTGTTTTTCTGTGGAACCATGTCCAGATGCGCTTGTAGCACAACGGGTTTACGGTTTTCCATTCCACGGGAAGCGGGTTTGCGCAGCAAGACGTTACCGACTTCATCACGTTCAACGTGGATACCTTTTTCTTTTGCCCATGCAACGATGTGCGCGGCCAAAGCTTCTTCATGATAAGAAGGGTGAGGAATAGAACAGATATCCGCAAAAATTTGCCATAGTGGCTGTGGAGATAGCTGAGACAGTTCAGACACGTTAAGTCTCCTGATGATCAGTTGTGCTGCTGACAAGAGCGACACAATAGGGGGTTAAGAGATATTCTCATTTTTTCAGAGAATACCACTATATTTACTTATGTGGACAGACTAAGGCACTAAATCCGTCATCAGCAGTGCGCCTTTGTGTGAAAGAGGCTGGTTTTTATTGCTCTGGCTCTCTATAATCTCGCGCAACCTTTTTTCCCCCCCGACCAATCTTTAAGCCATGAATATTATGGCTGGGACACTATTAATGAGCGAAAAATACGTTGTAACTTGGGATGTGCTGCAAATGCACGCACGTAAGCTGGCTGCACGCCTGATGCCTTCTGAACAGTGGACTGGAATTATTGCGGTAAGCCGTGGTGGTTTAGTTCCTGCCGCATTACTGGCGCGTGAACTGGGTATCCGTCATGTTGATACCGTCTGTATCTCCAGCTACGACCATGACAACCAGCGTGAGCTCAAAGTCGTTAAGCGTGCTGAAGGCGATGGCGAAGGTTTTATCGTTATCGACGATCTGGTTGATACCGGTGGTACAGCACAGGCGATTCGCGAAATGTATCCAAAAGCGCATTTCGTGACAATCTTCGCGAAACCAGCCGGTCGTCCACTGGTTGATGATTACGTCATCGATATCCCACAGAATACATGGATCGAACAGCCATGGGATATGGGCGTTTGCTTCGTTGAGCCAATCAGCGGCCGCTAATTAGCCTACGGCTATCAAATTTGATGTAAAGAAACGTCCGGCTTTGTCCGGACGTTTGTTTTTTAGCTCCCGAGTTCGTTACACTAGCTTTAGCGCTCGCTGTGCGAGATTTAGCTCCGTCGCTTCTTGTTTGCGGCGGTAAAGACAGTACTCGGAGGCTGCCGTCTATCATGTCCCAAGCAAACCTTTCTGAAACCTTATTCAAACCTCGATTTAAGCATCGTGAAACATCCACGCTGGTCAAACGGCATGGGCATGTTCCACAGGCTTCGATTGCCTCTGCGCTGGAGGGAACCTCGCAGGCGAATTGGTATCGCACGATTAATCGCCTAATGTGGGTTTGGCGTGGCGTCTCACCTATTGAGATTGAGCATGTATTATCGCGTATTGCAGCCTCAACGGCAGAACGCAGCGACGAAAAGTTGCTCGACACCGTGGTGGGCTATCGCAGCGGTAACTGGATCTATGAATGGTCACATCAGGCCATGGGCTGGCAACAGCGCGCTCAGGAGGAAAAAGATCCGCAGGTAGCTGGAGATTATTGGCTTCAGGCCGCAAATCTCTACAGCATCGCGGCTTATCCGCATTTAAAGGGTGACGATTTGGCTGAGCAGGCCGAGGTTTTGGCTAATCGTGCCTATGAAGAATCGGCCAAACTGTTGCCTTATTCGCTTAAAGAAATTGAGTTTGCCATTGACGGCGGTCGTAAGATCACCGGTTTCTTGCATATGCCGGATAACAGCAACGGACCTTTCCCTACGGTGTTGATCTGTGGTGGCTTGGATATGATGCAGAGCGATAGCCATCGCCTGTTCCGCGATTATCTAGCGCCAGCAGGCATGGCGATGTTAACCATTGATATGCCTTCGGTTGGTATGTCGTCACATTACTGTTTGACTCAGGACTCCAGCCGCCTGCATCAGCAGGTCTTAAACGCATTGCCGAATGTGCCGTGGGTTGATCACACCCGTGTATCGTTATTTGGTTTTAGGTTTGGTGCGAACGTGGCGGTACGTTTAGCTTATCTGGAGCCACGCCGTTTACGCGCGGTCGCAACTTTGGGACCTGTGGTGCACAACTTACTCTGTGACCCACGTATTCAGGAGCGGGTACCTGATATGTACATTGATGTGCTAGCCAGCCGGCTGGGAATGGAGAGCATTTCGGATGCCGCTTTGCGCACTGAGCTAAGCTGCTATTCATTGAAAACTCAGGGGTTGTTAGGGCGCCGCTGTCAAACACCGATGCTGGCAGGATATTGGGATCGTGACCCATTCTGCCCGAAATCTGAGGCTAAGCTAATCGTGGATTCTTCATTGAATGGCAAATTGCTGATGGTGTCATCATCGCCACTTTATGAAGGTTTTCATAAAGCTTTACATCAAGTTTGTGATTGGATTAGCGAACAATCATATTAATTTGATTGCTAAAGTTTGTAAATTTGTTAAAAAAGAGTAACCACAACAGGAGGATGCTGTATGACATTACCAGGTGGTTACTCTAAAAGCCGCTTAATCAAAAAATTTACTGCGCTTGGCCCTTACATTCGTTCGGGGCAGTGTCAGGAAGACCATTTCTTTTTTGACTGTCTGGCTGTATGCGTCAACGTCAAACCGAATCCGGAAAAACGAGAATTTTGGGGATGGTGGCTCGACCTAGCCGCTGAGGAAACACATTTCACCTATCGCTATTCGTTTGGACTCTTCGATAAGCAAGGTGTTTGGCAAGAGCAAGCCATTAAAGATCCTGAAGTGAACGAGAAATTGGAACAAACCTCGCTTAACTTCCATAACCGCCTACAAGAGCTTTTAACGACGCTCGAGATTAAAATTCAGCCAGCCGATGACTTTTCTGAAGAGTTAGTTCGCCTTAGAGCCTGATCCGGCGCAGTAATAAGTGTGCTTTTGCGTTATGCCTGTTGGCATAACGCGCCTCTCCTGATACTTTTTCTCTTTCCCCTAATTTCTCAAACACCAATAAACGGCAAAAAGATTATGAGTGGCAGCCAAACCCTAGTTGTAAAACTAGGTACCAGCGTACTGACCGGCGGTTCGCGCCGTCTAAACCGTGCCCATATCGTGGAACTCGTTCGCCAGTGTGCTCAACAGCATGCGGCGGGGCATCGTATTGTGATTGTAACCTCCGGTGCGATTGCCGCTGGACGTGAGCATTTGGGCTACCCCGAGCTCCCCGCAACGATTGCCTCAAAACAGTTGCTGGCTGCCGTAGGACAGAGCCGTTTGATTCAATTGTGGGAACAGCTCTTCTCCATTTACGGTATTCATATCGGGCAAATGTTGCTGACGCGCGCCGATTTGGAAGATCGTGAGCGTTTTCTGAATGCGCGTGACACTCTGCATGCCCTGATGGACAATCGAATCGTTCCTGTTATCAACGAAAATGATGCGGTCGCCACCGCGGAAATTAAAGTTGGTGATAACGACAACCTTTCCGCGCTTGCGGCAATTTTAGCGGGTGCAGACAAACTATTACTGTTAACCGATCAGGCTGGATTATTTACCGCCGATCCTCGCCATAACCCAACGGCTGAACTTATCCGTGAAGTCACTAGCATCGATGATGCACTGCGCGGTATTGCAGGTGATAGTGTATCGGGCCTCGGTACGGGCGGTATGACGACTAAATTGCAGGCTGCCGACGTGGCGTGTCGCGCTGGTATTGACGTGATTATTGCCGCGGGGAGCAAACCGGGCGTAGTCGGAGACGTCATTGAGGGTGTTTCCGTTGGGACTCGTTTCCATGCGTTGGAAACACCGTTGGAAAATCGTAAGCGCTGGATCTTTGGTGCGCCACCGGCGGGCGAGATCACCGTGGATGACGGTGCCGTTTCAGCTATTTTGGAGCGTGGAAGCTCACTGCTGCCAAAAGGGATCCGTGAAGTCAGCGGCGATTTTTCGCGTGGTGAAGTGATCCGTATCCGTAATTTAGAAGGGCGCGATCTTGCCCATGGTGTAAGCCGCTACAACAGCGATGCATTGCGCATGATTGCTGGTCATCATTCCCAACAGATTAGCGGCGTACTGGGCTATGAATATGGTCCAGTCGCGGTACATCGCGACGATATGATCGTGAGCATATGATCGTGAGTGAAGGAGCTACCATGTTAGAAGAAATGGGTAAGGCCGCTAAACGCGCATCCTACCACTTAGCCGTTCTTAGCTCGGCACAGAAAAATCAGGCGTTGGCGCTGATTGCTGATTACCTTGAACAAGATAGTGAATCTATTCTACAAGCCAATCAGATGGACGTTCAGCAGGCACGTGAAAATGGTCTGAGCGAGGCGATGTTAGACCGTCTACAACTGACTCAGAGTCGTTTGGAAGGCATTGCTAACGATGTGCGTCAGGTATGCAATCTGACCGATCCGGTTGGCAAAGTAATTGATGGCAGCGTGCTGGACAGTGGTTTGAATCTGGAACGTCGTCGTGTGCCGTTAGGTGTGGTTGGTGTGATTTATGAAGCTCGGCCTAACGTTACCGTGGATACCGCGGCACTGTGCCTGAAAACCGGTAATGCGGTGATCCTACGCGGCGGTAAAGAAACACATCGTACCAATCAGGCAACGGTAAAAGTGATCCAACGCGCACTGGAGAAAGCCGGTTTGCCGAGCGATGCCGTTCAAGCGATTGAAAGTCCCGACCGAGCGTTAGTTACAGAGTTGCTCAAGCTGGATCGTTACGTTGATATGCTGATCCCTCGCGGTGGAGCAGGGTTACATAAGCTGTGTCGCGAACAGTCGACAATCCCAGTGATTACCGGCGGTATTGGGGTGTGCCATATCTATGTCGATCAGGGAATGGACGTTGAACAGGCATTGAAAATTATCGTGAATGCCAAAACCCAGCGCCCAAGCACCTGCAATACAGTCGAGACGTTACTGGTGAATCAGCATGATGCATCGCAGTTCCTGCCAGCGTTAAGCCAACGTATGCAGGACGTTGGTGTGTCACTGCACGCTTGCCCACGAGCATTACCGCTGTTGAGCCAAGGACCAGCACCGGTTAAGCCAGTGCAAGAGGTCGAGCTAAATGATGAATGGCTGTCGCTGGATCTGAATGTCGTCGTGGTTGAAGGATTAGACGGTGCCATTGAGCATATTCGCGAACATGGGACTCAGCATTCAGACGCTATCTTGACGCGTAATATGCACAGTGCCGATCGCTTCGTGCGTGAGGTCGATTCTTCTGCTGTATATGTCAATGCCAGCACCCGTTTCACCGATGGCGGCCAGTTTGGTCTTGGTGCTGAAGTGGCCGTGAGCACGCAGAAACTCCATGCCCGTGGCCCAATGGGGTTAGAAGCTTTAACCACCTATAAGTGGATTGGCTATGGTGATGATTTAGTGCGTAGCTAAATATTCAGCCAAAGTGAAAACGGCGCTTTGTGCGCCGTTTTTTTGATCTACTCAGCGACTTTAATAATCAACTTACCAAAGTTTTTCCCGCTCAATAATCCTTGGAATGCGGTGATGCTGTTCTCTAACCCGTCTACAACATCTTCTTTAAAAACAATTTTTCCCTGAGCCAACCATGTACTCATTTGGGCATAAAACTCAGGGTAACGATCGCCGTAATCCTGCGAAATAATAAAGCCTTCAACCCGCATACGTTTCTTTAGAATGGTCGACATTAATAACGGCAACCGATCTTGCTGGTGGTCGCTATGATGTCCGTTATATTGGCTGATCATGCCGCATACGGGAATGCGTGCTTTGGTATTTAGCAGCGGAAGAACGGCGTCAAACACGGCTCCGCCTACGTTTTCATAATACACATCGATGCCTTTGTCACAGGCTTGTTTAAGCTGATGGGCGAAATCAGCGGCTCGATGGTCTATACATACGTCAAAGCCCAGTTTTTCAACGGCATAGCGACATTTCTCTACGCCGCCAGCAATGCCGACTGTACGGCATCCTCGCAGTTTCGCAACTTGACCGACGACAGAACCGACAGCGCCCGTTGCTGCGGCAACCACCACGGTTTCTCCCGCTTGTGGATTACCGATATCGGTTAATCCCATATAGCCCGTAAAACCGGGCATACCCAGCAAACCTAAAGCATAAGAGGGATGCGCCATATTCGCGTCTAGCTTTTGTAGGCCCTCACCATCAGAGAGCGCATAGTCTTGCCAGCCGGTGTAGGCTAAAACTAGATCGCCTGCTTGATAATCTGGGTGCTGCGATTGCTCCACGCGACATACGGTACCGCCGCAGATAACATCACCAATCGCGAGTGGGGGAGAATAGGAGGGAACGTCATCTAAACGGCCACGGACATAGGGATCTAAAGAAAGATAGAGCGTACGCAGCAACACCTGACCCTGTTCCGGTTCTGGCTGGGCGACTTTCTCTAAGCGAAAATCCTGATCGCTGGGCATTCCCTGAGGGCGTTGCGCCAACACATAACGGCGATTAATGCGAGATGAGATAGACATAACAGGCTCCGTAACAAGTGAACGGTCATTCCATTATTTTGCATAATGGAAACTTCTTCCAGCCTAACGAAAAATCGCAGTATGTGATGTCGTTTGTGTGCGGCTTCATATGATTTTTGGATATAAACAATACCCTTAAGAACGAAATAGGTTGGAGTGTTGATTAAATCGTCATACGAAACCGGATGCCCTTGACGCTGCTAGATAATTTCACTATCGTAATTTCCGCACTTCGGGTTATACCCAGCAAAATTTCTCCCTGTGCCGATATAGCTCAGTTGGTAGAGCAGCGCATTCGTAATGCGAAGGTCGTAGGTTCGACTCCTATTATCGGCACCATTTCAAAATCCCCTCAAATCTACCGAAATCAACTCAAAGCCCGTATGTTGCGGTTTCTGGCCGGTATTATCTCCTGTTATCAACTGGACTTAACAGGAATCAA
>NZ_LXET01000013.1 GCF_001655005.1 Hafnia paralvei ATCC 29927
AAAGCCCGTATGTTGCGGTTTCTGGCCGGTATTATCTCCTGTTATCAACTGGACTTAACAGGAATCAAGTTACCAGTTGGGGGCATAAGTGGGGGCATTCTGTGTTCGGTCCAATGAGATGCTCCAATGAAGCTAAATGCGCGATAGGTAGATGCAGCTAAACCCAGATATAAAGCCCATAAGCTGGCAGATGGTGCTGGCTTATATCTTGAAGTTGTTCCCTCTGGTTCCCGATACTGTCGGATGAAATATCGCTTCAATGGAAAAGAGAAGCGTATGGCTTTTGGCGTTTATCCGGCAGTGTCCCTTGTACAAGCGAGGGCATTACGCGATGAAGCCAAGAAAAAGCTGGTTCGGGATGTACAGCTCAATAACGGAGCATGGATTCCGCCACACGATGAGTACGATTTTGCATGAAGAAGGGTTCAATACGGCGTGGATTGAAACCCAGCTTGCGCATGTCGATAAGAACGCGATTCGTGGGACGTACAACCATGTGTTGTATCTGGAAGGGCGGAGGGAGATGATGCAATGGTATGCGGATCATGTTGATAACGTTGTAAAATATAAAATAATCATAGACTTATGATACGTTCCTTAAATTGGTCGCTTATTAGTAGATAGCGTAGCTACTAAAGCTGAACACCTCCGTTTTGGAGGCGTTCAACCCCAGAAATATTCTTTTTTTGCTGCGTTACATTTATGCTTACTTCAGAAACTTTACATTTGCATCTGACGGTCTGTTTAGTACTAGGAGAGGACGTCGCTTGATCGTACTCACAAATAGTGGACATGCGACTAATACAATTTACTACTTTTCATTTATTTCCCACTGAGATTTAACGAGCCAAAATATTTAAAGAATTCAATAATTGAGTGTCGAGTGTTTCAGTTGCAGGAATTGGTAATCCGTTAGCAATGCGGTAATTTTTCACAGACTGCCTTGTAGATGGCCCCATTATGCCGTCAATATTCCCGTTATAATAACCTTTGTCCAGCAAAGCGAATTGAACCCGCATGATTAAGCGCTTACGCTTCTCTGTACCAGAAGTCAGCCCATTACTTGCACGGTTAGCTTCTGTAGTTCCAACTGAATTCGTCGTATTAGAGTTGTTATTGTCGCTAGAACGAAGCGAACGGACAGAGGAAGAGGACGATGACGAACTTGTTCCTGAACTTGAAGACCCAGATGAGCTTGGTGAGCTGTATGTTTTTGGATAATAAGGAGTGCTGCCACCATAGTACCCGCCACCTGATGATGATCGGTGAGAACTATGGCTACGATGGGAGCTATGACTGCGATGCCCTGCAATGTAGAATGGAACTTCGGTGTTAAGTGGGGCTATCACTAAATCATGTTCATTTAGAGTCATTCCAGGCAAATCACTTGCTCCGATAGATGAATCACTTGCCCATACAGAATTATTGAGTGCCAAAAATCCCGGAAGTAGAGCAGCAAAATTAAATTTTTTCATAAAATTGGTCTCGGTGATTGATGAAAACGGCCTGTTGAGGAACTGAAATAACCAGTGCAGGAAGACTTCTGAGTGCATTCATCACATTCTTTAGGATAGTAATTTTTCCAATCAGAGATAGACTGAGCAGCAAGCTCCCAAGCTCTTTCAGGAAGATGACACAAAGGATAATTAAAAATTGTTAGAGGTATACTTGACCTGTGTGCTGCGTCTATGGCGGAGGTTATTTTCTCACTATAGCTGCTGTGCTCAATGAAGATTGTTGACCAGTTTTTTCGTGCCCAACCGATAGATTCCAACCCCATAAGGGAAATCTGATTGATGTTGGAGAACACACGGCCAACGAACTCTACGATATCATCCAATTCTGTATAGTTAGCCAGTGTCGGAATAACTCTAAGTTCGATATTAATCCCTGAGTTTCCTGCATTGATCAACCCCTTAACCGTTTCATTAAATGCGCCATCACTCCCTACCAGATGATCATGCACAAGCGGTCTTGATGAGTAGAGTGGGATACCAAAGGTGATTTTGATTTTTTTGCTTCGCTTTGCCATTTCCTGAGTAAAATTTATATCAGCAAATTTGCGTCCGTTTGTTAAAACATGCAAAGCAGTATCTGGTGAGTTCTCGATGATAAAATCAATGAAGTCTAGGAAATCATCCCCATACAGTAGAGGCTCACCACCGCTGACCCCAACAACTCCATTCAACCCAAATGAAGCTATAGCAAGAGCTGATTGGGTAAGCAGCCAGCCATCATTTGCTTTCTTTGGTGGCTGGGAACAAAACAGGCACAGGTTATTGCATCGTTCCGTAACTAAGACAGTATTATGATTGGCTCTGCGGGACAGAATAACGCGTATCATATTGCCATTATTGATTATCCCAATATCTCCATCTTCAATTGACTCAAATAATTCAGTGCTAATAATAGAGTAATCAAAGCATGGTAGAATGGCTTCATTATTGCCTTCAGCAACTATCAACAAATTGGGCAAAAAGAATAAAGGATTCACTGGTTTTTGTTTGCATAACCGATAGAAGCCCGTGGGCACATTCTTTTTTGAAGAAAAATGAAAGATATCGTTCCTGATAACCTCAGACATATGCCCATCCTTTTAGCATCTCAGCCTTCGGACCACCTTCTGAGATGCAGTTCATCAGATACCTGAACATCCCTTTGTGATACTGACAAAACGTTGAACGACTCCTATCACCGACAGGCTCACCCTGTACACTTATGTTTTGGCATGGATCTGCACCGCAAAATGGTTGATATGCGCATGTATCACAACCTGGCAGAGCAAAATTGAACGATGAACTCAATACTGCGTTATAGTAAGGACTCTTGGAAAATGATAGCGTTTTAACCTCACCCGCACTGAACTCCGTTTCAGGGTTCACCTTCTGCAACATACGGCTCTCATCGCTACCATATACTCGACCGTCATAATTGAACAGAATACTGTTAAGCACGACCCCACTTGGCGACTTTAAATCCGCATAACCACTAAAGCCGGGATTGAAGATTCTTTTTAGATGAATGGAGGCAGAATGTTCCACAACCCTTATCCCTTCATTGTTGATCTTAAGGATTTCATCTATCAACGAGGCATAGAAACTGAAGTATTCGTCCATAGAAAAGGTAAACGATGCTTTTTGTGCAAACCCATAGGGACTAACAGGTCGGATAAACATGTCTTTGAGGCCAAGAGACAAGTGAGCCTGGACAATTGATCCAGGGTGCCTGATAAGATCTTTAGTAACTGTAGTAACGGTTGCAACGCGACCAGCGCCTAAAGACCGTTTGATAGCCTCTATCCCTGACACTGTTCTACTGTACGCAAGCCCATGACCAAGAATTCGATTACTGTTGTGAACTACTTCCTCACCATCAAGCGAAACAGAGAACGTTATGTTCCTATATCTCGACCATTCAAGCATATCCTCATTCAAGACAGACAGGCTTGATGCTACCACCATCTCAAAATCGGTGCTTCCCAGCGTTTCAGCACATTGCTCATAGATAGACTGAACTAAATCGAACCGCAAGAGTGGCTCTCCACCCTGTATCTCTATCTTGTAAGGTGGTGTCGATAGTTTTTTGATAGTTGAAATGATGTCAGGTATGAGATTGGGATTTAGATCATAACCAGAGGCGTTAACGGAAGCTCTACTGACCTGACAATACTTGCAGGTATGGTCACAACGTAATGTGGGCACAATCATGAAAATTGGCCTGACTGCCAGTTCATTCATCAATCGTTTTGCAAAAGCAGCACTTAAAGCATAGGGGGTTGTGGCTGATGAGCTTTCGTTGGTTATGAAAAGCTTACTTTCTAGGGCGTTTGATTGCTCTGCACTTATTTGCTCATCAGCCAGCTCAAGCAGGTCTTGCTCATCGATGAAGTGATGAAAGCCAGCAAGATTGCTTATAAATACCCGTCCATTAGGCAATCTATCAAAATTGAAAGGCATCAATTCCATTAAGAAAGCCTTTCATCGACACTGCGAAGCACTTTATGGACAATAGAATCTCTCAACGACCCTGTTTTATGCTGTAGTTTTTCTCGCAAAGTGTAATCATTTAGCAGCCTCTCGAATTCATAGAGGCATTCGGGACTATCGCTTTCAAAAGAGATTGTCCAGCAGGATAGCTCCTCACGGAGTTTCCATTGAGTAAGTGGGGTCATCCAGTATAGGCTATTGCGTATAACCCATTCAGAATAAAGTCCTTTTTCAAGCATCCTTTCGCGCATTTCCATTACCTTCCAACTCGAATAATTACAATCAGTAACCGCTTTAAAGCAAACTTTTCCTATGGCAACAATAATACAACATTCCATTGATATGTTACAGGTGACCTGTTCCCCGTTGATTAATACATCTCGACGTTAGTAATGTCATCACCAACAGTGAACTTCCGCATGTCGCTCACATCGGACCTTCAGCTCTGTTAGCTTGTCTGTTCAGTGCCATGAATCGACTAAATAAGATATCTAAAGCTAATGGTTTGCCATGATGAGTATATGGTTGAGATATCGATCTGGTTCTGATCGATTTTTCCGCTGATGTGTGTAATGGCTGAAGGTCATGGTCTAGACGTTGGATGTTAAAACTGGGCTGAGCTTCGTTCCGAACAAGAACCTTCTAGCTCAAAAGGCCTTCAGTTTTTGATGCTGGAATAAATTATCATTCAGGTGATGCTGCATAAGGTTGAAAATATTTAAAATGTTAATTTTTCCTCTTTTCGGCGTTTCTATATCTCGATGGTGGCACTTTGTATTTTTTAGAGAAAATTCGAGTAAAAGTCTGTTGTGAGTCAAATCCATATTTATAGGCTATGCTCAGCACTGGTTCATTAGTTTCAATAAGATCTTTTGCCGCAAGGCTGAGTTTTTTATCTTTGATATATTTCCCAAGGCTAACTTCTTTCACCTGTACAAAAATACGCTGAAGATGCCACTTGGAGTATCCTGCCCGCGCAGCAACATCTTCTATCTTCAGCGGTTTATGTAAGTTTGAATCAATCCATTGAGTTATCTCATCGATGATGTCTTCTGTTCTTAACATAAATCGACGCTCACTATAAGAGGGGGGCACATCATGTTCGAGATGCTAATGATTTACTTATAGATTTCAGCAACCCCATGTAGCTTGTTATCCCCCGTTGCCGACAGGATTTTGAATGACGTTGCTCCTTGCTCATCAGCCTTACGAGAGAGCGCATTCGATAATTCATCAAGCGTATAGGCATTGCTGGCTGAGACTACACCGATCTTTTCTTTCCCATCTGCATGGTTAATTTCCTGAGCGGCAGATGCGGCATTTACTGAAATAAATCCCATGACCAATGAAGTAATAAGTAGTGATTTCATTTCTAATACCTCTTTTAAAATCTATTTTTGAAACTGGACTCGTATCAGGGGAACTATCCCCCTCTGTATATTTGAATATACAGACCTAAGCTGTCATGAGACTGACCGCTATATGACTAAATTGTCAGGGTTGTAGATTGGTTATTTTTTTGAATACAGGTTCAGCTCGTTAATAATGCACTCCGGTTCTTCACGCAAAGGCATATTGTCTATGTCTAAAACCCCATCATTTTTTTGTGGATCATCAGTCTGCAGATCTGCAAACAGTGGGGTAAGATCCTGCTGTGCTTCGCCTCGCTCAGCCACCAGCTCGAATGTTTTATTTTTTGCCTCGTCGTTGGTTAGGGCACTGACCAGAACCTGGGCGATTTGTTCCCGGGATATCACACCATCTTCCGGTGTTCCCGCATGGCGACGATCCCCCTGAAGCATAACAATTCTGTGTTCATCATCATTGTTGTAATCAAACCAGCCGGGCCTGACGATGGTATAGGGATGACCACTTGCCCTGACCAGACGCTCGGAACGTCTTTTCCAGTCATGAACCTCAGTGTGTTGATTCCAAGTGCTGAGTCGTTCAGTTACGCCAATCGTGGTCATCAGGCCGATACGAACAGGCGTATCCTTGAATATGCGTAAAATATTACGCACTCCGCCGTAATCTATCGCTCTGGCACCAATACGACCCTGACCATCGGAACCGAGAGTGAAGATGATGGCATCAATATCTTTCGGCAATTCGGTGAGTGTTTCCGGCATTGAAACATCACCATAAAAAACATCCGTTCCACGAGGAAGCAATTTTACTTTGCGTTTATTTCTCACCAGCGCCACGGGCTGATGACCCATTTCAATAGCGGTATTCACGACATGAAGACCAATACTTCCTGTCGCGCCTGCAACGAGTATTTTCATGATAAACCTTCTGATAATTCGGACTTATTTTCGATACGGTCAGAATATCAATTATCATTATTGTCAGTAATGGGGCTAAAATGATTGTGTCTATGAATACCCTTCATGAGTGTGCGATGAAGGGAATGCCTCTATAAGGAAATCGCCGATGCTCAAAGAAAACTTCAACGAACTGCAAATCTTTCTTGTGGTGGCAAGGGAGCGAAGTTTTACCAAAGCAGCGGGAAAACTGGGCGTTTCTCAGTCTGCGCTCAGCCACGCGATGAAAGCCCTGGAGGAAAGGCTCAATATTCGCCTTCTGACTCGCACGACCCGAAGCGTTGCCCCTACGGAAGCCGGTGAGAGAATTATTGCCTGCCTTGAACCGCGTATTGCCGATCTTGAGCAGGAGCTGGAATCGCTTGTTCAGTTGAACGGCACCGCCTCCGGCAATATTCGTTTATCTGCTGGGGAGCATGCCGCGCGAAGTCTGGTATGGCCGAAGTTAAAACCTTTCCTCAGGGAATATCCGGAAATTAATCTCGAACTGGTGGTTGATAACGGCTTTGTCGATATTGTTGAGGGGCGTTTTGATGCAGGGATCCGCCTGGGCGAAAGCGTGGATAAGGACATGATTGCGGTAAGAATTGGGCCGGACATGAGAATGGCCGTAGTGGGAGCACCATCTTATTTCGCGGAAAATCCTGCACCTGAAACGCCGCACGAGCTACAAAATCATCGGTGTATCAATATGCGCCTGCCAACTGCCGGTGGACTTTACCACTGGGAGTTTGAGAAGGAAGGGAAACCGTTACGAGTCAGAGTGGAAGGGCAGGTCACGTTTAATCTTCAGGCGGAAAGGATTGATGCGGCGTTATCCGGTTTTGGTATCGCCTGTATACCCGAAGACAGGGTGCAGGATTATATAAAGTCAGGAGAGCTTATTCAGGTTCTGCAGGACTGGTGTCCGTCTTTTCCAGGATATTATCTCTACTATCCGAGCCGTAAGCAGCATCCACCCGCTTTTGCACTGATGATTGATGCACTTCGCTACTCGGAATAACGGGTCCGCCATTTGTTGTGGACCCGTCCGGATATTAACGGCCTACTCGAGCCTGATGCTCAGGTGAGTAACGTTCGCCGACGATTTTAATCGTTTCAAGCGCCTGAGTTATCTGCCGTGAGTCATCCTGCGAAAGAATGATGTCGGCAGCTCCCAGGTTTTCTTCCAGCCGGTGCAGTTTCGTGGTACCAGGGATAGGTACAATCCATGGCTTTTGTGCCAGCAGCCATGCCAGCGCGATTTGTGCAGACGTCACGCCTTTCCCAGCCGCTAGTTCGCCCAGCAATGAGACCAGCTTTTCGTTGGCCTCAATTGCCTGTTCGGCGAAACGCGGCACGGTGCTGCGGTAATCATCCTTGCCAAACGTCGTTCCTGGTTTAATTGCTCCCGTCAGGAAGCCTTTACCTAATGGGCTGAAGGGAACGAAACCAATGCCAAGTTCTTCCAGTAACGGTAGGATCTCCTGCTCAGGTTCGCGCCACCACAGGGAATATTCGCTTTGCAGCGCAGTGACCGGTTGTACGGCATGCGCACGGCGAATGGTTTGCGCACCTGCTTCGGACAGACCGAAATGTTTTACCTTACCTTCCGCGATCAGGTCTTTCACCGTTCCCGCAACATCTTCAATAGGCACATCCGGATCGACACGGTGTTGATACAGCAGATCAATGACATCAGTCTTAAGACGGCGTAATGATCCTTCCACTGCTTCACGGATATGCTCCGGACGACTGTTTAAAATCTGCTGCTTGTTGTCGTCGCCAAAGGTAAAACCAAACTTGGTGGCGATGACCACGCGGTCACGAAACGGTTTTAAGGCTTCACCGACAACCTCTTCATTAAGATATGGGCCATACACTTCAGCGGTATCGAAGAAGGTGACGCCGCGTTCAACCGCAGCGCGAATCAGCTCGATAGCCTGACGAGTATTGGTCGCCGGGCCGTAGCCGTGGCTGAGACCCATGCAACCGAGACCAAGCGCGGAGACTTCCAGCCCAGATTTACCAAGAATACGTTTTTGCATTTTATGAATTCCTCTTTTTGCATCGCTTAAACGTCGAGTTTGCGGCCAGTCAGCCATTCCACCATTGCAGGATCACGATGCGAGAAGAAGGCGCTGGTGGCGGTATCAAGTGCGGTAATCTGCAGCATATCTTCAGAACTGAGTTCAAAATCGAGAATGTTGATGTTCTCTTCCATACGTTCTTTTCGCACAGATTTAGCCAGAGAAACGATGCCTCGCTGGAAGATCCAACGCAGTACTACCTGACCCACGCTTTTGCCGTACTTCTGGCCAATTGCTGTTAGCACGGGATGCTGGAACAGACCATTTTTACCCTCTGCAAACGGTGCCCAGGCTTCCGGCTGAATGCCACGGCTTTGATTCCATGGAACCGCATGCAGCTGCTGGTTGAAGGGGTTAACTTCAATCTGGTTCACCGCAGGAGCCACTTTGTTGAAGGCGATAAGGTCGGCCAGTCGGTCTGGATGGAAGTTGCTGACGCCAATGGCGCGAATTTTGCCTGCCTGCTGCAGTTCTTCCATAGCACGCCATGCCCCATGGACATCGCCGTAAGGCTGGTGAATCAGGTACAGGTCAACGTAATCAAGTTGCAGTCGATTCAGAGAGCGTTCGAACTGGGCTTTAGCGCCTTCGTAATGGGTATCCTGTAGCCACAGTTTGGTCGTTACAAAAAGTTCGTCACGGGCGATACCGCTTTGTTTCAGAGCATTCCCGACCTGAGTTTCATTCTGGTAAGACGCGGCGGTATCGATCAGACGGTATCCCGTATCGATGGCATCAATAACGGCTCTTTCGCATTCAGCGGCATCAGACATCTGAAACACACCAAAGCCCAGCAGGGGCATTTCAACACCGTTGTTCAGTTTTACAGTTTGCATGACGTTATCCTTCAGCTGTTGTGTAGGAAAAGCATAACGCAAACTGATTTATTCGATTAGATGGGGTAATTAGCTAGGGTTTATTAAATGTGTTCATTAATTTTGTGGTACTAACGGTAGGCTTTGTACCAAATATAGTTATTCATAGTCTGATTGAGCCCTCAAACCCGGTTTGTTTCAATAAAGGACTTTTCTGTACCCACTCATGGTGACTTATTCAGCCTTTCAGCAGAATAAGTCAGCAGTTCATCTGTAGTCAGGGTAAGCTCCCGGTTGTCCGTTAGCCGTTCAACGGCGAGCTCGATAAATTTTCTGACTCTCAGTGGCTGCGCTTTGCGGCTACCGTAGTATGCGTACAGATGGAGGTGGCTGGCCACATGCTCTGTCAGTAGGGGCACAAGACGGCCTTCGCGTATCAGCGCAGCAGCGGATAGCGATGATAGCTGTGCAATGACCTGCCCGGTCAGCGTGGCCTCGACTTCAATGTCCGTGCTGTTTGTTGCCACAGTTGGAGGAAATTCTCGTGTCTGGATTTCTCCCCCCATGTTCACATACCAGGGGAAAATTGCGTCAGTTCCCGGATGGCGGAAGACACTGCAACGGTGGTACGCCAACTCTTCAAGCGAACGGGGTACACCATGTGCGCGGAGATATGCCGGTGATGCACAGATGATTAGCTGCGCACGGAACAGCGGGCGTGCGATAACCCCCTCAGCAGGCGGAGAACCAAACCGGAATCCTACGTCCACTCGATCAAGTACCCAGTCCCCCATGTTGTCATTGAGCTGCACTTCAGGCTGAACGTCAGGGAAGCGCTGGCAGTATTCGTCAATGATTGGCCATAAAACTGGCGTGAAGGCTGAGCGGGGTCCAACAATCCGCAACGGGCCGGCAATCTCATCTTTTGCCTGCCGTGCACGCGTGAGGGCGCGGTCCAGTACAGCCAGTGCTGGTTGCGTAGCTTCCAGCAGTTGCCTACCTTCCTCTGTCAGAGAGAGGCTGCGCGTTGTCCGGTGCAGAAGACGTACTCCAAGAGAGTCTTCAAGTTGAGCCAGCGCCTGGCTGGCGGCCTGTGAGGTCACCCCTTTTGCGAGAGCGGCCTGGCGCAGGCTGCCCAGTTCCACAGCTTTTGCCAGTATGTCTATTGCTCGGATGTCTTTCGTCAGCATGATGCTTTTTCCGGCCAGGATAAGTGACACCATTATCAATCTATACTTGCAACAGCTTCAACATTTTCCTATCTATTCACTTGATAATTGACTCCCTATAGTAGTCGCACTTCCCGGCACCTTTGGCCGGGATCAACCGGGAGCAAAGAATGTACGTAACCAAAGCTTATGCGGCCACGTCCGCAACATCCCCCCTTGCACCGTTATCGATACCGCGTCGTGATCCGAATGAGCACGATGTCCAAATTGATATTCTGTTCTGCGGGGTGTGCCACTCTGATATTCACCATGTGCGTGATGAGTTCGGTAGTGCCATGCCAACCGTCTACCCGATTGTTCCGGGTCATGAAATTGTGGGCCGAGTTATCTCTGTGGGCACGGCGGTGACAAAACACAAGGCTGGCGATATTGTCGCTGTGGGCTGCCTGGTCGATGCCGATCCGACCTGTCCCCACTGTAAAGCGAATCGCGAACAGTATTCCCCTTCCAAGGTGTTGACGTATAACTCACCGGATAATCACGGTACTGCACCGGTGACCTACGGTGGTTACGCCGAAAGCATTGTGGTGGATGAGCATTTTGTCCTTCAGGTACCGAGGAATCTCGATCTGGCAGGTGTTGCACCGCTAGTATGTGCGGGTATCACTGCCTATTCCCCCATCCGTCGCTGGGGTGTAAAGGCCGGTCAGAAAGTCGGCATCGTAGGTCTGGGCGGGCTTGGCCATATGGGCGTGAAATTTGCCCGTGCCCTGGGCGCACATGTGGTTCTTTTCACCACATCCTCTTCCAAAAAAGAAGATGCACTTCGCGTTGGCGCTCACGAAGTGGTGGTTTCACGCAACACGGAAGAGATGCAGGTCCACGCCGGTACCTTTGATTTTATTCTCGATACAGTGTCCGCCCCACACGATTTGAATATTTACCTTAACCTACTGCATCCGGAAGGCAATCTGACGCTGGTTGGTGCTTCTGCAGACAAAATCGATGTCTCAGCCTACAGCCTTGTTTTTGGTGGACGTAGCCTATCCGGCTCACTGATTGGCGGGATTGCTGAAACACAGGAAATGCTCGATTTCTGCGGTCAGCACAACATCACATCCGATGTGGAAATTATCGGGATTCAGGAGATTAACGACGCTTATGTACGCCTGGAAAAAGGTGACGTCAAATATCGTTTCTCTATTGATATGTCCACCCTAAAAAATGCCTGAGAAATCCCGAATGCTGAAACATATTTTCATTGGCAAAACGTATCAGGGTAAGACTGAAGCAGAGCTGTCTGCTGTAGTCGACATCCTCCGCAATTTGCCCACCATTGTCCCCTGGCTTAAAGCCTTCAGCGTTGAAAAGACGCTCGACTGGTCAGAAACCCAGGCAGTAGTGCTGATTGCCGAATTTGACTCCCGGGAGGATTGGGAGCGTTACATGCACGACCCGGAACACCTGGCGCTCGGAGAGAAAATCAAAGACATCATCGATCTCTCCTGTATGAGCGTAGTGCAGACGATCGCTTAAGCAGCCTGAATGACAAACAGAGGAATATCTATGTCGGTTCAAACATTAAAAGGTAAGGTGGCACTGGTTACGGGCGGTGGAACTGGGCTCGGTCTGGGTGGCGCAAAGTGTCTGGCTGAAGAAGGCGCTTTTGTCTATATCGTGGGTCGCCGTCAGAGTGTCCTGGATGAGGCGATTAGACAGATTGGCCCGAACGCCCGCGCCATCGTTGCCGATGTCTCCCGCAAAGAAGAGATGGTGAATGTCGCCTCTATTATTCAGCAGGAAAAAAGCCAGTTGGACATCATTTTCTCCAATGCAGGCTACTGTATCGGTAAGAAACTGGAGGAGGTGAGTGAAGATTTCTTCGACGACATGTTGAACGTCAATCTGAAAGGGCAGTTATTCACCGTACAGGCCATGCTGCCCATTATGAATGCGGGCGGTTCAATCATTCTGACGTCCTCCATGACCGCCTTTATTGGTCTGCCGGAATACACGACTTACGCTGCGTCCAAAGCTGCGGTTATTGGCATGGCTCGCGTCTGGACCACAGAGCTTAAGTCACGAAATATTCGCGTAAATGTTATTAGTCCAGGAGCTATCCCGACTGAAGGTTATGAAACCGTGCAGGGTATGACCCCGGAGCAGATTGAAGACTTCGCGGCTAAATGTGCCGCTGAAATCCCTGTTGGGCGTGTTGGTCGTGCTAATGAGATCGGAGATGGCGTTGTGTTCCTGGCCTCTGACGCCAGCAGTTTTATCAACGGCATTAATCTGACTATCGACGGTGGGCAGACACAGGTTTACGCCGGTAACCTCTCATAACCCGCTCATACCATGTCAGGAACGCTGGCCTCTCTGCAGGCTCTCTCGAAGCGAAAGAAATAGCTGGCAAGTTCTGTCAGCTTCACGATCAGCGGCCACGCGACTGGTCCAATAAAGTCCTTATCTGCCATTGAGTAAAGTTGCAGTGATTGTCAGCTGAATAAACTTAGCCGCCAGGGATGGGGCTTCCACCTTTCGTTCTTACCGAATCTTCAACGTAATGTACTTGCCAGCTTCGTCAACATTGATGCCATTGTGTTTCCCAGCGAATCATGCAAAGTCATCCTGTTTTCTTGTGTCCCTTTCTCCGCACCAGCCGGACCCAATCTCCGCGATTCATGAGCAAAACTCATAGAGCTAAGCGCGTTAGCCTGGTTAACCCCTTTGTCTATAACCGCTATGCTTTACGCATCGTCAGTGCCGATCTTTATGGTTACTGCTACAACCTATAAACAGGAGTTGGTATGAAAGACGTCATTGTTGTTATCGGAAGCGGGTCTATTGCTCAGGCTATTGCGCGACGTGTCAGCGTAGGAAAACATATTCTCTTGGCCGATATAAAAACTGAGAACGCTCAACAGGCCGAAAATACTCTTTCACGGGCCGGTTTCGAAGTAAGTACTACCACGGTAGATGTCCGTTCTCGTCAGTCGATCCAGGAACTTGTGAAAACTGCGTGTAGCATGGGCGAAATCATGGGGGTTATCCATACTGCAGGATTGTCACCGTCTCAGGCGCAAGCACAGGATCTCATTCGCGTTGATCTCTACGGCAGCGCCGTGCTGTTTGAGGAATTTGGTAAGGTTATTGCGCCAGGTGGGTCCTGCGTCGTGATTGGCTCGCAGTCCAGCCATCGCTTAGCCGTTGATGCGTTGACTCAGGCACAAGCAGATGCATTAGCAGCGTTACCGCCGGAAGAGCTGCTTGAATTGCCGCTGATAAAAGATATTGAAGACAGCCTATATGCTTACCAGATTTCCAAACGCTGCAATGCGCTGCGTGTGATGTCAGAAGCGGTAAAATGGGGCAAGCGTGGTGCGCGAATTAACTGCATCAGCGCCGGTATCGTCTTTACGCCGCTGGCCTATGACGAGCTTAACAGCGCAGAGCGTGGCGCGTTTTATCGCAATATGCTGGATAAATCTCCGGCAGGTCGGGGCGGTACGCCGGATGAAATTGGCGCGCTGGCAGAGTTTCTGTTCGGGCCTAATGGTACCTATGTGACCGGTAGCGATCTGCTTATCGATGGCGGCGCAACGGCATCTTATAAATATGGCGAATTACGCCCGCAATAATCTTTCTTTTTTATCCCACGAGATGATGACCGTCCCATGGCCATCATCTTGCCTCACTTCTTATTCGGAGATTCACAGATGACGTTAAATGTGAAAGGTTATGCCGCTTTTGGTGCGAAAGAAGATTTAGTGCCACATAACTTTGTTCGTCGCGATCCGCGCGATAACGATGTGGTTATCGAGATTTTATACAGTGGGGTTTGCCACTCAGATATCCATAATGCTTTTAATGACTGGGGTGGTGCAAAATATCCGATGGTTCCAGGTCACGAAATCATTGGCCGTGTTATTCAGGTCGGGAAGGCCGTTACAAAATTCAGCCCAGGCGACTATGCCGGTGTGGGCTGTATGGTAGATTCCTGTCAGCATTGCAAACCCTGTGTTCAGGGGTTAGAGCAGTACTGTGAAGAGGGGAATACATTAACCTATAACGACGTTGACAGACATGACCATATGCCAACCTATGGCGGCTATTCTGACAAGATTGTTGTCACCGAAAAATTTGTTATCAAAGTTCCTGATACTTTGGATTTAAAGGGGGCGGCACCGCTGCTCTGTGCCGGTATCACAACATGGTCACCGCTGCGTCACTGGAATGTAGGCCCCGGCAGTAAAGTGGCTGTGGTCGGTTTAGGTGGCCTGGGGCATATGGCGATTAAATTAGCGAAAGCACTGGGTGCAGAAGTTACATTATTCAGTCGTTCGCCGAATAAAGAGGCCGATGCCCGTCGTCTGGGGGCCGCGCATATTGTTATTTCAACCGATGAAAAGCAGATGCAGGGTACGCACAACCAGTTTGATTTGATTATCGATACGGTACCTTATGTTCATGATCTGAACCCCTATATTCCCACACTGGCGTTGAGTGGAACGCTAGTGCTTGTAGGGTATCTGGGGGATTTGAACCCAATGCTAAATAGTACCCCGCTGATCTTAGGGCGAAAATCTGTGGCCGGGTCAGTCATTGGTGGGATTGCAGAGACACAGGAGATGATTGATTTTTGTGCGGAACATCAGATCACATCAGATATTGAGTTGATCAATATTCAGGATATCAATACCGCCTGGCAGCGAATGCTGAAAAGTGATGTTAAATACCGGTTCGTGATTGATGTTGCATCTCTCCAGTCGTAATGAAAAAGGCGGTATATCCTACCGCCTTTTTTTATGGTTTTGGTAAGTCGGTGTAAACCACTCTGAATCCAATACTTATTCCACGGTAATCGGCAGGGTAGGGTTTTCGCCATGCGCTATGCCAGCCATTCGCTGTACTATGCCAGCTACCGCCACGCACGACACGTTCCGAACCATCGTCGGGGCCTTGCGGATTGTGTTCTGGGCTTTGAGCATAATAGCCGGTACTGTAATAATCGCTGACCCATTCCCAGGCATTGCCATAAATATCATATAACCCCCAGGGGTTTGGTTTTTTCGTACCGACGGGATGTGTGCCACCGGTAACAAAATTTTCTCCATGCCAGGCATAATTATCTAACGCAGAAGCGTCATCGCCGAAAAAATAACGTGTAGTACTACCTGCCCGAGCTGCATATTCCCATTCAGCTTCTGTCGGTAATCGATAGCCGGTTGTACCTTCTCGTTTATTGAGTTTCTCTATAAATTCTATTGCATCCTGCCAGGATACGGTCGCGGGATGATCTGGGTGCGTAATACGGTCTGCCATACCTGGAAGAAGATAGTAGGGATTGGAGCGATCGCGTACATAAGGATTTTCCCCCATCACAGCCAACCAGTCTGCTTGTGTAACCTCAAATTGCCCCATGAAAAGATCGTCAGAGAATGTCACTAAGTGTTGAGGTTTTTCTCTGCTATCAGCCGCTGCATCCGATGAACCCATCAGAAATTGCCCTGCCGGTATTGTGATAAAACGCATCCCTAACGAATTAACATATATCTGTTGGTTATTCTCCTGAGTGCTTTCAGTCAATCCCGCATAGGCTGAACCTGATAAAAAAAGAAATAATCCAATACCCTTTAGTACTATCGGCACGCTGATCTCCCTTTGATTTTTCACCATTTTCTTTGCCAGAATCATTTATAAAGAGCTAGTTGCGTATCGTCTCTAACCAACTGGTTACCGTTTCTGTAGTTCTTCGTTCCTGGTCGCATTCAATGACCAGCGGTTTTTCCCGACGCGCAGTTGGGGCGAGACGGGTAAGGAGGTCGTCGCTATCTCCTTTACCGTAGCCACCGTGAGTAATGAAGGGGATGAGTAGTTTGTCCGCAAGGTTGTGGCTGCTGAGAAATGCTTGCACGACAGGCGGCACGCTGGTCCCCCAAATGGGAAAACCTAAATACACGGTCTCATAGCGTGAGATATCTGCGACGCTATTTTTTAATGCGGGCTTTATTCCCCGCTCACGCTCATTTTGCGCTTGTTCAACGTTCTGAAAATAGTCTTCCGGATAAGGCGTAGCCGGTTCGATTTCAAACAGATCTGTATTCAGGCTGCGGTGAATGACACCCGCAATCACCCGCGTATTTCCGCTGCGGGAAAAGTACGCCACCAGAATACGACTTTTACCCTGCACGTTTGCGGTTCCGGTCGCGGCTGATGCCAAAGAAACGTTCGCCAGCGTCAGCCCGGCAAGTGCGGTGATTAATATTCTGCGGTTGGGATCATGCTCCATAACCCACTCCTAATTGTTTGCTAGTGCCTGTTGCAGCGCCTTTTCAGCTCGCGTAGCCGCATCATTTTCACCATGCTCACGCAGAACCTGCGCCAGCTGCCGCAGCTGCTCTGCCGTTAGGCCGACCCGCATGCTTGCTCGCGTATGCGACAGCAGTTGTGATTCGACGCCCGGCGTGGCCGCTAATGCGCCAACCGTTGCCAGCTCGCGGCTTTGCCAGTCGAGGTTATCACGGGCGAAAATGTCGCCGAAAAGATGCGTTTGCAGGAACTGGTTAATCACCGGGGCAAAATCAAACAGCGGGCCCTGGACGGGCGCGCCTGAGATTTTCGTCTGGTTTGCAGTACCGACACGGCGAAGCTCATCCCCGACAGGGATAGGGGCAACCGGTTCTTTGCCCTCAACGTCTTCGATGCCTCGTTGTTTACGTGCTTCGACGACCTTCATCAGTTCATTAAGCGCATTCAGGCTGCGAGGGAAGCCCGTGTAGGCATAGAGCTGGACGAGGATCTCTTTAGCTTCGTTTATCGTAAGTCCGGCGTCGAGTGCCTGATTCAGGGCGGCATTCAGCTTATTCATCTGACTGCTGGCCATCAATGCGGCAATCAACGGGATGGCCTGCTGGCGAGCTGACAGCGTATCTGAAACGGTTTGTTCGTGGTTCATTTCTGAGACTCCTTTATTGACGGGCGCAGCATGTGCCGCGAGACCAGAACCAAAGGTTAGCAGTACCGCTGCCGCTAAAGCTTTAATGGGCATGGTATTGTTCATCTGTCACTAACTCCTTCCAGTTAACGCTTTTGCCATCCACAATCCCGGTTATCGCCAGATGCGTCATCGCGCTGCCGGGGGCCGCGCCATGCCAGTGTTTGACGCCTGCCGGGCAAGAGACTACGTCACCGGCGCGGATAATTTGCACCGGCTGGCCTTCTTGCTGGGTGAGCCCAACACCCGAGGTCACAATCAGCCGCTGACCTGCCGGATGCGTATGCCAGGCGGAACGAGCTCCGGGTTCAAACGTGACATAAGCCCCGGAAACAGGGATGTCGTTATCTGGCTTGAAGAGAGGATCAACCCGGACGCGACCGGTAAAGTTCTCGGCTGGCCCGTACACCGCGTTCTGACTTCCTGTGGGGGCGATATGGACAGCGGGATTTTGCTCCGCTGCCCAGGATGAAAATGTAAAGAGGGGCAGTAACAGCCCGAGGTAACGTAAATGTCTGATCATGCAAAGCGTCCTTATCTACGATGATGGGGAGGGTCTGCAATGATTCTAATCAGGGTGACATGTCGTCAGACTGACGCCAGCCTGACAATTCTGTCAGTTAACCTCTATTGGGGTGACATCGCTTTGCATTTTCTAAATATAAAAAACCAAAGCAAAAAGCGCGTCATTAAGGCAAATAAAACAATAATGGCCAGGTAGCGGAAATAAAAAAGAAGGGCAGATTCATCGTAATCGAAAAAGGAGAAATCGACTTTCATCAGCAAATAATCGAGATAGTCCGTGTTCAGTAATCCGTACAATCCCAGTAGTGCGATGAGCGAAAAAACGCCCGGCATAATGATATTGGCAACGGGTGAGCTGCCGGAGATGTTCAGGATCCGGCAGAAAAACGTGGCCAGCATTTTCCAGTGCGACCCAACATGTAGCGCCAGAATGAGCATCCCCCAATGGACCGACGTCATGTGTACTTTTCTGACCCAGTTCGCAGGGTTGTGGAACGGCAACTCCAGAAGAATATGTCGGGACAGCATCATGCCAGAGACAATAGCGGTCAGGATGACAACGAACGTCACTGCATTAATGACTCTGTTAACTCTTTGCATCGTTAACGGAATATTCGGTGACAGTGACCATAGTCGACGTCGGTTAAGGTATAAATGCAACATAATGAGCAGCGTAAAAATAATCCCCGCCCATTCATGCACGATTTCACCATGAAGGTGAAACCCCATCAGTACCAGCAGAAGTAACGTCATCAGCGTATCCTGCATGACCTGGAAAATATAAATTTTCTTCATGTCGATGGGTTAACGCTGCGGCTGAACTTGTTTTACCCATTGCTCAACCTGCGCGGGTACGTCAGGGCCTGAAACATCATTGCGCGAGATCGAGAGCGCACGAGTGATCAATCTGGCCTGTGGCTGCATGCGGGCTATTTGTCGCAGGGAGTCGGCTAACCGGCTGCCGCCGTGGGTGGTAAAAGGAATGACCGTTTTACCGGCAAAGTCATTTTGCTCAAAGAGGCTATATATCACCATTGGCATGGTATACCACCAGATGGGATAACCAACGTAAATGGTGTCGTAATTGCTGAGGTCGGGGAGTGGCGTTTTAAGTGATGGCCTGGCGTTAGTTTGCTGCTCCTTTTCGGCAACCCGTAACAGTGCATCATGCTGGCGAGGGTAGGGGGTGGCGGTTTCAATGCGATACAGGTCGCCGTGGGTCTGCTTCTGAATCAGCTGTGCGACAAACTGCGTGCTGCCGGTCTCCGGCGTATTTTTTTGTAATACGCTGGCCCCAGAAAAGCCATCAACGGCACCAGGTTTCATCTCCTCGGGCTGGGAAAAATAGATAATCAGCGTGCGGGACGGGGCGGATGAGTTCTCTGATGAGAACGCGGGTTGTCCCAGAAACCCCATGACCATCATCGCCAGAAACCCGCTAAATACCTTTCCTATTCTCACTGTTTCCTTCCTTCAATCAGCAGTGGTGAGTCTTTGCCGTGATTCTGACGCAGGCAACCTGACATCAAACTGACGGCTCTCTGACAATTTTGTCAGCAGGCTTAAAGAGAGGGCGCTCTGACATGGGTTCCTTTGTGCGGATAGGCTCAGGCTGTTTAGCAAACGTCAGCCCAAAGGTATTGATACCTTTCTCGCTCCGGGCAAAGACATCTCCCCGGTGCATAATGGCGACGGCGCGTACGATCGACAGGCCCAGCCCATGGTGGGTATCACTTCTCGCCCGGGAGGTGTCAACGCGATAGAACCGCTCGAAAAGCCGGTGTAGGTGTTCTGGTGCTATTGGATCGCCCGGGTTTGACACTTCAACACAAGCTTGATGACCTTTTTCGCTTAACCGCACCGTAACTGTGCTATTGGACGGCGAATGCCTTGCACTGTTTTCCAGTAAATTAGCCAGTGAACGGTGGAACAGCCGCCGGTCGATATGTGCGGTGACGTCGCCTTCCACATCCAGAGAAAGCTGTTTTTCAGCAAAAGAAGGTTCCACATACTCCGCTGTTTTCAAAGTTTCTTCTCGCAGTGACACTTGGGTCAACTGGGACGCATGTTCACCCGCGTGGGCATGGGACAGGAACAGCATGTCGTTAACGATAGACGTCATGCGTTCGAGTTCTTCCAGATTGGAACCCAATAATTCTTCCAGTTCATCATGCGAACGTCGGCGTGAGAGACCCAGTTGCGTCTGGCCGATAAGGTTGGTCAGCGGGGTACGGAGTTCATGCGCAACATCGGCGTTAAAGCTGTCGAGCTGACGCCAGGCGATTTCCTGACGTTCTAACACGCCATTAAATGATGACGCCAGTTGTTGCAGTTCTTCTGGCAAAGCGCGGGTATTCAGGCGCTGGCCATGGTCACCCGGTGCAAGATGCTGGGCCTCTTTACTGAGTGCTCCAACGGGACGAAGACCGATCCTTGATACGATGTATCCCAGCAAGGCGACAATCACGACGCCCAGCGCGGCTATGATTAACAGCGTCCGGGTGAAGGCATTCAGTGTGCCCATATACGGCGTGGAGTCGATGGCAACTATGTAGCGCAGCTCAGGCCTTTCACCGTTGGCGGGGATCGTTTTCACTAACAGAAACAGCGAGCAGGCACCTTCCGATGCGCCGGGAACTTTATTAAAGCCTTCCTGTAAAGAAGACCACTCAACACCCACCGGTGGTGTTCCCCCCATGCTAAAGCGTGGGTTATCGCTCACTATCCAATAGCGAACGCGCTCACCTTCAGAATTGGTTAACACAGTGAATTTATTGGCCAGCGTCGACCAGCCATCTGCCGAGGTTCGGGCGGTGATCCACGGGCTCATTAATGATTCCCGGAATAGCAGTTCGTTGTGCATCTGCTTCTGCAAAGAATCATGCAAAGAGCTTCTGAGCAGAATGCCGATAACGGACACAATCAGCAGCGCGGATAAGGCAAACATCAGCGCCAGGTGAACGGAGATGGAACGCTCAGGCATGCTTATCCCCTTCATTTATTCGGACCGGACTTCGAGGACATAACCCATGCCACGAACGGTATGTAATAGTTTGACGTCGAACGGCGCATCCACTTTGGCTCGCAGGCGTTTAATGGCCACTTCAACCACGTTGGCATCGCTATCAAAGTTCATGTCCCATATCTGCTCAGCTATCATCATCTTTGACAGAATCTCCCCCTGATGCCGGGCCAGAAGGCTCAGCAGGGAAAACTCTTTCGCGGTCAGTTCCAGCCGCGTTCCGGCGCGAAATACCCGGCGAGCCAGCAGGTCGAGATGCAGATCGTGAATCTGCAACTGAGTGATGTCTGCGCCATCCGTAGCGCGGCGACGCACCAGTGCCTGAATACGCGCCACCAGCTCAATAAGCGAGAAGGGCTTGGGGAGGTAATCATCCGCGCCAAGGCGAAGCCCTTTAACGCGTTCATCGACCGAGCCGCGAGCCGAAAGCATTAGCACCGGCGTCTGTTTGGCTGCTCGCACACCCTCAAGTACCCGGTAGCCATCCATCCCCGGCAGCATCACATCCAGTATTATCGCGTCGTAGTCGAACTCCAGCGCGTAATGAAGACCTTCAGCTCCGTCTGCAGAGACATCTACCGTAAATCCGGACTCACTCAACGCACGGTTGAGATAGGTTGACGTTTTTTCTTCATCTTCGACTAACAACAGGCGCATAACGGGACTTCCTCTTAACTTTTCATCGGTGCTTCAACATCGGAATAAACCTGCACGGCATCCGGCAGACGTTGACCCTGGATAGTGATGGCGTCCAGTGAGCGGGTGAGCTCGGTCATCTCGGCGGAAGTCAGCGACACGCCGGTAGCCGCTGTGTTTTGCAGCATATGGTCTTTATTGGTGGTGCCAGGAATGGGAACAATCCACGGTTTACGGGCCAGGAGCCATGCCAGTGCAATCTGCCCCGGTGCGGCATTTTTTCTTATTGCCCAAGATTTCAGTAGTTCAACCAGCTGTAAGTTGTGCGGCAGGTTTTCAGGCGAGAAGCGCGTTTCCGTCGCGCGGAAATCACCGGCAGCGAACCGGGTATTCTCATCAATCCAGCCCGTTAAAAATTGCACGCCGAGTGGACTCCATGGCACGAACCCGATGCCCAGCTCTTCACACACTGAAAGTACCTGCTTTTCAGGGCCGCGCCAGAGCATGGAGTATTCACTTTGTACGGCGGTAACGGGTAATGCCGCATGGGCGCGCCTCAACGTATTGATGCCCATTTCTGACAGACCCCAGTGCAGGACTTTTCCCTGATCCATTAAATCTTTCACCACACCGGCGACATCTTCGACCGGGATCTGTGGATCAACCCGGTGTTGATACAGTAAATCGATACGATCAGTACGCAGACGTTTGAGCATGTTTTCGACGACCTGTCTGATATGCTCCGGCCTGCTGTTAAGCCCCGGCAGACGTTTCCCTGTCTGTTGGTCAATGTTCCAGCCAAACTTGGTGGCGATAACGATTTTGTCCCTGAACGGGGCGACACCTTCTCCGAGAATTTTTTCGACTTCAAACGGGCCGTAGGCTTCAGCAGCGTCGAAGAACGTTACCCCTTCATCAAATGCCTGACGGATAACATTGATCATCTCGGGACGCCAGGGAACGGACGTGTCGTATTTGCGACTCATGTTCTGCACGCCCAGACCGACG
Organism: Hafnia paralvei ATCC 29927; assembly: GCF_001655005.1. Taxonomy (GTDB): domain Bacteria; phylum Pseudomonadota; class Gammaproteobacteria; order Enterobacterales; family Enterobacteriaceae; genus Hafnia; species Hafnia paralvei. The sequence goes on from NZ_LXET01000013.1 coordinate 22,549, forward strand.
GCAGAAACTTCCAGCTTCCCGAGTTTACGCTTGCCAGGAGCAGCAGGGCGTTGACTGGGTTGTCTGGATAAATCGACCTGAAAGGATTGGCTCGCCGCTGATACGTGGGGAATCAGCGAGGCGGCGGCAATACCGGCCCCGGCGACTAATAGCTTGCGCCGCTCTGGCATTGTTGGGGCATTCTGGCTTTTCATTGATCGCTCCGTTTCTCAGCAAATTAAACATGACTCTCATTTAAGCGGGACCATTCTGCGTTGTGATTGCCAACATAAAGCTGACGGTTTTCTGACAGCTCTGTCAGAAATGCTTTCCCATCCCAGTTTGTTTCCTGACAAAAATGTTATTTCCCCGTCACGATGCTGACAGCGCTCTCCGCCTAATCTGAGCCTGCAAATTTGATTCCGCGAGCCTGCATAATCAGGCTGACACTCATCGGGAGAGACCATGAAATTCACGCTTATCAGTGCAGTGCTACTCACGGCAATGGCCGGAGTGACCTCAGTCAATGCGGCTGATTACAAACAAAACCCTTTCACATTGGCCTATGACGGTGCCATCACCGAGAACGTCAAAGGCAAGGTCAACATTCATCCGGTGAAATACGATCTGCATGGCATCCAGATTGCTGCGAATGTCTATACCCCTGCTAACTACGATCCCGCAAAAAAATACCCTGCGGTGGTGGTCGCGCATCCAAATGGCGGCGTAAAAGAGCAGGTCGCTGGGTTGTATGCCCAGCGTCTTGCTGAGCAGGGCTACATCACAATTACCGCCGATGCAGCGTATCAGGGCGCTAGCGGTGGAATGCCTCGAAGCGTGGATAAACCCGCTAATCGTATCGAGGATATCCACGGCATGGCTGACTACATTAGCCAGTATCCTGGTGTAGATACTGCCCGCCTCGGTCTGCTTGGCATTTGCGGTGGCGGTGGTTATTCACTCGTTGCGGCCGAAACTGACAAGCGGTTCAAATCGATAGCAACCATCAGCATGTTTAATTCAGGCCTTGTGCGCCGCAACGGTATGCAGGATTCACAGCTGGATACTCTCCAGCAGCGGCTTCAGCAGGCTTCTGACGCACGTGCTCAGGAAGCCGCCGGAGGCGAAGTACTTTACTCTGGTGATGCCAACCTGACTGATGAACAGATTTCTAAATTACCTTTTGCCTTGTATCGCCAGGGCTACGAGTACTACTGGAAAACCCACGCGCACCCGAACTCCACGTTTAAATACACCACCAGCAGTCTTCTGGATTTGATGAGCTTTGACGTAACGGACCATATCAATCTCATCAATAAACCCCTGCTGATGATTGCTGGTACAAAAGCGGATACGCTCTATATGACTGAAGATGCGTTCGCGAAAGCCACCGGTACGAAGGACAAAGAACTCTTCCTGATCGATGGCGCGACCCATATCGAAATGTATTGGGTACCCAAATATGTTGACCAGGCAATGCAAAAGTTAGACGTCTTCTTCGATAAGAATATTTAATTAGCCTCCGATAACGCCCCAGCCGCGCAGGCTGGGTATGCCTTTCAGTTGAAGCCACTTACCGCTGCATTTCACATTGCGTATTCACGCGATATACCCAGATTAACCAAGTTGCGGTTAAAGATAATTACGCTGATTAAATAGGTGCTATGAGTTAAATTCATAAGCGTGGCGGAGATGCGGTGGTCATTCTTTTAGCTGAACGGTCAGTGCCATCAAGGCGCTAGCTGCTGTAAACAACGCAATTATCCAGCCCATGGTCCACGGCGTGCCATCACTGAACAGAGCGAGAAGCAGTGAAGATATGATGCCGCTGCCGTATTGTAATGCGCCCATTAGCGCCGATGCGGAACCAGCCACATTAGGCACTGCGTCTAGTGCGCAAGCCGTGGACGTTGCAGCGATGATGCCATTCATAGAGAAGAACACGAACACAGCGCCGATAATCACGGTAATTCCACCTATCCCTAGGCCCGTTGTGACCGCCAGCACTATTGCCGCAATAGTGGCGATGAATACGGCATTCCTGAGCAACGCTTCCAGTGGATAGCGGTGAACCAGACGTCTGTTGACCATGCTCACCGCCATCAGTCCAACAATGTTTACTGCAAACAACCAACCGTAGTGCTGTGGATCAACGCCGAAGTAAGTGATGTACACAAACGGAGAGCCGGTGATAAAGGCGTAGGCTGCAACGTAGTAGAACGTCAGACATAGCGTAAAACGCATGTATTTGGCGTTGGTCAGTAAGGCATAGTAATTGTGAAAAGCTTTGGTTACGGATGCTCGTGAGCGTTTTTCAGCGGGTAATGTCTCCGGCAACCAGAATAAAGACAACAGCATTAATGTTCCGATAATCGTCAGTAGCCAGAAAATGGCATGCCACGAGGTGACTTTAATCATCTGCCCGCCGATAAGGGGCCCAGCAATTGGCGCGATGGCCATGATGATCATCAGGGTCGAAAGCATTTGTGCTGCACGAGTGCGGCTAAACAGATCGCGGATCATTGCTCGAGCCAGCATCGGCCCGGTACAGGCACCTAAAGCCTGAAAAACTCGCCAGAAGACAATTTGTACAATATCTGTTGATAACGCGCAGCCCACCGAGCCGATGATGAATAGACCTAAACCGATAAACAGTGGCAGACGACGCCCATAACGATCGCTAATGGGTCCCCAAATGAGTTGTGCAATGCAAAAGCCGATAAGGAACCCTGTGATTGTCAGCTCTGCGTCACCCTGTAAATCCTTTGCCATGACGGGCATAGCTGGAAGATAGATGTCGGTTGATAAAGAGGTAACAGCCATCAGGGCGCTGAGAATGAGTAGAAACGAGAGACCGGTTTTGTTAGCTGTAACCGGTTGTGTTTGTGCCTGTTGATTAAGCATGGTGATCCGTTGGACATGAAGAGATAGGAGTATGTTAACGGGTTTGTGCTTATTGATAATCACAGGGGGAGGATAGGGATTATGAATGGCATTCATCAATTTCTGGAATTGCCTACGAAGCAATTACCCTCTTCCATAGATGCCTCAAGAGGTATTAATACTGACTACAGCCAAAAGAACGCTCTTGACGGCTGTAGGATTTGGTTCTCTCTTTAGCGAAGTAACTCAAGCGAAACGTCAGTTGATTATAAACTTCGCTGTAACCGGGGGAGTTAATATCCAGGTAATAAAGTGGGTTATCGGGAAAGCGGGCTAGCGTCCAGTGCTCTGGGTGGTGACTAAGCTGTAAAGCACTCAGCCAGGCCTCTCGTATCAAGGACGCCAGGCCCGTCCCGTCTTCTTTGTAACTCCCCAGCCCATTGAATGTATCGTTATTCACGAACAACACCATGTGGTAATGCGATTTCTGATTAATTTCACCCACCTCCCGAACCCAGGCATCGCGAAGGTGGCATGGATATGTTCGTTTACCCTGCTTCAACTTACTTCTATAGCGCGCTGCAATCTTTGCATCAAGGGATTCAATAAAACGAGATATCAGGCCCTGTCGGTTAATGAGCATATTGTCAGGAAGACGCAGGTCTACCCGAACAGCCATCGTCCGTGCATGCTCTGCAGTCGCGTTATTTATAACGCGTAGAATACGCTGTAGGTAAGTGGTGTTGAATGGTGCATGCCGTCTATCGAGCCAGATATTGTCAAACATATAATTTTCCTTGGGTAATAAATTGCGGGCAGGGCAGAGCCTTACCCGCAATGGGCTGTTAAAGGGATTAAGGATTTAAAGGGCGATACCAGACATTAAGGCTGTCGTGTATGAGTAACCGTATATGGGCGTGACAGTGAGATAATATTGTTTATATATCAGTTGGTTAATTGAAATTACCAACCCGTCATGGGTATGAATTACGAATCCACAAGCACCAGGAGCTGGATGATAGAAAGTGATTGATTTTTACTCCGAAGTTATATGCCCCCATATAACAACTTTCTGGTGTACCAATCAATTCCATGATTGCCTGGTACGTATCACTAAATTCGTATCTCCCGACTGTATATCCCTTTTCTGCATTGAGGGCAGCGTTTCTCACCGCCATATGACAGGCCGCACATCGTGCATTGCCATTGGGTTGTTGTAATGACTGGGGGCAGTTGTGCAAGAAGGCGCTGTAGCTTAGCCACCGCTGAAGGTTTTCCATTGACGGGGGCCAGATAGGGGCATTGCAGCAGTGTTTCTGGTTGTCCCTGAAGTATGTCGTGTTCGAACCAGGGCGGTGACGTTATGGTGGGTGGATGGAAAACCAACGGGCACTGGCAGTGATGGCAGAACCACTCATCGCCTGAATTCAATTGGCTGACAGCGAAAATCTCACCAGTTTTACGCTGTGCGATATAGCATTTTGGTATCAGCATTATCCGTCCCTCACATCGGCTGGGTGGCACGAATGTAACAGTCAGTCAGCGTCTTCAGTCCCCGGTATGTCCGCTGTTTTACTGCCAACCATTGCGTCAGCGTGTCAGGCAGTGGCAGATGCAGCGCATACCATTCCTCCATATCCTTACCTGTTGCCAGCTCACACCAGCACAGCAGGGTCAGCGCCTGGCGCATACCAGGCTGTATATTAAGCCGGAATAACATCTGTAACTGGTCTGCCAGCCGACTTTTCCCCAGTCGATAACATTCGCTGAGCAGCACACCGGGCAGAAGGGTATAATCGGTGTGTTTAGTCAGACTGGAGGCGGCAGTACATGATCCCAGTCGACCGGTCCGGGTGACCGGCAGCAGGCACTGTGGAATGACGACTTCTGTTACGCTACTGCCAGGGATCGGACTGGCTGTTATCGCCAGCCTGTGCCACTGTGTGATGTGCTGCTGGCATAAACCGTGGAACAGATTGACGCGGGTAAAATCGTCCAGCCAGGCCTGGTAATGGTTGAGTAAGGGTGAATTGTTCATTTCTGATATTCCTTGAATGAGTAACTGACATGCAGCCGTAAGCCTCCGCAAGGAGCGGATATGAGATCACGTACTGGTTTGTTAACGAACGGGAAAGGGTTTAGCGCTGAGGGCGGGATGCATCAATACGGGCCTGCAGCCAAGCTTCGACTTCGCTTTGTAACCAGCGGGACCTTCGTCCCAGTTTGATGGGTTTTGGAAATATGCCATCCTTAATGAGTCGGTAAATCCATTTATCACTGACCCCCAGCAGGCGGGTGATGAAAGCCATATCAACAAAGCGATCTTCGAGTAGGGTTGGTTTAACTGTCATGATTTGATTCTCCGGTAGCTAAATAGAAACCGGAGTCGGGGTTATTCTGCTGCCCGCTCCGGCATAGCAACCGGTGGTGCTGTAAAAAATTGGTTATCTTATTTGGCTGTTCTTGGTCTGCCCTGTCGTGCAGGGGCAGGAACCTCATTACATCCCCAAATTAGATAACCATATTTTTGGTCTTCTTTTGTTAGATAACTGGCTATACGTTTCAGGCTGTTTATGGCTTCGTTGTTGCGATATTCAATAACATTGTTAATGTTGTCCTGATGATATTCCTTTGGCTTACATCGCTGGTATTTACCTTCGCCATAAGTAATCTGATGCCACAGTTCCCCTGCCTGTAAAATGAACGGAAATGATTTCTGATGTTTCTGACCATTAAGATAAAAAATAGCATGAGCATGAACTGCCCCTTCTGATGTCCATTCCAGTACCCAGAAACTACCGATAACGCCTGGAAGAGTGATCATTGCCTGCGTCAGTTCTCTAAGGTCATCCTGTATTTCGATGGAAGAGTTACGAATAAATCGGTTAGTGCCTCGCTGGTAATCAAAATCTATTCTAAAGGCCAGTACCTTGGAGTGACATGCCAGGACCTGATTAAGATGGTGATTAATCAAATTCAGCAGGAAATCATTAGGGATGACTTTCTTTAAATGTGGGTAATATCTTTGCATTGCGTTGTTCCTTTGTATGAATTCAAAGGAACAGCAGATACTGTTTTTTTGTTCTGACCCTGAAAAGGTTACTTATAAAGTAAATTTAAATCGTTTCTGACAGATACGCCCATCCTCCAGCGGAGGATGGATTGTTGCTATAAGTTGATAACTACTGCTCTATAATACCAATAAACCTTAATTATTAATTTTGCAAACAGACTCTTGGCTATTAAGACTTTTTATCATCCTCCGTACTCTATTCTCCCTTGTTTAATAAGAGGTAACTTACTGGGCCATTCCTATAATAGCTATACAGGTACGTTGGCTGCGCCCACTCGCTCCAGTCACATAGTTATCTATGCTCCTGGGGACTCGCGGGCTTGCCATCATCCTGTAACTCAAAATCCATTGGGTGTAGATAGCCACTGGTGTGTGCAAACGATGATGCAGGATACGCGATTCATAAATTTCTTACGCTGTGGTGTATGAGAGGCTTTTTCAACAGCTATGGATAAGCCTTTGCTTGTTTTTTAATTATCACTTTATTACCTATTGATTATCATTTAGTTACTGTTTTATTATCCTTTCATTACTTAAATGATGAGTGTGTAGAAGGTACGATGAAAGGACGATTTAGCTCAGATTCAGATTACGATAGTCGCTTATGCGGCTACATCAGTCAGGCGTTGAAAAGCCAGTCCATTACATTTACGAGCCATTTAATGAAATCAGGGGTGGACAATTGGATAAGGTTTCTACATAAAGAAATACCCGAAATTAATACCGACATTGATGTTGAACAAACAAAATTATTACTGGATAACATAGTTAGTTCCGCATTAGAAAATGTATATAAATTCAGTGATTTCTCTTGGATTGAGGACAGTGACAGGGCTTGTTACTGGGTGTGGTGTAACATTTACACAATGGCTGCGCTCTTTTTTTCACCACCGATTAAGAAGCCAGACGTAACTCCTTATATTTATTTGGGCTGTGATCCCCTTCCTGGAAATAGCAGGGCACGATTCTTTAATATTGTGAATTTTTTTGATCGATGGATTAACCCTCAAGACAAACGTAGATTTTTAAATGAAATGAGAAATTCTTACAGACAGATCACTTGCAAAAAAAACGCACTATCATTTCTGTCGCCCAAGAAAAAAGATGATTGTCTGTGGGCATGGCATTATCTTAATGAACGAAACATGGTTGGTGAATACATCACACCAATAATGGATAACCCACATGAGGTTTATCTGGCAGTCAATGCAGCATTTGATATATGGTGTACTACCAATGCTTTGCTTGATGAAACTATTATTAACTTTAGTAAAAAGATAAAAAATGCATATGCGCAGAGGAATTTCAAAGCATCCAGGAAAAACACAAAAGACAAGACTAAAAAAACAGTGATTGCCACTTTGACGCCAGAACTACAAAAAAAACTGTCTGATTTATCACAAGCCAGTGAGATGACCCGGCAGGAAATGTTAGAGTTGTGTATTAACTCCGCATATTTAAAGCTTCCGAAGAATGCCAGAAGCATTTAAAAATATTTCAGACAGATATTATCACAATGATCATCCCCGAAAACTCGCCTGAATTATAGACATTCAGGCGAGTTTCTTTTATTTGTCTGAGGTTATTTGATGAAGATACATGAAGGTTTGCAAGATATCACGCAGTCTGTGGCTGTTCTTCCGGATGTTATTAGAAAACAAATACTTTCGAATATTAGCAGGCTTGCGGATTATGAGCCAGTGATCGGTATTATGGGTAAGACCGGAGCCGGAAAATCCAGCCTGTGTAATGCGCTTTTTGCCGGGAACGTTTCGCCGGTCAGTGATGTTGCAGCCTGTACCCGTAAACCGCTACGCTTCCGTTTTCAGGTGGGCGAGCACTTTATGACCATCGTGGATCTGCCCGGTGTCGGTGAAAGTGAAAGGCACGATGAAGAATATGCTGCGCTTTACAGCGAACTGCTTCCCCGGCTGGACCTGGTACTCTGGCTGATTAAGGCCGATGACCGGGCGCTGGCGGTGGATGAACATTTTTACCGAGAGGTGATTGGTGAGGTATACCGGCATAAGGTGTTGTTTGTTATCAGTCAGTCGGATAAGGCCGAACCCACCAGCGGTGGTGAAAAGCTGTCTACAGAGCAGAAACAAAATATCAGCCGCAAAATCTGTCTGCTGCATGAGTTGTTCCAGCCGGTAAACCCTGTCTGTGCGGTGTCGGTACGTTTGCAGTGGGGCCTGCGGGTGATGGCCGAACGGATGATCCGTTGCCTGCCGCGCGAGGCCAGCAGCCCGGTCGTATCTCAGCTCAGTGCGCCGCTTCGTACTGATGACGTTAATAAAAAAGCGCGTGATGATTTTGGGGAAACGGTCGGCTCGGTACTGGACACAGTAAGTTCCATGCCCCTGATACCGTCCCCGGTTCGGACTGTCATCCAGTCTGTACGCGACATCGTGGTATCGGTCGCTCGTGCAGTCTGGAACTTCTTCTTCTGAACATTAACCCTTCTAACCCGTAGTTTCCTGAGCCCTGCCGCGATTGAGCGGTAGGGCTTTTCTGTCTTTATTTTCCCATCATGAGGAGTCTGCTTATGACCCGTCTGGCTTCGCGCTTTGGTGCATCAAATCTTATCCGTCGTGACCGTCCGTTAACCCGCGAAGAGCTATTTCGTGTAGTGCCCAGTGTTTTCAGCGAGGACAAACACGAATCTCGCAGTGAACGGTATACCTGGATACCAACCATTACCGTTCTTGAAAACCTGCAGCGCGAAGGCTTCCAGCCCTTCTTTGCCTGTCAGACCAGAGTGCGTGATCCAGGTCGCCGCGAGCACACAAAGCACATGCTGCACTTGCGTCGGGTGGGGCAAATTACCGGCAAGCAAGTTCCGGAAATCATTCTGCTCAACTCTCATGACGGCACCAGCTCGTATCAGATGCTGCCGGGATTATTCCGTGCTGTGTGCCAGAACGGGCTCGTCTGCGGTGAGTCGTTTGGAGAGGTGCGGGTGCCGGGACTCACGCCGGAAGAGGGGCTAAATAAGAGGAGATGTTATGAAATAGCCGGCATGTCATACAGGCATTCCGGTCAGGCTGCCGGTATGCGCTAGCGGTCCTTATTCACGCAAAGCGCAAACGGTGACTGCAGATTTTCAATCAACCAGCCATTTAACAACGGATTGATCCTGAGCTGACGGACAGTGCCCTCCGGGACATAAAAGAAGCCGTGTCTGAATATTTCATCACTGGCGGTGTCCTGTGATTTTTTAACATAGCGCATATTGCTCACTGAAATCTCGCCAGGCCTGTTCACCTCGTAGCCGAAATGAATCATCCTGGAAACCGTTTCGGGGCCACCTTCAGAATTTATATATCCGGATAACACAACCTGACCAGAGAATTGTTTATCGAGGCGAAAGACGAGGTTCAGTGTGGCAGTAAAATCAGGGTTAAGATGGTTATAACGAATGATCGTATTGCAGTCCACGTCCATGCCATTCTGTCGCTTAAGCATGTACATATAGAACCCGATGGACGATGCCATGACCAGTAGCAGACTGACAGCTGCGCAAAAGCGACTTATCTTAATTGCTTTCATAACCATTCCAGTAGTTATTAAGACAGGATATATACTGCTTATCTTTCGTTGTGCATCTGCTGATAAATACCCGGCCTTTACTGCCATAAATATAAGCGTCTGACGCCTGATACAGGAATAGGGTCCCGTCCAGGCAGTCAAGGTTATTCTGTCGGGCCAGAGTGATAAATACGTCCTTCTTTTTCTCTAGGAATGAAGCGGAATTTTTATGAATGGTGTACACCGGGCAATTCTGATAGTTAAAAAGAAAATAGGTCTGAATATCTTTCAGGGTCGCGGTGTTTGTTGTCGGAATCTGACTGCCTGCAATAAAAATGACGGCACTGGCGACAAACAGAGCTAACAGCAGAATGTTAAAGCTAAGTCTGTGTTTTGCCGAAAATGCAGAAAACTGTCGGTTTATTCCAGCTCCGGTGCTGTTTATCAGTGCAGTCGACTCATACACCGGGGATGTATCTGTCATCACCACGACATCGATATCCTGATTAAACATAAAACCGATCCGTGGCACGGTGGTGATACATTCTGCATGGATCCCAGTGCTGACAAAGTGTTTTCTGAGTTCGGAAATATATTTATTCAGGGTGTGGTTTGACGAGCGCAGGCCGTGTAAATCCCAGACATTATCCAGCAGCTCATCCCGGTTAATCACCTGCCCCTGTCTTTCCAGCAGATAGGCTAAAAGCCTGTTCATGGTTGCTGTCAGAATAATGACAGAGTCTTCATCCGAGACCGGCCAGATTGCGCCGTCATCTGAGCGATACCTGACCAGAGAGCTGATTAAATAATCCACATGGGCACTCCAATATCCTGAACGTAAGGCGATAAAACACGCCTGCTCCGCCTCATTACTACGTCGTCTGACTTCTGCAAAGCATACCACACGCGGTCAGGCGCTTCTAATCATTGAATTAATTGATTGTAAATCACATGTATTTAAGCGTTTTACTCTGTGAAATCAATTAATGCCGATACATGTACTTATTTGCCACCATTCGTAGTTAGGATTGTTCGCAGAAGTGAATAAGCAGGTTCTTATCATCTCTTGGTCATCAGTCTTACTGCCATTCACCGTCCGGGATATGTAGAGATCCCAGCTTAACGAATCGAACAGCAAAGGAGCGAAACGATGATCAGCACCAGAATGCTCAGGAAGGCAGAACGTTTCTTCAGCCAGGCGGGCACATTGATTAAAGAATCGATCCTGTCAGCAGAACTGACTGGTGCTGCCTTTGTGCCTTATGTTCAGCCGGTTTACAGGGGTGACAAAATTGCAGGTGGAGAGGTGTTACTGAGAGTCCGGAAAGATGGCGTTCTTCACTCTCCGGAAAAATACCTCTCAGCAATGGAGTCATGTGAGGTCATTAATGAGGTGACCTGCTCTTTGCTGTCTGATGTTAAAACCTTTTTTGAAGGGTATGAAGGCCCTCTGCCAGACGACTTCTATCTCTCCTTCAATATTTGCGCAAGACAACTGAACTCTCCAGAAGTCATCGAAGCAGTGACCGATTTTAATAAAACATTTGAAGGGCGCATTGCGGTATTACTTGAAATTGTTGAACGGGGCACGATGCATTTTGATGATTTTGCACTTGAAGCAATGCAGCACCTTACCGATGCCGGTGTGAGGTTTGCGATAGATGACTTCGGGAACGGGAGTTCGTGCCTCAAATATATTGAGCATACGGGGTTTTCAACCATCAAGATGGATAAATGCCTTACAGTGGCCAGCAACGGTTCATTAATTTATTCCGCGGTAATTGATTCAATCGTAACACTCTCTGAACTATTGCAAATCCAGCTCGTAGCAGAGGGTGTGGAAAATAAAGAGCAATTATCTCTTTTGAAAGATAAAGGCGTGAATATTTTTCAGGGATATCTGTTTTCAAAGCCCGTAAGCATACGCGAGTTCTGTAAACACATTTACCACCTTCACTCCTGTAAACAGACCGGACATGACTGAAGGGAAATAAAAAAGCCCGCCCTCAGCTGCAGGGGAATTTTAAACGCATTTACAGTCGCGGAATTTTAATCCGGGACCGCTTATGGGCCTGAGTTAAAAACAGCTCACAGCCTGTCACAAAATATATTACCGATATGAACCAGTGCAATTGACTGAACAATTTTCGATTGCATATGAATACCGAGGACAGATGAAATATGTCAGGTAACTTCGCAACACCTCCTGAATTTCCGACCTGTGCCGGACCGGAAGGCATTCTTTTTGACTTTAATTACGGCGCGCGCGTTTATCTTCCGGAGGGGAAATGGCATGTCATTTTACTGGATGATGATTCCGGCAATGTTCTTTTCAGCTGTGATTCTGACGGCGGGTGGGTCGCCAGCACCAAAAAATATTACGTTCGTTTCCGTATTCAGGTATTCCATCAGGGAGAAACGCATCCGGTCCTAGATGAAACACTGGACATGAAGGACAAGCCGGTCGTCATCTTTTTCCCGACCGGAACACTGGGCGATATGCTTGGCTGGTTCCATTACGCCGAGCGATTTCGTCAGCTGCACCGGTGCCATCTTGAATGCGTTATGGGGCAGGAAATCATTGACCTGCTCAGCGCACAATATCCGGAGATTACCTTCTCCACCAAAGCATCCCTCCGGACAGTCAATCCCTACGCGTCCTGGCACGTCGGTCTTTTCTTTAAGGGTGACACCCTTCATCAGCCCGTTGATTTCAGGAAAGTCGGCTTCCACCGCAATGCCGGCTACATCCTCGGGGTTGACCCGCGGGAGTGCCCGCCACGCCTGAAACTGGATGCAGAGCGAAAAATTGCGGAGCCCTACGTCTGCATCGCCGCGCAGTCAACCAACCAGGCGAAATACTGGAACAACGGTCATGGCTGGGCAGAGGTGGTGGTCCACCTTAAATCACTGGGATACCGGGTGCTGTGCATTGACCGCCAGGCCCGTCACGGTCAGGGCTTTGTCTGGAACCACATCCCCTATGGTGCCGAAGACTTCACGGGCGACATTCCGCTTCAGGAACGGGTGGACCTGTTAAGGCATGCGAGCTTCTTTATCGGTCTGGGCAGCGGGCTGTCATGGCTTGCCTGGGCGGCCGGCATTCCGGTGGTGTTAATCAGCGGATTCAGTCTTCCCAACAGCGAGTTTCACACCCCCTGGCGGGTGTTCAGCAGTCATGGCTGTAACGGCTGCTGGGATGACACGTCGGTTGATTTTGACCACCAGGATTTTTTGTGGTGCCCGCATCACAGGGATACCCCAAGACAGTATGAGTGCACGCGGCTGATAACCGGACGACAGGTTACAGGGGTGGTGGACCGTCTGCATGCAGGATTAGTTGATAATTAAGGAGCGTTACTATGAACAAGATATATACCACCGTCTGGTGCGAGTCGCGCCAGCAGTGGGTGGTCACCTCTGAGCTGGCATCCGGGTCCGGTCGCCCGAAGCTGGCGCCGAAGAAAAGCGCGCTGGCGCTGCTGCTTGGGGCAATGCTGCTGCCGTCAGCGCCGGTTATGGCTGTGGATTATGTGGACGTGACGCTAACGGGTGAACAGACTATTTCTTCAGGAGATACGGCCACCTCTACTACTATCAACGGTGGCAGTCAGTACATCTACAATGGGGGCTCAGCCACGGAGACCGTCATCAACGATGGGGGCATGCAGGACGTCTACGTTGGGGGCTTGGCCACTGAGACCACCATCAACAACGGTGGCGACCAGTACATCTTAGGTGGCACAGCCACTGACACTTCCATCAACAGTGGTGGCAAGCAGGAGGTTATTAACGGCGGCACAACCACTGCCACCACCATTAGCGGTGGCAGTCAGAATGTCTACAATAGGGGCACAGCCACTGACACCACCATTAACGGTGGTAGTCAAAGCGTCTTCAGTGGCGGCTCTGCCACTGCCACCATCATTAACAGCGGTGGCTGGCAGAACGTCTCCAGTGGCGGTACAGCCACTAACACCACCATCAACAGCGGTGGAAATCAATACATCAACGGCGGCACAGCCATTGATACCACCATTAACAGAGGTTTCCAATGGGTCTCCCATGACAGCACGGCCACTGGCACCACCATCAACGGTGGCTGGCAGGACGTCAGCAATAGGGGCACAGCCACTGACACCATTATCAACAGTGGAGAGCAGTACGTCCACATTGGGGGCACAGCCAATGAGACCACCATTAACGGCAGTGGTGAACAGGCCATTTATGGTGGCACAGCCACTGACACCACCATCAACAGCGGTGGTGCCCAAGCCATTTTCAGTGGGGGCTCGGCCACAGACACCACCATTAACAGCGGGGGTGGACAGTACATATCCGTATCCGGTGGCGGCACAGCCACTTCCACCACCATCAACAGTAGCGGCTTGCAGACCGTCTACAATGGGGGCTCTGCCAATAACACCACCATCTATCTCGGTGGCCGGCAGGCCGTCTCCAGTGGCGGCACAGCTACCAACACCACCATTAACAGCAGAGGCGCGCAGTGGGTCTTAAGTGGCGGCACAGCTACCAACACCACCATTAACGGTGGCGCGCAGGACGTCGCCAGTGGCGGCACGGCCATTTCCACCACCATCAACAGCGGTGGCCAGCAGTGGGTCCAAAGTGGCACGACCACTGACACCACCATTAACAGCGGTGGGGTACAGCTCGTCTTAAGTGGCGGCTCGGCAACCAGCACCACCATCAACAGCGGTGGCAAGCAGCATGTCTACGACAGCACAGCCACTGATACCACTATCAACAGCGGTGGCCAGCAGGACGTCTCCAGTGGCGGCACAGCCAATAAAACCACCATCAACAGTGGTGGTCATCAGTACATCTCTAGTGGCACAGCCACTGACACCACCATTAACGGTGGCGCGCAGGACGTCGCCAGTGGCGGCACGGCCATTTCCACCACCATCAACAGTGGTGGCTTGCAGACCGTCTACGATGGGGGCTCTGTCAATAACACCACCATCTATCTCGGTGGCCGGCAGAACGTCTCCAGTGAGGGCACAGCCACTGACACAACCATCAACAACGGCGGTCAGTCCTGGCTGCTGACAGGCGCACTGGCTAACGGCGAAACCAAAGTGAACGCCGGTGGTGAACTGCTGATGGACGCTGGCTCTGTCGCAACAGATGTGCACATCACGGGGGGCACCCTCTCTGTCACCGACCTTACCAGTACCACCGCCAGTTATACCCCGGCTCAGGTCGATAAGCTCACCATGAACGGCGGTAACGTCAACTTCCTGCGCAACAGCGACGGTGAATTCGCGAAACTAACGATTACGGAACTGAACGGAACCGGGAACTTCCTCTTCAACACCTCTCTTGCCGACCGCAAAGCCAACTTTGTCACCATCGAGCAGGGCTCAGGTCAGTTTGGCATTGCCGTGAATGACTCCGGTAAAGAGATATCAGACCACACTGACCTGACGGTGAACCTCATCCATGAGAAGGGGGGTGACATTGATTTTGAGATGGTTACGGCTAACGGGCGAAGCACCAACATGGTTGACGGCGGGACCTACATGTACACCCTGTTCAGCGAGCAGAATAAGGACGGTCTCAACGGCGGTAACGTCTGGTACCTGGGCGCGATGACGGAAGAGCCTGGCGGTGGCGAGAACCCTGGCGGCGGTGAAAACCCTGGCGGTGGCGAGAACCCTGGCGGCGGTGAGAACCCTGGCGGCGGTGAGAACCCTGGCGGTGGCGAGAACCCTGGCGGCGGTGAGAATCCTGGCGGTGGTGAAAATCCTGGCGGCGGTGAGACCCCTGGTGGTGGTGAAAATCCTGGCGGCGGCGAGAACCCTGGCGGTGGTGAGAATCCGGACGGCGGTGACAACGGCAACACCGGCGGAAGCGGCGGCAAGAAGCCGATGACCACCCCGGCAACGGACGCTATCCTGGCCATGTCGAATGCCGGCCTGAATGTCATCCACTCCGAGCTGGAAGGCCTGCGCATGTACCGAGCGAATCTGGATAAAACCGGACCGGAAAGTAACGTCTGGGGTCACTATCTTGGCAGCAAAAACCATACGGATACCAGCAACGGCGCGGCGTATCAGCTTAATCAGAACGGCATTGAAATCGGTGCCGACGCGCGGACGGATTTTGCGTGCGGCAGCCTCGTTACGGGTGTATTCATGTCTTACAGCGACAACGCTGTTAAGCATGCCCGCGGTGGAAAAAGCAAAATCGACAGCTACGGTATCGGCCTGTATGCAACATGGTTTGATGCCAGCGGCTTCTACGCTGACGGTGTGGTGAAGGGTAACCGTCTGAACAACAAACTGAGAGCCGTGATGACCAACGGCGGCAGAACCGGCGGTGACTGGACGCAGTATGGGCTCAGCACGGCCGTTGAAGGTGGCTATCAGTTTGATGTGAGGGACGACCTGAGTCTCACGCCTTATGCCCGCCTGGCGTATGTTCAGATGAGCAGTGAGGACGTGAAGCTGAGCAACGGCATGAAGGGTAACACCGGCACGCCGCGCTCGGTAACGGGTGAGGCCGGCGCGAAGCTGACCGGCAAGTTCAGCCTCGGTGCGGCAGAATTTAAACCTTACCTGTCAGCGGCGATCGTGCAGGAGTATGCAGACTCAAATGAAGTCACCATCAATGCGCGCAACCGCTTTGACAATAACGTTAAGGGCACGTCGGGCAAGTACGGTCTGGGCGCATCAGTCAGTGTCGGCAAGGACGTAACGCTGTACGGCGAGGCGAATTATCGTCAGGGCAGCCATACGGAGACGCCGGTTCAGGGTGTGGCCGGTATCCGTATCGGATTCTGATTTTATTTCAGGGGTCTCAGGGCCCCTTTTCATTCTTATCCTTCATGCCCCGGGAATGTCTATGCCTCACATCATTTTGACAAAAGATGTTTATTTAAAGAAAGCGTTGTCTGTCATTCTTCAGCAGGTTCCTGCTGACAGAAAACTTTGTATCATTGATATTGAATCGTTCCGGAGTCTGGGAGCAATTTTTAATATTCTGAAAAGAAAGCTATCAACGGATAACCGTCAGTTGATTTTCATCGGCGGCAAAAATGTCAGCTCAAGAGTGCTTGAGCCACTTGTAACGTTGTACAGAAAATCCAGTTTCATTGACTTTCGTCGGCAACTTATAAGCGGACGCACGTACACCCTTGAATATGCCTTAAATCACATAGCGAGTTGCAGAAATCTGAGCATGCTTACCCGAAAGGAAAAAAAAGCAATTTTTGCCCTTCTGGATACTGATGATATCCAAACTGCAGCGGTGAAGATTAATCTGTCACCTAAAACTATCTATACCTACACCTACAAGATAGGTATTAAAATGAACCTTTGTTCGATACTTCAACTCCGACAATTCATCTATTCTGAGTTCAAACTCGATAAAGAATCTTTATTAGACTGCTCATTCCCCCTTAAGATTAAATCCTCTCATTCCCCCTTAAGATCAAATCCTCTCATTACCCCGATAGGGCTTAAGAGCCTTCACACGATGCCGCATGATTGCGGCATCGAAATAATATCATGCTGCTCTTTCGCGTGAACACAACTCGAGAAGTGAACTCGCTATTAGACTGAATAAACTGCAATTTCGGATCTGACAGTGAAAGAACAGAGTCTGTATATAGGTTCTGTACGGTATGTATGAAATGTATTGTATGCTTTTGTGTATTTTTTACGCGGGGTGAACGATGACGCCATTCCCTGAAAGACCGGAGCCAGACCATGACCACACTTTCCTCGGACATCGTCCGCCGTATTGAAGACGCCGCTGCCGCCCTGATCGGCGGTGGCTCCCTGTCCAATATCTCCCCGGTGATGCGTGCGTTCCGTGCCTGCCAGCGCGAGCTGGCGGTGCTACGGGTGGTGGTGGCCGAACCTGACCGCCTGCTGCAGGACACGAAAATCCAAGCCACACGGCGTTGCATGTCAATCTGCTGCCATTCCAGATTAACGATGTTTGAGCGGCGTAGTCCGGTAGACAGCGCGAACTTAACTACCGACTTTAATGATATGTCTCATAAATCCTCCAAATTTAGGCAATAAAAAACCCCGCCGGAGCGAGGTTCATTTGGTTCGATGATGTAGGGCTATTTGCCTCAGTCGGCAGTGCGCCCGCGCCAACGTTTGTTAGAGTCTGATGTTTTATCAGTAGATACCGGATCAACTAAACCTTCATCAAAACGCAAAGCATTAGCTATTAATAATGCCTGTTCTGACTGTTTCGATAATGCTCGAAGTGATTTGCTATCCAGTGCGCCAGACCTAACCAATTTCAGCTTTAGTGCTAATTGCTTTTTGGCTTCAGTGCGGTTTTTAGGTGGAGTTTTCAGTAGCTCCAATTCTGATTTTGCATCAGGCTTGTTAGCGATTGCCTTTGCTCTGGCAATCATACGGCCTATGCTGCGTTTTTTAGACATGTTCGACATAAATCCCCCATCCTTGGATTATACATTCTACGCTGAGAGGGGGCTATTTCTGCTCCTGTGCTGGGGCTGCGGCAAGCATTGAGTCTTCAAAAGCCTTTACGCTTATCTCAATACTCGGATGTTTAGAAACAACTGCGGCACCAATGGCATTAAAGAGGTCTTAATAGTCAAACTTGCCTTTAATTCAGCCGTTCTCGCTTACTAAACGCTCAGTTGTTAACTTAGTCATTGCTCTGCTCCTTGCTTCTACGTGCGCGTGGGCATTGGCCTATATAGAAATGATGATGAATGAACTCAGTAATAGGCTAAGGTTTTGTTTATTGGAATTACACTAGCGGCAGGTGGGGGCGCTAAGATCCCCCTATTATAATGTAAGAAAATATTGTCTCTCCTTGATGGATTTAGGGGAGGGGGAAGATAATCAGCTCAAATCACTCATCCGCTTTATGAGCCCAAGCGGGCATTGCCGTCAGATAACGTTTTGCCCGCTTTTTTGCTTCTTCCGGACCGACTTTTTGCCAAGAATCAAGGAAGCCGGCTAAGCCTGATACCGCTTCTTCCCAGGGTTTAAGATTACCGTTGCTGTCGCTGCAGTACGCGCAATATGTATCACTGGTACTGTGTGCATCGGGAGCCGACATCGGCATTCCACAAGCCTGGCAGAACTGTTCATGTTGTGACATATGATGCTCCTGATAGTGATGTCCTGATTAATAAATATACTGAATACGTATTGTGTAGGTGATGCATCAGATCAAAGCAAAGGCGAAGCTCCCAGTATCTCCAGTCAGAAATACCGGGAGCCTGTTGTTACTTGGCGATAAGCGCGAACACGCCCCAGCCAAAGTATTCTCTTGCATACGCAACGTGGCGTTTAGGTGAGATGTTTAGCTCGGCCCTGACTTCCGCTGCGAAGTCATCGTCTGGATTAGCCTCCAGCCAGCGACGCATGGTCAGCCATTTCGCGGCCTCATACCGATCCCAACCTTCCTGATCTGCTAGTACCATTTCCACCACGTCATAGCCGAGATCGTCGAACGCGCTGACAAGTTCCGGCAGCGTCAGGAAATCAGCGATTGAGCTGACGCCACAGGCCTGGGCTATTTCTTCCGTCGCGGGTAGCTGACGCCAGTAAGGTTCACCGATAAGCATGATCCCGCCCGGTTTTAGGCTCTGCGCCAGCAGTTCGACCGTTCCAGCAAACCCACCAGCAATCCATGTCGCGCCGACACAGGCCGCCACGTCACATTTTTCATTGGCGACGTAACCGGCCGCATCGTTATGAATAAAATGCACTCGTTCGCTGACGCCGAGTTCTTCGGCGCGCCGTCGGGCCTGCTCGCTGAACAACTGGCTCATATCGATACCGACACCGGTAATGGCGTGATCCCGGGCCCAGGTACAGAGCATCTCGCCCGAGCCGCTACCGAGGTCAAGTATTTGGGTGTCCGGCTTCATGCGCAGCACGCGACCCAGCGTGGCGTACTTCTCTTCGGTGAACGGGTTATGGATGCGGTGTTCACTTTCGCTAATCGTAAAAATACGTGGGATATCCAATGTTGGCATTCCTTTCATTGAGTGAGTAGTAAGAGAATAAGGTTCGTTTTTTTCGGCCAGCAGTGCGTACAGCTTGTCGGCAAAAGTGTCGCTGACCGGCCATGCCGCCGTATCCGGGCGGTCATCTGGCTGCCGAAGCGCGTCACGTTGCCGTTCTCTTCAATCGCCATAAACCGCGTTGAGCTGGTTTGCGCTGCGGGATCCCAGTCGTGCTCCTGTGACAGATGGTTTTCCAGCATACGCTGGCTAAATGCCGGTTCATCCCAGGGGATTTTGCGCACATCCTCTGGCAAAACTGCGTTTGCGGAATCCCTAATAATCGTACTCATCGTCATCATCATTTCCTTATTGATTACTCGCGCCAGTGCTCGGGTTTCATTAACGCTCGGGCGCACTGTATCTGTCCCGTTCGCTGCAACGGCTGAGACGAAAGCCGCTGCAGCATCCAGCAGGCTTTATGCTCCTCGGGAATGGGATAAGGTGCCGGATAGCCTTTATCTCCGGCACATGGCTCAAATCCATGTCTCGGGTAGTAGGTTTCATGTCCCAGAACAAATACCGCCTTGCCTCCTGCGGCTTTCAGATGCTCAATACCGCGTTGGATAAGTAATCCGCCTATGCCAACGCCCTGATATTCAGGCACCACCGCCAGCGGAGCTAGAAGGTGCATCATTGGCGAGTCAGGCTCCCCATTGAACGTCGCGCGGGTAAATAAAATATGCCCAACCGCCTTACCGTTATGCCGGGCCAGCAGCGATAACATCGGGTAGGTGCTCTCATCGTTAAGTAAATCGGCCACCAGATTGGCCTCTTTGCTGTAGCCGAAAGCGCGGGCTTCGACGTCGAGAATGTCATCGGTATCGCCTTCAGAGGCGACATGAAAAGTGAGGCTGGGGTTTGTCATCAGAGGCTCCTTAGCGATTGTCCAGTTGTGCGCGGACGTTGTTCAGCCCGGTGGTATTGATACGGTAGGGTTGCCCGTTGACGGACTTAATAAGCTTTTTGGTTTTGAGTTTTTTGAAAACGGCGAGCGTGCAGTCGCTGAGCAGGAGCCCTTCGCGGCTGTAGCATTCAACAGAGGTTACGCGGCCTGATGCATCGCGAATGTGCGCGATCCGGCCACCTTTAGCGAGAACGTGTAAGGTACGTTGTTCCTGACGGGATAAATTCATACTGAAGAACCTGTTTAATCATCATGTGCAAAACGTGCAAACACACAGCGGTGTCCGCATTCGATTTCGGCGCATTGATAATCAGTCCGGCCTGAAAAGGTCGGTAAGCTGATTATCGGATGATTACATTCTCCAGCATCAAAGCCTCGTGTAGAGTTGAAAGGTATTTACGCAGTGAATGATAACACGTAGTTTTAGGAGGGATATATTTCAGTAGAAAAAGTGTGATGTACTTTGGAAATCGAACGCCAGCCCACTTACTGAAAAAAGACATGCGCGGCGGTATCGATCAGGGGGTATCCCGTATCGATAGCACCAATAACGGCTCTTTCGCATTCAGCGTCATCAGACATCTGAAACACACCAAAGCCCTGCAGGGGCATTTCAACACCGCAGTGCAGTTTTACAGTTTGCATGACGTTATCCTTCAGCTGTTGTGTAGGAAAAACATAACGCAAAGTGATTTATTCGATTAAATGGGGTAATTAGTTAGAGTTTATTAGTGGCGTTCATTAATCCTATTGAGGATTGATGACGACTTTGTGACAGAAGCAGACGTTGAGAACCTTTTGAACGTTGCTCGAAGCAAGACGTTGAGGTGAAAGAGAATAGGAAGGTGGCGTTAATTTAAATAATACTTACCGAGTTTGATTGTTCTGCCTGAAACGCCTGCAATGAGATATATCTATATTACACTGGATAGTAATTATCCATTTGTGGGGCAATTAGGGATGGAGCAGCATTCGAACAATAAGCGCCGTACTTTCAATACTGCAAGAATGTGGCAGAACTATAGTGATATGGTCAGACAGGCGTTATCTGTGAGTATCCCGTGGTTCACATTTGTGAATGTTAGTTTTGCGCTGATCATTTTGTTCCGCAATTTTCTCATCAGTCACTTTGACCGCTCGCTCGGCACACACACTGAAATATTGCCGTTTATAGACGAAATAACGGTCGGTATTATTGTTTTGTCGCTTATGTTGGTACTTTTCATCTATCGCCTCCCCGCTAGGTTTACACCCCTTTGTGTGGCGATGCTGATGACTATCAGTCTGATGTGGAGTTACTGCAGTTTCTACTTTATTGTCTGGTGGCAACTGCCTTTTGCTTGGCCTCTCAGCGTCATCCTTATGCTCACCGCGCTGGCAGCACTTTATTATCATCCACTGGCCTTGCTACTTTTCATCATCCCTTTATGGTTGACTACCCTGCTGGCCAGTGTGCAGCTTAATCAGGGGGTTAACATTCGGTTTTTATTGGTCTGGCTTCTTCTCACTGCCATTCTCATTTATGGCCGCGTTATCCTACAACGCTGGTTTGATGAAGCTTGGTTGCGTTATCAGGAGAACCGGATGCTTATCGCGCGGCTCGACGTTATGGCTCATCAGGATGCGCTGACGGGGACTGCTAATCGGCGGTCAATGGAAAACTTTCTTGATGATGCTCTTCTACAGGCTGAGCCGTTTGCGCTACTTATGCTCGATGTGGACTATTTCAAACGCTATAACGACCACTATGGTCATCAGGCTGGAGATGCATGCCTGATAAAAGTAGCCGACATAGTGAAGACGTCAATACGTACTCCGGCCGATTTGGTAGCGCGTTACGGTGGCGAAGAGTTTGTCATTGTGCTGCCCGCGTCCTCCTTGGATGACGCTGTGCGGGTTGCCGAACGTATTCAGACGAACCTGCGAGAAATCTCACTGCCGCATGCCGCTTCGGAGGTTAGCGAAATGGTCACAGTCAGTATGGGCATCACTCTTTCCAAGGACGGTGATAGTGCTTACGGAATTATTGCCAGAGCAGATGAAGCCCTTTATCGGGCAAAACAGCAGGGACGTAATCGTTGGGAAAAGTAAAACCAGTCGCCATTCCAAATCATCTACCATATAGGTTACTAGAACAATGAAGTTTCTAGATCCTTAAAAAATAGTCTACGGAACCCATCTTTATTATCCTACACATGACTATGCTGCTTAGCATAAGGCTCGCTCAACGCTGACAGTCATGTTCAACAGCTTTGCACCAACATTAGACCATTTATTATTATAAAGCAGATGATTGTATTGAGCCCTCAATAATGAAGGCTCATACATCCTCGGTTATGTTTGCCGTTCAATTATATCTGAGTTGTCAGCGTTAATTATTTAGCACTCCTGATTGCCCTTATTTGGTAGACGTCATGAATGTGGACGATTAGCTGCATATCTTTTCTAACCTGTTCAGTTTTACTATTTGCATGAGGCTATCCTTCAACTGTTCTATTGGAAACGCGTAACTCAAAGCGATTAATTCGATTGGGTGGGGGCATTCACGAGTGTTTATTAGTAGTGTCCATTAATTTGCAGATATTTGAACGATAGATTTTTGCCTGAAGTAGTTATTTATGAATAAGGCTCATAAGGCTATGTTCTTTGGCTGACTTAACCTGATCGTTTAGAGGCGCTATGCTGTATGAAAGCTCACCATGATAGGGTCAATACCTGAAATGACTTGCTATAAGCTGATGGCTATATCTGTAGAAGAGGGATACAAATGAAAGACGTTATTGTTGTTATCGGGAGTGGCTCGATTGCTCAGGCCATTGCGCGACGTGTCAGCGTTGGGAAACATATTCTTCTGGCTGATATCAAAATAGAGAATGCCCATCAGGCTGAAAACACGCTCTCTCGTGCGGGTTTTGAGGTAAGCACGACGACTGTCGACGTTAGTTCCCGCCAATCGGTTCAGGCGCTGGTGAATACAGCATCTGCGTTAGGTGACATTAAAGGCGTTATTCATACGGCAGGGCTTTCTCCCTCGCAGGCGAAAGCACAGGATCTCATCCGCGTTGATCTCTACGGCAGCGCCGTGCTGTTTGAGGAATTTGGTAAAGTTATTGCGGCAGGTGGGTCCTGCGTTGTGATTGGCTCACAGTCTAGCCATCGTTTAGACGTTGATGCTCTAACACAAGCTCAGGCGGATGCGCTTGCAACCCTACCGCCTGAAGACCTTCTCGAACTGCCTTTGGTGAAAGAAATTAAAGACAGCTTATATGCTTATCAGATATCCAAACGCTGCAACGCACTTCGCGTTATGTCAGAAGCGGTGAAATGGGGTAAGCGCGGTGCGCGAATTAATTGTATCAGCGCAGGTATCGTCTATACGCCTTTGGCCTATGACGAGCTTAACAGTGTTGAAAGGGGCGCATTCTATCGAAATATGTTGGATAAATCTCCGGCTGGACGGGGTGGTACGCCGGATGAAATCGGTGCGCTGGCGGAGTTTCTGTTTGGGCCTAATGGCACCTACGTGACGGGAAGCGACCTGCTGATTGATGGTGGCGCAACGGCCTCTTATAAATATGGTGAATTACGTCCGTAGTAATGCGCCCTGATTTCCCCACAACGTGATGATAACCTTGTTAAATCATGACGTTCCATTTCCTGTTTGGAGATTCACCGATGACTTTAAATGTGAAAGGTTATGCCGCTTTCGGAGCGAAAGAAGATTTAGTACCACATAACTTTGTTCGTCGTGATCCTCGCGATAATGATGTAGTTATCGAGATTTTATACAGTGGCGTTTGCCACTCAGATATCCATAACGCTTTTAATGATTGGGGTGGTGCAAAATACCCGATGGTACCGGGGCATGAAATCATTGGCCGTGTCATTCAGGTCGGGAAGGCCGTCACCAAATTCCGCGTGGGCGACTATGCCGGTGTGGGCTGCATGGTGGATTCCTGTCAGCATTGTAAACCTTGTGAGCAGGGGCTGGAGCAGTACTGTGAAGAGGGGAATACATTAACCTATAACGACGTTGACAGACATGACCATATGCCAACCTATGGTGGTTATTCCGATAAGATTGTTGTCACCGAAAAATTTGTTATCAAAGTGCCTGAGACTCTGGATTTAAAAGGGGCTGCACCGCTGCTATGTGCCGGTATCACAACATGGTCACCGCTGCGTCACTGGAATGTTGGCCCTGGCAGCAAAGTGGCTGTAGTTGGTTTAGGTGGTCTGGGACATATGGCGATTAAATTAGCGAAAGCTCTGGGCGCAGAAGTTACGTTATTCAGTCGTTCGCCGAATAAAGAAGCCGATGCTCGCCGCTTGGGGGCCTCGCATATTGTTATTTCAACCGATGAAAAGCAGATGCAGGGGGCGCATAACCAGTTTGATTTGATTATCGATACAGTACCTTATGTCCATGACCTGAATCCCTATATTCCCACGCTGGCGCTGAGTGGAACTCTGGTGCTTGTAGGATATCTGGGGGATTTGAACCCAATGCTAAATAGCGCACCGCTGATCTTAGGGCGAAAATCCGTGGCTGGGTCAGTCATCGGTGGGATTGCGGAGACGCAGGAAATGATTGATTTTTGCGCGGAACATCAGATCACATCAGATATTGAATTGATCAATATTCAGGATATTAATACGGCCTGGCAGCGAATGCTGAAAAGTGATGTTAAATACCGGTTCGTAATTGATGTTGCATCGCTCCAGTCGTGATGAAACAGGGGGTATATTCTCCTGCGTATTTTCTGTCAATGCGGCATAGGCTTACCTGATGCGAACAGGGATAACCCTGTTCTCTTTAGTATTATTATCGGCTGGCTGATTTTCCTTTTATTCTCCATCATTTTCTCCAAAAAGTGCGATGAGCAGCTAGGATGGTTACCCCTGTAGCGCTTGTCGCTCAATCATTCCAGAGGGTAAGAAAAGGGTCGTTTTGATTCTTTTCTTACCCTTATTTTTTGTCAGCATCATAAATAAAAGATCGTAGTTGCGTATTGCTGCTAACCAACTGATGACCGTTTCACTGGTTCTCCGCTTTTGGTCGCATTCAATGACCAGCGGTTTTTCCCAGCAGGCTGAGAGCGTCACAGCAACATACCCAAACATCCTCTGAAACACACCAAAGCCCAGCAAACACCGTGGTTAAGTTTTACCGTTTGCATGACGTTATCCTTCAACTGTTGTGTAGAAAAAGCATAACGCAGAGTGATTTATTCGATTAGATGGGGAAGGGAACGAACTGGGGCTTATGAGGTGGATTCATTAAGTTTATGATTATATGAATAAATGCAGAATGGCAGGCTTAGGCCTGCTTTGACACGAGGTCGGCCTAATTGAAATTTTATTTGAAAGGGGGGTTATAAGCGAAGATTCACACTGAAATGAGAGAGCAAGCACGGTTTCATGTAACGCAACAACATGTGAACTGGCTTACATTTTTGACCTCTATCACACTTTATAGTGACACCACGGTTTAGATGGCACATTTGATAATCATGGCTTCCATTAAAGATGTCGCAAAAAAAGCAGGAGTATCAACAGCTACCGTATCGCGGGTGTTAAATAATCATCCCAGCGTGGTGCCTGAAACGCGTCAGGCAGTACGTGATGCGATGGATTACCTGTGTTATGTGCCCAGTAAAAGTGCGTTTCAACTGAGCGGCAAACGCTCCGGCTTGGTCGCCGTCGTGCTGCCGAATCTGGTTAACCCACATTTTTGTGAACTGCTGGCTACCTTTGAGGAAGAAGCACGATACATTGGAAAGACAGTGATCGTTAAAACGCACCAGAACCAACCTCAACAGGATAAACAGATTATCCATACCTTAATTGGCATGGGAATTGATTGCTTACTATGGGTACCAACGGAGGCGGAAGCTGAACTTGCAGAGTGGCTAACGGCCACCCGTATTCCAGTTGCGGTTGTGACACAGGTTTCCCGTTTTTTTAATTCGGTCTCCATTAACCAGAGCAAAGGTGCGGCAAGCATTGCTGAGCATTTTATACAAACAGGACATACCTCATTTGGTTTTATTGCTCAGGAAAGTGTCGATACTAGAAAGGTATCTTCTTGGACTAAAAAAATAACGAGTCAGGGGTTTACCTTGGATAAAGAAAATCAATTCTGGATAGCGAAAGGTGAGGGCGAAAAAACATCAGGCCATATCAGTATCCTTGACGATATTATTGAAAAATTAGCCAGTCGGAGACAGAGATGCTCATGTCTTTGGGTTTATAACGATGTTGCTGCCAGCTATATTATTGATGGATTAAAAGAAAAAGGCGTTTCTGTACCTAAAGATATTGCTATCGCCAGTTTCGATAACACATTGCTTGCACAAACTAAAAGAATAACAAGCGTAGCACAACCTATACATGAAATAGCTCATCTGGCGTTTCAAATGGTTAAGAACGAAAATAATCGAGAAGGTATCGAAATGTATGAGATTACCTCCAGGCTAATAATTCGAGAGAGTAGCGTTAATATTAATGTAACCATTCTATAAAGTTGTATTTTTAAAAGTATTTTAAATATAAATAATAAACTATTTTATCACTATAGCATTGGTCGTAATAACTGGTGCTTTATATTTATGACAGCTCAATAATATTGAGGGGTATGTATGTCTGCTACATCCGCAGAAAAACACAGTGCTTATGAAAAATTGAGCCTGAAAGAAAAGATCGGCTACGGGATGGGGGATGCCGGTTCCTGTATGATCTGGAGCGTGCTAGCACTCTATCTGACATGGTTTTATACCGATGTTTATGGTCTTGACGCTGGGATTGTTGGCACACTTTTTCTCGTTATCCGTGTGTTTGACGCATTCAGTGATCCTATCATGGGCGCGATTTGCGACCGCACTAGAACTCGTTGGGGTAAGTTTCGGCCTTGGTTGCTGTGGATGGCTGTGCCGTTTGGGCTCGGCGCAGTGTTAATGTTCACCACACCTGACCTGAGCATGAATGGAAAAATTATCTATGCTTGGGTCACTTACTTAGTCATGTCACTGATTTATACCGCTATCAATATTCCTTATTGCTCGGTAGCTGGCGTCATTACTCTCAACCAGAAAGAACGCCTAGGGTGTCTGTCATGGCGCTTCTTCCTCAATGGTTTAGCCACACTTATCGTCTCTTCTTCTATTTTACCGTTAACCGACTGGCTGGGTAACGGCAACCGGGCATCCGGCTTTCAGTTGACAATGATGATGATGGGCGGAGCGGCGACCTTAATGTTCCTGTTCTGTTTCTCCAGTATTAAAGAGCGCGTCGTCTCGATTAAAGCCAATGACAGCTTAAGGAAAGATCTCAAAGATATTATTAAAAATGACCAATGGTTGCTAATGATCTCGATTACTTTCCTGAACGTTTTCCCTGCATTCATTCGAGGAGCTGTGACCATATATTATGCCACCTATGTGATGAAAGCCTCCGTAGGATTTATTACCTTCTTTATGGCCCTCGGTGTGGCCTGTAATATGTTGGGCAGCGTCATTGCTAAACCGTTGACCGATCGCTTTGATAAAATAAAACTGTTCCGCATTATTAATATAATTCTCGGCATCCTTTCTTTCGCCCTGTGGTTTGTTGATCCACATTCACTGACGCCGCTGCTGGCTTTGTTTATTGTGATTAATATTTTGCACCTGATTCAGTCTGGTCCTATTTTGTGGGCAATGATGTCCGATGTTGATGATTACGGTGACTGGAAATTTGGCAAGCGTCTGACCGGTATTTCGTTTGCTGGCAATCTGTTTATGCTGAAAATGGGATTAGCCGTTGCTGGCGCTATTGTTGCTTGGATACTGTCTTACACTGGTTATATCGCGAATAAACCGCAGCAAAACGAACAGACCCTTCAAGGGATTATTATCATGTTCTCGTTATTACCCATGGTGAGCTACTTCATCAGCGCATATATAGTGCGTTATTTCAAACTGAACAACCTATTACTTGAAAAAATCAAAGTTGACCTCGCGAAGCGTGAACTGGAAAACGGCTCTGCCCAGAATCAGGAGTATAAAGATGTCCCTGTCGTTTAATATTAAGCAAGGCCAGCGGATTGATTTATGGCTGAGAGAAACAAAGCCAGCCAGCCACCCTCTATTCTCCATCCGTATGGAAAATGAGGTGGTATTTAAAGTCACCACGGCTCCTCGCTACTACCATTATTTTACCTGGACCGCATGGCAGGACGGGAGTGTCTGTTTGGACTGGCTGCCAGAGAACAGCGAGATCTCACTGTGCTACAGCTGGCATCCGGATACCTTGCCCGAAAACGGAGTCAGTTTTATCGCCACTCAGGACAACGCGCTTTGTTTGTTGAGCGACCGCGACATTGCCACTGCGTATTTGCAGGATCCGTTACGCCCAGCGCTGCATTTTTCTCCGCGCACTGGGTGGATGAATGATCCTAATGGTCTACATCGCAAAGGCGACGAGTGGCATCTGTTTTATCAGTATCACCCACACAGCACACAGTGGGGGCCGATGCACTGGAATCACGCGGTGAGCAAAGACCTTTACCACTGGCGACACTACCCAGTCTTTCTTCAGCCTGAGCAAAATCTGGCCGCTCTGGGAGCGACAGGCGGTGCTTTTTCCGGTAGCGCCTTTACTGATGCACAAGGCAAAACCCGCTTCTGGTATACCGAGCGGCTGCCGGCTTACGATTTGTATCGCGGCTATCGAGAAATTCAGAAAATGGTCGTGCCTCTACAGAGCTACGACAAACCCGCGTCGGTCACAACGGTATTAACGGAGCTGCCTCCCGGCGTTGACTGTGATTTCCGCGATCCGAAAGTCTGGTATGAGGAGGCAGATGCGACCTTCTATATGATCCTCGGTGCCGCTGTAAACGGCGACCCAGCGATGCTGCTGTTTCATTCCGCGGACAGTGAGAACTGGACGTTTCATCATGTACTGTACGTGGCCCCCGCTTACTTTCGTGAAAACGGCGGCCGTTGCGTAGAGTGCCCAGACTTTTTCTGTCTGGATGGCGTGTGGGTGTTAATTATTGGCGTTGTGGGTTATACCGAGCCCGTAACTGGTCGCCACAATCTGCTGTTCGCACAAACCGGTGATTTCCGCGACGGCTATTTCATTCCGTCGTCACATCCGCTGCAAATGCTGGATTTCGGCACTGATTTCTACGCCTTACAAACTTGGGGCGAGGAAGATGCGCGGACCGGTTTTGCCTGGCTGTATAACTGGGCCACGCAAAAAAACGTCGAGTCTAGCTATTGTGGCGAAATGTCCTTACCGCGTCGCTTTCATCTCAACGCGCAACAGCAGCTTTGCATGACCCCTGTTTTACCGCCAGAGTCCTTGGTTATCAATCAGACTAGGTTAGCTGATAACGAGCGTTGGTCGAGCACTGAGGTCAATAGAGCCTGCACGATCGCGTTTACCCCGACAGATGCTTTTTGTCTGACGCTGAGTGGGGACAACGGTCAGGAAATTGTACTGGAATTTGACGGCAAGGCGCTGACATTACGGGAAAAAGGTCAGGACGATGGTCGTTATCGTGCACCGCTGGCGAGCGTGGAGGATGTCATGGTGTGCTTTGATGCTGGGATCGTTGAAGTCTTCTCCAATGGGGGCAGTGTTTGCGGTACGCGACGCTACTATTCATGCAGTGCGCTGACACAAGTACACCTCTCAGGAGCTCCGGCAATACTCACCCAGTATCGTGCCACTTATGCTTATAAATAATATTCCCACGCGATAAATCTGTTTATTCTTAATAGCACAGAAGGATTCAACATTATGTCGAGTAATAATTATTACGATGTCACGGAATGGAATATAGGTAATCCGTATGATGATATTGGTGAAGTGATTAATAGTATTATCGCCGATATTAAAAACAGACAAACCAATACTGATATTAATGAAGGTGGAAAACCCGGAGCGGTGATTTATATTCCGCCGGGTGATTACCATCTTCTCACTCAAATAGTGATAGACATTAGCTATCTGAAAATTATGGGCTCTGGACATGGCTTCATCTCTTCCAGCATTCGTTTTAATACTCCAGAGAGTGATTGGCCAAACTGGCACGAATTATGGCCGGGTGGCAGCCGTATTCTGGTCGATATGTCTCCGGCGGAAGGCGCAGCAGAATCTGCAGGGGCTGCATTCTATATTGCGCGCAGCGGAGATCCTCGGATAAGTTCGGTTGAGTTTGCTGACTTCTGTATTGATGGTTTGCATTTTGTCGACGATGGTTCTGGCAGCGATGACCCTGAGAACAGTTATCTCAACGGTAAGACGGGTATTTATATTGCCAGCGCGCAGGACTCCTTCCGCATCAGCGGTATGGGATTTGTCTACCTTGAGCACGGCGTGACAATTTATAATGCTGATGCTTTGGCTATTCATAACAACTTCATCGCTGAATGTGGGAACTGTATAGAGTTACGCGAGTCCGGTCAGGCGTCAAAAATAACCGATAATCTGATCGGTGCGGGCTACAGAGGCTATTCTATTTACGCTGAGAACTTTGGGGGGCTTTTAATTACTGCTAATAATATATTCCCTCGAGGAAAAAGCGTTGTTCATTTCTCGAATGTGGTTCGCTCCTCAATCAGCAGTAATCGATTCCATGCGTTTTACCCTGGCATGTTGATAATGGAGAACGGCAGCGCGGAGAATCTGGTGTCATCTAACCACTTTTTCCGCGAGCGTGAACCGTGGGCTCCGATGCAAGACTACAATAACGGATTAGATGATTTATATGGCCTGCTGTATATTAGCGGTGATAATAACTCGATCATTGCCAATCATATTTCCGAGTCCATTGATACACAATATATTACGCCGACGGGTGCCACACCGGTGATTATTCGGGTGGTTTCTGGCAAAGGAAATACTATTTCTAATAATCATGTTGTCGCCACGACCGAAACCTCCGACGGACAGGCGGCGGCAGACGCCAGTGCGTGTTTCTCTACCCAAGTCAGCGCGTTACTGGCGACCGACGGCCTAGCTGCGTTGACGGTGATCGCCGTCCAGATAGAAGCAGCCTCGCAGCAAAATACCGTGCTGGATTCAGGTACTGACGGTCAGGTCGTGATGGATAAAACCGTAAATGCCTTCAGAGCAACGCCTACTCCCGGCGCGACAGTGGAGGGATATTGTTAATGCCTAACCATCACATTGCCTGTCTTGGCGAACTGTTGATTGATTTTGTTTGCACCGATATTGGATTGGGTCTGAAACAGGGGACCCAATTCCTCAAAAAAGCAGGAGGGGCTCCCGCTAATGTTGCCGCTGCTATCAACCGTAGCGGAGGTCACGCCAAGCTGGCCGCGAAAGTCGGTGACGATCCCTTTGGTGATTTTCTGCTTCATACGCTAGCGTCGGAAGGCATTGAGCTTTCTGGCGTCACGCGCAGCGCCACGCCCACAACGTTGGCCTTCGTCGGTTTGCAGGATGATGGTGAGCGAGATTTTAGCTTTTTCCGTGGCGCCGATGGCGAACTTGGCTGGCAAGATATTCCCTCTGACTTTCTCGACGATGTGAGTATCGTTCATTTTGGAGCCGCTGCGGGTCTGTTGGACGGGGAGCTATATGTGACCTACCGACGTCTCTTACGCGAAGCAAAACAACGCGGTTTGTTGATCTCATTTGATCCAAATTATCGTGAAGGTTTGTGGGGGAGGGCGCCGCAAGAATTTATCGCTCGCTGCAAGCCGTGGTTTCAGCATGCAGATATCGTTAAAGTCAGTGAAGAGGAGCTACACTTCATTACCGACGCGAAGACGACAACAGAAGGCTGCCGCGTGTTGCATGAGTTTGGCGTCAGCTATATCGCTGTCACTTGCGGCGATCGTGGAACATGGATAAGTCACAAATCAGGTATGCAACAACTCATCCCCTCTGTTCCCGTTAATGCGATTGACTCTACTGGTGCAGGTGATGCGTTTATTGGCGCATTGCTACAGCAGATTAACCAATCCGGTTGCAGGTTAGACGACCAGACACAATTCCTGCATGCCGTGCATTGGGCCAATATCTGTGGAGCATTGACTTGTACACAGTTTGGCGCAATTGATGCGATCCCTACTGCAGCGGAAGTCGATGCTATTTTTTTGAGTCGTGGCGCTTGAGAATCTACACTGGTGCGGAGTTTTATTTCCGCATCGTTCACTTTTATCAGTCCATCGATTTAGAATCCCACGAGATGTCGGCAGTCAATTGTCCTATTACCCCCGTTTTTTGTTCACAGGTCACTAGAATTATTGTTATTTCCGAACCGTGTCGCAAGTGACAATGTTCACTTGCCCACGGCTAAATCTCCACGGAATATTTCATCTATTGATATCCATTTTTAGTGTCTCAATGACTATCCTTAGCGCTGGTGACACGTTGCGATGTGGATAATAAAGAAATGAACCATCTAATCGTTGACTATAACGTTGTAATACCCTGATAAGACTACCTTGTACTAAATCATCAGCCACCAACTCCTCTGGAACATAAGCTAACCCTAGACCTAATCTAGCCGCCTTTGCTTCCATATAGCTGTCAGCAAAAGCCCATTGCCCCTGTGGGCGGTGAGTGATTTTTTTACCGTCGTCATTGAGCTCCCACGCATACAGGCTTCCGTCACCAAACTGGTAGGCTATGCAAGGGTGTACCACTAAATCGGCCGGAGTTTGTGGAAAGCCGTAGCGACGAAAATGCTCGGGTGTGCCCACCACGACCATCTCCATGTCGGGTGAAATACGCACGGCGACCATACCATGGCCAACATCGGATCCTAGGCGTACACCGGCATCGAATCGTTCCTCAATAATATCAACAAACCGACTTTCGCTAATGAGCTCAAGCCTGATATCAGGATACCGCTGTTTAAACATTGCGAGCTTCGGCAAAAGCACTTTATCAATGGCGTGTTGGCTAGCATTGATACGAACCGTGCCGGATGGGGTTTGTCGATAATGCGCCAGAGTGGCAAGCCCCATGTCTAAAGCATCAAAGCCGGATTCTACTGTCCGATAGAGTTGTTCACCTGCCTGTGTCACTGACAGCTTGCGTGTAGTTCGAACGAGAAGTTGTACACCTAGCCTTTCTTCTAGTTCGCGAATGGAACGGCTGATCCCTGATTGTGCAAGCCCAAGCCTTTGTGCCGCTGCGGTGAAACTGCCTTCTCGTACTACCTGCATAAACAGATAGAGTTCATTATAGTTTTCCCGTTTAGCCATTCGTTATCCTCGGCCACTGACTAAGCCCTACGCCTGTTACAGCACGTCTATTTATAACAATTTGATATTAATCCTAGCATTTTTCACCCACTAATCAGCACTATTTTAGCTAACTATAATGATCGCATTGAAACAAAGCTCGGCGGCGTTTTCTGTATGGAACCTGCGACCCTATCTTATTTTTAAGAAGGAACTTTACATGATTGCTTTCACCAAAAAATTGACAGCAGCAATACCCTCAATGCTGCTATTCGCATCATTAAGTGGAGTTACTACAATGAGTTATGCTGATGTAACTAATCCAAACGCACCTGTCTCGATGACAGAAAAGTGGGATAAAACCTTTGCAGAGAGTACGAAAGTTGCTCATCGAAAAGTGATCTTTCAGAACCGTTATGGGATCTCGTTAGTTGGAGACCTCTATATCCCCAAAAATCGTGCTGAACGCAAACTAGCGGCGATTGCCGTTAGCGGGCCTTTTGGCGCGGTAAAAGAGCAGTCAAGCGGGCTGTATGCACAAACGCTGGCAGAATTGGGATTTGTTACTCTGGCCTTTGATCCATCGTACACGGGGGAAAGCGGTGGTTATCCGCGTAACGTTGCTTCTCCGGATATTAATACTGAGGATTTCAGCGCAGCGGTGGATTTTCTCGGCTTACAAACAGAGGTAGATCGCAACCGTATTGGGCTACTTGGCATCTGTGGCTGGGGCGGTATGGCGTTAAATGACGCCGCGATGGATACGCGCGTTAAAGCCGTTGCTACCAGTGTCATGTACGACATGAGTCGTGCAATGGGTCATGGCGTTGGTGATGGCAAAGACCGCTACACGACCTCTGATCGTCGCGCCGTGTTGCAGTATCTGAATGCGCAACGCTGGAAAGATGCGGAAAGGGGGACTTTTGCCACTGGTGGACATGACGTTTATGTCGATGAAAAAGGCAACGTAAGTGCAGCGAATCGTATTCTGCCGGAGGCTTTACCTACGGATCCACATCGCGTATTGAAAGAATTCTTTGATTATTATCGCATGCCACGTGGTTTCCATGCGCGTTCCGTAAATTCAACCGGTGCTTGGACTGCGACAATGCCACTGTCATTTATGAATATGCCGCTGCTGAGCTATGCAAATGAAATTACAATTCCTGTGCTAATTGTGACGGGGGAAAAAGCGCACTCACGCTATTTTGCTGAGGATGCCTTTAACGCTGTCGGTAGCAAAGAAAAAGAGTTGGTGGTGGTTCCGGAAGCGAACCATGTCGATTTATACGACAACGCTGCTGGTAAGATCCCGTTCGCCAAATTTGAACAGTTTTTCAAAACTAACTTAAGATAAGTTATTGAATAATATCTCTTAGTAAAGCCATCGGTCATTCGCAGATGGCTTTTATTCTGACCTTTTGTCGCATGTTGCGATGCAAATCCATCACATTCTAAGCCATTATCAGCTTCGTTTTTGCTGTTATTCCATGAATATCGCCTGCCTCAGTTAAACAGAGGTTGTTGAGGGCAATATTCAGAGAAATTAATTATGTCTGCACTGAGTTTTAAAACATCGCACAATAAAATACACGCACACTGGAGCGGCGTTTTTGCCATGACGCTCTGCGTTTTTGTACTGATCGCGTCAGAGTTTATGCCGGTCAGCCTGTTGACGCCAATTGCTAGAGATTTACATGTCACGGAGGGACTCGCTGGTCAGGGGATTGCTATCTCTGGCGCACTCGCTGTGCTGACCAGTCTGATAATTTCTAACGTTGCAGGAAGCCTGAATCGTAAACATCTTCTGCTTGGATTGACGCTTCTGATGGCTGTTTCAGGAATGATTATTGCCTTGGCGTCCAACTATCAGGTCTACATGATAGGTCGAGCTTTGATTGGTATCGCCATTGGTGGATTTTGGTCAATGTCGGCAGCAACCGCTATCCGACTGGTTCCACAGCACCAGGTTCCCCGAGCACTGGCTATATTTAACGGTGGGAACGCACTGGCAACCGTAGTAGCAGCCCCTCTGGGGAGCTATCTAGGGGCAACTGTTGGCTGGCGTGGGGCCTTTTTATGTCTCGTTCCTTTTGCAATAGCTGCGTTCATTTGGCAATACATCGGTTTGCCAGAGATGAAAAGCGATAAGGCAAATAAGCCGAGCCGGTCTGTGCTTCGTCTGCTCAGACTTACTACGGTATCAACTGGCCTTCTAGCATGCGGATTATTCTTTATGGGGCAGTTTGCATTATTTACCTATGTACGACCGTTTCTGGAAACGGTGACTAAAGTCAATGCTTCTATCCTCTCCTTAATATTGCTTGCTATGGGCCTTGCTGGTTTTGCTGGCACACTATTAATTACGTTATTTCTCAACACAAGATTTTATCTGACGCTAATGATAATCCCTCTGGTTATGGCCTCGATTGCCGGAACGTTACTTTTAGTCGGGCAGAATCTCTGGGGGGTTACCGTACTTTTAAGCCTATGGGGGATGATTGCAACGGCAGCTCCAACGGGGTGGTGGACATGGATCGCACGAACACTTCCTGAGGATGCTGAAGCTGGGGGAGGGCTCATGGTGGCGGTTATTCAACTCTCGATCGCGCTGGGTTCAACAGCCGGAGGGTTGGTCTTTGATAGTTTGGGATGGCGAAGTTCTTTTGGACTGAGTAGTGTATTACTTCTTGGTGCGGTAGGTATGACGTTTATCACTTCTCGTCAAAACAGATAGTCATATCTGCGACATTTTAGTTGTTAATTAGAGTGTTTTTGCCATGGCTCTTGGTAGAGAGCCCAATGTACATACCAATATCAGGGATTAATTATCTCTATGTTATATGCAGTGTAGACTCTGAATCTTGCGAACCTAGCTTATTTCTAATGACTGTAGGTTTTTTCGGGGTTAACCTAAGCTTAATGATGATATTTATCTAAAGGTTCCCTTCAGTCTGATTTGATTTACGCGAGATAACGCTATGGAATTAAAGGATTATTACGCCATTATGGGCGTGAAACCGACAGACGATCTCAAGACAATCAAGACCGCCTATCGCCGATTGGCCCGTAAGTACCATCCCGATGTCAGTAAAGAGCCTGATGCCGAAGCCCGATTTAAAGAAGTGGCGGAAGCGTGGGAGGTTCTGAGTGACGAGCAGCGTCGAGCCGAGTATGACCAGTTGTGGCAGCACCGCAACGATCCTCAGTTCCAACAATTCCAGCAACGAGAGGGCCAAAGCTACAGCCCTGAAGATTTTGACGATATTTTCTCGTCGATCTTTGGCCAACATGGCCGTCAATCGCGGCAGCGTCCTGCTGCTCGTGGTCATGATTTGGAGATTGAAGTTGCGGTATTCCTCGAAGAAACGCTAGAGGAACATAAACGCACAATCAGCTATAACCTACCTGTATACAATGCTTTTGGCATGGTTGAACGGGAAATCCCTAAAACGCTGAATGTTAAAATTCCTGCCGGCGTTGGCAATGGCCAGCGTATTCGCTTGAAAGGGCAGGGGACGCCGGGTGAGAACGGTGGGCCAAATGGCGATCTGTGGCTGGTGATCCGTATTGCTCCGCATCCATTGTTTGATATCGTCAATCAGGATTTGGAAATTGTGGTTCCTCTCGCCCCTTGGGAGGCTGCTCTGGGCGCTAAAGTGGCCGTACCTACCTTGAAAGATAGCATTCTGCTAACGATTCCTGCGGGGAGTCAGGCTGGACAGCGGTTGCGTATCAAGGGTAAAGGCTTGGTCAGTAAAAACCATACAGGCGATCTGTATGCCGTCATCAAAATTGTGATGCCGCCAAAACCAGACAGCGCAAGTGCAGCTTTGTGGCAACAATTGGCGGACGCTCAGTCGTCCTTTGATCCACGCAAAGAGTGGGGGAAAGCATAATGGCTAATGTCACCGTCACTTTCACCATTACCGAGTTTTGCCTGCATACCGGAGTCTCGGAAGAAGAACTGAACGAGATTGTTGGACTAGGCGTAGT
Organism: Hafnia paralvei ATCC 29927; assembly: GCF_001655005.1. Classification (GTDB taxonomy): domain Bacteria; phylum Pseudomonadota; class Gammaproteobacteria; order Enterobacterales; family Enterobacteriaceae; genus Hafnia; species Hafnia paralvei. Next base: position 60,162 of record NZ_LXET01000013.1, read on the forward strand.
TGAACCGAGTGATTACGAATCAACAACATGGCTATTTGATGACCATGCCGTTACCGTTGTACAACGAGCTTTACGCCTGCGGCAAGAGCTGGCACTAGACTGGCCGGGTATCGCAGTTGCGCTAACGTTGTTGGAGGAGAATACCCAACTACGTCAGGAGAATCGACTGCTGCGGCAGAGACTGTCACGCTTCATTGCACATCCGTAGTAAAAGCATTGAAGATTAAGGGGGCGCATATTACCGCCCCTTAACGATTCTTGGCATTAAAACTTGCCAGTTTATAAAAGCATAAAAATATTCCCAATGGTTACTATAAATGAGCAAATGTGTAGCGGTGAAAGGATCAGTTCGTTAAACTTGCTTTCAAATACGGAATAAATGCTCAGGTAACATCCTTTGAATTGCTTTATAAAACTGATACGACCCGCACTGTTATTATCACCACTCTTAGCATCCGGTTGTTCATTATCACCCGTTATTCCCGTATTTGGTGCGGCGTTTCCTAGCTGGTTTTTTTGCTTATTGGTCGGTGCCTTTTTGCTGATCCCTTGCCATATATTCATTGTTCGTAAAGGCTGGCAGGCACGCTTCTCTCCTCTGGTATTCAGTTATCTGGCGCTATTATTCCTGTTTGCCGCAATCTTGTGGTTTCTATTCTTTGCTCACTAAATACCTATGACAAATTCCAGCTCAAGCTTATTACGGAAAAAATGGCCACTGTTGGCTCTTGTTCTCGCTGCTATTTTGGCGTTGATCGTGGTTATTTGGCAGTTACAAACATCGCCGGAAACCAATGATGCCTATGTGTATGCCGATACCATTGATGTCGTGCCGGAAGTGAGTGGGCGAATCGTGGAAATGCCGATTCGTGACAACCAGCGCGTGAAAAAAGGCGACTTGCTGTTTCGTATCGACCCGCGCCCTTATCAGGCCATGCTGGATGATGCTAAGGCTCGACTGACTACGCTAGATGCACAGATAGCACTGACTCAGCGAACCATCAAAGCGCAAGAATATAACGCGCAGTCGGTTACCGCCGCGGTAGAGCGTGCTAAAGCACTGGTGAAACAAACGACTTCGACGCGTGCCCGACTTGAACCGCTGGTGCCACAGGGTTTTGCTTCGCAAGAGGATCTCGATCAAGCGAGAACCGCAGAGAAAGCGGCGCGCGCTGAGCTGGAAGCGACGCTATTGCAGGCCAAACAGGCCTCCGCCGCAGTGACGGGCGTGGATGCGATGGTGGCACAGCGAGCGGGTATTTTGGCGCAGATCGCGCTGGCGGAACTGCATCTCGAATTTACTGAGGTTCGCGCACCTTTCAACGGGATCGTGGTGGCGCTGAAAACAACCATCGGCCAGTATGCGTCGGCGTTAAAACCGGTCTTTACGTTAATGGATGACGAGCACTGGTATGTGATCGCTAACTTCCGTGAAACTGACCTTAAAAATGTGCACTCTGGCGTTCCAGCCCGAGTGACTGTGATGACCAACCACGGTAAATCATTCAGCGGTGTTGTGGACTCTGTTGGCTCCGGCGTTTTGCCCGACGGCGGCAGCGTATTTGAAGGCCTTCCGGTGATTCAAAAAACGATTAACTGGGTTCATGTTTCACAACGCTTCCCTGTGAAAATCGCAGTGAAAGACCCCGATCCTAATGTGTTCCGCATGGGTGCCTCCGCCAGCGCCGTTTTGCAGCCGGAATAAGAACTCGGTATGTGGAATTTCTGGCAGTTTCTTACGAGAGAACTTAGCGCAGCTCCGGGGCGGGGAAACTATACCCTGCGCCTGACGCTTAGTTGTGCCGTGCTGATCACGCTGTTTATGGCTCTGCAGATCCCATTTTTAGCGGTTGCGCTGATTGTGGTGTTTTATGTCAGTCAGCCTAACGTGTTGATGATCAAACTGGTTAGCGTGGTGTTTTTTATTACGGTCAGCGTTGCGCTTGGCGGGGTCATTCTTATCATCAAGTGGACCTATGATTATCCGTTGATCCGCCTAGTGGCCTCGGTTTTTCTATTTTTCTGCTCGATGTACCTGATGCGGATTCTGGGCAAACTCGGGATGGCTTTTTTTGTTATGGGGTTGGTGGTGATCTACGCTCAGACCTTCCCATCGATGACGAGTCAGAGTGAAGTGCTGGTTCGTTTGCTGCTTTGGCTGTGGGTGGCAATTAATACCGCTATTTTGGTGACGCTCTTGGTGAATGCGTGTTTTCTACAGGCGTTTCCAGGCTACCAGTTTAAAAGTCGGCTCGCGCTGATGTTCCGTGAAGCCGGGTCACTGCTAGCGGGGAACCATGCGGATACAAAGCGACCGACGCTAAAAGATATTGCCGATCAGTTTACCCAACTGCAATCACTGTATAAACAGGCAAACCGTTCTAGCTCTGACATTGCGGCAAGGCCGCAGGCATGGCAATCGATGATGGGGGCTGCGGTGCGCTGCTATCATCTTGCGGTTCTTCTTCAGCCTATGAATAGCGCTTCTGAGAACCACGCACACGCCCAGCAATTATCTGCAATGCTCGGGGAACTGGCTTTGCATCTAGACGATGGCAAATTGCCTGATATTCAGCCTTTTCCACTCACTGACGATATGGCAAACGGCGCTATATTGCGGGAAATATCGACTATCGTTGGCAAACTGGCGCGCGGTGAAGAGGTTCCACTTCCCGCAGGAGAAGTTGAGAAAGAACCCTTATTGGCGCCAGATGCATGGAGTAATCCGACCTATTTACATTTTGCACTCAAGACGTTGCTAGCGACCCTCTTGTGCTATGTATTTTATACGGCGGCTGATTGGCAGGGGATTCATACCATCATGCTAAGCTGCGTTATCGTTGCTCAGCCGGGTCTAGGCGCAACGATGCAAAAAACGTGGCTACGTATCGGCGGTGCGTTAATTGCGACGCTGCTGGCGCTACTGTTACTCGTATTTATACAGCCCTATACGGATTCGATTATCGGTCTATTGGCGATGAGTCTGCCAGTGATGGCGCTTTCTGCTTGGATCGCCGCAGGTTCGGATCGTATCGCCTATGCAGGGATCCAAATCGGCTTTACCTTTTCACTGGCGTTCCTGAACTGGTTTGGCCCGCTGACTAATTTAACCGAACTACGCGATAGGGTGATTGGTATCCTGCTTGGTGTACTGGTCTCGTCAATTGTTCATCTTTATCTGTGGCCTGAGAGTGAAGCGCCGAAGCTCAAATCGAGTTTGGCTCGCCTCTATAATCAGGCTGCGAAGTATCTGGCGGCTAGGGGCGAGGAGGTCAAAATCCTTCCTCTATTTCATGCGTTGGCGACGACGGAGTCGCTTATCAATCGTGTTGCGGCCGAGCCCATAAATACCTATGCCTATCCGTATCCAGAAGTTAGACGGTGGCCGGTGAAGTCTTGTTTTAATCAGGTGCAAGAAGTGGTGCGTTTAAGTGAGGGCTACCGATTGTATGCTCCGCAAGGGGACGATTTCCTCCAGCGTTGTGCCGCTCGGTTGCAGGACTATGCCAACAGCATCGAGCAACCACAGGTAAAAATACCAAGCTCGTTTACGGCGACCGGAAGCGCAGGGAATCCGTTCGGCCCTCCATTGACGGCAGCGCTGGCGATGCTACCACATTGGCATTCTGCAACTTCCGACATTCAGCAACAGGCAAATCAGCAATGAGAAAAATGGAATCCGCGGCACGCTTTTGGCGTTATTCATCGATAGCTTTTGCACTGTTCCTGTTGTCTGGATGCGCTTTGATTCAGGACGATCCAGGTAAAGTGCCGATAGTAAACCCGCAACAGGCGCAGCTTTCACAGGTTATTCATTTGGCAAATAGCGACTGGCCAGCGGCTCGATGGTGGGAAGGCTATCATGATGCCCAGCTCAATATGTTGGTGAACCGTGCGTTACAAAATTCACCGACGATGCAGGCAGCGCGACTGAGGATTTCTCAGTCGCAGTCCACCGTTGAATTAGCCCAGTCGGCGATGGGCATACAGGCCACGGCGGTTGCGGCTCAGAATCGGATGCGGGTGACGAATAAAGAGTTTACTTGGCCTTATTCATACTCTCTGCCAATTGATAAGAACGGCCCTTGGTATACGTTAAATACAGTTGGTGTGGGCGCGACGCTAAATATTGATCTATGGGGAGCTGACAGGGCAAGGGTGGCTGCGGCTATCGGTGAGAAAAATGCCCGTTTGGCAGAGACTGCGGGTATTGAACTGGATATTGCCAGCAGCGTGGCACAGCTCTACTTTGCTATGCAGAGTACTTACCAGCAAATTGCTTTGCTCAATCAGCTGCAAGACATTGCCAGTCTTTCGGTTCAAGCACACGAACAACGAACCCACCGCGGTTTGGAAGACAGCGTTGCTATTGCTAACGCTCGCTCGGAATTATTGGCTGCTCAGCAACAGGTTATTGCGGCCAACGGGACGCTGACTCAATATCGAGAAACGTTGCGAGCGCTGATGGGGGCAGATGCCCATAGTATGCCTGACATTCATCCGGTAGAACTTCCAGCGGTGCAGCAAACGTTGCCAGACTCACTCTCTTTTGAATTACTGGCGCGTCGTCCAGATCTCCAAGCATTGAGCGGTTATGTGACTGCCTCTATGAGTCAGGTTGATGCCGCTAAAGCAGCGTTTTACCCACATTTTGATATTAAAGCATTCTGGGGGTATAACGCGCTTAACGTCGGCGATCTGTTCAAATCTTCATTCCAACAGATTAATTTGCTGCCCGGCTTGTATCTGCCGATCTTTGACGGCGGACGCTTAAATGCCAACTTAAAATCGGTACGTACCGCGAGCAACATTCTGATTAAACAGTACAACCAAGCGGTGCTGGATGCGGTGCGCGATGTGGCAATGAGTTCGAGCCAATTAAACGATCTCAACCAGCAGGTTGCGCTACAGAATCAAAAAGTGACGGAGGCAATGACCGTCACTCAAAGCGCCAGCGCCCATTATCAGCGTGGCCTACTCAGTCGTTATGCGGCGCAAGAAGCGCGTCGTAGCACCATTACTCAGCAACTGCTATTGCTTGATATGCGAGCACAGCAGCTCAGCACCGATATAACGTTGATTAAAGCTCTCGGTGGCGGATATCGTTAATTGAGCGGTGAGATGGAGAATCCATACCTAAGGTCGAGCTGATAATATGGATATGGCCTTATTTGTGAGTCCCCACGTTTTTGCTTTTAGTTAAAGGGTTCAGCCATGCTGATTTTTAAAGCACTCATCTTATTTAGTCTTACTGCGCTTGCTGAGATCGTCGGGTGCTACCTGCCTTATTTAGTGATCAAACAGAGCAAACCGCTTTGGCTCCTTATTCCTGCGGCGTTCAGCCTCATTATTTTTGCTTGGTTGCTCACGTTACATCCCACGGCAGCGGGGCGTACCTATGCGGCATACGGCGGCGTTTATATTGGCGTGGCATTAGTCTGGCTGCGATTTGTTGATGGTGTCGCACTGACGCGTTGGGATATTACTGGCGCCTGCGTGGCGTTAGTTGGGATGGCAATCATTGTTTTGCAGCCTTCTTAGCTGAATTTGCTTTTCGCCCATTGATAAAGGAACTCCGCCATGTCGAATCATCAACATGGCGGTGGGGTTTTTAGAAGCGAATCTCTCCACCAAAGATATAGGTTCTGCCGCGTGCGGTATTGGCCGCGGTGCTTTCATCACCTTGCATTGGCATCATATTGAGTTTATTTAACGCTTCGGAATAATTTTTGTTCATCAGGTTTTGTACGCTGAATTTAAGCATAAAATTACGATTAAACTCATAGGTGCTGTAGAGATCGATAATAGTTGGAATTTGCGGCATCTCTTCTTTCACAATAGCCCCCGTTTTCTCATCAAAATCGAAGTTGGGCGATAGACGACGCGTTTTCCCGGTGTATTTGATCACGCTGCCGACGGTTAAAGATTGGTCGAAGAAACGTAAACCGGTGTCTAGCGTCATATATTTTCGTGGCAACTCGGTAATATCCCCCGCACCAAAATAGGTACTGGCAATGGACGTTGGCTGGTCGGTGTGTTGCTGGCTGTATGCTAATCGAGCAAAAGCATATCCCGCATCGTAGTCCATCTCTAATTCAAAACCTTGGGCGCGAACCAGAGAGTCTGAGTTAACGTAAATGTACATGTTATCGCTATAGTCGCTAACGTCTTCCCAGTCGTTGGCGTTCACTTCCGTCATATTACATTTACGTCCATTCGTGCAGACTAAATAAGATTCGCTGAAAATGTAGTTCTTAATTTTACTGCGATATACCAATGCTTTTAGTCGTAGCGAATCTTCCTTCAGCAATAGGTCTTGGGTATTGATATTAAAACCGGCCTGATAGGTTTCTGCTCGCTCAGGTTTTAAGAACGGATTCATGGATGCGCCGCCGGAATTGGAGAAAAACATCTCCTGAATATTTGGGGCGCGCATCGATTTGCTATAGCTAACGAACGGCTGTAGCCAAGGCGTGACCTGAGCTGAAAGCAGCACTGACGGGTTGAAGCCGCTCTCTTTTTCGTCGACGTTGTATTCCCCTTGAGGTACGCAGGTCACGCGTGGATCGCAGGCCGGTTTGAAACCGCTGATCTTATTCTGAGTGTAGTTAAGATTTAAATTAGCCTGATAGATACCGCGCGTGATTTCTAGTCCGGTATATAGCGCTGAAATATCTTGATTGCCGGAAGGGGCAAACGGATTGTTTTCTATGGATTCTTGTGACGACTGGGGATCGCCTGCGTTTGATTTAATCAACTTATCATAGCGGGTACGCATCAGTTTTCCGCCTAGGCTAAAGGCGAGATCGTTATTACCTAGCGTGAAACGGCTGGTGTTATTGATATCGAGTGCATTGGAGCGGTTACGTGCCGAGGTACTGTAAAACGTATAAAGCGAGCCATCTTGGTATTGCTGTTCGCTGCGGCTGGTACTGGCAGTAACATTTAAATCAATTAATTCAGAGAACGGTGAGTAGTGATATTTAATATAGTAATCATCGCTGGTGATATCACGGCGTGAAAACTTATTCTGATAGGTACGAGCAGAAAGTTCGAAGCTTGTAAACTCGTTAGGCTTAATATCAACTTTATATAACTGGGATTTAGGGTTTTGCTTCATGAATTTGTCGTAGCCAAATTCTTCGCTATTAATTCCATCACCGTTATCAAAGTTGGAATAGACCGAGCTGCCGCTGATCGCTGCCATTGCACCAAAGCTTCCGGTATCGGTAAAGGCATTGGTTTTGCCTGCGGCGGCAATCATGCCACTGCGGCCAATGCCGTTACTGCCTACAGAGAATCGTGAGCGAACGCCAAAAGGATTACCGGTAAAGACGACATCATCGACGCCGATGGTACGCAGGTTTGCGCTTCCTGCTAACGCATTGACGCCAGAAGAACCACTGCTGTCTCCGCGTGTAACGTCAACACCCACCAAGAAGTTGGGATCAATGAGCACGCCAGCCATGCTGTTGGTTGAACCATGTATGGCAGTACCCGAGGTTGAAGTGCCGTAGAAGCTCTGTGTAATGCCATCGACCATGGTATTCACTCGGCCAAATCCGCTCATGCCGCGGATATTGACGCTTACCGAGCCCTGGCCCGGATCGATCTGGGTATAGGTGCCGGGCATACTGCGCAGCGTGGAGTCTAATGATTCCAGATTTTTGTCCGTGGCTCGTGAGCTGGTGGCTCCGGGTTTATCGAGTGCTTCTTGCTCACTGGTCATTTTCCCCGCGGAAACATTGAGTGGGGAAAATACCGCTGAGCCTTTTTTATCTCCGCTGGTTTCTTCGTTGGTTGATTGTGCATATGCGCCCGCGCTGAGCAATACCATGCCTGAGCCGATCAAGCCGGCTATTTTATTAAGTTTCATAAACACCCTTAGAAGTATCACAATGTACAAATCAATTTATTTTTATTTTGTTGCAGCTACTGCTGCCGATCCGCGGCCAAAATAAAGCTGTATTCCAGCGCGGTATTTTCCAAACGTTTAAGCCGTCCTGATTTTCCTCCGTGGCCAGCTTGCATATCTGTTAACAGCAATATTTTTCCTGAACCCAATTGATTAGCGCGCAGCTTGGCGACCCATTTAGCGGGTTCCCAATATTGCACCTGTGAATCATGTAAACCGGTAGTTACTAACAGGTTTGGGTAATGCATAGGTTTAATGTTGTCGTAGGGGCTGTAGGATTTCATTCGCTGGTAGTCAGCCAGAAGGTGTGGGTTTCCCCACTCTTCATATTCACCTAGCGTCAGCGGCAATGAGTCATCCAGCATGGTGGTAACCACATCGACAAAAGGCACTTGGGCAACCACGGCGTTAAACAGCTCGGGGTGTTGATTCATCACCGCGCCGACGAGTAGCCCTCCCGCGCTGTCGCCCATGGCGTATAGACGGCCGGGCTGACCAAAACCGCGAGCAACCAAGCCTTGGGTCGCATCGATAAAGTCGTTGAAACTATTTGGCTTATTCGCCAGCTTTCCTTGTTGATACCACTGTTGTCCCAACTCCCCGCCACCGCGTACGTGAACCATGGCGAACACAAAACCGCGGTCTAACAGGCTGAGACGATGAGCGCTAAAAGCGGGATCCATGCTCATGCCATAGGCACCATAGCCATATACCAACAGTGGGCTTTGTTTTGCTTTAAACATTTTCTGGTTATAAACCAATGACACTGGCACTTTCACGCCGTCGCGTGCGGTGATCCAGAGGCGCTCGCTGTGATAATCCGCCGGATGGCTATTTTTAACGTCCTGACGCTTGAGTAGCGTCCGTTGCCCACTGTTCAAATCCCATGCATAGGTGCTGGTTGGCGTGGTCATGGATGAGTAGCCGTAACGCAACTGATGGGTTTGCGGATCGGGGTTGTAGCCTAACCAAGCCATGTAACTGGCGTCGTCGAAATCCAGCGTTTGCTCGGCGTGGGTTTTCCAATTGATCTTACGAATCTGGCTCAACCCATCACGGCGTTCAGCAACCACCAGCCAGTTCTGAAACAGGGCAAAACCTTCGACCATGTTATCGTTCTGAGGCGCCACGAGTGGCAGCCACACATCGTGGTTGTTCTTGGCCTGATATAAACCAAAATTGGCATTTTCATGGTTGGATCGTAGATAAAACGTGGAGTTAAAGTGATCGAGGTAATACTCCACGCCTTGGCGACGGGCGGCAAACAGCACGGGCTGTGCGTCTGGATGATCGGCATCCAACAGATGTACTTCCGACGTTGTGTTTGAGCCGAGCGTTATTGCTAAATAGCGATCTGACGTTAGGCGCGACAGGGTGAGGTAAAACGCACCGTCATTTTCCTGATAGATCAAACGATCTTGCGCCAAAGGCGTTCCTATCCGATGTTGATACACCTGATAGGGCATTAGCGTTTGCGGATGATTGCGCACATAAAAAAGCGAGCTGCCGTCATTGGACCACAGCATGTTACCGGACGTATTTTCAATGACATCGGTTAGCCACGCTCCGTTGTGCAGATTTCGCAGCGACAGGCGATATTGGCGTCGCCCCTGAAAATCCTCGGCGACGGCCATCATATGATTATCTTGGCTAATGGCTATGCCACCCAAACGGTAATAAGCATGCCCCGCGGCACGCTGATTACCATCGAGCAACGTTTGCCAAATTAGCTTGCCGCCTAGGGGTTGGCGTTGGGTAAGCGCAAAATCTTTTCCGGCCAGATAGACATCCTGATAGCGATAGCCATTGCGTTGATAGGGAACGGAGCTATCTTCAGGCTTCATGCGAGAAACCATTTCCTGATACAGCGTTTCTCGCAGCGCTTGATAAGGCCGTAGGACGGCATCGGCATACTGATTTTCAGCCTGTAAATAGCGCAGTACTTTTGGCTCGCTACGGCTGTCATCGCGCAACCAAAAGTAGTTGTCTATGCGTCGGTCATTGTGTTCGGTAAGCACCTTCGGCACGACAGCAGCCACAGGCGGTTGAGGTTCGGCGGCGGTCTGCCAAGACAATATCGTTGCTAGCAGGGCTAGCAAAGCGTGATGCCATGATCTGAACATGGTTGATCCTTTTGGTTCTACGGGCGAAAAGGTGCCCTGCCGGAGTATTTCCAGCATCGAAAATGGAATAGGTTTTTGGCCGTGTGAGCAGCGCTAACTCATGGTTGTCTGAGCTCGTTCAAGTCGAAATTGATGGGCATGGTTACGCTATATCGCCCATCGCTTAATATCTCAGCCGGAGGCTTAGGCAGCGGTTGAGCACGCTCCAATACGGCTAGTGCTTCGCGATCTAACGAAATCGTCCCCGATGATGTATGGAGCTGATTACCTTGCACTCGCCCTGAGGCATTGACGGTAAACGTCACTATGGCTTGCCCGGTTCTGGCACGACGGCGTGCATCCGTGGGATATTTTTTATAACGATTCAGATGGCCTTTGACCAAGCTTTCCCATGTCACTTTTTCGCTGTTATGGCGGCTAGCATCGCTATTAAAGGGGGCTGCGATGCGTGACGATAGCGTGTTGGCCTGTGGCGCAGCATTGCTTGCCACCGCAGCCTGACTCGCGTCGCTGGTTTGGTCTTTTATCTTGCGCACCGGACGTGGTTTTTTCTTTTCACCCTCGGTCGATTTTTTCTGCTTAGCCACTTCGATTTTGGCATCTTTAGCCAGAACAAGCTTCGGCTGCTCCTTATCTTCTGCCTGCTGTTTCTCTTCGGCTGCCGCAGATTGCTGTTGCTGAGCGATACCGATAGGAAGCGGAAGTGGAGAGGCTGGCGCTTCAATGGCCTCTGACCACTGCAACATCACTGCTGGAGGTGGCTGGTAAGGCTGATAGGCATCGGCATTACGCCAGACTAGTGCCAGCAAAATCAGACCGTGTAGGGTCAGTGTAAAAACAAACCAGCGGCCCCATTTAGGTTGCGTACTGTAGAGAATATCCATCATAACCCCGCGAGTGAGTTAGCCTCTGGCAGTGGTACGTACCAAACGTAGTCGGCCTGGGCGAAGGTGATATTCATCCCCGTTTCTGCCAGCATCAAAACGACGGGGCGTGACGCAGGGGCTAAATCTTGCATGTGCAAAGGAACCCCCATCTGTTTTGCCGCATGATACCCACCGGCGATCAGCAGGGCAGGAGCCGGTGCTGCCAGTAACTGTTGTGCCATAAAACGGTCGCGCTGCTGCTGAATCGCTAACATGGCGTTGAGCTGTGTTTGATCGATTTTTCCATCATGCATGTTAGTGATGGTTTCTCGTATGGCGTTTTGGACGTCAGGTGCGGTCGAGATTTTTCCAACGGGAATACGTGGGTTTTTGTATAAATCCTGCACCCGATCACGGTTGATATTGGCGACCAAAAGCGGGTAGGGCGCGCGCAAGGCTTGCATTACAACACCGTGATACATCTCCCACGGCCAGCCTTGTTCCCAACTGAGTAAGTGTTGAATACGTCCTTCGCGTACCATGGGATCGTCTTTTAGCCATTGCTTTAGCTGATCCACACGCGGCTGTTGATTAGCCGTCAGCATTTCTAGGAGCACACTACCCTGTGGGCGCTGTTGGGGCAGGTTTTTCATCAGCCACATTTCAATCAGGTGGTGTTTCTCATTATCGTGTTTTTCACCCACGATGAGCCGTGGTGCGCTCGCTAACTGTGTGAGCAGTTGTTGGCTGGTGAGGCTATCTCCACTGCGTAAATCGATGATTTTGCCCGTGGTTTCAATCTCTTTCAGCGCCGATGGGCGTGAGGGAAGTGTCAATGTTGGTTGGCTGCATGCACTGAGTGCTAATGTGGCTAATATAATCAAAGACTTAAGGCTAAATTTTGTGCTCATTGTTTTGCCTAATGCGGCGAGTCATCACCGCTATTCTTGATAATTAAACGAAAATTAGGATGTTGCAGATTCCAGACTGACCAACCCTACCTTGAGATAACCCGCGTTACGCAGCGCATCCATGACAGACATCAGAGTGGCGTAGTCCACGGCCTGATCGGCCTGTAGGAAGATCGTGGTGTCTTTATCCGCCTTTGTCTGCTCATCGAGCTGCGCGCTGAGGTTATCGCTGGTGGTCAGCGTGTCACCAAGATAGAGCTGCTTATCCGCTTTAATCGTTAGGTATACCGGTTTATCTGGGCGTGGCTGCGGCTGAGCCGAAGAGGCCGGTAAATTAACGCGGATGTCCACGGTGGCCAGAGGTGCCGCCACCATAAAAATAATCAGTAGAACCAGCATCACATCGATGAAAGGTGTGACGTTGATATCGTGGAGTTCTGCGTTATCGTCAGAGCCGCCGTTGGCATAATCATTGATTTGCAGTGCCATAGGTTTTTACCCTTGATGCTGGTTGGCGGCGTTCAAATCCAGATCGCGGCTTAGCAGCAAGAGCACTTGCGCAGCGGCGTCTCCCACCTGTGCTCGGTGTTCGCCGATCAGACGGTTGAACAGGTTATAAATGACCACGGCAGGAATGGCGGCAATTAGACCCATTGCGGTGGCGAGCAATGCCTCGGCAATACCTGGGGCAACTACGGCTAGATTGGTTGTTTGTGAATGGGCAATACCGATAAAGCTATTCATAATGCCCCAAACAGTGCCAAAGAGACCGATAAACGGAGCTACGGCACCGATGGTGGCTAAATAGCCGTTGCCTTTCGCGAGTGAACGTCCATACGCCGCCACTCGGCGATCGAGGCGGAAATTAGCGCGGTCTTTAATTCCGTTGAGATCCAGCATCTGTGCAGAGAGCTGCTTTTCATCCTGTGCATCGTTGAGTAGAGCAGCACTGATGCTGTCTTTCTCGAAGGATTGAGATAACTCACAGGCGGTAGTTAATGAAAGTGAGGGAAATAACAGGCGATATTCTTGCTGTAATTTGCGTTTGGCGCGCAGTAAGACGATGCCTTTGGCAAATAGGATCGTCCAAGTAATGACGGATATCACCAATAAGCCAATCATGACACTTTTCACCACAATGTCAGCCTGTTGATACATGCCGAAAATAGAAAGGTCCAGCGATGAAATTTCCCCTGTTGAAACGTTGGGCGGCATGTTTTCAGCTGTATTAATAAGTGTATCTGCATATGCAAATCCGGCCGTTCCCGCACTCAATAAAATAGTTCCGGCGATTTTTTGCATTGCGCTTAGTTTGCTGTAAAAAGGATGTACCTGTGCCATAAAGTTTTCCGCAAATGCTATGCGGAGCCTCCGTTTTATTTTTTTCATTGGATTGAACTGCATTTGTTGCGGATAGAATGCTAGCAAAGAATGAGATCAAATGATACTCATTATCATTCTCATTTAATTAGTAAGGTAATGATTTTGTAAGTTAGGAATTTATTTAGGTTAATTCATTCGCGTGGGTGTACGGATGATAATGGGTGGCCATTTAAGTAAGGGATGAGTAATAACCATAATAATGGTGTTGGATTTATGGATAAGAATGCGTGAGAATGGAGGATTGTTGTAGCGGGACATGACGTATATAACTATTTCTTTATCAAGAAAAAATTGGCTATAAAGCAGAAGTTACTCTTTATTGAATACAGGGTGGAAAGCATGGACAGCACGAGAACCAAGGCAAATTTGTGTGGGATTTTGGCCATTTTGCTCTGGAGTACTATCGTCGGTTTGATCCGTAACGTTAGTGAAGGTGTGGGTGCCGTAGCGGGGGCTGCCCTGATTTATACCGCAGGCTCGGTGTTCCTTTTTCTTCTTCTGGGATCACCTAAACTACGAGCGTTTAAACCCGCCTATTTGTTTGCCGGTGGCGCCCTATTTGCCAGCTATGAAATATGTCTATCACTGGCTCTTGGCTATGCCACGACGCGCGCCCAATCTATTGAAGTTTCAGTTATTAACTATTTATGGCCGAGTTTTACCGTATTGCTTTCTTTCTTATGCAATGGAGGAAAGTTAAAACTTAGCCTACTGCTCGGGGTGCTACTTTCACTCTTAGGCGTGACTGTCGTGATCAGCGGTGGTTCGCTCACTTCACTTTCCGGTATGGCTGACAATATTATTGCTCATCCCGTTAGCTATATATTGGCGTTTGTTGGCGCTATTCTTTGGGCGGTATATTGTGTCGTGACGAACAAATATGCCAACGGTCAGAACGGCGCGGCGTTATTTTTTGCCCTAACGGCACTATGTTTGTGGATCAAGTGGTTATTCGGTGGTGCGCAGAGCTTTACTATTTCTTTGCACAGCGCGTTTTATATCGCGATGGCTGGTGCTGCAATGGGGTTTGGTTATGCCGCATGGAATATCGGCATGATTAAAGGGGATATTAATCTATTAGCGACGCTGTCTTATTTCACACCTATTCTTTCTGCGTTATTCGCTTCGTTGATTTTATCCTCGTTGCTGCCTGCAACGTTTTGGCTTGGTGTATGTGCAGTAACGGCTGGGGCACTTATCTGTTGGTTATCTACCAAAAAAAGAAAAGCGCAGTAGCTTGCACTCTGCGCTTTTCTTATTGGCAATAATTTACACCGCGACCGCTTCTAGCATGACCGGATGAAAGTGGCGCTTAAAGTAAATAAGCCCGTGCCCGGCTTCGCTGAGGGTAATTTGTTTAATTTGTACCAGATAGACCAGATGAGTGCCGATGGTTTGCACTTGCTCGATTTCCCCTTCCAAGCTGGCTAGCGTGCCACGCAGCATCGGTTGACCCAGAACGCCTTTAGTCCATATGTCCCAGCTAAAACGCTCTTCCATACTGGTTCCCGTCATGCCGGCAAAATGGCGCGCCATCAGCTCCTGTTCATGGTTAAGGACGTTAACGCACAGCTTACCGTTTTCTTGAAATACAGGGTTCATCGCGCTGTTGCTATTGATACAAACCATTAGCGACGGTGGCGTATCGGTTACCGAGCAGACGGCGGTTGCGGTGATACCACAGCGGCCAGCAGGGCCATCGGTGGTAACGATATTGACGGCAGCCGACAGGCTGGACATCGCATCGCGAAAACGCAGACGGTGTTCATTTTCTAAAGACATACAGGCCTCCCGCTACTGAACTATTTCAGCAGCTTGTCTAACATATTAATGTCGTTATTGTTGTGCAGGTGTGGAACTGTCCAGCCGTGCTGGTCGTATTCAGACAGGCAGCGATCGACCATGGCCATCATGCGATCCATGTTGCCGGAGGATTGCGCCTGACGTAGACATTGCAGACGGATTTCGTCTTGACTGCCAGAGTAGTTGATTTCGTATAGCTCATGGCGGCCACCAAATTCACTGCCGATGGCATCCCACATCAGTTTTAAAATTTTGATGCGTTCGACGTGATCCATACCGTTTGAGCCGCGAACATAGCGAGCAAGGTATTTGTCAATTTCGGGATTATTCAAATCACGGGCGCTAGAGGGCAGATATATCAGGCCACTGGTGACGTTGCGCTCAATAATATTTTTGATCTTGGCATAAGCCATCGGTGCCATCACGCGGTAAGTTTGCAGAGCAGCGTGATCTGGCAGATAGGCTCCGTTAACCCATGGTGTTGCTTCGGAGCACATCGAGTCACTCAGTGCCCAGAACATATTACGCCATGCGACCACTTCACCCAGATCGGCCTGAACGCCACGGAATTCAGAGGTTCCGGTACATTCCAAGCTTTTCTTCAGCAATGCGGTAATGAAATCAAGTTTAACCGCTAAACGCACGCAGGCCTGTAACGGGTACATACGGGCGAATCCGCCTTCCATTGTCCAGCGTCGGCAACGGTCGAAATCACGATAAATCAGCACGTTTTCCCATGGGATCAGCACCTTATCCATGACTAAAATCGCATCATTTTCATCAAAACGACTGGATAGCGGGTAGTCATACGGCGAGCCGGTGGCGCCTGCGACCATTTCATATGATGCACGAGAGATAAGTTTGACTCCGTCGGCGTCCATTGGGGCGACGAACATCAGCGCGAAGTCAGGATTTTCCCCCATCACCTGTGCCGAACCGAAACCAATCATGTTGTAGTGGGTCAGCGCTGAGTTGGTTGCAACCACTTTAGCACCGCTAACGATAATGCCTGCGTCGGTCTCTTTTTCCAGCTTGATATAAACATCTTTCACTTCATCAGCAGGCTTATGGCGATCAATCGGTGGATTAACGATGGCATGGTTGAAATAAAGACCGGTTTCTTGAATGCGCTTATACCAGTTGCGGGCGTTGTCCTCGAACTGACCATAAAACGCCGGGTTTGCACCTAGGGCGCTACCGAACGCGGCCTTGTAATCAGGCGTACGGCCCATCCAGCCATAGCTCAAACGTGACCATTCGGCGATGGCATCGCGCTGTTGACGTAAGTCATCGCTGCTTTTGGCGAAACGGAAGAACTTATGGGTATAACCGCCGCTGCCGGTATCAGTTCCCCAGCAGAGTTTATCCTGCATCTCAGGCTTATGCAGTGCATCGTAAAGCTGACCTACTGAGGCGGCGGCGTTGCGGAAAGCTGGATGAGTGGTGACATCTTTTACACGCTCGCCGTAGATATAGATCTCGCGACCATCTTGCAGGCTTTTCAGGTACTCTTCACCGGTTAACGGGCGCTTGTTGTCGGCACGAAAATCTTCTGGTTTCATGTTTACCTCGGAGTAAGGGCAGAGAACGATGGCTGCTCTGTATTAGGCATTCTATCGTTGTTTGTTAATTTATTGTTTTGTTTTTGTTTCTTAATTGAAGCGTTTATATCAGCTTTCGGGAAGATACTTTTGAGGTAATTGCTGGTACTTTTCGGACGAGGAGCAGGGTTTGTCTGAGGAATGTGATCCAGCACAAATTTTGAGCTGGATCAGTGGGAGACGGCAATCTGCTCAGCGCGATAGGCACTCGGTGAACTACCGACTAACCGATTAAAAAATCGGGCAAAATAGGCCGGATCTTTAAATCCGAGCTGATAGGCAATTTCGCTGACCGCGTAGTCGCTGAACAACAGCAGGCGTTTGGCCTCGCGCAGTTGTCGATCGAAAATGAGGCGCTTGGGGGGACGATTGGCAAAACGTCGACACATATCAGTGAGTCGGGATTCGGTTACGCCGAGCTTGTTGGCATATTCTGGCACTGACCAGTGCAGTCTAAAGTTATCGTCAATGAGCTGATTAAAACGCTGAAACACGCGCATTTCTCCACGCATTCCGCATGATGCCTGTTCATCCAGAGGGACGTTCCTGAGCAAAAGGGTAAAAACGGCTTGGGCTAAAAGTACCAGCGTATGTTCACGCCCACCTAAATCGTTGACCGATTCACGCGCAATCAAGGTCCAGTAGTGTTCAAGTGCCACCAGCTCCTGTGGTTTGTCAGACAGCGATAGGCAAATACCGGGCAGATCGAAAGCATCGCGCTTACCGGGATAGAGTACTTCCAGCAGCGGCCAGATTAACTCTTGCCGTACCGTGAGTACGTGACCATCGCTGTCAGGCTCAGTGAAGAACGCATGGGGCACCGAAGGTGGCGTGAGCACAAATAGCGGGGCCTGTACCGAATAGCGGTGATCGTCTAGCTGTAGCTCGATTTGGCCTGTATTCAGGAAGTGCATCTGAAAGAAGCTGTCGTGACGGTGTGGCTTCATATCACGACCAAAAAATGCCGCCATTCGGGCAAAAGACTGATAATGAACGTCGTCTGAGCCCTGTGTTTCGTCATAGTCTTTGCTGATATCGATATTGGTAATTTGGCTCATGGATTTCTCCTTTTACTCTTTGGCTTTTGCTCCCCCAATGCCTCAAGAACCTTTTCATTAGGGGAGCAACAGAAACCTACGGCGTCGCTCTTGGACGTGATCCTTTCATCGGGATCAGCCAGATAATAATGGCGCCGATCACGAGTAGCCCTGCGACAAAATAGAGTCCCGAATTAAAGTTTCCGGTTTGATCTTTCAGCCAACCAATCAGCAGCGGGCTCACTGCTGAGCCAACGTTGCCGGTGGCGTTAATCACGGCGATCCCCACGGCGCGGGCGCGGAAGCTGATCGATTGATCGGGCGTTGTCCAGAAGATTGCCATGGCGCTAAAAGAGCCGGTAGACGCCATTACGATCCCCAGTAGTTGGATCATGCTGTGATCGGTGGCAGACGCGAGCAGCCAGCCTACGGCTGCGAACAGGAACGGAAGCGCGGTATGGTGCTTGCGCTCCTGCATGCGGTCTGAGTGTTTGCTCCACCAAATCATTCCGGCGATGGTACAAAACTGTGGAATGGCTGCCAGCAGACCAATCGTGATATTGCTACTGGATTGGTTAAAGCTCTGCATGATCTGGGGTGTCCAAATGCTGATAGCGCTCAGCGTATTGGTGAGGCAGAAATAAGCCAGCGTATACATCAGGACGATAGGGGTAAAAACTTCGCGCCACATGCTGGGCTGCTGCAAGGCGCTATGGCTACGGGCTCCTTCTGGCTGTACTAACTGGAGATTATCGCTGTCCATCATTTCTTGTAGGCAGTCTTTATCTTCTTTGCTTAGCCACTTCGCTTTAGACGGTTTGTCATCCAAATAGAACCAAACGACGATACCGAGCAAAACGGAGGGAAAACCTTCCAATAAGAATAGCCACTGCCAGCCTTTTAAGCTCATGATGCCGTCGAGCGATAAAATATAGCCGGAAACCAGTGAACCGAGCGCAGTGGTGACAGGCATAGCAATCATAAATAACGCGTTAGCGCGTGCGCGAAAATAGGCAGGAAACCAGTAGGTGAGATACACCAGCACGCCAGGTAAAAAGCCCGCTTCGGTGATCCCCACAATCATGCGCAGAACATACAAACTGTGAGGGCCAGTAGCAAACATGGTTGCGGTAGAGGCGATCCCCCATAGCACCATAATTGTGGCTATCCAGCGCCGTGCGCCGACGATGCCCAGCATGATATTGCTAGGAATACCGAAAATTACATAAGTGGCGTAAAACAGGGTGGTTGCCAGCCCGAACATGGTGGAACTCAGTCCGAGATCTTTCCCCATCGTCAAACCGGCGAAGCCGATATTGATGCGGTCGAGGAATGAAAATACAAACAACACGAATAAAAATACGATCAGGCGGCGAAACAGTTTGTTGATAACGCTTTGCTGCTGTGCGGTCAGGTTTTTATGCCGATGAGCTGGGTTGGCCTCATGGGTTACCGCTGATGATGAATCGCTCATTTGTCTTTCCTCTCAGAATGAACTCAGTACACGCTAGCGGGAGCCGGAGGCTCATTACCTTTACCTGCGCCAAACCGTGCCGCTAATGCTTCTGCGGCGCGAGCGAGTAAGGTGGTGTCTACCCCCACGGCGACGAATAGCGCGCCGAGTTTGAGGTAATGTTCGGCCACATCAGGTGCCGCCATCAGAATTCCCGGCGCTTTGTTTGCGGATTTAATCTGCAAAATGGCATGTTCGATGGCGCTTTTGACTTCGGGATGCTGAGGATTTCCGGCAAACCCCATATCCGCGCTGAGATCGGCAGGGCCGATAAATACGCCGTCAACGCCTTCAACGTCCAAAATCTGCGGCAGGTTACGCAGGGCTTCACGGGTTTCGATTTGCACCAGAACGCACATTTGTTCGTTAGCCAACTGCAAATAATCGGGAACGCGATTCCAGCGTGAAGCTCGAGCTAGCGCGCTGCCTACGCCGCGAATTCCCTGTGGTGGATATCGTGTGGCGCGAACGGCGGCACGGGCTTCATCGGCATTTTGTACCATCGGCACCAACAGCGTTTGCGCACCAATATCAAGCAGTTGTTTGATCTGTACGGCATCATTCCAAGACGGACGCACTATCGGTTGGCTAGGGTAGGGCGCGATAGCTTGCTTGAAGTTGGGTCAACACGGTCTGTACGTTATTAGGGGCGTGCTCACCGTCAATTAATAGCCAGTCGAAACCGGCCCCTGCCAGTAATTCCGCGCTATAGCTGCTGCACAAACCAAGCCATAAACCAATCTGCGGGCGCCCTTCTTTGAGGGCTTGTTTAAAGCTGTTATGTAGGGAGGCTGAGGACATGACATTTTCCTTATACAAAGCGGCAGCTAATGCAGCCCATATTGCCGTAGTCAACGTGGAAGGTATCACCGCGACGCGCCGGAACAGGTCGAGTGAAGGAGCCCCCCAGAATGATTTGTCCTGCCTCAAGCTGAACATCGTGGGCGGCCAGTTTGTTTGCCAGCCAAGCCACGCCGTTGGCCGGATGATTAAGCACCGCAGCGGCGACGCCCGATTCTTCAATCACACCGTTGCGATACATCAGCGCGCTAATCCAACGGAGATCGAGTTCATCCGGCTTAATTGGGCGACCGCCAAGAATCACACCGGCGTTGGCGGCGTTATCTGAGATGGTGTCGAATACCTTGCGCGGACGCTGGGTTTCGGGGTCAATGTTGTGGCAACGTGCGTCAATCAACTCCAGTGCAGGGATGACGTAATCCGTTGCGTTGTAGACGTCAAACAGCGTGCAGTTGGGGCCTCGGAGCGGTTTTGCTAAAACGAATGCCAGCTCGACCTCAATACGTGGCACGATGAAGTTGTCGATGGGAATATCGCTACCGTCTTGGAAGAACATGTCATCGAGCAGAGCGCCATAGTCGGGTTCGCTAATCTGTGAGCTAGCCTGCATCGCTTTGGATGTTAGGCCGATCTTGTGACCCTTGAGTACACGCCCTTGGTCGATTTTCAGATCAACCCACTGACGCTGGATCGCATAGGCATCTTCAATTGTGATCTGCGGGTGATCGAGTGAAATTTGGCGGATCTGCTCACGGCTTTGCTCAGCCCGATGTAGGCGATGCGCGATCTGGCTGATTGTTGCTTTATCTAACATTGCGTTTTTTGCCGACATAGGCACCTCAGTTGTTCTCAATTCCGCCAAAGCAGAGATATTTCACTTCCAGATAATCCTCGATGCCGTAGCGTGAACCTTCACGCCCAAGCCCGGATTGCTTGATACCGCCAAACGGGGCGACTTCGTTAGAAATCAGCCCTTCGTTGATGCCGACCATTCCGCTTTCCAGTGCTTCAGCGACGCGATAGATGCGTCCGATGTCGCGCGAATAGAAATAGGCAGCGAGACCGGATTCGGTTTGATTCGCTAACCGAATCGCGTCGGCTTCATCATGAAATTTGAAGAGTGGGGCTACGGGGCCGAAGGTTTCTTCGTGTGCCACTCGCATGGATTCATTAACGTCGCGGAGTACCGTGGGTAGGTAAAAGAGTCCGCCCAACGGATGCTTTTTACCGCCGGTAAGGATGCGGGCACCGTGAGAAAGCGCATCAGTCACATGCGCCTGCACTTTGTCGATAGCCGCCTGATTAATCAGCGGCCCTTGCTGTGATGCGGGCTCACTGGCAGGGCCTACGCGAAGCTCATTTACCGCACGCGTCAGGCGCTGGGCGAATTCATCATAGATGCCGTCTTGCACCAGAATGCGATTGGCGCAAACGCAGGTTTGTCCACTGTTACGAAATTTTGCCGCGAGAGCGCCCTGTACGGCGGCGTCGAGATCGGCATCGTCAAATACGATAAACGGCGCGTTGCCACCGAGTTCCAATGACAGTTTTTTTACCGTCGCAGCGCTTTGTTCCATCAGTAACTTGCCGATACGGGTAGAACCGGTGAAGGACAATTTACGAACGATAGGGCTTTGGGTTAGCACGTTGCCAATGGCGGCGGCATCGGTGCCGGTGACGATATTAAGCACGCCAGCAGGTAGGCCTGCTTCGTGTGCTAGCACCGCCAGCGCGAGTGCTGATAACGGCGTTTCCGGTGCTGGCTTCAATACAACGGTACAGCCTGCCGCCAGCGCTGGGGCGACTTTGCGGGTAATCATCGCGTTGGGGAAGTTCCATGGTGTAATGGCAGCCACCACACCCACTGGCTGTTTAATCGTGCTGATTCGTCGGCCGGGCAACGGTGACGGAATTGTTTCGCCGTAAGTTCGCTTTCCCTCTTCGGCAAACCATTCGATAAAACTGGCACCGTAGGCGATTTCCCCCATCGCCTCGGCCTGTGGTTTTCCTTGCTCTAAGCTTAATAGCTCCGCAAGTTCGGCCTGATTTTGCATAATCAATTGGAACCAGCGTTGCAAAATCTGGCTACGTTGCTTAGCGGTGTGTTTACGCCATGCGGGCAGCGCTTCAGCCGCGGCCTGAATAGCCTGTTCGGTTTCAACGCCAGATAAATCGCTGACCTCGGCGATGGTGTCACCGTTGGCGGGATTGAGCACTGAAAAGGTGCGTCCATCGGCCGCGCTTTGCCAATGCCCGTTGATATAGGCCTGATGGCGCAATAATCCGCGCGATATGCCGGTGGTGAAAGGCGATGTCATGGTTGATCCTTTTTGCTTTTATCGTGCCTTCAAGCCCCGAACCTTCAGCCTATCAACGCAGTGGCAGAGTGGGGCGAGTGCTTTCAACTAAGACTTAAACAGCGCATGCACGTTGTTTTGTTTGTAATTTAGCTGTGGGTGCAGCTCTTCAATTTCGAACGACAGTGCTAGATAACGACTTTCCATCAGCGCGGCGAAGTGGGTTTTAATGAGCTCGAATAGCATTTCGCCAACCTGCTGGCGGCTTTCCAGACTGCGTCCGCTGCCGATTTTTAGCGTCATATGCACAAAGGCGTAATCATGCTTCCCATCCGCCATTTGCCAAGTGTCTAACCAGATTGCGCGACTGCGGATCCCGCCGATGGGGAAAATACCGGTATCGGCCAGTGCGGCGTTCACCTTGGCAAATAACGCCGGAAGATCGGCCTGTTGGCGGATATTGTCGGTACATTCAGCGTAGAAATGTGGCATAGCAGCTCCTTATGCCTGTTCCGGCAGAGGGAAAACGGCGTTGACCTGCCCCGTGCCTGAGCTGGCAAATAGGTCAGTAATGAATTCGACTTTGCCGTCGTATTTGTCCCAGCCCAGCATGCCAAGCAGCATCACGGTGTCATGCATATTGCCCTCGCCGTAACAGTAATCGGCGTACTCCGGCAGCATTTCGCAGAACTCTTTGAATTGGCCTTCGCGCCAGAGCTTGACCACGCGTTCATCCATTTGGTGGTCAAACTCGCGGGTATAGCTGTTCATGCCCTGTTCTGCGCGCTGATCGTCAATGAAACGGTGAGAGAGCGATCCGCTGGCGAAAACGGCCACGGTACCGTCGTATTGTTCAATGGCTTTGAGAATGGCTTGACCCAGTTTGCGGCTGTCTTCAAAGGCGTGAACGGTGCAAAACGCTGAGATAGAGATAACTTTGAAATGCTTATCGCTGTTCATATAGCGCATCGGTACCAGCGTGCCGTATTCAAGTTTCAGGCTTGGAATATTGTGAGCCTGAGCGCGAACGCCCATGGCACAGGCCTCTTTAGCGATCAGTTGCCCCAGTTCGGGGTTGCCGTCGTAGTCATAGGTCATGTCCCGAATAAAATGCGGCAATTCGTTGCTGGTATAGACGCCGCTGAAGTGATCCGCGCAGTTAATGTGGTAGGCGCTGTTGACCAACCAGTGGGTATCGAACACGATAATGGTATCTACGCCCATTTCACGGCAGCGCTTGCCGATTTCTTTATGGCCATCGATGGCTCCCTGACGGCAACCATGGTTTTTACCCGGTAGCTCTGATAGATACATGGATGGAACGTGCGTGATCTTGGCTGCTAAGGCTAACTTTCCCATACATCCTCGCTTGAATAATTTTATATAAGCTGGGGATTTCCCTGCGGGTTAACGCAGGGAAACAGGTACTACACACCCCATTTAGGGATGGGGTGATCGCCCATCGAAATACAGACGTTTTTCATTTCAGCAAATACTTCAAAGCTGTATTCGCCGCCTTCACGCCCAGTACCCGATGCTTTTACACCGCCGAAGGGTTGACGCAGGTCACGAACGTTTTGGGTGTTCACAAACACCATGCCGGCTTCGATACTGCGTGCTAAACGTAGTACTTTGCTGACGTCCTGAGTCCAGATGTAGGACGCCAAACCATATTCCACGTCGTTTGCTAAGCGCAGGCCTTCGGCTTCATCTTTGAAAGGCATCAGGCAGGCTACAGGGCCAAATATTTCCTCCTGCGCCACCCGCATGCGGTTGTCTACGTCGGCCAGTACGGTTGGGCGAAGGAAATTACCGTTTTTCAAATGTGCAGGCAGATCGCTAGGTTTATCAGGGCCACCGGCCAGCAGCGTTGCGCCTTCTTCAATACCTAAGCGGATGTAGCCGGACACTTTCTCCCAGTGCTGGCGACTGATAAGCGCACCGACTTGAGTGTTAGGGTCTTGCGGATCGCCAACACGCAGGCGGTTGGCGCGCTCGGCAAAACGTTTAACAAACTCGGGGTAGATGCTTTGTTGAATGAAGATACGTGAGCCGGCGGTGCAGCGTTCGCCGTTGATAGAGAAAATCGTGAAGAGCGCTGCGTCCAAAGCGCGTTCAATATCCGCATCTTCAAAAATCAGCACAGGAGATTTGCCGCCCAGCTCCATTGAATATTTTTTCAGCCCCGCGTTTTTCATGATGTTGCGGCCGGTTGCTGTGCCGCCGGTAAAGGAAACTGCGCGGACATCATGATGGCGAACCAGAGCGTCACCCGCTGTGGCGCCGTAGCCTTGTACTACGTTGAGCACGCCGGCAGGAATACCGGCTTCTAACGCGAGCTCCCCTAAACGATCGGCGGTGAGCGGCGAAAGCTCAGACATTTTCAGCACTGCGGTATTCCCGAGCGCTAAGCAAGGCGCAACTTTCCACGTTGCGGTCATGAAGGGCACGTTCCACGGTGAAACCAGCGCACACACACCGACGGGCTGTACCAACGTGTAGTTGAGCATTTTGTCGTCAACAGGATAGGTTTTGCCGTTCATCTGCTGACATACTTCGGAGAAGAACTCAAAGTTATGTGAAGCGCGTGGGATCAACACGTTTTTGGTCTGATGAATCGGCAAACCGGTGTCTGCGGTTTCCATAGCCGCAATATCTGGCACGTTTTCATCAATTAAATCGCCCAAGCGACGCATCAGACGGGCGCGCTCTTTCATTGGGAGATTGGCCCATTTGGGAAAAGCTTCTTTGGCTGCAGCGACGGCCTGATAAATTTCGACTTCTCCACCTGAGGCAACTTCGGCTAATACTTCACCGGTGGCTGGGTTGGTGGTTTCAAAATACTGCTTGCTGGTAACGTTTTTACCGTCGATCCAATGATTTACCTTTTTCATCTCAGGCTTTCCTCATAATCGGTTTGGCTGATAATGCGGTTGACCAGACGAGCTACGCCCTCAACCTCAACAATCACTTCGTCTCCCGGTACTACGTCTGACAGACCTTTGGGGGTTCCGGTGGCGATCATGTCGCCGGGTTGGAGTGTCATAAATTCGCTTAAATAGGCGATCAAAAACGGGATATCAAAAATCAGATCGGCAGTGGTACCCCGCTGGCGGAGCTCGCCGTTGACGTAGGTGCTTAGCGCTAAACGATGTGGATCGGGTATTTCTGATTTATCAATAATCCACGGGCCAATAGGCGTGAGGGTATCGCGGCTTTTTACCCGCAAATTGGGGCGATAGTAGTTCTCTAAATAGTCGCGAATGGCGTAGTCGTTGCAGACGGTATAACCCGCCACGTAGTCCATGGCTTCATCCGGCGTTACCTGATGCGCGGTTTTTCCGATAACCACCACCAGTTCGGATTCATAGTGCATGTATTCAACGTTATCTGGGCGTACCGAGATCTGCTGGTGGCCAGTTAATGAATTTGGCGCTTTGATGAAGATCAGCGGTTCTTCCGGTGCTTTAAACTCTAATTCAGCGGCGTGATCGGCATAGTTCAGGCCGAGCGCAAACAGGGTGCCTTCGGCAGGGGGGAGCCATTCCACTTGTTCGGCCGTGAGTGTGGTTCCGTCGGGTAAACAAACCCGCAGTTGTTCATCCACGGTGACATCAAATTTTTTCCCTTGATAGCGGATACGAGCGTGTTTCATGCTGTTTCTCCCGTCCTTTTGGGTTGTAAACGCACGCTGTTCTCCAGCGTAGGAAGACCGGCGGCTTTGATAATGATGTTATCGCCCGGTTTGATGCTGACGCGCTGCTGAGGTGTACCGAGTAGGATGACATCGCCAGGCTGTAGGGTGGCAAAATCGCTCAGGGCGCAGAGTAGCTCGGCGGCAGAACGATTCAGATCGGCGGTGCTCCAACGATTGGCTTCTTGACCGTTGATTTCAGTCACGATTTCAATGGAGTCTACGTTGGCAAGCGGCGCTAGCTCGCCTAACGGACAAAATCCATCACGGCATTTGGCTTTGATCGCGGGGCGATAGAATGAGGTTTCCGGCAGACTGACATCGTTCGCCAGAGCATATCCGGCGATGTAATTTGCTGCATTAGAAGCTGAGACTTTGCGCGCCGTTTTGCCAATCACCAAGGCAATGGTTGCGCCGCTACACACCTCTTCACCCTGAGGAAAAGGAATGGCATCACCGCTGCGGATCACGGTATTGCGCGGCTTGATAAACCAAACCGGCGTTTGAGGTGGTGTTTTATAGGGCGGTTGCAGAAATGCATCGTGCCAAGCTTCTGTCTGGCTACGGTGATTGAGCGCAACGGCAAAGACGGTGCCTTTCATAAGCGACTCCTTTGAAAACGGTCGAATTAGTGCGATAAATGGTTTTTATTAATATGTTAATGATCATGTTTTAATCCTTGTTTAACATTTAGGCAACTGAATCAACTTGAAGTGTGATCTTGGTAACAATGTTTTTACATATGAAGATATTATTTGTCTATTAATCAGTTTGTTATGATTCTTTATAAGAAATTAATCATCTGTGGTGTAACCTTTCATAAACATATGATGTTCGCTAAATAAAATTATTTAGTTATTAATAAGATTCAATTTAAACTCATGGTAAGTACATGTAGAATGCCGAAATGTACCTATAATCAAATTTATGGTTGCCACCTGATGTTGGCTGATTTTGTGAAGAGTGCTCCGTTATGCATGAATCTTTAACTATTGCTTTGCTGCAGGCTCGGGAAACGGCGATGGGTTTTTTCCGTCCGATTTTGAAAAGTCACAATTTAACTGAGCAGCAGTGGCGTATAATTCGCGTTTTGGCCGATGGTCAGTCAATTGATTTTCATGAGCTTTCATGTAAAACCTGTATATCGCGCCCTAGCTTGACGGGGATCTTAACGCGTAAGGAACGCGATAGACTGATTCTGCGACTAAAGCCGGTTAGCGATCAGCGTAAGCTGTATATTTCACTGACGCCTGATGGAAAGTTGTTATATGAAAAGGCGCGGTTGCAGGTCGAAGAGGGCTATCAAGCCATTGAACAGGCATTTTCGAGCGAGAAAATGACGCAGTTGACGCTGCTTTTAGATGAGCTGATTGCTTTGGGGGATTTGGCTTCAGTTTCAGAACATGATGAGTCACCGAGCAGAAGTCTTCAAATGGAAAAGTGATATATTGTTATACGAAATGTGCTTTATTTATTTCTGTGTATGAAAATAAGGCTATTTAATTTTAATTAGTTGTTTTTGGATGTTTTTATTTTTTACCAAATTGTGCGGTAGTTTATAATCATATATTATATATGACATGAGTTTAATGCTAAGCACAAATTGAAAAATATGATGATAGTATCGTTGTTAAATTAATAGGATCGCCATTTTAGATGTAGAAATCCTATGAAAATTAATAAAGCGCTTTCACCTGCGACAGCGATTCTAGCTATTATTGTTGCTACTTTTCCTCTACTTGCTATCTTAAAATTACCTCTTGCTCATGGGACTGTGGTTCAGGTCATTGAAGATGCACAGTCTGTCTGGCTGCTTTTTGGCGCGATTTTTACTTGGTGTTATATGAAGCCATTAACCCTTCCTTCGCGACAGAAGGTATTTTGGTGCTGGGCTACAGTATGGTGGATGGTTCTTTTGGGACGGGGTATTAGTTGGGGACGTGATTTTTTTCCAGAGGTAAATAAGATTTACTTTAGGACTATTTCAGTCGTTCTTATTGGTACGCTATTACTTATGCTTTTAATCCCTGCATTACGTAAAGACATTGCCATAAGGTTTAAATACCAAAGTATTCCTCTATGGACAGTATTACTGATGGTCGTAAGCTTCCTTATTTCTGATACGATTGAACATCATCGTTTATTATCTCCGCTTTTTATTAGGGATCGACAGTATCAGGATTTGTT
The DNA here is from genome assembly GCF_001655005.1 of Hafnia paralvei ATCC 29927. Lineage (GTDB taxonomy): Bacteria > Pseudomonadota > Gammaproteobacteria > Enterobacterales > Enterobacteriaceae > Hafnia > Hafnia paralvei. Next base: position 88,293 of record NZ_LXET01000013.1, read on the forward strand.
AGAAGAACTCTATGAGCTCCCGTTTATGCTGTGCTTATTTAGTGTTGCTTATGGCATTATGCGGTCAGATAAAAAATTGCATCGCAAGGAACGTCTTGCGCTTATCGAGTCTTATCACTAAACGTTCTCGTATGAAGAAAGCCTTCAAAAAAGTAGAAGAGTAGGAAAAATGTGCGCCGAAGGTTTAGGCGCACTATGTTGATGAACTTTCATGTTGATGAACTTTCCTAAATTTTTCTGGCAATATAATTTCATAGAAAATTATTTTTTCTGATACGATATCCTTGCAATGCAAATGGTATTTTTTGCTTTGATTTTGTTACCTTTTTTTTATATATGGCAAATTATCATGATAGTGCTTGCGTAAAAGTACCAAACATGAGTTAATGCCTACGGTTTGTAATGCAGAACCAGTATGAAAGACATTTTAGTAAAGCAGTTCTTTGTTTAGCGATGTGTATCACTTCGCTCATGAATTTCCTTCTTTAGTGCTCCCGTACGTCCTCTGATAGAACAGACCTTTTTCGCCCGAGAGCGGCGACTCTACTTTAAATAAATTAGGAAATATCATGTCTGATAAAATGACTGGCTTAGTAAAATGGTTTGACGCTGGTAAAGGTTTCGGCTTCATCACTCCAGACAACGGCAGCAAAGACATTTTCGTTCACTTCTCTGCAATTCAGAGCACCGCATTCAAAACTCTGGACGAAGGCCAGCGTGTTGAGTTCACTGTTGAAAATGGCCAGAAAGGTCCTTCAGCAGCTAACGTTGTAGCTCTGTAATATTGCTAAGTGACCACCAGAGTTTGTGATTTTAGGAAATCCTAAATTGCTAAACCGGTAATCATTTAATTAGAACGGGTCCTGTATATTCAGGGCCCGTTTTATTTTGTCTGCTAATATCATTAAAAGTTATTATTTGTAAATTTAGTATCTTTCTGAAAAATAAGACAGATAAGATAAATCTGCTATGCGACACTGTCGCGATTTATTAAGTTTTAATTTCGCTGCAACTTAATCGAACACGGCGAGTCAAATACAATAATGTACCGCTATAGATAAATTTTTCTTTATGCGATACGCCATGGGTATGTGTAAAGAAAGAAGGTCTATCGTGAAACATTCTGCTTTTTCTAAAAGCTTGTTACATCCGCGTCATTGGTTTCTTTGGTTTGGATTAGGTATTTTATATTTATTGGTTCAATTGCCTTATCCGATCATTCGCCGTCTTGGCGGAGCTATGGGACGAATCTCTAAACGTTTTCTAAAACGCCGTGTCACCATTGCACGCCGTAATCTTGAATTGTGCTTTCCCGATCTCTCTCCAGAAGAATTAGACGCGCGTGTCACGGACAATTTTACCTCGCTAGGTATGGGATTGTTAGAAACGGGCATGGCGTGGTTCTGGTCTGATGAGCGTATCAAAAAGTGGTTTGACGTCAGTGGTATTGAAAACCTGAACGCAGCTCTGGAAGAGAAGCGGGGCGTGATGGTAATTGGCGTACACTTTATGTCTCTTGAGCTTGGCGGGCGCGTGATGGGCTTGTGTCGACCAATGATGGCCATGTATCGCAAGCACAACAACAAAGTTATGGAATACGTGCAGACTCGCGGTCGTTCTCGTTCTAATAAAGCAATGATTGACCGTCGCAATCTGCGCGGTATGGTTCATGCTTTGAAGGCCGGTGAAGCCGTTTGGTTTGCACCAGACCAAGACTTTGGGCCAAAAGGAAGTTCGTTCGCGCCGTTCTTCGCAGTAAAAAAAGCGGCGACGACCAACGGGACCTTTACTATTGCTAAATTAGCCAAGCCCGTTTTGCTGACTACCGTTCTGATCCGTAAACCAGACGGCAGTGGTTATCATTTGATTATTCAGCCTGGTCTAAAAGACTATCCTTACGATAATGAACAAGCGGCTGCGGAATTTATTAACGCGGTAATAGAAAAAGAAATTTTGCGGGCGCCAGAACAGTATCTTTGGTTACATCGTCGATTTAAAACGCGACCTATTGGGGATATTTCTCTCTACGCATAGTTTTCTTTTGCAACGCTAATAATAATTAAATCTTAAGCCCCGAATATTTTGTTAAGAAAATGTTCGGGGTTTACGCTATTCTAAGCGGCAGATTTTAATGTAAGACGAACTATTTGAACGTTTGGATAGGCTTTAAAGAGTGAAATGACGAGAGAGGCGAGCGTAATGAAATACAGTTGGGTTCTTTTTGATGCGGATGAGACATTGTTCCGGTTTGATGCTTTTGAAGGCTTAAAGCTGATGTTCTCTCGTTTTAACGTTGATTTTACCGATAGTGATTATGCTGAATATCAGTCAGTGAATCAGCCTCTATGGGTTGATTACCAGGACGGGCGCATCAACGCAGAGCAGTTACAGACAACTCGTTTCGAGCTGTGGTCTCAGCGTCTGGGCGTGACAGCCAATCACATCAATGAAGCGTTCCTACAAGCGATGGCTGATATTTGTGATGTGTTGCCTGGGGCAAGGGAGCTAATTAACGCGTTAAGCGGTAAGGCGAACTTAGGTATCATCACGAATGGTTTTACCCAATTGCAGACAATCCGCTTAGAGCGCACAGGAATGAAGGATGCCTTTTCGACGTTGGTGATTTCTGAGCAGGTAGGTATTGCAAAACCAGACGTTGGTATTTTTGAATATGCTTTCTCACTGATGAATAATCCGCCTAAAGAACGTATTTTGATGGTCGGGGACAATCCGCATTCTGATATTTTAGGTGGAATTAATGCAGGCATTGATACCTGCTGGGTGAACTCAGCGGGAAGTGATTTGCCCGAAGGAATTTCACCAAGTTATCAAGTAAGCTCACTGAGTGAACTGCAAAAAATTTTGTTGGCTTAAGTATCTGATGTAAAAAAAAACATCTCCTCGGACGGTAATGCTGTTCATTTAAGAGATCGAGATACACAGGGTTAGCACACCACTGGGCGGTTATGGAACACATCCATGTGTTCCACCCTAGGGGGCAACGCTAAAGCGTTGTTCAACTTTGCTCCCTGCAAAGTTGTCGGCGGCTTCGCCGCTACGACCCCATCGATGTACTTCCCCTAAAATCAGGCTTAATTGACAAGCATGACTCCTCAATTGGAGATGTTTTTGTTTGAAAAAAGTAAGAAAGAAATAGGAATTTATTTACCAATACATTTTGGTGAGTAGGATACAGGCGACAATACCTAATGCAGCGACACCCCAACAAAAGCGAAGCACTAGATTATCGATAGTGGATTTGTTGTCTGAAATATAACTTTTAACTGTGGTTGTCATTATTATCGCCTTGAAATATCAATGTGGATAAATCCTTTTTATACTTCAAAACGGTGTTTCATTGTGATCATTGTCACACTATCTAGAATAGGTCATACAAATGCTGTATTGACGCACAGAATTCAAAAGTTTTCGCACGTATGGCTAATTCTGAAAGGGGAAGTGTTCCCCTTTCTTAGACTAAAAATGAATATTGAGAAAATAAAACCAAAATCCAGCCAAATCTACCACGCCGCTCCTGCATCACTTCTCAGGCTGGTGCTTCTCTCTAAATGGTGATTAGAACGGAGGCAAAGTGAAAGTCAGCAGAACTGCTGAGCTGTACAGGTCCATGCGCTTGGGTGTTTATCAAATCCGATACGTGGGTAATATTCTTGAGCCAGTGGTGCTGCGAGGAGAATAATTTTGCAGTCAGGCTTTAGCTGACGACAAGTCATTTTTATTAATTCCTGACCAACTCCCCCTTTTTGTACAGACTCTGATACCGCGAGATCAGACAGATAGCAGCAATAGTGAAAATCAGTTACCGATCGAGCCACACCGATAAGACGCTCTCCTGCCCAAGCGGTTACGAGAATATCGGCATGTTCTAGCATCCCAGCCAAGCACTCATGATTATTCAATGGACGACGAGGGCCAAGCGTCGTTTCAGACAATAACTGTACAAATTGCTCAACGGTGATTGGTTTATTCACGTGGTAGCTTATTTTTTCAGGCATTGGCGACATCGCTTATTTTCCTATCGTCTCAAAGATAATGAAATTAATGAATTAGATATGGCCTACATCATTACATTATCTCTGAGATATTAGAATTATAAATAATGACTTATTCATCACATATTAGCGCTGGCGCTGTGATTTAGCCCATTGTGCTTTCTGCCAATCTTCGCAGCAGTCTTTATCGCAGAAATTGCCACTTTCGATTTTTTCGTGGCAGTTATAGCACATACCGGTAAACGGCATTTGCGTCTTTTGGCGATTAGCCAAGGCTAAATCACGCTCTAACTCTTCCAGTGCACTGGCATTATCAAATTCATCAGCCATTTTTATTCCTCTAATAAATAGTTGTTACAGAACTTTATAGTTACAGAACATGGTGGTTACAGAATCGCTATTCTGCGCTGCTCTTGAATCAAGCCGGCGATTATACTCGGTTGTGAGATGTTCGTCATAGCCCAGAATCGTTTCAGATTAAATATCGGACTACTCCTTGGCATACCTCGCGTAGGGTATACCTTTTGTTGATAAAATCGTTATATAATAATTTATATAACGAGCACTATTTGCTCAAGTATAGCGGGTTATCGAGGTTATCTCACAGGGTTGGTGGATCGTGGAGGATGATGTGAAAAACCATTTTGGTGAAGGCGTGATGGATGGTGTTCGGGCATACGAGCCGAAAACGGCTTCAGAGATGAATCAGCGCTGTTTTGACTATCGCCGCGGATTTGTGTGTGGTTTTGCGCATAGTTTCGGAAAAAGAGTTGATAATCGGTATATGGCCGCTTGCCGAGCTGGTGAACTGGCTCGTGATTATGGGCTTGAGCGAGACGCAATCGCCGATTTTTTCCATGGTAGCGAAGAGCGAGGGCTTCAGGATTATTACTATTCTGGGTATGAACGTTCACGGCGAGCTGATGAGGTATCGATTGATGCATAGACTATAGGGGTCACAGTCGCTGTGGATGCTCCTGTTGTTATGATAGGCATCTGTTACTATCGGAAATGGTTTCTACACGTCTAATTTTCAAGGAGAGTCGAATGTCTGTTTCTGCACGTAATCAACTAAGCGGTGTTATCTCAGCGGTAGCGGATGGGGCGGTGAACGATGAGGTGGAATTAACTCTCAACGGTGGTGCTAAAATTGTTGCTGTCGTGACTCATACCAGCAAACAAGCGATGGGATTGGCAAAAGGCAAAGAGGCCGTGGCTTTAATTAAAGCGCCGTGGGTGATCCTCGCTTCGGCTGACTGTGGTTTAGTATTCTCTGCCCGTAACCAGTTTGCTGGGGAAGTCAGCGCATTGCTTAAAGGTGCGGTGAATTCGACGGTGCACATCAAAACCGATCAAGGCATTACGCTGACGTCTGTGATTACCAATGAAAGCGCAGAAGAGATGGCATTGAGCAACGGAAGTCGTGTGATCGCGTTGATCAAAGCTTCAAGCGTCATGCTGGCAACTAAAGCTTAATGCTATGCGTCAAATTCGATTTCGACCTTTTGTCGAGGCGGATATTTTACCGCTACGGCACGTTTATGAATCCGCGGTTTCTGAGCTTACCGCCCGAGAATATACCCAAGAGCAGCGTACCGCGTGGATTCAGGCTAGTCAGGCGCCAGAGTGTTGGCGAGCAACGCTGGAGCGTATTCAGCCTACTGTGGTCATTATCGATGACGTGGTTAGTGCTTACTTCGATCTACAGCCAGACGGTTTAATCGATCAGTTTTATGTTGCGGCACCGTTTGCCCATCAGGGCATTGCGCGTCTGATGATGGCGAAGATCCTGCATCGCGCTCGGCAGCAACATTTGCCAGAAGTTTATGCTTATGTCAGCCTCACGGCCCAGCCGTTTTTTGTTCGCAACGGTTTTGAGGTCGTTTTTACCCAAAAAGTTGAGCTAGGCGGACAGGTTCTTGAGAATGCGCGGATGCGTAAAGTTTTGCTGCCTGAGTAAGTACTAACCTTCCGATGAAAAAAAAGCCCGCATTGCGGGCTTTTTCAGTTAATCAGGTAGAGTTTTTACTGAGCGATTTCTGCATCGTACTGTGGAGGCGGCTGACGGAAACGGCGGGTCAGGAAGGTCAAGTAGCCCAGACCAATAGCGCCCCAAATCAGGCCTAACGTCATGGAGCTTTCTTCCAAGTTCACCCACAGAACGCCTACGGTCGCAGCACCCAGAACCGGCAGGATCAGGTAGTTAATGGTGTCTTTCAGCGTACGATTACGTTTTTCACGAATGTAGAACTGAGAGATCACTGACAGGTTCACGAAAGTGAACGCGACCAGTGCACCAAAGTTAATCAGCGCCGTTGCAGTGACTAAGTCAAAGGAAACAGCAGACAGTGCAATTGCACCAACCAGCAGTACGTTGAACGCCGGAGTACGCCATTTAGGATGGATATACCCGAACAGGCGCTCAGGGAATACGCCATCACGACCCATAACATACATCAGACGAGAAACGCCAGCATGTGCTGCCATGCCTGAAGCCAGTACGGTCACACAGGAGAACACCAGAATAATAGACTGGAAGAACTTACCTGCAACGAACAGCATGATTTCTGGCTGTGATGCATCTGGGTTGGTGAAGCGTGAAATATCTGGGAAGTACAACTGTAAGAAGTACGACACCACGATAAAGATCACACCGCCAATCAGCGCAGTCAGGAAAATCGCTTTAGGGATAACGCGGCCTGCATCTGGCGTTTCTTCGGACAATGAGCTGATGCCGTCAAAGCCCAAGAACGAGAAGCAGAGTATCGTTGCCCCGGTTATCATTGGTATTACATGCGCATTTTCAGAGATGAACGGACGGCTGCTGATCAGCGTACCGGCACCTTCACCACCGTAAATACCGTGGATGACCAGACCCAAGAAAATAACCATGATAGAAACCTGAATCACCACAATGATGGAGTTCAAGTTTGCAACGAGGTTAATGCCTCGTAGGTTAAACAGCGTCATCAGCGTCACTAAACCACCAACGAAGATCCAAGACGGCACGCCTGGGAAAATCGCTTCTAGGTAAATTTTAGCCAGCAAAATGTTGATCATCGGCATAAACAGATAATCAAGCAGAGAAGACCAACCCACCATAAAACCAACGTGCGGGCTAATCGCCTTCTGCGCGTAGGTATAAGCTGAGCCAGCTGACGGGAAGCGTTTAACCAGCTTTCCGTAACTAACTGCAGTGAAAAGCACTGCAATCAGAGCAATAGCATAAGACGTTGCAACGTGGCCATCTGTCAGACCGCTGACGATACCAAAGGTATCAAAAATGGTCATCGGTTGCAGATACGCTAACCCCATCATGACGACTTGGACAAGCGTCAATGTTTTACGGAGTTCTACACGTTTTTGAGGTGCGGTATTAATCGCCATGACGCAGTCCTCCCATGCTCTCGACTTTTTGGTTCGATGTTGCGCAAAGCGGAGAGATCACAGGAAAACTTCGTGTGAAGATACTACTAATAATTGAATAATATTCGGACAGGGAAGGTGTAAAAGAGGTGCGAGCGGAGAAAGAAGCTCCTGCCCCATAGTCGCTGCTGCTGCAGCGCATGCCAGTGAATCCCGGCGCGAAAGCGAATGATTGCCCCATCTAAGTTTCCTCAGTAGTAGCGCGGCTAAATGTGCCGCTAAATAGCGATTATCATGTCCGGTTTATAAGCCGGCCTCAGTTATAAAACTCATTACCTGATGCAAAAAAATAACCGATGTCATTTTAAACATCGGCCATTTGCAGGGCGCGTATTTTGCCCCAAGGGGGGCAATCTGACAAGATGTGTAAGCCTACTTGAGGCATTTCTTTTTTGCTTTTCGTGCTATTTTTTCATTTTATTTATCTGTGGCAAAAAACATGCCTAAAAAGCTAACAAATTTACAACTTATTTAGGCCTCAAACATTCACGTAACTGCTAAAAAATAACCTTATTTCGTGACCTGAATCATGTATCGCAAATGAGAATAAATGCTTGGGTTATCCTTTGTTTGGCAAAATTTATAGGGAATCGCGTTTGACGAATTCGGGCGCTATTGCCAAAGTGTGAGTATCTTGACATTGGTTTGCTCTATTCGTGATGGCTACCAGTGCCTGCAACAGAGAAACGCCATGAACATTAACGACAACTCCTTACTACAAAAGCTACGTGAATCCCGCCGGTTACGCCGAGAAAGATTTCTTAATCAGAAGAAAGCCGCTAGCGCGGCATCTCCGACAGCCCCTACGTTAACCTTTGGCCAACGTATGGCAGACGGCGTCACCAGCACCATTGGCTCGTGGCGTTTTATCATTATCCAAAGTGTTCTGCTGGCTTGCTGGATGGCCGGTAATGCGTGGTTTGGGCATAACGCTTGGGATCCCTATCCGTTTATTCTGTTGAACTTATTACTCTCGTTTCAGGCCGCTTATACGGCTCCGGCCATTATGATGAGCCAAACGCGTCAGAGTGATATGGATCGGAAAAGAGCTGAGAATGATTTTGAAATTAACGTCAAAGCTGAACTGGAAATTGAGTTGTTGCACGAAAAAATAGATTTGTTGAAAGAGAAGGAGATTCAGGCGCTCACCGAAGCGATTCGTACGCTGACTGCACGTCTGGATGCTGCGGCTGCACAGTCAAATAGCACGCCACCGGCGGATAAAACCTGAGCCTATCATCACACGCTAACGCGTTGGCTAAGCGGCGTAGCGATATTTTACCGCTACGCCGTGCAGATTAAGTGCTTACTAACCGGCTAACGATACACGCGCTGAGCCCAACGCGCTAAGCCTGCCGTTACAGAACCAAAATCGTTACCGCCGACGATTGGGATGCCCGGTAACTGGCGTGCCAGTGCGTCTCGGATAATCGGTGAGCGAGCACTTCCTCCGGTCAGATAAATGACTTCAGGAGTGATATTGCTAACCGTTAATGCGCTGTTGACCTGTTCTTGGATACGCTCCAGCGGTTGAATAATCGCCTCTGCCAATTCGTGCGCATTCAGATGCTGTACCAAACCTTTCGCAATGAAGTCTAAAGTTGTGCTGATGCTCTCTTGTTGGGAAAGCGCAATTTTGCTTTCTTCAGCAGCACGCACTAAACGATAGCTCAAACGTTGCTGATAAACTTTCAGTAGCAGTTCAACCTTATTGGGCTCAGCCGCATCGCGGATTAAATCACGCAGCATACGGCCGTTAGCAGTGCTGTAGAAATCGCTTTGCGCAGGCACATCATTCGTGGCGACGGCGTTCCAATAAGGCAGTGCCGGCAGCGCTGTACCTTTCTCTGTGACTCCCCCTGCACCCAGCAATGGCATCATCTGTTTGAAGGCCAGCATGATATCCAGATCGTTTCCGCCTACGCGGCACCCGCTGTGGCCTAACAGGCTGTCGTGGCGGTCGCTAAGTTCCCGCCATTGTGGCCCCATTAACAGCACCGAGCAGTCGGTTGTCCCACCACCGATATCGACCACGAGCACTTTTTTCTCTTCACTGAGTGTGGCTTCAAAATCTAAGCCTGCGGCCACGGGTTCGAACTGGAATGTAACGTCTTGGAAACCTGCGCGATGTGCGGCACGGTCGAGAATACCCTGTGCCTGTGCGTTTGCCTCTTCGCCCCCAGTGCCTTGAAAATTGATTGGCCGTCCGATAACGGCCTGAGTAATAGGATGATTAAGCGAACTTTCGGCCTGACGTTTGATGTGGTACATCATGGCGCACACCAGATCTTCAAACATGGCGATCTGCTGGGGCTTAAGACCATTTGCGCCCAAAAATGATTTAGGTGATTTTACGAAGTAGACTTCTTCAGGATCTTCCACGTAAATTCCAAGAGCCTTTAAACCAAATTGGATGCTATCGCTGTTTACAGGAATATCTTCTTCGCGGTTAAAGTTTATTGCTCGGCGCAATAGCTGTTGGTTTTCATCACTGCCGGTTGGCACTTGCCAATGACGATGTAAGCATTCGCTCACTGCTTCACGAGTGGGCGCGCATAACATTGAGGGCAGATACGGAGAATCCTGCTCAAGAGGTAATAACTCAGGTTGGTCACCTCGCATCACTGCCACAGAGCAGTTTGCGGTACCATAATCGAATCCAATAAACATATGTTCTCCAACGTTCCCCATGCCATGAAGGGCGGCGACTTTACTCTATTGCGCCGTTTTCATCAAATAACTCTCCTCTCATCGCGATTTTACCTTACGGATGTAGCCGAACCGGTGGTGATATCAATGTCCGATTTCCGCGAGTCAGAACCGTCAATAAAGGATAAGCTGTAGACAGAAACGGCAGGAGGAAGTATGAACGGCAATCATGAAATCTGGTATGCGGCATTGAAAGCGCGTGATCCTAAGTTTGATGGGCGCATTTTTGTTGGCGTGTCATCAACCAAAATATATTGCCGTACGGTTTGCGGGGCTCGTACGCCAAAAGCGGAGAACTGCCACTTCTATCCCAGTGCCGCCGCAGCGGAGCGTGATGGATACCGCCCCTGTCTTAAATGCCGCCCAGAGCTGGCTCCAGGATTGTCGATAGTCGATCTTTCCAGCCGCTACATGCAGCTTGCGGTTCAACTGATTGAACAGGGTTTTTTAACCCAGCATAGTTGTGAAGAGTTAGCGACACGATTAGGGATTTCCGATCGCCAACTGCGCCGTGTATTTGCCGATCGTTTTGGCGCCTCGCCCATTGAGTACGCGCAGTCCTACCGTTTGTTGCAGGCTAAGCGGTTGTTAATGGACAGCCATTTGCCGCTGGCAGACGTTGCGCTCAGCGCGGGATTTGGCAGCCTACGCCGTTTTAACGAATTGTTTAGTGCGAGATATCGAATGACGCCAAGTTCTCTACGGGCAAATAACAAAGGGCAGGAAGACGGGTTAACGCTGTCGCTGAGCTATCGTCCTCCCTATGATTGGGAGTGGATGCTGGGTTTTCTCGCTGCGCGTAGCGTTTCAGGTGTAGATAGCGTTACTGCGAACGGTGACTATCAGCGCACTTTACGGATTGGCGATGCGGCCGGTTGGATAGTTTTGCATCCAGAGGCGTCGCGCTGCCGTGTAAAGGTACTGATTTCTGATTCTTTGGCACCACATGCGCCAGAGGTTCTGCGGCGGGTGCGTCAACTTTTGGATCTGGACGCCGACCCAGTGGCAATTTCTGCCGGACTAGGCAGTCTTGCCCAAAATACCGGATTACGGCTACCTGGCTGTGTAAATGCGTTCGAGCAGTCAGTTAGGGCGATTTTAGGGCAGGTGGTTAGCGTGAAAATGGCGGCAAAGTTTGCTTCTGCCGTCGCAGAACGTTGGGGGGAGACTGTAGATACCCCGTGGGATGAATTGAAGGTCATATTCCCAGATGCACATCAACTCGCTCGGGTAACCCCCGAGGCGTTGAAAACGATCGGAATTCCTCTTAAACGTGCTGCGAGCATTGTACATTTAGCAAAAGAAGTGAGTGAAGGTCGTTTATCGCTAGAGGATGTGCTGGATATTGAAGGAGGCATTGCGGCGATTACGGCAATTCCGGGCATTGGGAGTTGGACGGCAACTTATATCGCGATGCGAGCATGGAGCTGGCCAGATGCTTTTTTACAAGGGGATTATCTGATAAAGCAGCGCTTTCCCCAGATGACGCCGAGCAAAATCGTGCACTACGCCGAACATTGGCGGCCGTGGCGAGCCTATGCCACTTTACATTTATGGCATAACGATAGTTGGACAACGGAGACAATCTAATGAACTACGGTCATTTTGCAACGCCCCAAGGGGAGATGTTTGTGCTGTTCGACGAAGAGAGTGTGCACGGTATCTACTTTGACGGACAAAAGTATCTTCCTGATTTTAGTCTGCATCAGGTGCTAAATAATCATCCTTTGCTGGATGCTGTTAAGCCTCAGCTACTCGCCTATTTTTCTGGTCAGAGCGATTGTTTCGATTTTCCACTAGCAGTGAGAGGAACGCCATTTCAGCAGGCTGTTTGGCAGGCACTCCGTGAAATTCCTTGCGGTGAAACCTGTAGCTATATGGATGTTGCTATCAAAGTGGGGAATCCGAGAGGTGTACGCGCGGTGGCTCAGGCCATCGGGCATAACCCTTGGTCAGTCGTCATTCCGTGCCATCGCGTGATTGGTACATCGGGTAAATTAACTGGCTACGCCGGCGGAATAAATCGCAAAGTATGGCTGCTGGAACGCGAAGGTGTAAACATTCCGGCTTAGGCGATTGAGGCTAATTCATGCCGAAATAGCCATCCTCAAGGACTGCCGTAAGCGGTTTTACCTCTTGAATCATGTTACCAAACGCAAGATCGATTTTTATGCTGTCCAGTGTCAGCAACGTAGCCTGTATATCGGCAGGCCCTGCAATGGTTTGAGCTCCATGCCGCCACGCGTTGCCGTGAATGATAGATACCAAAACTTCATCCATTTGATTGCAATGTACGTTGGTAATTAGCGTGGGGGTAATCATTACGTATTCAATATTGACCGACTCTAGCCGCTCTATGGCGCTGAGGTTACGTCCAAAATCCTCGACAATAAGTCGACAACCAAGCTCAGACAGCTCCTTTAGCGCGGGCAGTGATTGCGCATAGTCTTCATTTACTGCGCTTTCAGGTACACGGATGAGCAATCGAGAAGTAGGGAGAGCCGACTGTTGCAGCATTTCAATTAACTGTGCGGTAAATTGAGCGTTACAGAGACTGCTGCTTGCCAGAGGCAACGCGACACTGACGCCTTTATATTTCAGCGCTTGAGAGGTGTGGTTTAACACTTTATGTAGTAGCCAACGATCGACATGTTCTCGTCGGTGGCTCTGGAAGCATGATTCCAGAAAAAGCTCGGGTAAAATATTGACGCCATTATTCTGATAAGGCATGAGCTCTAAATTATAAAAGGCAATAGCACGAGGTGTTTTAGGGGGCGCTATTCCCTGTGCCAAAATGTGTATTCGATCCTCAGCCAAGATGGCATCGATATCCTCACCGCTGAGTAGTCCTTTCTCATAGTTAATATGCAGCTTGTGTTTTGGCTCGTAGCACATGAGTTTGCCGCGACCGCTGTGTTTTGCTGTGTAGCAGGCAATATCGGCCTGATTCATCAAATCGGCAGCGATTGCGTTACCGGAATTAATCACCGTCATTCCAGCACTGGCACCCACGCGATGTAGCTTGCCTTCCCATTCGAAGAGATAGTCATTTATTTCATTGATAATGCGCGTGATGTGTTCTTTGGCTTTATGGATTTCACAATCAAGCAGGATAAAAGCAAACTCATCTCCGCCGAGGCGGGCGAGCATATCTGGTGGGCGGGTATGGGATAACATTGATTGGCTAATTTTTTGCAGCAGTGCGTCGCCGGCCGCATGACCCGCGCTATCGTTAACCGCTTTGAATCGATCCAGATCGAGAAACACCAGTGCGTGAGTGCGTTTTTCTTCAACGGCCTGACGTAGGGCTCGTTTTAGTGCCTGCTCGAAGCTTACGCGGTTAGGTAATCCGGTTAGTGGGTCATGCAGGGCACTGTAAGAGAGTTTACGCAGTAGCTCACGGGATTCGCTCACATCTTGGAAGACCAAAACGTAACCCATGAGGTTACGATGGATATCGGTGAGCTCTGAGACGCGACTCTGCACGTCAAAGTGAGCTCCTTGCCGATTTTTTAGAATCAATCGGTCTTCTGTGCGTTTTGCATGACTGACTTCATCAATACGTAGCGGATGAACGGTATCACCATCAACACCATCGTAGAGATGTACGATGTTATCAATGGGAAGCCCCAGTGCTTCCAGTTGTGTCCATCCCGTCATTTTCTCCGCTACTGGGTTCATGAAGGTGACGTGTTTATAGCTATCGGTGCTGATGACAGCATCGCCGATAGAGGTCAGCGTAATGTGCAGTCGCTCTTTCTCTTCATAAAGCTTATCGAGCAGTTGTTGTTTATATCTTTCGTTATTTTTTATCTCACTGATATCTTTTATCTGCGATACAAAATACAGCGGCTTTCCCTGAGGATCGCGGATCAACGAAACACTCAGCAGTGTCCAGATGCTCTCACCTGAACTGCGTAGATAGCGTTTTTCCATGCTGTAGCTATTGATCTCACCGTCAACTAACGCATTAAGTTGGCGCAAATCTGTCTCTAGGTCATCGCGATGAGTGATATCCTGAAACGTCATGTCGGTAAGCACATCAGCCGGATACCCCAGCATTTGGCAAAGCGCTGGGTTAACTTGTATCCAACGGCCATCGAGCCCGACTAAGGCGGTACCAATGGCAGAGAACTCAATGACGTTACGAAAACGAGTTTCGCTTTCCTCAATGTGATCGCGCTCTGAACGAAATGCATGCATCAATACTGCTACTGAGTTGACCGGTAGTAATACCAATAAGAGCGGGGTATACAGGAGAACATCGTTCACTGAGGGATATGCAGCACGAATATCAACAATGTGGTAAGCAATCATGATTGCCAATAAGATAATCACGCATAAGAAACTGGTGAAAGCCTGTAGCAGCGGCAGACGGATAGCGGCCCAGAGCATTGGAATGACGGCAAAAGTAAAGGGAAAAGGGAGATATTGCATGGCGTAAAAACATGAAATAAGCGCAATAGTAATAATCGTAATACATTCCACCATGGTCTGTTCGCGGAGGCTTTTTTGTAAGAAACCGTAGTAATACAACAGGCCTACCGGTGTTAGCGCCATCACGCTGATTGACTCGGACATAAACCAGACACCGAATACCTGATTAAAAGTGGCAAGCCCATGTAACGAGACAACAATCGCCGCTAAAGTTGCGCTGAGCAGCGGTGAGACAATGACACTGCAGATCACAAACTTGAACCAAGTATGTAGACCGTCGATCGGCGATTTATGATTGAGGAATTTACTTAAAAGCAGCGTGCATACCACAGCCTGAATTTGGTTGATTAGTGCTAATTGAACCGAGAATAAACTGATAGGGAAGAAGGTCCAATTCGCTGCCATAGTGGCTAGCTGTGCTGTAATCAGGAAAAGAGGCCATAGCCGTTTTTTATGATGGAACAAAAAGGCAATGGTGGCCGCAGTTGGAAACCATAGCGAAGCTAAATTGGTATCATGCTGAGTGAGAGTAATGCAAAAGCAGGCCAGAGAATAAATCAAGCCAGCAAAAACCGCGAGTGTGACAACGATATGGGGCTTTTTTTCAACTCTCACATCTAGACTAACATCCATACCCTAACCTTAGCGATGAGCGAGTAATACATTAATATTTTAATGTTTTTTACGCTGGCATTTGCACGAATGTTAGTCTAAATGCCACTATGTGCAACATTAATAGCCATAACAAATAGTTTATAGACTTACATTTGATGGGTGATTTGGTTATAACCCCAAAAAAAACCGTATTTTATGGGGCTAATGATAAATTAGGGCGGTTCTTAGCTAATTAAAGCAGGAATAAAGTGGCTAATCCAAGAA
This sequence comes from Hafnia paralvei ATCC 29927, assembly GCF_001655005.1. Classification (GTDB taxonomy): domain Bacteria; phylum Pseudomonadota; class Gammaproteobacteria; order Enterobacterales; family Enterobacteriaceae; genus Hafnia; species Hafnia paralvei. The sequence continues at coordinate 103,757 of NZ_LXET01000013.1, forward strand.
AGATAAAGAACCCACCGGTATCCGTTATTGCAGTGATAAGCACGCTGGAGCCCACGGCAGGATCGCGACCGAAACGGGTCATTGTCATTGGGATAACCACCCCCATCAGCGCCGCCATCAGGAGGTTTAGTATCATTGCTAGCGTCATAACGCCGCCCATCGCCGCATTATGATAGAGCAGATAGGTGACAAGCCCCATGAGCCCTCCCCAGACAATTCCGTTAATCAAGGCCACGCCGAGTTCGCGCAGTAATAAAAACGAGATATTACCTGCTTGAATATGTTGTAACGCTAAGGCTCGAACAATCATGGTGATGGTTTGATTACCGGTATTGCCACCAATTCCAGCCACAATCGGCATCAGCGCAGCCAGTGCGACGAGCTGAGAAATGGTGTGTTCAAATAACCCAATGACGCGTGATGCGATAAAGGCAGTACAAAGATTAAGCGCCAGCCATGCCCAACGTGTTTTTACCGCTTTAGTGACTGGGGCGAAGACATCTTCTTCGGCACTCAAGCCCCCCATACGACGTAAATCGGTATCGCTTTCCTCATAAACCACGTCAACGATATCTTCAATGGTGAGGCGTCCCATCAGCTTACCTTTGGCATCAACCACTGGGGCGCTGAGTAAGTCATCACGTTCGAAGGTTCGCGCTGCTTCTTCATCATTATCTTCCGGATCGAATGTTGCGGGATCTTTATCCATGACCTCACTGACGCGTTTTTCTGGCTTGTTCAGCAGCACGGTCGTTAAACAAAGTTCACCCAGTAGACGATTGGTTCTATCGGTGACAAAGAGCTTGTCTGTGTTAAGGGGAATAGCCCCGCGCATGCGTAAAAAACGTTGTACGGTAGCGAGTGAAACATCGGGACGTACGGTGATAATTTCGAAGTCCATAATAGCGCCAACGGTATGTTTACCGTAGCGAATGACTTCGCGAACCTGCGCACGTTGTTCCGGCTCCATCGATGTCAGTAGACGTCCCATCAGATTACGCGGGAGGTACTGTCCGAGATAAACCTGCTCATCGATATCAAGTGACCGTAATGCGGTTAGCAGTTCTTTGTCACTCATTTCATCGATAAGGCTGTCCCAAACGCTTTCAGAGGCTTCGACGAGTGTTTTACCACGCTTCTCTTTACCCACTAAACGCCAAAGCGCATGACGCTCATCCGCGGGGAGCGCTTCCAGTGTATCAGCCAGATCCGGCGCGGGCAGTTTATTAACGAGTGATTTTATTTCAGCGGTTTGGTCGAGGAGTTCTGGGTTGTGCAGTTGTTCTGGATCCTCAAGTTTGCCGAGGATACCTTCAGATAGCGATTTATTATTAAGCAGTAATTGCAGGATACGGAAACGGTCTTCTGCGCGTTGTTTAACATGATTTTTTGCAATGACGGGCATCAGAAAAGTAATTCCTTTTTCTTATTCATTATGAGGTTGTAGGCGTAAATTTGCCTGCTTAAAGCTTAGTCTTTAAGCGGTGTCTGCGCGTCTTTTTTCTGCGCAGGTTTTGCAGATTCAGTATCGAGTTGAAGTGGCTGAGATTTCTCAGTTGGTGCGATTTGCTGATTTTCCTTTTTATCCTGATGATGGGAAATCGCGCCAAAGGAAGCGTAGAGTAACCGACCAATCAAAATGATAAAGCTGATCAGCAGTACAATTTTGGTCATTTGGACGTTAGTACGTCGTTTTAGTTTATGAATATTCATCGTCGTCTAATCATCTCGTTTTAGAGATATCAGCCTCTGATTTAGGCATAGTCAGGCTGAGGCGTCAATCATAGATGTACTAAAGACAAAATCTTTCGAGCTATGAATGAGTTATCAATCTTTGGTGATTAATGATGGAAAGGGTAAGTTTCACCATCGTTAGCGTCTAGCATTTTATTAGCTTTTTAAATTTTGGTTTAACATTGGTTCAATATTTAATCTATTTAGTTAATAGAGAAAGAAAGATGCTTACAGGATAAATCTGGATTAAGCGCAAATTATAATTGAATTCAGTGTTTTTTGATCACCATCAAAAGGTAGAATACCACGTTACATAATATCTCAGGCCATTCTCAAAGCACCTTCATATGATGGGCTTGGATTGACGTCTGAACTCCTAGTGGGAGTTCAAAAGAGTGATTAGGATGCCACTTTTTATTAGCACTGTTTTTGCAACGAGCATTGTTGTTATTCATTCACTCAATGACCGTGTTAGAACATGTAGCAAGGAGTGACCTCGGAACCCATAAAAGTCTAGTCCATGAGCCAATTACAAAATCAAATACATCGCTTAAGTTATTGGTGGGGGCTCCCCCTACTTTTTGCAGCTATTTTATTACCTTTTAGTCTGATGGCATCCCCTTATCTTCTCGTTGGTGAGGGCGAGGTGTTTCTCCTATTCCTGCCGTTAGCGATCTCTGTCTCTTTATTAATGATTTTTAGCTGGCGCGTATTCCCCTCCCTTGCCATAGTTTCTTTCGTTCTCTATATCTACAAATTAGGACTTCTCCCCGGAGCATGGGTCGCGTTAGCGTTTACGCTTTCGCTAGGAATATGCTGGTATAGTTTTTTAAAGCATGTTGGAAATCGATGGTCATGTGGGTTCGGCCGCATGCAAACGATGCTGCCACGACTTTTTTGGATTGTCGTTGTTTTACCATTGGTTTTTCTTTTGTTGATACAGATTGCTGTTGCTCTGGGGGTGTTCATTCCTGTAGAGAGAATGGCTGCCTCTGCTCCCTTCTCAATAAGAACACTCATTAGTTACCAAGCATTAATATTGGCCTGCTTATCTGGTGTGCCAATGTGCTACTACCTGCTCCGTGTTGCCATCAAACCGCGCTTTATTCGCGTTATTGTCAGTCGTTGTCGTAAAGAGCTAGCCCAAGGCGTTAGCGCTTGGGAAATTCAGCTTTGGCTGGTTTTGTTGGTCATTATGCTGGTCATGTTATGTATCCCTGCTAACGATAGTACCAACATTTTTTTCACTGATTATACGGTGACGTTACTTTTGCCTTTGATGTTATTTGGGGCTATGCGCTATGGGTATCAATTAACTAGCCTTGTATGGTCAGCTTCGGTGATTACGCTACTGATTAATTATGATGGCTTTGTGCAGTGGGATAACTTAGCGCATAGTCTAGCGCTAATTATGTCGATGATGGTGATGTTTACACTTACCATTATTCTGATGGCCGCAGTAAATACACGCCAACGCAGGCTCTATATCAAAACGCAGCGCGCATCGATGATTGATCCTGTTATTCAACTGCCCAATTTGAGATGTTTGCATCATGACTTAAAACAGCATGAGCGCTCGGTGGTCTGTTTTTTACGCATCGCGAATCTGGATACGCTTTGCCGTACTTACGGGATGCAGTTACGGCTTGAGTATAAACAGCGTCTGGCCAGCATGATGAAAAAGGTGATGGCTAATAATGAAGGGGTATACCAGCTTCCGAGCTATGACCTCGTACTACGGCTAAATAATAAAAGTGCGGCTGAAACACTGAAGCGGCTTAACGATGCAATGAAAGCATTTCGTCTACTGTGGAATGGTCTGCCTTTGCGTTTACATTATGGCATTGGTTATTGCACCGTTCGTCAGCCACTAGAGCACATTTACACCATTATTGGCGAACTCAGTTCGATGGCAGAGCGTTCTCTTATCACTGGGAACGCAGAATCAACCCACCTTAATGCTCAGACATTGCAAGAGGGTATTCATAGTAAAGTTGCGATGCTTCACCACATCCAGAATGGCCTTGATAAAGATCGTTTTATGCTGATGGCTCAGCCTATTGAGGGATTTCGTGGCGATCGCTATTACGAAGTTTTGCTCAGGTTGCAGGACGAACACGGCAATATCATCATGCCAAACGACTTCTTCCCAGTGGTACAAGAGTTTGGGCTTAACTATGACGTTGATTTATGGGTACTTAATAATACGCTGGCATTTATCAATGAAAATCGTGAACGTCTGCCAGCGGTGTGTTTTGCGATCAATCTGACCCCATCAACGTTAGCTAGGCCGACTCTGGTGCAAGATATTGCTCGTATTCTGGCACAGTATCAGGTTGAGCCTTATCAAATAATCCTGGAAATCACCGAGAGTAATATTACACAGACCAAAGAACTGACTTCAAAAACGCTATCTCAATTACGCCAGATGGGATGTCGTATTGCCATTGATGATTTTGGTACTGGTTTTGCGAGCTACGATCGACTTAAACACATTGAAGCGGATATTTTGAAAATAGACGGAAGCTTTGTTCGTCAATTAATGGATAGTCCTATCGATCAGCAAATTGTATCGGCAATGTGTCAGATAGCACGCCTCAAAAAGCTTTTGGTTGTGGCTGAATATGTTGAAGATGAAGCACAAAAGTTTCAGTTGAAAGCACTGGGTGTTGATTATATTCAGGGTTATCTACTAGGAAAGCCACAACCTCTCTCTTCTCTCTGACTTTCTGCATATGACGACTAAATCTGCTTTTTATCACTGCTGGGCTTGTCCCGCAGTGAATAGGCGGGGTTAAGTAGTTAACTTGTTGATTAAATTACTTTTTAATTATTTGTTTTTGCTGTTTTTATATCAATAAACGTGAGTTTTATGCTTAAGGTCTCAGTAGTGTAAAATTCTTATGTATGTGTGTTTTTTAATCAATCATCCGCAGGGAACACCACATAATGGGGCAATTTATGTATGGTGATACTCTTAAAATACCAAATCATTAACTAGCTCACCAACTTTCTCTGGATGATGATTCCGCAAGTCAATTTAGCTCTTGTCTTTTACCTGCTAGAACGTGTTTACTTATCCGCGTAGTCGCCATATCTCGTCAGCTAATAACTTATACAGTAACTTTCTGTCCGGTGATGTAACCCAATCAAATGGCTTTGCACAGGGAAAGTCAGGGGGATTCAAACTCAGGCAGAGCGGCGTTTTATGTGTAGATGTGAATGATGTTGTTGGAAGGAAAGCCGACTACGAACTCGGTTGTCTTTTCTTCATTACCCCTACTTTCATCTGCAAGGCGATTTTTCCGCGGCTCACGATTCGCTTGAAACTCTTAAACTGTTATAAGGCAACACGACATCTCATTATGACTCATCGTTTAACGTCCAAAGATATCCTGGCATTAGGATTCATGACTTTCGCGCTGTTCGTTGGTGCAGGTAATATTATTTTTCCTCCGATGGTTGGGTTGCAATCTGGCCAGCACGTCTGGATTGCGGCTATCGGTTTTCTTATCACCGCGGTAGGTTTACCGGTGATGACGGTAGTGGCCTTGGCAAAAGTCGGCGGCGGTATTGATGCGCTGAGTACGCCAATTGGTCGTAAGGCTGGGTTACTGCTGGCGACGGTCTGCTATCTGGCAGTAGGGCCGTTGTTCGCCACGCCGCGTACGGCAACCGTTTCATTCGAGCTTGGTATCGCCCCTTTAACGGGCGATGGCGCTGCTCCGTTGCTGATTTATAGCGTGGTCTATTTCGCGCTGGTCATTGCCATATCGTTGTACCCAGGCAAACTGCTGGATACTGTCGGGCACATTCTGGCTCCGCTGAAAATCGTTGCGTTAGCTATTCTCGGGATTGCGGCGGTTTTATGGCCTGCGGGCGTACATGTGCCAGCCATTGAAATCTATCAGCAGGTTCCGTTCTCAAGTGGATTTGTTAACGGCTATCTGACCATGGACACGTTAGGTGCCATGGTGTTTGGTATTGTTATCGTTAATGCTGCGCGTTCCCGTGGTGTAAACGATAGCCGGTTGTTGACTCGCTATACGGTTTGGGCTGGTTTGATTGCGGGTATCGGTTTGACTTTGGTATATCTGAGCCTGTTTAAGCTCGGGTCAAGCAGCGGTGAATTGGTACCTGATGCACAGAATGGTGCGGTGATCCTGCATGCTTACGTTCAACATACCTTCGGTGGTATCGGAAGCTTGTTCTTAGCGGCTCTGATTTTCATTGCTTGTATGGTAACGGCCGTTGGCCTGACCTGTGCCTGCGCGGAGTTTTTTGCTCAGTACCTACCGTTTAGCTACCGCACGCTGGTCTTTATTTTGGGCCTATTCTCGATGGTTGTGTCGAATTTGGGTTTGAGTCATCTGATCCAGATTTCTATTCCGGTACTGACGGCGATCTATCCGCCATGTATTGTGCTGGTGGTCTTAAGCTTCACCGTACGCTGGTGGAATTCTGCTCCGCGTGTATTTTCACCGGTTATGATTGTGAGCTTAGTATTTGGCATATTAGATGCGTTGAAGGGCTCTGCATTGGCTAGCCATTTACCTGTTTGGACTGAACATTTGCCATTGGCAGGTCAAGGTTTGGCATGGTTGCCACCGTCACTGTTGGTATGCGTGGTTATGGCAATTATTGACCGCACGATGGGGCCGCGAAATGTCACGGTGCATAACTAAAATGATTTTTGATGGATCTGATTACATTTTTAGATAGTGTCTTCAGTGGTCTATGCATTTATAATCACAAATTATGAGTTTATTTGCAGCACGGGCGTATAGCGCCCGTGTTTTTTTTGACAGGTCTCCACGGGTAAATTTTGTATGCAACAACAACCCAACCAATTAAAGCGCGGACTGAATACGCGCCACATTCGTTTTATGGCGCTCGGTTCAGCTATCGGTACGGGGCTGTTTTATGGCTCCGCTGATGCGATTAAGATGGCTGGCCCAAGCGTGCTGCTGGCTTATCTCATTGGTGGTGTCGTCGCCTTTATCATCATGCGTGCGTTGGGCGAAATGTCGGTTAATAACCCGCAAGCCAGCTCGTTTTCTCGCTATGCGCAGGATTATCTCGGGCCAATGGCTGGTTATATAACTGGCTGGACATACTGCTTTGAAATCCTGATCGTCGCCATTGCCGATGTGACTGCATTCGGTATCTATATGAGCGTCTGGTTCCCTGCGGTACCGCATTGGATCTGGGTGCTCAGCGTGGTGCTGATCATCGGTGCGGTAAATCTGATGAGTGTGAAGGTCTTTGGAGAGCTTGAGTTTTGGTTCTCGTTCTTTAAGGTCGCCACGATTATCATCATGATTGTAGCGGGTATTGGCATTATCTTCTGGGGTATAGGTAACGGCGGCCAACCTACCGGCATTCATAATTTATGGACCAATGGTGGCTTCTTTAGTAACGGCTTTATCGGGATGATTTTCTCGCTCCAACTGGTGATGTTCGCTTATGGTGGGATTGAGATTATCGGTATCACTGCTGGTGAAGCAGAAAATCCAAAAGTGTCGATCCCAAAAGCCATCAACTCAGTTCCGCTGCGTATCCTTGTGTTCTATGTCGGAACGCTGTTTGTCATTATGTCGATCTACCCATGGAATCAGGTCGGGACACAAGGTAGCCCGTTTGTACTGACGTTCCAGCATATGGGGATCACGGTAGCTGCAGGTATTCTGAACTTCGTGGTGATCACCGCGTCCTTATCGGCTATTAATAGTGACGTGTTTGGTGTGGGGCGTATGTTGCACGGCATGGCACAGCAGGGACATGCGCCGAAAATCTTTTCGAAGGTTTCACGTCGTGGCATTCCGTGGGTCACTGTTCTGGTGATGGTTCTTGCACTGTTGATTGCAGTTTATCTGAACTACATCATGCCGGAAAATGTGTTCTTGGTTATTGCCTCATTGGCTACGTTCGCCACGGTTTGGGTATGGATTATGATCCTGTTCTCTCAGATTGCATTCCGACGCAGCCTGAGTCCAGAGCAGGTGCAGGCGCTAGAGTTTCCGCTACGTGGTGGGATCTTGACCTCAGCGATTGGCATTATTTTCTTGGTATTTATCATCGGTCTGATCGGCTATTTCCCTGATACCCGAGTTTCACTGTATGCAGGCATTGTATGGGTGATTGTTCTGTTGCTAGGGTACGGCTTTGTTAAGAAGTCGGCTAAAGTAGGCCATCAGGATAAGCAAAAACATATTGCTCGCTGATAGATGCTTGCATAAGCGAATCAAAAACGGAGCGTTTAGGCTCCGTTTTTGTTGGTGTTGAATTAACTCAAACGACTGATGTCCTCAGCTTCACTATGTTCCGCCGGTGCAATTATTTCGTGGCGATCTTCATCTCTCTCTTCTCGACGCGACTCGCGAACGCTGAGTATCAGTGCTTCACGAACATCGTGTAAATCACTGGTCAGTTGAGAATAGTTTTGTGCATTTTGGCTGGCGATTTTGCTGATATCGACATCCGCAGAGTGCAGGCTGGTAATCAGGATCAGCGCAGACAAAAATGGCATCAGGTGTGCTCGTAATTTGCCAAAGCAGAGTTTACTGAACAAATTCCCCTCCGTTGATACTAATAAATGGAGTGTCATAAATATCAGATTTCTATTGAAAGGAAAGTGTGAGGAAATCATTCGCCATGCTTGTCATGGTTCCCTTACCTTCAGACACATTTATGTGGGGAAATGTCAGTTGAAGGTAAGGGTAAAACAGTCTTAGTCAGCCTGTGTATGGCCGATAGCACGCATATCATTGCCCGTAGGAGTCTGGTGCACACGTAAACCAAATTCAGACACGATGGCAAACGTATGATCGAAGATATCGGCCTGAATGCTTTCGTACTGTGCCCAGACCGTGGTATTGGTGAAGGCATAGATTTCAAGCGGCAGGCCATCTGCCGTTGGCGCGAGCTGGCGCACCATTAGGGTCATATCTTTGCGGATTTGTGGATGCGCATTCAGATAGGCGACTAAATAGGCGCGAAAAGTGCCAAGGTTTGTCATGCGTCGTCCGTTTAGTGGAGAACTCAGGTCAGCTTGCAGTTCGCTGTTGTAGGTTTTTAGCTCCTGCGTTTTTGCATCGATATAAGGCGCGAGTAGCGCGCTTTTCATTAAGCGTTGATGCTCTTCTTCTGACATGAAATGTACGCTGGTGGTATCAATATTCAGGCTGCGCTTGATACGGCGGCCACCAGACTCAGACATACCGCGCCAGTTGATGAAGGAATCAGAAACTAGCGCGTAGGTCGGGATCATGGTGATGGTGTTGTCAAAGTTACGCACTTTGACCGTGGTCAGCCCCACGTCCACGACGGTGCCGTTAGCGCCATATTTAGCCATTTCCAGCCAGTCGCCCAGCTTGAGCATGTTGTTGGCTGAAAGCTGAATTCCTGCCACTAGCCCTAAAATGGGATCTTTAAACACCAACATCAAAACCGCGGCCATGGCACCCAAGCCGCTTATCAGCAGCAGTGGAGATTGCCCTATCAGCAATGAAATCATCAAAATACCGATGATGATGGCGGCAACGAGTTTGATGCTTTGGAAAATCCCTCGTAGCGGTAGCTGATCGGCAACCGACATATTGCTCGCCAGATCCAGTAAGGTATCAAGCAGAGAAAACAGTGCGAGTAGGGCATACAACATAACCCACATCTGGGCACAGATGATGAGTGCATCACCGGCATCGGTGCCAGGATGAAGCCAGAATACGGCCTGAATATTGACGATAACACCTTGTAAGGTAAAGGCTAATCGGTGGAAGAGCTTATGCTGGGTAATCACTTTCAGCCAGAGTATTTTGCTATGCTGACCGCGTTTTTCTAAGCGTGAAAGAAGTACCCGATGCAAAAGTAGATGGATGATGACCGCGGTCACCATGATGAGGCCGATAACAATAATCAGCGAAGTCACATGAGTGAATTCGATACCATACTGTTCTAGCCATCGTCTCAGTGTGTTATGCATTGAGATTACCTTTTCTTTCAAATATTTTGATGCAATATGCCGACATAGGCTAACCGTTCAGGGTTTACAGTCAACCCAAAAGCAAAGTTAATCACGTATCAACTCGCCATAGGTCAAGTGGCATGTGTGTTGGCTGCGTTTGTTCGCTCTAGTCACAGAGTGATCTATGCTCTTAGGGACTCACTCACTTGCCGCGTAACTCGACAATGCCTCGCTCCTTAGGAGCCTGCGTGGTGCGCTGTTAAAAAAGCGAAAGCCTTATTGCCCTGCAGCTCGAATTATTTACAGTAAGATAATAGGGGCTATCCTCCCCCGAACTCATCCCTACAAAAAGTGTTTACAGATGAGTGCAGCAAAACTTCAGCATGGCATGCTCCATTCCAATGATTATTGGGGGACTATTTTATGTTATTTGCTTGGCACTTACCCGTACCACCCTACGTACATCATCATGACGATCGTCTTGAGATCGGTTTATGGTTACAAGGCGATGATCTGCCGCATCAGGTCATGCTGAGGTGTGAGCCTGATAACGAAGAATGGCTGCTGGTGATGCAGACACAAAAGCAGGGGGATTATACCCGCTATCAGGCAGACCTTACGCTGTTGGCCGGTGAGTCAGTACGTCGGTACTGTTTTAAACTGTTGTGGGAAAATCGTCAGCAATGGTTTGGCCCTCAGGGGTTTAGCATTATTCCGCCAGCCCAGATGGCTCAGTTTGCATTAGAGAACCCAACGCTGTCACCGGCGTGGGTGGCCGATCAGGTTTTTTATCAAATATTTCCCGATAGATTTTCCTCTAGCGGGCTTGAGCATACGGTAAAAGATGGCAGCTATTTTCATCATGCGGTGCAACGTGATGTGATCCGTAAAGCGTGGGATGAACCTTTAACCGATGAAAATGCGTCTTCTACGTTCTATGGTGGTGATTTAGACGGTATCGCCGAGCGCTTGCCTTACCTAAAGGCGCTAGGCATTACCGCGTTGTATTTGAACCCTATTTTTACCGCGCCGAGCAACCATAAGTACGACACCGAAGACTACTATCAGGTTGATCCTTATCTAGGCGGAAATGCGGCGCTGATCAGATTGCGGGAGAAAACCCATGAGTTAGGTATACGCTTGATCCTTGATGGGGTATTTAATCATACCGGTGATACTCATCCGTGGTTTGATCGCTACCAGCAACAAACCGAAGGTGCTTATTACGATCCTGCATCGCCTCACCGCACTCGATTCACCTTTACTGCCGATGGGCGGGTGCTTGATTGGAAAGGAAACACCACATTACCTAAACTGGATTTCTCTAGTCAGTCGGTGGTCGATAGCGTATATCAGGCCGATGACAGCGTGCTACGCCATTGGCTGCGTGAGCCTTATCATATTGATGGCTGGCGTCTGGACGTGGTGCACATGTTGGGTGAAGGCGGCTCGGCACGAGGGAATTTGCACCATCTCGAAGGCATGTATCGTGCAGTAAAGAGTGAAAATCCGCAGGCATACGTGTTTGGAGAACACTTTGGTGATGCACGCCGCTGGCTACAAGCCGGAGTAGAAGATGCCGCAATGAATTACATGGGCTTTGCTCTGCCAGTGCGAGCGTTTTTGACCAATGTTGATGTGGCATATCAGCCTATCCAGCTTAGCGCGGCACAGTGTGCCGAATGGATGGATAGCTACCGTGCTGGATTATCACATACCCAACAGCTCGCCATGTTTAATCAGCTTGATAGCCACGACACAGCGCGTTTTATCACTCTATTGGCAGATAATCCACAACGTATGCCAATGGCCTTGGTATGGCTTTTTACTTGGATTGGTGTGCCTTGTTTGTATTATGGCGACGAGATTGGGCTAGATGGCGAAAATGACCCGTTTTGCCGCAAAACATTTCCGTGGGATGAGAGTCGATGGAATAGCGATTTATTGGCGTTAACTCAACGGATGGCAACGTTAAGACATCGATCTACGGCATTACGTCGTGGAGGGTGCCATATCGTACATGCTCGCGATGATATGCTGGTCTTTATCCGCCAATATGAGAACGAAACGGTACTGATTGCTCTGCAACGCAACGGTCGCGGACGTTGTATTTTGCCCAATTCACCGTTTATTCCAGCAGGACGTTGGCGTTGTATTGAGGGTGATGGCAAGCTGGCATGCGAGAACGGCTATATCGAGCTGATGATGTCGGCAGAGAGTGCAGGAGTGTGGCGTTGGTTTAGAGAATAACCATTTTGACAACGCGGGTTTGATGTACAGCCAATAAAAAAGCGGCCATTTGGCCGCTTTTATCATGTGACAAACTGAATTACAGTTTAGCCGCGTTTTCAGACAGGTATTTAGCAACGCCGTCTGGAGATGCGCCCATACCTTCTTGGCCTTTTTCCCACTGAGCTGGGCAAACATCACCATGCTCTTCGTGGAACTGCAGCGCGTCAACCATACGCAGCATTTCGTCGATGTTACGGCCCAGTGGCAGGTCGTTAACGACCTGATGGCGGACAACACCTTCTTTGTCGATCAGGAAAGAACCACGCAGAGCAACGCCAGCTTCTGGGTGCTCAATGCCGTATGCCTGCATGATTTCGTGCTTGATGTCAGCAACCAGTGGGTACTGAACTTCACCGATGCCGCCATTGTCGACAGGGGTTTTACGCCATGCGTTATGAACGAATTCAGAGTCCATAGAAACGCCAACAACTTCAACGCCACGGGATTTGAACTCTTTGTAACGGTGATCGAACGCGATCAGTTCAGAAGGACATACGAAAGTAAAGTCCATTGGCCAGAAGAACACGACTGCTGGCTTACCTTTAGTAAATTCTTTGAAGTTGAAGTTTTCAACGATTTCACCGTTGCCCAGAACGGCAGCGGCGGTAAAGTCTGGGGCTTGACGAGTAACCAGGACCATATTAACTCCTGTTAATTGTATGTTGGATGGATGATTAAATTCTTAGGTCGGGAGTCACTATACGTATTAAACGTTGGTGAATAAAGCGTAAAGCGCCGATTGATAAGATAGCTTTTACCTATCAATAATGCAAAAGGGTAAAAGTAAAGATTGGTATATAACATAGCGCTTTTGTAAAAAAGGGCAATAGCTAAACGCGCTAAGTGTTAACAATGTCAGTGTTTATAGGGTCTTTGCTTTGGCTTGAGCGATCATTTGCGGATAAAACTGCCAGAATGTTTGTTCAAGTTGCAGGTAATTATCTTCAATATCGACAAAAGATCCGGCCAGAGCGCCGAGTTTTGGCCGTCGATTAGCCATACCTTGTAACACTTTGGCAATAAACGGGAGCTCAGCATAGCGTTCTAGCCAGCGTTCTTGCCACATAAAAGCATTAAGATTTTGAAAGCGCTCGGGAGACTGCGGCAACATGGGGACGATTTCGGATCGAGCGTGGTTTACGAAAGCGTTTAGAGATATTTCCGGCTCTAACTCTTGCCAATGTAGTGCCAGGAAATGATCCCAAACCACATCGAGCGTAATAGGCGCGACGCGACGAAACTCTTGGCGAAAACAGCGTTTGGCTTCTAAGACCTGAGGGAGTCTATCGGTCATAACATCGACTCTACGATGCATAAAAATGCCATCAATGATGGGGGCAGAGTAGATGCCCTGTGGATTACCACGGACAAAGTCGGCTAAAAGATTGCCATACAGTGAGCTATGGGCCAATGAGGCAAGGTGAAGGTGTGCTAGAAAGTTCATGGGATGAGTATAGATGAGAATAACGCAGTTTAATCCATTCAATAACTAAGGTTATTTAATCTTATTTATTCTGGCTTATATCATACTGAACCGCTTAACAGTTGCAGCAGAGCGTTTGCAGCTCTAGACTAAGCGGCCTGTTTTTTGCGTGCTCCCTGCGTCCGCTATATATAGAGTGAATAATAACCATGCGTGTTTCTGATTTTTCGTTCGAACTCCCCGATAACCTTATTGCCCGCTATCCACAAGCGGAGCGCAGCGCTTGCCGTTTGTTATCGCTGGATGGGCCAACGGGAAAATTAGAGCATGGCGTGTTTACCGACGTTTTGAACAAAATAGACGCGGGAGATCTGCTGATCTTCAATAATACTCGAGTTATCCCGGCGCGTTTATTCGGTCGCAAAGCCAGTGGCGGAAAACTGGAAGTGTTGGTGGAACGTCTTTTAGATGATACTCGCGTATTAGCGCACGTTCGTGCATCCAAGTCCCCTAAGCCGGGCGCAGAGCTGCTGCTTGGCGATAATGAGGATATTCGTGTCACGATGGTTGCACGCCATGACACGCTATTTGAGCTGCGTTTTGAAGATGGCCGCGATGTACTGACTATTTTGAATGCTGCAGGGCATATGCCTTTGCCGCCTTATATTGATCGTCCAGATGAAGACGCAGACCGCGAGCTTTATCAAACCGTATATAGTTCACGTCCTGGCGCAGTTGCGGCGCCAACCGCTGGGCTGCATTTTGATGAACCTCTATTGGAAAAACTGCGCGCTAAAGGCGTGGAGATGGCATTTGTGACTCTGCATGTTGGCGCCGGAACATTCCAGCCAGTACGTGTGGACACTATAGAAAATCACACCATGCATTCTGAATATGCAGAGGTTCCGCAAGATGTGGTTGACGCCGTATTAGCGTGTAAGGCGCGGGGTAACCGCGTTATCGCCGTCGGAACCACGTCGGTTCGGTCGATTGAGAGTGCAGCCGCTGCGGCAAAAGACCAGCTTATTGCGCCATTTTTTGACGATACGCAAATCTTTATCTATCCGGGCTACCACTATCAGGTGATTGATGCTCTGATAACCAACTTCCATTTGCCTGAATCCACGCTGATTATGTTGGTATCTGCATTTGCGGGTTATAAAAATACCATGCATGCATATCACGAAGCGGTGGCAAAGGAATACCGCTTCTTTAGCTATGGGGATGCGATGTTTATCACCCACAGCGAATTAGCGGAGCAAGAGAAAGTGTCAGCCGAATAATTTCGTGGCCCGTACTGTTGCGCTGAAATGCGACGTACGGGCCAATTTTTGCCCACTTAGACTTTGGCTTCCCGTTCTAACGGGTATGTCGAATAGGGCGTCTTTCCATTAGGAATACAACATCAGACTGTTTTTCTGATGCTGGAGGTTTTGAGTGAAGTATGAATTAGATACAACCGACGGCCGTGCTCGTCGTGGCCGCCTGATTTTTGATCGCGGCGTGGTGGAAACCCCTGCGTTTATGCCTGTCGGTACTTACGGTACCGTCAAAGGGATGACGCCTGAAGAAGTGAAAGAAACGGGCGCACAAATTCTGCTGGGCAACACTTTCCATCTATGGCTGCGTCCTGGGCAGGAAATCATGAAGTTGCATGGCGACCTGCATGATTTTATGCAGTGGAAGGGGCCTATCCTAACGGATTCCGGCGGCTTTCAGGTATTTAGCTTGGGCAAAATGCGCAAGATTAAAGAAGAGGGTGTGCATTTTCGTCATCCGATCAACGGTTCTCCGATTTTCCTAAGTCCTGAAAAATCAATGGAAATTCAGTACGATCTGGGTTCTGATATTGTGATGATTTTCGACGAGTGTACGCCGTACCCTGCAGATTGGGATTATGCCAAGAGCTCGATGGAGATGTCTCTGCGCTGGGCGAAGCGTAGCCGCCAACGCTTTGATGAATTGGGTAATAAAAACGCCTTGTTCGGTATTATCCAAGGCGGCGTTTACGAAGATTTACGAGATGTCTCGTTAAAAGGGCTGGTAGAGATCGGCTTTGATGGTTACGCTGTGGGCGGCTTGGCCGTCGGCGAACCAAAGGAAGACATGCACCGTATTCTTGAGCATGTATGTCCACAGATTCCGGAAGATAAACCGCGTTACCTAATGGGTGTCGGTAAACCGGAAGATTTAGTGGAAGGTGTTCGTCGTGGTATCGACATGTTCGACTGCGTGATGCCGACCCGAAATGCGCGTAACGGTCATCTGTTTGTGACCAACGGTATTGTAAAAATCCGTAACGCTCAATATAAAGATGATACGACGACGTTGGATGCTGAGTGTGATTGCTACACTTGCCGTAATTATAGCCGTGCGTATCTACATCATCTTGATCGTTGTAACGAAATTCTTGGTGCGCGCTTAAACACTATCCATAACCTGCGCTATTATCAGCGTTTGATGGCTGGTTTACGCCAAGCTATTGAAGACGGTAAGTTGGAAGAGTTCGTCGCTGATTTCTATGGACGTCAGGGTAAACCTGTACCGCCCGTCGGCGCCAAATAGAATTTGGCCGGTTAGGAGTCATCTTTAACCGGCTTACTCTTTGTCGTCCAAGTTGTTGATAGCAAACCAGCGCTTCTACAACTAGACATCTTTAGAGTATAGAATGGCTTGTTTCTGGCTGTTTGTTGTTGCTTTCAATCTGTAGTTAATAATGAGGGATATTTAGATGAGTTTATTCATTTCCGACGCTGTGGCATCTGCTGGAGCACCGGCTCAGGGCAGCCCGTACTCTTTAGTGATCATGCTGGTAGTATTCGGCCTGATTTTCTATTTCATGATCCTGCGTCCACAGCAGAAACGCGCTAAGGAACATAAAAAACTGATGGATGCCATCAGCAAGGGTGATGAAGTTCTGACTAACGGTGGATTGATCGGTCGCGTAACGAAAGTTGCAGAGACGGGTTATATTGCCATCGCTCTGAACGATACCACTGAAGTTATCATCAAACGTGATTTCGTGACCGCTGTTCTGCCGAAAGGTACGATGAAGGCGCTGTAATTTTTGATTTTCCCTAAGGGAACTGCCGTGTTAAACCGTTATCCTTTGTGGAAGTACATCATGCTGATCTTGGTGATTGCCATTGGTCTGCTTTACGCACTTCCTAACCTTTATGGCGAGGATCCGGCTGTTCAGATCACTGGCGCGCGCGGTGTCGCCGCCAGTGAAACAACACTGGTCCAAGTCCGTGATGAGCTTGAAAAACAGCACATCGCCAGCAAATCTATTGCGCTGGAAAATGGTGCCATCTTGGCACGCTTCAAAGATACTGACGTTCAGCTCCGTGCACGTGAAGTGCTGATGGATATGCTGGGCGACAAATACGTTATCGCGTTGAACCTTGCACCTGCTACGCCAAGATGGTTAGAAGCCATTGGTGCAGAACCGATGAAGTTAGGTCTGGATCTGCGCGGTGGTGTGCACTTCCTGATGCAGGTTGATATGGAGACTGCTCTGAGCAAATTGCAAGAGCAGAGTATGGATATGCTGCGCAGCGATTTGCGTGAAAAGGGCATTCCTTATTCAACGATCCGTAAAACTGACGGTTCTACCAACGGCGTTATCATTACATTCCGTGATGCTGAGACTCGTGATAAAGCGAGCAGCTATCTGTCGCCTCGTTACCTTAATAATCTAGTATTTAGCAAGGTTGGTGATAATGGTCTGAAAGCGGTGATGACCGATCAGCGTCTGCAAGAAGCCCGTGAATATGCTGTTCAGCAGAACATTAATATCCTGCGTAACCGTGTAAACCAGTTGGGCGTTGCCGAGCCGCTCGTTCAGCGTCAAGGTGCAGACCGAATTGTGGTTGAGCTGCCGGGTATTCAAGATACGGCACGAGCGAAAGAGATTCTGGGGGCTACCGCAACCTTGGAATTCCGTTTGGTGAACTCGAATGCTGACAGCACCGCTGCTGCCAATGGGCGCGTACCAGGCGATTCTGAAGTGAAATACACACGTGATGGACGTCCTATCGTGATGTATAAGCGCGTTATCCTGACCGGCGATCACATTACCGACTCGACCTCGAGCCAAGACGAATTTAACCGCCCTCAGGTTAATATCTCGCTTGATGGCGCAGGCGGCAGCGCGATGTCTAATTTCACGAAGGATAACATCGGCAAGCCGATGGCGACCCTATTCGTTGAATACAAAGACAGTGGTAAGAAAGACGCGAGCGGTAAATCAATTCTAGCTAAGCAAGAAGAAGTGATTAACGTGGCGACTATCCAGTCTCGTTTGGGTAATAGCTTCCGTATTACCGGTATCGACAACCCGAATGAAGCTCGCCAACTCTCTTTACTGTTGCGTGCTGGCGCGTTGATTGCACCAATTCAGATTGTTGAAGAACGCACTATTGGTCCGACGCTGGGTGCTCAGAATATCACTCAGGGTCTGGAAGCATGCTTGGCGGGTTTGATTATCTCGATCCTGTTCATGGTGTTCTTCTATAAGAAATTTGGTCTGATAGCGACCTCTGCGTTGCTGGCTAACCTGGTGCTCATCGTTGGGATTATGTCCCTGCTGCCGGGAGCGACTCTCACCATGCCTGGTATTGCGGGGATTGTGTTAACCCTTGCAGTAGCAGTGGATGCCAACGTACTGATAAACGAACGTATTAAGGAAGAGCTTAGTAACGGACGTTCAGTACAACAGGCTATCAATGAAGGTTATCAAGGCGCATTCAGCTCCATTTTTGATGCTAACGTTACGACGCTTATCAAGGTCATCATCCTGTATGCCGTTGGCACCGGGGCAATTAAAGGCTTTGCGATCACGACCGGTATTGGTGTGGCGACGTCAATGTTTACCGCAATTATCGGTACTCGTGCCATCGTAAACCTGTTGTACGGCGGCAAGCGCATCAACAAGCTGTCTATCTGAGGAGTGCGTTGTGGCACAGGAATATAGTGTTGAACAATTAAATTACGGCCGTAGAGTCTATGACTTTATGCGCTGGGACTACTGGGCTTTCGGTATTTCTGGTTTTCTGTTGCTCCTTTCTATCATCATTATTGGTGTGAATAAGTTCAACTTAGGGCTGGATTTTACTGGTGGTACCGTCATTGAAGTTTCGCTGGAAAAACCAGCTGATATGGACATGATGCGTGATGCACTGAAGAAAGCAGGTTTCGTTGATCCTCTGTTGCAGAATTTTGGTAGCAGTCGTGACATTGTTGTACGTATGCCTCCAGCGACAAGTGAAGCTAGTGGGGAAGCGTTAGGTAGCAAAGTCATTAGCGTGATTAACGAGGCGACCAGTCAGAATGCAACGGTAAAGCGTATTGAGTTTGTAGGCCCGAGCGTTGGCGAAGATCTGGCACAACATGGCGCTATGGCGCTGTTGGTCGCGCTAATCGCTATTTTAATTTACGTTGGCGTTCGCTTCGAATGGCGTTTGGCTGCTGGTGTGGTCATTTCATTATTGCATGATGTGATCATCACCTTGGGCGTATTGTCGCTATTTCATATTGAGATCGATTTAACTATCGTCGCGTCGCTGATGTCGGTTATCGGTTACTCACTTAACGACAGTATTGTGGTATCTGACCGTATCCGTGAGAATTTCCGTAAGATCCGTCGTGGAACCCCTTACGAAATCTTCAACGTGTCGTTGACACAAACGTTGCATCGAACACTGATCACTTCCGGCACCACGTTGATGGTGATCCTGATGCTGTATTTGTTTGGTGGACCGATGCTGAAAGGCTTCTCGTTGACCATGCTGATCGGTGTTTCTATCGGTACAATTTCGTCTATCTATGTTGCATCTGCGCTGGCTCTGAAACTGGGCATGAAGCGTGAACATATGCTACAGCAGAAGGTCGAGAAAGAAGGGGCGGATCAGCCGTCAATTTTGCCGTAATCTGATGTTGTGTGATCGTCTTTGCCGTAATCTGATGTTGTGTGATCGTCGGCTATAATGCAAAAACCCCGCTGCGGCGGGGTTTTTTTATGGCATAAGCACTAAACGAAAATCTATTGGCGCTCAATACCACTTAAGCGAATGAAGCCCAGATTTTCTGGCGCGATATCGCTTAAGCGAACTTCCATGCTGGTAACGTTAGTCGGTGTTGCAGGGCTTTTAAAGCTGATACTTTGTGACAGCGTGCTGCTTTGGTCTGGCTCTAACGTTGCTTGATTCAGCGAGCCCCACTCCAAAGAGCCGGTGAAACTTGGCAGAATTGAGCCGTTGGCGGTTTTTATTTGCAACACGGCTTTGCTGCCATCGGCTTCGGGTTCCAGATGGCTTATCAACAAGCGCAGTTGACCGATGCTGGTGATCCCTACGGCGTCGCTGTTGGCGGCTGGGATCAGGTAAATGCTCTGCTCGTTATTTTCATTCATGGCTTTCTGACGCTCCAGATACTCGGCTTCAGTGCTAAGTTTCTGAACTTTTTGTGTCAGCTCCTGAACTTCCGACTGAAGAGCCTCAGTTTTTGGATCAGAAGCGCATGCCGTTAGCATCAATGCCAAAGGGGCAAGCACGAATAAAGGGCGGTATATAGACATAGATCGCTCGATTTATTATGGACATAGATAAAAGATTAATCGCCTTTGACCTGAATGTCACATGCTAATTGCTACTAGATCGATATGACTAAGTATAGTGTGATGGCGGCGATGTGCGGGGAAGTTTGTCTGCATGCCATTTCATCCCGCGAAATTAGGATGGGAGCCGCGAGCAAATTATCTTCAGATTTTGCATAAATGCCCTGTTTTCGCGAAGAATGAGGCTGAGAGCGCATTATTGCCAAACTGACATCCCTTTGTTGTTATGCCACTTCGGGGTACACTAACGTTATCTCAGGCCTTTCAGGAAGAGCTATGCATTGCCCATTTTGTTCCGCCGTTGATACCAAAGTCATTGATTCCCGTTTGGTCGGGGATGGTACGCAAGTGCGTCGTCGTCGCCAATGTCTGGTTTGTAATGAACGATTCACCACTTTTGAGGTTGCCGAACTCGTCATGCCCCGCGTTATCAAAAGTAACGATGTTCGCGAGCCATTCAATGAAGATAAGTTACGCAGTGGTATCCTAAAAGCATTAGAAAAACGCCCTGTAAACTCAGACGATGTTGAAATGGCCATTAGCCATATCAAATCTCAGCTTCGCGCAACCGGTGAACGAGAAGTTCCTACCAAGATGGTGGGAAATCTGGTGATGGATGCGTTGAAAAAGCTCGATAAAGTGGCGTATATCCGCTTTGCCTCCGTCTATCGTAGTTTTGAAGATATTCGCGAGTTTGGCGAAGAAATTGCCAAATTGCAGGACTAAGCACTGGCTTAGATTAGTAAGTTAATCTCCGGACGAAACCTATGCATAACCAGCCGCGTGGCGATGAGTTTTACATGGCGCGAGCCTTTGAGTTAGCACGCCGCGGGCGTTTTACCACAACGCCTAATCCAAATGTTGGCTGCGTTATTGTTCTTAACGATGAAATTGTCGGTGAGGGTTATCATCTACGCGCGGGTGAGCCCCACGCTGAGGTTCATGCATTGCGCATGGCTGGTGATAAGGCCCGTGGTGCGACTGCCTATGTCACGCTTGAGCCGTGCAGCCACCATGGTCGCACCCCGCCTTGTGCCGATGCGTTAGTTGCAGCCGGTGTTAGCCGTGTTGTTGCCGCTATGCAGGATCCCAATCCGAACGTGGCGGGGCGTGGGCTGTTTAAGCTCCAGCAAGCGGGGATTGATGTCAGCCATGGCCTGATGATGAATGAGGCCGAAGCCGTCAATCGTGGTTTCCTCAAGCGCATGCGTACAGGATTCCCCTTTGTGCAGCTCAAAATGGCGGCATCTCTGGATGGCAGAACGGCGATGGCATCGGGCGAGAGTCAGTGGATCACTTCTGCCGCATCGCGTCAGGATGTGCAGCGCTACCGAGCTCAAAGCTCAGCCATATTAAGCTCTAGTGCTACCGTATTAGCCGATGACCCTTCATTGACGGTGCGTTGGGATGAATTAGACGTGACTACCCAACAGGCTTATCCGCGTGAAAATCTTCGCCAGCCACTGCGCGTTATCATTGATAGCCAAAATCGTATAACGACTGAGCACAAACTTATCTCTCAGGCAGGTGAAACCCTGCTAGCTCGTATTCATCCCGATGATCTGCATTGGCCTGAAAACGTTAAACAGTTGGCGATCCCGCAGTATGGACAAGGGATAGATCTGGTTGTTTTGATGATGCAACTTGGCAAACTGCAGATCAATTCGGTGTGGGTGGAAGCGGGGGCATCTCTTGCTGGAGCGCTTTTGCAGGCTGGTTTAGTCGACGAGTTGATTATCTATCTTGCCCCTAAGCTCTTAGGGGATGCAGCGCGCGGTTTGTGTGTTTTGCCGGGGCTGGAACAGCTGGCTGACGCTCCCCAGTTTGTTTTTAGCGAAGTCATGCCCGTAGGACCGGATTTACGTATTGTGCTGCGTAATGCGTATTAACCTGCTCTTCGGGTATTGTTTTTACTGATTTATTTTTGTTTCAGTTCGTCTCTAGCTCAAGTAAGCAAAATGCACCTGAGCAGGTGACGAAAGAATGTGATAGAATCCGCCCCCCTATTAGCTCTTCTAGAAGGGATAGGGGTATTGAACATCAAGATTTTAAGGAAACTGCATGAAAACGATTGAAGGCGTTGTCGCTGCTCCGCAAGCTCGTATTGCTATCGCTATTGCGCGTTTTAACAATTTCATTAACGACAGCTTGCTGGAGGGTGCCATTGACGCCCTGAAGCGTATTGGCCAGGTTTCTGATGACAATATCACTGTAGTCTGGGTTCCGGGTGCTTATGAACTGCCATTAGCCGTTCGTGCACTGACCGACACCAATCGCTATGATGCGGTTGTCGCTTTGGGAACCGTTATCCGTGGTGGCACTGCCCACTTTGAATTTGTTGCGGGTGAATGCAGCTCCGGTCTAGCAAGCGTTGCGATGAACAGCGTTGTGCCGGTCGCATTTGGCGTACTGACTACCGAAAGTATCGAACAAGCCATTGAACGTGCAGGGACTAAAGCGGGTAACAAAGGTGCAGAAGCTGCCCTGACCGCTCTCGAAATGATCAATGTTCTTAAAGCAATTAAAGCCTGATTTTTAGTAAGGGGAATTCCGTGAAACCTGCTGCTCGCCGCCGCGCCCGTGAATGTGCTGTTCAGGCACTTTATTCTTGGCAGATATCCAAAAACGACATTGCTGATGTTGAATATCAGTTCTTGTCAGAGCAGGACGTCAAAGATGTCGATATTAGCTACTTCCGTGAGCTGTTGTCTGGCGTCGCCACTAACGCAGAGTATCTGGATGGCCTGATGGCTCCAGTATTGTCGCGTCAGTTGGAAGAATTGGGTCAGGTTGAGAGAGCGGTTCTGCGTATTTCTCTGTTTGAACTGAGCAAGCGCGAAGACGTCCCTTACAAAGTGGCAATCAACGAAGGTATTGAGCTGGCAAAAACTTTTGGTGCAGAAGATAGCCATAAGTTCGTCAACGGTGTGCTGGACAAAGTTGCCCCGACTATTCGTAAATCTAAAAGATAAAATTGCTGTTCAGGTTCACCTGACGGAAGCCCTCGGGCCATCTCGTTTATTCAAAAGGCCGGTTTTCCGGCCTTTTTGTTGGGTAAAATCAGGTGAATAGATAATGGCGATAATTTAAACCAATCAGGAAATGCGTTATGGCATGCGGCGAATTCGATGTTATTGCCCGCTACTTTAACCGTCATCGGACGGCTCGGCGAGATGTGCAGCAGGGCATTGGTGATGATTGTGCTTTGCTCTCGATCTCTGAGAAACAGCTGATTGCAATCAGTACAGATACTTTAGTCTCTGGTATTCACTTTTTGCCAGATATCGATCCAGCCGATTTAGGCTACAAATCTCTGGCGGTGAACCTCAGCGATTTAGCAGCAATGGGCGCGGATCCTGCTTGGGTTTCGCTGGCGCTGACGCTGCCTGAAATCAACGAGCCTTGGCTTGAGCGTTTTAGCGATAGCCTGTTTGAGCAGCTCGATTACTACGGCATGCAGTTGATTGGCGGTGATACTACACGCGGGCCGTTGAGCATTACGTTCACCATTAATGGTTTGGTGCCTGCGGGCCGTGCTTTGCTGCGTAGCGGTGCGCGTATTGGCGACTGGATCTACGTTACAGGTACGCTGGGAGATAGCGCTGCAGGGTTAGCGATTTTGCAAAATCGTCTAACGGTGGCTGATGAAGATGAACGTAACATGTTGATTCAGCGTCATCTTCGTCCACATCCTCGCGTGTTGCAAGGTCAAGCACTGCGTGATTTAGCGAGCTCGGCGATTGATATTTCTGATGGTGTGATTTCAGACCTAGGTCATATTCTCAAAGCGAGCGACTGTGGTGCTAATCTCTATTTAGACGACCTGCCACTGTCAGCGTGTTTGACCAATAATACGACGCCAGATCAGGCGTTGCAGTGGGCGCTTTCCGGTGGTGAAGATTATGAGCTCTGTTTTACTGTTCCAGAGATGCATCGCGGAGCATTAGACGTCGCACTGGGCTTACTGGGGGCTGACTTCACCTGCATTGGACAAATTGCACCGGCCGCTGACGGCATACGCTTCTGGCGCGGAAACGATCAGGTTGAGTTGGACTTTCAGGGGTTTGATCATTTTGGCAAAGATTAGCAAATACGATAGCAAGGCGGCAAAAGCACGCCTGCGCATGAGCAATCCTTGGCATCTTTTAGCAACGGGATTTGGCAGTGGGCTAAGCCCGATCATTCCAGGCACAATGGGATCTCTCGCGTCGATCCCATTCTGGTTGCTGCTGATCCAGCTACCGTGGCAGCTTTATTCGCTGATAGTGATGTTTAGCATCTGCATTGGGGTTTATATCTGCCATCGTACGGCCAAGGATATGAAAACTCACGACCATGGCAGTATCGTGTGGGATGAGTTTGTTGGCATGTGGATTACGTTGATGGCTTTGCCAGTGAATAGTTGGCAGTGGGTATTGGGTGGTTTTCTGGTTTTCCGCGTGCTAGATATGTGGAAACCATGGCCAATCCGTTGGTTTGATCGCAATGTTCACGGCGGTATGGGCATCATGGTGGATGATATCGTGGCGGGCGTTCTCTCTGCGTTGATTATCTATGTGATTGGCCATCACTGGCCAATAGCGCTATTTGGTTGAAAATATTGAAGAGGTTATCGTGAGTGAGTTAGATGCTTTTCGCGATAACCCTGTTCGGCACTTTCTAGAACCGTTGAGTCATTAGTATGCGTTATTCAAATCCGGTTTGTTCATGAGGCTGGTAAGCCATTTCTAACTCTGCAATCTCTTCGGATTTGAGCTCAATATCCAATGCAGCAATCGCATCTTCCAACTGAGAAGCGCGCGATGCACCAATAATCGGCGCGGTGACGACCGGCTTACTCAGCAGCCATGCGAGTGCAATCTGCGCCATTGATACGCCATGGTCGGCGGCAATGGCGCTAACTCTTTCAGCAATTTGACTATCGGCTTCATCAGTTGCATCGTAGAGCTTTTTACCAACCTCATCTGAAACCAAGCGTGCAGTGGTTTCTCCCCAAGGTCTGGCAAGACGCCCCCGAGCCAGCGGGCTCCACGGGATAACGGCAATATTTTCCTTCTCGCATAACGGATGCATTTCTCTTTCTTCTTCACGCTGAATTAAATTGTACTGATCCTGCATTGAGACAAATCGTGCCCAACCGTTTTGCTCTGATACCGCTAACGCTTTGGCAAACTGATGTGCATGCATCGATGACGCGCCGATATAGCTGACTTTTCCAGCTTCAACCACGTCATTTAAGGCTTCCAGCGTCTGCTCAATAGGCGTGTCGTAATCCCACCGATGGATTTGCAGCAGATCGATATAGTCTAAATTTAGGCGCTGTAGGCTGTCATCGACAGATTTCAGGATAGATTGACGTGATAACCCACCTTCTAGGTTGCTCAGAGGGAAATAGACTTTGGTTGCCACCACAATTTTGTCGCGCGACATAAATTTCTTGATTGCTTTGCCAAGAATTTCTTCACTGCTGCCGTCCGAGTAGCTATTTGCTGTGTCAAAAAAATTGATGCCAGCCTCATAGGCCTGTTGCAGCATAGGCAGACTGCTCTCTTCTGGTAAGGTCCACGCA
Organism: Hafnia paralvei ATCC 29927; assembly: GCF_001655005.1. Taxonomy (GTDB): domain Bacteria; phylum Pseudomonadota; class Gammaproteobacteria; order Enterobacterales; family Enterobacteriaceae; genus Hafnia; species Hafnia paralvei. The sequence continues at coordinate 129,354 of NZ_LXET01000013.1, forward strand.
TGATTGCCGCGGCTGGGTTCTCCATAGGTCATACAGCCTAAACATAAGCGAGATACGTAGAGTTCAGTGCTGCCAAACTGGATATATTTCAAAATACCTCCTATGAAGCCATTGTTGATGAATCTTTATTTTCTTTCTAATAAAATTTCCAATAACTTATGTAATGATTATGGAATATTTCTAAAAAATATCAAATATCGAAAGTTGCTGAGATTATTGATGCTCAAAAGTTTAGAGTGAACTCATTCATAAAAACGATATTGAGAGTGATGGTTGGGCGTTCTTGTATATTAAATATATATTTATTCAGTACGATTTAATTGTTTTGAATAAATTATTAAATTATACGAAATTATCATGAGCATTTAAAAATGATATAACACTGAGTCTGTAGATGGTTAATGTATCTGCGGTAGGGATTTTTCTTAAGATTCATAATGGACTAAGTGGAACGCTATATGAACAAAAAATCAGAAGGGAGCGTAGCCCCGAAGGAAAGAATCAATATAAAGTATGTTCCTTCAACGGGGGAGCAGCATGATGAGGTTGAATTACCATTAAATCTACTCGTTATTGGGGATTTGAAGGGAACCACTGAAGAGCTTTCCATCGAGGAACGCCCCGCTGTATCTATTGATAAATACAATTTCTCTTCAGTGATGAGAGAGGCTGGGTTGAAGCTAGATATGGATGTTCCAAACAGATTAGATGAAAACTCTAAAGAAAATATGCGTGTACGATTAGAGTTTGAATCGATGGTGGATTTCACTCCCGATCAAGTTGCTCATCACGTGCCTGAATTAAATAAGCTATTAGAATTAAGAGAAGCATTGGTCGCCTTAAAAGGGCCATTAGGAAATATACCAGCATTCCGCTCACGCCTACAGTCATTGCTCTCTGATGAGTCAATTCGTGAACAGTTACTAAGTGAGCTGAATATGACCCTTCCATCTGGGGCGGATAAATAATTAATTTCGGTTATTTATCAACATAATCTTTTGAGTATAAAACAGGAATTAACTCAATGTCCTTAGAAACAGAAATCGAAACATCCGGTACGGAAGAGCGTGCGTTTGCACCTTCTTTACTGAATGAGATAATGGCACAAACAAGGTTGGCTCCAGGTGATGATGCCTACGACATTGCTAAGCAGGGCGTATCGGCATTTATCAGCAATATTCTAGAAAATGGAACTAATAACGAGCCGATTAATAAGTTATTAGTCGACAGAATGATTGCGGAGCTTGATAAAAAACTCAGTTCACAGATGGATGAAATTCTTCATGATTCTCGATTAAGGATTTAGAGTCTTCATGGCGTTCATTAAAACTTCTCGTTGATCGTACTGATTTTAAAGAAAACATTAAAATTCATATTCTCCATGCGACTAAAAGTGAGCTATTGGACGATTTTGAATACTCACCTGAGATTTCTCAGTCTGGATTCTACAAACATGTATATGCCAGTGGCTATGGGCAGTTCGGTGGTGAGCCAATAGCGGCTGTGGTTGGAAGCTATGCCTTTAACCAGAGCTCAGCGGATATGAAATTGCTGCAATATGTCAGCTCTGTGGGGGCGATGGCACATGCTCCTTTCCTCTCTTCCGTAGCGCCATCATTCTTTGGCTTGAATAGTTTTACTGAGCTATCGGCAATCAAAGAACTCAAGGCTGTTTTTGAAGGCCCTGCATATGTGAAATGGCGGGCTCTGAGAGAGACTGAAGACTCTCGTTATATTGGACTAACGGCTCCTCGCTTCTTGCTGCGTTTACCGTATGATCGTAACGATAATCCTGTAAAAACCTTCAATTATGAAGAGGATGTGAACGCCGATCATGAGCATTACCTATGGGGAAATACGGCTTATTTATTGGCTACTAATTTAACCGACAGTTTTGCTAAATATCGCTGGTGTCCAAATATCATAGGCCCTCAGAGCGGCGGTGGGGTTAGCGATCTCCCTGTTCATGTCTATGATTCTATGGGGCAGCTCCAGTCAAAAATCCCTACAGAAGTTTTAATTACCGATCGTCGAGAGTATGAACTCGCCGAGGAAGGCTTTATTACTTTAACGATGCGTAAAGGGAGTGATAACGCGGCATTTTTCTCTGCAAACTCGGTGCAAAAATGCAAAGTATTCCCGCCGACTCGCGAAGGGAAAACGGCAGAAACTAATTATAAATTAGGAACTCAGCTCCCTTATATGTTCATTGTGAACCGACTGGCTCATTACATTAAGGTATTGCAGCGTGAACAGTTAGGGGCATGGAAAGAGCGTCAGGATTTGCAGCGCGAGTTAAACCAATGGATACGTCAGTTTGTTGCCGATCAAGAGAATCCTCCTTCCGAGGTGCGTAGCCGTCGTCCTTTGCGTGGTGCTACGATTGAGGTCTCTGATGTTGACGGTGATCCTGGATGGTATCAGGTGTCTATGTCTGTTCGTCCGCACTTTAAATATATGGGCGCGAGTTTTGAACTATCACTTGTTGGTCGTTTAGATAAGGACTAGTGCATGTCAGCCCTCACGCCGTGGCGAAGGACTCGGGCGTGCAGTTTATTTGGGCGTATTGATGAGGAGGTATCAGCAAAGCCATTCGATAAAACGAGTGATTTGCTGGTATCTCTAAAGCAAAACCTAAATGCTGTGCTGAATTCACGCCCTGGATGTTGCCAAAGTAGCCCTACACTAGGGGTTATAGATTTTAATGATGCAACGGGAACCTCTGTTGATATATCAGCGTCGGTTTGTTTGGCGATTCAGCAATGTATTGAAAATTTTGACCCTAGGATAAAGTCCGTTGATGTGGCGACATTTAACAATGAAAACGATCCGTTAACGCTTTTTTTTCAGGTCAAAGCACATATACATTTCGAGGATATCGACAGCGTTGTTAATTTTAATATTCAGCTTGATGATAACTCACGCTATCAACTTCGTTAAATTAATTTAAATATGAAATTAGAAGATTATTTTAGAGATGAGTTGTCATATTTACGTCAGCAAGGTGAAGTGTTTTCTCAAGCTTGGCCCCAACTGACTCGCTTTCTTTCTGAGCAGAGTACCGATCCAGACGTAGAACGGTTACTGGAGGGGTTTGCTTTTCTATCTGGTAGCTTGCGTGCAAAAATTGAAGATGAATTTCCCGAGCTGACCCATGGATTGCTCAATATGCTATGGCCTAATTATTTGCGCTCAGTGCCTAGCATGACTATTGTGCAATATACCCCTAAGCTACAGGCAATCAGTGAAGCTGCATATATTCCTGAAAACGTTCTATTGGGTTCTAAATCTGTAGACAATATTTCTTGTCAGTTTTCAACCTGTCGTGGCGCATGGATTTTGCCACTAGAGCTGCATGAAATATTTTCTAATAATAGCAATGAAAATGGCACACTGACTCTAGCGCTCAAAACGTTTGGAGCTTTGCCGCTACGTCAAGTTCAGCTTGATAAGCTGAGAATCTATCTTGGTAATAACCACCATAGCGCCACTCAACTATACCTGTGGTTACAACAACATCTTCATCATACTTCTGTACATCTAGATGGTGTGGAGTTTGATATTCCACATTTAGATGTTTTGCCAATAGGATTTGAAAATACGGATGCATTGCTGCCGTATCCGAAGAATATCTATCCAGGATATCGGATATTGCAAGAGTATTTTTGTTTTCCTGAAGGATTATTCTTTCTTGATTTTAGCGGCTTTGATTCTTTACCTCAAAACACGCCTATCGAAAAAATTGATATTTCGTTCCACTTTGATAAGCCACTACCTTTAGACATCAAAATTCACTCTGATAGCATAAAGCTACACTGTGTTCCTGCGGTCAACCTTTTCCCATATCACAGTGAACCATTACAACTGGATGGGCGCAGTGTTAGTTATCCACTTAGAGTGAGCCATTCATCACCTGAGCTTTACGAGATTTTTTCGGTTCAAAAAGTTGAAGGCTGGTTGACTAAGCACGGGCATGAACAACGAGATAAAACTCGCCCAGCAAGAATATACCATCCGTTTGAGAGCTTCCGTCATCAAATCGAATATGAGCAGGATCGTTCCGCTCGTTATTACCATCTCAGTGTGCGTAATGCATTAAAAATGGATGGTTTCGAACATGACATAACATTTGTTCGTGGCGATGAATCTCTGGTAACAGATAATGAAGAGACAATCTCCACGAGGCTGCTCTGCACTAACCGACTCATTCCAACTAAGTTGGATATTGGTGACGTTAATGTGGGGTATAGCGACACGCCACCTTTTGTGACGTTCCAAAATATCACTCATCCAACAATGCCTTTAAGGCCAATTATGGATGGAAGTTTACAGTGGACGCTCGTTTCAAATTTATCTCTCAACTACTTGTCACTACTCGATAAAGACGCGTTATTACAAATTATCAGAAACTATGATTTCCCTGCGATGAATGATCAGCAGGCCTCTAGGGTTTCGCAGAAACGATTTGCAGGTATTGAACGTTTAGAAACATCTCCGGTAGATCGCTTGATAAAAGGGAGGCCGGTTAGAGGTATTCAATCCACTCTCTATATGCGTCAGTCTGCATTTTCCTGTGAAGGTGATATGTATTTATTTGGCAGCGTTTTGGCACGCTTTTTTGCATTATTTGCCAGTGTTAACGCCTTCCATGAACTGACCGTAGTCAATACGGATACACAGGCCAACTACCGTTGGCCACTTCAACTCGGCTGTCGGCCATTGATATGACTGAATTAACAAATATTCGAGATTATGATTTTTATCAGCTCGTCGAGTTGCTTTATCAAATTGAGGGGCAACATGTTGAGATGCGGCCTGCTCGTGCTCCTAAAGATGAATTTATTCGTTTCTCGTCTAATGCTTCCTTGGGGTTTCCCTCAAGCGATGTGGTTTCTCTAGAGAAAATAGAAAGTACGTATGCGTTAGAAGTGGCTTTTCTAGGGTTGCATGGCAGCCAATCGCCAATGCCCGGATATTATTTGGAACGCCTTGCTTGGGAATATGCTCAGAAAGATGGAAATCTTTACCATTTTCTGGACTTCTTTAATCATCGTTTTTTGATGTTGTTGCATCTTGCATGGCGAAAATATCGATACCACGTTCGTTATCGAGCCGATGGTCAAGATGGGTTCTCGCAAATGATGTTCTCTTTGGTTGGGTTGGGTAGCTCTGCACTTAGGGACGTTATCCCCGTTAACCACAGCAAAATGCTTGCCTATGCCGGGCTACTTGCTGCTCCTGGTCGTTCCCCTGCGGTGGTGGCAGGTCTGATCTCCCATTGCTTTGATCTTGCAACTGTTGATGTAACAAGCTGGGAATATCGTCGAGTCGCAATCGCTCCCCATCAACAAAACAGGCTTGGTGGAGTCAATTCCGATTTACGTGGAAATTTCGTTATTGGTGATTATGCACCCGATGTATGCGGAAAATTTACTTTATGTATTAATGAGCTATCTCATGATCATTTTCTGAGATTTTTACCTAATGGGGATCTCTATCAGCCATTAGTTACGTTTGTAGCCTTCATTCTTCGCGATCAATTTGCTTGGGATTTACAGCTTGGTTTGGCCGATAAGCAATTTGAGCCCACTTGCTTAGGCAATGATAAAGGCTGTTTGTTGGGGTGGACAACCTTTCTTGGCCAACCTCCCGAAGTCCCTCTCGTAACCATCGGTGTTCAGGAATAACAATATGGACAGGAGCCATGATATGGATACATTTTCGCCTTCTTCCGCAAAACTGACGCTTTATATTAAAGACGTAAAAACATTACGCGCAAGCGTTGAGCGAATGCATAGTTTTACGACTGACGGCGGCAGCTTTGGCTCAGAACCAAGTGGCATTGGCAATCACTGGCAATTACAAGATTCAGCAATGAAAGTGAGGGCGCTGAATGCCTATATAGTGTGGAACGACGGGCAGTTTTGTCTACAAGACCTTATTGGTAACTGCTTAATCAATAATTCAGTTCACGGTTGCCCACCCGAAAAGTTAATTGCGCTCGCTCAGGGAGACACAATTACTATCGGTGATTTAATTCTTACTGCGCATTTGCAACTGACTGCACATTCTCAATCTGCTCCTGATTATTTGCAATTACAAAATATCCTCAGCACCGAGGCAACAAACAATGTGAATCGAGTCATTGATGAACCTACATCAGTGAGCGCATCTCAACATCATTCTTATCTCCCATCACAAGAATCTGCCATGCATCCTTATGAACCAAGCACATTAGGTCTGAGCCGAAATTCGGTTGCAGACAATTCGGCAACGAGCTTGCTAGACAATCCTTTTCCTCATCGTGTGGAGCCGCCACTGACTTCGCAAGAAGAGCACATGATGGATGACGAGTATCTTGATGTCCCAGCGCCATATGCGCCATCCGCATCTGCGCTCGACAGCAATGCTGATATTTTCGAAAACGTGGCATTAACTCCCGTACTGCGTGGTCTTGGCGAGTTTCTTCCTTTTCGAAATAGCCAAGTTGCCAACGAATTTCTGGAAGAGGCGGGGAGGACTTTGCAGGCCGTGGTTAAAGGGCTACTCGCGCTAAACCAAACTCAACAAGTTGCCAATAAACAGCTGCAACCTATTGAAGATAATCCTCTACGACTGGGGTTGAGTTTTCAAGAGACGGTAGCGGTTCTTTATGGTGAACAGAAGAGTCAGGTTCATTTAACGCCTTCATCTGCGGTTACAGAAAGTTTGACTCATATGAGATTGCATTATCAGGCGTCATCTCAGGCAACAGATGCGGCACTTTCAGCTGTCATACAGAGCTTTTCTCCAGACGTATTGATCACTCGTTTTCAGCGTTATCGCCGCGATCATATGGTTAATCCGAGCGACCCAAATTGGATTTGGAATATGTATCAACACTATTTCAACGAGCTGCTTTCTGGGCGGCAGATCGGCGTTGAGAAACTGTTTCATGAAGTTTATGAGCAAGTGTATGACAAAACCCTCCGCCAACTTCAGGAGGAGGAAGCTAGATGAGTGCATGGCGTAAATATCTCATTGTAAGCATTACCGTAATTCTACTCGGAGGATGTAGCAAAGGCCCTTGGTTCGGAAAAGAGGTGCCTGATGCAACCAAGCTTCCCTCTACGCTGGGATTAACTTTATTGGCTGATAAGGACATTAATCCCAATGGTGAAAACGTGGCATCACCGCTGGCTTTTCAGGTGATCCTTATGTCTGAAGACTCAAAGCTGTTGGCCGCGGATTATGACCAATTAACGGCGAAAGAAATGAAAGATGTTTTGGGGAAAAATTACATCGACCATCAGGATTTTACTCTATTGCCAGGGCAGTACAAATATATCCAACCAACAGAATTAGACAGCAAAGTACGCTATGTCGGTATTGCTGCATATTACAGTCAGCCGAATGGCGCGCAATGGAAAAAGGTACTCAAGCTGGCGCCTATAGGCCACAACTATCAAGTATTGGTGCACCTGCATAAAGCTGATGTGGATATGCGCAAGGAGAGCGAGGATTAATTATGTTGACGCGAAATAGAATTGTTTGGAGTGAAGGCTTATTTATTAAACCACAACATTTTCAGCAGCAGCAGCGCCATATCGACTACTTATTACAGAGTCGTTTCGCTGCTTTAGGGGAGCATTTTTTTGGTGTTACCGAGCTGAAGATTAATGATGATCACCTGAGTTTTGGTCGAATCACATTAAGTGGTGCTTCCGGCATTATGCCTGATGGCAGCGTTTTCAGCCTGCCTTATGAAGATGTTATGCCTCAGCCGTTAGAAATTAGCGATGCTAGTTTTGTTGGCCAAAAGGTGTATCTCGCTCAGGCGCTGGCAAATGATCACGTGACTGAAATTAATTTCCACGATCAATCCGGACCAAATCGCTCTCGTTTTCAATCATATAAGGAAGATGTTCGCGATCTTTACTCCACTAGCGCAGACATTACAGAGTTGCCGTTGGCAAAAGTGAATCTACGTCTGATGTTGGAACATGAAGACCGCAGTACCTATGCGGCATTGCCGATTGCGCGAATTGCTGATAAGCGCCCCGATGGCAGTATTCTGCTGGATCATGAGTTTATTCCAAGCTGTCTGTCTATTAGCTCAACGCCGCGGCTGAAAAGTTTTCTATCTGAAATTAGTGGCTTAGTGAATGAACGAGCTAAAAATTTGGCAGAAAGAATTGGTTCACCCAATCAGCAAGGTGTGGCGGACGTCGCTGAGTTTATGCTGCTGCAAATGCTTAACCGAGTTCAACCACAGCTTCAGCATTTAACCCATCGGGCGACCTTGCATCCTGAGCCGTTGTTTCATGAATTAATTGGCCTGTGCGGCGAAATTATGACATTTACCGATGCCTCTCGTTTGCCGATTGATACTCCAGTTTATCGGCATGATGACTTACAGCACAGCTTTGCGCCGCTGATGTTAGCTCTACGCCAAGCTTTGAGCACGGTGCTTTCTCCTCGAGCTGTGTCGTTGCAGTTACGAGAACAACGCTTTGGGGTTTTTGTGGCAGTCGTTGGGCAAGTCGAATTACTTCAAGAGGCCGAGTTTGTGTTGGCTATTCGCGCCAATATGCCATTGGAGGTGCTCAGCAAGCAGTTCATCCAGCAGAGCAAAGTAGCGACGCCGGAAAAAATCATGCAGCTGGTGGGATCACATACTCAAGGTATTCCTCTGCGTTTGCTGACATCAACGCCAAGGCAGTTGCCTTATCACAGTGGTTACCTTTATTTCTCTCTCGATCGTCAAAGCCCGCATTGGCCTGAGTTGGCTAAAAACAGCGGCTTTGCATTCCACATCGGCGGCAAGTTCCCGAATCTTGACATGCAATTCTGGGCGATCAGGAGATAACACAAATGGATGCAATAGAAGATACAGCGGAACGCGCTACCGAAACTAAAGGTGGTATTGATTTCAAAAGTGGGTTGGGCGGGGCAGGTGAGGTGATGCATGCCGTGAGCGATGATGCGCTGTCCTGCATGATGCATAAAAACCCTTTAATTGAAGCATCGTCACCGCTGTTAGGGTTTATCAATCGCATCAAGTCGTTGAATGAGCCACCAGTAATAGAACCACTGATTGCTCAGATCGAACAGGAAATAAAAGGCATTTTACAACGGCTTGAAATTGAAAATTACGAGCCAGGTATTTTGCTGTCTTGGAGTTATTTCTTCTGCACCTTTATCGATGAAATGGTGATGGCCAGACCGTGGGGGGTTGAGGGGTGGGCTCAGCATACGTTGTTGGTGAGATTCCATAGCGAAACTTGGGGGGGAGAGAAATGTTTTCAACTGATCGACCGCCTGCTGCTTGAACCGGCCCGTTATCGCGATTTGCTGGCGTTTATACATTTATGTCTGTGTTTAGGTTTTCAAGGCCGCTATCGGATGACGATGCAATATCAAGAAGATCGCGAAAAAATCTTGAGGAACATACATCAGAAATTACAGGCCTTAAACAAGGTTGATTCGACAAAACGCCAAGAAATGCTTAATGCGACGGTGATGCACTATGGCAAAGCGAACAATGAGTCCCGTTATCGTTTAAATCGGTATTTGTCTGGTAAGAAAGTGTTATGGGGCATTGCGCTAGCTGTTTTGCTGGGGTACGGGATGTTTGATTGGAGCCTGCATAGTCAGACACAAAATATCATCACTCAGCTCAATGCTCTGTTGCCATAAATAAAAGTCACCAAGGATGCGGCGAAGGGAAAGTAGCCCCCATTTTCGCTGAGTCTAGGACAAGGAGAAACCCTATGATTCGAATCGATCTTCCCGCTTTAGTAGAGCGTTTACACCCTGTTGCCCGCAACGCGTTGGAAAATGCTGCGGCTTGGAGTTTAGGCCAGCAGGCGACAGAAATCACCGTTGGGCATTTCTTGAATCACTTGCTCGAAACACCGCTATGTGATGTAAGGATGATTTTTAGTCAGCTAGATGTGGATATAGATTCGCTGAAGCAGACTCTGTTAAACCAACCATTAGATCGTTCAGCTTATCCGCAAAGTTATCCTAGCTTTTCTCCTCTATTGGTGGAGTGGTTGCAAGACAGTTGGCTACTCGCATCCGTTGAGTTACAGCATGAAAATCTACGCAGCGGTGTTCTCTTACTGGGCTTACTACATCATCGCCATAGATATTTATCTGCGGAGGTTTGCTATCGATTAGAGGGATTAAACCGAGAGCAATTAACGAAAGACTTTGCCCAACTAACTCAGGACTCGGCGGAAACGCCCGTGGTCAAAGAGTCAAATTCTCAGAATACATCACATCAACAAGCAGGGGGCGCTGAAGGTTCTCTTCTGTCTCGCTTTACGCAGAATATCACTGAGCAAGCGCGTGTTGGAAAACTGGATCCCGTTTTGTGCCGCGACGATGAAATTGATTTGATGATCGATATCTTGTGCCGGCGTAGAAAGAATAATCCAATCGTCGTCGGAGAGGCCGGAGTTGGTAAAAGCGCACTGATAGAAGGTCTTGCGCTGCGTATGATTGCTGGATTAGTGCCTGAAAAAATTCGCGGTAGCGAACTTCTTAGCCTTGACTTGGGGGCTATGCAAGCAGGAGCTTCAGTAAAAGGTGAGTTTGAAAAACGCTTTAAAGGACTAATGCAGGAAGTTCTCGAGGCAGAATATTCAATTATTTTGTTTATCGATGAAGCACATACATTGATCGGTGCAGGTAATCAGCAAGGCGGCCTAGATGTTTCCAACTTATTAAAGCCCGCGTTAGCACGTGGTGAGTTGAAAACTATTGCGGCGACAACATGGCATGAATATAAAAAATATATAGAAAAGGATGCCGCACTATCGCGTCGTTTTCAGGTTGTTCAGGTAAAAGAGCCGTCAATAGAACAGGCAACGATTATTTTACGTGGCTTACAGTCTCGCTATGAGCAGGCACACAATGTTCTTATAAATGAAGATGCAATTCAGGCTGCCGCTCAGCTGAGCGCGCGCTATCTTTCAGGCCGCCAATTACCGGATAAAGCGATAGATGTGCTTGATACGGCCTGTGCTCGCTGTGCCATTAACCTGACAACGCCACCTCGTGCGATTAGCTCATTACACACTCGTTTAAGCGAATACCAGCTTGAAATTACGCAGATAGAGCGTGAGCAACGGATTGGCTTAAATGATCATGCCAGCCGTTTAAGCGATCTCTATCAGCTACAGCAAACATCTAAAAATGAGCTCGATGAACAACATCAGGTTTGGCAACAACAGCAAAAACACGTCGTTGAAATTATCAGCTTGCGCCAACGCATTCTGGCCGAGGGAAGCACTCCTGAGATAGCTGAAAATCTGGTTCAACTTGAAAATGAACTTTCCGAACTACAGAAGCAAGGAGTTATCGTTACTCCTCATGTCGACCGTTTGCTCGTTGCTTCTGTTATTGCTGAGTGGACAGGAGTGCCCCTCAATCAAATTTCTCGTAGCGAATTGAAAGTGATTACGGAATTGCCGGAATATTTGCGCGGTGATATCAAAGGGCAAAATCTTGCGCTTAGCCATCTACATCGTCATCTGCTTACGGCTCGCGCGGATTTACGTAAAACTGGACGTCCTCTGGGAGCCTTTCTATTAGTTGGGCCTAGCGGTGTGGGTAAAACAGAAACCGTATTACGCATCGCCGATCTGTTATTCGGGGGGCGAGCTTGGCTTACTAGTATCAATATGTCTGAGTTTCAAGAGAAACATACCGTATCTCGCCTGATTGGTTCCCCTCCTGGCTACGTTGGCTATGGAGAAGGCGGAATACTGACCGAAGCTATTCGTCAAAAGCCTTATTCAGTTGTGTTGCTTGATGAAGTTGAAAAAGCGCATCCTGATGTACTAAATCTGTTCTATCAAGCCTTTGATAAAGGTGAATTAGCCGATGGTGAAGGGCGGATTATTGATTGCAAAAATGTAGTTTTTTTCCTGACGTCAAACTTGGGATACCAAACTATTGTTGATCATAGTGATCGCCCTGAGGAAATTCAGGATGCACTCTATCCTGAGTTGGCTGCGTTCTTTAAACCCGCATTATTAGCGCGTATGGAAGTCATTCCTTATTTGCCGCTATCACCAGACGTTTTACGTGAAATTGTTGCAGGCAAATTAGCCCATCTTGATAAGACATTATCTGAGCGGTTCAATGCGCAGATTGTTATTGATGATGAGGTGCATGAAGAGATTATGCGTCGCGCTCACCGTAAAGAAAATGGGGCGCGTATGTTGGAGTCGGTTATCGATGGTGTGTTGTTGCCGCCAGTTTCTCTTATCTTGTTACAGCGAATGGCGGCAGGAGAATCAATCACCAAGATCCATTTTAGCGCTGAGGATGGAGAGTTTGGCGTTGAGGTAGATAGCTGATGATCAATCCAGCACAACAGGCCACGTTGGCGTTGTTGTCATGTGAAACGCTGGAAACTCTGGGGCAAGCTTTTTGCGAATGCATTCAGCAATGGGCCCCGGAGGCTTATCTTCTGAATGGCGTCATTCCCGTCAGTGGACAGGAATTAACATGCTATATAAATGGCAGGGATTCGGCTGCGCTGAAGTTGAGGTTTGATGATTTCAGCCATCCGTTTTCTCAGGTAATGCGCACAGGAAAAGCGAGTATTTGGTCAACGCTCAATTATGGTGTGCGCATTGAGCATCAGGCGTTTCGGCAGCTCGTCCAGAGTATGGGCAAAGAGTGTGGCCTGTTCGTGCAACCTTTATTTGATGCCGAGCAACGCCTCTATGGCCTATTTGCCATTTTTGATAGCACCGCGATGCTCAATGCTTTGCAACAAACTGAACATCCGTTTATTTATTTGCTGCAAGTGTATCAAGCACAGATTAAGCATTTGAAAAAAGAAGCCGACATAATGGCTAAAAATCATGTGCGAAATAGAGATAACGATGTTTTAGCTCTGTCGAGGAATGATGCTACTGCTGTATTGCCGCGTGTCCTTGTGGGTAATAGTTCTTATATTTGCCAATTGCGAAAAAAAATTCAGGTTGCTATTACACACGATATTCCAGTTGCGATTGAAGGGGAAAGTGGGAGTGGTAAAAGCGAGATAGCGCAATTAATACATACCTATTCACAGCCGCCAGGCTCTTTGGTTACTGTGGATTGCAATAGTCTAGATTTACAGCAGCAAGGGGAGCACTTGTTTGGTCACACTAATGTGGCTGAAAGCGCGTTGATGCAGGCGAATAAGGGAACACTGCTGCTTGAGAATATCGATAAGCTTGCCTCTTGCTGGTATGGAAAATTACAGCATGCGTTAGATTGCGGTGAAATAATGCCATGCCAGAACTTGGAGCAGGGTTCCAGTCGTTTTAGACTCTTAGTCACTAGCTGTCAGCCGTTGTCTACAATAGCTTCATCTATACCTACTTTTCTCCCTGTATATCAACGTATTAATCATTATCCGCTCAAATTACAACCCCTGCGTTATTGGCGGGAGGATTTGGTTGTGCTTAGTCAGCACCTTCTTCGCAAACTGTGCCTGCAACATCAAAAACCATCATTCGTTATTTCTGATGAGCTACAGCTTCAACTCCACTCTTATCATTTTCCCGGCAATGTTTCAGAGCTGAAAAGGCTTCTGGAACTCTTGTTGTTGGAATCGTCTAGAGCGGGAAATTCGGAAGGTCATGTAGAAAATAATGCAGCACTCATGGAGCTGTTGGCGCTCAATTTTAGTATTGGCTCTGTCACTGAACCTGATTACACCCAATCGGGCAGCTTGAAAGAGGTGGTTTCTGTTTTCGAAAAAGCGGTGATAAATCATCGTCTGCTTAGGCAGTGTTTTAATAAAGAGAGGGTCGCTATGAGTTTGGCAATCTCCCGCCGTTCATTGGATATGAAATGTAAGAAATTAGGGTTAGCCCGATGAAAAACAAACTAAGCATAGGCGTAGTGGCGATTTCATTGATCTCTATGGGGAGTTGGGCTGCAGGAAAACCGCAGAAACCCGAGATCAGTATGGCTTTATCGCCCGATATACAACTGGCACTAAGTGCATGTCGCGATCAGCCATCTCCTTTACCTCGATTGCAGTGTTATGACCAAGCGTGGCACCCAGAAATTAGGGCCATGAGTAAAGATAAAGCCGATGAAACATGGCGACAGATTATGGCTCAGGAGCAACAAAGAACGTCAGATGATCCACCGTTGATGCTGCGCGAACTTAAAAATACGAGCGGACAGCCAGTATTAATGATAACGACTCCGAGCTTAGAACATAGCTTTACGCGCGCAATTTTAGCCGTGAGCTGCGTAGAGAATATTACTCGTATGCAAATTGTGTTTTATCAGCCACAGGGGAGCGGGGAAAGCGCTTTGACACTACGAACCGATCGCAATGACATCAACTCGCGTTGGTTTTGGCGCTCAAGTGGCTACCGCCTTGAATCTAGTCGCGGGCTAAGTGGTATAGCAGAAATTCAGCAACTGATAGGCGGAACGACACTCACCATTTTAACGGGAAAGGAAACGCTTAATGGCTTGAGTTTTCGACTCAATAATCTTCAGACAACGTTACAGCCATTACGCAAAGCGTGTCACTGGTGATAACAAAACACTGGCGGGATAAGTCGGTAGATACAGGGATATGTAATTAATATGAGTACATTAGAAAATGTTGTTTTGATGGATCATCCTTGGCGTCAGCGAATTTTGACCTCATTGCCTGCGGTAAATATGGCGGCTCGGGTGTCTGATGATTTGCCATTATGGGAAGCTATCGACAGTGAAATTGCCAAATTAGGCTCGCTGTCTCATGAGCAGGTAGATATTCCCAATCTCCAGAAAGGCTGTCTCAGCCTGCTAGAAACTGAATGCAAAGATATGCGTATTGTTGTGCACTTATTACGCACTTTGCAGCATGGTGCACAGCCGTCAAATATCGCTCTTGCGTGTACGCTGATCGTGGATTTCGTCAGCCATTATTGGTCTGTGGCATGGCCTCAGGATGCGAAGTTACGCCAGCGTCTGTTGCTACAAGTGATCAAGCGATTCGGTAGTAGTACCAGCTATTTTTGCCAACAGGCTGATGAGAATTCACGTGAGTTGGTGCGTAGCGGTTTATTACAGTTGCAGGCGTTCTTGAGCCCCCTTGATCCGCTCTTAGCGAATGAAGTTTCTGTACTCATACCTCAGTTTGAGCGAGAGAGAGAGGCAACGTCTCTAGCCCTTTCTTCAACGCCTGTTACAACCAAAACAGTGGTATCACAGGACAACGCGGATATTCCCACAGTTATGCCTAAAGTGGAGGTCCAACATGAGTCGGACCGAGTTTGGCGCCAAACACTGCTTAAAGTCGCTGAGTTGTTATGTGAGAGCCATCCTGATGATCCGATAGGCTATAGCCTGAGACGACATGCCATCTGGTACACATTGCAGACAGCTCCTTTAAGTAAAGATGGGCGACTGACACAGTTGGCTGCTGTATCTCGTGAACGCGTCGCAGACTATCGTTCGGCACTACAGAGCGCGGCTCTCCCTTTATGGCAACAAATTGAAACCAGTATCACCTTAGCGCCTTATTGGTTTGACGGGCATTTTCTTTCGGCACAAATTGCGCGTCACCTCGGTTTTAACAATGTAGCCGATGCCATCCGTGAAGCTGTGCTGCGTCTACTAGATAAAATTCCTGCGTTGCGACAAATGACATTCAGTGACGGCTCTCCGTTTGTTAGCGATGACACACAACAGTGGTTAGCTGAACGTCAACAAAGTAGCCGCTTTTCTAGCGGCTCTTATGAGCTGGTATGGGACAAATATAGAGAGCAAGGGCTTAATGCTGCGCTGCAACAGTTAGAACAACAACAGATGGATGTACAGGAACCTCGAGAACAGTTTTATAACCAATTAACAATAGCTCAGTTGCTGATGCAAGCAGGTTTAACAACGCTGGCGAATCAGCATTTTGATAACTTGTGGCGTAATAGTCAGGGGGTGACTCTCGCGGATTGGGAGCCTTCTTTGCTTACTATACTGGCTCAAAATTCTCTATCGGCGGGGATATCGGCTGAGCGTCCTGTTCCTGTATTAGCGGGTGAGGAGTAAGCCATCATGACTATTCTATCTCTTATATCTACTGTCGTTTCTAATGTGTTAACCCCTATTCGCTACATTCGTAATTTAACGCGTTTTAGGCTGCCATTCTCCCTACCTCGCTTATCTTTCTCACTCGTTGTGCTGTGGATCTTATGGATCATCGGTTTATTTAGCATCTGGTGGTGGGGACCTCTTTGGCATATTGGTGATTTAGCACCCCTGAGTACGCCAAGCCGACGGGTTGTTGCCACATTGCTTATGCTGCTCTTAGCTTTGAGCGTGGTGAGTATCTATCTGTATACACAGGTGGCTAAAAGCGTTGTCGGCGCGGTTCAAGATAAAAATGAGCCGTACAAAAATAGTCTTGAGCAGCAAAAAGAGTATTTAAATGGCTGGTTAGCCCATTATCAGCAAAGAAGCCATCGGCGTAATGCTATGTATGAGCGGCCTTGGTACATCGTGCTGGGACAAAGTTTAAGTGGTAAAACCAGCTTAATCCAAAAATCCAATCAGATCATTCCCATTGGCATTGCAGATAAACAATATGTAGCAAATAAAGATCGCTCTGCATTCAAAATGCTCCAGCTCTGGTTGACTCAGCAGGCTGTCATCATCGATCCGCCGAGAGAGTTTTTCAGCCCTACTGATGAGGAAACAGAAAAAGATGAGAGCGAGGCTGACATCTCTCGTGGCCGTGCTTTACATCTTCATTTACAAGATTGGCTTATGGAGGTTCGTCAGCGCCAACCGCTAAACGGCGTCATTTTGACCGTTAATATTCAGGAAATCATGGAAATGACATCTGAAGGGCGACGCGAGTGGTCGCAGAGATGGCAAACCCATATTTTAGAAATGAGCGATCGATTTGCTTGTCGAATTCCTGTTTATTTAGTGTTCACTAAATTAGATGTTTTAACCGGGTTTGAGACGATTTATCCCTTATTAGAGCGTTCTTTACTTGATGAGACTCTGGGGATCACATTTGCGGCAAATACTGAGTCTGACGAAGAATGGCGGGGCGAACTTTCTAAGTTTTGGAGTGAATGGCAGGAGAACTTTAATGAGTTGATGCCTGAGCACATGGTGCATCGTACGTCGCTCGATCTCCGTTCTGCATTGTTCAATTTTGTTGGACAAATTGCGGGATTACGCTCAGTCGTAGAGGAGGTAATTAGTGGTTTAAAACGCCACTATAATCGCGATCCAGGGCGCCAAATGCTCATTCGCGGCTGCTATTTCACTTCAAGTCTGCAACAAAATCGGCGCAGTGATTTCTTCAGCGATACGATTTGCCGCCATTACAAACTGTATGTCAGTAATAAAAATGTGTGGGCGAATAATGATAATCAGCGCGGTTATTTTATCCAGAAACTATTTAATCAGGTTCTCTTTTCGGAGCCAAATCTTGCCGGTGAAAACTACGAGCACGTCAGAGTACGGCGTCACAATCTGACATTGATTGCCGTGATTTCTGGCGGCTTCGCGGTGCTCCTGCTCAGTGGTTGGTATTACTACTATTTGCAAAATTATCACGCTGGCGAAATGGCGCTGCGTAAGGTTAGCGAGTTCCAGAGACTGGGCGAACCAGCCCACAATCAGCCGTTAGGGGCTGACTGGCTGCCGCATATGAATATCATTCGCGATGCAACCATGTCTTACGGTGATTACCGTGAGAAAAACCAATTTTTGTCTGATATGGGGCTGTATCAGGGGGCAAAAATAGGTCAACTGGTTGAGAAGACATATTTGCGCTTGCTGGAATCGCGCTTCTTACCTGTGCTTATGAAGGATTTGCAGCAGCATTTGGACGGTGCACCGGCAAACAGTGAAGAGAAGCTCGCCATACTCCGCATCATGCGCATGATTGATGACAAAAGCGGACGTAACATCCCGCTGGTTGAAGAGTATATGCGTGCGCGCTGGCAAACGGCATTTACGGGACAGCGCGACGTTCAAGAACGTCTGATGATGCACCTTGATTACGCTTTACAGCATACAGACTGGGCGTTGGATCGCAGTCGTTCAGATGCTGAAGCTATCAAATCCTATGAACCGTTCTCCGCTTCAATTCGTGCTGCGCAAATTGAGCTAAGTAAGCTGCCGCTATATCAGCGTGTATATCAAAACTTAGTGATTAAAGCGAAAGAGCAGCTTCCACAGGATATGGATTTGCGTACTGAAATTGGTGCCCAGTTTGATTCAGTTTTTGTGTTTGATAATGAAGCTCTGCTCAAAGTGCCTCAATTCTGGACTCGCTATGGGTTAAGCCATTTCTTTGTTAAGCAAACCGACAAGCTCGTCTCGATCACTGCGCTCGACGCATGGGTATTGGGGTTAACCGACAATGTAGATTATAGCGATGCGGATAAAGCTGAAATTGAACGCCAAATTACGGATCGGTACGTTGGGGATTACACCAGCACTTGGCGTAATGCGGTTAACAACCTGAGCATCAAGCCATTTGATGATGTTGAACAAGCTTCAACGGCTTTGGACGCGGTGCTCAATAATGGACAGCCATTGTGGAGAACGTTGGTTTTACTGGGTGACAACACGCAACCTCATTTAGTAACCGCGCTATCTAGCGACGTGAAAACGCCGGTTGTTGTGGCGGCTAAACAAGGGAAAAACCAGAAAACAGTCGCAGACAAGGTGCTTAACTCGGCACAAAAAGAGTCGCTTGAACAACTGGCAGAACAACCTGAATACGTGCTGCTCAGTCGTATAGGTCGTCCGTTCTCAGAACAAAATGCATTAGTTGAGAGTGGTGATGATCAGAATGGTCAGGTTCAACAGGCTTATAAAGCGTTGAATGATATGAGCAATGAACTGCACCGGATCAGCAATGCGCCTGAGCCGGGCAAAGCAGCGCTCCTGCTGGTGCAGATGAGATTGCAGCAAAATAATGCCGATGCATTCTTTACGGCCCAACAGCTGTCTAAAAACTTGTCGGATCCGCTAGGGCGCTGGGTTGAACAACTGGCTGATAATAGCTGGAAGGCCGTGACTGCTTTGGCATTGCAATCACTGGAAGCTGAATGGTCGAAAACGGTAGTGACGCCGTTTATGAACCAAATGGCCGATCGTTATCCATTTAATCCGGAGGCAAGCAAAGAAGTTGCGCTTAGCGATATGGAGCGGTTCTTTGGACCAAATGGAACGTTGGACAGTTTCTACAAAAACAACCTGAAAGTGTTTATTGACGGTAATGGTTCTTTGGATAGCGAAGGCAATAGCCTGATCCGTCCTGAAATACTAACGGCGTTGGAACAGGCAGAGAAAATCCGCTCAACATTTTTTACCGCGCAAAATGGATTTGGTATCCAGTTTGCGATTTCTCCGGTTGATCTCAGCGCCAACAAGCGTCGGGCTGTCCTCAATCTAGATGGGCAACTGGTGGATTACACACAAGGTAATAGCCATACGGCACATTTGGTATGGCCAAACACTATGCGTGCGGGTAATGAAAGTAAATTGACCTTAGTGCCTGATGTTAGCGGCGGCTCCCCACGCAGTGTGGGTTATGTGGGGCCTTGGGCGATGTTCCGGCTTTGGGATAAAGGTGAGCTCACCAACGTACAAGACAATAGCTTTGATATGCGTTTTGCCGTTGATAACGGAACAATGATCTACCGCGTATATGTGGATGAATCAAATAATCCGTTTGCGGGTGGCTTATTCAGTCAGTTTACGCTGACCGACCAACTTTACTGATCAGGAGAGCATCAGTGCTGCTGGTCATGAAGCAGCACTGATTTGAAACGTATGGCTAATTTAGATTATCAGCAAGTTGCCACCGGCAAAGATCCTCGTGATTTTGACGAGTTCGAGCGTATCCGGGGCGAGATTAATAAGATGACCCACCCCTTGCATCCTCCGGTTGATTGGCCGCTGGTGCAGCAACTGGGCGTTGCGTTGTTTACTAAAAATGGCGTCGACTTACAAAGCGTAGTTTATTACTCAATGGCACGTACCCGTTTGAATGGATGGAATGGGTTTGCTGAAGGCTGCGAGCTGATGGCTGTTTTGATTGTGGTTCAGTGGGATATGTTTTGGCCAATGCCAACGGCAGCTCGAGCACGTAATGAAATACTGGATTGGTTCGCTGCAAGGGTTGGCGCTTTGGTACGACAGCTAACACGCTCGCCGGAAACCATGAGAGATGTTTTCCGTGCGGAATATGCGCTTAAACGCGTGAGTGACAAGCTGCAGTTGCATAAAGAAATCAATCCCATGCTGATCAACAGCCTGCTTTATTTCTTACAAGAGTGTGTAAAAGAGAGCAAAGCCGCGGCAACGTCAATGCAATCAGGGGAACCCCCGGTGGTTCTTCCTCTGGTGTATCTACCGCAGCAAGGTGATATCGCAAATGCGCCGTTTTCATCCCCTTCGGCAATGCAAAAAACCTCAGATACCCAGCAGGTTTTTACATCCATTCAGTCAATCAATACACAGAAGAAACGTTTTCCCTGGCTGCCCGTATTATCCGGCGCGGTTACCGGCTGTCTATTGACGCTCGCAGCCGTCTTTGGTTATCACGCTTGGCAGCCAGAAGACCCAGTTGCTCAGTTTTTATTAGCCGCTCAACCCTCGCCTGCGCTGATGTCTCTTAATCAGGCGCTGGTGCATGACGCTGATCTACAGCAGCAAGAACAGAAGGTTCTTAGGCTCTATCAAGAAAAACTTACGTCGATTGTAAACGCATCTCCAATTGAGCCATTGCAAAGAGGGCAGTCAATCAGCCAGTTGCTGCAAAGGGTTTATCCACAAAATAGCGTATCGACGCAATGGCAACAGCAATTGGAAAGCCTATCGGCGGCGGGGAAAGGTTCTGATTACGCGAAAACTCAGCAGGCGGTGCAGTCTCTGCTCGATGAATTACTTGAATCAGAGAAATTGCATCGCGGCTACATGACGATATCTAGCCTGAAAACGGGTCTGTACAACATTCAAAGCCAATTAAATGCGGCGCCGCCGGTGACGCATTTACTTACGCAATTAGAGCAGCAGAAACAACAAGGGATTAAGCCTTCTCCTGCTTTATTACACCAAATTGACGATCAGCTACGCGGCTTACAGGCGCGCTATCTGTTATTGCAAGCCGAAAAAGGAGATGGAACGCCAAACTAAACGTTACACAGAGCATGAGTACTTATATCTAGTGATAAAGACGAGGATGGGTCAATGAACAAGATAAAAGTGATAACACTGAGTTTGTTATTAGTATCGCTGGTGGGGGGATGTCAGGCAAAAAGTAGCGCCATACCTTCAGTTCAAGAGCAAATGAACGGTCTAGCCGATCTCATTGGTAGCGCCGCATTTTTACGCGATCGCTGCGGAGTGAGCGATATTCCAGCCAATAAGTCACTGAGCATGATTGCGGTGATGACGGGAATGGAAATGGGGTGGGATACGCGGGAATACTACCCTGATGGTAAATCCGACGACATGTATAACGCCACATTGGACCAAATGGGGCAAAAAGTTGAGCAAAGTTTGATGGCTGATAATCCAGATGTTGCTGGTACATGCCAATCGTTGGCTGGAAATCAGCATATTGCTGGGTTCGTAGCTCAAGCTAAAGCTCGAGGATAAGGAGGTCCATTATGGCCGACAACACGGGATTGCAGTTCACCTTTACGACGCAATCGCTGCCAGAAAAAACCTTTAGCGTAGTGAGCTTTGCGCTTAACGAGGGACTGTCTCAGATTTACTCTCTGGATGTTGAGCTGGCGAGCATAACCGCTGAGATTGCATTTAGCCGCGTGCTGGATGAATCTGGTGAATTGCAAATCTGGTACAACGGTGAGATAAAGCGACGGGTTAATGGGATTATTACTCGTTTCTCACATAGCGACACCGGTAACGAGCGTACTCGCTACAGCGTGACGTTACGGCCCCAGATGTGGCTACTTTCGCTTGACCAATCTTCACGTATTTTTCAGCAGCAGACGCCCCAGCAAATCATCACTACGCTGCTGCAAAAAGCCAATATCATCTCTTTCAACTTCCAATTGCGCTACGAACATCCGACGCGTGAGTATTGCGTGCAGTACCGTGAGTCTACGCTGGCCTTTATCGAGCGGTTGGCTGCGGAAGAAGGGATCTCGTGGTATTTCCATTTCGATAATGACAAGCAAGAAATCGTCTTTGTAGATGATTGTACCTTCTTGCCGATGGGAGAAACGCTGCCCTATAACCCGCATCAGCGGGGGCTGAGCGAAGGGGCTAGTATTCAACGATTTAGCTACGAAGAAAATGTGCGGCCTGCGCAGGTGCTGTTGAAAGATCACACCTTCAAAAATCCCGCTTGGGAAATGCTCTATCAGCAACACAGCAAATCTGACCATCAACGTAGCGAGATTCAGCACTACGACTATCCTGGCCGCTACAAAACGGATTTCAACGGGCAGGCCTATAGTGGCTATCGGCTTGATGCGCTGCGTCAGGATGCCATGCAGGCGCGTGGACGTTCAGATAGCCCTTCGTTGATGGGGGGGCAGTGCATCATCATGCAACAGCACCCGAACGAAGCGTTTAACCAACGTTGGCAGATTGTGTCGTTGCTGTGTGAGGGGCAACAGCCTGAATCGCAGAAGGAAGAAGCTGGTGTTAGTGGCACCTATCTGGAAAGTCAGATCGTCGTTATCCCCGATCGGCAAACTTGGCGCCCCATGCCAAACCCTCGTCCACGCGTTGATGGACCGCAAATTGCGGTAGTAGTTGGGCCTGAAAACGAGGAGATCTATTGCGACGAGGTGGGGCGAGTCAAAGTGCAGTTCCCGTGGGATTTGGAAGGGAAAGGCAACGAAACTAGCTCTTGTTGGATCCGCGTGGCGCAAAGTTGGGCAGGCAGTCGCTACGGTGCGATGTCGGTGCCACGTATTGGTCATGAAGTCATCGTCGATTTTCTTGAGGGGGATCCTGACCAACCGATTATTACCGGTCGTACCTACCACGTTGTCAACGTGCCGCCTCATGCACTACCGGTGCATAAAACACGCACCGTATTACGTACAGATACCCATAAAGGTGCGGGTTACAACGAGCTGTCGTTTGAGGATGAGCAAGATAAACAGCTGATCTACCTACATGCGCAAAAAGATCTGCAAACCGAAGTCAAAAACAACCAATACATCATGGTTGAACAAGACTGCTCGAAAATCATTAAACACGATCAGACCGAAGAGATCGGCAACGATAAAACCAGCGATGTCACTCATGATCACATTGAGCGTATTCATCACGATCAGATGATCAACGTGATGCATAACCAGCAGATCCAAGTTGATAACCAATATCTGTTCCACGTGTTAAATCAGCGCAAGGACCAAATGGGTGCGGATTTTACCGAGGAAATCGCGGGGGATCATCATCACACGGTAGCGGGTACCTACGAACTGCTAGCGAACAAGAAAGTGCTGATCAACACCAACGATTTGGTGTTGCAAGGTGCTCAAAGCGTGGTGTTGCAGGGGCCCGGAGGAAAAATTGTGATCGACAGCAGCGGCATCACACTGTCGTCGCCAATAGTCAATATCAAGGCGCTTACGCGGATTACCAGCGGTGGGGGGAATTCAATGTCGGCGCTGAGTGCAACGGCGATGAACGGCGATCCGCTATCAGAAATTTGTCCAATTTGCCTACAGTCACTGGAATAAGGAGAAGGATATGGGAGTACCTGTTGCATTAAAAGGGCACCAGCATGTTTGCCCATTACCTAAACATGTGGGGGGACCTATCAAGGAAGGTCATCCCGGGCTAACGGTGAACGGCATTCCGGTGGCGTTGGTTGGGCATCAATGTGAATGCAAAACCGGCGGGCCGGACATTATCGCCGTAGGCAACCCATTGTTAACGGTCAATGGCATCCCTGTGGCGGTTATGGGATCACAGACCATACACGGAGGCGTTGTAATTCAGGGCGATCCGGGGCTTATCATCGGCTAAGGACAGCATGGTGGAAAAGAAATATTGGTACTTAAACGAGCAGGATCATCAGGTTCTGCAAGCAGGGCGCGAGCAAACGCTTATCTGGAATGCGTTGCGTTCAGTGATGGCGATTAAAGATATGCCTCCGATCCCGCTTGGCGCGTCTGGGGAAGCATGGCTAACCCAAACGGTTGAGCAGGCTCGTCGTTATGACGTGATGAACTCTTACCATTTGCCGTTATGGCTAGAGATAGCGCATCGCGGTGGGGAAAACTTCTGGCAGCTTGAGGATGTGCAGGCCGTTTTGAACGCTGGTGCAATCAACGATGTGCGGATTAATACGTTGCTGCAAATGGCCGATTTAGAACAACGGCCAGTGGTAGAGACGCCCGCGCAACCGGTAGATTTCACGCAGCATGCGGTTTATCGCTGGTGTGAGGCAGGTTTACCGCTGTGGGCTCTTGTGGACGGTGCGTTTGATGCCGCGCCTCAGGGCTTTGCCTGCGGGCTGGACGTAGCACACTACTCGCTGTTCAACTCCGCCGATAGAGCACTGGAAAGCCATGGGCCGTGGCTGATTGCGGCGTGGATGAAACCACGCATGGTGCAATATCTGTTGTCGCGTCCGGCGTATGCCATCAACACGCTGTGGCTGGTGGCCGACGGCGAAGTTGAGGATATCGTAACCCACTTGCAAGGGTTGCTGTATGTCCGTCAGGGGGAAGGAGAAGGCGGTAGCCGCTTTCGTTTTCACGATCCGAGAGTATTTGCGACGTGGATTAATTCGTTAGCCCCCGAGCGGCTAGATGATTTCTTCGGTCCGGTACAGCGCTGGTTCAGCCCTGACCCCAATCCGCTGTGGTCTGCACAGCAGCTCCATGGCTACAGCCAAATGGACAACCAATTGGAACGTCGGATTATTGCGACGTATCCACCCTGCACAGGAGGTGATGCATGAGCGATCATGAATGTCGTGGTGATTGCCAGTGTAAAAAGGTGGTGATCCCGGTGATTTTTGTACCGGATATCATGGGCACGCGTCTGTTTAACCTATCGGAAGGTGACGTGGTATGGGATCCGATGGCGGGGATGGGCAGCTACCATACGCCGTTGGGCACCGCCGCCACCGATCTCAGTGGCATGATGAGCGATCCGTCAGGCAAGGTGACGTCGTCGCCGATGGTGCAAAAGCTATTGGATTTGCAAAAAAAACTCACCGCGCTGCATGGTGGGCTGATGGCATTGTATAAAACCAGTCAAAAAATCATGAAAGCACTGGGGATGGACAGCCTAGCGAAACGTTTGGAGCGTAATGCCACCGATGCAACCAGCAAGCTTAAAGAACAGCTGGCAGATGTGAACACCAAAATTGCCCACATCGAAAAAGAGATTAATAACGTTTTTGATGTCATGGGTAAAGCGGAAGATATTCTGCGTATCGGGCGTAATGTTTGGGGAGCGATCTCAGTATTAGAGTGGATGTTTTGCAATGCGTCTAAGCGCCGTGAACTGCTGGTAGGTCAACAAATTGGTCGTGATGATACGCTGTTGAAGATCGATCAAGATGCAACGAAAGGCAGTGCTGACACCGCGTACTTTAGCACCATGACATCGGTGCGGGTGCAGGACATCAATATGCGGTTTAAGCAGGGCTGGGGCGAGGTGTGCTGGAGCCAATACGGTGAGTTTTTGATGACGTTGCAACGCCATTTGGATGCACGATTCAACATTAAAGACGTGAGTGCTGCGGGGCAGTCCGGCAATATTCCCAAACCCACGCTGCCGACCGGTAAGGCGCTGAAGGATTTATTGGCAGCAATAGAATCGTTATTGGATTTTGGCAGTAAACCCGCCACGCCAGCGGCAGCGAGCCCTGCAGCGTCAACGGCAGCGGCGAGTCCGGCTGCGCCCGCAGCTACAGATGGAGACAAAAGCAAGGACAAAAGCAAAGAAAAAGATACGCCGGTTCCGTGGGGAGCTGATGCCAATTTTGCCAAGGTGATGGGGGGGTATGCATTTCCATTGCACGTAGTGGGGTATAACTGGATGCAGGGCTGTGCTGATGCGGCTCAACGCCTGACCACGCGTATCACTCAGATTATGGGTGAATATCAAACCGCAGGAACAAATGGCACTGATGGCACATGGCTGACCAAAAAACCGGTGGATCAAGTGATACTGGTTTCGCACGGTGCGGGTGGATTTGTGGTGCGGGCAATGTTGGCGGGGATGTCACCAGAGACGACGGGGAGCTCGGGGTCGTCTGGCGGATCTAGTTCTGCATCTGGCCAAGGAAGTTCTGGGGGAGGGGATTTTGATAATCACGATCCTAAACAGAATCCGGCAGGTGCAAGCGCGGACGAAAATGCATCGGGTGGAAATTTTGCTGGTATTCAGAAGACAACACCTTTTGATAAATCACTGCTGCTCAAGGCGGTGCATGTTGGGTTACCCACTAACGGTATGCCAGATATTTATTGCTGGTTCCGTGCAGGTATGCAAACGCCTGTTTCGGTGGACTGGAGCAAACCCGATGAGGCAATGAAAAATAAAACGTTAGCCTATATCAGTAACCAAGTGCTAGGGGCAGATGCAGCCGAAATCACCATGGTGCTGAGCTATAGCCAAAGTACTTTGGAGTGTTTGCCGAACAACAGCTATGCCAAAGGATGGTTATGCTACCAGCCGCCCTCTTTTTCTTTAGTGGAAGGAGAGAAAGCACCTGCTTCGGTGGCTATGGCTATTGAAGGGGATATTTATGCGGAATATCAAGCTCAGACTCATTGGTACAAATTGATTGATAAAGAGCTTCTTTGTAAGAAGACGTCTATGGTTAAGGACAATTGGAATGCAGTTCAGAGCCTCATAAGTAACGCTTCTGCATTTCATCAATCTATAAGTGGGAAGGGGCTAGAGGATACCCAACAGTTTAGTAGTCAAACAAGTAAGCCAACAACGCGTGACAAAGTCATTTGGCAGGCGCAGGGCATTACGCCCTTACCTCCGGCTGAGGACTGGGTCAAGTTCGGCTCTTCAATCGCTAGCTCAAACGGGTTACTGGCAGGTATCGATTCTTTGCTAGGAACGCATATATTCAGTTCGTTGGCCGATGAGGGAAAAGGTACGCTGTATCTGACATCGTCAAGGGCAGGTGGAGCTGTGCTACCCACCGAGTTTGTATTACAACCGGGCAGCGACGTGGGCGATGGTGTGCTACCTATTTCGGCAGCCGTCGGTGCAACACCGGTTAAAGAATGCAGTGAATATCACGACAGCCTGTATCAAGACGAAAAAATCCGAGCGGCGTTGTATATAACGCTGCAAACCGCCGCTTGGGAATATAATTCTAAACTTCCTAAAAAATAATTAAAGGGATTTATTATGCGCCGCTTATCGTGGTTATTACTTAGCACTTTGGTGCTGTCTGCTACTGGTTGTGGGCCACACTCACTTCATAAGGATGTTGCCATGAGTACTCAACTTAACACTCAAAAACACTGTTTTGGTCGTTATGAAATTGAATTGCCAAATTTTATGTATATGAAAAGTGGGAACTATTCATTTGAAAATTTTGATATTGAAATTACGAAGGCGGTTCGTAGCGACTATCCCGCGATAGAAAAGGATTGGGCTAACTATATTAATGGAAAAATAGCTATGGACGGTAAATATAATGTTGGTAGCCGGATTGTACATAAGAGTATGGACTCTAACCCTAGAGTAATACTTGAATACTCTAATACAGAAAAAAACCCTGATATTGGCATGAGTTCCTTATACCGTTTTCATCCATATTATCTGAAGTCCTTTCCTGAACGCAAAGAGTGGATATTGACAACGGGAAGGACAATTGAAATTCCTCGACCACAGCCTGCTGATAAACTTGATAGGGAATTGCAAAATCAGATGAGTGCTCAAATGCGTGACGTAGCCAAAATTGCTTACCATAAGTATCCTCATTATGAGCAAGGTTACTGCCTAGATGACGAATATCAATATTATCCAGGAAGGTTAGAAAAAAGAGATGACTACACCATCATCTGGCGTGGCACCACGGGAAGTGCCGATACGCATAGTCGCATTACGCTTAATTTAGAAAGCTTGAATAAGGATGAGCAGTCGGTCTTGGATAGCCGTATTTCTAAGGGAAAATTATTGAGAACGTTCTTCTCTAGCACCACGGTTGTGGTGGGTGGCATTAAAGGTGAATTGTATGTCAGTCACGCTAAACTTAACCCAACGGCGCGTGAGTTCCAGTGGTTACCCAGTGGTACGGAGTTAGGCAACCGTTTAAAACCACTGATTATGATCGATGGCCGAATCGATACCCACGATTTCCCTGCCGAATATCGCGATAAAATCAGCGGTGAAGAGATGATCCTGTGGATATTGGAAAGCATAAAAATGCGTACCGGTGGTGACGAAGATATTTTGTCCCATCGATAATTGATATCTTGAATATTAACGCCATACGTATAAACGTGTGGCGTTATGTCATATGATCATTTTCCAATCGTTTATATTGTTTCAATCAAATAAAAAGTTAGTCTTTATTACCTCATTCACTAATGAGTTTGTTGCTGAGTCAGGATAGAATCATGTTTAGTGGGGGAATATATAGAAAAATACGGCTCAGTGATATGTCAATGAATATTAGTTAAGTGATATACATGGTATTGCCGGAGTGAATAAATATTTCAATCTAATGACTCTCGCTGAAGTCGTTGGTTGGCACAGAACGCAACGCCGATTGAAAAATGCAGTGAATATCACGACAACCTGTATCAAGACGAAAAAATCCGTGCGGCGTTGTATAAAGAACTGCAAACAGCTGCCTGGAGTTACAATGCTAACCCTCCTGCTCCTAAAAAATAATCAAAGGGATTTACTATGCGCCGTTTATCGTGGTTATTACTTGGTTCTTTGGTGCTGTCAGCTACTGGCTGCGGGCCACACTCACTTCATAAGGATGTTGCCATGAGTACTCAACTCCCCACCCAAAAACACTGTTTTGGTCGTTATGAAATTGAATTACCTAATTTTATTTATATGAAAAGCGGAGCTTATTCATTTGAAAATTTTGATATTGAAATTACAAAGGCGGTTCGTAGTGACTATTCCTCGATAGAAAAAGATTGGAGGGCATATATTAATGGGAAAATTGCCCCAGACGCGAAAGTAGATGGAATATGGAAAGGTAGTAAGTTAATTATAGAAGATATGCAGCGTAACCCTCGGGTAATGGTTGAGTATCTAAACACTTCTGCAAGCCCAGATACTGATTTAAGCTCAATGTATGTTTTCAAACCCTATTATTTGCTTAGTGTCAAGGATAGACGTGAGTGGATACTCGCAACGGGAACTTGGATTAATGCTCCTCGAACCATGGGGGAAGGAAATGCGCAATCTGAAGTGAAAAGTAAAATAAATGCGCAAGCTGGTGATATAGCCAAAATTGCCTACCACAAATACCCACACTATGAGCAAGGCTACTGTTTAAATGACGAATATCAATATTATCCAGGAAGATTGGAAAAACGCGATGATTACAATATTAGCTTTTCAGGAATCGTTGGAGAAAAGTATACATTTAGTTTTATAAATATTAGCGTGCAGAGCTTGAATAAAGACGAGCAGTCCGTTTTGGATAGCCGTACTTCGAAAGGTAAGCTATTGAGAACCTTCTTCCCAAGCACCACCGTTGTGGTAGGGGGGATTAAGGGGGAGCTCTATATCAGCCATGATAAACTCAACCCGACTGGGCGAGAGTTCCAGTGGTTACCCAGTGGTACTGAGTTAGGTGATCGTCTAAAACCGTTGATTATGATTGATGGCGAAATCGATACGCGAGATTTCCCTGCCGAATATCGCGATAAAATCAGCGGTGAAGAGATGATCCTGTGGATATTGGAAAGCATAAAAATGCGTACCGGTGGTGACGAAGATATTTTGTCTCATCGATAATTGATATCTTGAATATTAACGCCATACGTATAAACGTGTGGCGTTATGTCATATGATCATTTTCCAATCGTTTATATTCTTTCAATCAAATAAAAAGTTAGTCTTTATTACCTCATTCACTAATGAGTTTGTTGCTGAGTCAGGATAGAATCATGTTTAGTGGGGGAATATATAGAGAAATACGGCTCAGTGATATGTCAATGAATATTAGTTAAGTGATATACATGGTATTGCCGGAGTGAATAAATATTTCAATCTAATGACTCTCGCTGAAGTCGTTGGTTGGCACAGAACGCAACGCCGGTTAAAGAATGCAGTGAATATCACGATAGCCTGTATCAAGACGAAAAAATCCGTGCGGCGCTGTATAAACAACTGCAAACAGCTGCTTGGAGTTACAATGCTAACCCTCCTGCTCCTAAAAAATAATCAAAGGGATTTATTATGCGCCGTTTATCGTGGTTATTACTTGGCACTTTGGTGCTGTCTACTACTGGCTGTGGGCCACACTCACTTCATAAGGATGTTGCCATGAGTACTCAACTCCCCACTCAAAAACACTGTTTTGGCCGTTATGAAATTGAATTACCCAATTTTATTTATATGAAAAGTGGGAGTTATTCGTTTGAAAATTTTGATATTGAGATTGTTACGGCATTAAAAGCTGAGCGCCCAACGATAGAAAAAGATTGGGTGAACTATATCAATGGTAAGGTTGCGAAGGATATTGCAATGTCTCCGGGCAGTAAAATCATTCATCAGAATATGGAAAACAACCCAAGAATGATGTTGGAGTATATAGAGACATCAAAGGAAATAAATGAGAGGTTGAATTCTATTTATATGCTCCAATCTTATTTCCTAAAATCCTTTCCTGAAAGAAAGGAGTGGATTCTAGCAACAGGTAGTTCTATTGAGATTCCTCGTCCACAACCATCGGATAAGCTTGATGCTGAAATACTGAAGCAAGTTAATGCCCAATCTCGTGATATTGCAAAAATTGCCTATCATAAGTACCCTCACTATGAACAAGGCTACTGCCTAGATAACGAATATCAATATTATCCTGGACGGTTGGAAAAGCGCGATAATTATAGTATTGAACTTGCCGGAATTATTAATGATAAATACACATCTAGTTATATTACGATTGACGTTAAAAGTCTAAATAAAGATGAGCAGTCCGTTTTGGATAGCCGTACTTCGAAAGGTAAGCTATTGAGAACCTTCTTCCCAAGCACCACCGTTGTGGTAGGGGGGATTAAGGGGGAGCTCTATATCAGCCATGATAAACTCAACCCGACTGGGCGAGAGTTCCAGTGGTTACCCAGTGGTACTGAGTTAGGTGATCGTCTAAAACCGTTGATTATGATTGATGGAGAAATCGATACGCGAGATTTCCCTGCCGAATATCGCGATAAAATCAGCGGTGAAGAGATGATCCTGTGGATATTGGAAAGCATAAAAATGCGTACCGGTGGTGACGAAGATATTTTGTCTCATCGATAATTGATATCTTGAATATTAACGCCATACGTATAAACGTGTGGCGACACTAATTAAATAGAAATTATCATATATGTATTTTTAATGTTTTAACTAAGGCTGCTATTTTGTAGGTTGTGAATGAGTTTACCGAAGAATAATTATATTAATGACTGTATCGCTATAGCGAAATTGATAGCTATTGAATTTTACGATGTTACTAAATGCCACACGTTTAAGCGTGTGGCATTTTTTTTGCATAAACAATCGAATTCATGAAACCAACATGTTTGTAGTACGGATAGACATCTTAGCTGTCGGTAATGAAGTGTCGCACGTGCTTGTTACGTGGTTCACTAAACCCTAACTTTATAAGGCGAGTACTGTTATGAGTGGTTATAACGAGGTTTTATCAAGAAATACGGAAAATGCACCGAAAAATACAGGGATATATTCACAAACTGTCGCTTTTTCTCATTATAATAATTTCTCGGCCCAGCTACCTATCGATCCAAAATCGGGGAAAATGGTTTTTGGTGGTGCAAAAGAGCAGGCTGAACAGTGCTTTAAAAATATCAAGGCAATTACTGAAAGCATCAATCATGATATGAGTGATGTTGTTAGAATTACTATTTTTGTCAAAAATATTAAAGATGTGGATGCGGTAAGCTTAGTTTATAAATCATTTTTCCCAACCTATGTCCCTGCTCTGACGGTTGTTGCGGTCAATGCTTTGCCTATGAATGCTTTAGTACAGGTTGAGGCTCTGCTTTCAAACGGCGAAGGTACAATTCCCAATGCACCGCAGTCTGGTGACCTAATTAAACTTACCAATAACACGATAAATGCGCCAATAAGCTCTTTATCTAACCAAACGGTCTCCTTTTCTCATTATAATAATCTCTCAGCGCAATTACCTATCAATCCGATAACGGGTAGAGTGGTTGAGGGGGGAATAAAAGAGCAGACTAAACAATGCCTAAAGAATATTAAGGCCATCATAGAAAGTATTGACGTTCCATTTGACGATATTGTGAAGGTTAATGTTTTCCTAAAAAATCTCTCAGACATTGATGCTGTGAATGACGTCTATACTACATTTTTCCCAGATTCCGCCATTGCTAGGACCATAGCTTATGTTCCTGCACGCACGGTAATTGCTGCATCAGCTTTGCCTATGGACGCGCTGGTTCAGATTGAAGCCGTGGTGTCACACGGAGATGGAACCCCACCTCAGGCTGTTGAAGACAGACACGGGCTTATCATCGAACCGCATAATACGGTGAATGCGCCTAAATGCGCTCTATCTACACAGACTGTCGCTTTTTCTCA
Organism: Hafnia paralvei ATCC 29927; assembly: GCF_001655005.1. Lineage (GTDB taxonomy): Bacteria > Pseudomonadota > Gammaproteobacteria > Enterobacterales > Enterobacteriaceae > Hafnia > Hafnia paralvei. The sequence goes on from NZ_LXET01000013.1 coordinate 162,105, forward strand.
TTACAATCATCTCTCGGCTCAATTACCGATAGATCCGAAATCCAATAAATTGGTCGCGGGTGGCATAAAAGAGCAGACAGTACAGTGCCTTAAAAATATTAAGGCAATTATAGAAAGCGTTGAGCATGTCATGGGAGATGTCGTTAAAGTAAATATCTTCCTCAAAAATATTGCAGATATAGATGCAGTAGACGAAGTTTGCGCAACGTTCTTTCCCGGCGGTATTCCTGCTCGACGGATCGTAGGGGTTTCCGCGCTGCCTAAGGATGCATTGATCCAAATCGATGTCGTAGCAGCCAATGCTGAAGGGACGCCGCCACAAGCATAGTGTTTTCTACCGCTGATTCTTATTGATGGCGAAATCGTCGCGAATAAAATCAGCGGTGAAAGAAACATAGAGTCTGTGTTCTGTAGTTAATTATTCTAACTATCTTTTGTTTTAAGTGATGAATGACTGAGATAGAAAATTTTTTCTAAGTTGTGTTTGCGCTATTTATATTTCCTTACATTTACCAAGGTAATTGGCAGCTATTTTCTAAACTGGGCTGATAGCATCAAAAACAGAAAAAAGGGAGCGCCTCTCTTTATTCTATCAAGGATTATTCATCCCAATAGTTAGTTAGACTTTATAAGGATATTGCAATGCCAACTCCATGTTATATTGCCATTCAAGGCAAAACTCAGGGTAACATTACTTCTGGTGCGTTCACCTCTGATTCTGTAGGTAACATCTACGTGCAGGGCCATGAAGATCAGATGTTGGTGCAGGAATTTGAACACATTGTGACAGTGCCTACCGATCCACAGTCTGGTCAGCCTTCAGGCCAGCGTGTTCATAAGCCATTTCGTTTCACCGTTGCATTGAACAAAGCCGTACCTTTGCTGTACAACGCATTGGCATCCGGTGAAATGTTGCCGAAAGTTGAGCTGAAGTGGTACCGCACCTCGATTGAAGGTAAACAGGAACACTTCTTCTCAACTATTTTGGATGATGCGACTATCGTTGATATCGATTGCCACATGCCGCATTGCCAAGATGCTGTGAAAGCAGAATTTACCCAGTTAGTTAAAGTATCTTTGGCTTACCGTAAAATTACTTGGGAACACACTGTTTCAGGGACTTCAGGTGCTGATGACTGGCGTGTGCCAAGCGAGTCTTAATTTCGATTCGCGAAAGCTCATTTTGTGCGATGAGATAAAAAGAACAAAGCTACCGAAAGGTAGCTTTGTTTATTGGGTAACGCGGTTAGTTTTGCAGCCAGTTCTGGATTTGATCAACGATGCCTTGGGCATCAAGCTGAATTTCGTGCAATGCTTCTTCCTGCGTCCCCTGAGGGATAAAACGATCTGGCAACCCCAGATTGAGGACTGGCACCATTTTGCGTTTGGACATCAGGAGTTCGTTAACGCCGCTGCCTGCGCCACCGATAATTGCATTTTCTTCCAGAGTCACTAGCGCATCGTGAGTGGCGGCAAGTTCTAAGATCAAGGCTTCGTCCAGCGGTTTCACAAAGCGCATATCGGCTACGGTAGCATTTAATTGCTCCGCGGCCGTTAAGGCATCTGGCATCAGCGTCCCAAAGTTTAGAATCGCAATTTTCTCGCCTTTACGGCGTACGACGCCTTTACCGATCGGTAAGCTGGCGAGAGGCTCTAACGTCGCGCCGGTGCCTGAACCACGAGGATAACGCACCGCCGTTGGTCCGGCCTGATACTGATGACCGGTATGCAGCATTTGGCGGCATTCGTTTTCATCGCTTGGTGTCATGATGACTAAGTTAGGAATGCATCGCAGGAACGAAATATCAAAAGCGCCCTGATGCGTTTGTCCATCTGCACCAACAATGCCCGCCCGATCTATTGCAAACATGACCGGCAGTTTTTGCATGGCTACGTCGTGAATGACCTGATCGTAAGCACGTTGTAAGAAGGTTGAGTAAATTGCCACCACCGGCTTATAGCCGCCAATTGCTAATCCGGCGGCAAATGTCACCGCATGTTGTTCTGCAATTGCGACATCAAAATATTGTTGCGGATATTCTTTGGAGAAACGCACCATGCCAGAGCCTTCACGCATGGCTGGCGTAACGGCCATCAGTTTGTTGTCATCAAGCGCGGTTTCACACAACCAGTCACCAAAAATTTTGGAGTACGTTGGTAATCCACCGGAGCTTTTCGGCAAAGTGCCGCTGGCAGGATCGAATTTAGGAACCGCATGCCAACTGATCGGATCTTTTTCGGCTGGCGCATAGCCTTTGCCTTTTTTCGTCATAATGTGCAGTAACTGAGGGCCTTTCAGGTCGCGCATATTTTTTAGCGTCGCGGCTAGGGCCTGCACATCATGTCCATCAACGGGGCCAATATAGTTAAAGCCCAGCTCTTCAAATAAGGTCCCTGGAACGACCATCCCTTTCAGATGCTCTTCGGTGCGTTTCACCAACTCTTTAATCGGCGGCAGGCCAGACAGAACCTTTTTTCCACCTTCACGCAGGCTGGAATAAAGTTTGCCGGAAAGCAACTGCGCTAAGTGATTATTCAACGCGCCCACATTTTCAGAGATCGACATTTCATTGTCATTTAAGACAACAAGCATGTCGGCTTTGATATCACCCGCATGGTTCATGGCTTCAAACGCCATACCTGCCGTGATAGCTCCGTCGCCAATAACACATACGGTACGGCGATTTTTCCCTTCTCGTTCAGCAGCCACGGCCATACCCAAGCCAGCACTGATGGAAGTGGAAGAGTGACCTACGCTCAGCACATCGTATTCGCTTTCATCGCGCCACGGGAACGGATGTAAACCGCCTTTTTGGCGGATAGTTGCAATACGGTCACGGCGCCCCGTCAGAATTTTGTGTGGGTATGCTTGATGGCCGACATCCCAAATCAACGAGTCAAACGGGGTGTTATAAACATAGTGCAGCGCAACGGTTAGTTCGACGGTCCCAAGACCGGAAGCAAAGTGTCCGCTGGAGCGGCTAACGCTATTGAGCAGATACTGACGAAGTTCGTCACACAGCTTTGGCAGGCTTTCTTTCGGTAGCAGGCGTAGATCGTTAGGATCGTCAACCAGCGCGAGTGTCGGGTATTTGGCTATATCAAAACTCATTAGCGGCTCATGTCTGAAATTCGTTCTGCGATATATGCCCAGCATACTTGAAGCTACATCGGTGTTAGCAACACATTTACCCGATATTCTGACCTAAGTCAGTTCAAAGGGGGTTACTTGTTTGCTGCTTTGACGCAACTCCAACTATTTTGGGCATAGAATGAATGCGTGGTTTTTTATTTGTCTTAATTATCGCGCTCAATGATAAAACTGGCTAAGGATTTTAACGCCAGAGTGTCAATGCTGTGGTGTTGCTCAAGCTCTTCAAGTACCTGTATTGCATCTTGATACAGATCTAGAGCTTTATTTTGGGCTTGTTTTAGACCGAGCAGAGCAGGGTAGGTGCTCTTTTCTAGCTCTTGATCTGAACCTTGCGGTTTGCCCGTTTTTTCACTGTCGCCGATAACGTCTAGGATATCGTCTTGAACTTGAAATGCGAGACCAATCGCCGCTGCGTAGCGGTCTAACAGAGGTAGCGCAGCGCGGCCAGTATCACCCGCAGCCAGAGCGCCCATACGGATCGCGCAGCGGATCAGTGCGCCGGTTTTATGGTTGTGAATTCGCTCAAGCGACTGTAAGTCTACGTGTTTGCCTTCGGCTTCCAAATCTAGCGCTTGGCCGCCGCACATCCCCGCAACGCCACTGGCTTGAGCTAATTCACTCAGCATTGCTAGTCGATCGCTGACCGCGACGTCGGGCATTGGGCTGTCGGCTAGAATGGAAAAGGCGAGCGTTTGTAATGCGTCACCGGCTAAAATAGCATGTGCCTCGCCAAATTTGATGTGGCTAGTGGGCTGACCCCGACGCAGATTGTCATCGTCCATGGCGGGCAAATCGTCGTGCATCAGGGAATAAGCATGAATACATTCAACGGCCGCAGCAGGTGCATCCAGATTATCTAATGATAGACCAAACATCTCTCCGGTGGCATACACCAGATAAGGACGTAGGCGTTTGCCACCGAGCAAAGCACCGTAGCGCATAGCGGCAACGAGTTGTCCATCAGCAAAGGGCAGAGGCTCTATATACTGAATAAGCGCTGCATCGGCGCGCTGATGATAGGTTTTGAGTAACTGTTCAAAAACAACCATGTTTAACTTTTATCCACACTGACGTGATCCGTGTTAAAAGGGGATAAAGGGGCATCCTTATCGTCATTAAGTAGGATCTGCACGCGTTGTTCTGCCTGTTGCAACGTTTGCTGACCAAGGCGAGCTAGCTGCACGCCACGCTCGAATTCATTCAGCGCGTCTTCTAATGGCAGCTCGCCAGATTCTAAATGAGTAACAATCTGTTCCAGTTCGCTCAGTGCCTGCTCAAAGCTGGGCGCCGCGGGTGCTTTTTTTGCCATAGTATTCTTTTCTTTTATATGTTCTGTAATCAACAGTGATTCAGCGATGGAGTTCCAGAATTTTTCGCCACGTTACCGGACTCTGCAGGACTTGGCAAATTACGGATTTTCAACTCATGAGATGAGGTTCAGTGCGCCAGCTTACAACTTAGTGCTATACTGCGCGCCTTGTACATTACGTCCTCAATTTAGGGTACGTAGTGTAAGCCCTTTTAACGTAAATCACGACGAAATAGCCACGGCCGCCATGAAGTTTATCATTAAATTATTCCCAGAAATCACCATCAAAAGCCAATCAGTGCGTTTGCGCTTTATCAAGATCCTAACAGGGAACATTCGCAACGTTCTGAAAAAGCAGATTGATGAAGTGGCTATCGTACGCCATTGGGATCATATCGAAGTTCGTGCTAAAGATGAAAGCCGTACCGAGCAGGTACGTGATGCTTTAACGCGAATCCCGGGGATCCATCACATTTTAGAAGTTGATGATTGCCCATACACCGATATGCACAACATCTTCGAGCAAACGCTCGAAATGTACCGTGACAAGCTGGAGGGGAAAACCTTCTGCGTCCGAGTTAAGCGTCGTGGTAAGCATGAATTTACCTCTATCGAAGTCGAACGTTATGTCGGTGGCGGGTTAAATCAGCATATTGAAAGCGCCAAAGTTAAGTTATCTCATCCTCAAGTTACCGTACATTTGGAGATCGAAGACGATCGCCTGCTGTTGATTAAAGGGCGCTATGAAGGCTTGGGCGGTTATCCTATCGGCACGCAGGAAGATGTTCTGTCGCTCATTTCCGGTGGTTTTGACTCGGGTGTTTCTAGCTATATGCTGATGCGCCGTGGGTGCCGTGTGCATTACTGCTTCTTTAATTTGGGTGGTTCCGCTCATGAAATCGGTGTGAAACAGGTTGCTCATTATCTGTGGAATCGCTTTGGTAGCTCTCATCGCGTGCGTTTTGTCGCTATTGATTTCGCTCCCGTTGTTGGTGAGATTCTTGAGAAAGTGGATGATGGCCAAATGGGTGTTATCCTCAAGCGAATGATGATGCGAGCAGCGTCCAAAGTGGCTGAGCGCTATGGTGTTCAGGCACTGGTTACCGGTGAAGCACTGGGACAGGTCTCTAGCCAGACACTGACTAACCTGCGTCTGATTGACGGCGTTACTGACACACTGATTCTGCGTCCGCTGATTTCTCATGATAAAGAACATATCATTGATATGGCTAGGGAAATTGGTACTGAAGACTTTGCGAAAACCATGCCTGAGTTCTGCGGTGTGATTTCGAAAAGCCCAACCGTAAAAGCAGTGAAGTCTAAGATTGAAGCCGAAGAGGAAAACTTTGATTTTGACATCCTCGAACGCGTGGTCGCTGAAGCGCAAAACATGGATATCCGTGAAATTGCTGAGCAGACTAGCGAACAGGTAATTGAAGTTGAAACCGTTGAGGCTTTAACCGGTGATGAAGTGGTGTTGGATATCCGTTCGAATGACGAACAGGAAGATAAGCCGCTTAAAATTGAAGGGTTAGAAGTCAAAAGCTTACCATTCTACAAACTCGCTACCCAATTTGGCGATCTCGATCAGAGCCGAAGCTATGTGTTGTACTGCGACAGAGGTGTGATGAGCCGCTTGCAGGCGCTGTATCTTAAAGAGCAGGGCTATAACAATGTGAAGGTGTATCGACCATAGGAACCATATGGAAATGAGGTCTGAGCCTAAAAGGATTACGGGCAAAAGTATTATCAGTCTGGCTATTGTGGTGTGCTTGTTGCTGCTCTTCATGCAGCCGCGAGCAAGCCTAGCATGGCAACCGCAGCCCGGTGATATTATATTCCAAACGTCGCCATCGTCGCAGAGTTTGGCGATTCATAAGGCCACACATTCCATATGGAGTCATGTTGGAATTGTCTTATTGAAGAATAATCATCCCATGGTTTTTGAAGCGTCGGGCGACGTGAGATACACCCCTTTGCAGAAATGGATCGATCACGGGGTGGGAAAATCTTATGTGGCTAAACGCCTAAAACAGCCCCTGTCGACTGCGCAGGTGCAGGCGTTAAATCAGCAGGCAGGTTATTTTATCGGTAAGCCATATGACATCTTGTTTGGTTGGTCAGACACAGATATTTATTGTTCTGAACTGGTTTGGAAGATGTATTTCCGCGCGGCTGGATTGAAAATTGGAACCGTGCAGAGGATAGAGGATTTTGATCTCTCTTCCCCTGCAGTGAAGAAAATTATCAAGGCTCGTTATGGCGATAAATTACCGCTCAATGAGCAGGTTATTTCTCCGGTGGCGATGTTTGATTCACCGTTACTGGAAACCGTGGCGTCGGTAGGATACTGAGCCTATTCGTTGTATGCCCAAATCCCCGATGCAGGAACTAACTGAGCTGCCACTTCGGCAGCTTTTTCTTTGCCTAGCAGCACATCAATAATTTTTAACGCAAAATCGATACTAGTACCGGGGCCTTGGCTGGTGAGTAAATTGACGCGCTCATCGTAATAGGCGCGTTTATCGATCCATTGATTCTCTGGGATTTTATCTTTCAGAGTCGGAAAACAGGTCATATTGCCGACGCTGAACAGTTTATGGTGCGCTAGTACCAGTGCCGGAGCGGCACAGATGGCGGCAACCAATTTGCCTTCCAAGTGCATTTGGCGCACTTTCTCCACTACCAGTTCACTGTCTCGGAAACACTCCGCGCCTTTAATTCCGCCCGGTAAAACAATAACGTCATAAGACTCATCGGCGACCTGCACTAACGGTTTATCTGCGAGCAGTTTGACTCCGCGCGAACAGGTTATCATCAGATCGCCATTTCCCGCGGCGCTTGCGGTGGTAACTTTAATGCCGGCACGAACCAGCAGATCGATAGTGGTCACTGCTTCGGTTTCTTCGCTACCAGGAGCCAGACACACCAGAGCCGATGCGCTCATAGGTTTGTTCCTTTCGTTTAATAGTTTCAAATACATGGCTATTTTCGGTGAGACTAATACCATGCTTACGCGCCATTTTCAGCAAATAGCCCGTAATATAATCAATTTCGGTATGACGCTGTGCCAGAACATCTTGGTACATTGATGAATAATTGTCGGCGGTCATACATATGACATTGGTGACGTAGTGCAGCAAGCTGTCTGACGAGGTACTGTATCCTTCGGCTTCCATCACGTAGGCGATCTCTTTGACGAGGGCTACGACATGCGGCATATATTTTTGCAGGTCACCGTTACGGCAGTTGTAGATCACTGTCAGCGGATTGATTACACAGTTGACGGCTAACTTTTTCCAGATGGCGGGCATAATGTTGTCGTGCCACGCCACATCGGGAAGTGCATGATGCAGAACCTCTGCAATATTGCTTTGACCAATGGCCGCAGAGTTAGTTGGGCCAATATGTGTGGCGCCTGCTGCGACATGGATAATGGTATTACCATCATGTCTCGCTGCGTGAGTGGTTACTCCTTGGAAAAGGGGCTGCTCAACATAGGGGAGCTCGTCTTGGCTTCCCATCCCGTTATGTAGCAAGATGATGCGACAGTATGGGGAGATTTTAGGCAAAAGGGGCGCTAGAGCATTGTATACCTGCCACGCTTTGAGCGTGACCAGCAGAATTTGACTCTCTGCCAAATGCATGGGGTCGTTAGCCGCAAGATTTTTATTATATGACTTTCCATCCAGTTGGATAATGTTCACAGGGCAATAGGGCTGCGGTACGCGTAGCCAACCCTGAACATCATGCCCATCCTGTTCCAATGCTGATAGCCATAGCTGCCCTAGCGCTCCGCAACCAAGAACTGTTATTTTCATTTGGCCTCCTTCCCGATACATCGGGCAATTTGCGCGCAAAGCAGAAATATTCAATCTTATCAGTATAAACTTTTATGACGCAGATCGCAGTGGGAAGCATCTGTTATGGTGTAAGGACTGCGGCTAGAGTTGCATCGACGTAGGAAGCCGCTATTATGCTCGGCATTCAACCGAGAGGAGATTTAGCATGCCTTCATTCGATATCGTTTCAGAAATTGATATTCAAGAAGTCCGTAACGCCGTAGAGAACGCTTCACGTGAGCTGGGAACCCGTTGGGATTTTCGCAACGTCGAAGCCAGCTTTGAGCTGATTGAAAAAAACGAAAGCATTAAGATTTCCAGTGTTTCAGATTTTCAGGTGAATCAGCTGGTCGATATTATGCGTGAAAAACTGGCGAAGCGTGGCATCGACGGTGCAGCGCTGGAAGTTCCAGAGCAAATCGAACACAGCGGGAAAACTTACAGTATCGAAGCCAAGCTGAAAAAAGGTATTGATACTACGATGGCGAAGAAAGTTATCAAGCTTATCAAAGACAGCAAGCTGAAAGTGCAAACCCAGATTCAGGGCGAGCAGGTGCGCGTTACAGGTAAATCACGTGATGACCTACAAGGTGTAATGGCATTAATCCGTGGCGCCGATCTGGGGCAACCATTCCAGTTTAATAATTTCAGAGATTAATACGGTTTTCACGGGAGAGGGGGCTGCACGCGCCCCCTTCAAACCTTGTGCTTGTTATCCGAGACGCCATTCCCGCTCCGGTTTGGTATCGCCCATCCAGGGCGCCCCAAACTCCGCCGATACATCCCTGTATCGGCGGCTCTCCCTACCAAGACTTAAACAATTAAAAAGACACAAAAAAAACAATATTGCTGTGTTTTTTTCGTGTTGAATGAAATGCGTGATAGAACCGCCATCAGGGAAGATGGCGGTAGGTTGAGGGCGTACAGGATGTGCGCTCCGAGACCGGTCGGCCAAACGACGCGGTAAAAAGTGCGAGAGTCGAGAGGTTGCGCGCAGGCAACCTTTCGTCGGACGCCTACGCCAGTGGCATCATGGAGAAACTAATGCTAACGGGCGGACGAAAACCTTCACCGTTCTAGTATAGAAATAATCTGGTTGGAAGGCGGCGATTGAGCCGCCTTGCTCGGACGCCTGCACCCTGTACATTCTGGTTTCGGTGTATTAGGCGCACGAAATTGCCCATAAAAAATTACAAACACCTAATGCTGCCCCGCCACAAACAACTCTATCTCTCCACGGCTTGTGATCTTAGAGTCAATTTTCACATACGCTGTTTGTTCTTCAGGGATCAGCACCACGTCAGCTACGCCGTGATGTTGCTTAATCGCCTGTTCTAGCTGTGGTGTGGCCGGAATTCCTGCTGGAATAACAATGCGAAGGCTGCTGACATAAGGCGGTTCTTGCATCGTGAGGCTAACGGCAAGCCAAATAACCGCAAGTACTGCGCAGCCGGTAAAAACGGTAGCGGCACCGTCGTGCGCATACAAGAAACCGCCGAGACTTCCGCCGATAGCTACACCAATGAATTGGCTGGTGGAATAGATCCCCATCGCGGTACCTTTGTAGCCAACGGGTGATTCTTTGCTGATAAGCGAAGGCAGAAGCGCTTCCATTACGTTGAAAGCAATAAAAAAGACCTGTACGCCAAAAATAATGCCCCATAGGTGCAAACCGGCGTACCAGAGAATGACTTCAGCTGCGAGCATTAAAATAACGCATACCTGAAACACCTGTTTCATACGACGCTGTTTTTCTGCGTAAATAATGAAGGGAACGACGCAGGCGAATGCGATCAGCATGGTCACCAAATAGACTTTCCATTGGTTGTCACGCGCCAGCCCTGCCTGTTCCATCAGCGGAGGAAGAGCAACAAAGCTGGACATCAACAAGATATGCACACACATAATGCCGAAGTTGAGTTTGAGCAAACGACTGTTAGCCAATACTTTGCTAAAACTGCCTTTCACCATGCTGGATTCGCGATTCAGTACGTGATGATGAGGAGTCGGAATAAAGAGTAGTGTAATAACCACGCCGCCGAGCGCCAGCAAGGCAATCATCCAGAATAGGCCGGAGAGACCAATAGCATGGGTAATAATTGGGCCAGCAACCATGGCGATTGCAAACGTAATGCCGAAGCTCACGCCAATAAAAGCCATCGCTTTGGTTCGGTTTTGTTCACGAGTCAGGTCTGATAACAGCGCCATAACGGCGGCGGCGATGGCACCAGAACCTTGCAGCGCTCGGCCAAGTATCACGCCCCAAATGGAATCTGTCATGGCAGCGATGGCACTGCCCAAAGCAAAGATCAGTAGACCGCCAACGATTAAGGGTTTACGCCCAATGCGATCTGAAAACAGGCCAAAAGGGATTTGGAAAACGGCTTGAGTCAGTCCATAAATACCGATTGCGATTCCAATTAACGTTTCTGACGCGCCAGCCAGTGACATGCCATAGGTCGTCAGCACCGGCAAAACCATAAACATACCAAGCATGCGCAGTGAGAATACCGTTCCTAGACCCCAGGTGGCTTTCCGTTCCTCTGGTGTCATCTGAAAATCATTCATTACAACCTCAGTTTCTTTTTATGCGACAACAACTCAGCATTTGTGCTGTGTTGAAATAATTATTGGCTATTCGTGGCTTTCTGATGAGCACTGCTCTAGAGGCAGTTGATGGAAAGCCTTCCCGAGGCATAAACCTTTCCTGCATATTTGAAGCAGATTCTGTGACCCTATAAAAGGTATGGAGCGCGGCTTCAGTTATTTAGGACATACGTATTTGTAGCCGAGCTAGATTACTTGACCTTGTCCATTTTGAACAGACTAGGAGGCGGATAGGGGAGAGGGAAAAATAAAGCCGGATATAAAATCCGGCTTTTCAACGCTTTTGCACAATGCTTTTGCACAATCTGAGTGCTGAGTGATTGATGCAGCGATATTAGCGCAGCATTGTTAGCAGGCTCTCTGTTGCGGGTGACTGGAAGTCAACCGACATCATCACGCTTAGGCAGGTGATGGTAACGATAGAGAACACAAACAGTTTGCGTGCCCATACGCGATCGTCCACCGCTTTTTTGTAGCCAGAGAGTGCCATGCCTAACCACCACACGCTCACCGCCGCAGCAACCACCAGATATTTATAACCAGCATAGCCACCCAATGACAGCATCAGAGTGGCAACCATAAACGCAACGATATAGAGCGTTATATGGTTTTTAGCGACTGAGATGCCTTTTACCACGGGTAGCACTGGAATATTGGCGGCCTGATAATCCTTGAAGCGGAAGATGGCAATCGCGTAGGAGTGCGGCATCTGCCAAAGGCTGAAGATGGCCAACAGGATTAGCGCGCCAGCATCGAACTCATTGCTGACAGCACAATAGCCGATAACCGGAGGTGCCGCGCCAGACAGACTACCAATCAGCGTGCCATAAACGGAATGGCGCTTCATATACAGGCTGTAAACGCCAACGTAGACGATGAAGCCAATCACTGCTAACAGAGCGGCTAACGGATTAGCCGCGACATATAACAGTGCAACACCGGCAAGGCCCAACAGCGTAGCGTAGGTCAATGTCACTTTAGGCGCGATTAATCCCTTCACCAAAACACGGTTTTTGGTTCGCTCCATGACTTTATCAATGTCTCGGTCAATGTAGTTGTTGAATACACATCCCGAGGCGACAACCAGCGACACGCCTACCATGGTCGCGATAAATAGAGGAACATCTAAGCTCCCCTTCGAGGCCAGGAGAAATCCACCGATAACCGAAATCAGGTTACCGAAGATAATGCCCGGTTTTGTTACTTGCAGGTATTGCTTCATCATCACAGGCAGCTCTTTAGTGGACCATCATATTGATGTTGAGGTTGTACATAATCCAAAGTGAGCCAACGACAACAATCGCGATAATCAAGGCAGTAAATGCCAGGGCTATCAGGTTCCAGCGTTCTTCAGATGACGTGTTCATGTGCAGGAAATACACCAGATGAACAAAAATCTGAATCACGGCCATCGCAACCACAGTAATCAAAATCGTTTGGTGCGAAGCGGTACCTTCCATCACCATCCAGAACGGAATGACCGTTAGGATGACAGATAGAATAAAGCCAATCATGTAAGACTTTGCGCTGCCGTGGCTAGCACCGTTGTTGTCTGTTGAATGGTGACCCGTTGTAGGTGAGTGACTCATTACATTGCCCCCATCAGATAAACTACGGTGAATACGCAGATCCACACCACGTCTAAGAAGTGCCAGAACAGGCTCAGACACATCAGGCGAGTGCGGTTACGCGCGGTCAGACCTTTTTTGCCGACTTGAATCATCATCACAATAATCCAGATCAGGCCGCTAGTGACGTGAATACCGTGCGTGCCAACCAAGGTAAAGAAGGCAGACAGGAATGCACTTTTATCAGGACCAAAACCTTCGGCAATCAGGTGATGGAATTCGTAGATCTCCATCGCGATAAAGCCTGCGCCGAACAGGAAGGTCAGACCTAGCCAAGTGTTTACGCTAGCAACTTTACCTTTGTTCATCGCCAGCATGGCGAAACCGTAAGTGATGCTGCTGAACAACAGCAGGAAGGTTTCAACCAGTACAAACGGCAGTTCGAAGATATCTTTGCCGGATGGACCGTCAGCGGTACCGTTTACCAAGACTGCATAGGTTGCGAACAAGCTCGCAAACAAAATACAGTCGCTCATCAGGTAGACCCAGAAACCGAAGACCTTAGTGTCGCCGGCGTCGTGGTGCCCATGCTCTGCATGGGCCTCCTGACCGTGAGTATGATGTAAAGTATCAGTTGTCATATTTCACGCCTGCTTTGCTAATTTGTTCAAAGTGTTGATTTTCAATACGTTCAATTTCAGGAACTTGAACGTAGTAATCAACATCATCGTTGAAGCTGTGCACGATCCAAGTTGCAATCATGCCCAGGAAGCAGACGATCGCCAGCCACCAGATGTCCCAAATCATGGCGAAACCAAATACCAAGCTGAAGCCTGCAATGATGACGCCCGCGCCAGTGTTACGTGGCATATGAATTGGTGCATATTTCTCTGGTTTCTTGTAAGCGATACCTTCTTCTTTCAGCTCCCAGAATGCATCACGCGAGTGAACCTGTGGTTCGATAGCGAAGTTGTAGAACGGTGGTGGAGAAGACGTTGACCACTCCAGCGTACGGCCGCCCCATGGATCGCCTGTCAGGTCGCGGTTCTGATCGCGGTCGCGAATCGACACGAAGATCTGAATCAGCTGGCACGTGATACCACATGCAATCAGCGCAGCGCCGCCCGCAGCAACCATCAGCAGTGGATGGAAGGCTGGGTCAATTTGCTGGCTCAGACGACGGGTCATCCCCATGAAGCCCAAACCGTACAGCGGCATAAAGGCTACGAAGAAACCGATGATCCAGAACCAGAATGCGCGTTTACCCCAAGTTTCGTTCAGCGTGAAACCAAATGCTTTCGGGAACCAATAAGTCATACCCGCGAAGCAACCGAATACCACACCACCGATGATGACGTTATGGAAATGTGCAATCAGGAACAGGCTGTTATGCAGTACGAAGTTAGCACCTGGAACTGCTAACAGAACGCCCGTCATACCACCTACGGTGAAGGTGATGATGAAGCCGATAGTCCACAGCATCGCAGAGTTAAATACGATACGGCCTTGGTACATGGTGAACAGCCAGTTAAAGATTTTTACCCCAGTTGGAATCGAGATAATCATCGTGGCTATACCGAAGAACGCATTCACGTTTGCGCCGCTGCCCATGGTGAAGAAGTGGTGCAGCCAAACGATGAACGACAGAATGGTAATACACACGGTCGCCCATACAAGCGAAGTGTAACCAAACAGCCGCTTCTTACAGAAGGTAGCCACGACCTCGGAGAATACCCCGAAGACAGGCAGAACCAAGATGTACACTTCCGGATGGCCCCAGGCCCAAATCAGGTTGATGTACATCATCATGTTGCCGCCCATATCGTTGGTAAAGAAATGGGTGCCGAGATAACGGTCTGCCGTCAGCAACGCGACGGTAACGGTTAAAATCGGGAAGGCAGCAATAATCAGAACGTTGGTACACAGAGCGGTCCAAGTGAAGACCGGCATCTTCATCAATGACATGCCAGGAGCACGCATTTTGATGATGGTGGCGAAGAAGTTAACCCCCGTCAGCAAGGTACCCAAACCGGATATCTGTAGACTCCATATCCAGTAATCTACCCCCACGCCGGGACTGTACTCCTTGCCCGACAGCGGTGGATATGCCAACCAACCGGTCTGAGCAAACTCACCGACCCCAAGAGACAGGTTGATCAGTACCACACCGACAACGGTGAACCAGAAGCTCAGGTTGTTCAGGAATGGGAAGGCAACGTCGCGAGCACCGATTTGTAGTGGTACCACTACGTTCATCAAGCCAACGACAAACGGCATCGCGACGAAGAAGATCATGATGACGCCGTGGGCGGTAAAGATCTGGTCGTAGTGGTGCGGTGGTAGGAATCCGGCTTCTCCCGCTGAGGCGAGCGCCTGCTGGCTACGCATCATGATTGCATCGGCAAAGCCGCGCAGCAACATGACGAAAGCCACGATGATGTACATGATACCTAGACGTTTATGGTCAACCGAGGTCAGCCATTCCGTCCATAAATACTTCCATTTTCCAAAATAGGTAATCAGGGCGAGAAGCGCCAGACCACCTAAGATAATGCCGGCAACCGTAACCATAACAATGGGTTCATGGTACGGGACGGCGTCGAGTGTTAATTTTCCAAACATCTGTTATTCCTCGGCTCCTGCGTGAGCGTGCTCACCCATGTCCATATCCATATGCTCGTCTTTCTTCATGTCCATCTTCTTGCTGCCCATGAATTTGTTGATCACATCGACAAACAATTCAGGATTAGCGCTAGAGAAGTATTCAACCGGATGGTATTCGCTTGGCTTCGCTAATGCTTCGAACTCAGCCATCGTGGTCAGTTGGTTTGGCGCTTTTTTAACTTCAGCAACCCACTGATCAAAGGCGGCGTTATCCGGCGTCGCAATGGCGGTGAACTTCATACCAGAGAAACCTGGACCGCTGTAACTGCTGGAGATCCCGTTGTATTTACCCGGCTCGTTGGCAATCAGATGCAGTTGGGTCTGCATGCCTGCCATCGCGTAAATCTGTCCGCCTAAACGAGGAATGAAGAAGGAATTCATTACCGAGTTTGAGGTGATACGGAAATTAACAGGAGTATTCGCTGGGAAAGCCAGTTCGTTAACGGTCGCGATACCCAGATCCGGATAAACGAACAACCATTTCCAGTCGAGGGAAATAACATCGACACGGATAGGTTTGACGTCTGAAACCAGTGGTTTATACGGGTCTAGTTCGTGAGTCGTTTTCCACGTTAGCGTTGCGAGGATAGCGATAATGATAATTGGCACTGTCCAAACGACAGCTTCAATTTTATTAGAGTGAGACCAGTTGGGAGTGTATTTGGCATCCGTATTCGACGCGCGGAATTTACGCGTAAATACAATTGTCATTACGATTACTGGAATCACCACGATTAACATCAGCCCAAGGGCAGTCAGTATCAGGGATCTCTGCTCTAGACCTATTTGTCCTTTAGGATCCAGAAGCGCCATATCACAACCGCTCAGCAAGGCTGAGGCTGCGATTAAAGATAATATCCCAAAGCTTTTATTTAATTTACTGAGTCTCATCTAACGACCTCAATCGAAGGCTCTCTGTCGTCCCAAATGTAGGGGCATTTTACGGTAAGGTTGCAGATCTGTAAACATTCTTAAGGGACTGTCATCCTATTGTTTAAAAAGTCCAGATTATTTGTTTTAAATGTCGCATTTCATGGTGCATTTTAAGGTGAATGTAGCTATTAAATCAGTAGGTTATTTTCACTTTGTTGTAACAAAGTAAATGTAACAAAAAATGATTTCACATCCTTGAAAATCACTTTTTGTCACTTTTAGCGTAGTCCTTAATGGGGCGTTAGCTCATGAATTGCCAGCTTAAAATAGGAAAATGTGACACAGATCGTAGGGATATGTAACGCGTTACATTTGGAGTGATAGAAAGCGATATAAAGCACAAAACGTGAAAGAATTTCCGTATTGTTAAAAATATGTTTTTATTTTTTCGCTGCAAAAAAATAAATTTGAACGAGAGTTGAGCGGTTATTTTTGAAGGGAAGATGAAAAAAACAGCAATAAAAAACTATTCAAATTGTTATTAAAATGGCAATGACGCGAAATAAAAAAAGCATCGACTAAAAAACAGCCGATGCTTTCTTAATTATTTCTCAATAAATTTTGCGCATAAATTAATTTAACGGCGCAATCAAATAATCTGTTGATGATGACGTTGGCTTCTATAATCCAACGTTGCACCCAGTAAAATGCCAAACAGGCTGAGCAGTAAACCGATATCCAATAACCACAGCATCACTGACCCCGCATCTAGGCTTAGTACGCTTTCTACTAATAGTCCGATTAGCCATAGCGCGATCAGCACACAGCCAATCAGAAGCGACTGAGATGCGACTTTATAGGCACGTGCAAACCGAGTTCGTCGGGAGAACTCACCGGTAGTTTGCGTGTATTCCAACGTTTTGCGGCAGGCTGCGAGCAATAAAAGCCCCGGAACAGCAGCAATGATGGAGAATAGATAGAACAACGGCCAGCCATGCAGTTCAACAAACCAGCCCGCAACAGGTCCTACATAGACACGACCGACGGCGGATAGGGCTGAAAGCAACGCAAATTGAGTGGCTGAGAAGGATTTATTACACAGCGTCATTAACAGTGCGACAAACGCTGCGGTTCCCATCCCCCCACAGAGGTTCTCGAGGAAAATGGCGCTTCCCATGGTGAGCAGATTTTTATCGGTCACGGCGAGCAGCCAGTAACCGAAGTTGGATACGCCCTGCAAAATACCAAACAGCATCAATGCGCGAAACAATGATAAACGCTGCATCAGCACGCCACCAAACAATGCGCCAACGATGGTGGCAAATAGGCCAAGCGTTTTATTGACGAGACCAACTTCACCCGGATCAAAACCGACGCCACGGATCAGGAAGGTGGTGCTTAGGCTGCCTGCAAAGGCATCACCCATTTTATACATCACGATAAGCAGCAGGATCAGCCAGGCATTATTGCGGCCAAAGAAATCTTTGAGCGGTTCAATAACGGCCTGCTCAAGCGTGCGTGGTGCGGGGGCAGAAACTTGTGGCTCGGGAGCGCATAGGGTGGCGACGATCCCGATCAGCATCAAACCTGCCATCAGCCAATAGGTGCCTTGCCAGCCTAAATAGCGATCGGCCAGCCAGAGTGCGAGTCCACCAGAAACCAGCATCGCAAGGCGATAACCTAGAACAGAAACGGCGGCGCCGGTTCCGCGCTCTTCAGCGCTGAGCAGATCGGTTTTATAGGCATCAAAGACAATATCTTGCGAGGCTGAGCAAAACGCGACAATAACGGCTAATCCGGCCAGCCACCATAGATGCTGGATCGGGTTGAGTAGCCCCATGGCAAAAATAGTGATGAGTAAAAATACCTGGGTGACCAACAGCCAGCCGCGGCGGCGGCCGAGAAACGATGGCGTATAACGATCCATCATAGGTGACCAAAGGAACTTAAAGACGTATGCCTGACCTACCAAAGAGAAGAACCCGATAGTTTTAAGATCGACGTTGGCAACGGTCATCCAAGCCTGAAGCGTACCTGAGGTAAGAGCTAAAGGAAGGCCAGAGGCAAAACCCAGTAAAAGTAATATGACGGTATTGCGATGAGCAAAAATAGCTAAATTTGAATTAGGCATTCAATTGATTCCCATGCTCTGCCCAGAAGGGCAGAGCGGGGTGAAAACGATGGGGGTAATTAACGGGCGTTCGCTTTAATGAAGTCGCTGATGCTGGTGTCTTGAGCCATGTTTGCCACAATATCCGTCATCGCGTTGTTAACCGCATTGGTGATTTTACTGTTAGATGCAGTAAATGCACCCTGTTCGTTGTAAACGGAGCGGTAGTTCTTCACCTGCTTATTGCCGTTTTTCGCTTGAGCGATAATAGAGATATCGGCATTCGTAGTGATGTTGTAACGCAGATTGCCTTCTTTAACGTCTGCATACAGCTGGTTTACAACAATCTGTAAATCAACAGCGCCGCTTGGCCCAACCATATAACCACGTTTAGTCATCTGGTTTTCCAACACTTCTTGTAACAGGAAACGTAGGTCGCGGGACGGGGTCAGCGTAACTAACTCACCGTCGCGATTGACTTTCGCCAGTGCTTTGTCCTGACGAACATCGGCGCCGTTAATGCTGATGGTAATACCTTGCAGGGTTGGGTCCTGCTGCGGCAGTGCCATCTTCGGATTAACGTCTAGTGTATTGGTGCTGGTTGCGCATCCGGCCAAGGCGAAAACGGCAAGGAGCGGGAAAAACAGTTTTGTGATCATTTTCATCGAGTTAATAACCATTTTTTCGTGAGAAGACGCCGTGTTCGACTTTGGTACTGGCGAAGCTACGGACTTGATGGACAGAATTTTCACCATCATAACATTGGCGTTGAGATGTTGAAGCCCTGAAAAACGATTTTATTGCATACAGGAAAGCTCGCAATCTCCGAAGTAAGGAGGATGTCAGAATCCTCGTTCATTCATTTAAGCGTCATTGGAGGATTGCTGATAAAGATCTTTGCGTTTCCAATTCACATCAGCAACGGAGTTTCCGATGTAAAACTGGCTTTGCAACAGTAGGTTAAATGCAGTCCGAACAGGACGAGTTAGCCGACTTTGCAAAACATACACAGACTCTCGACCCAATTCTCTACAGGGTAAATAAACGGAAGTAATATCGAGAGAGTTAGTTTTTTTTATTCCAATATTAAAATCTAGACTCATGACCGATACGTCATCTGGGACCTGAATACCGTGCTGTTCGAAAACATCAATCACAGCCTGAGCAATGGTGTTGCTTCCGCACAGGATGGCAGAGGGCAACGCCTCGCGAGCGCGATTTTGCAGGTATTTTTCAAACGAGAGTTTAGCTTCTTCAGCCTCGTACCCCTTATTCACCAGCAGATGCTCTGACTCTTCAAAAAACACATGATGATCTAAACAGGCTCTTTTAAAGCCGTCGAGGCGTAGCAGCATGGTATCGCGGCGTAGGTCTGTAAACAGTAAAACTGGACGATGGCCTTTTTGAAATAAATAAGTCGCAGCGCTGTAACTCGAAGAATAGTGGTCTGGCGAAATACTGTCTAAACGCATTTCTTTATCTTTAGCATTTATCGTAATAGCCAGTTTATTGGATTCCGAGGCGAGCTTGTATAACATTGCGTCATCAATTCCAATTATTATTATTGCATCAATATCATCATTGTTGATTAGTTTTATAAATGATGAAATATCAGCCCCATTGACCTCCAAGCTGCATTTACTGAGTCGGATGTCGTAATGTTCGATTTCAGAGAGGATGCTTTGAATGATCTCATAATAATAACGATCGCCATGAGGCGTGAATGCTTTGGCTGGGGCACACACTAATATGGAATTCATTAATAACCGTCCAGCGGGTATGTTGTGCAAAATACCCAGTAATTTCGCGTGAGTAAATACCTTCTCTTTTGCCTGAGGGCTGACGTTTGATTTACCCGATAATACGCGAGACACAGTGCTGGTCGACAGTTGGGTAAGCTCTGCTAACTGCTTGATTTTTAATTTGCCAGTCATTTTTGTGATCGACTCCATGTATGAGTGATGAGATTATTTGCGTGGCTAGCCAATTGTATATTTTGAAGTTTTATTTCTGCCGTACTGACTAAATCTACATGCTGCAATTTGTCCCATAAATAACAGTTGTGTGAAAAAGAAGCCATTACTATTCTCTCAAAAATAAAATTCAAATGAAGAACTTGATAACAAGATACAATTATTTTTTCCCGACTCCGTTATTCAGAGATAGCTAAGCGTTACGGTGTCAACTCTGACTTAATAATGGGGAATGTTTATGAGAAACACATTAATTGTATGAATGGAAACGGGGTTTGTTCTATCAATGATAACGAGGTAATAGAATGCAGAAAATCGCGATTATTGGTACCGGCGGTATTTCTCGTGCTCATATACAAGGGTACTTAAAATTTTCTGACCGTTGCCAAATTGTAGCGCTGGTTGACATTTACCCTGAAAAGGCAGAAGAGAAAAAACGCCAATATAGGCTGAACGACGCTAAAGTTTACAGCAGCCATAGCGATATTCTAAGCGATAAGAATATTGATGTTTTTGATATTTGTACGCCGCCATATGTCCATGCAGAGATTGCTATTGATGCTCTTAATGCAGGTAAACATGTGCTTTGTGAAAAACCGATGGCCGCTTCATTACAAGAGTGCGATGCCGTTATTGCTGCCGCCAAGTCCAGTGGTAAGACGCTTTCTATTATTGCGCAAAATCGCTTTACCGATGCTTTCTGGCGCTTAAAAGCGGTCATTGATTCAGGTGTGGCAGGAAAGATCTGTCATGCGCAGGTGGATTCATTTTGGTGGCGTGGGCGCTCTTATTATGATCTATGGTGGCGTGGAACCTGGGAAAAAGAGGCCGGCGGGTGCACCCTTAATCATGCCGTGCACCACGTTGATGCCATTCAGTGGATGCTAGGGTATCCCTCTGAGGTGGTATCGATGATCACCAATGCGGCGCATGAGAACGCTGAAGTTGAAGATCTTTCCGCCGCAATTTTTAGATATGACTCTGGCGCATTAACCCAGCTTACCGCATCGGTTGTCCATCATGGTGAAGATCAGAAAATAGTCATTCAAGGTGAGAAGGCTAGAATTTCAGCTCCGTGGGATAAGTACGCCAGTATTTCTGGCTCGAATGGGTTTCCAATTGAAGAACGCGATACGGAGTGTGAAGAGCAGTTGGATGAGCTTTATCGTTCCGTGCCAAAGCTGGCCCACACCTTACATGCTGGTCAGATAGATAATTTCCTGCATGCTCTAGAAACCGGCACGACCCCGTTAGTGGATGGTGTGCAGGGCAAACGCTCGTTGGAACTTATCACTGCTATCTATAAGTCTGCTATCACGCGTGCCTATGTCAGCCTACCTATTGGTGCCGATGATCCTTATTACCAAACCGGTGGTTTGATATCTCTCGCACCTCATTTTCATGAAAAATCTGCTTCGGTAGAAAACTTTAGTGATGAGGGGGAGATCCCTCTGGGCAAAGATATGGACAAAGACATGAGCAGCGAGGTTTCGGCATGAAAAACAAAGATGGTATGAACTATGCGCCGGTTGGAAAGCCTCAGCCGGTCGTGCAACCGGGTGAGTTTATTTTCGCCGCTGCGGCGCTCGATCACGGGCATATCTATGGCATGTGTAATGGCCTGATTGAAGCTGGAGCGACCTTGAAATGGGTTTACGATCCCGATCCAGAAAAGGTTAAAAAGTTTGTTAGCCAATACCCACAGGCTCAAGTCGCTGATTCCATTGCAAGTTTATTGGCCGACGAACAGGTTAAACTGGTTGCGGGGGCAGGGATTCCAGCCGAACGCTGTGCGCTTGGCTTGCAGGTTATGGATGCTGGGAAAGACTATTTTACTGACAAAGCGCCATTGATTAGCCTTGAGCAGCTGGCTGCGGCTCAACAGAAGGTAGAGCAAACTGGGCGTAAATATGCCGTGTATTACAGCGAGCGTTTGCACGTTGAAAGCGCTGTCTTTGCTGGACAGTTAGTGCAACAAGGCGCAATTGGTCGCGTAGTACAAACGCTAGGAATGGGACCACATCGTGAAGGTGAAGGGCGACCCGATTGGTTCTATGATAGAAAGCAGTTTGGCGGAATATTATGTGATATTGGCAGCCATCAAATAGAACAGTTTCTTTTTTATACCGCCAACGACAATGCCTGTGTTATCGCCGCTCAGGCAAAAAACTTCAACCATCCACAACATCCAAATTTTGAAGATTTTGGCGACGCCATGCTAGTGGGCAGCAATGGTGCAACGGGCTATTTCCGCTGTGATTGGTTTACGCCAGAGGGACTCTCCACTTGGGGGGATGGTCGCCTAACGTTGCTAGGAACTGAGGGCTACATCGAAATTCGCAAATACGTCGACATCACACATCAGGAACAGGATGTGGTGTATTTGGTCAATAACGCGGGAGAGTTCCGCTATCCCGTCGCCGGTCAGGTCGGCTTCCCTTATTTTGGCCAATTAATTCTTGATTGCCTCAACCGCACTGAAAACTCTATGACTCAGGCTCATGCGTTTAAAGCGGCTGAGCTATGCGTACGGGCGCAAATGTGGGCAAATCAGAATCAATTGACTTAAGTTGGAGGCGTTATGCAAAGGATCAACGCGGCAATTGTGGGATGTGGTTCTATTCATGCTCGACATGTAGAGGGGATAAAACATCACCCTGAGGGACATTTGCACACTATCGTTGAGCTCGATCAAGCTAAAGGTGAAGCGTTGGCATCCCGCTATGGCAGTCGCTATGTTCATGACTACTTGGACATGTTGTGTGATGAAGAGATTGACGTGGTGCATATTTGCACTCCACATCATTCGCATCGAGAAATTATTATTGCGGCCTTAGCCGCTGGCAAACATGTATTCACAGAAAAACCGTTAGCGCTAAACGTGAGTGAAATCCAACAAATCAAACAGTCTGCCTTAGCATCCAAGGTTTTGCTGGGCATCTGCTACCAGAATAGGCTGAACCCGACGAGTCAGAAGATCAAATCCATGCTTGAACAGCAGGCGCTTGGCAAAATGATAGGTATGCGAGCAATGCTAACGTGGGCGCGTTCTGAGGAGTATTACTCACAAAGTGAATGGCGTGGGCGATTTGCTCGCGAAGGAGGAAGCCTGTTAATTAATCAGGCCATTCATACGCTGGATCTGATGCAGTGGTTCGGTGACGGTGTTCAGGCGATTAAGGGCGTCGTCGATAGCACTTTTCTCGCACAGGCAACGGAAGCTGAAGATACCGCAACCGCGAATATGATGTTAGGTAATGGTGCCCGAGGACTATTTTATGCCACTAATTGTTACAGCACGGATTCACCGCTACTTTTGGAAATTCAGTGTGAAAAGGGAATATTACAACTGCACCAAAATAGTCTGTGGCTAATAGTTGAAGGAAGGAGTACTCAGCTCGTTAGTGATGAGATAACTATCGGGATGGAAAAAAGTTATTGGGGCAGCAGCCACAATAAAGCAATTTCATCTTTTTACCGTGCAATAAGTGAAAATATCCACTCTGGTTACGTTGATATTAATCAGGCCGAAATATCATTACGGATGGTTGATGCTATATACCAGTCGTCGTTGTTACGCCGTTGGATAACAGTCGCTGAATAAAATAGCTAAATTTTAAAACTTATTAACCTTTGAAATAATTGCGTGGGGATTACTCCGTGCAGAACCGCTATTTTTTATACCACAACATGCAGGGTCTATATAATGAAACCAACGGAACGTCGAGTCGGTTATGGTACTGCAATAGGATATGGTGTCACGGATTTATTCGGTGGTGGTGCATTTGCCGTTATAGGGACATGGCTACTATTCTTTTATACAACTTACTGCGGACTGACAGTATTAGAAGCTGGGTCAATCTTTGCTATAGCACGAGTCATTGATGCACTATTAAGCCCAATAATGGGATATGTTACCGATAATTTTGGTAATACATGGTTAGGTAAACGATTTGGTCGCCGACGTTTTTTCTTATTAATTAGTTCACCTCTGATGTTTCTGTATGCTCTAATTTGGATATCAGATATGAATTATTGGTACTACCTTGGTACTTATTTGTCGATTGAACTGCTTTCGGCAATGGTTCTGGTCCCATGGGAAACCCTCTCTTCAGAAATGACCAATCGTTTCAGCGAGCGGACTCGTTTGTCTGGTGTGCGTATGATGTGTTCACAGTTAGGAGGGCTGTTAGCTGTTTCTGTACCGGGTGTCATTATGCACTTTACCGGTAAAGATAATCCGATGACGTATACTTATACGGGGATGTTTTTCGCTGTCGTATTTTGCGTGGCTGTTTTTATTACTTGGATGTGTACATGGGAAGCTAAAGATGTATGCGATAGTGATGAGCCTGAATACGAATCGGCACATGGTCCGGGAAACCTTTGGCATCATATGAAAGGTTTAGTCTTGGATCTCCTCTCTTCTTTCAAAATTCGCATTTTCCGCCAGCATATTGCTATTTATATCTCCTCATTTACAGCGTTAGATGTCTTTGGTGCGGTGTTTACCTATTATGTGGTTTATAGCTTAAAACAGGATGTTGCTGTTGTTTCTGGATTTTTAACCGTAGCCGCCTTTGTTTCTGTTCCTGGAACCTTTGGCTTTATGATGTTGCTCGAAAAATTTAATATGACTCCGAGTGGCGCTTTACGTTTATCCTATGGCTGTATTTTTGGTGTTCTGTGTTTTCTTTTTTATATTTATATGACTGAAACACAGGTCTCGGTGTGGCTGTTCTCGGGTGTGTTTATTATTTTTGGCGTGGCTCGTGCAGGGTTGTATTATATTCCTTGGAATATTTATAGTTTTATTCCTGATGTCGACGAAATTATCACTAAAAAACGTCGTGAAGGTATTTTTGCGGGTGTGATGGTCTTAACCCGAAAAAGTACTGTCGCACTTGCCATTATGTTGATTGGTATTGTGTTGCAGGAAAGTGGATTTGTAAAAGGCAGCGGTGTGCAGCCGATTAGCGCAGTTCATGCCATTGTCGGTTTAATGATTTTTGGTACCGGAGCACTGCTGGCCATTAGTTTTTATATCACATACCGATTTAAGCTCACCCGTGATACTCACAAGATACTGATTAAAGAAGTCGCCCGTCTCAAGCTGGGCGGACGTTTGGACGATTGCGATCCCCGTTCGCGTCAAGTGATTAAAGATCTCACGGGCTATGAGTATGACAAAGTGTGGGGTGGGATGGATAAGGTGTGCGATAAAGATCCCCTATCATCCGTTTCGTACCGCAACGATCCCTCTTAAGCGTGTAAGTCATGAAATGTCCAGATTAGGTTAACTATTGACATATTGCAGAGAGGGTAAGTGCATGAGAGCACAGTGGAGTAAAGAAGAAGCCAACGCTTGGTATCAACGGCAGGGATGTCTATGTGGATTCAATTATCTCCCACGCACGGCGGTTAATTGGAACGAGTTATGGCAGGCTGAAACTTTTGATATAGCGACAATCGATGAGGAATTGGGCTGGGCCGAAAATGTTGGCTACAACACGCTGCGTGTGAATTTGCCTTTTATTGTTTGGTTGCACGATAGAGAAGGGCTCTTCGCTCGTATTGATGCTTTCCTCTCAGTGGCGCGAAAACATGGTATGTCGGTGATGCTCACATTAATGGATGACTGTGGGTTTTCAGGCAATGAACCCCATCTCGGTTTGCAAGAAGCGCCCATTCCTGGCGTGCATAACAGCCGCGCAGTGGCTAGCCCCGGACGCGATACCGTGTGCAACCTGTCCGCGAGGAACAGCATTGAGCGTTATATTCACGACGTCATCACGACGTTTCGTGCAGATGGACGCATTCTGCTCTGGGATCTTTATAACGAACCGGGTAATCGAGGAATATTCATCAGTGGAGCCGATGAGGCTTTGTATGCTGAAAAATTGGAGGTTTTCGCGCTGGATTTGCTGCGGCAAGCTTTTCAATGGGCGCGAGACGCGAACCCGATTCAGCCATTGACCGTGGGGGCATGGCATATTCCCGATCCTATTTCTCACCCCGCGAATACCTACCAACATCCGATAGATCAGGAGGCATTAGCACAGTCTGACGTGATCAGTTTCCATGCCTATGTCGCAACGCCTGATATGGTTGGTCTAATAAATCGACTTAACCAATTTGGCAGACCTCTGTTTTGCACCGAATGGCTGGCACGACACGTGGGTAGCACTTTCGAAGAGCAGCTTCCTTTAATGAGGACGCATAATATTGCGTGTTATCACTGGGGATTGGTGGCTGGGAAAACGCAGACCACGCTGCCTTGGCCCAGTATCGTTAAACGCCGTAAAGACTATGCTCATCTTTGGTTCCATGATGTATTTGATGTTCATGGCATACCGTTTCGACAGTCTGAAATGGCGCTGGTTTCACGCTTCATGCATAGCGACGAGATGAGAACATTAGAAACCGATATGAGAAAAAATGACTAGAAAGGATGCATTACGCCCGTTTGCGTAAAATCCCCTGTTTCAGAAAAGATAAATATGTAACTTATCGTCGTTGGTTGCTAGGAAAAAGCTACAATTAACATTAAGGTATGTTTCTCATTGGTGCGTCATAGCTCATCTTTTGAGAATATAGCCTGTTAAGCGCCAGGTTTTTTCTGCCGACGTAGGCTGATGCAGTATGAGGGGATTTCTTATGATGAGAGAACAGATAGAAGCAAAGTTACGCGCCGCGTTTGAACCTTTCTATCTTGAGGTGGTTGATGAAAGTTATCGTCATAACGTACCGGCAGGTTCTGAAAGTCATTTTAAAGTGGTGTTAGTCAGCGATCGTTTCCAAGGTGAGCGATTTCTGACTCGCCATCGTTCAATCTATGGCGTGCTCTCAGAGGAACTGGCCGATGGTGTTCATGCGCTGGCCCTGCATACCTATACGCACAAAGAGTGGGAAGCGTTACAAGATACGGTTCCTGCATCCCCCCCTTGTCGTGGGGCTGGCACCTTAGCCTAAGCTAACTTGCTTAAATAGGCGGCGAAAAGGCAAGTAAATTACCACGAAGGTGGAACTCTTGACCGTTTTTGCTGTATTAATAGCGTGTTCGATGAGAAACGGCCCTTGAGGCCGTTTCTTTTTGCGTAGCGAGTTTTATGATTAGATGCGCAGTCGATTGCATGGCATATCGTCTTTGTTATGGGGCTAAAGCGGTGTGAGCTATAGCCGAAATGGCAAAGGTATCGCTCGAAACTGTGAATCACGCCGCGGACACTTGGTGTGCGGTTCTCGACTCATTGCTCATGCATCGCTATAATGTCGCGTCTATTTTTTCCTGAATGTATTCGGGACGCTTCTATGCCCAAACGACTTGAAGTTGCAGGCAATACAGCAGCGGCTTCAGGTAAGAAGGGATAAACAGGGAACACGGTTCTGGTGAAAGCGGCCGTCCCGGTTCTGTGAAGTCAGGTTTTCTTCGTTGAAAATGGCTTCTGGAGTTGACCGAGCACTGTGATTTTTTGAGGTATAAGATGCAAGTTTCTGTTGAAACCACCGAAGGCCTTGGCCGCCGCGTAAACATTACTGTTGCAGCCGACAGCATTGAAAAAGCAGTAAACAGTGAGCTGGTCAACGTGGCTAAAAAAGCACGTATCGACGGCTTCCGTAAAGGTAAAGTGCCAATGCACATTATCTCTCAGCGTTATGGCGCATCTGTTCGTCAGGACGTTCTGGGTGATCTGATGCAGCGCAACTTCGTTGACGCGATCATCAAAGAAAAACTGAATCCAGCGGGCGCGCCTAAATATGTACCGGGCGAGTACAAACTGGGCGAAGATTTCTCTTTCGCTGTTGAATTCGAAGTTTACCCAGAAATCGAACTGAAAGATCTGGAAAGCATCGAAGTTGAAAAACCAGTTGTTGAAGTTACCGACGCTGACGTTGATGCAATGCTGGATACTCTGCGTAAGCAGCAGGCAACTTGGGCTGCTACCGAACGTGCAGTAGAAGCTGAAGACCGCGTAACCGTAGACTTCACCGGTTCTATCGACGGCGAAGTTTTCGAAGGCGGCAAAGCCTCTGATTTCGTTCTGGCAATGGGCCAGGGCCGTATGATCCCAGGCTTCGAAGAAGGTATTTTGGGCCATAAAGCCGGCGAAGAGTTCGTTATCGACGTTACCTTCCCAGAAGACTACCACGCTGAAAACCTGAAAGGGAAAGCAGCGAAGTTCGATATCGTTCTGAAGAAAGTTGAAGAGCGTGAACTGCCAGAATTCACCGAAGAATTCATCAAACGTTTCGGCGTTGCTGATGGCTCTCTGGACGGTCTGAAAGCTGAAGTGCGTAAAAACATGGAACGCGAACTGAAAGGCGCGGTACGTAACCGTATCAAGTCTCAGGTTATCGACGGCCTGGTTAAAGCTAACGACATCGACGTTCCAGCTGCACTGATTGACGGTGAAGTTGACGTTCTGCGTCGTCAGGCTGCACAGCGTTTCGGTGGCAACGAGAAACAAGCTCTGGAACTGCCACGTGAACTGTTCGAAGAGCAGGCTAAGCGTCGTGTTGTTGTTGGTCTGCTGCTGGGCGAAGTTATCGCTAAGAAAGAGCTGAAGGCTGACGAAGATCGCGTTAAAGCGCTGATCGAAGAGATGGCTTCTGCATACGAAGATCCAAAAGAAGTGATCGAGTTCTACAGCAAAAACAAAGAGCTGATGAACAACATGCGTAATGTTGCTCTGGAAGAACAAGCTGTTGAAGCACTGCTGGCTAGCGCTAAAGTGTCTGAAAAAGCGACCAACTTCAGCGATCTGATGAACCAAACTCAGGCAGCGTAATGTTGCTTTGAATGGTTAATCCGTTCTGAAGTTATAAAAACCTTCGCTCTAGAGCGAAGGTTTTTTTATGGGAAAAGGTTTATTTCTTTGTGTGCCGCCCCCAAATATTGGGCAAGTGTCTAACCTATAACAGCAGACACAGGCAGTTGAGCATGGTCAACATAGTTTATCTACAGTAGAATCAAAGCAAATAATGCCAAAGTGATTTCTATAGGAGACGGTTAATGTCATACAGTGGCGAGCGTGATTTAGCACCGCACATGGCTTTAGTGCCAATGGTTGTTGAACAGACTTCGCGTGGCGAACGTTCATACGATATTTTTTCCCGTCTGTTGAAAGAGCGAATCATCTTCCTGACTGGTCAGGTTGAAGATCACATGGCAAATCTGATCGTGGCTCAGATGCTGTTCCTTGAAGCGGAAAACCCAGAGAAAGATATTCATCTATATATCAACTCACCGGGCGGCGTCATCACTGCGGGAATGTCTATTTATGACACCATGCAGTTTATCAAACCTGACGTAAGCACCATCTGCATGGGGCAAGCCTGTTCCATGGGCGCGTTCCTGCTGACCGCAGGAGCCAAGGGCAAACGCTTCTGTCTGCCAAATTCGCGCGTGATGATTCACCAACCGCTGGGTGGTTTCCAGGGGCAGGCGACGGATATTGAAATCCACGCTAAAGAAATCCTGAAAGTTAAAGCTCGTATGAATGAGCTGATGGCTAAACATTCAGGTAAACCGCTCGAAGAAATTGAGCGTGATACCGAACGTGACCGCTTCTTGTCAGCAGACGAAGCTGTAGAATACGGTTTGGTCGATTCGGTAATGACTCACCGCGGCTGATTGTGTCAGACTACGGCCTTGAATGGTGTAGCCTATCCAACCCTCGGTTCACATAGCAATAACTCGGTTTGCCACTGATGGATAGCGCAACTATCCACATCGGGTCGGTTGCCGATATACTATAGTGAATATAAAGCGTCGGGTGATGCTTTGCATCGTACCAATGGGTTGTATGGCCTATGCTGAAAGGCTGTTTTGCGCAGATTGGTCGCACTGCCGTTGATAGGGTAAGCCATTGGCGACCGATTCGACGGGACAGATACTTAATGAAAGAGGTTTACTGATGACAGATAAGCGCAAAGACGGTTCAGGCAAGCTGCTGTACTGTTCTTTTTGCGGCAAAAGCCAGCATGAAGTTCGTAAGCTGATCGCCGGGCCGTCAGTGTATATCTGCGACGAGTGTGTCGATCTGTGTAATGACATCATTCGCGAAGAGATTAAAGAAGTCGCTCCACATCGTGAGCGTAATGCTTTGCCTACCCCGCACGAAATTCGTAACCATTTAGATGACTACGTTATTGGGCAGGAACAGGCGAAAAAAGTGTTGGCGGTAGCGGTATATAACCACTACAAACGTTTGCGCAATGGCGATACCAGCAACGGTGTTGAACTAGGTAAAAGTAATATTTTGCTGATCGGTCCAACCGGTAGCGGTAAAACGCTGTTGGCTGAAACGCTGGCTCGTTTCTTGGATGTGCCATTTACGATGGCCGATGCTACCACGTTGACCGAAGCGGGTTATGTGGGTGAAGACGTTGAAAATATCATCCAGAAACTGCTGCAGAAATGTGATTACGACGTACAGAAAGCTCAGCGAGGCATCGTTTACATCGACGAAATCGATAAGATTTCTCGTAAGTCGGATAATCCATCGATTACCCGTGACGTATCCGGCGAAGGCGTACAGCAGGCTTTGCTGAAGCTGATTGAAGGTACTATCGCTGCGGTTCCACCACAGGGCGGTCGTAAGCACCCACAGCAGGAGTTCTTGCAGGTTGATACCTCCAAGATTCTGTTTATCTGCGGTGGTGCTTTCGCAGGCTTAGATAAAGTGATTGGCCAGCGCGTAAATACCGGTACTGGTATCGGCTTTGGTGCAACGGTCAAGGCTTTGTCTGAGAAAGCCACCGAAGGTGAGCTGTTGGCTCAAGCTGAACCTGAAGATCTGATCAAATTTGGTCTGATCCCTGAGTTCATCGGTCGTCTACCTGTTGTTGCTACGCTGCGTGAGCTGAGCGAAGACGCACTGATTCAGATCCTGAAAGAGCCAAAAAATGCCCTGACTAAGCAGTATCAGGCATTGTTTAATCTGGAAGGTGTGGATCTGGAATTCCGCGACGAAGCCCTGACGGCGATTGCTAAGAAAGCAATGGCACGTAAAACAGGTGCGCGTGGTTTGCGTTCCATCGTTGAAGCCGCTCTGCTGGAAACGATGTACGACTTACCCTCAATGGAAAACGTCGAAAAAGTCGTCGTTGACGAAAATGTCATCGAGGGTCAGGCGGAGCCAATGCTGATTTATGGCAAACCGGAAGCACAAGCTTCTGGCGAATAATTAGCCAGTAAACTGATGGGTTATCAATAAAATGGGGGATTTTATCTCCCATTTTTTTTTCTGTTGTTGTTTGCGTTGAATCCCTGGTAAACATCCCCATATACTCAGATACAAACTGGGTGAAGCAACAACGTAAAACGGGTTGTAAGATTCCCATAACCTGGCGGAAGCTAAACTAAGAGAGAGCTCTATGAATCCTGAGCGTTCCGAACGCATAGAAATCCCCGTATTGCCTCTGCGCGATGTGGTGGTTTATCCGCACATGGTGATTCCATTGTTCGTGGGCCGAGAAAAGTCTATCCGGTGCCTAGAAGCCGCAATGGATCACGACAAGAAGATCCTGCTGGTCGCACAGAAGGAAGCGTCGACGGATGAACCTGGAGTAAATGACCTTTTCTCTGTAGGTACCGTTGCCTCTATTTTACAGATGCTGAAATTGCCTGACGGCACCGTAAAGGTTCTGGTCGAAGGTCTTCAGCGCGCGCGAATCACCACGTTATCAGACAGTGGTGAACATTTTGCTGCACAGGCCGAATATTTAGAAATTCCAGAAATGGATGAACGCGAGCAGGAAGTTCTGGTTCGCACAGCCATTAATCAGTTTGAAGGCTATATCAAACTGAATAAAAAGATCCCACCAGAAGTGCTGACATCGCTCAACAGTATTGACGATGCGGCTAAGCTGGCAGATACCATTGCTGCTCACATGCCGTTGAAGTTAAACGACAAGCAGGCTGTTTTGGAAATGTCAGACGTGACTGAACGTCTGGAATATCTGATGGCGATGATGGAGTCTGAAATCGATCTGCTGCAGGTTGAAAAACGCATTCGTAACCGCGTTAAAAAGCAGATGGAAAAGAGCCAGCGTGAGTACTATCTGAATGAGCAAATGAAAGCTATTCAGAAAGAGCTGGGCGAAATGGATGATACTCCAGACGAATTCGAAGCGCTGAAGCGCAAAATCGAAGCGGCGAAAATGCCGAAAGATGCGCGCGAAAAAACCGAAGCGGAACTGCAAAAGCTGAAGATGATGTCGCCGATGTCTGCTGAAGCAACGGTGGTTCGTGGCTATATCGACTGGATGATTCAGGTTCCTTGGAATGCGCGCAGTAAGGTCAAAAAAGACCTCAACAAAGCGCAGGAGATTCTGGACACCGACCATTATGGCTTGGAGCGTGTTAAAGACCGTATTCTGGAATATTTAGCAGTCCAGAGCCGCGTAAGCAAAATTAAAGGGCCGATCTTGTGTCTGGTTGGGCCTCCAGGGGTAGGTAAAACCTCTCTGGGTCAGTCAATCGCTCGTGCCACAGGTCGTCAATACGTCCGTATGGCGCTGGGCGGTGTGCGTGATGAAGCGGAGATCCGTGGACATCGCCGCACATATATCGGTTCTATGCCGGGTAAACTGATCCAGAAGATGGCAAAAGTCGGGGTGAAAAACCCGCTGTTCTTGCTCGATGAGATCGACAAGATGTCGTCTGACATGCGTGGCGATCCAGCTTCAGCGCTGCTGGAGGTTCTGGATCCTGAGCAGAATATCGCATTCAACGACCACTATCTGGAAGTGGACTACGATCTGTCCGACGTTATGTTTGTGGCGACCTCAAACTCCATGAACATTCCGGCGCCGTTGCTGGATCGTATGGAAGTGATTCGTCTGTCGGGTTACACCGAAGATGAAAAACTCAACATTGCCAAGCAGCATTTGTTGCCAAAACAGTTAGAGCGCAACGCGCTGAAGAAAGGTGAGTTGACGGTTGATGACAGCGCAATTAGCGGCATTATTCGCTATTACACCCGTGAAGCGGGCGTGCGTAGTCTGGAACGTGAAATCTCGAAACTGTGCCGTAAAGCAGTGAAAAATCTGCTGATGGATAAATCCGTCAAGCACATTGAGATCAACGGCGATAACCTGAAAGATTTCCTTGGCGTACAGCGTTACGACTATGGCCGTGCGGATAGTGAAAACCGCGTTGGTCAGGTAACCGGCTTGGCGTGGACTGAAGTGGGTGGTGATCTGCTGACCATTGAAACGGCCTGTGTGCCGGGCAAAGGTAAGCTGACTTACACCGGTTCTTTAGGTGAGGTTATGCAGGAGTCTATTCAGGCTGCGCTGACCGTAGTGCGTGCTCGCGCGGAGAAATTAGGCATTAACCCTGATTTCTATGAAAAACGCGATATTCACGTTCACGTACCTGAAGGTGCTACGCCGAAGGACGGTCCAAGTGCCGGTATTGCCATGTGCACCGCGCTGGTTTCATGCCTGACGGGTAATCCAGTTCGCGCTGATGTTGCCATGACGGGGGAAATTACGCTGCGTGGTTTAGTGCTCCCTATCGGTGGATTGAAAGAAAAACTGCTGGCTGCGCACCGTGGTGGAATTAAAACGGTACTGATCCCAGATGAGAACAAACGTGATTTGGAAGAGATTCCAGACAACGTCTTGGCCGACCTGGATATCCATCCGGTAAAACGAATTGATGAAGTTTTAGCCTTGGCGCTGCAAAATTCACCGTTTGGAATGGAAGTGGTCACCGCGAAATAGTGATATATCGCAAAAACCTCTGATAAAACCTATGCTGGCAGCCCATTTCGGACTTGCCAGCATTTTTTTGTGCAGCTAACTTAGAACCCTGTCAAATTAGGAAAAGCCGCATTTGATGTGTCTTGCCATGAACTGACAGGATTGATATAACTGCTGCGCAGCCGTACCCAAAGGACAATATTCCAGTACGGCATAAGATTTCTAAAGGGGATGAAAGAGTGAATAAGTCACAACTGGTCGATAAGATTGCCGAAGGTGCAGATATTTCTAAAGCGGCTGCTGGCCGCGCATTAGATGCGATTATTGCGTCTGTTACTGAGTCTTTGCAGAGCGGTGATTCTGTTGCTCTGGTCGGTTTTGGTACTTTTGACGTGCGTGAACGTTCTGCACGTACTGGTCGTAACCCTCAGACCGGTAAAGAAATCAGCATTCCTGCTGCAAAAGTTCCTGGTTTCCGTGCTGGCAAGGCGCTGAAAGACGCAGTTAATTAATTGTGCGTCAGGTTCAACCATCTGAATTTGTTTGTATGTTATGACTCCGTGTGAGTGCAAACAGTGAAACATTAGACTGACGTGGTTGAGCTGCTAGGGTAAAATACAAGGCGCATCATAAACGATGCGCTTTTTTTATGGCTAAAGTTTCATGGAAACAGAGTCTCTCCCAGTAAGCCGATTCGCTTAACAGGAGTGGTTTTTGATTTAATAGCCAATTTAGTCGTATTACGTGTGCAGTGTTGGCTACGAATCAGATAGACTGAGCCGACAAAAATTACTGTATTACCCACAATCACAGCGGAGTGTTGCCACACTATGATGGACAATTTACGCGCGGCCGCTAATCACGTCGTGCTCAAAATCATCCTGGGCCTAATCATCGTGTCATTTGTTTTGACCGGGGTAGGGGGTTATTTGACCGGCGGTTCCGGTGACTATGCGGCTAAGGTCGATGGTCAGGAAATTAGCCGTGGTCAGCTTGAGCAAGCGGTTCAAAGCGAACGCAGTCGTTTACAGCAGCAATTGGGCGACCAGTTTTCAGTGTTGGCAGGGAACGAAGGTTACATGAAGGAGCTGCGTAAGCAGGCTCTTAACCGCCTGATTGACGATATGCTGCTTGACCAGTATGCCAAGAAATTGGGACTGGGGATTAGCGATGAACAAGTGAAAGAAGCCATCTGGGCGATGCCTTATTTCCAGACGAATAATCAGTTTGATAATGCCAAGTATCTGAGCATCATTGCCAACATGGGGCTGACGCCAGATAACTATGCACAGCTAGTTCGTCAGCAATTAACCAGCCAACAGCTGATTCAGGCCTATACGGCGACAGGCTTCACTCTGCCAGTCGAAGTTGAAGCTATGGCTGCGCTCACCATGCAACAGCGTGATGTGCGTCTGGCGACGATTGATATCAAGGCGCTAGAAAAAGATCAGAAAGTCACTGATGAAGAGCTGAAAGCTTATTATGAGCAGAATAAGAATAGCTTCATCGCACCTGAAGAAGTGAAGGTCAGCTACATCGAAATGGATGCCGCGGCGATTCAGGATAAAGTCACCGTTTCTGATGATGAGATTGCAGCCTATTACGATCAGCACAAATCCAGCTATACCCAGCCAGAGCGTAAAGACTACAGCGTTATTCAGGTAAAAACTGAAGCTGATGCTAAAGCGGTACTGGATGAGCTAAACAGCGGCGCAGATTTTGCCAAAGTGGCAGCGGAGAAATCTACTGACATCATTTCGCGCAAAAAAGGCGGTGAGCTGGGCTGGTTAGAACCAGGTACAACACCCGATGAAATTCTGGGCGCGAAGTTAACCACCAAAGGCCAGCTTTCTGGCGCGGTGAAGTCGAGCGTTGGCTATCTGGTTGTTCGTTTGAATGACATCAAGCCAGAGCTGGTTAAGCCATTGGCTGAAGTTCGTGCGGACATTGAGGCTCAGGTTAAACAGCAAAAAGCGCTGGATGCCTTCTTTGCCTTGCAGCAAAAGGTCAGCGATTCAGCTACCAGTGATAATGAGTCTTTAGCCGGTGCGGAAGAGGCTGCTGGTGTGAAAGCGACCGAAACGGGTTGGTTTACACGCGATAACGTTCCTGCGGCTATCAACTTCAAACCCGTTACTCAGGCTATCTTTGAGGGTTCTCTGTTTGGTGAAAATGGTGCGCCGGGCAGTAACTCTGATGTGATCAGCGTTGAAGGCGACCGTGCTTTTGTTATCCGTATTTCTGCTCATAAACCAGAAGCGGTGAAGCCAATGGATCAGGTGAAAGAGCAAATCACCGAGATGGTGAAACGCCAGAAAGCTATCCAGCAGGCGCGTACTGAAGGCGATAAACTGCTGACTGCGCTGCAGGCAGGTAAAGGTGAGGAAGCACTGAAAGCCGCAGGTATTAGCTTTGGTGCAGAACAAACATTGACTCGTGCTTCTGAAGATCGTCAGTTAGCTGATACCGTGTTTGCGTTAGCTCAGCCAAAAGACAACAAGCCTGTTTATGGTTTGGCTCAGGATCGTCAGGATAACATTGTGCTGATTCAGCTTGATGCGGTGAAGTCTGGTCATTTGAGCAACGAGGAGCTTAAAGCCTTCTCTTCTCAGATGTTAACAGGCTCAACGGGTATTACTTTTGACTCTCTGATGGATAATTTGCGCGCTAATGCCAAAATTAAATTAGGCAGCGCAGCGAGCGAAATGCAGTAAGCATCGCAATAAATTTGCACTCTGGTGCAATAACAAAAGGCCGCTTATGCGGCCTTTTCCATATCTGCATAATGCTATTTGTGATGTTTTTTGCCCTGTTGCACCCTGTGCCCGCTGACACATAACAGGAGAATTTCAGCATGAAAAAACAAAGTATGATGGTGTCTTTATTCAGTGTGTGGATGTTGCTGACAGGGGCTTTACTGCTGCCGTCACAAGCTCAGTCTGCAACCACAAACAGGCCGGTTTCCCCAAGCGTAGAGCAAGCGCCAAAGGCGGCCGATCCACAGCCAGCGACTAAAGAGAGTTCGTCAGGTATAACGGGAACCAGCGTCAATATTAACACTGCTAGCGCAGAGCAAATGGCGACGGTGCTGAATGGCGTCGGGCTCAAGAAGGCACAGGCTATCGTTGAGTATCGTGAGAAAAATGGTGCTTTCACTCAGATCGAGCAGTTAGAGGAAGTTAAAGGCATTGGCGCTTCTCTCATTGAACGTAACCGTGATCGTTTAAAATTGTGATCGAGCACAAAAATCAGTGGTCTAACCAGTTTGGTTTTTTAACACTCTGCTACTTTCAATAGTGCGCTAAGCGTTAAGCCTCGCTGGGGAGGTGGCCGTGATTTATCACGGTTGCCTCAGATGAAATAGAGATTATTTTGAAAGGCCATTCGAACGATGAGCAATGCAACCATCATTAAGGTTAGGGGATACCATTTAGATGTCTATCAGCATGTTAATAATGCTCGCTATCTAGAATTCCTTGAGGAAGCGCGTTGGCAATGGCTTGAAGACCATGGTGCTTTTGAGTGGATGATGAAAGAAGCCATTGCTTTTATGGTAGTGAACCTAAATATTAACTATCGTCGCGGTGCAGTGTTGAATGATGAGTTAATTGTTGAGAGCAAACTTCATCAGCTCAATGGTCGAAGCGGTGTTTTAAATCAAAAGATTACCCGTACATCCGATAATGAAATCATTATTGATGCGGCATTAACGTTTGTGTGCACCGATCTGAAAACGCAAAAAGCGTTGCCCCTAGAGGGGGCCTTACGCGATCGCTTGCTGGAATTGAGCGGAAATAAGTGAAGGGACATTGGCTGAGCCGCCAGTGTAAAAAACATAGCGGCTTCGTAAATGTTATAAACCGGTCTTTTCTTTCAGGCTGGCGGAGACGACTGCTTGGTTTGCCAAATACTCATTTAACCCGTGAGAACGCAGATGGCAGGCTGCGCATTCGCCACAACCGTCGCCCTGAATACCGTTATAGCAGGTCAACGTTTCTCGGCGTACCAGATCCAGTTTTTGGTAATGATCGGCCAAGGCCCAAGTTTCGGCTTTGTTCAGCCACATTAGCGGAGTTTCAAAGCGAACGTCGCGTGCCATACCGAGCGTAATCGCTTTGTTGAGAGCCTTAACGAACTCATCACGGCAGTCTGGGTAGCCAGAAAAATCGGTTTCACATACGCCCGTAATCACTGCTTCTGCCTGAACTTGATAGGCGTAGATTGCGGCTAACGTGAGAAACAGAATATTTCGACCTGGTACGAACGTGTTTGGGATACCGTCTTCGCTTTCGGTGGGAACGGGGATGTTGTCACGAGTCAGGCTGCTGATAGCCAGTTCATTGAGTAAACCCACATCCAAGACTTTATGTGCCGAAGCACCCAGTTTAATAGCGAGATCGCGCGCCACGTCGATTTCGGCACGATGGCGTTGGCCATAATCAAATGTG
Source organism: Hafnia paralvei ATCC 29927 (assembly GCF_001655005.1). Lineage (GTDB taxonomy): Bacteria > Pseudomonadota > Gammaproteobacteria > Enterobacterales > Enterobacteriaceae > Hafnia > Hafnia paralvei. Next base: position 200,366 of record NZ_LXET01000013.1, read on the forward strand.
ATGCAATGCACTTCATCATATTGATCTAATGCCTGAATCAGACAAGTTGTGGAATCTTGACCGCCACTGAATACTACCACCGCGCGTTTCATCGCCTTACCTCTATAGTTCAAAAAAACAGAGGCAGACAAAAAATTGCCTGCCATTGCGCTATCTATAATTTAAATCGGTTCAGTATATGGTAACGGCTGCGTGAAGGGATGAACAGCCTGACCTTTAATCTGTTGGTGCTGGCACCCACGCTTGGCTGAAATCAAACCATCCGTAAGCGGTGAGGATCACGCCTTCAACTCTTGGGGGCGCGCTGATCTGATACTGATAGTTAAACAGCGGCATGATAATGCCCTGCTGCATCAGATGGGCATAGTAATCGCGAAGAGCATAGTGTCGCAGGGTTTCATCGCTGATGAGTTGCACGTCATCAAGCACTGCACGACATTGTAACTGCTCGGTGTGACTCAAAATGGCTTGCCAGAGAATATCGACTCTCAGCCAGTTTTCCAGTGCCATCTCCGGTGACTCTCCGATGAGTCGATCGCCTAAAACAATGTCAACATCTTCAAACTGTTCGCGTGATTCCCAGCGTTTGCCATCATGGAAGCGAACTTCCAGTTCACATCCCGCTTGAGCAAGGCGCTCCTGTAAGCGTTCAGAGAGCGCGGTGAGCTCAGCGGGAGGGTGATAGAGTAATGTGAGTTTTGGCGGCAAACTGACGGGCTCAGTGGTTGGTTCAGGTAATGGCCAACCAGACAACATTTCACTGCTACGTGCGATCAAACCATTCTCAATCGGCAATTGGTTCAGCGTATTCTCTTCGCGGATGAGCGTCGTTAAATAGCGTCTTTGTATCTCGGTGAGTTTTCCTCGTTTTTGATTGATAGCGATATAACAAAAGCCCACGCTGGTACTCCGTTGTACCGGACGTACGCTGTCTAACTCCTCGTATTGTCCAATAGTGATTTTTACTGGGTGTTGGCAACTGGGGGCAACGGACAATTGATCGGGGCTTGATGTGATCCAATATTCGATGGCATGTAGATAAGGGCGGTGCAGATGATAGCTACTGTGCTGCTCAAGCCGAATTAGCATATCTGACGAGCTGATTTGGCGGAAAGGTCCTGCCCCGATCTCAGCAAAATCAGGATGAGGGAGCAGGCACAGCATATCGGCTAAACGATGGGCTAGCCAATAGTCCGGACGCTTTAATGTAAAACGGAGACAGAGTGCATGGGGCAATGAGATCTGCTCAATGCTATCGAGGAAACTGCCGCAGCGTGGATGCGAACGCAGATGCTCTAAAGTTTGTACTAGCTGTTCTGCGGATATCGGTTGCCCGTTATGCCAACGTAGATCGCTGCGTAGCAAAAACTGCCAACGTAGACCGTCGCTACTGGTTTGCCAGTGATGGGCCAAATCCGGCTGAGGAATAGGATTACCGGTCACAAAACGGGTGAGTCCTGCATGAATAGTATGTGCAAGATGCTGCTCTGCTCGCCCAGTGAGCGTCAAAGGGACGATGGGTTCTAACGTACGGTAGTAGGGGATACGTAGCGTGGGCAGATCGGAATCCCACTGGCCGCCCAGATGAGGCATCAGCAGTTCATTCAAATGGCTAGGATCGCGCTCGGCCAGTTTCAATGCATTTTGGTGATCGCCAATTTTCAGCAATTGCTGCATGAGAGTCGCGCGCAGTTGCTGTTCTGGAATTAAGCAGTGGAGGCGGGCTCGTTTGCCACGGCCTGCCGTTGCATGCCATTCCAGCCATTTTAATGCTTGTAGCTGGGTAAGCAGGGTACGGACATGTCGTTCGCTACAACAAAAGACACTCGCCAGTTCAGCCACGGTGGTGGAAATGGGCTCATCACCGGCGAACTGATTTAAACGTTGATATTGACTGAGCCTTTGTAACAGTCGCATCGCTAAATCCTGAACAATTTTCTTTAATTGTTCACTATTAGTTCCGTAAATGCCACGCCATACTGAGTCACTCAATATCTCGGTCACAAAAAGAGGTTTCGGTATGGTTCGTTTAGCTGCCTTTGATATGGATGGCACTCTATTAATGCCCGATCATCAAGTTGGCGCTGAAACCTTAGATGCGCTGCATCGCTTGCTTGAACAAAACGTTGCATTGACTTTTGCGACCGGTCGCCATTTCCTTGAAGTTCGAACCATTGCGCGCCGTTTAGGACTGCATGGTTACATGATCACCGGCAATGGAACCCGGGTTCACGACTGCGAGGGGAATAATCTCTTTGCTCAGGATCTTTCGCCAGAAATTGCGCAAGAAGTGTTGCATTCGCATTGGGGCACTGACGCCTCGATGCATGTATTTAGGGATGATGGCTGGCTTACTACGAATGAACTTCCTGAATTGTTAACGCCCCACGCGGAAAATGGATTTGGTTATAAAATTATGCCGCTGCGTTCATTGCCCGCCTTTGGCATCAGTAAAATCTGCTTCTGTGGCGATCATGACGCTCTAATACAATTGCAGGCTCGCCTACTGCAGCATTTTGGCAACGCTGTCGATTTTTGTTTTTCTGCCTACGATTGCTTAGAGGTTCTGCCAAAAGGGACAAATAAAGGCTCGGCGCTAAGTCACTTGTGCAACCATTTAGATATCGATCTTGCTGACTGTATGGCATTTGGTGATGCAATGAACGACCGAGAAATGCTTGGCATGGTGGGAAAAGGCTACATCATGGGTAATGCATTGCCGCAGCTTAAGGCAAGTCTGCCGCATTTAGAGATTATCGGCCACTGCCAGCATCAGGCGGTGGCTAAACAGTTGAATACTTGGCTGAGTTCACCTAAAAAACCTCACCATTCCCCCGAATAACGAGGATTCTTTTTCAGCCACCGGGCAGCCGCATATTGCATGCAGCTGTCCGGTTTTTTTGCGTATAAACGTTGACCTTACAACGACTCTAGCTGCTGACTATATTGGCTCAAGTCGCCGATGTTGGCGTTCACCCATCCCGCATCGTAATAAGTCTCTAAATAGCGTTCTCCGCTGTCGCACAGCAGGGTGACGATTGAGCCTTTTTCACCACGCTCTCGCATCTGACGTGCTAAATCGAGCGCGCCCCACATATTGGTGCCCGTTGAGGCGCCGACTTTACGACCGAGTACTTTTTGCAACCAGTGAATTGTTGCAATGCTGGCAGCATCGGGAACGCGCATCATGCTGTCGATAGCTTCTGGTATAAATGATGGCTCGGCGCGTGGGCGGCCGATGCCTTCAATTTTGCTGCCGCAGGTGCCGGTAATCGTACGGTCTTTTTGCAAATAACTATCCATAAACACGGAGTTTTCCGGATCGACAACCATCAGATGGGTTGGATGCCCTTGGTAGCGGATATAGCGGCCCAAGGTTGCTGATGTGCCACCTGTGCCTGCACTCATCACAATATAGGTGGGAACAGGGTAAGGTTCGCGCTCCATCTGGCGGAAAATACTATCGGCAATATTATTATTACCCCGCCAGTCCGTTGCTCGTTCGGCATTGGTGAACTGATCCATGTAATGTCCGTTGAGCTCTTTGGCCAACTGTTCTGAAACGGCATAGATCTGGCTGGCGTGATCGACAAAATGACAGCGTCCACCGTAAAACTCGATCTGTTCGACTTTCTTACGTGCAGTGCACGAGGGCATAACGGCGATGAAAGGCAGATTCAACAGACGAGCAAAATAGGCTTCTGAGACCGCCGTACTGCCTGAGGACGCTTCGATGACCGTCGTGCCTTCTTTGATCCAGCCATTGCACAAGCCATATAAAAATAACGAACGAGCCAGACGATGTTTCAAGCTGCCGGTTGGATGAGTACTTTCGTCTTTGAGATACAGATAGATGCCTGGAAATGTCGGCAGATTCAAACGAATAAGATGTGTATCCGCGGAACGTTGGAAATCAGCTTCTATCTCGCTAATAGCGTGCTTTACCCAAGTGTTGTTCATGATATTGGCCTGTGTGAGTCGGTCAGAACTTATGCGTTAAGACTATCTGCTTTTGCAGAAAAATAAGTTGCTATATAGACTTCATATTGGCCTAATAAGAGAAAATATTTCTCCAGAAGCGATATATGTTAGATAAAACAGATCGAAAACTACTGGCGTTACTGCAACGCGATTGCACCCAGTCGTTGCAGGTACTGGCTGATGCGGTCAACCTCACTTCGACACCTTGCTGGAAGCGCCTCAAACGCTTAGAAGACGATGGTTACATCGTCGGGCGAGTCGCGTTGCTGGATAAAGATAAGCTTGGCTTGGGATTAACCGCCTTTGTGATGATTAAAACTCAGCATCATAGCAGCGAGTGGTATCACCATTTTGTGCAGCAGGTTGAGCACATGCCTGAAATTCTGGCCTTTTATCGTATGGCGGGTGAATACGATTACCTGATGCAGGTGCAAGTCGCTGATATGAAAAGCTATGATGCGTTTTATAAGCGATTAGTTAATGCGGTGAAAGGCTTGAGTGACGTGACCTCTAGCTTTGCGATGGAACAGATCAAAAGCACCACGATTTTGCCTGTCGGCGAATAAAAACGGACAAATTGCCCATCAGGCGGTTACCTACGTTTCCTATCGGTGTTATCCTAGTGCTGTTTAAATATACAGCATGTATGCCCTAAATAATTTGAGTTGCAGGAAGGCGGCAAGTTGTTGAGTCCCTAGCGGCATAGATAGTTCTATGACTAAGGTGAACAAACGCAGCCAACGCACATGCAACTTGGAGTGTTACGGGGATAAATCAGAGCCCGCAGCGGGTTATGGAATAAAACTACGTGAGATTATTTGCCCAATTAGGCTGGTATTTTCGCCGTGAATGGCGGCGATATCTGGGAGCCGTACTTTTATTAGTCGTGATTGCTATTCTCCAACTGGTGCCGCCGCGCATCGTGGGGATTGTGATTGACGGCGTATCGAAACAGCATATGTCTGGAACCACCATTATGTTCTGGATCGCTATCTTATTGGCGATTGCGGTGGTGGTGTATTTATTGCGCTACGTTTGGCGCGTGCTTTTATTCGGTGCTTCTTATCTGCTCGCCGTTGAGCTGCGTGAAAAATACTATCGTCAGTTGAGCAATCAGGCGCCGTCATTTTATCAGCGCCATCGTACCGGTGATTTGATTGCTCGAGCGACTAATGACGTTGACCGTGTCGTCTTTGCAGCTGGGGAAGGGGTATTGACGCTGGTGGACTCTCTGGTGATGGGGTTGGCGGTATTATTCGTCATGAGCACTCAGATTAGCTGGGAACTCACTCTCTTATCGCTTATTCCGATGCCAATCATGGCCATCGTGATTAAACATCAGGGCGAGCAGCTTCACTCACGTTTTAAGTCTGCTCAGGCCGCTTTCTCGATGCTGAACGATCAGGCGCAGGAAAGTTTAACCAGTATTCGCATGATCAAATCTTTCGGGCTTGAAAACCACCAATCTAAGCGCTTTGCCAAGGTTGCTGCGGAAGCGGGATCGCGCAATATGCATGTGGCGAAAGTCGATGCGCGCTTTAACCCGATTATCTTCATCGCGATTGGCTGCGCTAACCTGTTGGCCATTGGCGGCGGCGGAGTGATGGTCATACATGGGCATCTAACCTTAGGCCAATTGACCAGCTTTGTGATGTATCTCGGGCTGATGATTTGGCCAATGTTGGCGCTAGCTTGGATGTTTAACATCGTTGAGCGTGGAAGCGCTGCCTACAGCCGTATTCGCAGCATGCTATCGGAGCAGTCAACCGTGACTGATGGTGACAAAACGCTGCCAGAAGGCCGAGGTGAGCTGATCGTTAACGTTGAAAGCTTTGCTTACAGCGAAGACACTCATCCCGTGCTGCATAACGTGAACTTTAACCTCGCGCCTGGGCAGATGTTAGGCCTATGCGGGCCAACGGGCTCGGGGAAAAGTGCGCTGCTCTCGCTGATCCAGCGCCAGTTCGACCCCGATCGGGGAGAAATCAGTTTCCATGGTATTTCTTTACGTGAACTGCGTCTGGATGAATGGCGTACCCGATTGGCGGTCGTCAGCCAGACGCCATTCCTGTTCTCTGATTCTGTGGCGATGAATATCGCTTTGGGTAAGCCGGATGCCACGCAGGAAGACATTGAGCGCGTCGCTAAGCTGGCTAGCGTGCATGAGGACATTCTGCGTTTACCAGAAGGATACCAAACCGAAGTCGGGGAGCGCGGGGTGATGCTCTCGGGGGGACAAAAACAGCGCATCTCTATTGCGCGTGCTCTGTTGCTTAATGCCGAGATCTTGATTCTGGATGATGCACTTTCAGCGGTTGATGGTCGGACGGAATATCAGATCCTACATAATTTGCGCGAGTGGGGGCAGAACCGAACCGTCATTATTAGCGCTCACCGCCTATCTGCACTCACTGAAGCGAGTGAAATTCTGGTCTTACAGCAAGGCGTGGTTGCTCAACGTGGTCAGCATACTGAACTCAGTCAGCAAAGCGGTTGGTATCGCGATATGCATCGCTTCCAACAAATAGAAGCTCAGCTTGATGAGCCAGACACTCAGACTCAGGAGCCAGATAATGCGTAATATCAAACAGCTCTGGCCGACGCTGAAACGTCTACTGGCTTACGGTGGTCCCTACAAAAAACCGTTGGCAATAGCCGTGGTCATGCTTTGGGTTGCGGCAGCGGCAGAGGTCTGTGGGCCAATCATTATCAGTTATTTCATCGATAATGTGGTGGCCAAAGGCGATCTCAGACTGGGTTTAGTCGTTGGATTAGCGGTGTTATACCTGCTGCTTGAATTTACTGCAGCCGGTTTACAGTATGCGCAGGCATTGTTGTTCAATCGTGCCGCGGTGGGTGTAGTACAGCAACTGCGAACCGATGTGATGGATGCCGCGCTGCGTCAGCCTCTTTCTGCGTTTGACAACCAGCCAGTAGGTCAGCTTATCTCCCGAGTAACCAATGACACCGAGGTTATCAAAGATCTCTATGTCACCGTAGTCGCGACCGTGTTAAAAAGCGCTGCGCTGATTGGCGCCATGCTGGTGGCAATGTTTACGCTAGATTGGCGAATGGCGCTGATTTCTATCTGCATCTTCCCAGCGGTATTTGTGGTGATGGCGGTGTATCAGCATTACAGCACGCCGGTCGTGCGTCGTGTGCGTAGCTATCTTGCGGATATCAATGACGGCTTCAACGAAGTCATTAACGGCATGGGCGTGATCCAGCAATTTCGTCAGCAGGCTCGATTTGGTGAAAAAATGGGGGCGGTTAGCCGTTCTCACTATCAAGCGCGTATGCAAACGCTTCGTTTGGAAGGCTTTTTACTGCGTCCATTGCTCAGCCTGTTTTCGGCCATGATCCTCTGCGGTCTGCTGATGATGTTTGGTTTTAGTGCTGAAGGTTCGATTGGCGTTGGGGTTCTTTACGCTTTTATCAATTATCTAAGCCGCCTGAATGAGCCTCTTATTGAGCTCACGAGCCAGCAATCTATGATGCAACAGGCCGTTGTGGCGGGTGAGCGTATTTTTGAACTGATGGACGATGCACAGCAGAATTATGGTGGTGATATTCAGCCGCTGCAAAGCGGGCGTGTGGATATTAATAACGTAACATTTGCCTATCGCGAAGGCCGTCCTGTACTGCAAGATATCAATTTGCATATTGCTTCCCGCGGGTTCGTTGCGTTGGTAGGGCATACAGGCAGTGGTAAATCGACGCTCGCGAATTTGCTGATGGGATACTATCCGGTTAGTGGCGGAGAGATCTGTATCGACGGACGCCCAATCCCAACGCTGAGCCATCAGGTGTTACGCGAAGGCGTGGCTATGGTGCAGCAGGATCCGGTTGTTATGGCTGAATCGGTGATGAACAACGTGACTCTAGGACGAGATATCAGCGAAGCTCAGGTTTGGAAAGCGCTTGAGGATGTTCAGCTAGCACCTCTGGTCAGGACTTGGCCGAACGGTATCCAAACTCAGCTCGGTGAGCAAGGGAATAACCTATCGGTAGGGCAAAAGCAGCTGTTGGCGATGGCGCGGGTGCTGGTGCAAGCGCCGCAGATTTTGATTTTGGATGAAGCTACGGCCAACATTGATTCCGGCACTGAACAGGCAATTCAGAAGGCGTTGAATGTTATTCGCCAGCAAACAACGCTGATTGTGATTGCTCACCGGCTTTCTACCATTGTTGATGCAGATTCTATTTTGGTGTTGCATCGTGGCCATGCCGTGGAACAAGGCTCGCATCATGAACTGTTAGCAACGCAGGGGCGTTATTATCAGATGCATCAGTTGCAGTTGGTGGGCGAAGCTTTAGCCGCGGGGCTGAGTCAGGAACCACCGACCATCTAATCCCTCTTTTTGAAATGCAGCATAGAGCCGATGATTATTCATAACATCGGCTTTTCTTTTTGATTCCCCTGATTATTACAATCTATCTTTGGGTCTTTGTGGTGCAGATAGTCACCGCGTGATGTAAAAATAGTTTGTGTAAAAAAAACGCACCGTCATTTTCCTAACTGCACACTATTGGTGCAGTTTTGCGAAACTCCTCACGTTTTATCTGCTGCCTGCTCTCTTTCTTTGCACCAAAACTAGTGTTTTCTCCCGCAAAACTGATTTCTATAAAGTTGGCATAGGCTTTGCTCATATTAATTCGCTAACGAAATTATTCAGGATCATTTGAGGAGAGGCTGTATGAAGCTGGTAACTGTGGTGATAAAGCCGTTCAAACTGGAAGACGTACGCGAAGCACTTTCCTCTGTCGGGATCCAAGGGCTGACGGTTACCGAAGTTAAGGGATTCGGGCGCCAGAAAGGGCATGCCGAGCTATACCGTGGGGCAGAGTACAACGTCAACTTTCTACCCAAGGTCAAAATTGATGTGGCTATTGCTGACGATCAACTTGATGAAGTTATCGATGTGATCAGCAAATCTGCCTATACCGGAAAAATTGGCGACGGAAAAATTTTTGTTGCTGAACTACAGCGCGTCATTCGTATTCGTACCGGCGAAACTGATGAAGCGGCACTGTAATTAATAACTCACACAGATAGGGATGGATTAATAATGAAAATACGCTTATCCACTTTGGGTCTGGGGAGTGCCTCATTACTACCCGGTGTCGCAATGGCTGCGGCTCCAGCCGTGGCAGATAAGGCCGATAACGCCTTTATGATGATTTGTACCGCATTGGTACTGTTTATGACCATCCCCGGCATTGGCCTGTTTTATGGCGGGCTACTGCGTTCTAAAAACGTGTTGTCGCTGATGACGCAGGTCATGGTCACTTTCGCCGCAATTTGCGTGCTGTGGGTTGTTTATGGTTATTCATTGGCATTTGGTTCTGGTAACGCCATTTTTGGCAACTTTGATGAAGTGATGCTGAAAGGCATTGGCCTAACGGATTTAACCGGCTCGTTTTACAAGATGATCCACGTTGCGTTCCAAGGCTCTTTTGCGTGTATTACCGTGGGTTTGATCGTGGGCTCCTTTGCAGAACGTATTCGTTTCTCTGCGGTGCTGATCTTTGCCGTGTTGTGGTTCACCTTCTCCTACATTCCGATGGCGCATATGGTTTGGGGCGGCGGCTATCTGGCAACTGATGGCGCGCTGGACTTCGCAGGCGGCACCGTAGTGCACATTAACGCGGCAATTGCAGGGCTGGTTGGCGCTTATCTTCTGGGTAAACGCGCCGGATTTGGTAAAGAAGCTTTTAAACCACATAACCTGCCGATGGTCTTCATGGGCACCGCGGTGCTGTACATTGGCTGGTTTGGGTTCAACGCAGGCTCAGCAAGCGCTGCCAATGAAATTGCTGCTCTGGCTTTCGTGAATACGGTTGTGGCCACTGCCGGAGCAATTTTGTCTTGGGTTTTGGTCGAATGGATGACGCGTGGTAAGCCTTCTCTGTTAGGCGCGTGTTCTGGCTGTATCGCTGGGCTGGTGGCAGTAACGCCTGCGGCAGGTACAGTCGGTGTGGGGGGCGCGTTATTACTGGGGCTGATTGCTGGTGTCGCTGGTTTGTGGGGCGTAGTCATGCTGAAACGCTGGTTGAAGGTCGATGATACCTGCGACGTGTTTGGCGTGCATGGGGTATGCGGTATCGTCGGATGCTTAGCCACGGGGATTCTGACAGCAACCTCGCTCGGTGGAACGGGCTACGCGGAGGGCGTGACGATGGGGCACCAGTTCGGAGTACAGGCGCTCAGCGTGGCAATTTGTATCGTCTGGTCCGGTGCGGCGGCGCTGATTGCTTTCAAGATTGCAGATGTTTGCGTTGGGCTACGTGTGCCAGAAGATCAAGAGCGTGAAGGTTTGGATGTAAATAGCCACGGTGAGAATGCTTACAACCAATAATACGTTTGTTTTATTGGAAGAAGGGCGCAGAAAATGAACTGCGCCCTTTTACGTTCTTACTTATTATGAACGCTGACGAATAACCCCTTCCTGCACTGTAGACGCAATCAACTCACCGGCACGGTTATAGAATTGCCCACGGACAAAGCCACGAGCTCCGGATGCTGAAGTACTTTCAACGGCGTACAACAACCAGTCATCTAGACGGAATGGACGATGGAACCACATTGAGTGGTCAATCGTGGCAACCTGCATACCGGGTTCTAAAAAACCTTTACCGTGCGGCTGTAACGCCGTGGGCAAGAAATTGAAATCAGATGCGTACCCAAGCAAATACTGATGAATACGAGGATCGTCCGGCATTTCCCCATTAGCCTTGAACCAGACGTTGCGGATAGGTTCTTCAACCGTACCCATTAAGGGATTATGGAAAGTGACAGGGCGCATCTCCAGCGGCTTTTCGCAGGTGAATTTTTCGCGTACGGATTCGGGAATTAAATGCGCCATGCTGTTGGCTATTTCTGATTCGGATTTTAACGACTCAGGAGCTGGAACCTCTGGCATCACGTTCTGATGCTCAAAGCCTTCTTCGGCGGTTTGGAAAGAGGCTGTCATATAGAAAATAGGTTTGCCGTGTTGTACGGCTTTGACGCGGCGGGCGCTGAAGCTATTGCCGTCGCGAAGGTTTTCTACATCGTAAATAATGGGTTGGCTACTATCACCAGGACGTAGGAAATAGCTGTGGAAAGAGTGAATATTTCGTTCCAAAGGTACGGTTTGCTTTGCAGCATATAATGCTTGTCCGACGACCTGACCACCAAAAACCTGACGTAAGCCAAGATCTTCACTCTGCCCGCGATAGATCCCTTCTTCTATTTTTTCCAGATCTAACAGATCGAGTAAATTTTTTAATGCCTGACTCATGAATGAGATCCTAATTAATCCGTGTTGAAAACAGAGTGCGTAAGCAATGTGGGAGGGTAGCGCACATCGCTTGCGTAATTATGGCAGAAATTACCACAAAACCGTTTAACGTTTTCAGTCTTGTTTAGAGGGTTCAATTATCTGAAATTGTTAATGTAAAGTAGATAAAACTGGAAAAGTCAGCCGTTTATGCCATGCTTATAAAGTATCGTAGCGTAACAAACTACTTTAGGTGACCTATGTCGGCTGTGGTGAATCGCATTTTTATATTCCACATCCGGCAACAAAAATAAAAGGAAGGAGACCGAACTGATGAAACTCTGGAAAATTGTAGGTGGTGTTTTGATGACGGCAACAGTAGCGGGTTGTTCTTCGAATGCTGCTGACGTACCGACACCTGCTCCGGGTAATCAAATCACTGCAGATGCATCGCAGATTAGCGGTCCAGCAGTACGTGGTAGCGTTAATCTTCGTCAACGTATCGCACTGCCGCCAAATGCTGAAGTGACTGTCACCTTAGCAGACGTTTCTTTGGCCGATGCGCCAGCGCGCGTTCTGTCACAGAAAGTATTCCGCACCGATGGCAAACAGCCTCCATACAACTTTGTGCTGCCGTATAACCCACAGGATATCCAGCCAAATCAGCGTATCAATCTGAGTGCGGCAATTAAAATTGATGGCCGCTTGGTGTTTATCACCGATACTTTGAATGAAGTCGTGAACAATAATGCGGGTACTCAGAAAGATCTGGTGCTGGTTCCTATTTCTGCTGATGGTGCAGCAACGGTTCTGAGTGAAAAACCTAAGTCTGTAGGCGCATCACCTCTTTAATACTGATTTATTTGGCTTTGGCTGACGTTAAAAACCTGCCCAGTGAGGCAGGTTTTTTTTATGGCTTGGAGGGATCCCAGCCATAAAGAGCTAAATCGATAACTCCATTGGCATTAAAAGTAACCCCCTCATCCTGCAAGGCGGTGCGCTGGCGGATGTAGTCAGACCCGACAAGTGAGATATTTCCTGTGCGGTTGACAACGCGGTACCACGGGAGTGTGGAGCCTTTAGGGAGTTTCCGCAGAATACCGCCAACCTGCCGTGCGGCGCGCGATGACCCCGCAAGGCGGGCAATTTGCCCATAGGTGGCCACTTTTCCATAAGGAACGGCGTGGATAGTCATCAACACACGTTGGCGAAAATTATCTTCAGGGGGAGTATCGTTTGGCATAGGGGATAGATTTTCGATTCAGTCATCCATTATCTAAGGTCAGTTTGCCATAAGGAATGGTGGGATAAAACGGTTGTTTAATAAAACGACGTTCGGTCGCCAGAGCCTTGCTTTTCGCGCGGTCATCACTGATAATGCCCCCGCACTGAAGTTGTTTGGTTTTAACTCAGGTGCTCATCAATGGAGGCTCTGTTGGTTCTCCCGCAACGCTAACTTGTGAACTCGGTCAGATCCGGAAGGAAGCAGCCGCAGCAGGCGACGTGTGTGCCGGGATGTAGCTGGCAGGGCCTCCACCCATTTAGGGCGACCTAAAAGCCAATCAATACTCCAGTTTGTTTCTCTAAGCTTCTACATCGGTAGTACTTGCGTCCCGAAATCTCCACTCCAGATACCTCAAACTAGATAGTCTAGCTTTCCTGCGTGCCCATGCAGTGGTGACATTATCGTCTTACAGAAATCGCTAATGCTGTAACGCGCCTAGGTGACACCGTTGATAACGTATCAGATCAATATTAAATGAAAGTATTATCACACTCAGAAATTGAGATAGTTCAGAGGGTGGGGGCTCTCTTACTGAGATAGGGTTAAGTATAAGGGCGGCTGTTTTAGTGGTAAGTGCATCCTATCACCAAAAGCAAAAAACGACATGAGGCAGGTAGCCGCTGAAACCAAGCTTAATGATATTAAGGATAAAGCAGTCGATCTCGACAGGCTACGCCGAAGTACAAGCCGAAGTACAAATTTATCAGGTGAATAGTAATAAATAGCAAAGAGGCCAGTGTATATAAATGATATTGGCCTTTTTCTACGTTCATTTGTTGTGCCAGAAACAATAGCACTTATTCTTAGATACACATGTACAAATGGAGAATCATCGATGGATAATCCAATTGATGACAATAATGACTAAATAATAAATAAGGATAATTTCTTAAATGATGACTCTTTCGTCTTAATTATCGTACATACTTCCACACTTCCGCTGGGATCTTGTCATATAGCTTGTTCATCGTTAGCTCTGCCAGACGGTGATCTGCCGCAGAGTAGAAGGTCTCTAGCTCATCGTCGGAAAGTTCATACTTATTTTTTTCAATCACGCGTTCGAGAGTGTCTAAGGTAGTGCACTTGCGCAAACGCATCAGGTAATCAATTTTAGTCATAAGGAGTCCTCGTCTAAAGGTTAAAATTTAATGCAGATGTGGTTTTTTCACCCGCTAAATAACGCAAAATACGGCCTTTTGCTTTAAGCCATTTTTTAAGTTCTGGTTCGTTGATGCTGTAATTACTAAACAGACTGTATGTTTCGTCAAGATACTCATCTAATATTTCAGTTAATTCTGAAGCATTTGGATACTTAATCTTGAATGTTAAACCAAAATTTGCAATATGTTCGTTTAATTCATTTAGTTGTAGATTGTCCACTGCTGTTGGGTCGTTGACCCAGCCATGATGGCTATCGCTCAGAACATCCATTCCTTGATTGTACAACATATTACATAGATATTTCAGCTCCGTAATATCGTGCTGATAAGACGTATATTCATCCATATCATGCCCCCATCACGCTTAACGTGGTCTCAACGAATTAGTCGATGCTGCTAGATAATACAACAATAAATCTGATAAGCAGTTTACAACCATAGAGCAATACTGAAGGCCGCAGTATCATAGCAAAAGCACATCGGGGTTGGCGATATTTTGTGTTAAGAAGTATTTAATTAATACGTTTTGAGCGTTTTTTAAACACATCAACAAAGACACTAAACTTAATTATCGTCATGGAACCGAATAAGTGAATCAATAAGAAACAGAACTGTGATTAGATTAATCACATTAGCGATCTCTTATGATTATTGCACAAATAATTGTCTATCCAAGAAGATTTTACCTTTTATTACGATATCCGTTTGTGTCGTGACGTGCTAAGTCAGTCACTATCTATATAGTTTCGTGGTTTCAACGAGTTATTGATGCTATCACCCGTTGGTTGTGGCAAGGCTTTGGGAGGATTCTGAGTTCGTCAGCCCCATGACCGGGGCTGAGATAAGGCGATGTGCGTCGGCGTTAGCGTTTTTTCTTCCCTCCTTGTACTGCTTTGAAGCGTGGGTTTGATTTGCAAATAACAAATATGCGACCGTGACGCTTAACTATTTTGCAATCAGGGTGCCGTTGTTTGGCTGAACGTAATGAACTCAGAACTTGCATTAGTTTTCCTCTGCTGATTTTTTCTTCGTCATGAAATGACCAAAGCGTTGCTGGAATTTTGCGGCGCTCCCTTCTTTTGAGAACTCTTTCTGCTTGCCGGTGTAATAGGCGTGTGACGCAGAGGAGACATCGAGCGTGACGTAGGGATACTTCACTCCATCCATTTCAATTTCTCGCTCGGAGTGAATGGTTGAGCCAATCTTGTAGTAAGCATCAGCCGTCGTGTCATGAAAGACTACGGTGCGATAGTGCGGATGAATGTTGGGTTTCATTATTCAAGCCTTAATTGATGTTATAACATAACAATAATTATGCGGCAGATATTTTATCGATGCAAGCGGATTGTTGCTCTATGGATGAGTTCGCGGTTAGTCGGGGAGTGATAGGGGCGTAAAAAAGGCCGCATTTGCGGCCTTTTAGAGAGGAGAAAGATTATTTCACCTGATGGTCAACGGCATGGCTGTGTTCGATATCTTCGCCACTTCGATTAAAGCGGCGACGAACCACAACGAAGAACATCGGTACGAAGAAGATGGCCAAGATGGTTGCAGAAATCATCCCGCCCATAACACCAGTACCTACTGCGTTCTGCGCGCCAGAACCCGCGCCAGAGCTGATAACCAATGGGAGAACCCCGAGCATAAATGCTAGAGATGTCATCAGGATCGGACGTAAACGCATACGAACGGATTCTAACGTCGCCTCGATCAGCCCTTTGCCTTCCTTATCCATCAAGTCTTTGGCGAACTCGACGATAAGTATGGCGTTCTTCGCTGATAGACCAATGGTGGTTAACAGACCCACCTGGAAGTAAACGTCGTTATTCATACCGCGCATGGTTGCCGCCAATAATGCCCCAATAACGCCCAGTGGAACCACCAGCATAACGGAGAATGGAATTGACCAGCTCTCATACAGTGCCGCCAGACATAGGAACACGACAATCAACGAGATGGCATACAGTGACGGAGCCTGGTTTCCAGACAAACGTTCCTGATAAGACATCCCAGTCCAGTCATAACCGATACCGGTAGGCAGCTTAGTCACCAACTCTTCCATCAGGTTCATTGCTTCACCGGTACTCTTACCCGGTGCAGCTTCCCCTAGAATTTCCATGGATGGCAGGCCGTTGTAACGTTCCAAACGAGGCGAACCATATTCCCATTTTGAGGATGAGAAGGCTGAGAACGGTACCATCTGTCCTGCATCACCACGGACATAGTAGTTGTTGATATCGTTCGGCAACATACGGTATGGCGCATCAGCCTGTACGTAAACCTTCTTCACACGACCGCGGTCGATGAAGTCGTTCACATAAGTGCCCCCTAACGCAGTAGACAGCGTTTGGTTGATGTCTGAAATAGCGACACCTAAGGCCTGTGCTTTTTCCTGGTCGACGATAATTTTAAACTGCGGCGTATCTTCCAAACCGTTAGGACGTACACGAACCACGGTATCTGGATGCTCTGCTGCCATTCCTAACAGCTGATTACGCGCTTCGGTCAGTTTTTCATGGCCTAGGCCAGCCTGATCGATAAGTTCAAAGTCAAAGCCCGTTGCCGTACCCAGTTCGATAATTGCTGGTAGGTTGAATGGGAACACCAGACCATCTTTAATCTTACTGAATGCGCCAGTTGCGCGGGCGATAATCGCTGGAACCTTGTTGTCGGCACCAGAACGCTCATCCCACGGTTTCAAGCTCACGAACGCCAAGCCGTTGTTCTGACCCTGACCGCTGAAGCCGAAGCCGCTAACGGTAAACACGGACTGAACGTTGGCTTTCTCTTTGTCTAAGAAGTAGTCGGTGACTTCAGCAAGAACTTTGTTGGTACGTTCCTGCGTGGCACCGGCTGGCAACTGAACCATGGTCAGGGCAATCCCCTGATCTTCATCTGGTAAGAAGGAGGTTGGCATACGAACAAACAGTAAGCCCATACCTACCACGATAACCAGATAGATCAGCAGATAGCGACCTGTACCACGCAGAATACCGGCAACGGAATTCGTGTAGTGCTCAGTGCTCTTTTCAAACATGTTGTTAAACCAACCGAAGAAGCCGGTGGTTTTACCATGTCCGCCTTTTTCAACGGGCTTAAGCATAGTGGCACACAGTGCCGGAGTCAGGATCATCGCGACCAGTACTGACAACACCATTGCGGAAACAATCGTGATAGAGAACTGACGATAGATTGCACCTGTTGAGCCACCAAAGAACGCCATCGGGATAAATACTGCCGACAGTACCATCGCGATACCCACCAGCGCGCCCTGGATCTGTTCCATCGACTTACGGGTAGCTTCTTTTGGTGGTAGGCCCTCTTCGGCCATCACACGCTCAACGTTTTCCACCACAACGATGGCGTCATCCACCAATAGCCCTATCGCAAGCACCATACCGAACATCGTCAGGGTGTTTATCGAGTAACCAAAGGCTGACAGAATCGCAAAGGTACCCAACAGAACCACAGGTACTGCAATCGTTGGAATCAAGGTTGCGCGAATGTTCTGCAAGAACAAATACATAACCAAGAATACCAATACGATCGCTTCTAACAGCGTTTTTACCACTTCGTTAATAGAAATTTTAACGAATGGCGTTGTGTCGTATGGATACACCACTTTCAGGCTGGCAGGGAAGAACGGTTCCAGCTTCGCCAGTTCTTTCTTAACCCCTTCGGCCGCATCCAGCGCGTTTGCACCGGTTGCCAGTTTAATCCCCAGACCTGCAGCGGGTTTGCCGTTAAAGCGAGCGATAACGTTATAGTTCTCGCCGCCTAGTTCAATCTTCGCGACGTCACGCAACAGGACACGAGAGCCATCAGCTTGAACCTTCATCAGGATCTTGCCGAATTCTTCCGGAGTCTGTAAGCGAGTTTGTGCAATGATTGATGCGTTCAACTGCTGACCAGGAACCGGAGGAGCGCCACCCAATTGGCCAGCCGCAATCTGGTTGTTCTGGATTTTTATCTGGTTGATCACGTCCAGAGGAGTCATCTGATAGTTGTTCAGCTTGTTTGGATCTAACCAGATACGCATAGCGTACTGGGCACCAAACAGGGTGACATCACCAATGCCTTCGGAGCGGCTGATCGGATCCTTAATGTTGGAAGCCACGTAGTCGGCGATATCGTCCTGAGACATACTACCGTCTTCAGAAATAAAGCCTGCAACCATCAGGAAGCTACTACTGGATTTCTCAACGCTGATCCCTTGTTGCTGAACTTCCTGCGGCAGCAACGGCGTTGCTAGCTGCAATTTGTTCTGCACCTGAACCTGTGCGATATCCGGGTCAGTACCAGACTGGAACGTCAGCGTGATCGACACGCTACCAGATGAGTCACTGGTAGAGGACATGTACATCAGATTATCGATACCGTTCATGTTCTGTTCGATAATCTGGGTAACCGTATCCTGTACCGTCTGCGCATCAGCACCAGGGTAGACTGCGGAGATCGACACCGCCGGCGGGGCAATCGTTGGATACTGCGCCACCGGTAGTTTCATAATCGCTAGCGCACCGGCCAGCATGATAATGATGGCGATAACCCAGGCGAATATAGGTCGATCTATAAAAAACTTAGCCATGAATTACTGGCTCCTTTTTATCAATGTATCAGCAACGAGCATCACTTAAGACTTCTTAGGTTCGCTGGCTGCCGCATCTTTTGTTGAAGCGTTCCCTGCAGAGGCTTCTTCTACTTTCACTTGCACACCTGGACGGATTTTCTGCAAGCCGGTCACAATGACTTTGTCACCCGATTTCAAGCCTGCGGTTACCAGCCACTTATCGCCGATAGCCTGAGCTGCAGTCACGGTACGGTTTTCAACTTTGTTGTCCGCGCCGACGACCATGACGGTCGCTTCACCACGAGGGTTACGCGTAACCCCTTGCTGAGGAACTAACAGCGCGTTGTTCTTGATCCCTTCATCCAGACGAGCGCGCACAAACATGCCAGGCAACAAATCGCCTTTAGGGTTAGGGAATACGGCACGAATAGTGATTGAGCCAGTGCTTTCATCGACGGTGACGTCTGAGAATTCCAGAGCGCCAACCTGTGGGTACTTCTGGCCGTTCTCCAGAATCAACTCAACCTTCGCTTTCCCACCTTCTTGTTCCAAAGTGCCGTTAGCCAGCTCTTCTTTCAAACGCAGGAAATCGTTACTTGACTGAGTGACGTCAACGTAAATGGGGTCCAACTGCTGCACAGTTGCCAGCGCATTGGCCTGATTAGATGTGACTAATGCCCCTTCGGTAACGCTGGATTTCCCAATACGTCCGTTGATAGGCGAAGTGACTTTGGTATAAGCCAGATTAATACGAGCCGTTTCCACGGCCGCTTTTGCCGCGGTTACAGCGGCATCTGCCTGACGCGCATCGGCAACGGCAGTATCGTATTCTTGTTGACTGATGTACTTAGTACCCACCAACGTTTTATAGCGATTTACCGTTAGGCGAGCGATGTTTGCAGCTGCTTCGGCTTTAGCCAAATCGCCACGCGCACTGTCATAAGCAGCCTGATAGGTCGCTGGATCAATTTGATACAGGGAAGAACCGGCCTGAATGTCACTGCCTTCAACGAAGTTACGCTTAAGGATGATACCGCCAACTTGTGGACGAACTTCTGCGATGCGATATGCAGACGTACGGCCAGGAAGTTCAGTGGTGATGTTCAACGGCTCAGCTTTCAGCGTGACAACACCCACCTCAGGTGCGCTTTGCTGACCTTTTTGCTCGTTCCCGTCGTTACATCCTGTAAGAAGTAAACTACCAGAAAGCATTAGCACGGCCGCCAGAGGCGTTAACCCTCTGTTTTTATTCATATTTAACCTCAAGAGTCCGATTATTAAATGGGTATTGGATCATTTGTGAAAACCCATTGCTGCGCTAATTAAAACTGCATGTTATGGTACATACATTCATGAATGTATGTAAATCAAAGCACATTAAAAAAATAACGCCATGGCACGAAAAACCAAAGAGCAAGCTCAAGAAACCCGGCTGCAAATACTTGAAGCCGCTGTAGTTGAGTTTTCCGCACGCGGGGTTTCAGCAACCTCGCTTACGGATATTGCCAACGCGGCAGGTGTGACACGTGGCGCAATCTATTGGCACTTTAAAAACAAAGTAGACCTTTTTAATGAGGTCTGGGATCTGACCGAATCAAAAGTCAGTGACTTAGAGATAGAGTATCAAACAAAGTACCCAGATAATCCACTTAGGATTTTGCGCGAAATCCTAATTTATATCTTGGTCGCAACCGTTGACGATCCACGGCGTAAGGCGTTGATGGAAATTATATTTCATAAATGCGAATTTGTCGGCGAGATGCGTTCTTTACGCGATATTCGCAGGATACTGTACCTCGAAAACTTTGAGCGTATAGAAAATGTGCTACGTAACTGTATCGAGTGTCAACAGTTGCCTGCTGAACTGAATACCCGACGTACGGCGATAATGATGCGCTCCTATATAACGGGTATAATGGAAAGCTGGCTTTTTATGCCTGAAAGCTTTGATCTTAAAGCAGAAGCGTCTCTAATGGTCGACAGCTTTATCGACATGATCAAGTACAGCGAATATTTGTTAAAGGGCGCTGTTAGCATGCCGTTTGAAGCGCCGGCATGTGCGGTGGCAATGACGCCGCTGAATAAAAGGAAAACATGATGCAAAAAATTGTTTTGATCGCCAACGGGGCTGGATATGGCCAAGAGTCTTTGTTTAATGCGCTGCGTTTAGCTATCGCGATGAAAGAGCAGCAGGGCGATATCGAACTGAAAGTATTTTTAATGTCTGATGCGGTAACATCTGGCTTGGCAGGCCAAAAACCTCACGAAGGGTATAACCTTCAGCAGATGATTGAGATTCTAACGGCCCAGCAAGTGCCATTTAAACTCTGTAAGACTTGCGCCGATGGGCGTGGTATTAGCGCTTTGCCACTGATTGACGGGGTAGAAATTGGTACTCTGGTTGAATTGGCACAGTGGACTCTGGCTGCCGATAAGGTGCTCACTTTCTGATCTTAATTTTTGCTGACGTACTGGACGATATGCGTTTTATTTCCACAGAGATATCGTCCTTAATTTTCGGCTTACCAAGCACCACAAAAATAGATTTTGTTTTCTCCTTTTCCCTATTCATTGTCTGAATATCTTCGTGCTACGCTAATCACTCCTCTTGTTAGATGATTTATTCCCATGATGGCTGGCCGTATCAAATTTCGTCCTGCTCAGTTTGCTTGGCGTCCTCAGTTCTATCTGGTTGCGTTGCTCTTCAGCATACTGGCACTTTTAACCCCTAGTTATGCCTTGGCGCTCAACGGCGATATATTGACGCGCGCTGAAGTTCAGAGCCAGCTCGATGCGCTGAACAAACAAAAAACACTTTCCCCGGGAGAGAAACTTGCGCAGCAGGATTTGAACCGTACGCTCGAATTTCTTGACGGCATAGATCGTCTCAAACAGGAAAACCAACAGCTAAAACAGCAGGTTCAGCAGGCACCGGTTAAATTAAATCAGGCTCTCAATGGTCTAGATTCCATCCGGCAGGCTGATAGCGAAGCAATCACGCGCACCTCACTCTCTACTCTGACGCTACGCCAGTTAGAAAACAAAATGGGGACCACTCTGGATGCATTGCAGAGCGCACAGGAAGATTTAGCCAACTTTAACAGCCAGCTTATTTCTCTGCAGACTCAGCCAGAACGTGCGCAAAGCAGCATGATGGAGACGTCGCAGCAGATCCAGCAGATCCGTAATGCGCTCTCTGATCCGAGTAATATGCGCACTACGCAACAAAACATGCTGAATACGCAGATGACAATGCTGAACATGTCGCTTGATTACCAGCGTCAGAGCCTCTCGGCGAATACCGCATTACAAGATTCTCTACAGAAGCAACGTGACTATGCCAATGCGCGCATTAACCAACTAGAGCGTATGGTTCAGTTGGTGCGCGAAGTGGAAAACGGTAAGCGTCTAACCCTGTCGGAGAAAACGGCGCAAGAAGCGCAAAATCCTGACGATGCCACTCAGGACATCCAGCACGATCCCATTATTGGTCAAGAACTCGATATCAACCGTCAACTGAGTAAACGGCTGATTGAGGCGACCGAAGGCGTGAACGCGTTGGTGCAGGAAAATATTCGTATTAAGAATTGGCTCGATCGTTCTCTACAGGCCGAACGCAATCTGAAAGAGCAGATTACGGTGTTAAAAGGCAGTTTATTGTTGTCCCGCATTTTGTATCAGCAGCAGCAAAATCTGCCTACGGAAAAACTGACCAATAACGTTGCCGAGCAGATTGCCGATCTACGTTTAGAGCAGTTCGATATTAATGAAAAACGTGATGCCCTTTATCAGGGCAATGATTACGTTACACAGCTGATCAGCCAAAGCAAAGAAAAGCCTTCTGATGACGTTGTCAGTGCGCTTGAAGATATTGTTGATGCACGCCGTGAGCTACTGGATCAACTGAATAAACAGTTGGGCAGCCAGCTCACCTTGGCAATAAGTTTGCAAATCAACCAGCAGCAATTGCTGAGTGTGAATGAGTATCTTCAGCATACGCTGACTCAGCAAATTTTTTGGGTAAGCAGTAATAAGCCAATGAACCTCAACTGGTTCATTGACTTACCCAGTGCTCTGAAGGGGCAATCTCATTCGCTGCATTTTGATCTCAAGCCAGGGGCTTTAGCTGAAGGCGCACTTAATTCGATGTTTGTGCTCGTTCCTCTGCTCGTGCTTTTTGGTCTTTTCCGCTGGCGTTATCACAAAATAGATGAACTGCTGGAGAAATTGGGCAACGAAGTCGGGCAGCTTAAACGCGACACGCAATTACATACGCCCAAAGCGATTGGTCTCACCATGCTTAAGGGCTTACCGGGAACGTTATTAATTCTAGCATTCGGCTTTTGGTGCTATCGCTCAGATATCAGTATTAATAACTTTTTATGGTCGCTGTCGCTGCAGTTTGCGATGTTTTGGATGTTTATCACAACAACCTATCGCCTGCTTGAACCGGGAGGCGTATCGGAAAAACACTTTAATCTTTCTCCGCTGTTGTGTGCCCACTATCGCCGCGTGACTCGGCGGGTCGGTGTAGTTCTGATCCCACTCATTTTCTGGTGTGTACTGGGAGAAAAAGCCCCTCTGCGCTTGAGCGAAGATGTTATTGGTCAGGTGGTGGTACTGATCACATTAGGGCTAATCTCAGCCTTTGTGTTTCCTATCTGCCGTGATGCATGGCGAGAGAAGAATTCTCACACCGTGCGTTTAATCATGGTGACACTGCTCGCATTAACGCCGTTAGTGCTGATGGTTCTAACGGCTTTCGGTTATCTGTATACGGCGCTCAGTTTAGGGATCCGCTGGCTGGATAGCCTGTATCTGATGATTTTCTGGACCGTCATCTATTCTTCCGCGATCCGAGGTTTGAGCGTGGCGGCGCGACGCTTAGCCTATCGACGCGCTCTGGCTCGTCGTCAGCAAAACGTGGCGAGAGAAGGGGCTGAAGGCCTTGAACCTGTCGAAGAGCCACCGCTGGCTATCGACCAAATCAACAGTCAGTCTCTGCGTTTGACTACCATGGTTCTGTTCCTGATTTTCGGTACCGTACTGTATTGGATTTGGTCAGATTTGGTGACGGTTATCTCTTATCTCGATAGCATCACTTTATGGCATTACAGCAGTGGTTCTGGGGCGAGCCAGTCATTACAGGCGGTCACATTGGGCAGCGTATTGTTCGCGCTGCTATCGGTGGTTATTGCCTATGTACTGACGCGTAACTTGCCAGGCTTGTTAGAGGTGCTAGTGCTTTCTCGCCTCCAGATGCGACAGGGCTCCTCTTACGCAATTACCACGGTACTGACCTATCTCATCATCGTGATAGGAACGCTTATTTTCTTTAGCTCGCTTGGCGTATCGTGGGACAAACTGCAATTTCTCGCCGCTGGCCTATCCGTCGGGCTAGGCTTCGGTCTACAGGAGATTTTCGGTAACTTTATTTCGGGCCTGATTATTTTATTTGAACGTCCGATCCGTATCGGAGACACCATCACTATTGGGACATTTTCGGGCACGGTAAGCCGAATTCGAATTCGTGCTACGACGATCACCGACTTTGATCGCAAAGAGGTCATCATCCCCAACAAAGCCTTTGTTACCGAGAGGCTGATTAACTGGTCACTGTCCGATACCACCACGCGAGTGCTGATAAAAGTGGGGGTTGCCTATGGCTCTGATCTGGACAAAGTGAAAAAGGTACTATTACAAGCGGCCAAGGAAAATCCACGCGTCATGACCGATCCTGAGCCGCAGGTATTCTTTTTGGCGTTTGGTGCCAGCACGTTAGATCATGAGTTGCGCTTGTATGTGCGCGAGCTGCGTGACCGTAGTTATACCGTCGACGAACTTAACCGCCGTATTGATCAGCTATGCCGTGAGAATGATATCAATATTGCTTTCAATCAGTTGGAAGTGTATTTGCATAATCAGGAAGGTAAAGAGGTGCAGGTGGTCAAAAAAGACTTGGACGGTAGCGCTGGCGGTGAATCACTGGCGTAAGTCGTTGCGAATATAATAGGGAGCTGGCCACTCCCTATTAATAAGGCTCAAGACATTACGAGTTGCTGAGTGGAAAAACGGCCTGACTATGTTTTAACGCTAACTTTGATTCATAGTCGCTTTTCACTATTTCCAAGGCCGCTAAGACCACTTCGGGGCCGAGGTCGTTACTTTCCAGCAGATAGATTAAATCTACAGCGAGCTGTACTTCAGCGGCGGCGTTCTCGAGCGACATTTCGATTCCTTAGTTTTTCAGCTTGCGGTAGATAAACAGCAGCAGCATAGCACCTAAAATTGAAATGATCAGGCTACCTATGTTAAAGCCGGTGACTGTACCCAAGCCGAAGAACGCGCTGATGTAGCCACCGACTAACGCACCGGCAATCCCCAAAATTACCGTCATAAAGAAACCGCCACCGTCTTTACCCGGCATGAACCATTTGGCGAGAATACCCACGATGAGACCCAGAATAATCCAAGAAATGATGCCCATTTTTCTTCTCCCTTAAACGAATATTGCGTGCTGGCTCATTCTATTGGTTTATAAGATGAAGAGAATTATTTTCTATCTATATATAATATTTTCAGAATTTTAGGAAAACCCGAGCTCCAGTTGCTCTATTTGGTGTTCAATTTTTTTCAACGCCTGACGACAGCGGCTAAGACGAGCCTCCAGGGCAACCAGCTCTTGCTGGATCCCTTGTTGCTGCACTAGCGTTTGGCATTGACCTAACTGACTTTCACGCTCATATAGCATATCGTTTAGACGCTGCTCGTACCCGCGTGTTTCTACCAATTGTTGCTGTAGAATCGATAGGGGAGAGCGCCGTTTTTTTCTGTCCTGACGGCGTAATTGCTGCGTTGCGAGCTCGCGCTGGAGGGCTTCAATCTGTACCACCACTCGCTCAGCCAAGAAGCTGACCTGCTGCGGATGATTGCGTGCTACTTCATCAGAGAGCCGAGAGAAATTGCGCTGCAGTTCCTGCAAATAGTCTTTTAGTCCTGTTTCTGTACAGGCAAACAGCGCGCGATCAAAACGTGGCTGGTAGGTGGGCATATAGCTGCTGTTTTTCAGCGCCAGTTCCAGTTGAGTTATTCGTTGATCTAGAATTTGCAGAAGCTGCTGGCTTGACATCAGTGAGCCTTAACGGTGATTGCTTTGGTTGAGTTAATTGCTGGGGCGGGTATCGCCAATGACTTTAAGTACGCAGCTCGTGTAACATCGAATGGTACTGGAGCCGCAGGGGATAGGGCAAGATACACCATGCAACGTTTATTACTCATTATTTTAGGATGGACAGCTTTTGCTCTCGCCTGTTTAGGGGCTGTGCTGCCCTTGCTACCGACAACGCCGTTTTTGTTGGTTGCGGCTTGGTGTTTTTCCCGCTCATCACCACGCTTTCACCGTTGGCTGCTGTATAACTCTTGGTTTGGTGGCTATTTGCGTCACTGGCAAGAGCATCGAGGTTTGCCATCAGGAGCTAAGCCAAAGGCGATTGTTTTCATTATTCTGACGTTCGCGCTTTCATTGTGGTTGGTGAATCTGTGGTGGGTGCGTATTTTGTTGCTGGTTATTTTAACTGGCCTGCTATTCTTTATGTGGCGTCTGCCGGTTATTGATGCAGAGCAACAAAAAACGTCGTGAACTAAACTCTTCAGTTGCATTTTTTCGCCAGTTTCAATAGATTTGAGCGTTTTCGTGCGCGGGTTACCTCCCTGTCCCTTGTTTCTATATCCGAATTTCGTTGACCTGAAAAGACAGGTTACGCATCGGGGGAAGTTCAGGTGGCTTGCGTTAGCCCGGACCCGCTGTTTTATCAGGCAACAATTTTATGACCGCTACAGCACAACAAATCGAATTCCTTAGAGAAAGCATTAAAACCATCCCGGACTACCCAAAACCAGGGATTTTGTTCCGTGATGTCACTAGCATGCTGGAAGACCCAAAGGCTTATGCGCTGAGCATCGAGCTTCTGGTTGAACGCTACCGCCATGCGGGTGTCACTAAAGTCGTGGGTACTGAAGCTCGTGGTTTCCTGTTTGGTGCGCCTGTTGCACTGGCGCTTGGCGTAGGTTTTGTTCCTGTGCGTAAGCCGGGCAAACTCCCGCGTGCGACCCTGAGTGAAAGCTACGAATTGGAATACGGCACTGATACGCTGGAAATCCATCAGGATGCCATTCAGCCGGGCGATAACGTTCTGGTTGTTGACGATCTGCTGGCGACCGGCGGCACCATCGAAGCCACGGTCAAACTGATCCGTCGTTTAGGTGGCGTGGTTACTGATGCTGCATTTATTATTGATTTACCTGACTTGGGTGGCGAAGCGCGCCTGACGGCTCAAGGGATCAACTGTTATAGTCTGGTAGACTTCTCCGGCCATTAATTTCTGCGGATAAGCCCCCGACTAAGAACAGATACCAAGCCTCGCGAATGCGGGGCTTTTGCATTTTATCATCTTGGCGACGGAGGCTTTTTTTCTTCGCTGGCGCCGCGACTTCGCGTTTGTTTGTCTGAAAGTAATTAGGAATCAGCATAAAGCTACTGTTACAATAACCGAATATGTCGCCCTCAAATGCGGCTAAGCTAATCAATAGTTGAGATTGTTCTGTTTGCCTCCACATATGATTCAACTATATGTCTCTGTCTAGAAATCAGAGCGTAGGTAAACGGAATGAACCCCGGTCGGTATATGATAACCCCGATCAGCATCGCGGTTTTTGCAGTCATACTGAAATTACCCCTTACAAATCAATGATGAGTATCAATGAGCTATCAGGTACTTGCCCGTAAGTGGCGTCCACAAACGTTTTCTGACGTCGTGGGTCAGGAACATGTTCTGACCGCGCTAGCCAACGGCCTTTCCTTAGGGCGTATTCACCACGCCTATCTGTTTTCCGGTACTCGCGGCGTGGGTAAAACCAGCATTGCACGCCTGTTGGCGAAAGGACTGAACTGCGAGACGGGCATCACTTCTACGCCGTGTGGCGTATGTGATAACTGCCGTGAAATCGAGCAAGGACGTTTTGTCGACCTGCTAGAAATTGATGCGGCGTCGCGTACTAAAGTTGAAGATACGCGTGACCTGCTGGACAACGTACAGTACGCACCGGCGCGTGGTCGCTTCAAGGTCTATCTGATTGACGAAGTGCACATGCTCTCCCGTCACAGTTTCAATGCGCTGTTGAAAACGTTGGAAGAGCCACCTCCGCACGTCAAATTCCTGCTGGCTACCACCGATCCGCAAAAGCTGCCGGTGACAATTTTATCTCGATGCTTACAGTTCCATCTTAAAGCATTAGACGTTGAGCAAATTCGCACCCAGTTGGAAAAGATCTCTACGGCGGAAGGATTCACCGCCGAGCCACGCGCTCTGCAACTGTTAGCGCGTGCTGCCGAAGGCAGTATGCGTGATGCGCTTAGCCTGACCGATCAGGCGATCGCGATGGGATTAGGCCAAATCACTGCTGAAACCGTAGGGCAGATGCTTGGCACACTGGATGATGAGCAGCCTCTGGCGATCATTGAAGCGCTGGTGGATGCCGATGGCGAAAAGGTGATGGCGCTGGTTGAGCAAGCGGCTTCGCGCGGCGTGGATTGGGAAAATCTACTTATTGAAACCCTGACGTTGCTGCACCGTATTGCGATGTTACAACTGCTGCCAAATGCGTTGGATAGCCACTATATTTCCGTTGAGCAGCGTTTACGCGAGCTTGCACGTACGCTGCCACCTTCAGATCTGCAGTTGTTCTATCAGGTGTTGCTGACCGGTCGCAAAGAACTGACCTATGCGCCAGACCGACGCATGGGGGTGGAAATGACGTTGCTGCGCGCGTTGGCTTTTCACCCAAAAGAGGTGATTGCTGAGCCAGTGGCGGCACCTCAGACCGCACTGCCAAGTATGCCTGTGCACAGTACCGCATCGGCGGCGCCATCAAGCTATATGCCGAAACAGCATTCGGCACCCGATATGCAAGGCATGCCGCCTGCGGGGCAATTCCAGCCTCAAGAAGCAGCACCGGTGCGTTCAACGGCAAAACCTACTGGTTTATCTGACGCAACGGCTCAGCTGTTACAGGCTAGAAGTCAGCTACGTCAAAAAACGGGTGGGGGTACTGACCCAAAAAAGAATGAGCCGGCAGCGCCAGTCACCGCGCGGCCGGCAAGCTCAGCACTGGAGCGTTTGGCATCAGTGACGGAGCGTAGCCAGCAGCGTCAGGCTGCGGCAGCAGAAACCAAACCGCTAAAAAAAGAGGCCTATCGCTGGAAAGCACAGACGAAAGCGGTAGAGGCCAAGCGCGAGGAGATCGCCACGCCGAAAGCGTTGCGGACCGCGCTGGAATATGAAAAAACGCCTGAGCTGGCGGCAAAGCTGGCCGAGGAGTCGTTGACTCGTGATGAATGGGCGGCGGAGTTGAATCAGCTACGTTTACCTAAGCTGGTTCAACAGTTGGCGTTGAATGCGTTTCGTGAGCCAGCAGAAGAGGGCAAGGTGCTTCTGCATTTACGTTCTTCGCAACGTCATTTAAACTCCGCTTCTGCGCAACAGACTTTGTCTCAGGCGCTGAGTGAACATTATGGTCGTCCGGTTGAGCTGACGATTATCGAAGACGATAACCCAGAGCGACTGACGCCGCTGGAATGGCGGCAGACGATTTACGAAGAAAAACTGGCGCAGGCTCGCCAGTCGATTGCTGCGGATAGCAACATCCAGACTTTGCGACGTTTCTTTGACGCCGAACTGGATGAAGAGAGCATCCGCCCTGTTTAACTGCTGTGTCAGCATGATGCCGACGCAGCCCCACGCAAAGAGAGAACACTATGTTTGGTAAAGGCGGATTGGGCAACCTGATGAAGCAAGCCCAGCAAATGCAAGACAAAATGGCGAAAGTGCAGGAAGAAATCGCTCAACTGGAAGTTACCGGTGAATCTGGCGCGGGTTTGGTAAAAGTGACCATTAACGGTGCACATAACTGCCGTCGTATCGAAATCGATCCAAGCCTGATGGAAGACGATAAAGAGATGCTGGAAGACCTGATCGCAGCGGCTTTCAACGACGCGGCTCGCCGTATTGAAGAAACCCAGAAAGAGAAAATGGCTTCAGTTTCCAGCGGTATGCAGTTGCCGCCGGGCTTTAAGATGCCATTCTGATGCAAACCAGCCCGCTTCTTGAATCATTAATGGAAGCGCTGCGCTGCCTGCCGGGCGTTGGCCCGAAATCGGCGCAGCGCATGGCATTCCACATGCTGCAGCGCGATCGCAGCGGTGGGATGCGTTTGGCGCAGGCGTTGACTAGAGCAATGTCTGAAATTGGTCATTGTGAAGACTGTCGTACTTTCACTGAGCAGGATATCTGTACGATTTGTTCTAATTCTCGTCGCAAAGAGAACGGACAAATCTGTGTGGTGGAGAGTCCAGCGGATATTCATGCAATAGAGCAAACGGGTCAATTCTCCGGTCGCTATTTTGTTTTGATGGGGCATCTGTCTCCGTTAGACGGAATTGGCCCGCAGGATATCGGTCTGGATCGCTTGGAAGAACGTTTGGGGCAGGAGCCGCTCACCGAGGTGATTTTGGCGACTAACCCAACGGTTGAAGGCGAAGCAACGGCCAACTATATTGCAGAGATGTGTAGCGCACACGGTGTGCTAGCGACACGTATTGCTCACGGTGTACCGGTTGGCGGCGAGCTGGAGATGGTTGACGGCACCACGTTGTCACACTCTCTGGCTGGACGTAACCCGGTGAGGTTCTAACCGGCTGCGCAAAATCGGCGTGTGATCCATCACGGATTAAAGTGATCTGGATTACACGCCGCACTTCTTTTCTTTTCCATTTATTTTTTACCCTTGAATTTCAACATCCCATCCCCATTTTTTACCTGTTAACATTTTTTGTCTGAGTGCAATCAACTGAGGTAAAAGCAAAACTATGAAAGGCCAAGAAACCCGTGGCTTCCAGTCAGAAGTCAAACAGCTTCTGCATTTGATGATCCACTCACTCTATTCAAACAAAGAAATCTTTTTGCGTGAGCTGATTTCCAACGCCTCTGACGCCGCGGATAAGCTGCGTTTCCGTGCGCTTTCTAACCCAGATTTGTATGAGGGTGACGGCAATCTGCACGTACGTATTTCTGCGGATAAAGAAAACCGCACTTTGACCCTGAGCGATAATGGCATCGGTATGACCCGTGATGAAGTTATCGACAATTTGGGGACTATCGCTAAATCAGGAACCAAAGCGTTTCTGGAATCAATGGGTTCCGATCAGGCTAAAGATAGCCAACTGATTGGACAGTTTGGCGTCGGCTTCTATTCTGCGTTCATCGTGGCAGATAAAGTGACCGTTCGTACCCGTTCAGCCGGTGTCAACGCCGATCAGGCTGTTTTCTGGGAGTCCGAAGGGGAAGGTGATTACACCATTGCCGATATCGAGAAGGTCGAGCGCGGTACTGAAATCACCCTGCATCTGCGCGAAGGTGAAGATGAGTTCCTTGATGATTGGCGCTTGCGTAATATCATTAGCAAATACTCTGACCACATTGCCTTGCCAGTAGAGATTCTGACCACCGAAGGTGAAGACGGCGAGCAGAAGTGGGAGAAAATCAACAAAGCACAGGCTCTGTGGACGCGTACCAAGTCTGAAGTTACAGACGAAGAGTACAAAGAGTTCTATAAGCACATTGCGCATGATTTTACCGATCCTGTGACCTGGAGCCACAATCGCGTTGAAGGTAAGCAGGAATACACCAGCCTGCTATACATTCCTGCACAGGCTCCTTGGGATTTGTTCAACCGCGATCACAAGCATGGTCTGAAGTTGTATGTCCAGCGCGTATTCATTATGGATGACGCTGAACAGTTCATGCCAAATTACCTGCGTTTTGTACGGGGTCTGATAGATTCCAACGATCTGCCGCTGAACGTTTCGCGTGAGATTTTGCAAGATAGCCGCGTTACTCAAAGTCTGCGCGCCGCGCTGACCAAGCGTGTATTGCAAATGCTGGATAAACTGGCAAAAGACGATGCTGAGAAGTATCAGAAATTCTGGCAGCAATTTGGCTTAGTGCTGAAAGAAGGCCCTGCAGAAGATGGCGGCAACGCTGAGGCGATAGCCAAACTGCTACGCTTTGCTTCAACGCATAACGACAGCGCGATCCAGAATGTTTCTCTGACTGACTACATCAGTCGTATGGTGGAAGGCCAAGAGAAGATTTATTACATCACTGCTGACAGCTATGCCGCTGCGAAGAGCAGTCCACATCTAGAATTGCTGCGTAAGAAAGGCATTGAAGTTCTGCTGCTTTCCGATCGTATCGATGAGTGGATGATGAGCTATCTGACCGAGTTTGATGGTAAACCATTCCAGTCGGTGAGCAAAAAAGATGAATCTTTGGATAAGCTTGCCGATGAAGAAACCAGCGAGCAGAAAGAGGCTGAAAAGGCGCTAGAACCGTTCGTTGACCGCGTGAAAAAACTGCTGGGCGACCGCGTGAAGGATGTTCGTCTGACACATCGTTTGACTGAAACGCCGGCCGTCGTGACGACTGACGCTGATGAAATGACGACGCAGATGGCAAAACTGTTTGCGGCTGCGGGTCAGGCTGCGCCAGAAATCAAATACATCTTTGAGCTAAATCCCGATCACGCATTGGTGAAACGAGCCGCGGATGAGCAGGACGAAGCGCGCTTTGGCGAGTGGATTGAGCTATTGCTGGATCAGTCTCTCTTGGCTGAGCGGGGTAGTTTAGAAGATCCAAACTTGTTTATTAAACGAGTGAACGATCTGCTGATGGCGTGATGTGTGAGTTGTTAGATATCAGTATCTAAATGAAAGCGGCCGATTGGCTAATGCT